>NZ_FOIR01000001.1:0-2500 GCF_900111145.1 Roseivirga pacifica
GGAGTGGTCTATAACGAAAAAAAGGAACATACGATAAGTATGTTCCTTTGATAATAAGTTGGCGGCTACTTACTCTCCCACCGGTAAGGGCAGTACCATCAGCGCAAGCGGGCTTAACTTCTCTGTTCGGAAAGGGAAGAGGTGGACCCCACCGCTATAACCACCATAAAATCTTAATCCAGTCATTTACTGAACACTATTTCTTACCATCATTTCTGATGGTCGACATATTTACTGTAAGAGTATCACACAATAGAGGTAGGTTACCGCCCCGCACAAAGGCGGGGCTATCGGAAAGCTTACGGGTAATTAGTACTGCTCAGCTATGACATTTCTGCCTTTACACCTGCAGCCTATCAACGTTGTCATCTCCAACGTCCCTTTAAAGAAGTCTCATCTTGAGGGGAGTTTCGCACTTAGATGCTTTCAGCGCTTATCTCTGCCCAACGTAGCTACTCAGCACTGCACCTGGCGGCACAACTGATACACCAGCGGTTAGTCCATCTCGGTCCTCTCGTACTAAAGACAGGTCCTCTCAAACTTCTTACGCCCACAACAGATAGAGACCGAACTGTCTCACGACGTTCTGAACCCAGCTCGCGTGCCACTTTAATGGGCGAACAGCCCAACCCTTGGGACCTTCTCCAGCCCCAGGATGTGACGAGCCGACATCGAGGTGCCAAACCTCCCCGTCGATATGAGCTCTTGGGGGAGATCAGCCTGTTATCCCCAGAGTACCTTTTATCCTTTGAGCGATGGCCCTTCCATGCGGAACCACCGGATCACTATATCCGTCTTTCGACCCTGATCGGCTTGTAGGCCTCACAGTCAAGCACCCTTATGCTATTGCGCTCTGCGTACGGTTACCAAGCGTACTGAGGGTACCTTTGAAAGCCTCCGTTACTCTTTTGGAGGCGACCACCCCAGTCAAACTACCCACCACACACTGTCTCCATTGCTGGATTAGGCATCAGATAAATAAAGGGCGGTATTTCACCAACGACTCCCCTATGCCTGGCGACACAGGTTCAAAGTCTCCCGCCTATCCTACACATCATTTACCCAATACCAATGTGAAGCTATAGTAAAGGTTCATGGGGTCTTTTCGTCCCGTTGCGGGTACGCGGCATCTTCACCGCGACTACAATTTCACCGAGCTCATGGCTGAGACAGTGCCCAGATCGTTGCACCATTCGTGCAGGTCGGAACTTACCCGACAAGGAATTTCGCTACCTTAGGACCGTTATAGTTACGGCCGCCGTTTACTGGGGCTTCAGTTCAATGCTTCTCCTTACGGATAACATCCCCCCTTAACCTTCCAGCACCGGGCAGGTGTCAGGCCTTATACTTTATCTTTCGATTTCGCAAAGCCATGTGTTTTTGCTAAACAGTCGCCTGGGCCTATTCACTGCGGCCTCTCTTTACAGAGGAGGCGCCCCTTCTCCCGAAGTTACAGGGCCATTTTGCCTAGTTCCTTAGCCATGAATCACTCGAGCACCTTAGGATTCTCTCCTTGACTACCTGTGTCGGTTTACGGTACGGGTACCATATCCATTACTTAGAGGTTTTTCTTGGAAGTCTGATTAGGATCACTATCCACGCTGCCGAAGCATTGTGGTACTATCAGGTTCATCAAGCCGAGCGGATTTGCCTACTCAGCCTATAACTACACCCTTTAACGGACTATTCCGTCAGTCCGCGGATCTTTCACTACTCCGTCACCCCATCGCTGAATACGGTAGTATTGGAATATTAACCAATTGTCCATCGACTACCCCCTTCGGGTTCGCCTTAGGTCCCGACTAACCCTGATCCGATTAGCGTTGATCAGGAAACCTTAGTCTATCGGTGGGCGGGTTTCTCACCCGCCTTATCGTTACTTATGCCTACATTTGCTTTTCTATACGCTCCACCATCCATTACCAGATGGCTTCTCCGCCTATAGAATGCTCCCCTACCCAGTATTAAATACTGCCTTAGCTTCGGTACTATACTTTATGCCCGATCATCATCGATGCCCTGTCGCTCGACCAGTGAGCTGTTACGCACTCTTTAAATGAATGGCTGCTTCCAAGCCAACATCCTGGCTGTCTAAGCAACTGGACCGCCTTAGTTCAACTTAGTATAGATTTAGGGACCTTAGCTGAAGGTCTGGGTTCTTTCCCTCTCGGATAAGGACCTTAGCACCCTTACCCTCACTGCAGAGTATATCTGTTAGCATTCGGAGTTCGTCAGGATTTGGTAGGATTTGACTCCCCCTAGTCCTATCGGTAGCTCTACCTCTAACAGACTTTACCTCCACGCTGCTCCTAAAAGCATTTCGGGGAGTACGAGCTATTTCCCAGTTTGATTGGCCTTTCACCCCTACCCACAGCTCATCCAAAGACTTTTCAACGTCAACTGGTTCGGTCCTCCATTGCGTGTTACCGCAACTTCAACCTGGCCATGGGTAGATCACAAGGTTTCGCGTCTACCCCCACTGACTAAAGCGCCCTATTCA
>NZ_FOIR01000001.1:7500-1974031 GCF_900111145.1 Roseivirga pacifica
CAATAGCACACAAAAGCACACCTTTATCTATGGCATTGGTGGCAGCTTCTAATAGGCTAGCACCAACATCCTCCCCAATTAAATTTCCATCTAAGGAAAGCGTAAGTATTCCTTCTGTTACTGTCGACTTGAATTCCATAGGGGTTACTTTGAGGACTCGCCCTTCTTTTTTGCAAAGAAGTAAAGTGTGTGGTGCATAATTTCTATATCGAACATCTCTTCCAAAGTGTTTTTTATATTCTGAATCCGAGGGTCACAGAATTCTTTTACTTCGGAAGAGTCGACCATAAGAATGTGGTCGTGTTGTTTAAAGCCGTATGACTTTTCGTATTGTGCGATGTTTTTACCAAACTGGTGCTTGGTAACCAAATCGCATTCCACTAATAGATCGAGTGTATTATATACTGTTGCACGAGAAACACGATAGTTTTTGTTCTTCATGCTGATGTAGAGCGATTCTACATCAAAATGACCATCGCGTGTGTAGATCTCCTCTAAGATCGCAAAGCGTTCGGGGGTTTTCCTCAGCGCCTTGTTTTCCAAATAAGCCGTGAAAATCTTTTTTACTTCCTCAAAAACACCTGCGTTTAGTGGCATGCTCAATCAATTAGGTTGCAAATATAATACTTTGTTGATACTAAGAGTCATCGCGAGATTCAAAGCGTGTAACACGCATTACCCCGGTTACCTTTTCGAGCTGCGCTATGAGCTCATCAAGGTGCTTAGTATTGTTAATGTACAACTTAATCTGACCGTCAAAAATTCCCGTTTCGGTATCAATACTAATAGACTGCATATTCACCTTAAGCTCATTAGATATAATGCTGGTAACATCGCGCATTAAACCTACTCTATCGGTACCAATAATTCTAAGGCCAGCCAAAAATGCATTCTGTTGTTTTGAAAGCCATTTAGCCTTTACAATACGATTACCATGATTAGAAAGTAACTCCGGTGCATTTGGACAAGTAGTTCGGTGAATTTTTATTCCTTCATTAATGGTTACAAAGCCAAAAACATCATCGCCAGGAATTGGATTGCAGCAACGGGCGTACCGATAATCAATCACATCCATATTCTCTCCAATGAGCAGAATATCCTTTCCTGTCTCCTTAATTTTACTAAAGTCATCAGAAAAAGCTGTGCTGTTAGCTGCTGGTTTTACGGTTTTACTCTTTTTGGTTTTGAAGTCTTTGTACTTCTTAATCTCTGTTGAATCGATTACACCTTTACCTACCTTGTAATAAAAGTCTGTAACCGTTTTCTCCTCGAAGAAAGCACGCAGTTGATTTGCCACATCGCTATCGAAAGGCACCTTCATTTGTTTTAGCTTTCGCTGCACAATTTCCTTTCCATCGGCAGCCGCCTGCTTTTTAGCTTCTTTGAGTGTGTCTTTAATTTTCGACTTGGCCTTAGATGTAACCACCAAGCGCAACCAATCTTCATTTGGTTTTTGTTTGTTGGAAGTTAAAATCTCTACCTGATCGCCATTTCTTAATTTATAATTGAGAGGAACCAGCCTATTATTCACTTTGGCGCCTAAGCACTTTGCTCCTACCTCTGTATGTATATCAAATGCAAAGTCTAAAGAAGTCGCTCCTACGGGCAAAATCTTCAAATCGCCTTTTGGCGTAAATACAAAAACCTCTTCATTAAATAGATTAGCGCGGAAGTCATCCACAAACTCTATGGCCGTAGTGTCGTTTTGCTCCAGCATATCCCGCACTTTCTGGATCCAAACCTCTAGGCCCGACTCTTGCGTTGGAGTCATTCCATCCTTGTATTTCCAGTGAGCTGCATAGCCTTTCTCCGCAATATCGTCCATACGCTTGGTACGGATTTGCACCTCTACCCATTTCCCCTTCCGGCTCATTACGGTAGTATGCAACGATTCGTAACCATTGGCCTTTGGTGTACTCACCCAATCTCTTAGCCTATCGGGGTTTGGCGTATAGAAATCGGTCACTATAGAATAAACTTGCCAGCAAGCCGCCTTTTCATGGTCGTAGTCTGTATCAATAATTATTCTTACTGCGAACAAATCGTAAACCTGTTCAAAAGGAATGTCCTGTTTGCGCATTTTATTCCATATAGAATAAATGGACTTTGGCCTGCCCTTTACCTCGTAACGTAAACCCGACTTATTGATTTCTTCTAAAATCGGATTCATGAAGCTCTTAATAAAGCGGGCTCGCGAAGATTTACTCTCGGCAATTTTAGCAACAATATCAGCGTAGGTTTCTGGCTCCGTATACTTCAACCACAAATCCTCCAATTCAGATTTAATGGCATACAAACCCAAACGGTGCGCAAGTGGCGCATACAAATAAATTGTTTCCGAAATAATTTTAAGCTGCTTGTGCCGAGGCATCGAACCGAGGGTTCGCATGTTGTGCAGTCTATCAGCTAGCTTAATCAATATTACCCTTACATCGTCTGACAGGGTAAGGAGCATTTTTCGAAAGTTTTCAGCCTGTTGCGAACTACCATGTTCGAACACACCAGAGATCTTGGTAAGCCCATCTATAATTTTGGCCACCTTGGGACCAAAATCTTGTTCAATTTCCTCAAGCTCGATTTCGGTATCTTCCACAACATCATGCAAAAGGGCTGCTACTATTGATGTTGTACCGAGTCCGATTTCATCAACACAAATTTCGGCAACAGCTATAGGATGGTAGATATATGGTTCGCCCGACTTTCTACGCATTTCTTTATGCGCTTCGAGCGAGGTGTTAAATGCCTTTTTTATTTGTTTGGCATCATCACCTTTAAGGAAGGGTTTGGCTTTTCTGAGCAGTTTCCGATACCTCCTAATGATCTCTTTTCTTTCTTCTTCTAAATCGACTGCTATCATTTCTTAAAATTAGGTAGAAATTTTTTCAAGTTTCAGAAAAATTTCTTGCAAAGTGTATTGTTTAGAAAACTTATTCATATACCTTTGCAGTCCATTTCAAACACATGAGCGGATGTGGCGAAATTGGTAGACGCACTAGACTTAGGATCTAGCGCCTCCGGGCATGGGGGTTCGAGTCCCTCCATCCGCACAAATTGAACCCTCAGTCGTAAGATATGAGGGTTTTTATTTATGTCATCATAAACAGTTAGTAAAGTGGATATCACGTTAGACAAAAAAGATTCGAATGTCGCTTCAATTAAAATTAAATTAAACGAAGCTGATTATCAATCGAAAGTAGACGAAAAAATCAAGGATTACAGCAAGAAGGCGCAAATCAAAGGATTTCGTCCGGGCAAAGTCCCTACAGGTGTAATCAAAAAAATGTACGGCAAGTCTATCTTGGTTGAAGAAATCAACCACTTGGTAGGTCACAAGCTTCAGGACTACATTAGAGATAACGAATTGAAGATTCTAGGTGAGCCAATCCCTGACCAACAGAGCTTCGAGAATATTGACTGGGAAAACGCAAAGGAATTTGAGTTTGACTACAATATTGGCTTGGTAGACGACTTCAAAGTTGATCTTTCGAAAAAAGTTAAAGTAACTAACTACAACATTGAAGCTGACCAAAAAGTATTGGACGAAACTTTAGATAACGTTCGTACGCAATTTGGAGAAATGACAAACCCAGAAGTTAGCGAAGAAGGCGACATTATCTTTGGCGCATTTAAGCAAGGCGACTTCACTCACGATACTACTGTAGACTTAAACGACCTTAATAAAACCAATGCCAAGAAATTTATTGGCAAAAAGAAAGGTGACGAGATTAAGGTTGACCTATCTAAACTTTACAAAGAAGCTTCTAAGCAAGCAGCTCAATTAGGTAAAACTGAAGACGAGCTTGAAGGCCTAGACATGAACTTTGTTTTTGAAGTAAAGAATGTAAACCGAAGAGTACTTGCTGAAGTAAACCAAGCCCTTTTCGACAAAACATTTGGCGAAGGTGTAGTTTCTTCTGAAGAAGAATTCATGGCGAAAATCACTGATACTATTGGTGAAAACTATGCGCGTGAAACCAATGCTTGGTTGAACAAAACCATCCAGGATGAGCTAATCAAAAACACTGAAATTTCTCTTCCGGACGAATTCTTGAAAGAATGGTTAAAGCTTTCTGGCGAAGGCAAAGTAACTGATGCTGACATTGAGAAGGAATACGACATTTATGCTGACCAGCTTAGATGGAACCTTATCTCGAACGAAATTGCTAAGGAAAACGAAATTAAGCCTGAGCACGAAGACATTAAAGAGGCAACTCGCAAAATGATCGAAGCGCAGTTTATGGGCTCTGGCATGGGCCAGTTTGTTGATCAAATGGATGCATTTGTAGACAACTACCTACAAGGTGAAAATGGCCAGAACTACATGAAGATGGCAGAGCAGGTTCAAGTTGAAAAAGTACTTGAGTTTGTAAAAGAGAAAATCGAGATCAAATCTAAGAAAGTGAGCCTCGATAAATTCAAAGAAATCGTTGAGAACTAATCAACCATACAAGATGTTAAAAAGAAGTCCTTTGGCAGAAGGGCTTTTTTTTTAATTTTGTTAGGCTAAAGTTGTCAGAAACGAATGATTAATAAAGACGAATTCAGAAAATACGCTATTCACAATCAAGGAGTTAGCGGAACATCAGTAGACAAATACGCATCGTATATCGAAAACATGACGCGCTCGGTAATTGAAGAGCGTCCTACTCGATTTGCAGAGATTGATGTATTCTCAAGACTTATTATGGACCGTATCATCTTTTTAGGGATGGGGGTTGATGATAATATTGCGAACATCATTACAGCGCAGTTGTTGTTCTTAGAGTCGGTTGACCCGAACAGAGACATTGTAATGTACATTAACAGCCCAGGCGGGTCTGTTTACGCGGGTTTAGGCATGTACGACACCATGCATTTTGTTAAGCCAGATGTGGCTACAATTTGTACTGGTTTGGCAGCATCTATGGGCGCTGTACTACTTGCTGGCGGTGCTGAAAATAAAAGAAGTGCACTACAACACTCTAGAATCATGATCCACCAACCGATGAGTGGCATGCAGGGTCAGGCTTCTGATATGGAGATATCTTTGAAGCAGACGCTAGAAGTGAAAAAAGATTTGTATAATATACTATCGAAACATTCAGGACAAACCTATAATAAGATCGAAAAGGACAGTGATAGGGACTACTGGATGAGAGCTGAAGAAGCAAAAGCATACGGCCTTATTGACGAGGTCTTGATAAGAAAATAAAACTATGGCAGAGGTTACCTGTTCATTTTGCGGCCGAAATAAAAAGGATGTAGACCTGATGATATCAGGAATTCATGCGCATATCTGTAATCATTGTATTACACAGGCCAATCAAATTCTATCGGAAGAAATGAAAACTAAGACATCGGAAGATGCTCCTAAATTCAACTTGATAAAACCGATAGAAATGAAAAAGTATCTTGACCAATATGTAGTTGGGCAAGATGAAGCGAAAAAGGTAATCTCCGTTTCGGTTTACAATCACTACAAGCGTTTGATCCAAAAATCGACCGATGATGACATTGTGATTGAGAAATCGAACATCATTATGATTGGTGAGACAGGAACCGGTAAGACTTATATAGCACGTACGCTAGCTAAGATCTTGCAGGTTCCTTTCTGCATTGCCGATGCCACAGTACTTACCGAGGCAGGCTATGTGGGTGAAGATGTAGAAAGTATACTTACTCGCCTATTGCAGGCGGCCAATTACGATGTAGAGGCTGCAGAACGTGGCATTATCTACATTGACGAAATCGATAAAATTGCCCGCAAATCGGACAACCCATCCATTACACGTGACGTGAGTGGTGAAGGTGTTCAGCAGGCATTACTTAAACTATTGGAAGGCACATCTGTAAATGTTCCTCCACAAGGCGGAAGAAAGCACCCTGACCAGAAAATGATTTCTGTAAACACGCAGAACATTCTGTTTGTATGTGGTGGCGCTTTCGATGGCATTGCCAGAAACATTGCCAACCGACTGAACACACAACCACTAGGTTTTGCTGCAACCAAAGACACCGTAGAGGAAATTGACAGAGACAATCTGCACCAATACGTAAATGCTCAGGATTTGAAAAACTTCGGTTTGATTCCAGAACTAATTGGTCGTTTACCGGTTGTAACTCACCTAAACCCGCTTAACGCAGAAATTCTTAAGAGCATTCTTACCAAACCTAAAAATGCACTTACTAAGCAGTATCAAAAGCTTTTCGATATGGAAGACATAGAGCTGAGCTTTGAAGATGATGCGCTTCAGTACATTGTAGAAAAGGCCCTGGAGTTTAAGCTTGGTGCTCGTGGATTGAGATCGATTTGCGAAGCGATTATGACAGACGCAATGTTCGAGCTTCCATCTGATGCGAACACTAAGACCTTGAGCATAGATTACAACTATGCGAAAGAGAAATTCGAGAAATCGAAGTTTAAGAAGCTGAAGGTGGCGTAGACCAGAAAGACTTAAAATGAAAGACGGATAGATTCATTTCTCTCCGTCTTTTTTTATGCCTTACCCAAAATACTCTACGTAGTTTCGTGGGGTTTCGTAAAGCTTAAGCGAGTGTAGTTCGCCAGTTTCTGATATTTTTTTGATTTTAGGCGCTAAGATTTTCCATATCTCCATCACCAAAATCTCACAGCTTGCCATTTTCCCTTCAAGGAAGTCAACATCCATGTTCAGGTTTTTGTGGTCAAGCTTATCGATTACCTCTCTGCGGATTAGTGTAGAAAGTTGCTTGAGGTCAATAACGAACCCAGTTTCAGGGTTTGGTTCCCCTTTTACAGTAGTTATAAGCTCGAAATTATGCCCATGCCAGTTGGCATTTGCACAAGGCCCGAACACCTCTACATTCTTCTCCAAGCTCCAATTCGGGTTATACAATTTATGAGCAGCGTTAAAATGCTCTTTTCGACTTACATAGACCATAACTGACCTTAAATTTGGGTGCAAATATAATGGCTAAATCTTTAACTTTGGCATTCAACAAAGAACATCATGATAGTAGTAACAGGTGCAGCAGGATTTATAGGAAGTTGTTTGGTAAGCAAGCTGAACGATGAAGGCTACAAAGACATAGTGGTTGTTGATCATTTCGACAACGAAGAGAAAAATAAAAACCTAGTTGGCAAGTCGATTAAGGAAAGAGTAGACCGCGACAACTTTATCGATTGGCTTGACGAGGTGCAGGACAAGGTGGAGTTTATCTTTCATTTAGGCGCTAGAACAAATACCGCAGAGTTTGATGCGGAATTGCTAGCCAAGCTTAATACCGACTACACCAAAGCGGTATGGCAAAAATGTATTGCTTATCAGATTCCATTGGTGTACGCCTCTTCGGCTGCTACTTATGGTTTAGGTGAATATGGCTATGTGGATGATCATAGCAAGATTGAGCACCTTATCCCGCTTAACCCTTATGGAGACTCAAAGAATGAATTTGACAAGTGGGCGCTAAAGCAGGAAGAAACACCTTTCTTCTGGGCGGGTCTCAAATTCTTTAATGTTTACGGACCAAACGAATACCACAAAGGCAGAATGGCTTCGGTAATTATGCACGCTTTTAACCAAATAAAAGCAACTGATGGCATGAAGCTCTTCAGGTCGCACAACCCTGAGTTTAAAGATGGCGAGCAAATGCGCGACTTTGTATATGTAAAGGATGTGGTGAATGTTTGCATGTTTTTAATGAACCACAGAAAAGACTCCGCGATTTATAACCTTGGAAGTGGTAAGGCGAGAACTTTCCTAGACCTAGTTCGTGCTACATTCAAAGCCATGGATAAAGAAGAACAAATCTCTTTTATTGATACTCCGGCCGATATCAGAGACAAGTATCAGTACTTTACTGAAGCCGACATGAGCAAGCTAAAATCGATTGGTTACGAGACTCCTTTTACCTCATTGGAAGAAGGTGTAACTGATTATGTAAAGAATTACCTGATTGAAGGAAAGTATTACTAAGACAAGTTTTGTGGGGTAGTGATTACCCCACATTTCCAGCTACTTGCATAGCCTCTAATGTAGGATTTACGCTACCACCTTTTGGCTCGATGGTCACTGCAAATGTTGCGGCATTGGCAACAGATTTCATTTTCAGCAGGCCTTTAACATCAAAATCGAATACCCCCATATCCACAGGCTTTCCATCAACAATAGCCCATAGCTGGTATTGTTGCTCTTCGCTTAGCTGTTTCAGGTTTTGAATGCTTAAGAAGGCCTCTTCGGTTTTTGCATTCCAGTATATACTAGCTGTATAATTATCACCCTCATTAACAGCCCCCATGTTTACACGCTGGAAGTCGCTATTGCCTATTATCTCAATATCATCCTCAAGCTGCTCAAGTTTTTGGTTTACCTGATTGTACTGGCTTGCCATTAACTCATTATTGGCTTGCAGTTGAGCAAAGGCATTTTGAGCACTTTGCCATTTAGTATGATAATCGTACGCAAGGAAAGATGCGATAGCCGCCAAAGCAATTGAAGCCGCAGCTACATAAGCCCAAACACTGGTTTTAGGCTGCATGGCCACTACTTTTGTTTCAGCAGTTGCACCGGCAGGCGCTTCCTTGTCTTCAATTTGGGAAAGTATTGAGGCTCCTAAATCTGAAGGTGGAGTAATTGCTGTCTCTAAAGCCAAAGCTTCAAGCCCTTCTTCAATGGCATTTAACTCAGCTCTCAGTTCAGGATATTGTGCAAGCATATCCTCCACTCCTCTTCTTTCTTCAGAAGAGAGTCCATCGAGCGCGTAAGCCTCTAGAATTCCGGACGATATGTACTCTTTAATATCCAATTTACTTTCTTACTCTTTTTCTTAAATGCGATAAGGCCGACCGTAGTCGAGACTTTACTGTACCCAAAGGTATATCACACTCTTTAGAAATTTCTGAGTGAGTATATCCTTCAAAATAAATCTTTTGGACAATAAAGCGCTGTTCTTCCACGAGGTCTCCCATCAACTCCTTCACACCGATGCCATCGACTGACATTTCTGCACTGTTTTGCTGGTCGATCGTATATACGTTGTCTTCTACCGAATCGGTTTTACCAGACTTCTTAATTTCTTTCGATCGGATTTTGTCGATTGCAGCGTTGCGGGTCAAATTGAGCATCCAAGTGAATAGGCGCCCTTTTTTGGAGTCGTACGATGGTATTTTATTCCAGATTTTCAGGAAAACATCCTGAATAACTTCACTGGTTACATCATCGTTTTTAATAATGCGTTGCGCTACACCATATAAAGCGGCACCATACTTATTGTATAAATAAGCAAGTGCTTCCTTGTCTTGGCCTTTCAACCGTAGTACAAGGTCTTTCTCTTCGATATGGTTTAGCGCAACACTAATAATCTTCTTATAAGTGAATCACTTCGTCATAAGCGGCTGCTGCTGCTTCCATCACGGCCTCAGACATTGTTGGGTGAGGGTGAACCGTCTTAATGATTTCGTGACCAGTAGTTTCTAATTTTCTTGCTGCTACAACTTCGGCAATCATTTCAGTAACATTCGCACCAATCATGTGAGCACCTAACCACTCGCCATATTTAGCGTCAAAAATCACCTTTACAAAACCGTCTGATGCACCACCAGCTTTTGCCTTACCAGATGCAGAGAATGGGAATTTACCCACTTTGATCTCATATCCAGCTTCTTTAGCTGCTTTTTCGGTATAACCTACTGAAGCAATTTCTGGCGAGCAGTAAGTACAACCTGGGATATTTCCGTAGTCTAGTGGCTCTGTATGCTCACCAGCAATTTTCTCTACACAAATAATACCTTCGGCTGAAGCAACGTGTGCCAATGCTGGGCCGTGAACGATGTCACCAATAGCATAAACACCCGGAATATTGGTTTTGTAATAGTCGTCAACAATTACTTTTCCTTTGTCAGTAGCAACACCAACATCTTCCAAACCAATTCCTTCCAAATTTGTTGTAACTCCAACTGCAGAAAGTACTACATCGCAGTTAATTACTTCTTCGCCCTTCTTGGTTTTAACAGTTACCTTGCACTCTTTTCCTTTAGTATCCACATTGGTTACTTCAGAGCTGGTCATCACTTTAATGCCCGATTTCTTGAAGCTTCTTTCCAACTGCTTAGATACATCGTCATCCTCAACAGGAACAATTTTGTCCATAAATTCAACCACAGTAACCTCTGTTCCGATTGAATTGTAGAAATAGGCAAACTCCACACCAATAGCACCAGAACCCACAACCACCATAGACTTAGGTTGTTTTTCCATTACCATGGCTTCGCGGTAGCCAATAATTTTCTTACCGTCAATAGGTAGGTTTGGCAACTCGCGAGAGCGACCACCAGTAGCAACAATAATATGATCTGCCGAGTAATCAGTTTTAGCACCGTCCTCAGTGGTTACCTCTACTTTTTTACCAGCCTTTAATTTTCCAAAACCAGAAATATGGTCGATTTTATTCTTTTTGAACAAGAACTGAATACCCTTGCTCATTCCTTGGGCAACATCCCGGCTACGCTTTACCATCCCGTCAAAATCTACAGAAGCGTTATCGATGTTCACACCATAATCGCTGGCATGCTTTACGTATTCAAATACTTGTGCACTTTTTAAAAGTGCTTTGGTAGGAATACAGCCCCAGTTAAGGCAAATTCCACCCAATTCAGAACGCTCTACAACGCCTACTTTCATACCTAATTGCGAAGCTCTAATTGCAGCTACATATCCGCCAGGTCCACTTCCAATGACTATTAAATCGTATTTTGTTGCCATATCAATCTTTAGTTTTAATCCGTTTAGGGTGTGGCAAAGTTAATCCAAATCCCTTCTTAAAAAAACAGCGAAATTGGAGGAGTTAATCCTTTTGGTTTTATTTGAATGTTCAATAGAGAACGAATCTTTATTGAGGATTTGAATTAATAGTTAACAGATACATTTATGGGTTTATTAGAAGGAAAAACTGCCCTAATTACCGGTGCTTCTAAAGGAATCGGAAAAGCCATTGCCACCAAATTTGCACAAGAAGGTGCCAATGTGGCTTTCACCTACCTTTCGAGCGTAGAAAAAGGCCAAGCATTAGAAGGCGAACTTGCTGCATTTGGCACAAAAGTAAAAGGTTACAGATCTAACGCTGCCGAATTTGCTGCAGCCGAAGAACTGGTAAACGGTATTGTAAGCGAGTTTGGCTCGCTAGACATTATTGTGAACAATGCAGGAATTACCCGCGACAACCTTTTGATGCGTATGACTGAGGAAATGTGGGATGAGGTAATCAACGTAAACCTAAAATCTTGCTTTAACACTGTAAAAGCGGCTACCAGAACAATGATGAAGCAGCGTGCTGGTTCTATCATTAACATTACTTCTGTAGTAGGCATTAAAGGAAATGCCGGCCAAGCGAACTACTCTGCTTCTAAAGCAGGTATTATCGGTTTTACTAAATCGGTAGCCCTCGAGCTTGGTTCAAGAGGTGTGCGATCTAATGCAGTAGCCCCAGGTTTTATTGAAACAGAAATGACTGACGTATTGGACGAAAAAACTGTTCAGGGTTGGAGAGACGCCATTCCTTTGAAAAGAGGTGGTAACCCAGAAGATGTAGCGAACGCCTGCGTTTTCCTTGGCTCAGACATGTCGTCTTACGTAACAGGTCAAACCATAGTGGTTGATGGTGGAATGCTAACCTGATAGCACCATTCATCAAATCAATTTGAAAAAACGAATCGGTTAATGGCTATTTTTCGTTGTAATGCGTTAATATGTCGTTAACCGATTCATTTATAGACTAAGCCCAATTGAACACCTCGATTGCCGCACTTTCCAAACTCACCTTACAAACGGACTTTTCGCCATGGTTTATATTGCTATGCCTGGTGCTGGGTACTGGCTATGCTTACTTACTCTACAGCAAAAAGGCTCCTTGGTCAAAACAAGTTAACTACACTTTAGCAGCCTTGCGCTTTCTGGTGGTCTCGCTATTGGCATTCTTTCTTTTAGCACCATTATTTAACCAAATAAGCTATACCGATGAGGCGCCAATCTTAATTCTAGGTGTTGATGATTCTGCATCTATTCCTGCAGCTTACGATTCGGCAGATTTCGAAGTACTGAAAGAGGAAATTGCTGATGCTGCACAACGGCTAGGCAACTCCAATCTTTCCGTAAGGGTAAAAGGTCTTTCTGGCTATGCCGATAACTTCGAAGAACTTACTTTCAATGAACAATCGAGCAACCTCCACCAGATATTGCGCGAAGTTCAGCAAGACTTTGAGCAACAGAACCTGGTTGGTACTGTGCTCATAAGTGACGGTATTCATAATTACGGTAGCTCGCCACAGTTTCTCACCTTAGATTACCCCGTTTATGCATTGGGGATTGGCGATACTATTCCTGCTCAAGACCTGAGTATTAAAGGGCTTTATTACAACAAAGTGGTTTATCAAGGCAAACGCTTTCCGCTTAATGTTGATGTGTTTAACAATGGCTTTGTAGGCGAATCGGTTAAAGTTGAAGTACTGAAAGGAAATCAGATTGTAGATTCTGAAACTATTCAACTTCAAGGAGATCAACAGATCAATAGTGCATCATTTATACTGGATGCTGAAGATTTAGGAATTGAAAGTTACACGGTTAGGCTGGTTCCGAAGGCCAATGAAAACAGTACGGCAAATAACGTTCGCAGGGCATTTATTGAAACTGTACATAGTCAGCAAAAAATATTAATTGCCGCAGCCTCTCCTCATCCCGACATTAAGGCTTTGCGCACAGTAATTGAAAGCAAAGAAGGCACTGAAGTTGCTCTTTGGATAGAAGGCTTTGAGGCCGACTTCCCAGAGGGACCATTCGATTTGGTTATTTATCATCAGCTGCCCGGATTCAACGATTTACCAGCACAAATCGGCCACTGGATTGACGACACCAATACACTTTTCATAACTGGAAGCGGTGAATTAAGTGGAGTAAACAGGGCGAACAAAACACTTATTTACCAGAGTTTCGGACAGACCGATAACGTAAGTGCGGCATTAAACACGGGCTTCGACCTTTTTGAAATGGATGAAGATCTGCTGAGAAGGTTTTCCAATTACCCTCCAATAAAAGCACCCTATGGTGCCTTTGAGCTAAAAGAGAATGCCAACATCATGCTTTATCAGCGGGTGGGCAGTCTTACTACAACACGCCCTTTGCTTACACACTGGAGTGATGAAGAAAGAAAGTCTGCCACTTTCTCGGGTGCTGGCCTTTGGGAATGGAAGCTACAAGAAGCCGCCATTTATGGAGACTCAAAACTCTTTGATGAGCTCTTTGGCAAGCTGATTCAGTACTTGGCCACAACAGACGATAAACGAAACTTTAGAGTTACGCCTGTTTCGGAAACGTTTTTTGACAACGAGCCCGCTGAATTCGAAACAGAGGTTTACAATCAGCTTTTTGAGAAAGTGTACGACTACAACATTGACCTTACCTTAACGGATGCTGAGGGCACTTCTGAAGAGTATAATTATGTAAACACGCCTGGCACCAATTTTCAGATTAACGGATTAACCACTGGAGTTTATAGGTACTCAGCCCAAGTAAGTTTGAACGGAAAAAGTGAAACTGCCGAAGGTAGTTTTGCAATAGAAACCATGGCACTTGAGGACATTGACCTTACCGCCAACCATCAGTTACTGCGCAATATTGCCAATAATTCAGGCGGGCAATTTTTCAATGAGCAATCGCTAGACGAACTGGTAGCAACCATTTTGGCAGTTGATGCCAAGCCTATCTCCCGCTCTTCGGAGCGACTCAACCCTTTGATTAACAATCAAATCTGGTTAGTACTGCTACTCATACTGCTATCAGCCGAATGGTTTCTGCGTAAATACAACGGGAGCTACTAATTTTTTAGGTGAAAGTATTTCAAATAAACTAATTAATTAGTTTATTTGATTATGCGTCAATACTCAATAACACTCATCAGTACCTTAAGCATTCTGCTGTTTTCTTGCGATATGTCCAATGTAAGAGAAGAAGCCAACGATTATTTTCAGGAAGGAAACTACACCGCGGCTGTAGCCAGCTACAATCGGGTAATTAAAATGGAGCCGGACGACAATTACTCCATATTTAATAGGGCCACGGCCTTAGAGAATATTGAAGAGTATGATGCCGCTTACGATGATTACACGCGACTAATCAGTTTAAAATGGCATTCTTTAAAGGCCCTAATGGGGCGCGCCAGATGCAACTTTGAATTAGAAAATTATGCTGGAGCTGTAATGGACCTAAAACTTCTAATTGAAAACGAACCCGATAATATGGTAGCGCTTGAACTTAGAGGCCGTGCTTACATGAAAATGGGTAAAAGCTGGAATGCTATTCACGACCTAGACAAAGTGTTAAAGGTTGACCCAAACAATTTACACGCGCTAATCACCAGAGGTGCCGCACTTGCCCGAGGGGGACTAGGGCCTGCTGCCATTAAAGATTTTGATAGGGCGATATCCATAAACCCAAATCTTCCGGTGGCTCGCTTTAATAAAGGCATGGTTTTCTTCGTTCACGAGCACTTTTCTGCTGCCATCGATAGCTTTGACAAAGCCATAGACCTTAATGAAGATTATGCCGAAGCTTATACCCGCAGAGGCATGGCCAAAATGAATTACAAAGGCTATTCGCTTAAAGACTCGTGCGATGATTTTAAGAAGGGCGCTAAACTAAATGACCCGCTCGGTGCCGAATATGTAAGCGAGTATTGCAATTAAAATTTCTGCATACGTTTTTAGTATAACTAAACTAAAAACGATGCTCAAAAAACTACTCCATACAGGGAAACACGCCACATCCATCAATTTCGGCCTCCTGCTACTACGCGTGGGTGCCAGCGTAATGATGATGGTACACGGCTTTCCTAAATTCCAAAAAGTACTTAATGGTGAATTTCAATTTGGCGACCCATTAGGCATAGGCGTTGAAGCCTCACTTATTCTTGCTGCCTTTGCAGAATTCATATGTTCCATTCTGCTTATTCTAGGCTTAACCACTCGTTTTGCACTGGTTCCGCTAATGGTTACCATGTTGGTAGCATGGCAAATAGCACATGGTGACGATCCATTCAGCACGCAAGAAAAGTCTATATTTTACCTGCTTACATATGTGACCCTGTTTATTACCGGACCAGGTAAATATTCGCTAGACCAAAAGCTTTTCAACTAATTCTCGAGCTGGGCATTAATCATGGCCAGCACCAAACGAATGTCTTCAAGGACCTCCTCATAGGAGGCCTTTGTACTTACCTTGTACGATTCTCCAAACTGTACCAAGTGGCTAAACTGATCTGATTGTGCTGCTTTAACAAAAGCTTTTCTGGTAGCAGCATCGGCAATCGTGTAATTCAGGTTCTTCTCAAAGGGAAAATGCTCCTCCACAAATGGAATAAGGTTTTGCCTTACATGCTCTCCATCAATTTCGCTCCACAGCGTTACTATTTCAAAACCATTTTCATACAAACCCACAATTTCAGTTGCCAACGAATCATTGGTGATTAAGTGAGATGTTCCTGTGCTCCTCATCTGCTGATAGGTAATATCATTCGAATCGAAAGGTGCATAGGTAAGCTGAGAAAGGGCAAAAATCACAAGCGAATCGGTATACACACCTTGCTCACTTAGCAAAAGTTTCTCAGCAAACTCAATCTGCTTTTCGAGCACCTTTATACTTGAGCTAAGCCGCAGGCTATCTACTTCCAGATTTTTACTGAAACTCTTAAGCATCTCGTCTTCCTGCCGCTGCTCCTGATTGCCAAGCCGATATTCATTGAGCGCGAAAGATGCAGTAATACCGATTATTAGAATGAGTAACTCTGCAAAGAAGTAGCGGAGCTTTCCGAATCTGCTTTCCTTTTTCATTTTACGATTATAAACTGCCAATTAATCTAGTGAAAATACGCTAAACTATGTTTTGGCAGCTCAAGCTAAAAAGGTAGAACATTGGTTTTTTTAATCTCTGACATCACAAACGAGCTCTGAACATTCCCAATATTGTCTAGCTCGGCCAGCTTTTGCGAAACAAAATCACGATAGGCCTCCATGTTTTTAATAGCCACTTTGAGCAAGTAATCGAAACGACCTCCGATATGATAGCACTCTGTTACCTCTTCAAGCGCCATCACGTCCCGCTCAAACTGCTCAATAAACTCCTTCTGATGGTCCTTGAGCGACACACTGCAAAATACCTCAAGCCCCAAATCTACCTTGTGCCTATTTACAATGGCCGAATAGCGAGAGATAAACCCTTCCCGCTCCAACTTTTTAATACGCTCGTGCACGGGTGTTATCGTAAGCCCCAATTTAGCAGCAAGCTCCTTATTCGTAAGCTTGGCATTCTCTTGTAGTAACCTGAGCAATTCCCTATCTACTTTATCCATAAAGATTATTTTTCTACTTCGTCTCGAAGCAACAACTCAATTTGAAAATATTTTCTACCAAAACTACTACCAGTAGTTATAATTTTGGCACTATTGATAATTCAAGGATTATACATCTATTTCCGTAAAATCTATGGAAATGGAAAGAGATCAATATACCATGCAGCCTGAGAGTCTGATGATGTCTTACGGCTACAAACCAGCGCTTTCAGAAGGCGCCATAAAATGCCCAATATTTCAAACCAGCACATTTGTTTTTAAAACTGCCGAAGAAGGCAAGTCCTTTTTTGAAGTGGCTTATGGCTTACGCGAAAAAGGTGAAAACGAAGAACTAGGCCTAATCTATAGCCGGCTGAACAATCCCGATTTAGAAATTCTTGAAAACAGGCTAACACTTTGGGATAGGGCTGAAGACTGTGCGGTTTTTGAAAGCGGCATGTCGGCTATTACCACAGTTTTGTTGGGCTTTCTGAGCCCAGGTGATGTACTACTTTATAGCAAACCTGTTTATGGTGGAACAAGCCACTTTATTGAGGAAATTCTGACTCGCTTTGGTATTAACATCATTGGTTTTGGCGCCAACGATACGGAAGCAGACATTCTACAACGAATAGAATCGAAAGGCTATGGCGACAAGTTGAAGATGGTTTATGTGGAAACTCCCGCCAACCCAACCAACGCTTTGATAGACCTTGTCATGTGCAAACGCCTGGCCGACAGTTTCTCAACGGAAGAAAAGCAAGTATTGGTTGCTGTAGACAACACTTACATGGGGCCTTTATGGCAACACCCTCTAAAACATGGCGCAGACTTAGTGCTCTATTCCGCAACAAAATACATTGGTGGCCACAGCGATGTAATTGCAGGAGCTTGCTTAGGCTCAAAAGCCTTGATAGGCGAGGTAAAAGCCATGCGAACCTTTTTGGGTAATATGGCTGGCCCATGGACAGGCTGGTTGCTTATGCGAAGCTTAGAGACCCTAAAAGCCAGAATGGATCTGCAACAACAAAACGCTCAAAAAGTAGCCGACTATTTGCTCAATCACCCAAAGGTGGCCAAAGTACATTACCTAGGCCACTTGAAAAGCGGTGAACAAAAGCGCATTTTCGATCAACAATGCGAAGGCACCGGAGCCATGGTATCTTTCGATATTGTCGGTGGAGAAAAAGAGGCTTTCAAGTTTTTGAACAGCCTTAAGTTAATGAAGCTAGCCGTAAGCCTAGGTAGTACTGAATCCCTTGCCGAACACCCTGCCTCTATGACACACGCTGGCGTGCCTGTAGCCGACAGGGCCGAATGTGGCATTGCAGACTCACTAGTTAGGCTTTCTATTGGTGTAGAAAATACTGACGACCTGATTTGGGATATTGAACAAGCACTTGATAAAGCATAAAAGCTTCGGCCGAGTGAGTTAATTACTGCTTACTCGGCTTAGTTTTTCAAACCGTTAATCCACTCAGCCAACAAACTTGGCCATTGTGCTAAAGAAGGGTTACCCGTACCCAGCCCAAAACCGTGACCACCTGCAGGAAAAATGTGCATTTCTACAGGTACACCATTATCCTTTAGTGCCTGATAAAACACCAAACTGTTTTCTACTTTAACAGCCCCATCATCGGTGGCGTGTAGCAAAAAGGTTGGTGGTGTTTGCGCATTCACGTGCAATTCATTTGAAAACATATCTGTCAACTGCTTATCCGCAGCCTTGCCAATTAAATTGTCATGAGATCCTTGGTGAGTTAAGCCCGCTTTCATGCTGATTACAGGGTACATCAACATAAGAAAATCTGGCCTAGCACTTTCTTTCTCCACTGCATCATCCATAAACGGAAGCCGCTTGTTATAGTGGGTTCCAAGCGTAGAAGCCAAATGCCCACCGGCTGAAAAACCCATTACGCCAATACTGTTTTTATCAACTTTAAATTCGGCCGCCCGGGCTCTAATTATTCTAATGGCACGTTGCGCATCCTGCAGCGGCACCCACTCCTTGTTTTCAACAGACTTTGACAAGGGCACCCTGTACTTCAATACGAAAGCAGCAACACCTATTGAATTGAAGTACTTAGCTACATCTGTTCCTTCCCAATCGTAGGCTAGGCCAGCATAACCACCACCTGGCATTATCAGCACTGCCGCGCCACTATTCTTTCTGTTAGGTGGTAAAAACACTTCTATCTCCGGCTTTTGAATCTTAGTAATCCACAGAATATCCTCGTTTGTAAACTCTTCTTTCTCATCAGAATCTACCCTATTCGGAATCTTGTCTGGCCAAAGTGGAATCTTCTTTTGGGCCATAACGGACACTGAATAGATCAACAGAGAACTCATTAAAAATAGGCGTGCTAGCATAGTACGGTTATTTGCAGCTCAATTTAATGGTTTTGGTCACAACTTCGTTTCGGTACAGTTTTCTTACAGTTCATTCAAACTATTTTGATTTTTTAAACATCTGTTAATTATATTCGGAAGAATATTTTAAACAAAAGTTAATTAAATGAGCGATTATTCACTAGGTACACTGGAAGAAACCATCCTCATTATTGTATTAATGAAGGAAGAAAGCTACGGGGTGGAAATAGCCAAAGTCTACGAATCGCATGTAGGCCAAAGTATTTCGTTGCCAGCCATCCATGTGGTACTTAAGCGGCTAGAGAAAAAAGGATTGGTAAAGTCTGCTTTTGGCGAACCGACTCCCGAGCGTGGTGGAAAACGCAAAAAATTCTATCAAGGAACACCCATCGGCTATAAGGTAGCCAAAGAAATGCAAGAGCGTAGGTCCAAAATGTGGTCGTTCGTGCCAAACCCAAGTACCAACTATGGGCTCATATAAACAGCCACCATATTGGGCATTAAAGGTGCTACAGAAAGTTTGCCCTCCTGACCTGATTGAAGAGGTGGAAGGTGACTTGTTTGAAGCATACCAATGGCGTAGCCAAGAAAAAGGTCAGGCTTACGCCAAAAGGCAATACATATGGGAAGTAATGCGCTGCCTCCGCTACTTCAGAATCAAGATCAAAACTCAAAATTCAGATATCATGTTAATTCAGAACTATTTAAAAACCGGGTTCCGATTTCTCTGGAAAACCAAAGGTTACTCCATCCTCAACATACTTGGGCTGGCACTGGGCATTGCCATTTGTTGGATGTCGTACATATTTGTTAGCGATGAGTATTCGTACGACTCGTTCTACACCAATGCCGACCAAACTTACCGCATTAAAGCATTTATGAGCCGAGGCGATGCCAGCAAAGCTTTTGCCGGCTCATCCTACATTATGGGTGAAGAGTTTCCGGCTCAAATACCTCAAATTGAATACGCCTCGCGCTACAAAAGCGGCTACTTTTTGGCCAAAGTTGGTCAAGAATACATAAACCAAACCACACACTATGCCGACAAGGGTTTCTTTGAAATGTTCGATGTGAGCTTTCTCATTGGCACGGCAAGCGACTTCTCCAATCCCAGCAACATAGTACTATCCGAATCGGCAGCCCTAAGATTCAACATCCCCCTCGATTTAAGTGAAAACATTGTTACCCTTGTTGGTGGTGGCGAAGAAATCAGTTTTCAAGTAACTGGCATTTATGAAGACTTCCCTACCAATACCTCCATTCGCCCCGAGTTCTTAATGCCCTTTAGCTATTGGGCAGAAAACAACCAAAGCCGGACCACCATCTGGTTCGATATTAACATGAACACATTCTTTACACTGGCAGAAGGCACCAGCATTGAGACCATAAGCACAAAAATGACAGAGGTACTTCTGGCCAACGATGATTTTGAAAATACCGAAGTAGCTATGGGGCTACAACCTTTAACCGAAATTCACCTAGACCCGAACCTGGGAACAGGCAACGGAATAAATGCCCGTGGCGATAACGAATTGATCGTTATTTCAATGGTTATTGGTTTGTTCTGCCTACTAATTGCATGTGTGAATTACGCCAACTTTGCAGTGGGCAATTATTTAGTTCGTATAAGGGAGGTTTCCGTTAGAAAGGTGTTCGGTGCCGAAAAGTCTGCCGTGTTCAAACAGTTCATTACAGAAGCTTTCATTTCAGCATTTATATCACTGGTATTATCTGTTGCGCTTCTTTATTTGCTGTTACCAGGTTTTTCTGAATACGCCAACAAGAGTTATGAATTCAGCTCGGTATTTAACCTTAATACCATTTTAGGTGGGGTGGTCATACTGATTACTGCTACGCTACTGGCTGGCATTTATCCCGCCTTGTTACTCTCTCGATTCAAAACGGTTAATGGCTTAAAGGGCAAATCGAAGCTGGGCGGAAGAAACTACCTCTCTCGTGGGCTTGTCACCTTGCAGTTTTGTATTGCCGTTTTTCTAATCACCGGTCTGCTTACGCTCAATAAGCAACTCGACTATCTTTTAAAGTATGACATTGGCTACGAGGGAGAAAACCTGATAAGTGTTTTTCGCCCCATGAATGATCCTCAAATACACGCCACTTTTAAAAATGAGCTGCTGAGTATTTCGGGGATTGAGTCTGTATCCATCGCATCTGGATTTAACGGCACCGACTATGTGCAAGATGATGGAGAGCGCGTGCAAGTAAGGCATGCCAAGATTGATGAAGACTATATTTCAACAATGGGCATGACGCTAGTTGCGGGCAGAAACTTCGATCCAGAAATTGCACTTGACTACACCAAAGCTTGCATAGTAAATGAGGCTTTTGTGAAAGACCGCGGACTCGACAACCCAATAGGGACACAGATCAACTTCAATTACGGTGAATTTGAGAAACCCACAATTATTGGGGTAGTAAAGAACTTCAACTTCCAATCTTTACATTTGCCAGTGGAGCCGCTGGTATTGTATATGGGTGGTTATTTAAATCCATACGACACGCAGATCAAAGCTGCCGACATTAATCAAGAGCTGATAGCTGCTATTGAAGATGTGCATCGAGAATTTTTCTCACCCTACCCGTTAAGCTACACTTTTGCCGAAGATGATATTGCTGCGCAATACGAATTGGAGTCGAACATTCAGCGTATAACGCAAGGCGGTTCTATCATTGCCATTGTCCTTTCGTGCATTGGGCTAATGGGATTTGTAGGAACCCAAATTCGTCAAAAACTGAAAGAAGTAAGTATAAGAAAAGTGATTGGTGCGGAAAGCAGAGAAATACTAACCATGTTTCTGAAAAAGTATTTTGCACTACTAGGCATAGGTGTTGTAATTGGCTTGGCAGCAGCATTTTATTTACTTCAAAACTGGCTAAGTAATTACCCTCAACATGTGAGTATAGGAGCTGGTATAATTATCACTTCCGTTTTAATTACGCTAGCAGTAGCCGCTATTACCATATACTCTCAACTCCATCGGGCAATGGGCCTAAACCCGGTAAAGTATCTTAAAGAGGAGTAGCTTTTAAACGCTAGCCAGCTCCACTTTTAGCGAATGGGGCTGGTTAGCATTACTAACCAGTTCAATAGTCAGACATTCAAGGGAATGAGCTATAATGTTGTGCTTGTTCTTCGAGTTCGGTAGCCCCTAGCCTTATTACTTTCCAACTTCGGCTCCCCATCACTTCTCAACTTCAACACAGGCTATTATCTTTGCAGCATGCAGAACGATCCGGAGTTAAATCAGAATGGTAAATACTTGGGCACTATTACAAAAGACTTTGTGGTAGTTGCCGACACTTTGAAAGAAGCGGCATATCAGGTGAAAAAGCGCGGATTTTCTGAATTTCCAATTTTCCCGATTGCCAAAACCGAGATACCAATCGGCCAAAAGCTTATTGGTAAGGAAGACATGGCCGTTAACTGGAACTACTACATCACCTATGTTGATGAATTTGTGCAACGCCAGTTAATCGAAAACGAGGAAGCATTCAAACAAGCCTATAAAAACCCTGATGAGTTTTGTTGTTTATTTGTGGTTGAACCAGATTTTACAAACTTTCTTTTTGTTCCCTACCCCGAAGAGGAATAACCAAATGACTTCTCAATCGTTTTCATTATACTTATATGTATAACGGAAACCTATGGGGACAATAATGGAAGAAAACAAGGCGCTTGTTCGTAGCCTTTTGAACAAGTTGGTGGAGATTGGCCACAACGTAACGTGGAAGATCAACAACACCTATACGGACGGGCTCCACAATACCATACTGGAGATTCGGATTTACGAAGACCAACTTCAAACAGGCCGAATTGCCTTTCAGCTAGAAAGCGGCCAAGTACTGAACTACCGCTACAAAGCACTCGAAAAACGGATTCCTATTAAAATTATGGATATGCTCTTAGATGTAATTGGCTACGAAATGCAAGCTGCTTAAGCCTCTACAGACACAAACTCCTCAATATACGCTTCAAAAAGGCTGAGTATTTTAAGCGTTTTCATCCCCGGTTTTCCATTGCCAATTACCGTATCGCCCACTTTCACTATTGGCACCACTTTTTTGGTTGTGCTGGTAATAAATACCTCCTCCGCATTTAACAGTTCTACCAGAGAGAACTCCCTCACTACTACTTCGAAATCATTTTTTACTGCCCGAATTACGTTTCGCTGAGTAACACCTTGCAGCACATTCTCCTTGTTAGTAATTAGCTGACCATTGAGGATGATGAAAACACTGCTTCTAGAAACTTCGGAAACCATACCCTCTTTATGATACAATACATCCAAATGTCCGGCCGCCTTCCATTGTTGTTGCAATGCCACAGCCCGCACATAATAGGTTGACTTTACCAGTGGGAAATCACGCTGATACTCATGAAGCATCAGGCTAGCCCCTTGTTCATAAAGCTCCTTTCCAAAATCTTGAAAAGGGTTATTTTGAATAAGTAAAGTAGGAGCACCAGGAGAAAAACCATCGGCAGACACCCCACCACTCAGCATTACTTTTATGCTGCTGTAATCAAAGCCATTTATTTCAACCAATTTTAAGATTGCCGTTTTCAGCTCATCTCTACTAAGCGGAATTGGCAGCCCAATGGCTGCAGCAGATTTTTCAAGCCTATCTAAGTGGTCTTCCCAAAAAATGGGCGTTTTGCCCTTCACTTTAAAAAACTCGAAAACCGCATAGCCGCGCGTAAAGCCAACATCGTTAGGCGAAATGGATATTTCACTTTTTTTCAGGTACTGCCCGTTGAAATAATGTATAGCTTCCATAGTTTTATAAAGGATTCAGTCTGGCCTCTTGACTCAAATATATGTCGAAAGATTATTATGCCATCTTAGGAGTAGAAAAAAGTGCCAGCACTGAGGAAATTCGGCTGGCGTACAGGCAAAAAGCCAAACACCTGCACCCCGATGTAAATTCTGCTAACGATGCGCAAGACCGTTTCCAATCGCTGAACGAGGCTTACATTACGCTTTCCGACCCGCAAAAAAGGAGCCTTTACGACAACCCTCGTTCGACCCAAAAGGAAATCAATCTAACGGATGAAGAGCTAGAAGAAATTTTAAGAAGAAGGGCGCAACAGCACCAACACTTTGAATTTGGCTACGAACCACGAAACCGCTACGCACCTACCGACTACAAAGCCAATGAGCGAGGCGCTTGGCAAATAAACCTCGCCATGCTGCTGCTCTCACTCACCTTTTTAGTCGACATGGTGATATTTATTGATTTTGGCAGTACCACCGTGCTAGCAACAGAAGAGCGGGTTGAATATCCATACAGAGGTGATCCCATTTATTGGACCATCATTCAAACAGACCAAGTGGTGTTTAGGAAACATAGTACTCCCGATTTACCAAAACCTGGAGAAACAATAGACCTAAAAAAGAGCTTGGTTTATGGCAACCTAAAATACAAAAACAACACGACAGGCAAACTGGATAGAACCGCATCTATCCCTATCGTTACTTACCTATTCTCATTTGTGGTTTTTATTGCCGCAGCCTTAGGTGTTTCTAGGTTGCTAAACCCAGAACAGCGATTTAATGCAGCAATTATTAGTGCTTTTTTCAGCCTAATATTAATCGGAACCTTATTTCTGCCCTAGGTGATCCCAGCCTTGCGCTTTTAGGGGCACTTGGTTACCGTTTTTGGTAATAAGTACGTTACCCACCTGCTCTTTATGCATATATCCAATAAAATGAATATCAGGGTGAGTATCTAACTTAGCATGATCTTCTTGCTTAATGGTAAAGAGTAATTCGTAGTCTTCTCCGCCATTTAGGACTGCGGTAATCGGGTCTAAATTGAATTCAACAGCAGTGTCGTAAGTCTGTTTATCAATTGGCAATTTGTCTTCATAAATGGCCACATTCAACCCAGAGTTTCTTGAAATATGCATGCACTCAGAAGCGAGTCCATCTGAAATATCGATCATTGAAGTTGGTACAACATCCTTTTCGTTCAACTCATGAATAATATCCATTCGAGCAGCGGGCTTTAGCTGGCGCTGTACTATGTATTTATACTTATCAAGTTGTGGCTGCATATTTGGGTTGGCCAAAAAAGTCTGCTTTTCGCGCTCCAGCACCTGAAGGCCCAGAAAGGCAGCACCCAAATCGCCCGTAGCACAAAGAATATCTTTTTCTTTGGCACCTTTTCGGTACGCGACTTTCTCTTTGGCTACTTTGCCATAAACGGAGATAGAAATAACCAAACCGCTATGCGAGGTAGTAGTATCTCCGCCCACAATATCCACCTGATAGTCCTTGGCAGCAGCTTTCATTCCTTTGTAAATGGCCTCAACAGCCTCAATAGAAAAGCGATTACTTAAGCCCAACGAAACGGTGATTTGCTCTGGCTTGCCATTCATGGCGGCAATATCCGATACATTCACTGCAATGGACTTGTAGCCCAAATGTTGCAATGGCACATAGGAAAGATCGAAGTGAACGCCTTCCAAAAGCATATCGGAAGACAGAAGCCCGAAATTGTCATCATCAGCACTGATTACAGCCGCATCATCGCCAATTCCTAGCTGCGAACTTTCGTTCACCAACTCCAACCCTTCGGACAATTTATCGATTAGCCCAAACTCTCCTAACGATGATAATTCTGTTCTTTGCTCTGCCATAGTTTGTAATTCTGGCTGCAAAGATAATGTTTCAGTTTGAGGTTCAAGGTTTAAGGTTCTAAGTTTCTCTTTGAACCATGAACAATGAACTCTATTTAACCCCTCAACTAACCAATCTCTTGACAGAGCTCTATCAGCACACCATTGGTAGTCTTTGGATGAAGAAAACAAACCAACTTATTATCTGCCCCTTTTTTAGGCTCTTCATTCAGTAAGGTAAATCCCTCTGCGGCCAATCGTTTCATTTCGGCACGAATATCTTCCACATCATAGGCTATGTGATGAATTCCTTCGCCCTTCTTTTCAATAAATTTAGCGATGGGGCTATCAGGCTTTGTGGCTTCCAAAAGTTCAATCTTATTTGGCCCTACTTGAAAAAAGCTGGTGTTTACACCTTCGCTAGCCACTTCTTCCACTTTGTAGTGTGCTTCACCAAAGAGTTTCCCGAACAATTCGTTCGATGACTCCAAACTTTTTACTGCTATGCCGATATGTTCTATTTTCCTCATTTACTAATGGTTACCTTGGTTTCACATTCATTGGTTATCTTTGCAGTCAGGACTGAACTTAACGGTTCATTCACCTGTTACAATAATCGCCTCAATATAGGGATTTGGGGCTTAAACTGGCACAAAATGAATATGACAGGCGCAAGTACGGACATCCATGTGGAGAGCCTTCGACTTCAAAAAAAGATCGAAAGCCACTTGGGCATTAAAGGCAGCGAGCTAAGCTTTGAGTTTACTTCTACCGAAGGCAAAGTAAAGCTCGATTTAATAACCATTAACCCGAGGCACAATCAGTCCTTCCTTTTCCAGTCGGAATATGGCATTGACAAACTGGATGCATTGCGCAAGATGTTGGAGTATGTGAAATCTTACAAAGACAAATACAACTCTTACACCGTGCAATGGATAGCCAAAGGCGAAACCGAATTGCATACCTCATACTTTTCTGCCAGCAACATGTACGATGCGCTCGATAAGCTGTACTACAGCAGAGACATCAACACCATAACCGTATTTAGTGTAGTATTAAATCCAGTGGCCTAATGATAAATGTGACTGATATAGCGAAAGAGAAAATCTTTGAGCTAAGAGCGAAAGAAGGAAAGACGGACAATCACAACATTCGCGTAGCCGTGCAAGGCGGTGGTTGCTCAGGACTTATGTATGACCTTGAGTTCGATTCTGAAGTGAGAGAAAAAGACGAAATTTTTGAAGACAAGGGCATTAAGATTTTGGTAGACCGCAAAAGCCTGCTTTACCTTTTGGGTACAACTTTAGACTTTTCTGATGGCCTGAATGGTAAAGGCTTTCAGTTTGTAAACCCGAATGCCTCGCGCACTTGTGGTTGCGGAGAAAGCTTCTCTGTATAAGGTTGAATGATGAATTTTTAATTGTTAATAAAGGCCACTCAATGAGTGGCTTTTTTGTTGGTCATCGGTTAATGACTTCTTGCAGGAAAGACTGCTTAAAACAAAAAAGCCTCCTCTCGGAAGCCTTTATTTATCTATTCTGTTGGTACTAAAGTCTCAAAAACTTTGTACCCAATACGCTATACTAGTACGCCCTTACCTCTTTGCCTTCCATAAAGTTTACAAAGGCCTTATTAACTACGCGCATACCGCCAGGGGTTGGGTAGTCTCCGGTAAAGTACCAGTCACCAAGGTTTTTCGGACAAGCTTCATGCAAGTTCTCTACCGTTTGGTAAATCACTTCCAGTTCTGCTTTCAATCCATCCGGACGAACAATTTCTGTGATCTTACTAGACACTTCGTCATAAGTAAACTCGTTATACAGCTGCTGTACGTAGTTCGGCTGATCCTTAGAGTCTACATTAGCCAATACCTGATGATAGGCTTCATCTAGCTTGTTTTCCTTAAATCGCTCCTTCATTAGCGAAAGCATAGCTCTGAAGGCCACAAACTCACGGATTTTCGACATGTCGATTCCGTAACAGTCAGGGTAGCGAATTTGCGGTGCAGAAGACACTACTACTATTTTCTTAGGCTCTAGCTTATCGAGCATTTTAAGAATACTCTTCTCTAGCGTAGTACCACGCACAATCGAATCGTCAATTACTACCAGCGTATCTACACCTTTTTTGATCACCTCATAAGTAGTGTCGTACACGTTGGCCACCAAATCATCGCGACTACTATCGTCTGCAATGAAAGTACGGAGCTTAGCATCTTTTATCACCAGCTTTTCTACCCTAGGGCGGAAACTCAACATTTGATCGATATCATCCAAAGAAGGTTTTTTATCAATAATTACCTCCTTCTGCTTTTTCATCAAATACTCATCTAAGCCTTGCATCATGCCAAGAAAAGATACCTCTGCCGAGTTAGGAATATATGAGAAAACCGTATTCTTAAGGTCGAAATTGATGGCCTTCAATATCTGAGGCACTAGCAACTTACCAAGCATTTTACGCTCTTGGTAAATTTCTGGGTCGTTACCACGAGAGAAATAGATACGCTCGAAAGAGCATGCTTTCAACTCCTTGGCCTTACGCACCACTACTTCTTCGTAATTACCGTTTTTGTGTACAATAAGGGCATTACCGGGATTGATCTCGTCAATCTCATCGTAGTTCACATTGAAAGCAGCTTTAATCGCCTGCTTTTCTGATGCTACTACAATCACCTCATCGTCAATGTATTTGTAGGCTGGGCGAATTCCGTTCGGGTCGCGCACCACAAAAGATGCACCATGGCCGAGCAGCCCTACCATTGCGTAACCACCGTCAAAGTCTTTGAACGAGCGCTTAAGCACACGCTGCAAATCCATCTCATCTTCAATGAGCTCGGTAATTTCGCTGTTCTCTTTCTTGTTATTGTATTTGTCGAAAATGCGCTGATTTTCTTCATCGATAAAGTGACCGATCTTTTCCATTACCGTCACTGTATCTGTTTTTTCCTTGGGGTGCTGGCCTAGCTTAAGCAGTAGATCGAAGAGTTCGTCTACGTTAGTCATGTTGAAGTTCCCCGCCATTACGAGGTTTCTACTACGCCAGTTATTTTGTCTCAAAAATGGGTGGCAGCTTTCAATGCTGTTTTTACCGTGCGTTCCGTAGCGAAGGTGTCCCAACCAAACTTCACCGGTAAATCCCATGTTATTCTTCAACCAATCTGCATCCTTCTTATTGTATCCAGATTTTTTCTTAGCCTTTTCGAATTTCTTGGCAATTTTTCCAAAGATTTCGTCAACAGGCTGCTGGTTGATCGTTCTGTAGCGGCTAATGTATCGCTTCCCCGGCTCCACGCCAATTTTAATATTGGCAACTCCTACCCCGTCTTGCCCGCGGTTCGACTGCTTCTGCATCATTACATACAGCTTGCTGACCGCATATTTGGCTGTTCCGTACTTGTCTATGTAGTACTGAAGGGGTTTCCTCAAGCGAATGTGGGCTATGCCACATTCATGTTTGATAGGCTCACTCATGTTAAGTAATCAAAACACAAAATTAATAGTATTCATTAGGTCCACAAACCAATCGGACCTAAAGAACAACAGTAACAGCGGAAGCACCAAAAGAGTGCCAATTATATAATCAGCTGAACGACCTTTTGTTTGAATTCCATTTGGCTGCAATTCTTTGAAAAACAACATGTAAGGAATTTTCAAATAATAGAATAGAGAAACCACTGTATTGAAAAGCCCAAAAATAAAAAGCCATAACAACCATGAATTTTCTTGCTGGCCGAAGGCTTCCCATAGCGCAGAGAAAATGTACAGTTTGGCATTGAAACCGGCCGTTGGTGGCAAACCAGTGAGCGACACCATTACCAACACCATTAATACCCCGGCAAAAGGCATGCTTCTACCCAAGCCTTTGAGGCTATCTATTTTAGTAGAACCAGTGATGCTTTCGAATTGGTTGATGAGGAAAAAAGCCGCAAAATTCATGATTAAATAAACCAATCCGTAAAAGAGCATGGCCTCGTTGCCCGTCTCGCTGTGGGTAATAATTCCCACCAAGAGAAAGCCTGCATGCGCAATTGATGAGTAGGCCAACATTCTTTTTGCGTCTTTTTGCCACAAGGCGGAAAAGTTACCAACCGTCATACTAGCAATAGCCACAATCGTAAGTATTGGCACCCAATCGAAGGTGTCAGGAGTTAGCTGAACCAAACGGAAAACAATGGTTAAAGCAGCCAACTTAGGAATGGCCGAAAACATAGCCACAGTTGGCGTAGGGGTAGCCTCGTAAACATCGGGACTCCAAATATGCAAAGGGAAAGCTCCCAGCTTGAAAAGAAAACCAGCCAAAGTAAGTACCATTGCAATAATCAATGGCAACATCGGTACCGCAGTTAGGCCAGCATAAAAACTATCCGAATCGAGCTGCAGTGTTCCGGTAAAACCATAGAGCCAGCTCATTCCATAAAGCATAATGGCCGAACTAGCCGCACCAAAGATCAAATACTTTATTCCGGCTTCAGAGCGCTTGCGATCGCCAGTAAGCCCTGTAAGAATGTAAGATGCAATAGAAACCAACTCAATGGACACATAAACCAACAGTAGATTCATGGTCATTGTCATAAAAAAAGCCCCGAGCAGCAGTGCTGCTAGCATAATCAAAGTTTCTCCGCTTTTGAAAAATTCCGCTTTAATTTCATCCTTTCCCCTCCAAGCAATTAATAGCGTAACAAGCCCACCAAAGCTAAATGCTACCTTAAGCAAGAGCGAAAAATTGGTAAGGCTTAGCATTCCACCAAACAGCGAAACGGTTTCTGAACTCCACTGTAAAAGAGCCAATACACCTACTAAAGCAAAACCAATACTAGCAATTGCTGTAAAGCCAAATGCCTTATTCTTTTTAAAGATTAAATCGAAAAGCAGCAGTAGAATTAGTGTTGCTACCAAGGTAATTTCTGGCTGCAAATAGCCCAATCCCTCCGCAACCTGATTTAGGAAATTGGTAAGTGAAATATTTTGCTGTGCTAAAACTGCTCGCATTACTTCGCTAAAGGAGAAATGTGATCAACAAATGAAATTACCGATGCATTGATTAGGTCGAAAAGCAATGCTGGGTAAATACCGAAAAGCAGCGTAAGCGCAACCAATGGCACAAGCATTATATACTCGCGTAGCTCAAGGTCTTTTAATGTGCTAAGCCAGTGCTTGTCCTTCACCCAAAACTTACCCATAAACATGCGTTGCAATGTCCACAGGTAGTATCCAGCTCCTAAAATCAATCCTAACGTACCAACAATCGGCATCCAGAATGGAATTGCACCGTTAGTCGCCTCAGATTTAAATGCACCGATGAACACCGTCAGTTCCGCCACAAAACCCGAGAAGCCCGGCAATCCAAGCGAAGCAAAAAATGCAATGGTTACAAACACGGTGAACTTTGGCAATTGACTCGCCAAGCCACCATAGTTTTCAATCATTCTATCGTGTGTTCTATCGTAAAGCACCCCAACGAGCAAGAACAACATGGCAGAAATCAATCCGTGCGAAAACATTTGATACATGGCGCCTGAAATTCCTTCAACCGTCATGGCTGAAAGGCCAAGCAACACGAAGCCCATATGCGACACGGAACTATAGGCAATTAATTTCTTTAAATCTTTTTGTGCCAAGGCATTCATGGCACCATAAATAATGGAGAAAATGCCGACAAAGCCAATGAGCCAGGCATAATGATATGCACCATCTGGGAACATCGCATAGGCCGTTCTGATAATTCCGTAGCCACCAATTTTCAAGAGAATTCCTGCCAAAACAACCGAGATAGGTGTTGGTGCCTCCACGTGCGCATCGGGCAACCATGTGTGGAATGGAAAACTCGGCAGCTTAATAGCAAAGCCAATAAGCAGAGCTAAAAAGGCAATCCAGCGTGCTGGTTGGCCAAACACGGTGGACAAACCAGCTTTATCTAAAAATGAACCAGGAATATAATTAGCATCATTGGCCATGTGCAACATATTGAAAGACTTTACCAAATCCTCTTTGGCAATAGCGCCACTTTCAACTTGCTGTTGCACGGCTTCAATAATCTGTTCAGTATTCATTCCTGAAACTGAAAGATTTGCCGCCTCAGCAGTTTTCAATGGATCGTAAACAGAGTTGTAAAGGCCTATCATTACAATCAGAATGAAGACCGAACCCACCAATGTGTACAGGAAGAATTTAATGGCTGCGTACTCCTTTCTTGGCCCACCCCAAATACCAATGAGAAAATACATTGGCAATAGCATAAACTCGAAGAAAAGGTAGAACAAGAAGAAGTCGAGGGCTACAAAACAACCCAAAACAGAAGTTGAAAGCAGCAAGTACAAGCCAAAATAACCTTTCTGATGCTTTTTAATGTTCCAGCTAGAAATTGCCCCGATAAACAAAACCAAGGCCGCCAATACCAGCATGGTCACGTTTATTCCATCTACACCTAAGAAATAATCGACTGAGATTTCACCCAAACTGCCTAAAGAGAAGGAGAACCAATCTGCTTTTTCGGCAAACTGCAATTGCTGCTCGGTGTTTATCGCCTCTTGCAAACCGGTGTCAAAACCAGCAACCAGATAAATACTGAGCAGCAAGGTTAAGCCAAGGCTCGAAAGGGTTACCACCTTATACAGATACTCGTAAGTCTTTGGCGTTAGCAACACCAAAAGTCCACCAACCAAAGGAATAAAGACAATAAATGATAGTAAGTGAGCCATAGACTAGAACATCAACAACAGCAATATTAACAGAAGAAAAACAAAACTCATGACCACAAAGGTCTGTACTTTACCCGATTGAATAGAGCGCGTAAGCTGACCAACCTTGCCACTAGTTGTAGCAGTTAGGTTCACCAAACCATCAACAAAGTACTTATCGAACCACTTTGTAACATGCCCCAAAACCACTGCCAGTTTGGCTAAACCATCTAAAAACCGGTCTATTATTTGGGCATCGAACCACGCCAAACAACGCGACAATAGCAAAATGAATGGTAGTATGATTTTGGTATAGAGCGAATCTTGATACCAGTGATAGAACGAAATTTGGCCTAAAGGCCCTACAGGCTCCCTGCGGTTTACAAAGGCCTTTTCTAATTTGGCACCAGGCTTATAAGCCAAATAAGCCAACACAAAACCTATAAAAGCAAAACCAATAGAAACTGCGGGAATAATGGTATGCAGTGCCTCAAAATACCTTTCAGGAATATCAATTAAACTTGTAGCGGCATAACTCACAGGCACCAAAAACACTGGTGTTTCAATCAGGTGATACAGCCAACTACCTTCTGCTTCAAGTGTAAAACCAAACCACAAACTAAGTGACAATGCTCCGAGCAATAAGGCTGGCACCATCAGCTTGGCATTTCCATCTTTCGGCAAAGCCTTAAGCTTAGCATCTTGAATAAGGCTTGGCAATCTAAACTCGCCAAAGAACACCAAGAAGATCATTCTGAACGTGTAGAAAGCGGTGAAAATGACGGTAGCAAAGGCCAACACCTCTGGAATATAAAACCCTCCACCCTTATGGTCTGTCCAGGCTGAAAGGTTTAGCAGAATGGCATCTTTTGAAAGAAAGCCCGAAAAACCCGGCAAACCTGCCAAAGCCAGCGCACAGAACAAAAATGCAAAGAAAGTCTTTGGCATGTGCTTTCTAAGCCCACCCATTACACGCATATCTTGTGGGTCGAAAGACACATCTTTATCTTCCAAGGCATGTAATTGGTGGATGATGATTCCGGCACTCAAGAAAAGTCCCGCCTTAAAAAACGCATGCGTAATTAGGTGGAATAATCCGGCAGAATAAGCGCCAATTCCCATCGCTAAAACCATGTAACCCAATTGGGAAATGGTACTGTAAGCCAACACTTTTTTAATATCGAACTGAGAAAGTGCTGCAATAGCGGCCATAAATGCCGTAACTGCTCCCACAATGGCAACCACCTCCAATGCCTGAGCATCTAGTATCACAAAAATTCTTGCCAACATAAATACGCCAGCCGCCACCATAGTAGCCGCGTGAATCAATGCAGAAACTGGTGTTGGCCCCTCCATGGCATCGGGCAGCCAAATTTGTAAGGGAAACTGAGCCGACTTGCCCACAGCTCCACAAAACAGTGCGATGCCTGCAGCACTCAACCAACGACCGTCAATGGAATTGAATACCTGCTCGCCATTATTCATAAAATGAACGATCCAGTTTCCATCTTCAATTTCGCTTAGCAGCATTAAGGTTTTAATAGCCTCTAAGTCGAAAGACTGAAACTGCGTAAACAAGATCATCAAGCCTGTAATGAAACCTGCATCACCAATTCGGTTCATTATAAATGCCTTGTTGGCAGCCAAAGAAGCAGACTTCTTTTCGAACCAAAAACCAATAAGCAAGAACGATGAAAGCCCAACCAACTCCCAAAAAACGAACATGAGCAGCAAATCATAGAACAGCACAATGCCCATCATGGAGAAAGTAAAGAGCCCCAAATAACGGTAGTACAAACTCAGGCGCTTGTCGTGCTTCATATACTCCATGGAGAACACGTGCACCAACAACGAAATAAAATTGACGATTACGGACATAATGAGCATTAGCTCATCGACCATAATGTTGAGGGTAATGGAGATGTTACCTAGTTGGAACCACTGACCCCGGAAGTTCTGTAGCTCAGCATGAATATTCGTCAGCAATAGGTAAACCGCCAAGCCGGTATTCAAAAGTAAAAGAAAGCTTGCCCAAAGTGGCGCCTTCTTTCCGAACAAACCTGTGGTAAAGAAAGAGAAAAGCGGCACGGCCATTAAAGCCAGCACCAAATACATAAATGGCGAACTATTGAAGGTCAATATCTCATGCAAATCGATCATCCCTTCAGCTCATTAATTTCATCGATATTGGCAGTTTGAAAGTGCTGATACACTTTTACAACCAAAGCCAAACCTATGGCGGCCTCGGCAGCAGCCACAGTAATTACAAACAGGGCAAACACTTGCCCTTGAATCCCCACGGCATCGAACCGGCTAAAGGCTACCAAATTAACATTGGCCGCGTTAAGCATTAGCTCTACACCAACTAAAACCATGATGGTGTTCTTTTTGGTGATTACCGTATACAGGCCTGCACAAAATAGTAATGCACCTAAAAACAGCACAAAATTAAGCGGCATGCTTATCCTCCTTTCTCTTGTTTCCGGCAATGTAAACCGCGCCAATCAGGGCAATTAACAACAATAAGCCAATGAGTTCGAAGGCCAGCACATACTCGGTCATCAGGTTCATGCCTAGCGTTTTTAGGCCCGTTTGCGAACCAGACTCGGCCGACATCCACTCTAGTGCAGAGAAGTTTGCTGCCAATATCCCCTGTAAGAGCACATAAAAAAGCATACCCGATACTAAAAATCCGAGCAGTTTTTGCCGCGATTGCGACACTAGTTTTTCGCCTTTCAACCTATTGGTGAGCATTACACCAAAAATTAGCAGCACGAGAATTCCACCTACATAAACCAAAATCTGGGTTACAGCAATGAATTCAGCCCCCAAAAACACAAACACACCGGCCAAGCCTATAAAACACAGAATCAGCGAAAAGGCCACATAAATTATATTCTTCGTCAGCGCTATGTAAATGGCCGCAGCAGCGGAAAGTATTCCGAAGAAATAGAATATGATTAGAGGTAAACTCATTCTTCGTTTCCTCCTTCCTGCTTTCTTGGTGGTATTTTCGGCCTCATTGGCACTTTTGGTCTTGGCTGAGCCGGTTTAGCATCCTCACTTCCTTCTTTTTTAGCCTGAACTTTCGGCTTTATTACTGGCCTAACTTGAGGTTTCTTTGCTTCATCACTCTCCGCCTGCTGTTTCTTTACCGGAATCTTTGGCCGAACCACAGGCTTTACCTGAGGCTTTTTCTCCTCATCGGTACTCGCCTTTTTAACAGGAATCTTAGGCTTAATTACGGGTTTAGGTTTGGCCGAAGCACCCGGAACCTTAGGCTTAATGACTGGCCTAGCTGGTTTATTTTCGGCTGCCTCTTCAGTGTTTTTCGAAGGCACCTTTGGCTTTATTACAGGTTTAGCCGCGCCACCTACCTTTGGCTTTATGCTTGGCTTAACGGCTGGCTTTGCACCAACTGCAGGTTTAGGGGCACCAACTCGCGGTTTCATTGCAGGTTTTGCACCTGTGGTTGGTGTAGCCTTAGCGGCTTTTTCTGCTTCTTTTTTAGCGTTAAACTCTTCCAGCTCCTTTTTCTTCTCCAGAATCTCCATGGGTGTCATGGTAGCGAAAGGCACGTTGTGCTCTGCAAAGTCAAAAGCGCTAAAGTCATAGTCACTCGTCATGGTGAGGCACTCCGTTGGGCAAACGGTGGTACACAAACCACAGAAGCAGCACTTGGCCATATCGATATCGAATTTGGCCGCATAAATTCTTTTAGAGGTACCATCTGAGGTCTTGCCAATTTCACCAGTTCCACGAACAGGCTCTATATCGATACAATTCACTGGGCAAACCTTGGCACACTTATCACATACAATGCAATCGTCTATTTCGTTGTGCAGTTTGTAGCGCCCGTGTTCTGGCACCGGCAATACTTCACGAGGATATTGCACTGTGAAAAGTGCATTCTTCTTTTCGAAATAGTTATCGTCAGAAGGAGGCAGTGGCGCACGCTGATTCCTCGCGTCCAGCATATGCTCAAAAGTCACCTTAAGTCCTGTCTTTAAGGTGCTAGTTGCTGTCTTTATGTTTCGCCAATATCCGTGAATACCTCTACTCATTCTGCAGTTTGCAATTCAGTAAATAGTGATGAAGTGAATAAGTAATTTTCGCCTACCCAATCGACTTCAAAAGCCCATTCAACAATGCATTTACCTTATTTAGTTTTTCAACAGTCTCTTGATAATAATTTTCTATTTCAAAGCCCAATTCTCTCGACAATTCCAGTAACGTATCCAACTCACTTAAAGAACCTCTAGCAATAAATAAAAACTGCTTAAATTCCTTTTTCGTTTGTCTCGCTGCCCCTTCAGCAACATTCGCAGGAACAGAAACAGCCGCTCTTTTTAGCTGGCTAATCATTCCAAATTTCTCATCTTCTGGCAAGCCTTTCGAAACTCTATAAATAAGCTTACATAGATTCATTGCTTCTTTCCATAACTCTAGTCTTTTGTGTGGTCCATTCATAACGTCTTTATTTAAGTTGATTAATCTTATTCACTCCATAACCTCGTCACTTCATCACGTCCAACCCTTAAATCATTAGCATTCTATAAAGTGCACTTAACAAAACCAACAGAATGGAGGCTGGAGTTAAATATTTCCAACTCAAGTTCATTAACTGATCTAGCCTTAAGCGAGGGAACGTCCACCTCACCCACATTTGCGAAGCCACAAGGAGCAGCGCTTTACTAATCATCCAGAAAGCCCCCCATAAATGCCCAGCAATGGTTCCCGGTTCTCCACTTGTCCACTTGGCCAGTTCTACTCCGCCAATATTTGGCAAAGGGGTATTCCAACCACCCAAGAAAAGAATAGCCATAAGGAAAGAAACCAAGAGCATTAAACCATATTCCGAAAGCATGATCATAGCCCAACGGAAACCAGAATATTCCACCTGAAAACCTGCAACCAACTCCGATTCAGCCTCTGGAATATCAAACGGGGCACGATTGGCTTCTGCCAATGAAGCAATGTAAAAGATTAGGAATGCAGGAATAAGCAACGGCACACGTATTATGTTCCAAGTAAGCAAACCACCAATGTCGGTCACGTCAACCCCTAAGCTTTTAACCCCAAAAAGGTAATTAACAGCATCGGGCTGAATGCTTGTCCACCAAACACCTTGTTGGTAAACAATTTCTTGAAGACTTAGTGTTTGTGAAATCATCACCACGCAAACCACCATTAAACCAAGCGGGATTTCGTACGAAATAATTTGAGAAATAGAGCGCATAGCACCAAACAAGGCGTATTTGCTATTTGAACCCCATCCGGCCAGAAGCATTCCAAAAATATCGAGCGATACGATGGCCAGCAAAAAGAAGATACCAAGATCGGTTTCGGAACCGCCAAAGCCAGAGGTTAGCGGCAACACAGAAAAACCTGCAAATACTGAAGTGAAAATAATTAGCGGAGCTGGCTTGAATAGTTTCTTATCAGCACGCAGCGGAACAATGTCTTCTTTTTGAATAAGCTTTAGTAAGTCGGCCACTGTTTGCAAAAGGCCATAGTAGCCTGTTTCCATCGGGCCATAGCGGTCTTGAATGAAAGCTGAAATCTTACGTTCGGCATACACCGCAAAAACAGTGTAGATAAGGACAAAATTCAGAAAGAAAAGAAATGCGTACACGTTAGTTTCTCCACTTTAGCTGCTGCAAAGAAAGCATATATTTCGTTAACAACCATTCAATACCCTACTAAACAAGTAGGCTTTTATTTTAAGGGATTGAAACAGAGGTTTTAGCACCCTTAAGCTCAGTAAAATCAGCTCTTTTTTAACACAGACCTAATCAAAAAACACCTACCTTAGAAAAAAATAGTCTTGAAAAACACACAAAACCTCGGTATTCTTATCCTTCTAATTTTAACAGCAACTGGCTGCCCGCCAAAATCTCCAGACTATGATATTACATGGGTTTTGGAAAACGAACTCAATGAAAGGGTGGAAATAGAGGTATTCTACATCCCCCCTCCGCTAAGTAACTTTCCTGCCAACCAAGATAAGTACACTTTAAAACCAAAAGAAACCTTACTTCTGTACAAAGAACCAGCATCAGACAGCCCTCCATCTGCATACTTTGCCTTCTTTAAGTTTTTTAATGTATCAAGCGCTGATTTAATCTCGATTTCTTTCGTTAATGAAAAACACATTTCATTTTTAGCGGATGACGAAAGTCAATTGAACCCTTTTAATAATCTCGGAGATGAATCACTGTGGACAACTGTGAAAATAGACAGTGACGAATATGAATTCAGATATAAAATCACTGAAGCACACAAAAATGCCGCAGGCTTATAGCACCACTTACTCCCAAAGCATATGCTTTGTAAGCGGAACCTTAGCATGAAAGAATTGTTCGGAAGCCTTCTCGAATGATGGCGTAATATCCGAGACCAAAAACTCATTGGCGAGTTCCCTCTTTTCAGAAAGTAGACTGTTAGCCATTAACAAGCTCTGCAAAGCCTCCGCCACTATAACAGAAGAATCTATAACCTCTGTCTGTCCTTGATAAAAAGCCTCAATTTCCTTTTTGATAAGCGGGTAGTGCGTACAACCAAGAATTAACGCGTCAATTCCATTTAGGCTTTCATGCGAGAGATACTCTTTGATGATAGCCTCAGATATTTCATTCTTGTAAAAGTGCTCCTCAATCATTGGCACAAGCAAGGGCGTAGCCAATCCACCAAACTTAATAGTCGGATCTTTTACCTGAATCTTATAATCGTAAACCCCAGAACCTACTGTCTGCTTGGTCCCGATTAAACCAACCTTTTTACCTGAAAGCGAATTCACCACATACTCCACCACAGGATCAATCACATTTAACACCAAAGCCTTGCTGCCCACATAAGCCTTTATTAGCTCGTAGGCCGCAGCCGAAGCGGAGTTGCATGCAATCAAAATCACCTTACAGTTTTTCTGCAGCAGTATATCGCAAATTTTAATTGAATAAGCCTGAATGGTTGCGGCCGACTTATCACCGTAAGGCAAGTGAGCCGAATCGCCAAAATACACCAGTTGCTCTTGCGGCAACAACTCACTTACTGCATGCGCTACAGTTAGCCCACCCATTCCACTATCGAAAACACCAATTGGTCGCTGATCGCTCATAATCGAAAAACGAAGTTATGGTTAAAAATTGTCAAAACGATACCGCTCGGCAGGAAGAATATTTATCGAGTAAAGAAAAGCACTAACTTAGATTTTGCGACTTGTAATTCACGTTCCCAAATGGGAATGAGGAATAACAAAATTGAAATGCTTGTAAACAAAAAAAGCCTCAGAATTGTCTGAAGCTTTTGAGATGTGATCTGGCTGGGGCTCGAACCCAGGACCCTCTCCTTAAAAGGGAGATGCTCTACCAACTGAGCTACCAGATCATGAATTTTTTGTTTGCTTTCTAAAGGCGTTTCCCTTAATTGCGAGTGCAAAGGTAAGCGGTTAAAAACAAAATGCAAAACAGACATTTGAAAAATCTTAAATTTCTCTTCATCTTATTTTTATTTATTTCTCAACCAGCTGTTTCACAGTCAGTTGACTCACAACTTTTTATTGCAGATTCTTTGTTCCAAGCAAAGCGATACACACAATCGCTTAAGTTGTACGAAGAACTTTACAATCAGGAAGAAGCCGCAACACCGGCCATGCTTTTGAAAATGGCTTATAGTCAGGAGGCTATGGGGAATTTGAGCAAAGCACTGGTTTATCTCCACGACTATTATCGTTTTACCGGAGACGAATCTGTGGTAAAGAAAATGGACGAACTGGCTTCTGTAAATGGACTAGAAGGCTACGAGTCGACAGAGTTTATGAAAGTGCAGAAGTTTCTTTACGATCAACAGTACTGGATATTTCTAGCCCTAGTTGCCGTTGGGGGTATCATTATTTTTATGATGCTTAGAAAGCTCAAAAAACATAACGAAAAATCACCAAGCCTAGCCATTAGCCTAGCACTTGTAATGGCGCTGGGTGTTTATGTGCTCAACTTTACTCAAGTAAAAGACCGAGGCATAATTTTAAACGACAATGCGTTTATTATGTCAGGACCATCTGCAGCAGCGGAACTCATTGAGGTAGCCAGCCAAGGTCACAAAGTGGAAATTATCGGCAGCAAAGATGTTTGGGTTGAAGTAAAGTGGAAAGGTCAAAAAGCCTATATCCGCCAATCTAATATCCAATCACTGCTCTAACCTGTAATAGTTCTTCGTTTTAGCGAAGAGGAATAGCCTAGCACAGGAAACACTAGCGATCCACCTCGCCCAGCACAATATCAATTGAGCCAATAACAGCAATTAGGTCAGCGATTAAGCCGCCTTTGGCTAGCTCGTTAATAATAGAAAGATTGACAAAGCTCGGCCCTCTTGACTTGCAACGGAAAGGAATATCGGAGCGACCATCGGCACGGAAGAAGAAGCCTAACTCACCTTTTGGGTTTTCGGCCCTTACATAGAAATCCTGTGCTTTCGGACGGATCTTTTTCGGCACCATAGCGCGTGGATCAAAATCTCTAGTCCTTTTATGCTCACCCGTTAATTTGGCTAAAGCCTGCTCAATTATTTTAACAGATTCGTAGCATTCTTGTACACGCACCCAGGTTCTATCCCAACAATCGCCTAGCGTTCCCATTTTGCCCTCGCCTACAGGAACATCGAAATCAATTTCAGGATAAACAGAGTAACCATCTACCTTTCGCAAATCGTACTTCAAGCCCGAACCTCTCAACATTGGCCCAGTAATACCGTAGTTAATGGCCAAACCAGGATCAAGTACTCCTACATTAGCCGTTCTATCTACAAATATTTTGTTTTCGATCACTACTCTTTCAAGCTCAGCCAATTTTGGCTTCAGGTACTGAGTAAATTCCAAGCAGCGCTCTTCAAAACCTACAGGCAAGTCATAAAACAAGCCACCAACCCAAACGTAGTTATATAGCATTCTAGCACCGCTCACCCACTCCAATAGTCTGAGTATATGTTCGCGATCGCGCATGGTCCAGAAAAAGGCAGTAACAGCACCTATATCCATTCCGTAACTGCCCAGCGCAACAAAGTGAGAGGCTAGGCGATTCAACTCAGCCACCACCACTCGAATGTATTCAACACGCTTCGGAATATCGTTTTCAATACCTAGCATCCGCTCTACCCCCATGGCAAAGGCATGCTCATTATTCATGGCCGCTAGGTAGTCCATCCGGTCGGTAAAAGGCAGTATTTGGTTGTAAGGCAAATTCTCTGCATGCTTTTCGAAGCAGCGGTGCAAATAGCCAATATGCGGAGCAACCTCCACAATTTCTTCACCATCAAGAATTACCTCTAAGCGCAAAACCCCGTGTGTAGACGGGTGCTGAGGCCCAATATTGACAATCATTTCCTCGCGTTTCAAATCTCTTCCTTCAAATACAGAAGGCTCTGAAACGCGTAAATTCTTGTCGTCAAATATGTATTGAACTTGATTGGCCACTAGTATTTTACTGTTACTCCGTGATAATATTTTTGCTCTTCGTAGTCTTTACGAAGTGGGTAACCCTCCCAATCGGCTGGCATTAAAATTCTGCGCAAATCAGGATGCCCATTAAAGTGAATGCCATACATATCGTAGGCTTCGCGCTCATGCCAATCGGCTGTTTTCCAAAGTGGGCAAAGCGAATCGATCACTGGCTTTTCTCTGCCCAACGTCACCTTTACCATTAAGTGCAGGTTGAAAGGAATGGAGTATAGATTATAAATCACTTCCATAGTTCCCGCTTCTGGCCCATTATCTAAGCCAGTAATGCACGAAAGCGAATCGAAATAGAGTTTATCATCACTTTGCAAAAAAGCCATTAACTCAACGAGTTTTTCTGCTGGCACCTCAATGCACTTTGGACTTGCTTGCTCGTTTACCGACAGCACAAACTCCTCGGCAAGCGACTGCTTGATATGTTCAACGATCTCTTGGAAAGTCATTCTTCTGCCAATAATTTTTCCACCGCTTTAGGCGCCACAATGGTTTCACCTTTAATTTTTTCTTGAAGCTTCATTAAGCCACCAATCAGTGCCTCTGGCCTAGGTGGACAACCAGGCACATAAACATCTACCGGAATAATTCTATCCACCCCCTTTACCACATGGTAACCATGCTCCCAATAAGGGCCACCGCAATTAGAGCAAGAACCCATTGAAACCACATATCGCGGCTCAGCCATTTGCTCATAAAGCCTGCGAACCCGGTCGGCCATTTTAAAAGTAACCGTTCCGGCCACAATCATTACATCTGATTGGCGCGGACTAGAACGCGGAATGATCCCCATTCGATCCAAGTCATAAGGACTCGACTGAGCACTCATAAATTCAATAGCACAACATGCTGTACCAAAACCCATTGGCCACATGGAGGAGAGACGTGCCCAGTTAATCAGGTCGTCAATACGGGTAATGATGATACCGCCTTGTGCAATTTTTTGATCTAGTAGCCCCACTATGATTTGTATTTGTTATAGGCGCTTGCCGGAATTTTGGATTTGAAATCGGTTTGCTTTTGTTGTGGTCTAACCCAGTCTAAATAGCCTTTTGCCCATGCATAAGCCAAACCAAGTGCCAAAACCACAATAAACACGAACATTTCTGTAATGGCAAACCAACCCCAAGCACCATCTGTTCCTTCAACCAAGTTTTTATCACCAAATACTACACTCCACGGAAAGAGGTAAATTATCTCCACCTCGAAAAGGAGAAAAATCAAAGCCACCACATAAAAGCGCATATTGAACTGCCCCCATGCATTGCCAATAGTATCTTCGCCCGATTCGTAGGTTGTTAGTTTTTCGTAATTGGGTTTGCTTGGTCGAATGATTCGTGCAGCAAAAAGCCCCACCGTTACAAAAACGATAGCGCCAATTATAAAAAGTAAAATGGTACTAAACTCTGTTACTGAGGGTTCAATCATTACTAAAAATTCAGCGGATCGTGATGCTGAAAATGACCGTTCATTCTTATACGCTCTTTGGCTCCCTCCATTTCTTTGATGATCGGGATGGCCAGCCTCATATGGTTGATCATATACTGCTGGCGTTGCGCTTCGCTGGGCATTTGCAGCATGTCGTACTCCTGTTCCAAAGATAGGCCTAATTTGTGAGCTAATTGAAAAGAATCGGTCATCAAATCTATGTCAAGCTCCTTTTCCATATGAATTAACTGCACCAGCTCCTTTGCCAGCGTTCTCAGCTCCGTCCATTGCCCATCAGTATGATCCACCACATTGGCAAGACGCTCAATTTGACCACCTGCATACAGTTTCCCTGGCGCCTTCTCATCAAAGTTTTTCATTTTAAAAGCACCGACACATTTGGTGAATATGTCCATCTCGCCTCCTGAGTACTGTTTTACAACCTCTACAACTTCCATTTCAGAACCGTAATCCAGTATTTTTTCGTGAAACACAGGAATACCAAAAGTCTTCTCTTCCACCACACACTCATTGATAAGCTGCTTATAACGTGGTTCAAAAATGTGCAGGTTGAGTTGTTCGCCCGGAAAGGCGACCAGCTTTAAAGGAAAGAATGGCAAATAATCCGTGTGCATAAAAAAACGTGTCATATAAAAAAAGCCCCAAACGGGGCTTTTTGTTTACATGTTTTTCACAATTTCTTCTCCGAACTCGGAACATTTGAGGAGCGTGGCCCCTTCCATTAATCTTTCGAAGTCGTAGGTTACTCTCTTAGAAGCAATTGCCTTTTCAAGACCTGCATAAATCAAGTCCGCAGCTTCTTGCCAGCCCATGTATTCGAGCATCATGGCGCCTGAAAGAATAACAGAACCTGGGTTTACTTTATCTTGACCAGCGTACTTAGGTGCAGTACCATGAGTAGCTTCAAAAATAGCATTACCAGAAATGTAGTTGATATTAGCACCCGGTGCGATACCGATACCACCAACAATAGCTGCTAGCGCATCAGACACGTAGTCACCATTCAAATTCAAAGTAGCAATTACAGAGTACTCAGCAGGTCTTAAAAGAATTTGTTGCAAGAAGGCATCTGCAATCACATCTTTCACAATTACTTTGTGACCATCCTTCTCAATGATTTGCCAAGGCCCACCTTCATAGTCAGTTGCACCGTATTGGTCTTTGGCCAGCTCATAACCCCAAGCTTTGAAAGCACCTTCGGTAAACTTCATGATGTTACCCTTGTGTACAAGCGTAACAGAATCCTTCTTTTGGTCGAAAGCATAATCAATTGCCCCTTTTACCAAACGGTGCGTTCCTTCTTCAGAAACTGGCTTAATACCGTATCCGGCAGTATCAGGGAAACGAACTTTCTTAAATCTATCTGGGAAGTTTTCCTTCAAAAGGCCAGCAAACTTATCCGCATCTGCAGTGCCTTTTTCGAATTCTATACCTGCGTAAATATCTTCTGTGTTTTCACGGAAAATCACCATGTCGCAAAGCTCAGGTTGCTTTACCGGAGAAGGAGTTCCTTGGAACCAACGCACAGGACGCACGCAAGCATAAAGGTCTAACTCCTGACGAAGCGCCACATTTAAGGAACGAATACCACCACCAACAGGCGTGGTCAATGGGCCTTTAATTCCCACCAAATATTCTCTAAAAGCCTCCAAAGTAGCGGCTGGCATCCATTCGCCTGTTTCGTTAAAGGCTTTCTCTCCAGCTAAAACTTCTTTCCAATTTATCTTTTTTGCGCCTCCATAAGCCTTTTCAACAGCACTGTCGAACACTAGCTTAGAAGCTGGCCAAATATCTACACCTGTTCCGTCACCCTCAATAAATGGGATAGTCGGGTTATCAGGAACATTTAATACTCCGTTGTTTATGGTTATTTTTTGTTCACTCATTATTCGTGTCTTTTTGGTTTTTAGTGAATAAAGCTGCGCAATCTAACAAAATCTTTTCTCTATAAAATTGATAGGGAATAGATTTCCACCCGATTTAAAGGTTTATTAACGCAGGCGTTTTTAATAGCTTTCTTTTTCGTTCGGGAAGTCCTTCGACTTTACATCCTTCACATAACTCCCCACTGCCTCGGTAATCATGCTACCAACATCGGCATATTGGCGCAAAAAGCGCGGCTTAAACTCCTTGGTAATGCCGAGCATGTCGTGCATAACTAGCACCTGGCCATCTACGTGCGGCCCCGCACCAATGCCTATTACAGGAATGCTCACCTCTTCAGCCACTCGCTTGGCCAAATCTGCCGGAATCTTCTCCAACACAATTCCGAAACAGCCGCATTCTTCCAGTACTTTAGCATCAGACACCAGCTTTTCAGCCTCCTCTTCTTCTTTCGCCCTAACGGAATAAGTGCCAAACTTGTAAATTGACTGCGGTGTAAGCCCCAAATGTCCCATTACAGGCACTCCTGCGCTCAGTACGCGTATAATAGATTCTTTGATCTCGGCACCGCCTTCCATTTTTACAGAGTGCGCACCAGATTCTTTCATTATTCTGATGGCAGAACGCAAGGCTTCGGAAGAATTGCCTTGGTAAGAACCGAACGGCACATCTACCACCACAAACGCTCTATTTACAGCTCTAATTACCGAACTGGCATGGTATATCATTTGATCCAAAGTAATAGGCAAAGTGGTTTCGTGACCAGCCATTACATTAGATGCCGAATCACCTACCAGAATAATATCCACACCCGCACTGTCAATTAGTTGCGCCATGGAATAATCGTAAGCCGTAAGCATGGAGATTTTCTCTCCACGATCTTTCATTGCTTGAATCTGGTGTGTGGTAATTTTCTTTATTTCTGACTTATGAATAGACATAATCTTGATTTGGGGCGGTAAATATAAGCAATATATAATGCATGCATATTGCACAGCACATTTGCGCCTTAAAACAAAAAAGGAGCGAAAATCGCTCCTTTGAATGCTAATATTTTAGGCACGCCTATTTCTCGTTATAAATATGTACGTCCCTTTGTGGGAAAGGGATAGAAATACCTTGCGCATCAAACTCCTTCTTCACTTTTTCGATCATATCGAAATTTAGGTTCCAAAGCTCAGCTGTATCTACCCAAGCACGAACTGTAATGTCCACACTGCTATCGCCCAAGTTTCCAACTCTTACAAATGGTGCAGGATCTTTGTGTACACGTGGGTCGGCATCTAGCATGTCGGCAATAATTTTCTTTGCCTTTTCAAAGTCATCTTCATAACCAATACCAAACACTTTATCCCAGCGTCTTTTTGGCTCATGGGTTACGTTGGTAATATTAGCTCCGGCAACAGCGCCATTGGCTAAATAAATAATCTTATTGTCCACTGTTCTTAATACAGTGTTTATAATAGTAACTGCGTGTACTGTACCCGACTGACCATTTACCTCGACAAAATCACCTGCCTTAAACGGTTTTAATGTTAGGATAAGAATTCCACCTGCGAAGTTCGATAGCGAGCCCTGCAATGCCAAACCTATGGCCAAACCAGCAGCACCAAACACAGCAATAAAACCAGAAGTTGGGATGCCAACAATGCCAATTACAGCAAAAATTAATGCTGCCATTAGGGCTACATTAGCTACACCCCTTAGTGTAGGAATGATAGTTGGGTCGACTTCGCGCTTTTTGAGGGTTTTAACAAAACGACTTACAATAGCCTTTACGATAATTCGACCAATAATGAGCACTGCAATAGCACCCAAAACTTGCAATCCATACTCAAGAATCACCTCAGAGAGCTGATCCCAATGCTTTTTGATTTCTTCCATCAATAGTAAAAATTTAAGGTTCTGCGGAATTTAATATAAAAAAGCGGAATAATCATCTTCCGTAAGTTGAACTTCTATATGTTCTTCAATAGTAGTGGCCAGTTCTAGGCCTTTGTAGTCTACCGCTATAGGAAAACGCTTATGACTACGATTTACCAATACGGCTGTCTGAAGTTTTTCGATGTTCAACTGCAAGAATGGATCAAGGGCGTAAATCATTGTTCGGCCAGAGTTTAGCACATCATCAACCACTACAATATGTAAATGCTCCTTATCGGGCAATGTAGATAGGTTAACATGCGGCTGGCTACGAGCAGCCTTGTCCATTTCCACTTTGATTAATTGAACCGGTATGTCGGAAATTTGTTCGAGCTCTTTCTTAATCAGTTCAGAAATTTTAAGCCCATTAGAATCTATACCAACCAGAAAGATCTGATTAGCAGTATGGTTTTGTTCATAAACCTGATAAGCCATTCTTCTAACAATTTGTAGAATCTGTGACTTATCAAGTATCAGTTTTTTTTCCTTGCTCATAAACTATTCAGGAATAGGCATCACTTTGCTGTCCTTGAAGGTAGAAAGGATGACCATTGACTGCAAGTTGTCTACCACAGAAATGTCGCTCACTTTTTCGAGCATAAGCTTTTGGTAAGACGAAATATCTTTTGCGATGATCTTAAGCACAAAATCGCCAGAACCGGTTACGTGATGACACTCAATCACCTCATCGATTTTATTGATCTCATCCATAAAGATGTCAATGTTCTGCTTGTTGTGTCCTTTTAGGGTTACGTATACAAAAGTGCTTACCCCCATTCCGATTTTATCGGTATCGAGTTTAGCATGGTAACTTTTGATAATCCCTGAGTTTTCGAGCTTTTTTACACGCTCCAAGGTTGGAGCAGGAGAAAGACCAATTTCTTTAGAAAGCTGCGCGTTTGTAATCTTTGCATTCGATTGAAGAATATCTAGAATCTTCCTGTCGATTTTATCCAGTTTCAAACTACTATTCATAGCAACAAAATATAATTTTGCGTAAAGGTAATATATTCAAATAATATTTTAAATAAACTCTGCGAGAATGTCTGCACTTTTATCTTTTACGCCTCACCTCTTTTTTGAGTTCTCGAGCGCGTTCATTTAGCGATTCTTTCCGCTTGGTATTGTCCCGAATTATATCAATTCGTTCCAATGCAGGCTCATATTCGGCTCTTTCAATTTCTCTTTCGGCCAAATAAAGCTGCGAATATAGGTAGTATCCCGACTCAGAGTCATTAATATTTTCGGTATAATCTATTACCATTTGGTAATATCGCTCGGCCGCTGGCCAATTATTGCTACTGCGGTAGTCATGCGCCAAGAAAAAGGCTGCATAGCGCCCGCTTATTTCTTCGTAGCCGGTTTGTTTAGCAACCACCCTATTTAGTATTTCTTGAGAAACTGCTGCTGCCTCCTTGTATTGGCCAGCAGAATAAAGCATGCGTGCATAAAACCGGTGGAAATACGGGTTATTAGGGTACTTTTCATAGATGTATTCTGAAAGTCTCAGCGCCTCAAAAGTCTCGTTCATATCGAAGGCCTTGATACGCATAAGAAAGTAAATGGCCTCCATGCGGGTATAAAAAGCATTGGTGGTTACTTTCTCCAACTGCTCAATTCCTAACTCTTTATCGCCCTTCGGAAAAAAAGCCAGCACTGGCCGAAGTAAAGGGTAGGTTTCCTTAATGTATACCGAGTAATAATTGAACAGCCCATCCCCAAACAGGATCTCGGGACTGAAATCTTCATTTCCTCTAATTTCATTCAAGTATTTAAGCGCCAATCGTCCAGCATTAGTGGCCTTACCCCAGTTGTGCTTCTCGGAATGATAACGCCCTACAAACCCATAAGCTCCAGCCAAAAAAAACTCAGCCTCCATGTTATCTTCATTCACATCGAGCATATTTTCAGCTTTCTCAATGGCCTGATCCATATACGCTAAAAACTCATCGCCCAGCGGAGTTTCCTTATCTAAATTGGGCATCATTTGCCACCAAGTGCTTATACCAAACAGGAAATACGGCAGCGGATGCTCGGGATAATTGTAGCGCATCCAATTGAATTCAACCTCGGCCTTATGAAAGTCGAAATTGTACATATCGTCAATGGCATCGGTAATCTGCAATTGCAAAGCCATATCTAGCAACAAGTATTTGGTGCTGTCGTTTGGCGACTGTGCCTGACCAGTATTCAGGGCTGTAATACAGAAAAAAAGCAGAAGGTATTTCTTCAAAGACTTCAATTTGGGGCAAAAGTAATTCCGTTGAGCACTTCTACCATGCGCTGACACATTTTTCTTATAACGTGCGTCAATTAATTGTAGTTTAGCAAATGCTAAGATTGCCGAGCAAACATTCGGCAAAACAGCCATTGACTGATAGAATACTAAAGGATGCCAAGAGAGTTTAGCGAGTTAGAATTAAAAGCACGAGGTTACTTTAACCTCGACAAGCGCATGTTCTTTATTGTCATCTGCGTGCTCAACTTTCTAATAGTTTTTATTCAGCAAAATTTCATTGTAGCAGAAATTGCCGCCTTTCAGTTTTTAGAGGGCACTCAAATGCTGATATTCCAAGTAATCGCTAAATTAAAATTACTGGGCATTCCGCTAATGTATGCACTTAAATTTACGGTGGTTGGGTTTATTCTATACACTGGGTGCTTTATGTGGGGCTATAAAGTTAGCTATGCCAAAAGCTGGCAAATAGCCATGTTTGCCGAGCTTATATTCTTTCTGCCCAAAATTCTAAAAACGCTTTGGTTCTTGTTTTTTGTAGGCGACCCAACCTATTGGGACTTCCAAGCCTTCTACCCTTTTTCCATTATGAACTTTTACAATCATGAAGCGGTAGATCAACGGTATTGGTATTCTTTTCAGGCTCTAAATATTTTTGAAATAGCCTATTGGGTAGCCTTAACTTATGGGGTAGACTTTGCCGCTCGCAAGAAGAAATCGGTTGCCAATGCCATCGTTTTAACCTCTTACATTCCGCTTTTCATTTTCTGGCTTTGGTTCTATGCGGCAGTGTACGACTAAGCCATAAGCCTTTGGGTCTCAGGATTAATATTTTTTAACCTGCTTACCGCCATATTTTTACTATTTTCACGCCTTAATACTCAAATAGATGACGGATTTTAAGAAGTTGAATAACCTGACCGGTTGGGCGGTTTTTGCAGTATCCATGATAGCTTACGTGCTAACTGTAGAACGCACCGCCAGCTTTTGGGACTGTGGCGAATTCATTGCTATTGCATACAAATTAGAGGTGTCGCACCCACCGGGGGCACCGCTCTTTATGCTTATTGGTCGCTTGTTCTCCTTTCTGTCGTTTGGCGATGTAACCCGCGTTGCCTATTGGGTTAACATGTCAAGTGTTATTGCCAGTGCATTCACGGTGCTTTTCCTTTACTGGTCTATTGTAATGCTTGGCCGCAAGCTTATCAGTGCCAAAGTTGGCGAAGAAACTTCTTTTCAGAAGCTAATGCTTGCCGGTGGAGGTGCAGTAGGTGCCTTAGCTTTTGCCTTTACCGATTCGTTCTGGTTCTCGGCAGTTGAAGGCGAGGTTTACGCCATGTCTTCTTTCTTTACAGCCATTGTTTTTTGGGCAATGCTTAAGTGGGAATTGGTTGAAGACGAAAGCCATGGTAACAAATGGTTGCTCTTTATTGCTTACATGCTTGGGCTTTCTACTGGTATTCACCTATTGGGCTTAGTAACGCTGCCTGCGCTGGGCTTGCTTTACTACTTCAAAAAATACGAAAACCCAAACTGGAAGGGTGCTGCCATTGCTATGGCATTCAGCCTTTTCTTGGTGCTATTCATTAACTCATTCATTATTCCAGGTTTACCAACCATTGCCGGTAAGTTGGAAGTAACCTTTGTAAACACCTTTGGACTGCCATTCGGCTCCGGTGCGTTGTTCCTTTTCATTTTGGTTATTGCCGCCATTGTTTTTGGCTTGAAATACACGGCCAAAAAAGAAATGGTCAACCTAAATACACTTATCCTTTCAATGGCATTTGTATTGTTAGGTTATAGCTGTTACGCGGTAATACTAATCCGTTCTAGGGCCGACCCGCCAATTGACCAAAACAACCCGGAGGACGTAATGACCTTTATTTCTTACCTAAAACGTGAGCAATATGGTAGCCGTCCGCTGGTTTATGGCCAGTACTTTAATGCACCACAAACCGACATTACAAAGGGCGCTCCGATTTATTACAAAGCGGACGATGAGTACAAAATTGCTGACTACAAAACGGAGGCAGAATACGATCCGGCTTATCAAACTTTGATGCCAAGAATGTGGAGTTCATCGCCTGCACACGCTCAGCGATACATGCAAATCGCAGGTTTAAGACCAGGTGAAAGGCCAAGTTTTGGTGACAATCTTTACTTTATGTTCACGCACCAAATTGGGCATATGTACTTGCGCTACTTCATGTTCAACTTTGCTGGGCGCGAAAGTGACATTCAAGATGCAGACTGGATTGGCCCGTTCGAATCGAATAAAGACCTGCCAGAAACCATTAAAAATAACAAGGGAAGAAATCAGTACTTTATGATTCCATTGATTCTGGGATTGATTGGTTTCTTCTTCCAATTCAACAAAGACCCTAAGCGATTCTTTGCAACGTTCATGTTCTTCATTCTAACCGGTGTGGCGCTAGTAATCTACCTTAACTCACCACCTGTTGAGCCAAGAGAGCGCGACTACATTTACGCTGGTTCTTATTATGTTTTTGCCATTTGGATTGGCCTTTCGGTGTTGGCCATTGGTTCTGCCCTCGTAAAAAGAGGTAAGCAGTTGGCACCTATCGCGGTAGCTTTAGGAATGATTGCGCCAATTATTTTGGCAGCAGAAAACTGGGACGACCACGACCGCTCTGACAGATACTTCTCTGTAGATTCTGCTAGAAACTTCTTGGCTTCTTGTGCACCAAATGCCATTCTATTTACCGGTGGAGATAATGACACCTTCCCGCTTTGGTACATTCAGGAGGTAGAAGGTTTTAGAACCGATGTACGAGTAGTTGTATTGAGCTACTACCAAACAGATTGGTACGTAGACCAAACGGCACAGAAGATGAACGACTCTGAGGCATTCCCTTACTCTTTAAGAAAAGAGAACTACCGTCAGGGTAAAAACGACATTCTATTCATTAGTGAACAGCCACAGTTTGCTGGTCAGGCCGTTGATTTGGAGCAGTACCTTGACGTTCTGAGAAGAGATGTGGATGCCTTTAAGCGCACCTTCACTTCTGGAGATGAGTACATGATCATTCCGTCTAAATCATTAATGCTTAACATTGACACGGCAGCAGTTTTAGAAAAGAACATTATTCCTGAAAAGCTAAAGCCTTACGTTACACCTCGTATGTTCTTTAACTTTAACCAAGATCAGAATGGTGAATTGCAATCCACTATCTTGGACAAAGGACAAATGATGTTGCTAGATTTAATTGCAACCAATAATTGGGAGCGACCAATCTACTTTAACTACACGTCTGTAGCTTCTCTAAACTTCGACTTAGATCCTTATTTGGTTCAGGAAGGAATGGCTTATCGTCTGTTGCCAGTTCGTAATCCGGGTGGCATGCGCGAGCTAGTAGACACCGACCTGATGTATAAAAATGTGATGGAAGAAATGAGGTTCCGTGGGTTAGATAACCCTAAGGCAAACCTTAATGAGGACTATCGTGGCTTTGTGCAAAACCACAGATCTATGTTTGCTACACTAGCCGAAGCCTTGGCTTTGGAAGGAGACACTGCTCGTGCTAAAGAAGTATTGGACTATGGCATGGAGAAAATGCCAGCGGAGGCCGTACCATACGATGTTTCTACCGTTGCAATAGCCGAAAACTACTTCAGAATTGGAGAGACCGAAACCGGAACCAGAATTGCCATGGAAATAGCCAAGCAATTCAACGAAGAGTTGACTTATCTACAGAACAAAAAGCGTATTGGCTCTAGAGATTTCTCTTCGAAACTTAGAGGCTTGCAATACCTGCACCTTGTTTTAGGTGAGTATGGTAAAAACGAGGAAACTCAAACCGTACGTTCTATGATGGAAGAACAAAACGTAAGATTGAACATAGACAGAAGTAATTTCTAAAAAGCGGAAAAGCTAAAACATAGATAACCACCTCAATTTTTGGGGTGGTTTTTTTGTGTTAATACATTTAGTACACACCTTACAGACAATCAGCTACCTCTACTTACACCATAATTATTTAAACTTGGGAAACGTAATCCATTGCCAGACTGTAAATGAGCGAATACATTAACCCAAACTACCCTGACATCCCCTACCTAAGGGACAAAGCAAAAAAGAGAATTCCGCGGTTTGCATTCGAGTATTTAGATGGTGGCTGCAATGCCGAGATAAACCTGAAGCGCAACACTGACGAAATTAGGGAAGTAAAACTCTCACCCTACTACTTAAGAGACTACCCTGAAATCAGTTTGGAGACTGAACTGTTTGGCAAAACTTATTCGGCACCATTTGGCATTTCTCCTATTGGATTACAAGGCATGATTTGGCCCGGTGCTTCCGAAATATTGGCTCAGGCCGCCTTCGAAGAGAACATTCCATTTATACTAAGTACAGTAGCAACCGCCAGTATTGAACGCATAGCCGAAATTACGGAAGGGAACGCTTGGTTTCAGCTGTATCATCCCGTAGAAGGGTCTTTAAGAGATGACCTGTTAAAACGCGCTGCAGATGCTGGAATCAAAACGCTAGTTATACTTGCCGATGTTCCTTCTTTTGGTTACCGTTCCAAAGAGATTAAAAACGGTTTGGCCATACCTCCACGCATGTCTTTAAGCAACATTGCGCAAATTATGAGCCGTCCAAATTGGGCGCTGAGTACGCTAATGCACGGGCAACCCGAGTTCAAAACACTAAAGCCCTACATTCCTGAAGGCATGAGTTTAAGGCACCTAGGGCTTTTTATGAACAAAACTTTTAATGGCCGTTTGAACGAAGAACGCATTAAGATCCTCAGAGATAAATGGCAGGGCAACTTAGTGTTAAAAGGAGTGGCCACCGAAGAAGACGCTGAGAAGGCCATTACCCATGGATTTGACGGCATGATTATTTCGAACCATGGTGGCCGACAGTTGGACTGTGGCGAATCAACAATTCATCCAATGAGTCGAATAGCCGCCAAGTATGGCGATCAAACCACAATAATGATGGACAGTGGAATCCGAACCGGACCAGACATTGCCAACACCATGGCTTCGGGAGCACACTTTTCATTTCTGGGTCGATCGTTTATGTATGGCGTAGGCGCTTTAGGCAAAAAAGGAGGCCGCCATACCATAGGAATACTCAAAAAACAACTGCTGCAGGTTATGCAGCAAGTTTGCTGTTCCAATACCAGAGACCTGCCCAATCATCTGCTAAAGCCCTAACTTACTTATTAGACATTATAGCATTATAATTGCAACAATTGAGCCCCTTCAAAAGGGGCTTTTTGCTTTAAATTACCATCAACTTATGGTAATGAAAAAGGCAAAATTAATTATAGGGGCATTGGCCGTAGTGCTGATACTTTTCGCCTGCGGGGCTGAAGAAAAAAACACTCAATCATCGGCAACCTTTGCAAACCCAGTTTTTGCTGGCGACTACCCCGACCCGAGTATTTTAAGAGATGGAGATGACTATTATGTGGTTCATTCTTCTTTTGAATATTACCCAGGACTATTGATTTGGCACTCGAAAGACTTGCTTAACTGGAAGCCAGTAACCAATGCACTCACCAAGTATGTAGGCTCAGTTTGGGCTCCGGAATTAGTGAAGTACGACAACAAGTACTACATCTACTTTCCCGCTAGCAACACCAACTATGTTATTTGGGCTAACTCCATTGAAGGTCCCTGGAGCGAACCAATTGAACTTGATGTAACCATGATTGATCCGGGGCATGTGGTGGACGAGGAAGGTAACCGTTTTCTTTACTTCAGTAGTGGAAGTTATGTGCCGCTATCGAAGGATGGACTTTTAATTACTGGAGAAGTGCAACACAGCTACGATGGATGGCCGATTCCTAGAGAATGGTCCATTGAGTGCTTTTGTATGGAAGGACCTAAACTTTTTAAACGTGGCGACTACTATTACCTCACTGTGGCGGAAGGAGGAACTGCTGGGCCAGCTACCGGCCACATGGTAATATCAGCCAGATCTAAAACTCCCTTCGGCCCATGGGAAAACTCACCATATAATCCGTTGTTAAGAGCTGAGTCAAGCGATGAACAATGGTGGTCCGTAGGCCACGGAACCGTGTTTGACGATAGCGAAGGCAATTGGTGGATGATGTTTCATGGTTATGAAAAAGATCACTACAATATGGGTAGACAAACCATGCTAACACCGATAGAATGGACGGAAAATGGGTGGTATAAAATACCCGAAGGGGTAGCCATCGATAAGCCGATAGGCTTGCCAAATAATGCTACTCAGCGAAGAAATACGACTTTTTCAGACCCTTTTGATAAAGATGAACTCAATCCACAATGGAAGTTCTTCGGAGGATATGATACCAATAGAGTAACCCTCACAACTGATGGCATTACCATCAGCGGTAAGGGTAACTCTGTTGCTGGCTCCTCACCTATGCTATACATTCCTTCTGACCATGATTACATTGCCGAGGTGAAACTAGAAATTGAAGGAAACGCAACAGGAGGACTAATACTCTTTTATAATAATGTGGCTTTTTCTGGAATACTAGCTGATAAATCGAATGTACTAGCCAACCTACGAGGTTGGCAGTTTGTAACGGAGGAAAACGTTATCAACAGGCATGTTTACCTCAAGCTAAAAAATGAGAATAGCACGGTAGATATGTACTATAGTTTGGACGGGCAAGATTGGATCAAAATTGAAAACTCGTTTGAGTCTTCAGCTTATCATCACAATATTCTTAGCGGTTTTATGAGCCTCAGAATTGGCCTTACTTCAATTGGAGATGGGCAAGTGAAATTTAGCAATTTTGAATACAAGCCACTATAAAGTTAGGGCGTTGTAGTATGCTCATTATGAAGCGTGAAAGAGATCATTCTTCACCTTCAAAAGCTTGCTCAAGCCGTTGTTCCTCAATAATCTGCACCTAACTGAAATATGCTGACTATTGAGGAACAAAACACCAATAGCAGGGTGTTTAAACACCAAAGATACTTTGCTCCACATGACAATTTCAACAATCCCTCCCCCTGCCAAATAACCATATTATCTGTAGCAGTTTAAAATGCCGCTAATCTATCGGCTTTTCTAATAGGCGCTCATTAACGCACCTGAAAAGCGAAATCAACATCACTTTTTAAGAACATTATCTCTAATGGACGCTGCAATTGCATGTCCCATTAATTCAAAAACTAAACGATGAAAGAAACTGATATATGTATCATTGGGGCTGGTCCCGTAGGTTTATTCGCAGTATTCGAAGCTGGACTTCTCAAAATGAGATGTCATTTAATTGATGCTTTGCCACAGGTTGGCGGTCAGCTTTCCGAGATTTACCCACAAAAACCTATTTATGATATTCCCGGTTCTCCAGGCGTATTGGCGCAAGACCATGTAAACAACTTATTGACTCAGATCGAGCCTTTTTCACCTACCTATTCTTTGGGCGAAAGAGTAGAGGCTGTAGAAAAATTGGAAGATGGCAGCTTTATTACAACCACCAACGAAGGCACCAAAGTAGCATCAAAAGTAGTAGTTATTGCAGGTGGCCTTGGATCTTTTGAACCGAGAAAACCGGCCATTCAAAACCTTGAAGATTTCGAAAATGGTAAAGGGGTTACTTACATGGTAAAAGACCCTGAAATGTTCAGAGACAAAGACATCATTCTTGCCGGTGGTGGAGACTCTGCATTGGACTGGACCATTCACCTAGCTGAAATTGCCAAGTCGCTTACCTTGGTTCACCGAAACGAAACCTTTAGAGGAGCACCAGACTCTGCTGAGCAGGTATTTAACATGGCCAATGAAGGCAAAATCAACCTCGTGCTTAAATCGAATATTGTAAAGATTGGTGGTAATGCTACTTTGGAAGAAGTAAACATAGCCGACCACAACAAAGAGGAAACTGTTCACAAAGCAGACTACCTAATTCCGTTGTTCGGGCTAAGCCCTAAGCTTGGACCAATCGCCAACTGGGGATTGAATGTAGACAAAAATGCTATTCAGGTAGATACTTTCGACTATTCTACCAATGTGCCGGGTATCTTTGCTATTGGTGACATTAACACTTACCCGGGTAAGTTGAAGCTAATTTTATGTGGATTCCACGAGGCTGCCCTAATGGCGCAAAGTGCCTTTAAGTATGTGTATCCGGAGCAAAAGCTAAGCTTCAAATACACTACAGTAAACGGAGTTCAGGCTTTCTAACCAGTTAAAACAATGGTAAATATTACTGTAGAAGACAAAAACGGCACAAGGCAAGATTTGGAATTGCCAACCGATATGGGTTTGAGCCTAATGGAAGTACTAAAGGCCAGCGAGTACAATATTTTAGCCACTTGTGGTGGCATGGCACTATGCGCTACCTGTCATGTAGAAGTGCTCGAGGGCGCTGACAAACTGCCTGAACTAAACGACCCGGAATACGATATGTTAGATACTTTACCTGATGCAACGCCAGATAGCCGATTGGCTTGTCAGTTGCGCATTTCCGATGAAATGGAAGGTATGGTAGTAAGGCTTATGGCCGAAGAAGATTGATATAAAACAGGTTTACTTGCTGCAGTCAGCAGCAAGTAAGCCTTTATTAATTAAGCGCGTAAAAAAGCATGTATCGCCTCTCTAACACTTAGGTCGCCTTCGCTCATTTCCATTACTCTGCCATGAGTATTTCGGTCTCGCAAAACTTCTAATATGGTTTCTGCCACAGCAGGCCTAGGTATTTCTTTATTCAACTTATGCGGATCGCTTTGAATAGCAATTTCACCTACCGCTTCATCGTCTGTTAGCCGTACAGGGCGTAGTATCGTGTAGTTCAGCTTGCTTCTCTTCAGCTCTTTATCCGCCAAATGTTTAGCAATGTAGTATGGCTTCATACCGGGTGCAGACCAAAACTCTGGCACATCAGAAAATGCAGCACTAACCATTACAAAACGATTTACCCCCTGGGATTTCGCAGCGTCAATCACTTTGGTAGCGCCATAAAGATCTATCTCAATGGTTTTATCTGCTCCTGTAGAACCACCTGACCCTGCCGAAAACACAATGGCATCAAAGCCATTAATGGTTTCTTCAATTGTTTTTTCAGCGCTTTCTAAACTCTCTACAATTGTTGGCACATTCAAGTTTTCGAAATACGATTTTTGCTCTTCTTTTCTAATTAAAGCAGTTGGTTCAAAGTCTTCTGAAGCGCTCATTTTCTGAGCCACAATTCTTCCAATCTTACCATTTGCTCCTATTATTAATACGTTCATAAATTCTTATTTCTTTATACTACTAACAAGCTGAGTTATTATGAGTTCTAAAAAAATTGAAACTATTCACCGTAGTTTCCAACTATGAATGGAAGCATGGTAGCTTAGCCCAAACAACAGGCAGTAGATTGGGTCGTGAGTTGAGTATCTCTGATAAAATAGAGGGTAAGATAGTATGGCGAATGCCAAAAGAATGTTAATATGAAATAGGCTTTCTTGCTGCAGTCAACAGCAAGAAAGCCATCTAGTTTTACACTTACATTTTATAACCTGGGCTTTTGTACAAAGTATCCTTTTTACCCATTATCTCATTCGGGTAAACATCCTCTTTCCATTCTGAAGCAGTAAAATCTTCTATGCTCACAGAATAAGAATCGTCCCCAAGGCCAATCACATTTTGAGCAGCTTTTATAATTTCCTGAGTTAGCTTTTGCTTTTGCTCCTCAGTCTTCCCTTCGATCATTTTTATTTGAATATGTGGCATACCCAAAAGTAGTTGTTTTATAGGTTTGACTTAAAGAAAGCCTCCAACTTATCGAATGGAATGTAGTCCTTATCTCCTCCATCATAGAGGTCCGTGTGTACTCCCCCCTCAATAATCACCAACTCTTTTGGTTCAGCAGCCGCCTTATAGGCATCTTCACTGAAATAGCGCGAATGAGCATCGGAACCTGCAATCAGGAGCATCGGACTTGGTGAAACCTCCTTGATATAGGTCATAATCGGCATATTCATTAATGAAATTGGAGTAGTCATCGTCCATGCGCCATTAGAGTTAATTGACCTTGGGTGAAAACCACGTTCCGTTTTATAGAAATCAAAGTAGTCCTTAACGAACTGTGGTTCATCACCTTTTATTTCACTTGGCAAACCTTGAGGAGCCATGGCCGGGGAACCGTTTTCTGCATCGGTCCAGCGCTGCTGACTCATTTGCTCTAACAAAGCGGTTCGCTGTTCAGGGGTAGTGGAATCAAAATAACCTTTGGCATTTACGCGAGACATATCATACATACTAGTAGTGGCCACTGCTTTTACACGCTTATCAGCGGCTGTAGCGTTGAGGGCAAACCCTCCAAAACCACAAATACCAATTATCCCAATCTTTTCCCTATCGACTTGCCTGTGTAAGCCGAGAAAATCTACAGCGGCACTAAAATCTTCGGTATTAATATCTGGTGAAGCTACATTACGCGGCTCACCACCACTTTCTCCTGTATATGATGGGTCGAACGCCAGCACCGCAAATCCTCTTGCCGCCATTTCATTTGCATATAAACCTGATGCTTGTTCTTTTACCGCACCAAAAGGCCCACTAATGGCCAATGCTGCCAATTTACCAGTACTGTCTTTTGGCAAGTACAAGTCGCCTGCTAACGTAATACCATATCTGTTTTTAAAAGTAACAGACTCTCTAATTACCTTATCACTCAACTCAAAAATATATTGATCTTCACTCTTAGTCATTTCCTTATCATTTAGATTTTCCTTGTATAAATTATCGCTGGCTTGCCCAACTAGTAAGAGTAAGCCAAGGGTTATTGATCGTACGCTCATATATATTTTGTTTAGTTTCCGTATTGTACATCGGTCACGGCTTCCATCCAGTTTACCACACCTTTTTCAGTATTAGGAACTATATAAAGCTGTTGCATACCCATCTCAGGACTAGCCCCATGCCAGTGCTTTTTATTTGGAGGGCAAACAGCAATGTCTCCCTTCTTTAGTTCTTGAAGTGATTCACCTTCTATTTGGTGATATCCCTTCCCATCAGTAATGATTAAGATTTGTCCAGCAGGATGTGTATGCCAGTTACTGCGTGCACCAGGTTCGAAATAGACATTACCCACCATGGTCGTAAGCTCTCTATCCATTACCAACGGATAGTTGTAAGCTGCTCCAGTAAATGTCTCTGAAGAACCCCGTTGACCTTTCGGGAAAATGAAGTTGAGTTGTTCTGCTTCCCCAGCTTGCTCTATGTGCCTATTGCACGCAGATAACCCGAAGAATGGCAGAAGAATAACAAGTATTAATGCAATTAGCTTTAGCGACCCTAGTTTGCTCTTTATATCCATTGTCCAATGATTTTAAAACCTTAGACAAAGGTAGATTACGAACCGCCTTAAGGGTTAATGATTATCAAACCAGAAATTAAGAAATTCAAACCACTAGAGACCTAGCCTCTTTTGGAGTTTGTCCAGTTTGCCTTTTAAAAAAATTATTGAAGTAAGTTGGGTATTCAAAACCCAGTGCATAAGCTATCTCACTAATATTCCAATTAGTGTGTTGAAGCATAGCCTTAGCCTCAGTTATAATACGCTCGGCAATGTGCGAAGAAGTTGGCCTTCCAGTAACCTCTTTAATTGCACGATTAAGGTAGTTAACATGTACCGAAAGCTGATCAGCATAATGCTGAGCCGAAGTAAGTTTTAATGGGTCACTAGCCGTCTCGATTGGAAACTGTCGTTCTAAAAGCTCCAAAAAAACATTGGTCAAACGTGCTGCTGCATTACCCTCACTGTTTTGATTCTGAGCAGGCTGAAGCTTCATGGCCTCATGCAAGATAAGGTGGATGTAGTTTCTAATCACCTCATCTTTATGCAGGTATTCTGATTGCTGCTCCTCTATCATCTTCTGAAAAATGGTATTCAAAAATGCTCTTTGGGTTGTAGTAATTTCCAGAATTGGGGTTCCACCAATTTTAAACAAAGGTGATTTTTGCAATACCTCGGAACGTTCAGACAAATGCAGAAAATCCTCAGAGAACAGCACAGTATAACCTACATAGCTAGTTGAAATTGTTTCCCAAGAATAGGGGATATGAGGATTACCAAAGAAAAGTACCGTACCTTCTTGCTCAAAGCCTCTATCAGCATAGTGAATTACGCTTTTACCTGTGGTGAGACAGATTTTGTAAAAATCCTTCCTACTATAGGTTCGTGTAGCATTTCCATCACTCTCTATCTGAAAAACATTGAAACCTCTCAACTTCAATTCGCTATTAAAGTCCGAAACTGACCTCTCTGTCTTAATCGCCATGCCACAAAGTTAATAAATTCAAACCACCACTCATATAGCTACGAATTATAGCCGAACAAAAAAGGCTACCGATTGGTAGCCTTTTAAAATCCATTTTAGGATGTTTTATTCTGCAGAGTCTTCCTCTTTCTTTTTAGGAGTTCTCTTTTTCTTCACTTTAAGCTTAAGCTCCTCAGACTTGCCATCATGGTCGGCCTGAAGTGTATCACCTTCGTTGACATCGCCTTTCAAAATTTCCTCGGCAATTTGATCTTCCAAGTACTTCTGAATTGCTCTGTTCAGCGGTCGAGCACCGTATTGTGGATCGAAGCCTTTCTCTGCCAAGAAGTCTTTTGCCTTCTCAGTAAGTGAAATTTTGTAGCCCATAGCTTCCACTCTGCTCAACAGCTTCTTAAGCGTAATATCTATGATCTTGTGAATATCCTCTCTTCCTAGCGAGTTGAAGATGATCACATCGTCAAGACGGTTAAGGAATTCAGGGCTGAAAGTTTTCTTCAAAGCCTTCTGAATGGTATCCTTCATTACAACCTCTTCATTATCGCGCTTGGTTTGAGTAGCGAAACCAATTCCAGAACCGAAGTCCTTAAGGTCGCGCACACCAATATTCGATGTCATGATAATGATGGTGTTTCTGAAATCTACTCTTCTACCCAATCCATCAGTCAAAATCCCATCGTCCAATACTTGGAGTAGGATATTGAATACATCTGGGTGAGCTTTCTCAATCTCATCGAGCAATACTACAGAGTATGGCTTTCTACGTACCTTCTCTGTTAGCTGACCACCTTCTTCGTAACCAACATAGCCCGGAGGGGCCCCCACAAGTCTCGACACAGAGAATTTCTCCATGTATTCAGACATATCGATACGCACCAAAGAGTCTTCTTTGTCGAACAAGTAAGTAGAAAGTACCTTAGCCAATTCGGTTTTACCCACACCAGTAGGCCCCAAGAACACAAATGTTCCGATTGGCTTTGCAGGATCCTTCAAACCAACTCTTGTACGCTGAATTGCTTTTGTAAGCTTCTTAATCGCCTCTTCTTGACCAATTACTTTACCAGTCAATTGCTCGGCCATTCCAACAAGCTTCTCCTGCTCATTTTGAGCAACGCGCTTGGTTGGCACACCGGTCATCATAGCGATTACCTCTGCAACATTATCTTCGTCAACCGTGTAACGTTTCGACTTGCTCTCTTCTTCCCACTTGGCTTTCGCCTTGTCTAGTTGGTCGATAAGTTTTTTCTCCTTATCTCTCAATTGAGCAGCCTCTTCATATTTCTGGCTTTTTACTACTCGGTTCTTCTCCTTCTTCACATCCTCAATAGCTTCTTCAAGCTCCACAATATCTTCCGGAACATGAATATTATTGATATGAACACGAGCACCAGCCTCATCCAAAACGTCAATGGCCTTATCTGGTAAGAAACGATCTGAAATGTATCTATCTGAAAGCGAAACACAAGCTTTGATGGCATCCTCAGTATAATTCACATGGTGATGCTCCTCGTATTTCTCTTTGATATTATCCAAAATCTGGATGGTTTCTTCAGGCGTAGTAGGGTCTACCATTACCTGCTGAAAACGCCTGGCCAAAGCGCCATCTTTCTCAATATACTGACGGTACTCATCGAGTGTAGTCGCACCAATACATTGGATTTCGCCACGGGCCAAAGCCGGCTTAAACATGTTTGAGGCATCTAACGAACCGCTAGCCCCACCAGCACCAACAATGGTGTGCAACTCATCTATAAACAGAATTACATCTGGCGATTTTTCAAGCTCGTTCATTACGGCTTTCATGCGCTCCTCAAACTGGCCACGGTATTTTGTACCTGCCACCAAAGAAGCCAAATCGAGCGTAACCACTCTTTTATTAAAGAGTACACGCGACACCTTCTTTTGAATAATTCTTAATGCAAGTCCTTCGGCAATGGCACTTTTACCTACACCTGGCTCACCAATTAGTATTGGGTTGTTTTTCTTTCTTCTCGAAAGAATTTGCCCAACACGTTCTATTTCTTTCTCACGCCCTACAATCGGGTCGAGTTTTCCATCTTCAGCATACTTGGTTAAATCGCGACCGAAGTTATCGAGCACTGGCGTACGCGATTTCTCGCCTCCTTTGCCCGCAGGCCTTTCCGCAGAACCTCCGCCTGAACCGCTACCGCTACCAAACATTCTGCCCGATTCCTCATCAGGCTCGTCAGTATCTGAAGAAGCTATAGGGTTATCAGTTTGATATTCCAACATCTCTTTTACCACTTCATAGTTTACATCGAATTTCTCTAAGATCTGCGTTGCAATATTATCCTCATCTCTCAGGATAGAAAGCAACAAATGCTCAGTACCGATCAACTGACTTTTAAATATTTTAGCCTCTAAGTATGTGATTTTCAATACTTTTTCTGACTGACGGGTTAAAGGAATGTTAGCCAGATTTTTTACGTTATGGTTAGCTGTTCCTTTAGTAGCTCGCTCTACGGCTTCTCTAAGTTCTTCCAAAGAGGTGCCCAATTTTTTAAGGATGCTCACCGCAACCCCTTCTCCTTCACGAATCATTCCAAGTAAAAGATGTTCGGTTCCGATATAGTCGTGCCCTAACCTTAAGGCCTCCTCTCGACTAAGTGAAATAACCTCTTTTACTCTATTTGAAAATTTTGCTTCCATTTAATGCCTTTCTAGTTGGTATTATTTGAATTACCAAACCACAATCAATATAAGAAGATATCATTTATGATTCAGTAGAAACCGGATTCAATACTCAATTCTTATGTAATTCGCCCGACTGTTTGATAATTTCCAACGCGTTTGGTCCTTCGCAAAACAGCAGGTCGAGTATACTCATATTGGGAACAAATTCACTGCCAAATATTTGTGTGTACGCTTTTGGCTGAAAACCTGACAATTCGGCTAATTGTTTTTTCGGATGAACGAAAGATCGAAAGTCTGTTATTCCGTTTGCGTCTGGTTCAACATACTTTTCGCTCCACAACACCTTTACATCTAGTTGAAGTAACTTAAGACATAATGTCAGTAAGGTCTTGTTTAGTTCCAATAAGCCATTGTATTCTCGCTTCAACTCGTCTTCAATATATACGGAGTAGAAATCGAAAAAGGGTGCCTTTCCATAAGCCGATTGGATGGCACGCCAATGCGTATTGAGCCATTTTTGCCTATAATCGATCTGCACATCATTCATCGGAATTTTCAACTTGGTGTGCTGAATAGGGATGGTTAAATCGAGCGGGCCATTTGCGCCTACAATGGTGCAACGGTTACGGTACGTTTGCTTTTCGAAGTGTTCGTAGGCATCTATTGTGACTTCTTTTGCATTGGCCAAAGCCACAAAATAAGCGATAGATGGAAAGTACTGTGCTTCCAGTATGAGCATTACAAGTATTGGTTGATGTCACCCAGCCCCTCTCGAACAAGCACAAATTCATCGCCAGAACAATCAACAATTGTGGAAGGCACATTACCGCCATATCCACCGTCAATCACTACATCTACCAGCTTTTCGTACTTTTCAAAAATCAATTCTGGGTCGGTAGAATATTCTATTACTTCGTCTTCATCGCGCAACGAGGTGGTAATAATGGGGCTTCCCAATCTTCTTACCAGCTGTCGCGGAATGTTGTTATTCGGCACACGAATACCCACCGTTTTCTTCTTGGCATTCAGCACCTTTGGCACTTGACTGTTGGCGTTCAGAATAAAAGTAAACGGTCCAGGCAAGGCCTTTTTCATTACCTTAAAAACAGGCGTACTTAGCTGCTTGGTGTATTCCGAAATTTCGCTTAGGTCGTAGCAAATAAAAGAAAGCGCGCTTGGCGTGGTTTCTTTTATTCTACAAACACGCTGAACCGCTTTGGCATTAGAAAAATCACAACCAATTCCATATACCGTATCGGTTGGATAAATAATGACACCACCATCTCGTAAAACCGAAACAATGTGATCTAATTTACCTTCTTCAGGGTTCTCCTCGTATAGCCTTATAAACTCACAACTCATAGCGCGAATAACTGGCGAACAAGTTATGACAAAAACCATTATTTTTGTGCCCCTATGAAAAAAAGAAAGCGGCTATTACTGGGAATGATCGTATTTTCAGTACTCCTAACATCCTTTAGCTTTTACTTCTACCAGTTGTTTTTTGGTGTGAATGTTTTGGCCGAAAAAAATGACACTACCATTTTAATTGACAGAGACGACACCTTCGATTCGCTGCGCAACAGACTTTATGATGAGCAGATTATAGAAGATGCGCTTTCTTTCAGCTTTGTATCGAAAGTGCTAGGCTATCAGGACGCGATTAAGCCCGGGGTTTATCTTTTGACCAAAGACATGAACAACCTTGAAGCGGTAAGGAAACTTCGCGCGGGTGACCAAACTCCAGTAAACATCACCTTCAACAATGTGCGATTAAAGCCAGAACTTGCGGAGAAAATAACGGCCAACACGGGCGTTTCTACTGAAGAATTTCTAGCACTATTGAACAACGAAGACTATATAGCTGACTTCGGCTTTAACGAAGCTACAGTAATCGGCATGTTTATTCCGAACACTTACGAGGTGTATTGGACCATTTCGGCCGAAGCGCTTTTTGAACGCATGAACAAAGAGTACAAAGCTTTTTGGAACGACAGCAGAAAGCAAAAGGCCGAAGCGATTGGTTTAAGCCCAGCGGAAGTCTCTACTTTAGCTTCAATAGTGCAAGCAGAAAGTATAATGGGCGATGAGAGCCCAACAATTGCGGGGCTTTACATTAACAGGCTGAACAAAAATATTTTGTTGCAGGCCGACCCTACCGTAAAGTTTGCCCTTGGCGATTTTGAAATACAAAGAGTGCTTACTGCTGACACAAGGGTAGACAGCCCCTACAATACCTATCGCTACAAAGGCTTACCTCCGGGACCAATTAACCTACCGACAATCTCTTCGATAAACGCGGTATTGAATTATAAAAAGCATGACTATATTTATATGTGCGCGAAGGAGGATTTTTCTGGCTATCACAGGTTTGCCAAAACATTGGTAGAGCACAACAAAAACGCCCGACTCTTTCAACAAGCGCTGAATAGACGAAATATCTATCGATAAATGTACATTGCCAGCACCCAAGTGAGGGTAAGATATGCGGAAACAGATCAGATGGCCTATGTGTATTATGGCAATTATGCCATGTACTACGAGGTAGGCCGCGTGGAAGCACTTCGCCAATTAGGCTTTGAATATGCCAAATTAGAGGAGCAAGGCGTAATGATGCCAGTGCTCGATTTACAGTGCAAATTCATAAGCCCCGCCAGATACGATGAGCTGCTTACGGTAACGGTAACCATACCGGAAATTCCGACAGCACGCATGCTTTTTGAGTATTCGATTACCAACGAAAGTGGAAAAGTGGTAAACAAAGGCAGCACTACACTTGTATTCATTGATATGGAAACAAACCGACCATGCCGCGCACCGGAAGAGCTGCTAAAAACCCTGAAACCTCACTTTGAATGAAAAACAGAATTCTTGAAATCATATTAGAGAATTCGCTTTACAAGAGGCTCGTAGCCTTGCTGCAAAGGGTGAAACTGGGCAAATCGGAAATTGGCTTGTACGATGCCATTGTCATCTTTCTGCAAAAAATGAGTAAAGACGAGATCATGGAAAGAGCCAATGCCGTAGCATTTAGCTTTACCATTGCCATCTTCCCAGCCATCATCTTTTTATTCACGCTTACGCCATATATTCAGCTGTTTTTTCCCGAAGTAACCAACGAGGTGGTAATTAGCTTCTTGTCAGATATTTTACCAAACAACCTGTACCTAGCCGCGGAAACTACGATTAACGACATTATAGGGAAAGAACGTGGCGGATTGCTCTCATTTGGTTTTATCATGGCGCTGATCCTTTCAACCAATGGAATGACCAGCCTAATGACGGCTTTCAACGCATGCTATAAAACAGTGGAAACAAGGGGCTTTTTTAAAATGCGCTTTATCGCTACTGGGCTAATCGTGTTGCTTGGCCTATCCGTTTTGGTATCGGTAGCAGTACTAGTTGTGGGGCAACACTTGCTCGATAACATTCAAATTCGTGACGTTGTGCAAGATGTTATTTCACTCGATTTAGTGAATGTTCTGCGCTTTCTCGTGCTCTACATCATTTTCCAGATCGCCATTTCGTGCATTTATTACTTTGCCCCAGCGGTTCACGAAAGGTGGCACTTCTTTAGTATTGGCTCAGTTTTCTCCACTTTAGCCACTATTGCAGCTTCTTTTGGGTTTTCTTTCTACGTTAATCAGTTCGGTACTTACAACAAACTGTATGGATCAATTGGGGTTTTAATCGTATTAATGCTCTGGTTATTCATTCTCTCGCTTATTCTTTTGGTCGGTTTTGAGATGAATGCAGCCATAGACACCGTGAAAGTGAAAAAAAATAGCCAAGAGGCGATTTAATTTTTGAATTCTTGTTTGCACAGAAAAAACCTTCCGTTATCTTTGCAGTCCCAATCGGAAACTTACACACAGAGGAGTGGCAGAGTGGTCGAATGCGGTGGTCTTGAAAACCATTGATCTTCACGGATCCGGGGGTTCGAATCCCTCCTCCTCTGCACCAATTGGTCCCTTCGTCTAGGGGTTAGGACGCCAGGTTTTCATCCTGGAAACAGGGGTTCGATTCCCCTAGGGACTACGAAACTAAGCTCGGCAATTATGTCGGGCTTTTTTTGTGCCTATACATTAACAAGACTAGAAAAACCTAGGGGAGCCACGCTACAAGCTGGCCCTAATCTAAATTCTTCCTCAGGAAGAATTATTAACGATTAGTCCTCCTAGAGACTACGAAATTAAGCTCGGCAATTATGTCGGGCTTTTTTTGTGCCTATACATTAACAAGACTAGAAAAACCTAGGGGAGCCACGCTACAAGCTGGCCCTAATCTAAATTCTTCCTCAGGAAGAATTATTAACGATTAGTCCTCCTAGAGACTACGAAACTAAGCTCGGCAAATATGTCGAGCTTTTTTTGTGCTAAAGGGTTAATAGGATTGGAAAGGCTGAGTTTCGGACAGGGTCAAGTATAGCTGGAAAGGAAAACTACCCGATAACCATTGGTAGAACTTCAAACATCACAAGTATATAATACACCCCTAGCAAGGACACTATGATACCTCCATATTTGAATTGAAGAAAAACTATTCTACTTGCTACTTTATCTCTCTTATTCAGCCCCAAAAAATTCAATACCTTTTCAGTTCTGAAAAAGTAGCACATGCCTAGTAAAATCATAAGAATCGACACGATAAGTCGTGTAGTATTTAACTCCATAAAAATTTAAAATTACACTTCCCTCTAGGAAAGTTTGTTAATCAAAAAATTGCTCGCGAAATAACTATTTCTATCCATAATGAATTGCACAAAAGCATCATTATTAATTACAGGCTATTCCTCGCTTCAAATAAAACAAATAGTGCAAAACCAACCCAACTTTGATAGCTCTAAAACCTTCTGCATACTCAGAAATCTTATGATTTTTTCAGGTGACGTTTTACACCCTTTTTATTCATCCATCTATTCTGTATTTTGGTTCAAAACAGACACCACCTATGAAATTCGGAAGCGTTGATAACCCTGAACTTGTTGACTTTACCCTACCCAAAGACCATGAGGGGACGGCCAAAATTTTAAAAGACTCTAGCCATAAAGGAAAGCCCAACATTTATGTAGGTTGCGCCAAATGGAACCGCACCGACCTCAAAGGTTTTTATCCGCGCGGCACCAAAGACGAGCTGAGCTATTACGCCACTCAATTCAATAGCATTGAACTAAACGCGACTTTCTACAACTTCCCCTCAATAGAACAATACGAAACTTGGGCAGAAAAGACTCCTGAGGATTTTAAGTTCTTCCCGAAGATCAACCAAATGATAAGCCATCTAAAACGGCTAAATGATGTAGAAATATATACTGAAGATTTCTGCAATAATTTAGCTGGGCTTGGCGAAAAACTGGGCGTTGTTTTTCTACAACTCCATAACAATTTCGCCCCAAAGAATTGGGATAGGTTGGAGCACTACCTTGAGCAATTCCCCAAAGGCATTCCGCTTTCCGTAGAAGTGCGCCACACCGACTGGCTGAACGATCCAGAAGTTGCGGATAGATTCTACACACTGCTAGAACAGCATAATGTAATCAACATAATTACCGACACCGCAGGCAGGCGCGACTTGGTACATATGCGACTAACCACACCTTCAGCATTTGTGCGCTATGTTGGCGCCAACCACGAAAGCGACTACACCAGACTAGACGACTGGATTGAAAGGATCAAAAGCTGGATTGAAATTGGTGGAATAGAGAACATCTACTTCTTTGTTCATCAAAATATTGAAAAAGCCTCTCCGCTACTTTCTGCCTATTTTATAGAAAAGTTGAATACCGAATTAGGCTACAACCTTACCATACCTAATAGGCAAGAAAAGCAGAGCACTTTGTTTTAACCCTTTTAATTTTCCGCTCGAAAATACGCCATTATAATATCGCGAACATCATTCTTGACGTTTCCGAAGGTTTCTGGGCTTTGAGCCGAACTAGCGTAGTTAGCCAAAAATTCTAAGTTCTTTTCACCCCCATTCATTACAAACTGAGGCAGTACCAACTTATAGCTTTTAGAGGTCGAAAGCTTTTTCTGCTTTATGTACCAACCATCGGCCTTCTTTTCAGCATTGACCAACTGTAAATAGCCGCCAATACCTACATTAGTTACTGTCCCGGTTTCAAGAATCCGCTCAATAACATTACCCTTTAGGCTGACAATTGAAACTCCTCCACCAAAAGGGAAAGAGCGAAGAATATCGTACTCTGTGATGGTACCAGTAAGTTGATCATCCAATCGAATAGAGCCAGAATTGAATACCGCCAAATCGGCATCCGGAACAGCAAATAAGAAGGACTCTGCCGTCATTATCGGATAATTTGTTGGCTTGTAGCGAATACTGCTCTCGCGCCCATCTAGCGTGTCACTTGTTATCATTACCACCTCATTAGGCGTGTAACCCATGGCCGCCATACTTTCATTGGAAATATTCACCCATTTGTCTACCACCTGCTTTACCTCAGCATCTTCCGCTATGCTGTCATCAATATTAACAAGCTCAGAGTTTATAGAGGTTTCTCCTGTAGCCTTGTCATAACTTATCCTGTGTACGTAAACGGTTTTGGCATTGGCATCAGCCTTGGTCATTACGGTTTCGCCAAACTGAAACTTCATATTGGCGTGGTCGTGGCCTCCCAAAATTAAATCGAACTGGGGCACAAAATGAGTCGCCAATGAATCGTCCATTTCTTCCTCTAGGTGCGTGATACCGATAAAAATCTCAGCTTCGTCTTTCACTTTTTCATACACCGTCTTAACCGACTCGTACTTATCGGTGTAGCTCACATAATCCTTTTTATTAAAAGGAACCGTAGACCCGAAAAAGGCAATATCTACCCCATCAATAGTATACATAATATGATCAGGGAAAGGGGTTCCGTTCTTCTCCCACGGCACCGGCTTTCCATTCACCACATGAAAAACGTTAGTGGTAGTCCATTCAAAACTCGACTCATTTATTCGTGCCTGAATTTCATCTTCATTTATATCGTACTCATGATTTCCGGGCACCACATAATCTACCCCCACGGCATTCATCACCTCCACCATTTGCTTGCCCGCAATACGCTGACCATCATATTTAAGTGTGCCAATAAGCGATGGACTCACAAAATCGCCAGAAAGCGTGGTGATCACATTAGGGTTTTCTTGCAGCAGTTGCTTACGCACGGTGGCTACCCGGGCCATTCCGGCCACCTTGCCTCCTTCCAGCGGAGCAATTTCATACACATCATTCATCTGTAGAATGATGAATTCTACTTTTTGATCTTGACAAGCAAAAAGAAATAGGCTTAAAAACGAAAAAAGGAAAAGCTGATTTTTCATGACTTTGTGTTTATTGTCACGAAAGTTAGCTTTTCCTTTTTAAAAACTCGAATTCAAACGAGTTGAAAAACGAGCCTTAGAACTCTAAGATGACACCTCCGTTGGCAATAAAGCCATCCATTGGCGCCCAAATATCCAAAGCAGCAGGGTTTGTGCTGTTACCCAAATCAATCGACTCGAACCTAGACTGACGCGTGTCGGTAAAATTCTCGAAGTTCAGGTAAACACTGATCTTGTTGAATTTGCGCAGCATCATTAAACCGGCAATCCAGTAGTCGTCCGTTTCAGTATAGTTCTCCCTAAACTGCTGACCAGTGTAATAAGCCTCTAAACCAATACGCCACTTACCATGTTGCTCATACACCAACACGGCACCAGCATTGTGCTTAGCAGTGAGCGGTTTCTGGTTATTGATGTTCTCATACTGCAATTCAGTATCGATTAGCGCGTAATTCAAAAAGAGCTTAAAGTCCTTATAAGTCAGCTTCAAATTAGTTTCTAAACCTTGCGTTCTCATCGGTCCATCAGCATTTTCAAAAGCAAATTCATCAGCTACAGTAGTTGGCCTTAACACAAGCGGATCTGTAAGCTGCGTATAGAAAATCATCTGATTAATACTGAAAGTCCATTCGGAACCAATGGCTGTTTTATAATTCACATCGAAGTTTCCGCCATATGATTTTTCAGCATCCAAATCAGTTAAGTTAAAGGAGTTGATCCCCCTAAACGAAAGTCGTTCGGAATCTTCCGTGAAAATGGTTGGTAGCTTATAGCCAAGCCCACCACCAATTCTGTAGCTCAGTTTTGCATTCGCTTTGTACAACAACGAAGCCCTAGGCAAGGCAAACACCCCATAGTCTTTGCTCATATCCAATCGCATGCCCGATTCCAGCACAAATCGCTCACTTAGGTTAGCCGTTTGGTTTACAAAAACACCTCCCGTTAGCTGATTATAACTCCTATCTTCCATACTTTCATCGCCCTCTCTAAAGCGATCGGTATACAGGTTCGCGCCAACCAGCCAGTTGCTTTTGGTAGAACCAAAGCTGTATGTTGCTTCACTAAATGTAGCTATCTGCTCACCGTCAAAACCATATTGGTACTCTCCAATATCCCTATCGAAGTGCAGCAAGCTGTTCTTTATCGTCAATTGATTGCCTCCACCAAAATCGTTGGTGTAGCTCAACTGGTACGACATTCTGCGCGTACGGTTTTCTTGCAAATACTCTGTATCGGATGGTGTTCCGCGGTCAATCGCATCCAAGTTTCCACCCAAACGATTTTCAAACGTACCATTTAGCCCCAAGCGAAATTGGCTCGATTGGTTCGGGCGATAATAAATAGTTGGGTTAATAGTAATGCTTTCCACTTCTGGCAAGTCTGAGAAATTATCATCATTAGGATCGTATGCCCTTTGTAAATGCCCCGAACCAAAAAGTGAATAGCCCCACTTACCTTTTTGTACAGCATGAAAGGCATTCAATGTGGTTCCTCCCGCACTAGTTTGATCGAGCATTATTTTTGTCAAAGGATCTTCCGATGGGCGAATACTCACCAAGTTAACCAAACCCGCAATGGCTCCACCGCCATATAGCGTAGAGTTACTTCCTTTAATCACCTCCACCTGCTGTAAATCTAAAGGCGGAATTTGCATAATACTCAGCCCTCCAGAAAAGCCACCGTACAACGGAAAACCATCCTTCATTAACTGGGTGTATCGGCCATCGAGCCCCTGAATTCTAATGCTCTGATTGGCCGAACTTGGCGATGTTATTTGCATTTGAATACCGGTGCTTTCACGAAGCAACATGGCAATATTTGCAGAACGCATCACGGCCTTTTCTTGTAACTCTTCTGCACCCAAAAACTCCACCCTAGTCGGAATATCCTCAATACTCCTACTGGTCCGAGTTGCGGTTACCACCACATCTTCCATTTCCTCATCATGATGACCGAGCAGTACCTCAATAGGCAGGCTTTCGGTTAGCGGGAAGCTGAAAGAAAGCTCTTGAGCTTCGTAACCCACAAAGGAAATACGCACTTTTATAGTTGACTCCGTAATTCCGGCAATGGTCGCAATGCCATCAATATTGGCAATAGCACCTTTATTTTCTCCGGCATAAACCGTAGCCCCTACCATAGGTTCTTTAGACTCAGCATCCAGTATTTTAAATGAGATAGTATTTTGGCCATAAGCCAAGCTTGTAGACAGCAAACACAACAATGTTGCCATCAAAAAAATCTTATTCATTGATTTTGATTTATTGATTTAAACTTGATTACAGGATGTAAATCAAGCCTTTGGCGGGTGCCAAACATCAATAGAAAGGCGCTTTGGCAGCAAAGATTTAATCACGCCATTTTTACTCGGAAACTCAGGCAGGGCCTGATCTACAAGAAAGAGACTTTGCCAAATAGGCACTTTGCAACATGCACAAGAGCAAAAAGGTGAGCATTCATCATCCTCATTTTGCTGATGATCGTCCACTGGAGTTTGCGCCAGCTCAGTATCTACCTCTGCACCAGCAAGCACAGCAATATCATCGCTGCACGGAGCCATGCTCAACAGCAGAATAAAGCTTGCCACAATTGCCAGTGTTCCTCGCATAGCCCAAAGGTAGTTTAGAATTGAATGCAATAGGGTGTCAAAACCAATTTTTCTGATTTTGGGCCTGCCCCCACTCCCGAGGGTTTTCTTCCGCTCCCTTAAAAGCAATTAATGCTGGCTTTATCACCACGTACTTTTGGGTACATCAAAAACTCAAAATACCGATATGAAAAAGTCAACATTAAAACTCAGCATGGCATGCCTCATTTTATTGGGCATGTTTACCAACCAAGCCATTGCCAACAACCAACCCGGGTTAAAAGTAGAGGTTTCTGGCATGGGGCAGCCAATCATTCTAATCCCGGGCATTACATGCGCTGGCGATGTTTGGGACGAAACACTCACCGCCATGGGCGGTGGCTACCAATACCATGTAATGACACTACCTGGCTTCGCAGGCAATGCTCCGCTAAACAACGTAGAAACCGAAGGCTTCTTCAGCCAAGTTGAAGTAATGATCTTGAATTACATTACTGAAAACAAGCTAGAAAAACCCATCATTATTGGTCATAGTTTGGGTGGCTTTCTGGCTCTAAAAATAGGCATTAGCAACCCCGATCTCCCTTCAAAATTGGTCATTGTGGATTCCCTCCCTTTCCTAGCTGGCATTCAAATGCCATACATTCAAACCGAAGAGCAAGCCACACAATTTGCCAAGCAAGTAAAAGCGACCATGATTGGTAGCAATTCGCAGTCGCAAGAAGAGCAAATGGCCTATCAAAAAGAGATGCTCAAATCCATGATCAGAGATGAGGACAAAATAGCCATTACGGCAAAGTGGGGTGCTCAAAGCGATGTTACTACCATAGCACAAGCCATGTACGAAATGTACGCCACCGACCTACGCCAAGAAGTGGCAGAAATCAAAGCTCCGACACTCGTTCTTGGCGCATGGATAGCCTACAAAAACTACGGTGTAACCCGCGAAAGCTGTCTGGCAAGTTATAAAGCCCAATACCAAGCTCAGCCAAATGTAACGGTCGACCTTACCGATAATGGCAATCACTTTATAATGTGGGACGACCCCGAGTTTTTCTACAACTGGTTGAATAAGTTTCTTTAATCACTTACCAATGAATAGTCCATATATTTAGCCCATGGACTATTCCTTTTTGCCCTATTGATTTAAACTGAATGAATAAGAACATTACTTACTGGGCATGTCAAGTCGGTGGTTGGACCATCCACACCATGTTTCTCATTGCCATGATTGGCATGTTTGGAGGCACCAATGCGCTCAATCAAGGCACCATTATCCTTCAGTTCATCATATTAATTGGGCTGATCATATCATCGCACATATATAGCCTTTATGTAAAGCAACACCAGTGGCACGAATTAGCCGTAAAACAACTTATACCAAGAGCACTGCTTGGCGCGTTCATCACTTCGGTAATCGCCCAAGTTTTCATACACCTCATCATTTACTGGCTCACCCCGCTCAACGGAATCCAACCTTTCTCAATCGTAAGTTTTTGGGGCTATGTGTTCAATGTGTTTCTGGTAATGTGCCTGTGGTCAACCATTTATTTTTCCGTAAAGTCATCTAGAAAAACCCGTGCAATGGAAGTTGAGAAGTTAGCCTTGAAAGCCGCATTGCAAGAGGCTGAATTGATGGTACTAAAAAACCAGATCAATCCGCACTTTCTATTCAATGCACTCAACAATATTCGCTCATTAATACTAATTGAACCGGAAAAGGCACGTAAAATGATCACACATATTTCTGACTTATTGCGCTATAGCATCCAATTCAACGCATCGGAAAAGGTAGCCCTGAAGGAAGAAGTAGAAATAGTAAAAGACTATTTGCAACTGGAGTCCATTCAGTTTGAGGACCGACTGAAATATGAACTGGATATTTCGCCCGAAACACTCGAAATTCCAATTCCGCCAATGGCTATTCAATTGCTAGTTGAAAATGCAATTAAACACGGGCTATCCATTCAAAAAGACGGTGGGCATATTATCATAAAAACCAGTAAAGACCCATCCAACCTAACTATTGAAGTTGTCAACTCAGGTCAATTGCAGCCCAAACAAAAAAGAGAAGGTATTGGCCTGAATAACTTAATGGAAAGACTGAAAATACTCTTTGGACCATTCGCAGTATTTAGCCTTACCAACACCGAAAACAACACGGTAACCGCCTCGTTAAAAATTCCCTTGAAATGAAAGCATTGATTATAGATGACTCCAACCTTGCTCGGCAGGAGCTGAAGCATTTACTCAAAAACTTTAACCAAGTTCAGATTATTGGCGAAGCCGAAAACGCACAATCTGCGCTTGAACTGATTGAGGAGAAAAAGCCTGAATTGCTATTTCTGGATATTCAAATGCCCGATAAAGATGGCTTTGAATTACTGGAAGAATTGATCGATGTGCCCGAGGTAATATTTACTACGGCCTTCAATCAATACGCCATGAAGGCATTCGACCACAATGCCCTAGACTATTTGCAGAAACCCATAAAGGAAGAACGCTTAAGCTTGGCGTTAGAACGAGCTGAAGAAAAAATCAGACTCCGCGAACAGCAAGCCGAAGGCAGCAAAACCCTTGGCATTGACAAACAGGTGTTTGTAAAAGATGGTGAGCAATGCTGGTTTGTGAACCTAGCCGATATTCACCTTATGGAAATAATGGGCAGTTATACGCGCATATTTTTCAATGAGCAACAACCAATGATCCCACGGTCGCTCAACTACATGGAGGGCCGCTTAGATCCAGCGGTTTTCTTTCGTGCCAACCGCCAGCAAATCATCAACCTTAAGTACATCGCTCGAATAGAACCATGGTTTAGTGGCACGCTAAAGGTTTACCTTAAGACCGGTGAAGAAATTGAAGTAAGCCGAAGACAAAGTATACGATTTAGAGAAATAATGAGCTTTTAACAATACACAACCAATCGGTTGCCCGATAATTACAGTTTTGCTTTTGGCTTCTTTCAAAAAGGCCATAATTTTCGCCCATGAACAAGGTGGAAATCAAAGCGCGTTTAGAGGAAGCCTATAGCGATTTTTTAAAGTTTATCGATGGCCTTTCGGCCGATGAATTCGACTATGCTCCTGAAGGCAAATGGAATGCGGGTCAGCAAGCCATCCACCTGATAAAGAGCACAAAACCTCTCGTAAAAGCCCTAGGACTACCCAAATTCTTACTAAAACAACAGTTTGGCAAAACCAACAGAGATGGTCGCAATTACGAACAAGTAGTGGAGCGCTATAAGGAAAAATTAGCCACCACAACAATGGAAGCTCCCGCTAAATTCAAGCCAGAAGCAACTTCCCATAAAGACTTTAAGAAGCTCTGTGAAGCGCAACGTGCGGTCATTGACAAGATTCAGACTAAGCTTAACAAATGGACAGAAGAGGAGATGGACGAATACGTACTTCCGCATCCGCTAATGGGTAAGGTTACCGTTCGCGAAATGATGTACTTCAGCATTTACCATGCCGGCCACCATCAAAACCTTGTCAAGCTTTATTTAAAAGGGGTATAAGTCTTCTACCCCCTACGACAAGCCACTTAGAGTACGAACAGCATATTCAATCTCACTACTGCCGCCAGTTTCGGTGTCTTCACCGAAACGACCCCTACAAGAACAAGCTCCAGCGTTCCTCATTCAATCGGTGAAGACACCGATTGTGGCGGTCAAACAAAGAACAGACTACTGGGTGAGTCTTTTCAAAATTACAAAAACAGAAAGCTAAAAAACTCAAAAACAGACAATCACAGTACCACCAATCGCTGCATTGCCGCCAGTTTCGGTGTCCTCACCGAAACGATCTCCTACAAGAACAAGCTCTCGCATTCCTCATTCAATCGGTGCAGACACCGATTGTGGCGGATGAGCTACAACTACCCCACCCAACCAAACAGACTCTTGCCCTCATTAAACCCTGTCCTTAATATGACTCAGGAAGCCAAAAGGGTCTTCCAATGTTTGATAAAAACTAGCTGATGAAAATGGATACCCTAAATAATCATCAGCCAAATTCCACTTACCCGTAACAGGGTTATGATGAATATAATCCAACTTTTGAAACACCACATCAGGAGTATACATTTCAACAGCCCTACTCTTCTCTTTCCAAATGCGATAAGCCCTATCCTTCTCATTCACCTTAAACCTTTTCAATAAAGAGTCACTCTTAATACTCTTAATCAGCATTCGTGAAGTGTACTTTTTGAAACTAGCGATAGGGCTTTCTTTCCCGTTATACTCCAGCATTTCTAACACTGCATGAAAGTGATTTGGCATAATTACAAAAGCATAGATTTTAAGCTTCCCTTCTTTCTCAAGAAACGTCATTGAATCAATAAGAATTTGTTTTCTGGAATCATCACCGAGCAACGGAATCCAATCCTTAATGGTGCATGTAAAAAAGTATATTTTGCGCATGTCCATAGATAAATATACGGAACAATCAATCCTTGCCCCTTGACACAGCGACCTTCATTTTTAGGCGGAACTATTCAAATCATTTCCCTAAATTCCTGAATGAAACGCTTACTCACCCTCTTATTTTCTTGTCTGTTAATTACGCTACAAGCCCAAGAAAAAGCACCGCCCGTTAAAGTAGCTATTATCGGCCTAACCCACACGCACGTTCATTGGATTCTCGGCCGCGAAAACCGTGGCGATATTGAAATAGTCGGGATTGTAGAGCCAAATAAGGACCTGGCGCAACGCTATACCAAGCAGCATGGCTACTCTATGGACATCGTTTTCGATAGCATGGAAAGGCTAATGGAAAACATACAGCCCGAGGCTGTTACAGCCTTTGGAACCATATACAATCACCTAGAGATAGTAGAATTCTTTGCACCGAAAGGCATTCACGTAATGGTAGAAAAGCCACTAGCCGTTAGCCTTGACCATGCTAAGAAAATGAGCGCACTCGCCAAAAAGCACAACATACACTTACTAACCAATTACGAAACCACTTGGTATGGCAGCAATCAAAAAACTTATGACTTGGTGCACAGTGAAAAACTGGTGGGGGACATTCGTAAAATAGTAGTGCACGATGGCCACCGAGGCCCAAAAGAGATTGGCGTAAACGATGAGTTTTTAGAGTGGCTCACCGACCCTAAACTAAACGGAGCTGGCGCACTTACCGACTTTGGCTGCTATGGCGCAAACCTCGCCACTTGGCTAATGAAAGGCGAAAAACCAACATCTGTTTTCGCCATGACGGCCACCAATAAGCCAGAGCTTTATCCGAATGTGGATGATGAAGCGACCATACTTCTTCAGTACCCAAAAACCCAAGTTGTGATACAAGCTTCATGGAACTGGCCCATTTCTAGAAAGGACATGGAAGTTTATGGAGTAACAGGGCAAATCATTGCCGATAATGGCAGCACCCTTCGCTACAAACTCGGTGACGACTTAGAAGAAGTAAAACTCACAAACCTAAGCAAGGAAACACCAAGAGACGATCCTTTCACACTACTAGCTGCAGTCGTTCGCGGTGAAGTTGCACTAAAAGACACCGACCTTACTGCACTTGAAAACAACCTGATAGTGATGGAAATTCTTGAAGCAGCTAAGCAGAGTGCCAAAAGTGGAAAAGTCGTTAAGTTGAAAAAATAAGCCAGCTCTCTTCCCTCTAGTGCTAGTTTTCGTATCCTCTCCAAAACGAAATAAAATCCAGCCTCTCACAATCAATCGGTGAGGACACCGATTGTGACGGCTGAGTAAACACTATAATTGATAGCCTCGTCCTTTTTTTTTTGCGAGTTACTTCAAAAATTGAATACAAACAGCGCTAGGTACTTCTTCGACATAGCCAGTTTCCGTAAGCAGGCCTGTCTCTTGGTCAATCGCGAAAGTCACAATTGTGCCTGTGTCTTGATTGGCCGCCAGCAAAAACTTACCAGAAGGGTCAATCGCAATATCGCGTGGGGTTTTACCCAAGGTAGACTGGTGACCAACACGAGTTAACTCACCTTTTTCGCCTATGCTAAACACCACCACTTCGTTTATATCGAAGCGATTGGTAGCATATAAAAACCTACCATTCGGGTGTACCTTAATGGCACCACTACCCGGCTCTCTTTCATCCCCATCTTCTTGCGTAGAAATTACCTGCATATTGCCCATAAAGCGATCCGAATCCCTCAACTCAGTCACTTCAATGGTACCAATCAGCTCATTGAGTGTATATGAGGTATTCAATGTTGGGTGAAATGCCATATGACGAGGCCCGGACATATCGGGAGAGTTCGGGTAATCCGTTACATAATCCAAAGTCTGCGAAAGCGTGTCCAAACTGTATTCGTAAATTTTGTCGGCTCCCAAATCTACGGCTGTAACAAAACCCAATCTTGGGTGCTGAATGATTTGATGTGCATGCGGAGCATCCTGGCGTGGATGAGAAGAACCACCCTCATGTTTTTTGTAAGAAGCCAGCTCCCCCAAAGCGCCATCCTCCTGTATAGGGTAAAGCACTACGCTACCCCCGTCATAGTTAGCAGCCATTACAAACTTGCCCGAGTTGTCAATTGAAATATGACAAGGATACTGCCCCATGCTTGATACCTGATTTATCAGTGTTAAGCTATAATCTTCAGCATTATACTTCAGCGCACTTAGCGTAGCAAAAGCATCATCACCGCCATGATATTCGTTGGCAGCGTAAACATATTCACCGCTGGGATGAACTGCCACGTACGAAGGGCTCACAATGGAATCGGAAACCGATAAAAAGCTCAGAGCACCGGTTTTCTTATTCATCTCGTACACATACACGCCCTTCCCTTTGCCATCCACATGACCCTCTTTTTTAGTGTAAGTACCTACAAATAAAATCTCAGTGTCCGACTCCTTTTCCACTTTCTGCTCGGTTTGTTTTGGTTCACAAGAAAAAAATAAAGCCACAAGGGCAATCAGTCCAAAAAATCTCTTCATGGTTAAAGTTGTTTAAGCACAGCAATGGTCTTTTCCAGTTGTGCATCATCAAATTCCAAATGGGTTACAAATCGAATTAGCTGAGGTCCAAAACCAAATGCATGTATGTCATTTTCTTTAAGCGCAGCCAAAAATTGTTCATTAGTATACTGCGCTGCGTTAATTTTAAAAATCAAGATATTCGTTTCACAGGGCAGCACTTCTTCCACATAATCCAAACCCTCTAAAACTTTGGCCATTTTTTGCGCCCTAGCATGGTCTTCAGCTAAACGCTTCACATTATTCTCGAGTGCATAAAGCCCTGCCGCAGCTAAATAACCCGCTTGCCGCCAAGCACCACCCATAACTTTGCGAATACGTTTGGCACGTTTAATATCGGCATGGCTACCAAGAATTAGTGAGCCAACAGGCGCACCCAAACCCTTTGACAAACAGATTGAAATAGTATCGAAAACTTCGCCATATTGTTTCGGCTTTTGCCCTGTTTTCACCATGGCATTAAAAAGTCTAGCACCATCTAGGTGAAGTCTCAAATCATGCTCGTGGCATGTTTCTCTTATGGCATAAATTTCTTCAAAGTCATAACAGCTGCCGCCACCCTTGTTAGCCGTATTCTCTAAAGAAACCAACTTAGACACTGGCGAATGAATATCATCCGGTTGAATGGCAGCCTTTACCGCATCTGAAGTGATAAGTCCTCTTTCTCCTTCCAACAAGCGAACAGACGCACCAGAATTCGACATAATTCCACCACTTTCATACAAGTAGATATGCGAGTACTTGTGGCAAATCACCTCGTCTTGCAAGTTACAGTGCAAGCGTATACCAATCTGATTTGTCATGGTGCCAGATGGACAATACAAGGCTGCATCCACTCCAAAGAGCTGGGCTACGTAATCCTCCAATTCTGCCACAGTAGGGTCCTCACCAAACATATCATCACCCACTTTGGCACTCATCATGGCCTCCAGCATAGCCGGAGTGGGCTTGGTAATGGTATCGCTTCTTAAGTCAATCACTTATTTATGAATTTATATTTTTCACTTTCACTTGGCCAAAGCCCCTTTATGGCTTCAGCGGCTTCAATTGGCCTGTCCGAAGACATTGCATCAGCTCCACGCTTTACAAATTCAGCATAAACCTGATCGCCCCTAGTCTCGGCTTGTTTATCTAAGTTGCCAAGCACCCCTAATATAGTAGTGATTCCCTTTTCATGCAGCATATCATACACCGCTTTTTCCGGTTCGCGCACACCAACAAAAGCCAGCATGTTTTCATCAGGAATACCCAGCGCTTTATGCGCCTCGTACGCTTCCACACTACCTGCACCTACCGAAATCATCAAATCAGGATTCAGGTCGTAAATCAATTTTGCGTCATTGGCATTGTACGAAATAATAGCTGCAAAAGTCTCCATCTTTGCTGCTTCAACAGCATCTACAACCATGCTAAAAGGCACGCCTCTTTTTACATCTAGGGTGAATAATACTTTTCCAAAACCCCATTCCAGCACCTCATCCAAAGTAGGGATTTCAAATTCAGTTAAGGTACCCTCGTTGTCCACAAGCTTCAGTTCTTGCAACTGTGCCCAACTTAGCTCTGCTACTTTTCCCGTTCCATTAGTTGTTCGGTCAACTGTGTTATCATGCATCATCACCAAAACCGAATCCTTGGTCATAGCAATGTCACACTCAATAATGGCGGGCATCTTTTCCGCCACATTGGCAAATGTCTCAATTGCATTTTCGGGGTAACCAGGGTATGGCCCACCACGGTGCGCACTTACCAAAGGAATTCTATCTGTCGACCAAGCATAAAATGCTTTTGGCCCTTCGGCCTCAAAAGTAGCGGTATTGAAAAAACTGGTTTCTTGGGCCTTTACTGTAGCTTCCTCCTGCTTCTTTTCAGCATTATTACAAGAGACGAAAAGGAATAAGCCGGCAAGAATAGCCAATGATAGTTTACGCATGGAGTGTTTTTTCGGAAAGCTAGGAAGGAATTAGTAGAGATGGTAGCGGGTGGCAGAAAAAGTCATTTCCGATGCGGACAATCGTTCATTCTCCGCATCGGTAATCTTCAATCAACCTAAACATATGAAGACCATGAAGCCCTACTCGCTTCTTTTAATGACTGGACCGTCTGTCACTTAACAGGTGTGTAGTCTCCTAAAATGCTTCGCAAATGCTGAAGCTCATTTCTTAAATCATTGTGCACATCACGTGGCACTTCGCTCATGTAAGCCGCAAAATGATTGTCTATTTGTATGATCATCTCATTCTTGCTTTTCCTCCCCTTCTCGGTGAGTTCAACATGAAATGAGCGACCGTCTTTCTCATTCTCCACTCTTTTTACCCAACCATCTCGCTCCATACGCACCAGCATACGCGAAATGGTCGGAAGATCCTGAAGCGTAACACGGCTTATTTCGGTAGGTGTTACGCTTCCGTGATTCCATAAAATTATCAAAACCTGCCATTGCTCCGGTGTAACACCGTAGCCCTTCAAGCCTCTTATCAGCTCTCTATGAAAGAGCAAATAAGCCCGATAAAGGTTATAGCCAAGATTATTATTAAGGTGAAAGAGAGCCTTACCGAAGTCCATAATGGTGGTAATTCTTTATCAATAGTAAGTAAAAATACTTGTCTAGACAAGTATTTGAATTAAAAATTCTGTCATAAACAACAAAAAAGACCATGCAAATGGTCTTCAATTATCTCATATAGCCAATAGGGATTATTTTTTGACAGACTTAGACGCTAGATCACTTAGCTCTATACTGATCGCTTTTGTGCTTATTTGTGTCTCGATAAAAGAAAGCAACAAAGAACCCAACAACAAAAATAGGCTCAAACCAAAGATGTATTCCGCTACTACTTGTCTACCTAAGTACATTACTACCATGCAAAGTACGCAACTAAAAAAGCTGGCAATACCTAAAGCCTGCATATTGCGAATAAGGAGCAATCGCACACGCAAGTTCTTAATTTGGCCTAGTATTGTGGCATCCATATCGGGCGATTCCTTATAGCGCTGTCTGAGGCCTCTGGCCAAGTTAGCCAATGCCACAAAGCGGTTTGTGTAAGCCAAAAGCAAAAGGGTAATGGCCGGAAAAAGTAGTGCGGGAGTTGAAAGATCTATCGTCACAGTATATCCCCTTTCTTTTTAGAGCTTATTTTGTTTTCAAGCGTTTGTTTCCAAATGCCACGAATAACGATAAGTGCAGAAGGATAGAGTATTAGTTGAAGAATATACTCTGATTGTTCAGGGTTAGGGAATTGCTTTGGCCCCACCAAATAAAGCGCCACCACTCCAAATACGGTAAGCGCCACCGCTACAATCAACAACCACTTTTCTGCTTTCTTGCTCATGCTGCAAGTTCCTACTATTTATTCAAAATTCAACCATTGGCCTTCAATTAGCCCCATATTCAGTCGTTCGAATAAAAATCACTAAAAAACAACACGCAGTTAAGTCTATGCGCAACACATTATACTAATTTCGCCCCTCGTAAAAATGGCTGACTAAGCGTGCAAAATATCGTTGCGAAGACTTTGCTGGTGTTATACTCCACGCTGCTGTTTGGCTATGCGGCTGTTGCCTTTGGACACAAGGTTTTGCACTCAATTGAAAATCCGTTCCATCATCACGAAAAAACACACCACCATAATAATGAAGGCGGACATTCTCATCATAAACCAGCAGAAGCAACACACCATCCGCATCCACACAGTCATAATGAGGTAAAAACCCATGGCCATACACATGATATAAGCGACCATAGTAAATCCCTAAAAGCACTTAATGAGCAGCAAAATCAAGAAAACCCTGATAGCGAAGCATTCTTCTTTACATTAACGTTTTTAGAAGTACCAGATAAACAGCTTTACTGTTTACCGGCAGCTCTCAAAGAGGAAAAACACTTATACACTAATCACTATTTAACGCTGAACCATCGGCCTCTAACTCCCCCGCCAAACCTTTAGGCCATTAACATCTGTGATGATCAATCACAATCTTAAAATCAATTTCGAATGAGCTCAGCCGGATCATTTTCGGACGCAGTATGCTCATTCCACAATAAAATATTGCCTAAACAAATGAAAAAATCATTGATTATGGGAGTGGTGTATCTATTGATAAACACCTCTCTCTTTGCCCAAAGCGGCAGCATTAGCGGCACCATATTTAACCAAGAAACTGGTGAAACCATGGTTGGCGCACACGTAGTTTTAGCAGAAAACAATATTGCTAAAGCCACAAATGAGTTAGGTAAGTTTCAGTTCAAAAACCTTGAAGCAGGAAACTATACGCTAACTGTGAGTTTTATTGGGTTTACCAAAATAAGCCAGCCGGTTACGGTTAAAAATGGCACCATTTCTAGCCTCAATATTAGCCTAAAACCAGATGTACTTTCTATACAAGATGTCGAGGTTACGCAAGACTTAGGGCAGAATGTTTCAACTATTTCGGAGGTTGACATTCAACTTAGACCCATTGAAACCTCTCAAGATGTATTGGAGATAGTTCCGGGCCTTTTTATCGCCCAACACGCAGGAGGAGGTAAAGCAGAACAAATCTTTTTACGCGGCTTCGATATTGACCACGGAACGGATATTTCGCTAAGTGTAGATGGAATGCCAGTAAACATGGTGTCTCATGCTCACGGACAGGGTTACTCAGACCTGCACTTTGTGATTCCAGAAACCATTGAACGTGTAGACTTTGACAAGGGACCATACTATACAGATCATGGAAACCTGAACACTGCCGGGTATGCCGACTTCTATACTAAAAAGCGACTTGCTAACAACTATCTAAAACTTGAAGGCGGCCAGTTCGGGACGTTTAGAACTGTCGGCATGTTTGATCTACTGAAAGGCAAAACTGTAGAAGACCCAAGCCTATATTTGGCAACCGAATTCTTCCGCACGGATGGCTATTTTGACAGCCCTCAGTACTTTACCCGCCTGAACACACTGTTAAAGTATCATCAAAAAGTAAGCAGTAATCAAACCTTAGAGCTATCAGCTTCTACATTTACCAGTAGTTGGGATGCATCGGGGCAAATACCGATAAGAGCTGTTGAAAGCGGCATGATTACGCACTTTGGTGCCATTGATGATACCGAAGGTGGGCAGACGAGCAGAACGAACCTTAACGCCAAGCTGATTACCGAAACAAACGATGGCGGGTTGGTAGAGAACCAGTTCTATTTTTCAAATTACGAATTTGAACTAGTATCTAATTTCACGTTTTACCTGGAAGACCCAGTTAATGGAGACCAAATTACCCAAACGGAGAACCGGCAAATCTATGGCTCAAAGAATAGCTACTGGAACGACTGGAGCCTTTTTGGGCTTAATGCCAGCACCGAATTTGGTGCAGGGTTTCGCTACGACCAAGTAAACGACATTAGACTCTCACACACTTTAGAGCGTAGAGAAGTTCTTGATGACTTGGCCAGAGGTGACGTACGTGAAACGAATATCTTCGCCTATGCAGAAGAACAATTAAGCCTAAGCAAAAAGCTTAGCTTAACTGCCGGCCTTCGTTTCGACTACTTTACTTTCGACTACGTTGATGCCCTTACCCCCAACTATGAAAGGCAAGTAGAAGATAAGGGGATTGTTTCTCCAAAACTTCAACTTTCCTACCAAGCCACGGAAAATGTAAACCTCTACGTTAAGTCGGGGATAGGTTTTCACTCGAACGACACGCGTGTAGTTGTTGCTCAAAACGGACAGGAGATCCTGCCAAAAGCATACGGTATTGATATAGGTACTTTTTGGAAACCAACCCGCAACCTATTGATCAACTTGGCTGCGTGGAGACTCGATCTTGACCAGGAATTTGTGTACGTAGGAGATGCTGGCATAGTAGAGGCTGGTGGTAAAACAAAGCGCCAAGGTATTGACCTAAGCTTACGCTATCAGCTCACAAAATGGCTTTATCTAAATGCTGATGCAAACTACACAGACCCTAAAAGTGTAGACGAAGCGGAAGGTGAGGACTACATTCCTCTTGCGCCTACCTTTACCAGCGTAGGTGGCTTAAACTTTCAAACAGAAAATGGCTTTAGTGGAAGCCTTAGGTACCGTTACTTAGGTGACCGAGCTGCGAATGAAGACAATAGTGTAATTGCTGAAGGTTACACCGTAGTTGATGCGGTTTTGAACTACCAAGTAGGTGCATTCGATTTTGGAGTCTACATTCAAAATTTGCTGAATGAGGAGTGGAATGAAGCACAATTCGATACAGAATCAAGGCTCCAGAACGAGGCCGTTCCTGTGAGCGAAATTCATTTCACACCAGGTACACCATTCCAAGCACGATTTAGCATTGGAATGAGGTTTTAATTAGAAACATCATAAAAACTAAAAGCCATCGCAGCTTACTGCGATGGCTTTTTAATATGTATTAGATTCAAAAACAATCCAGTGTTAATGCACTCTTCGTATATAAGCCAAGGGTTGGAAACCATGTTTAACATGGCCCCTTACAATCAATTTCTTTATGAGGTGAGAGAAGGTTTTACCAAACGGGTGAGACCTTTTCTATTTTAAAGCAATAAAAAAGGGCTCCTAGGAGCCCTTTATATGATTCTATCAACTATTAATCTTAGTTGTTCTGACTATCAATGAATGGGTTGTTCTGAATCTCAGATTGAGGAATCATGAATGTCAACTTTGGATCGTCTGACTCAAGAGTTTCTCCAACACTTGAAAGGTGGTTATCACCTCTGAAAGTAGTGTTATCTGTTCTCTTAAGCGCTAGGTAAGTTTTACCCTCACCCCAAAGCTCAATTCTAGTCTGAAGATAAATCTCATCCATTAAAGCTTGACCACTAAGTGCATCCACATAATTCTCATCACCTGGATTCTCTAGTCTCTCTACCAATAATGCTTTAAGAGATTGTCTTGCAGATGCATCGTCACCAGTTGCAGCAGAAGCTTCAGCGTGTAACAAATACATTTCAGCAACTCTCATATAAACATAATCAGTTGTGATATATCTCTGTCCACCAATTACTCTATTTGGATCATAGAACTTATTGATTGGAGCTAGGTGATAAGCACTTGCAGAGTTATCAAGGAACTGGCCTTTTCTTACATCGTTAGCAGGAATAAGGTCGAACAATGATTGATCCATAACCTTTCTATCACCAGCCCACTGGTAGCTGTAAGTATAAGCATCCATTTGACCCCACCAAGAAACAAGGTTAAGACCAATGTCGTTTGTAAGGTCTGCACCCCACATCCATCCTGGAGTAGCCACATCGTTGAAACCACCTGTAGCCTCAGTCTTGTTAACTAAAGTAAACTCACCTGAATTAATAATCTCAGCAGTAAGGGTTTTAGTTTGAGCGTAATCACCCATAGCAGCGTAAGTATAAGCCAAAAGTGCCTTAGCAACATTCTGGTTCACTTCGTTCTTAGCTCCTCGTTGGAAAGTCTCTAAGTGATCAATTGCATCTGTTAAATCAGAAACGATTAAATCAAACACTTCCTGAGCTGTGCTCTTACCAACGTTCGGAGAATCTGGAACAATGTAGATTGGAAGAATCTCCTCACTTGGATTGTAATCTCTCTGCATGAACTGAGTAAGGTAGAAGTAAGCGTAAGCTCTCATTGCTTTTGCTTGACCCATAATGTGTAGGTTCTCATCTAACTCAGGCACGGCATCATTACCACCCAATGCGTCAATTACCAAGTTGGCAGATCTTACAATTCTGTAGTAATATCTCCAAACCATGTAGTTTTCACCAAAGGTAAAGTCAGTAGTAGCTTGATATTCAGTTACAGTCCTGTACCATCCGTAAGTACTAATAGATAGCGCCAAGTCACTTGTCAAGAAGTCACTGAAAATATCATAACCCTTTTGACCGAAGTCATCGTGGCCACCGTCACCACCAGTTCCAGTTTGGAACATGAGGGTGTAAATACCACTCATACTACCCGCAACCACATCTGGGTTGTTCTCTGCTGCTTCTTGTACTTGCTCTTGGGTAAGGAATTGAGAAGGTTCAACCTCCAAAAACTCCTCTCCACAACCCGTCAACGCAAGCATGGAAGCTCCTCCTAATAATGCTATTAATTTATTTTTCATTTCTCTCAATATTTCTATTAGAATTTAACTCTTAGTCCTAACGTGAATGTCGTTAGAGGTGCATAGTTATAAGTACTAGAAGAACCAGACTCTGAAGTAGATGGGTTGAAACCTTGTCTAGCACTCAAAATCATAAGGTTATCGGCTGAAAGAGAAACATTTGCTGACTTCATACCTGCTCTGCTAACCCAGTTAGTAGGAAGTGTGTAGCCAATTCTAATATTATTCAAACCTAGGTAGTTCTTCTTAGTCAAGAATCTTGTAGATGTACTATTAACGTTTGTATCGTAGTTATCAGATAACCTTGGCACATCTGTTACATCACCTGGTTGCTGCCATCTGTCTCTGATATCAGTATGCCAGTTGTTATTACCAGCAGTTCTATTGTGCATCAAACCAGCATAAGAACTGTCATATGCGTATCCACCTAACATGTAAATGAATTGCGCACCGAATGTAAAGCCTTTGTAAGACGCTGAAAGTCTAAATGCTCCATTTACAGTTGGGATAGAAGACTTGTCAATGAACTTCTGAGTAGCATTAGCATAAGTATCAGTAGTAGTTTTCAGGATAGTTGCGTTAGGGTTCTCCTTTTTGTACTCGTAAAGAGACTCAATTCCTTCACCGTCATCAAATGCACCGTTACCGTTAGCATCATCATAGTAAAGGTTCCACATAGCAGTACCATCGTCAGGGTTAACACCTGCCCACTCTCTCATGTAGTAATCGAATAAAGAGCGACCTACTGTTCTACCATAAGAACCAGCAATATCTAACACCTTCTCTTCTCCAGTTGCTGGATCGATTGGCATTTTAGTCAATTCGTTATTCAAGAATGCACCGTTTACTGCAAAGTCTAAGTTGAAATCATTCTTCTTAATCAAGTGAGCAGTCAAATCGAATTCAAGACCTGAGTTTCTCAAGGCACCATCGTTCACAGTTTGAAGTGCGTAACCTACAGAAGGACCAACTCTTCTATCGAAAAGTAAGTTAGTAGTGTTCTTAATGAAGTAGTCAACGCTACCATCAATGAAGTTGTTGAACAAAGTAAACTCAGTACCAATTTGGAATTGCTTAGAAGTCTCCCAAGTCAAATCAGGGTTACCAATGTTTCTTTCAGAGATAGAAATCTCATCGTTCAAGTTACTAACGTTGAATGTATTGTAACCAGGGAATAGACCAACACCAGCCTGCTCACCAGTTAAACCGTAACTAGCTTTAAACTTCAAGAAGTCAACAAAATCAAGTGTAAGGAAGTCCTCATCAGAAGCAATCCAAGATGCACCTACAGACCAGAAAGTATCCCATTTGTTATTAGCAAATCTTGAAGAACCATCACGTCTAACAGATGCTGACAAGTAATACTTGTTCAAGTAGCTATAGTTACCTTGAGCAAAGTAACTCTCCAATCTTGAGCTGTTTTTGTAACTGCTTGGAGGAGAAGATACGATTACGTAGTTATCAAACTCATCAAGGTAAGGCAATACAGCCTTTTGCTTGTTAGCAGTAAAGATTGTCTGATCGTAAGAGTTGCTCTCGTGAGCACCTAAAATCTCTAGGCTGTGATCACCAAAGTCATTTTGGTAAGTCAACATGTTCAACCAGTTCTGTACGAAAAGTTCAGTATCATTTCTAAACATTGAACCACCTTGAGAAGCACCCGAACCGTAGAATGGGTTTCTTAAGCTAGTTTGTCTGTTTGCGTAGAATTGTGCACCGTACTTAGACTGGAATGAAAGCACGTCAGTAATCTGAGCATCGATAGTAAAGTTACCATTTAGCTCGTGACGCTTATTACCATTTCTGTCATAGTGAGCGTCAGCAATTGAGTTAGTCAATGCACCGAAACCTCTACCTTGGTCACCATAATCATATTGGTTACCACCAAAAACAGGATCAGGAACAATGTTACCTTCATCATCTCTTAAGAAAAGAGGGTAGATAGAAGGAATGTTATCTGAGAACCAGAAAATACTACCAGAGTCGCTTGACTGACCGTTTGTTTGGTTTTCTGAGTATGCGTAACCTAAGTTAACTGAAGTTGTTAACCATTCTTTAACGTTAGACTGAATGTTCAATCTAGTTGAGTATCTCTCATAATCAGAGTTGATGATAGCCCCTACATCGTCCAAATAACCGAATGAAGTAAAGTACTTAGTGTCTTTGCTACCACCGCTAATTCTGATGTTAGCTTCAGTTCTTGTAGAGCTTTGGATACCGTAGTCAGCCCATCTTTCTGGGTTGTACTTTCTAGTAACACCAGGTCTTACAGTACCAGTTGCAGGATCGATTAACTCACCGCCATCAGCAACATTCCACATGTTATAATGAGCAGAAATACCGCCACCACCAAACAAGGTAGAGTTAGCAAAAGCAACAGGATCAGCTTCACCAGTAGCAACACCTCTATTATAAAGAGACTCCCAAGTTAAGCCGATATACTCCTCTGGAGAAGTTAAAACGCTTTGACGAGGAAGCATTTGATCGTTAATACCAGTCTTAATATCTACTTCGATGTTTGACTCATTAGCCTTACCACTCTTAGTAGTAATCAAAATAACACCGTTAGCACCTCTAGCACCATAAAGAGCAGTAGAAGTAGCATCTTTCAATACTGTTGTAGACTCAATATCAGCAGGGTTAATAGAGTTGATACTTCCTGAGAAAGGAACACCATCAACTACATAAAGTGGGTTTCTGTTACCATTAACAGAACCAAAACCTCTAATACGGATAGTTGAAGTAGTACCAGGCTGACCAGAAGTGTTGATTACAGTAACACCAGAAACCTCACCAGCTAATGCTTGTGATACGTTACTGAAGTTCTTAGCCTCAATATCTTCCTTCTTCACAGTAGCTGCAGTACCGGTGTAAGATCGCTTAGTAGACTCACCGTAACCAGTTACAACAACCTCTCCAAGTGACTGAACATCCGGCTGCATTGCAATATTCAATACAGTTTGGTTGTTAATCACCACCTCTTGAGTAATGTAACCCAAGAAACTAAAAACTAAAGTACTACCACTCTCTACGTTCATGGTGTAGTTACCATCCATGTCTGTAGATTGTCCAGTACCTGTTCCTTTAATCAAGATGGTTACTCCAGGCAATGGAAGGCCGTCATCAGCCCCCGTAACTTTACCTGAAATCGTTCTTTGCTGAGCAACCGCTGAAGAAGCGATTAGAAAGAACGCCAACATGAAACAAGTCAGTAAATTCCTCTTCATATTGTTTTCATTTTAGTTAGAATTAGAAATAGTTTATTTGTTTGGAACGTCAAACATAAATCAAAATGTCATCAAATAATAATAAAGAGGAAACAAAATAAATGTTGGAAACTCAGCCTTACAACGACTCTTTTCTGCCCTTAAACACTATTTAAGCAGATTTAAAAATTTTGTTTGGAATAGTAAGGGTATTCTGATTCTAGGGAAAATGCACCAACTTTCTACCGACTTAACATCGTCTTAAAACGCAGCAAAACTTACACAAGCGGTTTAGCGTGCCAAAAACAATGGTTTTTATTGCTAATTAAGAATTTTAGCAATTTTTAACTCAACTCTCCTGTTTTGACTATTAACCATTAGCCCAGCATTACCTTTCATTAGCTTGGATTCTCCGTACCCCTTAAAAACCAAATTTTCTTTGGGTACGCTTTTTTTCAAAAAATAATGGTAAACAGCCATAGCGCGGGCCTCTGAGAGCCTTAAATTATCCATTTCGCTACCAATAGCGTCTGTATGTCCAGAAATTTCAACCACAACCTCTGGGTGAAGCAACAGAAATTCAAGTGCTTCTTCGAGCTGCTTTTCAGTCTTCTCAGAGAACTCCGTACTATTGGTTTCAAAAAGCAATGGCTCCCCGAGGCTTTGACCTACTTTGTAAGGATACAACCTTACAACGCTATCACTCCTTTGTGCCAGTTTGGTCTCAAAGCCCGAGACCGATACACTATAGGCTCCGGACTTACCGCTTAAAATCATGTTTATACTACCATCTTTACCAGTGGCAGCCTCCAGTGTATCGCTACTCCAAGCCAGCTTGGCTAGCGACTCAATCGGCTTTCCAGACTCTCCATTAATCAATACCACACTCCAAGGAGCTACTCGCCTCTCTGGCAGCACATCCTGAGGCAGCTTTAGCCTATACAAATGGATTCTTCCTTCTTCAGAAACTTCACTATAATAGGCCCAGCCCTCTAAACTAATGCTATACCCTGTTTGATCACGCTCATTATTTATAGGATAGCCAAGATTTTCTGGTTGGCTCCATAAGTTGCCCTCTACGGTTGACTTAAACAGGTCTAAGCCACCCAAGCCCCTTTGGCCATCAGTACTATAAAACAAAGTGGAGTTATCTGCATATATATAAGGAGAGCAATCATTACCAATGGTGTTAATGGTTGTGCCCAAGTTTACCGCTGGCTGCCAGCTACCTGCCAAATTCTGAGACACCCATATATCCTGTTTACCAAGCCCACCGCTTCTATTACTTACAAAGTATAGGGTTTTACCATCACTACTGAGTGAGGGTTGCGAATCCCAAGCTTCACTGTTAACACTTTCATCTAAAAGCTCAGGCAAACTCCATTCCCCCGCCTCCTTATAACTAATGTATAAATCACAGCCCCCAATGTTGCCTTCTTTATTACAGCCTGTAAAAACTAACGTCTTTCCATTGGCAGAGATCGATGCTGTTCCCTCGTTACGTTGGGAATTAATATTCTCAGAAATAGAAACTGGGGTAGTCCAGTAACCTGCCGAATCAAAACTTACCATCAAATTCTCATCGCTCAGGGCGCCCATTTCACGAGCCGTAAAAACGAGTTGTCCGAAAGCATCGACCGATGGAAAGTACTGCATCTCGAACCCATTGAGGTGCGATTTGAGTTTTTCAAATTCTACCTGCTTTGGCTTTGCCACCTGGTTCAAAGCAAAATCCAGATTTGCCCTTAGCTGATCTATCGTGACTTTGCTCATTCCCAAAGTACCTCCAGACACCTTGTTTAGGTAAGCATTGGCCTTATGGTAGTCACCTTGCAAAAAGTGATACTGCGCCAAATCAACCAACATTCTATTATAGAAGGAAGGCTCCACCTCATCATCAGCATTACTCAACAAGTTGCTAGCATTGGCTTCATCACCCAATTGCAAATTGATTTGCATGGCCAAAAGCAATGCCTCATCAAAACTTTTGTCTTTATCAATCGCCTCGGTTATGTGCGTTAGCGCTTTGTTTAAGTCGCCAATAGCCACAGCATTGTTCGCTTGCTCAAATGCCTCAATGGCTTTCTTCTTCTTAGTGTGATAAGAATTTTGCCCAAAAACGAAAAGTGGGCACAGGATTAATATGAATGTAAGAACTCTACTCAAGGTTATGGAATCTGCATAAACTTATGAGTTTGTAGCGAAATATTCCATCTAGGGTTGTCTTTTACGTAATCTATTATTGCAGGTAGCATTTTTTCGGATTTGTCCCACTCTGGCTGCAAATACAACAAGCAGTCAGGATTTACCTTTGCCGCATGGCTTTCGGCCCACTTAAAATCGCTCTTATTGTATACAACAACTTTAAGTTCATCTGCCTTTTCGTAAAACTCTTCTCTTGGTTGCTTGAATTTTTTAGGCGAAAAACAAATCCAATCCCACGAGCCACTCAAAGGGTGCGCACCAGAGGTCTCAATATTAGCTTTGAAATCGTTGCGATGCAGTTCGGCAGTCAATTCGTCTAAGTTGTACATTAAAGGCTCTCCACCAGTGATTACCGCCAGGCGCCCTTTGTACGCTTGAGCACCCGCTACAATCTCGTCCAGCGTTTGCTCTGGCCATTGCGAAGCGTCCCACGAGTCTTTCACATCGCACCAAACGCAGCCAACATCGCAGCCGCCTAATCGAATAAAGTATGCTGGAGTTCCAGAGAAATGTCCCTCTCCCTGTATTGTATAAAAAGCTTCCATTATCGGAAGCTTTGATTGAATTGTTTCTGTCATAATCAACTTTTTTAGAGCAGGTGGCTGTAACTGCTAGCCCCATCCTAAATCCTTCCCCAAGGGGAAGGACTTGTGGTTTATACTAATTTTTGACTTGCGAGGTATGTGTTCCACAATAACGAAGCGATCGTCATAGGACCCACACCGCCCGGAACAGGCGTAATGTAGCTACACTTTGGTGCCACTTCATCAAACCTAACATCGCCTTTAAGTTTAAAGCCCGACTTTGTCTCGCTCGATGGCACACGGTGAATACCAACATCAATCACAACAGCGCCTTCCTTCACCATTTCTTCAGTAACAAAGCCCTCGCGACCAATAGCCACAATCAAGATATCAGCTTGTTTGGTTACCTCTGCCAAGTTTTGTGTTCTGCTATGACAAAGCGTAACTGTGGCATTACCTGGGTTCGAATTTCTCGACATCAACACGCTGATTGGTGTACCCACCGTATGGCTTCTACCAATTACTACGCAGTGCTTGCCCGAGGTATCTATACCATTACGCTCCATTAAAAGCATCATGCCTTTTGGTGTAGCTGGTAAAAGTGTAGGTAAATCAAGCAACATTTTACCCAAGTTAGAAGGATGGAAACCATCCACATCTTTCTCAGGAAGAATCGCCTCAACCACTTTTTGCTCATCAATTTGCTTTGGCAATGGCACCTGCACAATGAATCCATCGATATCGGCATCGTTATTTAAACGACCTACCGTTGCCAACACTTCCTCTTCAGAAGTAGACTCTGGCAAATGAATTAAGGTAGAACCGAAACCAATGGCTTCGCAAGCCTTCACCTTAGCATTTACATAGGTTTTGCTCGCACCATCTTCGCCCACCAAAACGGCCGCCAAGTGAGGCACTTTTCCTCCAGCTGCTTTTATTTCACTTACTTTTTCAGAAAGCTCATCTTTGATCGATTGAGCCGTTGCTTTTCCGTCTAGTAGTTGATATGCCATATTTAGTCTAGTTTAAGAACAGCCATGAAAGCTTCTTGTGGAATTTCCACATTACCTACTTGGCGCATTCTCTTCTTACCTTTTTTCTGCTTTTCTAATAGTTTACGCTTACGGGTAATATCACCACCGTAACATTTTGCCAATACGTTTTTACGCATCGCCTTTACGGTTTCTCTGGCAATAATTTTTGTTCCGATAGATGCCTGAACAGCGATTTCAAACATTTGTCGAGGAATCAACTCGCGCAGCTTTTCGCACAGGCGCTTACCCCATTCGTAGGCTTTATCGCGGTGAACAATGGCTGAAAGCGCATCTACTTTATCACCGTTCAACTGAATATCCAGTTTCACCAAATTCGATTGACGGAAACCAATCAATTCATAATCGAGCGAAGCGTAACCTCTTGAAATGGTCTTTAGCTTATCGAAGAAATCGAAAACAATTTCGGCCAAAGGCATTTCGAAAGTCAGCTCAACCCTGTCTGAAGTTAGGTAAACCTGATTCTTAATCTCACCCCTTTTATCGATACACAGGTTAATTATTGGACCAACAAACTCGGCCTTAGAAATAATCTGTGTTCTAATAAATGGTTCCTCTAGGTGCGAGGTATAGTTTTGTTCTGGCAACTCAGAAGGCGCGTTTACTTTAATCAGCGAGCCATCGTTCATTACTGCATGGAACTGCACTGAAGGAACGGTGGTAATCACCGTCATATCAAACTCACGCTCCAAGCGTTCTTGCACAATTTCCAAGTGCAGCATACCCAGGAATCCGCAACGGAAACCAAAGCCCAAAGCGGCAGATGTTTCTGGCTCCCAAACTAACGATGCATCGTTAAGTTGAAGCTTTTCCATGCTGGCGCGAAGCTCTTCGAATTCTGAAGTTTCAACAGGATAGATACCCGCAAAAACCATTGGTTTTACATCTTCAAAGCCTTTGATCATTCTTTGGGTAGGACGCTGAACGTGCGTAATGGTATCACCCACTTTTACCTCTTTGGCATTTTTAATACCCGAGATAAGGTAGCCCACGTTACCCGCGCTAATTTCTTGCTGAGGCGACTGCTTGAGCTTGAGAATCCCAATTTCATCAGCATCGTAGGTTTTGCCCGTGTTTACGAACTTTACCTTATCGCCTTTTTTAATTGTTCCGTTGAATACACGGAATATTACTTCGATTCCTCTAAAAGAGTTGAAAACAGAATCGAAGATCATGGCTTGCAAAGGCTCTTCAGGGTCACCTTCTGGTGCCGGAATTCGCTCTACAATAGCCTCTAAAATCTCGTCAATACCGATACCTGCTTTTCCGCTAGCGCGAATCACATCTTCCGGTGCACAGCCCAAAAGCTCCACCACCTGATCGGTCATTTCTTCTGGCATGGCACCAGGCAAATCGATCTTGTTTAGCACAGGGATGATCTCCAAATCGTGCTCTAACGCCAAATAGAGGTTAGAAATAGTTTGTGCCTCTACCCCTTGCGATGAATCCACGATCAAAAGCGCACCTTCACAGGCGGCAATGGAACGGGATACCTCGTAAGAAAAATCCACGTGACCGGGAGTGTCAATCAAGTTGAGGGTATACTCCTCTCCTTTATAATTATAATTCATCTGGATAGCGTGCGACTTGATGGTAATACCACGTTCGCGCTCCAGATCCATATCGTCTAGCAACTGCTCTTGCATATCGCGATCAGACACTGTACCAGTGTGCTGAAGCAACCTATCGGCCAAGGTACTTTTACCGTGGTCAATGTGGGCGATAATGCAGAAATTCCGTATTCTCTTCATAAACCTTCGAAACGAACCGCAAAAATAGAAAAAAAGCGCTGTAATTTAATTCTTTAGGGTGGTTCAATATTTGCTAATGATATGAATTCAACCATATCGTTTTCTTATAAAAAATTTCAACCTACATTATTCATCCTATGAAAAAACAAAAACACCACTCAACGTTCTCAAAATGCCTTTTCGCACTTCTTTTAACTTTGGTTTATTCTTGCACCGGAGATAAAGAAAAATCTAAAATTTCTAAAGAAGGCCCTTTCAAAATTGACCTAGTAGAAGCGTATAGCAATAGAGGTGAGCTGCAGCTGAGCACTTTTGCCAAGTCTATTGAGTACATCAGTTTAGAGGCTAACCAAAACGCATTGATTGATGGGTACCCAAGCTTTTACCTTACCAAGGATAGAATAATCTCAAGTGCATTTCGACAGTTATACTCATTCGATAGAACCACAGGAAGATTTTTGACAGAAGTAAAGCGTTATGGTGAAGGCCCAGACGAGTACAGAAATACACACCCTGCTTTGGGATTTAATGAAGAAGACAGCGCTTTTTACGTAAGCAAGGAGCCCTCATTAATATGGCAATTAAACCAAAATGGAGATGTTACGGACAAAATTGAAATACCCACCGGGCAAAATTACATTATGGGTTTCACAAAGCTATCGGACGACCTATTTGTTGGCTACAATGCCAACCCGGTTTGTGAACAGAAAAACAGGCTTACGGTTTTTAACAGAAGTGGCAAAACAATTAAAGCCTACCCAAACCCGCTTTCATGTACGCACGACATGTCAAACGGCTTCTCATTTGACTCTTCTGAAGGGCAATTCTTTAGAGACAACGGAGCTGTTTATTTCAAAGAAACTTTCAACGATACCCTCTTTCATGTATCCAGCGAAACCATTTCTGCACACCTTGTCTTTGATAGTAAAAACCATGGCATTCCGTATGAAGACAAAACGAAGTTTATAGAAAAAGAATCAAAGTATGACCGCTATCAACCAGCTGTAGTTGATGTAAACAATGAGTACATCTTTTTCCAGCTCAGCACCAAAGACCAAACTTTTAACGGAATTTTCAGCAAAGAGACCAGAGAAGCCCAACTATCTGACTTAGGAAATACGGAAATGCATGGATTTGCTAACGACATTGATAACTTCTTGCCATTTGTTCCGCAGTATGCAACGGATAACAACAAACTGGTGGGATATATGGAGGCTCCAGATGTTTTGGCATGGTTCAGCGAGAACTCAGAGAAAGCTGCAAAACTCCCGCCCGAGCTAAAACAACTCGGAAAACTAAAAATGGATGACAATCCGGTGGTAATGATTGTGAACTTAAAGGATTGATTTCTCTTTAACTGACTTAATTTTGCAGCATGCTTTTAGCCGACAAGAAAAAACAGGAGAACATTTCCGAATACATTATTTACATGTACCAAACAGAGTTATTGATCAGAAACTTTGACTTTGACCCTGAAAAGATCAAAATCCATGTTTTGGGAAACATCCCCGATGAAAAGATGGACATGGGTAAAAAGGAAGAGGCGCTCAACTGGTACAAAAGCCTGATTGAAGCTATGCAATCTGAAGGGCTGGAAAAGGAAGGCCACTTAGCCTCCGTTCAGGCCGAAGTAGACAAACTATCAGAACTAAGCCTACAACTGCTTACCGAAAATGAAGATTACCAAGCTGTTTTTAATGCGGCCCGACCAGCCATTAGAGCCAACATTCAAGCTTCTGAAGGCTTGGTAACCAACCCAGTGCAAGCCTGCCTTAATGGCGTTTTCGGTCTGTTAATTGCCCGCATGAATGGCAAAGAAGTACCAGAAGAAATTCAACAACAGATCGAACACTTTGGCAATGTGCTTTCGATGCTATCGCATAGTTACCGGTTAACAGAAAATAGTTAATCGGGCAGCTCGGTAACTGAACTGCTTGCAACTTCTTCCAAAACAAAAAAGGCGCAGACACTACGCCTGCACCTTTCAATTTCTTGGTCAACCGATTTACTAAAGCTAAATCACTGTTTAAACACTTTGCCGTCTTTCATTACGAAAGTCACTTTTGTCATGGCCATAATGTCTTTGATTGGGTCGCCATCAACTGCAACAATATCGGCCATCTTACCTTCTTCAATTGTTCCGAATTTATCATCGATTCTAAGCAATTGAGAAGCAGTAATGGTTGCTGACTTAATGGCTTCCATAGCGGGCATTCCGGCTTCCACCAAATAGATAAACTCTTTGCCATTATCGCCATGCGGGAACACGCCAGCATCGGTACCAAAGGCAATTTTCACTCCTTTAGCATAAGCCTTGGCAAAAGTATCTTGAATTTGTGGACCAACAGCCTTTGCCTTTGGTACAACTACTGGCGGAAAAAAGCCCGGAACATCGGCCTTTTCTACCACATACTTACCTGCCGATATAGTTGGCACGTAATAAGTACCCATTTCAATCATCTTTTCCATGGTACGCTCCGACATAAAAGTACCATGCTCAATCGAGTTAATGCCCGCAGATACTGCACGATACATTCCCTCATCGCCATGCGCGTGAGCGGCCGTTACAAAACCATATTCTTTAGCAGTTTCTACAATACCCTTTAGTTCATCCATTTGAAACTGCGGGCCTTGACCGTCCTTAGCTACCGATAACACACCACCAGTGGCGGTAATTTTAATTACATCGGCACCATTTTTATAGCGCTGGCGAATTGCTTTTCTCGCATCATCATAACTATTAATAATACCTTCTTTTGGTCCTGGATCACCCATAAGATGCGCATTGCTGCCATTGGTTGGGTCGGCATGACCACCGGTGGTTCCAATGGTTTTTTCAGCTGTGTAGATTCTAGGACCTACTACTTTCCCTGCATTAATGGCATTTCTTAACGACACATTTACACCGCTACCACCAAGGTCGCGCACGGTAGTAAATCCGGCCATCAATGTTCGGCCGGCATACACTTGCGCATCGTAAGCAACATCGGCCGGGTTTTGAATGTACTGATTCAATCTTCTGTTAGGGTTAGACTCACCCTCAATATGCACGTGCATATCCATAAGGCCCGGCATTACAGTTTTGTCCTTCAGGTCAATTACGGTGTCGTTGCTTTTGCCTTTGGTGTAGCCACTTTCTACAGCCGTTATCACATTACCTTCAATAATGATGGACATGCTGTTCTGAACTTGGTCGGATTTTGAATCGATTAGCTTTCCACAGTGCAAAATGGTACGCTGTGCGGAAAGAGAAAAGGTGGTGAAGGCCACCATAAGGATTGCATAAAAAATTCTCTTCTTCATAGTAGTTAGTTTAATACTAATCGGGAAGTTAATGATTAATGCAAATGATTTACCTCATTTTAAGACAAACGGGCAAGAGTGTTTCGATACGGTAATTATTGGCCAGCACCTACTTTCTCACCAAGCGCGCTAAGTATTGTCCGTGCTCATCGGTTTCTAAAAAGTAGCAATACCAGCCTAGGTCATCGGCCATTTGAGTCATGGTGTCCTTATCAAAATACACCCAGTCGAACCACTCACCTTTTTCACCTTTATACTCATACTGAAAGCTCACTTCTCCATAATAGTGATCATTTGGCAACGCTTCGTCTTCGTATAAATAATCTATATCGCTCGAATCGATAAAGATCTGCCCATTAGACGCTAGCAGGTCATCGGCTTTCTTCAAAAAATCGGCAAATCGATCCTTTTTGCCCACAAAGCCTATTCCATTCATCAAGCCAAGAATGGTATCGAATTTTTCTCCTTCTAATTTAAAATAGTCGACTTGGCGGGCATCTTTCACTCCCGACTCCTTCATTACGTCTACCGCTGTTTTGGATGTATCGATAGCCGTTACGGTAAGCCCCATTTGTTGTAGGCACAAAGCATGAGAACCTGTTCCGGCTCCAACATCGAGCACCTTACCTTCGCAGATGGAGAGCGCCATTTTTTCAAGGTCAGGCATATCTTCGTATTCACGGAAAAAATACCATAGTGGCATTTCTTCAGGCTCACCATAACTGGTATTCAGCATTAATACACCCTCTTCCTTTTCATGGGCATAATCGAGCAAAGCCTTACCGTAAACATCCATGCTTGTATTCAATTTTTAGCAAACCTCGATTTTTCCGCTTCAGCAACCAAATTTTATTCCGACAAAACATTTTGGTTCAAAATTTAGATTCAGCCATAGCAACTAAGTACTCAAATAATCCATAAAGATTAACGAAAAAGCAAAAACGAATAATCAACTAATGTTCAACCACTTACAAAGTAAGCAACCGTTTACATGAATATATATCAGCTTGGAGAAATGGAATATGGCAACGGTAGAACAAATAGCACATTTGTAAGTTGAATAATAAGACTGGAGAGGGTTTGAAAGCGAGAATCACCATAATTTTCTTGCTGTTGGCGATTGGGTTTACGCAAACAGCATTAGCACAGTACGAGCAAAAATCTTTTGATGCCGTGCGTACAGATGAGTCCATCAAAATTGATGGCGTAATAGATGAGGACATTTGGTGCACTGTACCTGTTCAAACAAACTTTACTCAACTGCGCCCCAACCCGGGAGAAGCTGGAGCTAAAAGAACCGAAGTGCGCATGGTTTATGACGATGACGCGATCTACATTTCGGCCGTTCTATACGATAAAAAAGAAGACATTTTCAACTTACTCACCAACCGCGACAACATTGGTAACTCGGACTATTTTGGTGTGATAATCGACCCATTTAAAGCCGGCCTAAATGGTGTTGGCTTGTTTGTTACGGTAGCTGGTGTGCAATACGATACACGCTATAGCAATGGCGGTAATGAACGTATTTGGAGAAATGACGAATCGTGGAATGCTGCTTGGCTTTCCGAAACAAAGATTTACGAAGACCGATGGGTAGTCGAATACAAAATACCTTACGCTGTACTGCGCTTTGACGGAAAAGAGGTGCAAGACTGGGGTATTAACTTTTTCCGAAGATCTACTTCGGACAACCAAGATTTGCACTGGAATGCCATTGACCCAGAGCTTGATGGTTTCTTGAATCAAGCTGGTGTGGTGAAAAACCTGACCAATATTGAAACACCAACGAGGTTATTCTTCTATCCATACGTATCAACAGTGGTAACCCGCTCTACGGAGCAAGGCTTTGTAAAACCGCAGTTTAATGCAGGAATGGACCTGAAGTATGGTATAAACGATGCCTTTACTTTAGACATGACCTTGATTCCGGACTTTAGCGGAGTACGTTCCGATAATCAGGTTTTGAACCTTTCGCCTTTCGAAGTGAGGTTTAACGAGAATAGACAGTTCTTTACCGAAGGGGTAGAGCTATTCTCAAAAGCGGGGCTATTCTATTCGAGAAGAATTGGTGGCACTTTTGGCCATAGGCCCGAAGACCCAACAGACAGAGAAGAAGTAATTATTACGCCTCAGGCGGCTCAATTACTAAACGCGTCAAAAGTAACAGGCCGTACGAGCAAAGGTTTGGGTATTGGCCTTTTTAATGCCATTACTGACGGAACCGTTATCACTGTTCAAGATACTCTAACAGGAGAGCTTAGGGATTTGGAGGCAGACCCAATGACTAACTTTAACGTGATTGTGTTAGACCAAAACCTAAAGAACAACTCTAGCATTTCGCTTACCAATACAAATGTTTCTCGCTGGAAAAAGGGAGATGACGCAAATGTATCTGGCCTTAACTTAAGCCTGCGAGACAAGTCCTTAACTTGGCGATTTAGAGGGGCATATTCGTATAGCCACATTCGTTATTACAGCGATGACGACCGCAATGTAAAAGATGGTTTCTCATACGACCTAGACTTTGCAAAAACACGTGGCAACTTTCAATTTAATGTAAGGCGAAACGTGGATTCGCGCGATTATGATATTAACGATTTAGGCTTCTTAAGAAGAGCCAATAGCATAGAGCATGGCGCCAATGTTTCCTATAACTCTTTCCAGCCAAAAGGTATTTTCAATAATTGGAATGTAAGAACTGGCGCTGAATACAGTGAGCTCTTCGACCCAAAAACCTACACCAACTTTAGAGTTAACCTAAATGCCGATGGGCAGTTCAGAAATTTCTGGTCGGTTGGTGGCTTTATTCGTGTCGACCCAAGAACCAACTACGATTACTTTGAGCCGCGAACCGATGGCTATTACTTTAAAAGAGACCCGAGCCATTCTTACGGCACCAATTATAGCACTGATGGCCGAAAGAACTTTAGAACAAATGGTAGAATTAGCTTTTGGGAAAGACCTAGTTGGGAACAAACCGAATTTGGTTTTAACCACTCGGAAAGACTACGCGTTGGCGCTAGGTTTGAGATTTCGCACCGTGTAAACTTTACCGATAAGAACAATGAGCGTGGTTACGTTACCAAACTGTATGATGACCAAGACAACTTGGAAGACATCATTTTCGGGAAGAGAAGAGTAAAGAACCTGGAGAACACACTCGATAGCCGCTATATCTTCACCAACCGCATGGGGTTAACCTTCCGTATGCGTCATTATTGGTCACGTGTTGACTACAAGGACTACCTTAAACTTCAGGAAGATGGTGAGTTGACAGATTCAGACTACACCGGCATGGATGGTGGCGAATCGCTACACGACCGCAACTACAATGCCTTTAACATAGATATGGAGTACAATTGGCAGTTGGCCCCAGGTAGCGAATTCAAGATTATTTGGAAGCGACAAATCTACACCGATGGCAACATGCCAGAAGTAACTTTTGTTGACAACTTTGAAGACACTTGGAATGCACCAAACGTAGATACCTTCACTTTTAGGCTGGTGTATTTTGTAGATTATTTGAACATAAAGAAAATCTTCCAGAGCAGTTAAGAACTTCTTTTGGCTAGAATATGTAGTTTTAGCTAAAAGCAAGGCCATTAACTATTTAGCGCACTTACTACTTTCAGGAGAAGACTACCAAATTGCCTTAGGCAATTTTATGGGAGACTTTGTTAAGGGAAAAGACTTTGAAAACTACCCCGACCGCATAAAAACAGGCATTTTACTGCACCGAGAAATCGACAGATATACTGACAGTCACGATGTAGTAAAACAGAGTAAAGACCGGCTACGGGAAAAATACCGGCATTATTCGGGAGTGATTATCGATGTGTTTTACGATCACTTTTTAGCCAATAGTTTTCAGGCTTACACAAAAGAGCCTCTCCATGAATTTGTAATGCGCCATTATCAGAATTTAGAGACCAACAGCCACACACTCCCTGCAAGGGCACAAAACATGTTGGAATACATGGTGCGCGGTAATTGGCTGGAGAATTATAAAGAGTTGCGCGGCATTCAGAAAACGCTCACGGGTATGTCGCGCAGAACCAAGTTCAACTCGCTAATGGACCAGGCAATTATAGAGTTGACCACCTACCACCAGCAATTTGCCGATGAGTTCGCGGCATTTTTCCCCGACATACAAGCACATGCTACCCAATACCGCAAAGATTTAGTTAATTCGCATTAATGATTCTTTCCAGACCGAAACGAAAAACCATTTTCTCGCTCAGCGTATCGACCATAGTGTGTGGCCTTGGCTCAATCTACTTTATGCGCCAAGTTTTGGCCGAACCGCAAGGCACCTGGCGCTACATTGTACTGGGTATACTTTTGCTTTGTACTTCCATTCTTATTTACAAGCTGCTCTTTAACTATAAAGTGCTAAAAATTAGCCACGATCAAATCAACATTTATTACCCATTCAGGCTATTCAGGTCTACTCAGCCAATTAGCAATTTAGGTGCTTGGCAGGAAACCGTCATCAACACCAACAAAACCATTTTCAAAGAATTGAAGCTCGTTTTTGTAGATAAAGGCTACGTAAAGATTTCGAACCACGAAAACAGCGATTACGACAAAGTGTATAAGTACATTAAAAAGAAGGCTCCTAAAAAAGAGGTGAAAGACTAATGCTGAAAAACATGCTCATAGTGGCCATTGGTGGCGGTGTTGGTAGCGCATTGCGCTTTCTAATTCAAGAAACCATACACAAGAACTTTGAGGGTGTTACGCCTTATGGCACATTTGCAGTAAACATGCTCGGCTGCTTTCTTATCGGCCTATTTTTAGGCTGGGTAGAAAACGAAAAGTACCTGACAGAAACGACCAACCTGTTACTGATATCAGGTTTTTGTGGTGGCTTTACTACCTTTTCAACATTTGCCATGCAAAGCCAAGGCTTGCTGTTCGACCAAAAGCCTTTTCAAGCAATATTGTACCTAACACTAAGTGTTGTAGTAGGCGTAGTGCTGGCTTATTTGGGTTTGAAGCTGGCAAAATAAAAGCCTTAGCGAATCACCAAGGCTTTGTAAGCTACTTGCCTAATTTCTTAATGACTCCAATCATACTGATCCAACCACTGCAAACAAGCAATTAGCAAATCAATAGCTGATTGAATATCTTCTTTATCCGCCATTTCAATTACTTGGTGCAGGTGTCGCGTGGGAATAGAAACTGCACCGGAAATCGCACCATTTTTACCCATGCGTTGCACACCAGCTGTATCGGTTCCACCAGCTGTTAGTACCTCTGGCTGCCATTTAATCCCCGCCTTATCGGCCGTTTCTTTCATATAAGCCACCATACGGTAATCGCAAATGGTAGAAGCATCCATTATTTTTATAGCCGCTCCTTTTCCAAGACTTGTTACCTTTTCGTGGGGTTGAGCACCTGGTAAATCATAAGCAATGGTAGTATCTAAGCCAAAACCAAAATCGGGGTTAATGGTGTGTGCAGAAACATTTGCTCCGCGCAAGCCTACTTCTTCTTGCACCGTGAACACGCCATAAACATCGTAAGGCACGTCCTTCAGGTTTCTTAATGCTTCTATTAATATGAAAACTGAAACCCTATTATCAATCGACTTACAGTTTACACAGCTGCCCATTTCGATAAGTTCACGCTCGCGTGTTATTGGGTCTCCCACAGAAACGATTTTCTCCACCTCTTCTTTAGACATTCCGAGGTCTATAAAATAGTCGGTGGTTTTAGACACTTTGTTGCGCTCCTCTGGCGACATTACGTGAATAGGCTTGGTGCCCATCACCCCGATTACATCTTCTTTTCCATGCACAATTACACGTTGTGCAGTCAAAGTCTTAGGGTCGAAGCCTCCAAGCGTATGAAAACGCAAAAAGCCATTATCATCAATATGGGTAACAATAAACCCTATCTCATCCATATGAGCGGCCACCATGGCTTTTTTGCCCTGCGTATTATTCTTACCCTTTTTTACGGCAATTACATTTCCCAGATTGTCTACGGAGATCTCATCTACCAAAGGCGTAACCTCTTTGATCACCAAATCGCGCACGCGTTTTTCAAATCCGGGTGCTCCTGCTACCTCGCAAATATCTTTCAGAAGGGAAATATTCAATGCCATAATTGTAATATTTAGCACAAATATAGGCTAAAGGGCGATGCTTGAAAAACAGATTCTACAAATCTTCCGCCAGGGTAAACACCACAGTAAGCGCATAAATACCGGGCTGATAATTTACGCCAGGTGTAAGGCGGTAGTCTATTCTAAAGCGATGGGTGAATGGGTCGTTACCAGAATCGCCCGGAGCATTGGTGCCAACTCCCGAGGCAGTTGAGGGGTCGTCTGCACCAGAGCCAATAAGGAATACAGGGGTGGAAATATCTTGAAGTGCGAAAAAGGAATTTTGCTGAGATGTTCCGCCCGGGCTAATCGCCCTAATTTCTAAAATTGAAACAGGCACAGTAGAAGTGCCAGCACTTGAATAAGCCGTAACTAAATCCCATTGACCTGCCACATTGGTTTGGGTACCTACGTACAAGTCCCACTCTGCGCTTGAGTCAATTCGGAACTCGGTTGCGTTCGGCATTATTATACCATTGGTATAGTGGCGAATTGAATTAAAGGTAAAATCAAGATCGGTACCTCTAGTAATGGCTATGTCTAAAGTTTGACAAAAGGCGTTAGAGGTGAACAGCAAAAAAGTTAATATGAAGCGCAAGCTTCGAGACATAAACAAAAGTATCAAAAATAAAAAGAGGTAACAATACTGTTACCCCTTTTACCAATCAACATAAATCGAACTAACTTATTTACTACGTATTAGTAAATAAAATTTATCTTATAAATCTTCTGCTAAAGTGTAGATTACGTTCAAACCGTAGTAACCAGCTTGGTACTGAGCAGTTAACGTAGGGATGATTCTGTAGTCAACTCTGAAGAAGTGAGTATCAGGGTTTGTCAGGTAAGTACCTGCATCGATACCATCATCAGGAGCATCAGTTCCTACAATATCCAAACGAGAATCAGTTAAAGCAGTAAAGTTGCTCAATGCAGAGTTACCAGCACCGTCAATCACTCTAACTTCTAACAAAGTAGAAGGAATAGTAGAAACACCTGCGCTAGAGAAAGCCTGCAACTGAGACCAGCTAACAGTTTCTGCCTGAACGTAAAGATCCCAAGGCACAGTAGACTCAACTTTCAGCTCAGTTACGTTAGGCTTGATAATACCATTTACGTAGCTAGGAATAGTGTTGAAAGTGAACTCCACGTTAGGATCTGTAGCCAAAGTAAGGTCCAAAACACCTTGAAGGTCCATAGCTACATAAACGAACTCGTTGTCGTCTGGAAGAACCACTTGAGCATTCGCCTGGTTAGCGAAGATTGCTGTAAGCATTGCCGCTACGGCAAACGCCTTGATTTTGAATAGTTTTTTCATGAGTAATAATGTTTAGGTTAAAAGTTTCGACACGTGAATGTATGTACTTATTTTCATATATACAAACTTCCCTCAAAAATTTCTTTTCACATAAGTAGCTCGCTCATAGCGAAATGCAAAAGTTGACTTAGAGGAAACATTAACGGCCATTATTTCTGTTTACTTCTTTCAGGAATAGTGATTTCAATTTCAGCAGCTTCAACTTCATCTCTACTACCATAGTCAAGCACACCCAATACAGAGTATTTTCCGGCCGGTAAATCTGAAGGAACCCTGAAAGTAACATCTCTATCACTGGCGGGTAATACGGTAAATTGTTTGGAGTTAATTCGGTTCATTTCTCCATTCTGTAGGTTGGTAAACTCTAAATAGGAGTTACATACCAAAAACGTTTCGCCAGTATTTTTCAAGCTGAACACAAGCATATCATCTTCTTGTGCAAACCCGGTTACTTCGCCCTTCGCATAAGTAGCACTGGGGGGAGTTTGAAAAATATAAACACCAAAGCGGTAAGACTGATTGAGGTTAACAATCAGGCCATCATTGCCTTGCTGCTGCGCCTGGCGTTCACCAGCTAAGCGAATGTAAGCCACCGCCCAACGCGCCATATACGCTAATGAGTCTTGCGGCACATCCATAACTACCTCTACCTGCTGTGTTTCGCCCGGATCGAGCGTGAACAGCGATGGTGTAGCACTTAGCCAATTGGCACAAGAACGAGGAAGAACCCCTTTCTCCAAAAATTTACTTTTCCCTGATCGGGAGGCATCAAAATCTCCAAAGTCAACATTGAAATCCTGACGGATATCTGAGTTGTTGGCAACCGTAATGATTCCCCTTTGTGTTCCGCCCGGGCTAACCTTATAGTTAAGCCTACTAGGCGAAGTAGAGATTTTCTGCGCTTGAGCATTAAAAAACGAGATGGAAAATACGCCAGTAAACAGGAGCATCATCCACATTCGACTTAGTTGATTCATTCTCATTTATATTGATTGTTTAATTGTCAAACTTTTTAATGTTTAGCCTTCTGCGTTTTTCAATTAGATAGAATGTAAGCTGGTAATTGACACTCACATTGTTTACCACCACATTGTATTCACTTTGTGCAAACTCAAATTGCTGATCCACCGCATTCTGATTTACACGCACTTTATATTCCCCGAAAGGCACATAAATTCTAAAGATTCCGTTTAGGTCGGTTAAGCCACTATAGGTCTGCCCATCTTCGCCCTCGGCAGTTACCCTAATCCCATCCAGCTTCATTCCACCTTCGCCTAAAGCAGAATACTGCGCTTGCTGAAGAATGACATTACCGTTGATTTGAACGCCACGCTTTAATGGGATATAAAGTGCTTGATCTTTATTCAGATCTACTTCTATACCCTTCGATTTAAACCAACCTTCAGAGTTGCTGAGCATTTCTGTTTCTACCAAATACTTCTCTTGCGGCAAGTCCTTAAAAATTACCCGACCTTCTTCATTGGTCATTAAGGTTTCCCCATTTACCCTAACAATCACATTTTGCTCGTACTCTTCACCAGAATCACGCAGGTTGTTTCCGTTCAAATCCTTAAAAACCACCACTTCTAATTCATGCGACTTTTTGCCTGGTTTTTTAATGTTGAACTGCTTGGTTAAGCCAAAGCGAAGGAAAGTATTGCTCTGTGCAAATGGACTGAAAACCGAAGGGTTTTCGCTAACTGTTGCCAACGGGCTTTCGCCTTGATTTACGTTGAAGTATTCTACAGCCACCTTAAACTCAAAGCCACTTTTGGAGTAATAAATCAATTGAGGGGCTAGGTTCATTCTCCAGCGCGCCATCACACTCTCATAGCTCATGGTAAATGTTGGCCGAACCGATAAGCGAGCCTCTTTAAAGTTTAAAGTGGCATAGGTACTCATGTATATAGACTGAGGGTTGATGCCATCTTCAATCACCCTCAAATTATCAAGCACATTATAAGGGCCGTAGTAGTACCTTACCGAGAAGTTGAGGTTTTTATAGCGCAGGGAATTTTCCCATCGGTTAACCAAGTAAGGATCCAAATCGTAGTCCTTAGCTTTTGTAAAACCAGAATAAAAACGTGAAAAGAAGCGTATGCTCGAAGCTTTGTTGGTTGAGAAGGTAATTCCTGCACCGGTGGTCATGGTACGTACATCTAAAAACTCTTCGTCATACACCTTTGGTGAGAACACAAAGTTTCCGGCCTCTGTTGTCCAGCCAAAACGCAACTCGTAGGTATTGTATTTATAATATCTAACAGGGAAAAGAACTCCTTTACTATAAATCTCGGGAGTACGCGTGTTCACATTTACCCTAAAGCCAACGAAGTATTTTTGATTGATCGTGTAGCGGGCATTTGAGTTTATACTTTTAGTACCGCGGTACTGCGATGAGTATGATGGCGTATTATAGCGCAGTTGCGAACTAAAACTCACACTTTTTATTCGGCCAACATACTTGGCTGTAATACCCATTCCAGGTACCGTAAATGTGCTATCGACACCATGGTTCTCAATGGAATACCCCACTTTAACACTCGCCAAACTCTGGTTTCTAAATCGGTAGCTCGCCTCAACCGTACCTAGTTTTTTATCTATCTCGTTAAACTCATCTATTTGGTTAACCACCTGCGCTGTGGCCACTACTCGCTTACCGGTATTTAGGCGAACACTGCCTCCCATTGAAGTGAGCTCATTGTTTACCAACCCGCTTTGAGGGCGCTTAACATAAATACCGCTAACATCTACCTTACCCACTTTGTAGGAAGCCCTGGCGCCTGTACCATTCAAGAGCAACTCCATGTTGGCTCCTATATCGCCAACCGCTACCGTATATTTTGGCGTTCTGAATTCCCCAAACCTATAAGAGCCCAAAAACTGCGTACCCGCAATACTATTGCTGCTAATAATGGTTTGATAATAGTACCGCAAATACCTGTCTCTACCCAGGTCTGCATCGCCACTGAGGTCTAAACTAAAGTTGGTAAACTGAGAAAGTATGTTGTATGTATTGAACTGGACTTTTAGCGGAATTGTAGCCGTGCCTGCCTCTGACTTGATTTTAACCTCACTAGGTAGCTTTTTAATGTGTACTCTACCCCCCCAACTTTTGGTTTTATTGTTTACATCCTTAACCTGTACACTCACCTGAAAATCTACCTTATCGGTAACCACCTCGTCTATTGGGCCTGCAGAGAAGAAGTTCTCCTTGCCCGCCCCCTCTTGCAACTTGGCTTTAAACGTGAGTAAGGTATCTGTATCTACTGGCAGCTTTAGCTGCAATGTGTTTTCACCAAACGGATTCCCTTGTGCATCTGTAATCAGGAGCTTTGGATCAGGATTAAAGAGCACCACTACATCCTCAGCAGAATTTCCATCATTCTTTACATTTAACTGAAAACTTGTCTCGTCAGAATCATTGGGTAGATAGGCTTCACTCTTTACTATATTAGCAAACCAACGGCTAACCTTTGTTACCTGCATGTTCCAAGGTGCAGAAGCCAAGGGAACCCCTGAAGCCGTAAAAGCAGAAGCATTAATAAAGTAGTTTACGTTACCTTCGGCCTCCTTAGTGGGTATTACCCGCACTGGCACAAACAGGCTATCTCTATTCGCAACAGAATAAACCCTTTCTCTATCGTTCATTATTCGCCAACCAGCAGGGTAAGCGTACTCTAGGTTAAAAACAACTGTTCTGCCAGTGTTATTAACCACCTTAACAACATTGGAAGCAACTTGGTCTACTGAACCATCTGTTGAACCTTTAAGAAACTGCAAAGTAAAACCGTTACTTGTCGGGCGGGACTGCCCGAAGATATTCAGAGTGCAAAAAATTAGGCACAATGCAACAGTAAACAGAATAGGAGATTCCCTCCTACTTCTGGGCTGTAACGGTGTCAAAGTAAGTTAGTTCGGTGTTAGGTTAATCAAATATAAGTATATAGACCTAAAATTACCTAACCCGTAAAAACCACCCCACACCCCGAAAAACAGCCATTTTAGCCTTAAAACACTGTTTTTAACGTTCAAACAACGTTTTATTATCTGTAAAAAAATGTAAGCATTTTCATAATAACTTTTTAGGTGCAATTTTTAGGTAAAATCATCCTAGTTTTCACATACAGAAGTAGGTTAAAAAGAGCATTAAAAAACTAATTCACCCCAAGCCATTTGTTCCGTTTTTGAGAATTTGGTTTAAAACCCAAAGGCCTAAAATGAATGAAAGCCGAGACCTTATGCCTCGACTTTCTCTCTATCAATCATTGTTTGCAAAAAATATGAGCAAACTCTACTAAAAAGTAGCCTTCACTGAAACAATGAAGTTTCTTCCGGCACCAGAAATACCCGAGCTATACGGTCTATATCTCTGGTCTGTTATATTCTCAATACCTGCTCCCACAGTTAAGTAAGGAGCAACTAAATACTGACCTTTTAGATTTAAAGTATACCATGATGGCGCATAGGCGTTTCCATTTCCGTCTAAGGCATAAATCTCCGTTTTGCCCTTTTCACTTTCTGGTAAATCATCGCTATTTGCCTCAGACTGATAGTTTGCATATAACTGCAATGTGAGTTTCGATTGCTTAAAATTTAAGCGGCTAACACCAAAAGATGGTGCCGCATGCCTACTTGGACTAGTCGCTCCATCGTCAAGCTCCTCCTCTCCATGCTGAAAGTTGTAATCTGTTGTAAAGCTAAAACCCGCAGGCAACTTGAGTTCCAAGCCGAACTGTAGGCCATAAACTTTGGCTATAGCAGCATTCTGAATGGCCTGAACCCTGCTCATCTCACCATCATACATTATCTCAGTTTGGCCGTTCAAAGTATAATCTCTGCGAACCATCGCGTTTTCTAACCAAGTATGGTAGCCTGTCACATCAACCTTTAACATATCACCAAACACTTTGGCTACACTCAAATCGATATTATATGCGTACTCAGCGTCCAAATCTGGGTTCGGCACTACCACAGCACCTGGCTCAGAATCGAAAACTTTACCCATATCATCTACATTTGGTGCACGGAAACCTGTAGAAAGGTTAGTGCTAAACACCCAGTCTTGAGAAGGTCTGTAAACCGCTCCTAAACTGCCCGTAAGGGCTGCATTATCCAATTCAGCCTCTGAAAATGGAAATGGATAAAAGGATGTATCAAACTCAGCATCCAAGCTATAGAGGTTATATCTTAAGCCCGCCTGAAAAGTAAGCTGTTCTGAGGCGCGATACTGATCTGTTGCATACAAGGCATAAGAATTCCAAACAGCCTGCGGATAACGAGAAGGACCAGACACTGAAGTTCCGGCCACTATGTCCTCGTCAGTTCCTGTTGAGGTTACATCATTGGTAACTACTTCAAGACCATAATAAAAAGTATGTCTTGCGGCCAAGTTCTTTGTAAAGTCTAAGTTCAGCGAATAAGCTTCAACCTCTTCCACCCTAACGGCACGTTCCGCGCTGTTCAAGCTTCTATCCATTCTGCTTTCTTCAAAAGACTGTTGAGCCAATCGCAACACCACCTCATCAAACATACCAGTCTGGGCTGTATGCGTTATGTTCAGGTTATTCATCATCCACTTCTGTGGACCATAACTCCACTCACCATAACGCGGCAAGTCGTTGCGCATGCGGTTATGTCTATCATACCTCCCGTATTCTGAAGTTTCGGAGTAATGGAAGCCATATTGAAAGTCCCAATGCTTGTTTGGCTGAAAACGAATCTTCTGGGTAATGTTATACTGATCGTAACCCGATGGAATTTGTACCCGCGGATCGTCATTTTCAACCACTACATCCGCATCTCCTCTTCGCACTACATAGTAAGGCATCAAGTAGTCGTCTGGGCCATTGCTACCTTGCTTAAGGTGATCGTAATCATTGGCACTAAAGCTTGTGGCAAAAGCCCACTTCTTCCATCCTACGTTTATATCAAAATGGCCAGTTTTCTCATTGTTGGCAGAAGAATAACGCCCAAATACATTACCCGAAACAACTGGCTTATCTGTAAGCGACAATTGAGGCGTAATGGTTTTAAAGCTCATAACACCACCAATGGCATCGCTACCATAAATAACCGAACCAGGGCCAAAGAGCACCTCTGTATGCTCAATAGCGAAAGGGTCTAAGGAAATAACGTTCTGAATATTACCCGCTCGAAAAATGGCGGTATTCATACGCACACCATCTATAGAATAAAGCAATCTGTTGGTAGCAAAACCACGAATCATTGGGCTTCCACCACCTTGCTGGCTTTTCTGCATAAACACCTTGCCGCTTACTGTTAATAAATCGGCAGCGGTTTGTGGGTTTTGCAATGCTATGTCTCTAGGAGCAATTGAAGTGATCTTTGTGGGCACCTCATAGGAGTTCTGGTTCCATTTGGTTGCCGATACCACCACATTATCTAACGACACGCTCGAGGCCAACATTTGAAGTTTAAAATCACCCGATTGCAAGTCTGCAAAACTCAGGCTCCTTGTTTCGTAGCCCAGCATGCGTACCTGAATGTTGGTGGCGCCTTCAAACACAGAAATATCTGCGTTACCTTTTGCATTGGTCACTACAAAAGCTCTTGGGCTATCGCTCTGAATAGTCGCCAGCTCCAATGGTTCATCGGTTTGCTGGTCTTTTATTGTGATTATTTGGGCTTGCGCAATACACACCACTCCCATTAATAAACACAATAGAAAAAGTTTTTTCATTGTGAAATTTTAAAAGTTGAACAGTATTAAGCCCCAAAAGGGCATAATAAGACAGGCATAGTTGGGAGGTAAAGGAACCGCCTGCTATGCGCTAAAAATGTTCAACTATACGAGTGGAGGCGGAACCGGTGGGGCTATACTTCTTGAATCGAAAAATGCAGTTTGCGAAGGCCTCCATTCGTTATTTAGCACATCGCCATAAGCTTCGGCTACTCGTGTACTCGAAAAATACAGGCTCTTAAAAAGCTGAACTAGCTCTTCTCTATTACTTTCTCTTTCTGGATCATCGGCCATGGCATTGGCCACTAATTCATCAAGTTGATTATCTAGTTTAGTTTCGACCTTATCCCACCAAGTGTAGTAATGAACCGAATCTCCGTGATCTTCAACCTCAACCACATCGTAGCTCTGGCCTTGGTACTTAAACTCACGGTCGTGCTCCCAGTCTACTAAGTCATCCACTTCAGATTTCAAGAACTTATGCAAAACAAGCTCTCCGCGATCTACACCGGCCAAAATAGTTGCTTTGACTTCTTCGCGGACTTGTTCTTTGCGCACCTTAAGGGCTACATAGGTAACTCCAATAGGCGCAACCAAACAAAGCAACAAAGCAATGGCGATATAGTCTCTCTTCTTTCTCAAAAAAACATGGTGGACGACACGCATCCTATCAATTTGAAATATAGCATCTATAGACAGAAAGCAACAGCAAAGTATTGACAAAAGGAAAAATGAAGATGTTAAGTCGGCCGGAAGAATTAGGAATGAAAAAAGAAACCCTGACGGTAAAGCCAGGGTTGCAAGCAAAGAGTTAGGTTTCATCCAATTTTAGAGGTAGTGTCGTGGATGACCGAGCACTACCAGTTGTTCATTAAATTCGAGTCAAAACTAAGTACCAGCTCGACTTTAAAAAACATTTTGGCCAAAATCTTTGAAATTCTTTTCATTCGCCCAAACACTTATCCCTCACCACCATAAAATCAAAAACCCCGAACTTTCGCTCGGGGTTTTATTATTGCTATAGTACTTAACGTACGTTTTTGCTTATGGATTCTGATCCAATTCTTTGTTCACGTTCAATGCGCTGATTGGGAACAAGAAATTCCATTCGTTACCTCCAGCTGGCATTTCAGAGATACGCGCTTGCGTAATGCTAAAGCTACCTCTTGTAGATCTTTCCAAAGGAAGGTTCAAACGCTTAAGATCAAGGAAATTAAAACCTTCACCCCAAAGCTCTAGTCTTCTCTGAACTAAGATCTCATCAAGCAATGCTTGGCCAGTATTTGTGCTTTCTACTGCACTTGGATCTCTTTCGCTAACAAGCTCGAAAAGTACATCTTGTGCGGCACCGTCATTACCTAAGTGAGCATTAGCTTCAGCTTCAATCAAAAGCATTTCAGCTACACGCATTAGTACAACGTCACCATCACCCAAAGTACCACTTGGAAGCGCCTCGAACTTGGTGTTCATGTAAGGGAATCTTCTAAAGTTGCTAGGGATATCAATAGCATCGATATCATCTTGCTCAACTGCCCAGAAACCTTTTCTTACATCAGTATCAGGCATCATGTCGTACAAGTCAGCATTAATACACTTAGGGTCATTTCTAATGTGCGATGAGCTGTAGTTGTAAGACATATAAGCGAAGAACGAAGCAAAGTAAGTTCCGTGGTCAGGGTTTACCTGGCTAGACCAAATCCAACCTGAAGTACCTGAGTTGTTGAAACCATTAGTGATATCGTTGATGTCAGTAAGGTCAAAACCTTGTCTTGCAGCCTGAGCGAAAGTAATTGCATTAGCCCACTCACCTTTTGTAAGCGCTACTCTTGCAAGTAGTCCGTTCACAATGTTCGAAGTGATTTGAGACTTATCGCTACCAGCAGATACAGAAGAAGCATTCAACGCTTGAAGCGCAGCATTCAAATCAGTATCGATTTGCGTGTAAACTTCCTCTACAGTAGAACGTGCCTTACCTTCACCAATGTTAGAAAGGTCATCAAGATTGATAACAATACCTAATTGGTTGTTAGCTTGACCAGGCACATAACGGCCACCATAAAGCTGAACCATATTAAAGTGTGCAAACGCTCTGTAGAACAAAGCCTGCCCTTTAATATTGTTTTTCTCATCATCGCTACCAGTAACATTATCAATAGAGTTGATGATATTGTTGGCATTAGCAATCATTGAGTAATAGTAGTCATAAGTATGCTCTACCAACGAGCTTGAGTTTAGTCTGTGCTCAATCCACTGGTAAACACTAATAAACCAACCACTACCACGCTCAGGGTTAACAACATCTTGACCAAGCATATCATAGTTGATCATCATGTTTCCGTAACCAGAACGCTCATCTTGAGAACCACCTACACCATACATATGGCGGTGAATTCCTTCCAAAGCAGCTCTTTGGTTCTCGATCGTGCTCAACACCTGATCTGCACCAAGCTGATCGGTTGGGCTAGTATCTAGAAAGTCTTCGCTACATGCGTAAACCGCAAAGACAGCTAGGAGTAATAATATTTTTGATACTTTTTTCATCGTATTTCAATTAGAAGTTTAGGTTAACACCAAGTGTTATAACTCTTGAAGGAGGGTAAAGACCCACGTTCTGAGTTCCGTTAAACGTTTCCATAGGGTTCATACCCTTTCTTCCGCTAATCCAGAAAAGATTTTCTGCAGAAACGTAAGCTCTAAGACCAGACACGCCAAGGCTCTGAACCGTTGACTGGCTGAATTCGTAAGCCAAGTTGATGTTTCTTAGGTTTAAGTAAGAAGCATCTGTTAACCATCTGTTTGAAGAGGCAGTAATGTTAGAGTTGTTGTTTACAGATACCTTAGGTACGTCTGTAACATCTCCAGGCTGCTGCCATCTGTCTGCTAAGTCTACGTGCATTGCGCTACCATCAGTAGTAGCCATTAAGCTTTGGTAGTTAGAATCGTAGATGTCACCACCAATGCTATAAGAGAACAATACTGATAAAGTGAAGCCTTTGTAGAAGAATGTGTTAGTAATAGCACCGTATACATCAGGGATAGAAGAACCACTGTAAGTATACTTAGCATAGTTGATAGAGTTAGTCACTGTATCTTGACCGATGATCTTGTAATAGTTGTCACCATCACTATCAGCCTCGCCATCATAAGTGTATAGAGGCTCACCAGTTTCAGTATCAACACCATACCAATCTCTCAACCAGAAATCGTAAATAGAACGACCTTCTAGTAATTTTTTAGTGCCGTTAATAATTCCTGTTTCTCTTGAGTCTTCTGGAAGTTTAGTAATCTCGTTAGAGAACATTGTGGCGTTCAAACCTACATTCCACTCAAAGTCACCAGACTTAAGCACATCAACATTCACGTCAAATTCTAAACCTTTGTTCACCATTCTACCGATGTTTCTGTTCTGAGAAGTGTAACCAGACTCACGAGCGATTGGCACTGAGAACAATAGGTTATCAGAGAAACGGTTGAAGTATTCAATAGTACCTCTCAACTTACCGAACAACTCAAAGTCTGCTGCGATATCGTAAGAAGTATTTTTCTCCCACTGAAGGTTGTTGTTACCAACACTGTAGCTGTAGAAACCAGCGTTGTCTCTGTTGTTTCTACCAGAAGAGTACAAAGTTTGAGAAGGGTAGTAACCACCAACGTTATCGTTACCAGTTTCACCGTAAGAAGCTCTAACTTTCAATTCATCAACCCAGCTAACTGTGCTCATGAAGTCCTCTTCGCTCATTCTCCAGCTACCACCGATAGACCAGAAGTTACCCCAACGAGCATCTTTAGAGAATCTTGAAGTACCATCTCTTCTGAATGAAACAGAAGCATAGTAACGCTCATTGTGGTTATAGTTAATTCTTGAGAAGAAACCTTCTGTCTTGTACTCATCGATTTGAGATGAAGCAGAAGTAATAGTAGTATAGTTATCTAATACTGGGTTATCCAATACAATGTAACCTGTTTTACCAGCAGAGAAATCGTTGTTTTTCACGCTGTAGCTCTCATGACCTACAAGCACGTCAAAGTGGTTAGCTCCATCAAGGTCAAAGCTATAGTTGATCAACTGGTTGAAGTTAGTTGTGATATCAAAGTTTGCACTTTTGTTAGCTCTACCTACAGGAATATAATCTCCAACGTATGGGTTACCATAGAATTGGTTGTTGAAAGTACCAAGGTCCACACTACCGTTTACTCTAATGCTAAGGTTTTCGATTGGAGTAACCTCAATGTAAGAAACAGTTCTGAAGAACAAGCTTTCGTTGTAGTTGTTGTTCAACAATGACTCTTCAGGAGCATGACGACCAGAAGTGTTGTTTGGTCTTACAGGAAGGCCGAAACGACCGTCACCTCTATCAAAAGCACGACCACCTAGGTCTGGATCAGTAATGTAATCACCGTTTGCATCGATAGCGTAAACAGGGAAGATAGGCCCCATTCTTCTAGCATTGTAGAATGCGTTGGCAAAACCTGAACCACCACTTGTTACAGTGTTCTGGAATCTCAAGTCACCAGAGTTGTTCATACCAACTTTTAACCAATCTGTAACATTCACGTTTACGTTGGTTCTCAAAGTGAATCTTTCGAAATCAGAGTTTTCAAAAACCCCTTTTTCGTTTAAGTAACCTACTGATGCAAAGTAGTCTGTTTTATCACCAGCACCTTGCGCACTAAAGTTATACTCTTGACGGTAACCTAATCTTTCAATTGGGTCGAACCAGTCAAGGTCATTTTCTGAATAAGTAATGCTTGCATTAGGGTTGATAGAACCATCAGTTCTGATGATATCATCATCAGCAACATTAGTTGCGTTGTACTTCAAGTAATCGATCAACTCGGCAGTAGCCTGTGCTGCTGCATCTTCAGGAGTTTCGCCCTGTGTAATCTTATCATTTCTTAAAGACTCCCAAGTAGTTTGATAGAAAGTCAAAGGATCTTGTCTTTCATACTCCTTAATACCTCTTACAGATACACCTTGCTTAGTTGAAAAGTTGAATCTTGGTGGCGCATTACGCTTACCTTTCTTAGTAGTAATAATTACCACACCGTTTGCAGCTCTTGCACCATAAAGTGACGTTGAAGCAGCATCTTTCAAAGTAGAGATGGACTCAATATCGTCTGGGCTAATACGGTTGATGTTACCACTAAAAGGCACACCATCTACAACATAAAGTGGATCGTTACTACCATTGATAGAACCGATACCTCTTAAACGGATTGCAGGGTTAGCACCCGGCTGACCTGTTGCAGTTGTAACCTGAATACCCGGAGCAGAACCACCAAGTGCAGAGATTGCACTACTTACAGGTCTGTCCTTAATTTTATCGGCAGTTAACTGACTAATTGAACCCGTGATACTCTTGTTATCCTGAGTACCGTAAGCTACTACTACCACCTCTCCAGCATCAAACACATCTGGCTGAAGCGATACATTAATTGTAGATCTGTTACCAACTACCTCTTCTTTGGTTACATAACCCAAGAAGCTGAAAGTCAACACAGCATCATTTGAACTCACAGTAAGTGAGTACTTACCGTTAGCATCGGTAATTTGTCCTCGTCCGGTTCCCTTTAGTGCTACAGAAACACCAGGCAAACCAGATCCAAATTCATCAACAACAGTACCCTCCACCGTACGTTGCTGTCCCATTAAGCTGCTCGTAAGCAACATAAAAAATAGGATGATCTTAGTTTTAAAGTTTAGCATTATAGATTATTTAGTTGTCTGTAAAGAGAAAGTTAAGAATGCTAAAGCCCTTACCTTACTACACCACTGGTTGTATTCAGAGACCAATGGGTAATTTGAATACATGACTGGTTTTATGCATTTAAAACCCCTTCATACGCTGTTAAAACAGCGATTTTAACAAATTTTCACTTAGCTTTTTTCGGACGTTTTATTGAGAGAAAATGGCAAGAATGACCAATATTGGTCTATCAGAATTTTCCTTATAATTTTGACCCAAGCAACAAACAACTAATGCTCAAGAAGTTAATTCAATACATATACACAGGCTGGTGCGGTATTGCCTTTGTAATTCCTATGCTAATACTGGCATTACCCATGGTTATCCCGGTACTTATCTCCAGAAAACTGGGGTATATAACATATTTCTTTATTCGTATATGGGTTTACTGCTTCAGCTTTGCTACGGGCATCCGTTTCAGAGGGCATAACAAATCCTTAATACAGAAAGGCAAGTCTTATATTTTTGTTATCAACCATACTTCGTTTTTAGATGCCCCGGCAATTCCAATAGCTATCCACTCACCACTAGTTGCCTTGGGTAAGAAAGAGCTATCGAAAATTCCGGTATTTGGGTGGATTACCACCGCCTTCGCAGTTTGGGTTGATCGCTCAAGCCCAGAAAGCCGCAAAGAGAGTATTGACAGGCTTAAAGAATTACTTAGCGGAGGAACCTGTGTACTTGTAGCTCCAGAAGGTACACGAAACAATACAGACAAGCCACTACTTCCCTTTAGATACGGACCATTCAAATTGGCTATTGAATCTCAAATTGCAATTTTGCCAGTTGTAATACATAACGCGGGCAAGCTTATGAAACGAGGCAGCCTACTTTTAACACCAGGTACAATTCATTCTTACTGCCTTCCTGAGATTTCCGTTCAAGGCCTAACCGAAGCAAACCTAGACGAGCTTACTCAAAGCACGTATCAATTAATGAGAGATAAAATCGTAGAACTAAATCGGCTAGAAAATTAATTGGCACTATTTTCGTCTCTCCGTTTTTAAACCAAACGTATAGGCCATGAATATTTTTAAAAACACGCTTATAATAATGAGCATGGCGGCATTAATTTCCGCTTGCGCCACAGGTAAAAATGCTTTTGATAAAGGAAACTATCAAACAGCCATTGACCGCGCTGTAAACAGGCTTCAAGCTAACCCTAACAACAAGAAAGCTAAAGATGTACTGCTTGATGGCTATAGAGTAGCATCTAACTATAGTTTAAAACGAATAGAACAGTTTAAGCGCAGCACTGATACTTATAAGTGGGAAAAGATATTCAACGAATACGCTGTTTTAAACTCATACTATAGAGACATACAAAGGTGCCCGGCTTGCATGGACTTAATTACACCTACCGAATACATGGTAGAGCAGGACAATGCTGCGCAGCAAGCTGCCAACGTACAATTAGCATTGGGCAAAGATGCCCTAGCGATGAAAACTATTGAAACCGGAAGACAGGCCTATACACATTTCCAAAGTGCACTGAGGTTTTCAAATAACCTACCAAAAATAGACTCATTGCTAGACGAAGCACGCTATATGGGTACACTACGAGTGTTAATCGAACCAATTCCGATTCATTCCAGAAGCTTAGAATTGACCAATGAGTACTTCGAAAACAGGATGTTCGAGTACTTCAAAAGTTATAGTCAAAACCGATTTTTAGACTTTTATACGCCAGACGAAGCAGAACAATATGACGTTCAGCCAGACCAGGTAATTTTAATGGAGTTTGATGACTTTGTGCTTGGACAAGCTTTGATAGAATCTAAAACGGTAGAAGTAAGTCGAGACAGCGTGGTGGTTGGCACATATACCGATAAGGAAGATGTAACACACGATGTTTACGGAACAGTTGAAGCTGAATTCTCAAGACACAAAAAGACACTAGCTTCCTCTGGAGTATTAAACTTTGAAATTAAGGATGCTTATTCAAACAGCACTGTTGTACACAGAAAACTGATAAGCGAAGATGTTTGGATACACGAATGGGCTAGTTATAATGGAGACAAGCGAGCACTCACAAAAGAAGAACTTGCTTTAACTAAGGAGAAAGAGCTACCACCTCCACCAGCACAAGTACTCTTTTCTAGCTTTATCGATCGCATTTACAGCCAAGTAATTGACCAAGTACAAAGGAGCTACAGAGGCTCTGAACTTTAGGCATAAAAAAAGGAGAGCAATTGCTCTCCTTTTTCGCTTAACCTGAACTGCATTTAGTTTTCCTCTATCGGAAACTTCTTCATCAGCTTATTGATATTCTTAGGGATTGTCTTCTCTCTTTTCTTAGGGTTGCTCTTAACCACCTTTTTGATAATGCCTTGCCACATTAAATTCTTTCCATCCGCATCGTACATATCTACAACTAGGGTGCCTTCCAAATAATCATTTTCAGAATATGTTGTAGTGGCTGATACAGTGCCTACTCCACCATAGCCATAACCCCAGCCCCAACGACCACGATAACCCATTGTACTGTTAAAATCGGTATAGGCCGTAGTACTGGTTTTAGAATCTACAACCACAAAAAGCGTTAGCACCACATCAGCACCGCTGGTTTTATGCTCTAGACCTCTTGCGTCCATTTCAGCCTTAAAGGCATCTAAGATTCTTTTCTTGTCAATGTCGTTCAGTATTTCATCGCTATTGTCTTGCCAACCGGCAAACATGTAGCTTTCTATACCCGTAAAGTCTGCATCCTTACTATAGTCGCTCTTAATCTGCGAATAGGCCGGAGCACTTAAAAAGGCCAGTAGTAGTACCAAGCCAAATAGTTTTCTCAAATTTTTCATAGTGTAATTTTTGTGATCAGGAGTTGATGTAATTATTATAATAATAAGTGTTTCTTATCAGTAATTGTTTAAATCTAATACAACTATTCAAGTTAGAACCATTACCTTCTTCAAATTACCTAACCTTCTTTAAACCAGGTATTCTATAATTTAGATTGAGCAAAAACTGGCTTCTCTTTCCAAAAACCCCAAGTTCCGTTCTTAAAATCCAATGTTTATTAAATTGATACTGCGCACCAAAAATGAGATTGAATGGAGCCGCAACTTTCTTTTCTAACAAATAATCTACCGTTGCATTTTCAACATCCACACCATTGCTCATCTCTTCTAATGCATCAATAATCTGATTGACCACTAATCGCTGAGCTGGAGGTAGCGTTGCCGACCAATCCCTTAGTGAGTCAAACACAAAACCGTTTCCAAAATCAGGGAAAATCTCGGTTAGGTTTAAACTTCCTTTCGTATCATTCTGAAGACTTTGATAGAACACGCCACCCCATACAGAAAGAGATTTTTGAGGTTTAGAAGGACTCATAATTGTATGGCCAATTCTTAAGCTACTGTTAAACGCGGGCATTGGCTCTACAATGGCCTCTACATCTACAAAGTTGTAGTTGTTATCCCAAGCCAAAAAGATTGGCCCTACGGCACCCGCCAAAGTAACGCCCAAACCATATGAATCTGCCTTAAAATTCTGCACAGTTTCAAAGCCAATAGGCTCAATTAAGCTCACATTTGTCTCCGTGGTTCCACCCCCAATAATTCCATAAACATTTAAAAAAGGTAGCAGCCAAATATCTGGTCTAACAGTATAGGCATTAGTATTTGCCACGGTTGGCCCAAACTTTATAAAGCTGCTCAGGTCAACCATTTGACTACCGTTAAAGCCAATTTGGATACTTTGGATATCGATATCTTGTCGCTGCGTAAAGTAGATGCCACTTATTCCGTAGGCATACTGAATATCATATCCTCTTTTATAAGCTTGCTTACCCAAAATTGGCAGCTTGTAAGGGTAGTTCATTTGCTTTAAACTGTCGTAGTAGGGCTTGTAAATCGGGTTGTCCGACATACCCATTCCTTGTCCAAAACCAGCAACACTGCAAAACAGCAGCCCCACGAATAACACAGCAAATAAACCTCTCATATCAGTTAGCTTCATTTTTCTTTCCTACCCCTATTGGTATTCCCACATTCACATATAGGGCACTATTGTACTGCGGGTCGCCAGGGTTTCCCTTCAGAATATCCACAAAACCTCTATAATACTTTAACTCTAGATTCATGCCATTACCACCTCTTAAGCGATAGCCCACACCACCAGAGAACCCAGCATCTATGGTTTTATAATCCTCCTTAATATTATTTGTATAAAGTAAATCTCCATCAGCCCCATCGGCAGAAAATTCATCGAACGCTTTGCTCAAAAGGCCCAACTGTAGTCCTCCCATGGCAAAAAAACCCTTAGGAAACCTATACTTGATCATGGCCGGAACATTGAAGTACCTAATTTTTCTAGTCACTTCTCCGTTCTGCAACAAACCATCCAAATCTGTATCTCCCGTGGGATAAACATCCAAGCCATCGGCACCCATTGGCGACTTCACTATTACTCCAGTGGCCAACCACCAACGGTCGTCACCTTTAAGCATAAAGTCGAAGTAAAAGCCTAAGTTGAAGCCCAACTTACCTTCGCTTGGCTCCAAACCGCTAATTCGGCTATTTACCAAGCCTCCTTCAAGCCCGAATTCTATTTTTTCCGAATTGAGTTTATCACCAAATATGAGCGAAATAAGGATCTGCCCATTCGCCTTAGGTAAACCGGCAAGTGAAATGAAACAGATAAATACAGTTGTCCTAAGGCACTTCAAGTGAATACTTTAACAAGGAAAAGATACAACAAAAACACTTAAACCCTACACTAGCCTGCAGTAGGAAATAATAGCACAAAAACAGCTCTAACCCCCCAAGCAGAAGTATTGCCATTACCATACGGGATTCTTGGCCCCAGAGCTACCTGGCACATTTGCTTGCCGAGGGTCACCACTTTAGACCCTACAATGTTTAGTGATCCGTTAGTCGAGTCAGTCTTCCAGTTTTGGGTAAGCTCAGAATTAACCGCAATGGCGTAGCCACCAGCAAAGTTTCGGGCAACAAAAGGTTGCAGAAAACTGCTGCTTACATCAGCCCTATCTTCAGCCCCAGCAACAGACCATACGTGGTTTACAAGTGTTCCTATTGTGAGCGTTCCTGCCTGCTTAAGAAAAACAGCTGTTGGCCCCATCCCAAATTTTTTCGTTCCTAAAGCATCATCGGTTGCCGTAGGCACCAGCAATGCTGGGCCTGCCCCCCAAACCAACCCTCCTTTTGTAGGTGCTTTAGGAGAAAAGAAACCACTCAGCACGGCATCGCCAAGACCAGACTGGGTTCCACTTGGACCAAAAACATCGGTTTGGGTAATGTAGGGGAGAATTACCCGACCGATCAAATTCCAGTTTTCGCTTATACTTATTGGAATTACCGGCTGAAAATTCATTGTCAGCCTACTCCCATCACTCGGGCCAATACCAAAATCTTGGTTGAACTGAAATGGCACACTTACCAAGCTGGCTACCGGGTTCTGTAGTTTTTTTGCTAACTCATCTGCATCGCTTTGTGCAAAAACAGGTAAGCTGAATAAAACAGCTACTACAACCAACCCAGCAATTTTTACTTTTCTCATACCTTAAAATATTAAATAATATCGAGTTCTTCTTTAATTATTATGGGTTAATCCACAAGCTACCAGTTACTACTTTATTGCCAGAGTCCGCCACCATAGCATAATAACCTCCCCTAAGCTCCTTCCATTCTGCCAGACTTATTGATGAAAGTATTGACACAAGGCTTTTACCATGAATTCGATCCTGCAACTCGCTATTTCCACATGCTCGAATCAAAGCCTCAACTGTAGGTTCTGGTAATTCAAGCTTGTCAATCCAACGGTACAAATGCGACTGAACAGCATCCCCATTCTTTATGGCACGGGTAAATGCTCTAAAGAAAAACAACTCTGAATGTATATAGGCCTCGTGCGATTTTCTTCGCACCTCAGCAATTCGTTTCACAAGCTTCAATAACGCCCAAACTAGCCCCACCGCAAGCAGAGCGATGAGGACAAAAACCTCTGGCCTAAAGCCAAGAATGGTAAAGGGACCTTCTACTTGTTCAGCCTCCAGTTGCTGCTGCGCCAAAACTGCCAGCGAGTCTTTTACCGAAGCCAGCATCCCCAAATCAGGATTAGGCAAAACGTTGATTTTCATTTCGGCCAAAGTGCGCTTAAATAGCTTTTGCTGATAAGGATTCCACCAAGTGAACTCCATAGCCGGGAGAATCACTTCTCCCTCTTGCTCAAAAAGGTAGCGCATCACCTCGGTGCGGCTAGCACTTATGGCGGTCTTCGACTTGTTGTTACTAACCGAACTACGCCCTGGGTACAAGCTCACGCTATTTAAACTATCCCACTGAATAGGCGGCAATAGCTCTGCCAAAGTAGCATCGGCACGCCTGGTAATAGTACGCTCCAGCACATCGCCCACCTTTACTTCAGCAGTATTTCCAACCCAGTTTTGATTGACAGATAAACCCGAAGCCACCAACCAATTATCGGCACTAAAAGCTGGTGGAATTGGCATTACCTTTATGGTTCGCGCATTAGTCTTCACCACATGTGGCTTACCTACAAAGTCGCCTTCAGCTGGCGATTCCACATTAATTTCCAAAGAAGGAAAAGTAACATCCTCGGCCTCGAATGGAAAAACATTGAAAATCATTTCAACCCCGGGATGTGTTTTGCCATTAATGCTTTTAGAGACACTTATGGTTCTGAAAAACACCGTAAAAGCACCGTTCACTTTAATATTTCCCGGATCTACGCCAGTGGTAAACCAAGTCGAAGTATAAATACTCACACTTACTTGCATGGGCTCACCAACATAAACCTGTCGCTTATTAAAGGCAATTTCAGTAGTGAATTGCTGTGCAATCAGCTGACCACCCACCACCAGCATAAAGAGCGCTATAAAGAATCGCTTAGTTCTCATTCCCTTTCTGCTTTTGGTTCCGCTTCTTTATCTGATATTCAAACTTCTTCTGTAAAAACAGGGCAGGATCATCATCAATTTGCTGCAGTAAGACCTTGAAGTTTTGCTGCTGAGGAGACGAAGCCCCGAGATCATCTGGCACTTCATCCAACTCTTTGGCCTTCATTATATCCGTAGCCACAGTTTCTTCCAGTCGCTCCTTCTCCATGTCCTCTTTGGTAGCCTCTTGTCCGCCACCACTCAGGTCTTCCATGCTATCGTTTTGCTTATTGTTTTCAGGCCCTTCTTCAGGTGTTTCTTCCGCCTCTTTCGGGTCTGCCGAGCTATTTGTTCCTGCAAGGTGTTCTGCCTGTTCTTGCCCCTGTTTGGCCAGCTCGTTTTCAGGATCCATTTCTGCGGCTTCACCAAAGGCCATTTGTGCGGACAGATAGTCTCCGCTTTGGTAATAAGCCAAACCAAGGTTATAAGCGCCCATGGCAGAAGTATCTTGATTGAAAGCCTTGATGGCCTCATCATAATTTCCGGCCTTGAAATACGCCACACCCTTTCTCAGAGGGTCTTGAAAAAGCGCTGCCGCAGTGTCAAAATCACCCGAATCCATGGCCTGCTGGCCCTGATAGTCTTTTGTATACCACCAATCGCTAAATGCCCCATTATTTGAACAAGAGCTCGTGAAAGCCATAATCACCAAGCTATAAACAACCCAACCTCGCCTAAACCACAACAGCATGATCAATGCTACAGGCCAAATAAAAAGGACACCTGCATCTCGCCACTCATCTTCCTTTTCATCTCCTTTCTCAGTAAACTTTAGGTTCTGCTGTACTTTGGTAGCAATAAGCCGAACATCACTATCATCTAGCGTTAGTGCATTCACCCTTACCCTTTCCAAACTGGCAAAACGACTTAGCACATCGGTATTCAATTGCGAATGAATAACTTCCCCTCCCTCGGGATTAGGCACTTCGCCTCCCGAAGGAGTATTCATAGGCATAATCTCCATATTATGTTCATGACTGGTTAGGTAGTTCTGGTAAAGCGTAAAGTCATCTTGGGTAAAATCATCAGCAAAAAGTACGATTGTTCCGGGTGCATCGGTAACACTCATTACCGAATCGGCTAGTTCCAATGCCTCTCGCTGATTTTGCCCAGCCACAGGCATAATCGAAGGACTCAAACTTTCTATATGACTTTTGATAATGTCGTAATCGCGCGTAAGTGGCACCACTGTGTGCGCTGTACCTGCAAAGGCTATCAACCCAACCCTAGCCCCAGGGTTCGCCTCCAAAAAATCAGTCAGTTTGAACTTTGCACGCTGCAATCGACTAGGTTGAATATCTTCAATAAGCATGCTTTGTGACAAATCGAGCAGAATTACCAAAGGGGTTTCTAGTTGCTTTGCAGGTTCTTCCACGCGCTTCCATGTAGGCCCAGACAGCCCCATCACGCCAAGCACTAATCCAAAAATGAGTAAACCCTGCATGAGCGCCCGAGTTCTCCCGCTCCCTTTATTAATCATAAAGGGTCGCAAATGTGGCGCTATATGTTTCTTCCATTTCACCTGTTCTTTGCCCCCAAACAAACTGAGCACAACCACGATAGCTACAGGAATAAACAGCCACAAAAACATTGGCCGCAAAAAGTGAAAGTCGCTCCAGACTACTGGAAAGAGATCCTTAAACATAAGCCTCCCTTCGCTTATTCAGTACAAATGCAAAAATGGGCGACACTAAAGACGAAAGCAGTAGCAAACCAATGGCACCAGCCAATGGATAATGATAAAGTACGGTTACAGGCTTGTTTTGCTCCTCCTCGTACTCTATGGGTTCCAGCTTGTCCAGTTCATCATAAATTTCAGCAAGCTCTTGTTCATCTTTTGCCCTGAAATACCTGCCTTCGGTTAGCTCAGCAATGTCAATCAGCGTTTGCTCATCCAGATCAGAGCCAGCCACATCTGGGTCTCCAATTCCAATAGTATAAATGATCACCGAATCCTTTTTAGCCATATCGGCCGCGTCCAACGGCAGAATATCAGTTCCGTCATCTCCACCATCTGTTAACAAAAGCATCACTTTAGTTTCAATGGTGTCGTTTTCAAACATGTTTAAACCTTTCTTTATGGCCTTGCCAATACGCGTCATTTGACCAGCCATTCCCACATCTGCTTCTCCCAAAAGCTGATCTACGGTTTTCAAGTCTGGGGTGAAAGGCGCCTGAATGTATGCGTTAGAACCAAAGAAAACGAGGCCCATGCGATCGCCCTCTCGCTTCTCAATAAAATCGTGCATTATGTTTTTCACCGCATCCCAACGCCTAGATTTTCGTCCATCAATGGCCCAATCTTCTCTGGCCATGCTAAAGGAGATATCTGCTGTTACTAAAAAATTCCGTGAGGTTTTTACCTTCTTCTCTGGTTCGCCCACCAACTGGGGAGAAGCAAGTGCGGCCAAAAACAACAACCAACAAAGCATTAGCATCACCCAATTCAGGAAGTTTCGCCTTCTAACCAAAGCTGCTCTCCGAGGCTTCTCATTGGTGTAACTGGCCATCTTATCGAAGCCGGGCATACCCAATGACTCACTACGAAGGCGCAAAGGTGGCACCAACCAAAAAATGAGCAGCGGCAATGGCAACAGCCAAAACACCCATAGGTACGCTATTTCGAAATTATCTGGCATGGCTCTTCACCCACATTTTTGCGTTAGACAAAATAGCTGACTGAACCTCTTGGCTAGGCACCTCATCTTTGTAAACCAAAGCCCGTATTTCATTCGAAAACGCTAAGAAGGAAACTCCATTAGCAGTTTTCTCTAAAAAGGCACACCATTCTTCACCATGTAATGCCCCCACCTTTTCTCGGGAAAAAACCTTAATGGCAACACTCTTCAAAACCACCAGTGCATGCGGAAACGGATGGGTTCCATCACCAACCTTACGCAATTCTTCTAGCGCATTTCTTCGGTAGGCATTCCTTTTGTAGTTCCTATAGAAAAGGGCTGCGACTACGATTGCAAGCACCAAAAGCACCCAAGCCAACACATGCCAACCTGTTGCCTCAAAAGTGAAGGACACCGGAGGTGGCTCTTGAAGCTGCCCTAGAGGCACAGCCGATTGCGCCAAAGAATCTGCTTGCTGAGTAATATGCGCGAAGTACAAACTCATCGCTTTCCTCCTTTAAAAATCTCTTTAAGTTGTTCCTCAAGTGGTGCCACAGTATTCACATTAAACACTGGAATTCTGTGCTTTTTCATTTGGGATTGAAAAGCCAATAAATCTGCATCGTAGCCCTCCTGAAAGTCCTTTCGCAGGTTGCTGCTGGCACCATCTACATTAAGCTGTAAGTGCTCATTACCTGCCACAAACTTAGAAGGCAACAGCTCCCTCTCCATAGGGTCGAACACTTTGGCCAGTACCACATCATTATGTTGGGCAATCTGGGCTAGATACTTCATCACCTCTGGTGAATACCGAATAAAATCGCTGATGACAATTACCAGAAAGTCATGCGTTACAATATTTCTGATTTTCTGGCTCGTATCCTTTAGCACTTCTTGATAACTCGAAGCATCGGTTGATGCTAACGCACGATTTCTATCTACCAGTTTTTCTAAAAACCGGAGTATGTTTTTTCTATCTCTTTTAGGGAAAATGATATCACTGGCCTCATCGGCAAAAATCACTCCGCCAACCCTATCGCCTTCTTTCAGTATTCTAAAGGCCATTAAAGCTGCAAGCTCAGCGGCCACAACAGATTTGGTGCGTTTTTGCGAACCAAAAAACATCGACTTCGACTGATCTACCACAATTAGGGCGGGCTTTTCTTTTTCCTCAGTAAACACCCTAGTATGCGTTACTTGCGTTCTGGCAGTTACCTTCCAGTCGATATTGCGAATATCATCACCCTTTACATAGTTTCTAATTTCGTCAAAATCGAGCCCTCGCCCACGCAACTTTGATGCATGCTTACCACCCAACACCGTATTCACCTTATGCTTTTTGCCGCTAAGCGAAAATACATGCGCAAGGTGCTCCATCCTTAAAAGCTCTTCTAAGGAGGTGAATACATCTTTAGGATATTTGTTTGGCTGACCAGACATTCAGTATGTTTTAGGCTAGCACAGCTACTTCTTCCAAAATTTTGGTCAACACCATATCGGGCGTTACCCCTTCAGCATTTGCCTCATAACTTAAAATGAGCCTATGGCGAAGGCAATCATGCACAATAGCCCTCACATTATCGGCCTCCACAAAGTCCTTTCCTTGCATCCAAGCATGTGTTCTGGCGGCCCTGTCGATGGCAATTGACCCACGCGGACTGGCACCAAAATCGACCCAAGCATCGAGTTCTTTGTTATACTTATCTGGGTAGCGCGTAGCAGAAATTATATCGACAATGTATTTTTCCATCGCCTCTGAAATCTTCACTTTCGCAATTTCTTTGCGTGCCTCGAACACTACTTCAGGGCTAAGTTTTTTATGCTCCTGCTCTTTCGCGGCATGCTGCTCTTCCCTGTTCAGTCTTAAAATTTTAAGCTCAGAGGCATCGTCTGGATAACTGATAATGACGTGCATTAGAAAGCGATCCATTTGGGCTTCAGGCAAAGGGTAAGTTCCTTCCTGCTCCACGGGGTTCTGCGTGGCCATTACCATAAAGAGCGGATCCATAGGGTAGGTTTTACCGGCAACAGAAACCTGCCGCTCTTCCATTGCCTCGAGCAAAGCCGACTGCACCTTTGCCGGAGAACGGTTAATCTCATCGGCCAGAATTAGGTTTGAGAAAATTGGGCCTTTCTGGAAAAGAAACTTCTCTGCAGACTCAGGCTGGTAAATTTCGGTACCTGTTACATCGGATGGCAAAAGGTCTGGTGTAAACTGAATACGACTGAGTCCACAATCCAACTGTTTGGCCAATGTTTTAATAGCACGGGTTTTTGCCAAGCCCGGCAGCCCTTCTAATAACATGTTGCCATTGGCCAGTAACACCAATATTATTCTTTCAATGAGCGCATCTTGGCCAATAATAGAGGCCGACATGCGTGTTTTCAGTTCTTGTATAGATTCTAGAGCAGTCATTAATTAATATTTTAAAATAACATTTTTATACCGGTATAAAGCATTGGTAGAGAGTTATGAAAGTCGTATTGTGGCTCAAAAAAAACATTAACTACGGGCCCATTGGTATTAAATATCTTACCAACACCAGCCCCTATAGGCACCTCATGCCGACCCGTTTCAAAGTTGAAGAGCATTCTTGGGTGCCCCCTGAAATACCAGCCTTTGTTAAAGTCGTGATAAATGCCGGGCTGAAACTCCATAGTAAACACATCAGCACCACCCTGTAGCGTAAGCAGCGAAATAAACTTCCATCCACCTACTTTACTTACAGAAACAAAATTTCCACCCGCAGCAAACTTTCCTTTATTAAAGTAGCTTACCACTGCACCAACACCGAACTGATGTTGCCCGTTTTCTGATTGAAATAAACGAGCTACCAAAAAGTTAGTACCACTAAATTTGTTGGTATAGTTATTATTATCCTCGTCATAATTGAACTCCGCCTCAGCCGTAAATCGATAGAACCATTTCCCATAGGTAACATTAGCCAAGAACTGTAATTTAGACTGTTCGTCCCCATAAAACCTGTTCCACAAACCAGCGGTTGGACTAGGATCAATAGGGTTATTGGCATCCTGACCAAACAATGGCGTGGCTGTCAATAAACACAACACTAAGGCAACAACTGATTTACGCATACTATTTTTTCAATTACTCATCAAAAGGAAAAACCTTTTTCCAATCGTTCTTCATATCTATTACCGTCCAGCCGAATTTCTGTGCATCATCGAGCCCTTTATTTAATTGACCGATATGTGACTCTCGATCATAAGCCCATTCACGTTCGGCATCGGTATGGTGTAGCAATAGGCCAAATCGTGGGTAACCTTTGGCCGTAGTAGTCCATTGGAGCATCTGGTAGTCTCCATCGGAATTACCGGATGCAAATACCGGCCGTTGCCCAATGTGTTGATAGATGCCAACTGGCTTCCCTTCCTTATCATCGATAAAGTTGAGTTCTTGAAGTTTCACTACGGAAGTGCTTCCATCTTCCGCCACTTCAAAACGAGCCTTATTAGAGCTACCCACCACCTGATATGGCGGAATACCATAGGCTTCTTCCACCCATACCCTCATAAAATCTACTCCTCCACCAGACACTATGAATGTCTTAAAATCATGGGCTCTTAGGTACTCCAAAAGCTCCACCATGGGTTGATAGATCATTTCGTTGTAGTGTTTACCGGTTTTTGGATGCGTAGCGGTATCAATCCAGTTTTTTACACTAGCTGCAAACTCATCATTCGACATGCCGCCATGTGTTGTCATTACGATTTGCAACAAAGCCTTTTCCCCTCCGGCCAAGGCAGCCTTAATATCACCCTCAAGCAAAGCCTTGTATGGTTGCTCGTTCTTCCATTCGGGATGCTCGGGAGCCATAGTTTTAATCTGATCTATGGCAAAAAGCAATTGAAAATAGACTGGCTGCTCGGCCCAAAGATTTCCATCATTATCGAACGTAGCAATCCGGTCTGCAACAGGAATAAAGTCAGCGCTACCTTCGGTGGTGGTTTTTGTTACAAAGTCCATGATAGCTCGCTTAGTAGCACCGTCATTCCAAGAGGACAAATATGTGACAGCAGGCTCTTTTATTGCTTCTTCTTTGGGAGAACAAGCGAAGAGCAGCAAGCCAGAAATTATTGCAAGCGTATATAGTTTTTTCATAATGATGGTGTAAAAAAATGGAGCAGCCGTTCGCGACTGCCACTCCACTTTATTGTTAATGAATTACTTCTAGTTTCTCGATGGTGACGTTAATTGTTGCACCACCTTATCTATAGACAAAGAGGAACCTTGAACCGGAGGATACTTTTCAAATGAAGACAAGAACTGGCCGGCATACTGCTGAGCCGGAACAAATAGCCACATATTATCTCCGTACCATCTAGTATACATACCAGACTCCCAAGAAACTTCATAAGGATCTGCCCTTAGGTTGATAGCCAAAGGCCAGCTTGGTGCCTTGCGATAAGCCGTGTTAATAGCACCTTCCATAATGGTGAAGTGAAGCTTCCAGTTACCGTATCTGATAGCGTTCATATTTCCACCCGCATCAAAATAGAAGATCTCCTTTCTTGGCGATTCGGCTACTTCTCCTTTAAAGAATGGCATTAGGTTGTACCCATCTAAGTGCACATTGAAGTTTTTGCCATTGGCTTGATAACCATTTAATAGCTTCTCTTTTACATTTGGTTCGCCCGCAGCGGCCACCAAAGTAGGCATCATATCTTCGTGCGAGAAAATGTCATTATAAACCGTTCCGGGATCGATAACACCTGGCCAACGAATGGCAGCAGGCACTCTAAACCCACCTTCCCAGGTTGTTCCTTTCTCGCCTCTAAACGGTGTAGATCCACCGTCAGGCCAAGTAAATTTTTCCGCACCATTATCAGTAGAGTACATTACAATGGTATTGTCTGTAATACCCAACTCATCAAGCTTATCTAACACACGGCCAACCGCTTTATCGTGCTCTACCATACCATCAGGATAAAGTCCAATGCCAGTAACTCCTTCACTTTCTTCTGACAGGTGCGTCCACACGTGCATACGCGTTGCGCTCAACCAAACAAAGAATGGCTTCCCGTCAGCATGTGCTTTTTCAATAAACTCTATGGCTGCTTTTTCGAACTCCTGATCAACAGTCTCCATTCTCTTGCTAGTCAATGGTCCTGTATCTTGAATTCTACCATCAGCAAATGAGTGCAACACGCCTCGTGGGCCGTATTTTTTTCTAAACTCAGGGTCTTTTGGGTAATAGTACCCTTCTGGCTCTTCTTCCGCATTTAGGTGATAAAGGTTCCCAAAGAATTCATCGAAACCATGATTTGTAGGCAGATGCTCATCGCGGTCGCCTAAGTGATTTTTACCAAACTGACCTGAAACATAACCTTGCGGCTTTAATAGCTCAGCGATTGTTGGCTGATTGTCTTTAATACCTTGCTCGGCACCAGGCATACCAATAGTCAAAAGACCTGTACGGAAAGGGTGTTGACCCAAAATAAATGCGGCACGACCTGCTGTACAAGATTGCTGCGCATACCAATCGGTAAATAAAGCGCCTTCTTCTGCAATTCGGTCAATATTTGGGGTTTCGTACCCCATCATACCTCTGTGGTTAAAGCCTACATTGCTCCAACCAATGTCGTCTCCCCAGATTACTAATATATTCGGCTTGTCTTGCGCCTGCCCATTCAGGGGGAGTAGCAGCGCGCAGAGCAATAAAAAGCCTAAAGTTGAAAGTTTGTTTTTCATAGTGATATAATTTGAATAAGGAATCGGTACCATCTAATTTTTTTCAACTCAGCAAACTGCCAATTGAAAACTTCCAACTTCGCTCTGACATAAATTCAATAGAAAATATCATAAAAACAAACAGAATAGTATCACCAGCTGTTTTACGATTACTTCAACAAACCATTAACATCACTCAACCCACTGAAAAACAGACACAAATACATCAAATAACAAAACAGACTAACACCACTAGAAATTACACATTATTGAATTATTCAGATTTTAAATAATGTATAACTCATGACACCTCTAAACTAAAAAGGCCAAACGGAGCTTCCGTTTGGCCTTTTAATATAACTACCTATTCTATTTACTACTCGGTGTAGATAATTGATCCAATACTTTGTCAAGACTGAAGCTAGCTGCTTTCATTCTTGGAGGGTAATCTTTAAATGTACCCAAGAAATTCGCTACAATATCCTGTGCAGGCACAAGCAAGAACGCGTGATCTAACCACCAATCGTAGTAAGTGTTAGATGTTACAGTTGCAAACTCATAAGGGTCTCTTCTGAGATTAAAAATCAATGGAGCTCTTAGCGGAGTAAACGGATTAGCCCAAACAGCCAATGTACCAGGGCTTCGTTGCTCCATAAAGATCAGCTTCCAGTCGTTGTACCTCAACGCTGTTAAATCCCCATCATCAGAAAAATAGAAAAGCTCTTTTCTAGGCCCCTTATCTACTTTACCAGTCAAGAAAGGCAAGAAGTTATACCCATCTAAATGCACTTTGAAATCTCTACCGTTGGCACTATAGCCCGACAATAGTTTTTGAGGAACATCGCCCTGACCTGCAGCAGCCAAGAAAGTAGGCATCCAGTCCATACCACTCATTACCTCATTACTTATAGAACCAGCCGCTATTTGACCAGGCCAACGCACCATTGCAGGTACTCTCCAGCCACCTTCCCAGTTGGTATTTTTCTCTCCTCTGAAAGGGTTCACGCCAGCATCTGGCCATGTATTTTTATGCGGCCCATTATCGGTAGAGTACATCACTATTGTATTGTCGGCAATACCAAGTTCATCAAGCAAGTCTAGGAACAAACCAATGTGCATATCGTGCTCTACCATTCCATCTCCGTACTCATTTTGGCCAGAGATTCCACGGTGTTCTTCCTTTACGTGTGTTCTAAAGTGCATTCTTGTACCATTCCACCACACAAAGAATGGCGTGTCGTTAGCCACAGCTTGGCGAATAAAATCCATTGCTGCCTTAGAAGACTCATCATCAATGGTTTCCATTCTCTTTTTAGACAATGGCCCCGTATCTTCTATTTTGCCATCGGCAGTACTGTGAATCACGCCTCTTGGGCCGTATTTTTTTCTAAAATTAGGGTACTCTTCTGCAGTTGGATAATCTGGCAATTCTGGCTCCTCTTCTGCATTTAAATGATAAAGGTTTCCGTAAAACTCATCAAAGCCATGGTTAGTTGGTAAATGCTCATCACGATCGCCTAAGTGGTTTTTTCCAAATTGACCAGTGGCATAACCTGCGGGCTTTAAAAGCTCTGCAATGGTTGGGTCTTTTTCGGAAATACCTTCTTTTGCGCCAGGCATCCCCACCTTACTTAGACCAGTACGGAATACACTTTGTCCAAGAATAAAAGTAGAACGACCAGCAGTACAGCTTTGCTCAGCATAATAGTCGGTAAAAATCATTCCCTCTTTGGCAATTCTGTCAATGTTTGGGGTGCGATACCCAACCATACCCATTGTGTAGGCACTGATATTAGACTGACCAATATCATCTCCCCAAAGCACAAGTATGTTTGGCTTGTCTTGTGCCTGGCTGTTCAGGGGCAGCAGCAGTGCACAGAGCATTAAAAAGCCTAGTGTTGAAAGTTTGTTTTTCATAGTGTTATTATTAATAAATAGAATTGGTACATGCTCACCTTTCAACTCAAGACTTCTTGATTGAAAACTTCCAACTTCACTAGCATATAAATACAATAGAAAACATCATAAAAACAAGCCAAATAATCTAATAACTTATTTTAACTGTCTTCCGCTCCTTAACCACCTCTTATAATTAATTGTTTAACAGCACTTAATAAAACATCACAATGAGCTATTCTTTGATGGCAGGAAAATCAAAAAACACCATAATTAATTTTTACAATATGTATTATTAATTATTCAATAACACCTGGATTAAAAAGACACAAAAAAGGCGACTAGTTAGTCGCCTTTTTTGTGTCTTACAGCCTATTTACTACTTCCCTTTCTGACCCTCAGTCAAAGACTGCATTACCTCATCCAAATTGAAAGAAGCTGGTCTTTGTCTAGGAGGAAATTCAACAAATGTCTGTATCATTTGCCCAGCGATAGCTTGACTAGAACCACCAGCGAACTGAATAATCCCTTCCATCCATTCATAATAGCTATTTGAATTGTGTTGCGCTCGTTCAAACGGATCCATCCGCAAATCGAAAACAAGCGGAATTCTTAATTGAACAAATGGGTACATCCAGACTCCAAATTTTGAGGACTGTTGCTCCATAAACACCAACTTCCATCTATCATAGCGCATGGCTACCAACTGACCATCATCATTCCAATAGAAGAATTCTCTTCTTGGCCAATTTGTAGCACCATATTGATCTTTAGTAACCTTAACCTCTTCTGTCAAATACGGTAAAAGGTTATAACCGTCAAGATGCACATTGTATGTAGTACCGTTAATTGAATGACCGTTCTTCAGCTTTTCCTTGATATTCGGCTCCCCAACAGCTGCCATCAAAGTTGGCATCCAGTCATTGCCAGCCACAATTTCGTTCACTACTGTACCTGCAGGAATTTTTCCTGGCCATTTAATAATAGCCGGCACTCTATAACCACCTTCCCAGTTGGTATTTTTCTCTCCTCTGAAGGGCGTAATACCACCATCAGGCCACATATTAAAGTGAGGGCCATTATCTGTAGTATAAATAACAATTGTATTATCAGCCACTCCTAAATCCTCTAGCTTCTGAAGAATGTCACCTACCTGGTCATCGTGCTGAACCATACCATCTGCATACTCTCCCAGACCTGTTCTTCCTGAGTAATTTTCTGGAACATGCGTAACGTAGTGCATTCTTGTGGTATTAAACCACACAAAGAAAGGCTTATCATCATCTACCGATCTCTGCATAAAATCCTTTGCAGCGCCTAAAAACTCCTGATCCACGGTTTCCATTCGCTTTTTTGTCAATGGCCCGGTATCCTCGATTTTACCATCTGCCGTGCTTCTCAGTACGCCTCTTGGCCCAAACTTCTTCCTAAAGTCAGGATTTTTCGGGTAGTATGGGTTTTCAGGTGTTTCCTCTGCATTTAAATGATAAAGGTTTCCGAAGAACTCATCGAAACCATGATTTGTCGGCAAAAACTCATCTTTATCACCCAAATGATTTTTACCAAACTGCCCCGTAGCATAACCATGAGGCTTAAGTAGCTCTGCCAAAGTCGGATCCTCTGGCTGTATTCCTAAGTCAGCCCCCGGAATACCCACCTTTGTCATCCCCGTTCTAACGGGCATTTGTCCGGTAATTAGTGCCGCTCTACCTGCTGTACAAGATTGCTCAGCATAGTAGTCGGTAAAAATCGCACCACCTGCAGCAAGCTTATCAATGTTTGGGGTTCTATAACCCATCATACCGCGGTTATTATAACTCAAATTCCAATAGCCAACGTCATCTCCCATAATTATCAAGATGTTCGGCTTTTCTTGTGCTTGGCTTTTCATTGGCAGCAACAGTGCGCCAATGAGCAAAAGCCCAAGTGCAGAAAACTTCTTTTTCATCATTTTATATTTTAAGTGTTTGTGCCAACTGTGAATGCCAGCCTAGTTAATTCATATTAAATTGAACAGATTTAAGGATATAAGCAATAGAAATAACAAAACTAAACAGCCAATTAATACAAAAAAAGAGAAACACAACTCTAAACAACTAGCTACATGACGCTTGTAAAGCAACGCTTGAATCACTCTTCAGGACTTATTAAAAAAATAGTGCCTTATTTTTTTTCAAGAGCCACCTTCTGCTGAACAGCGCATAAAGAAAAAGGAGGGCAAAACCCTCCTTAATCAACTCAACCAAAACAACTACTTAACCACTTCTATTGGAATTTGCTTAAACAACTTAGCAACTCTTCTCTGTATCCGCTTTTCGCGGTTTTTCGGATTTTCTTTTACAGTGCTGGAGATAACTCCTTGCCAGATCAACTCCTTCTCGTTATTATCGTACATATCAATAACTAGGGTACCTACTCTATAGTCATATTCAGTATACTGGGTAGTTGCAGTTAAAGGCATTGCTCCCCAGCCCCAACGGCCTCTGTAACCATAACCACCATTAAAGTTGGTGTAAGAAGACCTGCTCGTCTTGGTATCTACAACCGCGAACAATGTAACTACAGCATCAGCATTGTCTTCCTTATACCCCAAGCCCCATTTTTCCAGTTCAGCAGCAATTGCATTCTGTATTCTTTTCTGATCAATTTCATTGATTACATCCCCACTTTCTTGCTGCCATCCGGCAAACGAGTATGTTCTTATTTTTGAGAAGTCAGCCTCTTTGCTATAGTCACTTTTTACTTGTGCAAAACCGGTCAAACCGATCATTAACATCAACATGGCTAGTCCTAATCGTTTTGCTGTCTTTTTCATCGCTCATTACTTTTAAGTTGAACATTACTTTGGCACTATCCGTGTTATTCTTTTAACCTTCTTTAGTAGTGCCTTCTGACTAGTTAAACGGACATGTTTCAAGCAGGTAATGGTTCAAATCAAGTCAATAATTGCACATATTAGACACTAATAAAAAAACCCTCCAATGGAGAGCTTTCTCATTTATCCCTAGTTGACTCAGAGTCAATCATTCAACTTTATACTTACCTCATTAATTCTTCCAGCAAACTTGTAAGGTGCAGTGTAGTTTTTGGTTACTGGCGAACCACTGTCTTCTCCAATCCCAAAAGTATCTATACCATAGCGACCAGCCACTGTTTGGGCCACCTGAGCCTCGCCTACCTTCTCGTTGTTTAGGTACAGCGTGAAAAGCCCTCCTTTTCCAACACCACCACCATCATATGTAAAATCAATCTTTACGGATGCCATTCCATCAGGAAGCTTTTTCGATGATTTAATGGTAGTTACATCAGACTCGAAGAAGTTGTAAAGGAAAGTTGGATATCCATTCTGGACATAAAGCACATAACCAGCACCTAAACCGCCAAGCGCATTTATCACGCCATCCTTATGGTTGGCGTCCGTTTCCAAAAGCGCCTCCATCGTCCACGACTTGTTCTTAGTATTTGGTGCTGCAGTTTCAGGAATTCTTGTGGCTCCCTCATAAAAAGTAAACTCTTTCCGGTCTCCAAGCGGTGAGGGCTTAGGAACAGACAAGCGTTCAGCGCCACGGTCGTCTAATGGATAAACCTCATACTTTCTAGCCTCTTGATCAAAGATTGCCTTCAGTTCTTCTAGCTTTTCAGGGTATTTATCAGCCAGGTCTATGGCTTCAGAAAAATCCTCTTCAATATTATACAACTCCCAAACCTCATTTTCATAACCGGGAGCCACATCTTGCCGCCATGGCAAGGTATGCTGATGAGCTGCCACCCAACCATCATGATATATGGCACGATTGCTAAGCACTTCAAAATACTGAGTTGTTCTAATTTCTTGAGCATCGGCATCGGTAAAAGTCGAATAGAACGATTTGCCCGCAATAGGCTTTTGTTTTACACCATCAACATATGCCGGCATTTGGAGACCCGTAGCCTCAAGAATAGTTGGCACCACATCAATTGCGTGCAAAAACTGAGATCGCATGCCTCCTTTATCCTTAATCACCTTAGGCCAAGTAACAACCATTGGGTTTCTCGATCCACCAAAGTGAGAGGCCACCTGTTTTACCCATGGAAATGGCGTGTTTCCAGCAAAAGCCCAACCAATCGGAAAGTGCGGCTCGGTATCTGGCCCACCGATATCATCGGCTCGTTCTAAATTCTCTTCTATCGTACTCTGAATTCCATTAAGGGCCTTTATTTCATTCACCGTTCCATCTAAGCCACCTTCACTACTCGCTCCATTATCTCCAACTATATACATTACGAGGGTATTTTCAGCATCTGGTAAATCACCAATAGCGCGTAGCAGCCTGCCAACCTCATGGTCAGTAAAAGCAAAGTAACCAGCAAAATTCTCATAAAGCAGCGTATAAAACTCCTTCTGGTCATCATCTAGACTCTCCCAAAGAGGAACATTCTCGTTACGTGGCGAGAGTTGAGCATTCGCAGGAATTATACCCATCTCTTTTTGGCGGGCAAAAGTAATCTCTCGCTCCTTATCCCAGCCATGATCGAACTTGCCTTTAAATTTCTCTCTCCATTCCTTCGTGACATGATGAGGCGCATGCATAGCCCCAGGCGCATAATACATGAACACGGGTTTATCAGGAGAAATGGACTTTTGTAGTTTCATCCAATTAATGGCTTTATCGGTCATATCAGTCTGAAAGTGATACCCTTCTTCTGGCGTTTTTTCCGGCTCCACAGGCACCGTATTTTCGAATAGTACAGGATAAAACTGATGCGTTTCACCGGTATTAAAGCCATAGAAATAATCGAAACCCATAGCGGTTGGCCAACGATCAAACGGCCCTGCGGCACTAGTTTCCCAATCGGGCGTATTATGATTCTTTCCAAACCAAGCGGTATTAATTCCATTGTACTTCATAAGCTTGCCAATAGTAGCCGTACTTCTCGGAATCATCGTGTTGTAACTCGGGTACCCAGTAGCCCACTCCGCCAAAAACCCATTACCCGACTGGTGGTGGTTTCTACCCGTTAAAATAGCCGCACGCGTAGGACCACAAACGGCTGTCGTATGAAAACGATTATACCTCAACCCTTCTTGAGCAAGTGAATCAAGGTTAGGAGTTGGAATTGAACCACCAAATGTACTGGTCATCCCAAAACCGACATCATCCAAAAGAATTACAATTACATTGGGAGCTCCTTCAGGAGGCGATGGCATTTCTGGCCAATCCATCTCGGAAGTTGCGTACGTCTCCCCAATCTTGCCCTTAAACTCAGGATCGTCATATGGCAATTTCGAGGTACTACTATCGGTATTGCTACTTTGAACACATCCGACAAATAACAAGGAGGCAAAGAGCAGTAAAAAATTAATTGGCTTAAATGAGGTGAAGTTGGAAAATAGCATAGCGCATTTTTTATGTACAATCAAGGATTTCAAATTCTCTGTAGAACAGATCATCCAACTTCACCACCAATCAGACACAAATAAATATCGACATAATCATATTTCAACTCAAATATATTTGGCATCAATTTGCGAGGAGACACAAAAAAACCCTCCAGATGGAGGGTTTCAATATTATAATATGACTGACTACCTAGTTACTTGTAATAGCACTTAGCAGATCATGACGCGTGATAATGTGCACCTCGTCAGCTTCATCGCGCACCATTACGGCAGGGTTGTCTTTAGTGATTACCGAGGAAAGCACGTCCAACGTATTATCGGCCGATACAAACTGGAATGGCGCATCCATTACTTCTTCTACCGTTTTATCTTTTAATTCAGGATCGTCAATTAGGCCAGCCAACAGTTTAGTATCTGTCAAGCTACCCACAAACTCCTTTCCTGACGTTACTGGCAGCTGAGAAATACTATTACTCGTTAGCAGCTTGATTGCCTCGGCAACTTTAGCCGACTTATCAATGGTAGTAAGCTTACCATTTCCGTTTTGATATTTCAGAATATCCGATGCCGTATCAAAGCTTCTGTTCTCTACAAAACCGCGGGCTTTCATCCAGTCATCATTATAAATTTTACCTAAATAGCGCGTGCCATGGTCAGGTAAAATTATCACCATCACATCATCTTCTGAAAGGTTTTCTTTGGCATATTCCAAGGCTCCGGCAACAGCAGAACCACACGACCAACCGCAGAACAAACCTTCTTCTCGGGCAAGTCTTCTGGTCATAATCGCACCGTCCTTATCAGTAACCTTTACAAAATTATCAATCAGACTAAAGTCAACATTCTTAGGAAGAATGTCCTCTCCAATCCCTTCAGTTAAGTATGGATAAATCTCTTTTTCATCGAAAATGCCAGTCTCCTTATACTTTTTAAAAACCGAACCATAAGTATCAATTCCTACTGAAATAACCGCAGGGTTTTGTTCCTTAAGATATTTGGCTGTTCCACACATAGAACCACCAGTACCAACGCCAGCCGCATAATGGGTGATTTTACCTTCAGTGTCTTTCCATATTTCTGGCCCTGTAGTTTCATAGTGCGCCTTTGTATTGGAAAGGTTGTCGTATTGGTTCGGGTAGAAAGAATTAGCAATATCCTGATTCAACTTTTTAGCTACCGAATAATAAGATCTTGGATCTTCTGGCTCCACATTGGTAGGGCAAACAATTACCTCGGCTCCAACTGCCTTCAGAATATCAATTTTCTCTTGTGACTGCTTGTCGGCCAAAGTAAAAATACACTTATAACCCTTTGCAATAGCACCAAGCGCCAAGCCCATTCCGGTATTTCCAGAAGTACCTTCTATAATGGTTCCACCAGGCTTAAGAACACCTGCAGCTTCGGCATCTTCAATCATTTTTAGCGCCATTCGGTCCTTCATAGAATTACCTGGGTTAAAATATTCTACCTTAACCAGAATGGTACCTTTTATACCTTTATTAACTGAGTTTAGCTTTACTAATGGTGTGTTACCAATAGTCTCAATGATTGAATTGTAGTATTGCATTTCCTCTCTTTTAATTCTGAAAGCAAAGCTAACTTTTTTAACGAGTTGAATGAAATGCAAAAAGTCTTAAGCAAAACATTTACAAAAGCTTAACAATGTATTCCATACGCTATTAAGCCTCGCCTCAGATGAGACTTTAATCACTCTGTCGTTTGTTTCTAATTTTTTTACCATAAAACTAAATAAATTAGTAAACTAAAATAATTAGATTTGTATTCTAATCTGTAACAACCTAAACAGTGGAGAATACAATATTGCATCTCGATCTCGATACATTTTTTGTGTCGGTTGAGCGGCTGTACGACAGTCGCTTAGTGGGTAAACCCGTGCTTATTGGCGGGGTGTCTGACCGTGGTGTTGTGGCTTCGTGTAGCTATGAGGCCAGAACCTACGGTGTGCACTCTGCTATGCCTATGAAGCGCGCCAAAGAGCTTTGCCCCGATGCAATACAGATTAGAGGAAATGCTGGTAACTACACAAAGCACTCCGAAATGGTTACCGAAATTATTAAGGAGGCTGTTCCGCTTTACGAAAAAACCTCTATTGATGAGTTTTATGCCGATTTAACAGGAATGGACAAGTTTTTTAGCAGCTATCAGATGGCTAAAGAGCTTAGAATGAAAATCAGGAACCAAACAGGACTACCAATTTCCTTTGGGCTTTCAAAAAACAAAACCGTGTCGAAAGTGGCTACAGGAGAGGCCAAGCCCGACAATGAAATTAGGGTAGACTATGGCTGCGAAAAACCATTTTTGGCACCGCTTTCGGTAAGCAAAATCCCAATGGTTGGCCCCAAAACACAGCAAACACTCTATAGCCTTGGGGTAAAGCGCATTCAAACCATTCAGGAAATGCCCGTGGAATTGATGGAGAAGGTGCTGGGAAAAAATGGTGTAAGCATTTGGAAAAAGGCCAATGGGCTAGATAATTCTCCGGTAATTCCCTACAGCGAGCGCAAGTCTATTTCTACAGAAAGAACCTTTGACCGAGACACAATTGATGTGCACAAACTAAGGGGGATTTTGTTGGCCATGGCCGAAAACCTGGCTTTTCAGCTTAGGCGCGGACTTAAACTTACAGCTTGTGTAACAGTGAAAGTGCGCTATTCCGACTTCAACACTTATACCTTACAATCTCGGATTCCTTACACTTCGGCAGACCATGTATTGATTCCGAAAACAATGGAGCTTTTCGACAAACTGTATAACAAACGGCTATTGGTACGGCTGATTGGGGTGCGGTTTAGCCACCTAGTGGAGGGCGGTTTGCAAATCAACCTCTTCGATGATAATGAGGAAATCATCAACCTATACCATGCCATGGACAAAATCCGCGACAAGCATGGCGACCGTAGTGTACTGCGCGCTTTTGGTATGGAGGCCAAAACCATTAACAGGTTCAACCCTTTTAATGGAGAACCACCACCCTTGCTACCAAATAGGAGGAGGTAAGTGACATTAACAATATCGCTATGAGAATACCTTACAAGCTTTCGAAAGTGTATGATTACTTCATACTAATCAATTTACCCAGTTTTATAGACCACGAAATAGTTAAGGTTAAACGAGATTTTGGGAGAGTCAATGGGGAATATTTAAGCCTGGTATCTAAACCTCATATCTCAATGTTCAATTTTCCTCAGCCAAAGGAAAGGGAGCCGGAAATTTTAAGCCCCTTGTCTGATTTGTTACTGAAACAACCCGTCTTTCGGGTAGACTTAAGTGGTTATAACTTCTTCCCCGAGAATAACACCTTTTATATTTCAATCAGTAATCAGGTTTCATTAAAGGAGTTATACCGAAAAATAATCTTGCAATTGCATCTATTGCTAATTCCTAGAGGATTTCTTCGAAGCAACTTCACACCTCATATCACCATAGGTAGAAAGCTTTCGAATAAACAGTTTCAAAATGCTTTGGCAGAATACAATCATAAACCGTTTGAAGAAAGTTTTGAGTTGAGTTATGTCACTGTGCTTCGAAGAGAATATCCATGGTCTTCATGGCAACTAATTCGTGAACTGCCATTGAAGCAGAAGGAAAATGGTTTATTCACAGCATAAAGGTCATAATGTATCTCAACTCCCACTCATATTACAGCTTTAAGTATGGTACTCTAAGAACTGCCGATTTGCTTGGATTAATGCAGCAAGTAGGAGCAAGTACCTTTGCCCTAACCGATATAAATAGCACCGCGGCCAGTATCAACTTTGTGCGAATGGCTCCTAAATATGGCATAAAGCCCGTTTTGGGAATTGACTTTAGAAATGGCGCTGACCAACTTTTTGTGGCTATTGCTCAGAATAATGAAGGCTTTAAAGAGCTGAACGACTACCTCTCCAATTTTCTACATACCAAAACAAAGATCCCCGCACGGGCACCCGATTTCAACCATGCTTTTGTGATTTATCCCTTTGCTAAATACACTGGTTTTGAATTAAAAGAAACCGAATACATTGGAGTAAAACCCCAAAACCTGATCAAGCTTATTTATCCGCCTTATCAAATGGACAAGCGTAAATTGGTAGCCTTGCCAACAGCTACATTTCGCAGCAAAGTTGATGACAACACGAACGAGCGGGTGGTGTTAAAACGCGACTTTAATGCGCACCGCTTACTGCGCGCTATCGACAAGAACACACTACTCAGCAAACTGTCCAAAAACGAAGAAGCTGATCCGGGAGACTTCATTTATCCGGTTGATGAATTGAAAGATGTTTATTCAGCGTATCCATACATGCTCGAACAAGCAGAAAATTTATTGAACCAGTGCCACATCCATTTCGATTTTGAAGGCGAGCACCTCAATAAAAACCTAAAAAATTATTGCGACTCGCCCGAGCAAGACTACCAATTACTTGAATCGCTTTGCGAAAAGGGGCTACCCTATCGCTACCCTAAACCTTCCGATAAAATTAGGGCGCGAATTAAAACAGAGCTTGACGTAATTAAGCAACAGGGCTTTATGTCGTATTTTCTTATTAACTGGAAAATTTGTGCCTACGCCCGTAGCCAAGGCTACTTTTATGTAGGGCGTGGCAGTGGCGCCAATAGTGTGGTAGCCTACCTGCTGCGCATCACCGATGTAGATCCGATTGAACTCGATCTTTACTTTGAGCGATTCATCAATCTTTACCGCCAAAATCCACCCGATTTCGATATTGATTTTTCGTGGAAGGACAGGGAAGATATTACTCGTTTTATCTTCGAAGAGTTTAGCACAGGCATGGGCAAACAAGGCAATGTTGCGCTACTAGCTACTTACAGCACCTTTCAGTTTAGAGCGGTAATTCGCGAGCTGGGCAAAGTGCTTGGACTGCCTCCCCACGAAATCGATCATATTCAATCGACTAAGTATGAGGATCTAGACGACACCCAAAAATTGGTACTTCGCTACGGGCAATACATAGAAGGTTTCCCGAGCCACCTGAGCATACATGCAGGCGGGATACTGATTTCCGAAAAGCCAATCCACTACTACACGGCTACTGATCTTCCGCCCAAAAACTTTCCAACCACCCATTTCGATATGGTTGTGGCCGAAGATATTGGCTTGTATAAGTTCGACATTCTAAGTCAGCGGGGTTTGGGTAAAATAAAAGATTGCCTAGAAGTGGTGCAGAAAAACCACCCCAACCATCCACCAATCGACATTCACGATATTCCAAAGTTTAAGCGCGATGAATGCATAAAAAGTATGTTGAAGGAAGGCGAGGCCATTGGCTGTTTTTATGTGGAATCGCCCGCCATGCGTATGCTGCTCAAAAAGCTGCGCGTTGACGAGTATTTGGGCTTGGTAGCCGCTAGTTCGGTCATTCGGCCGGGAGTGGCGCAGTCGGGCATGATGCGCCAGTACATTCTCCGTTTTCGCCAGCCCGAAAAGCGAAACGAAGCCCATCCAAAGCTGCGCGAAATTATGCCTGAAACCTATGGCGTAATGGTTTATCAAGAAGATGTAATTAAAGTAGCCCACTACTTTGCAGGCCTCACCTTAGCCGAGGCTGATGTATTGCGCAGGGGTATGTCGGGCAAATACCGGTCGCGCGAGGAATTTCAAAAAGTGAAGGACAAGTTTTTTCAAAACTGTAAAAACTTGGGGCATACGCTAGCCCTTTCACTCGATATTTGGCGACAAATAGAAAGCTTTGCGGGTTATGCATTTGCCAAAGGTCACTCGGCCAGTTATGCTGTAGAAAGCTATCAGAGTTTGTACTTAAAGGCCTATTACCCGCTGGAATACATGGTGGCTACCATTAATAATGGCGGAGGTTTTTATAGAGTGGAGCTATATGCACACGAAGCATTTATGCATGGTGCCGATGTACAAGCGCCATGTGTAAATTATAGCGAGTACCTATGCACAATTTACGGCCGAACCATTTTTATGGGCATGGGTTTTATTGGAGAGCTGGAGCAACATACGGCCAATACTATTCTTAATGAAAGAAACGAAAACGGCATGTTTGTAAGCTTCGATAATTTTATGAAGCGCGTACCTATTTCGCTCGATCAATTGAGTCTGTTGATACGCATTGATGCCTTTCGTTTTACAGGCTTGGGCAAGAAGGAGCTGCTTTGGGAGGCGCATTTCAGGCTAGGCAATAGCAAAAAATCTAAGCCAGAACGCCTACTCTTCGACCCTGAAGTAAAGCGCTTCCGCATACCCAAACTAAGCTACGATAGGCTGGAAGATGCCTTCGACCAGATTGACTTGCTGGGCTTTCCGCTTTGCAACCCTTTTGATTTACTGAAGGAACAACCTGAACAAGAAGTAAAGGCACGGGAAATGGCTCAGTATAAAAACAACGAGGTGTGTATGGTGGGCTATTTGGTGCATATAAAAAACACCAATACGGCTAAAGGTAAGCGCATGCAATTTGGCACTTGGCTCGATCGTGAAGGGCGCTTTATTGACACTACACACTTTCCGCCCGTAGCTGCGCGCTATCCCTTTATGGGGAAAGGTATTTATGAATTGCGTGGTAAAATTGTGGAGGAATTCGATTTCCTAAGCCTCGAAATGATTTCCATGCGCAAGCTGCAGTATGTACATGATCCGCGCTTAGCCGAAGAACCCCGCCACGCAACTATGGGTGTTTCGGGCTAAGAACCCTATCCTTACAGCTATGAGCTGAGCTCCTAAGGTTAAACCGCAGTAAACCTCCCTCGAAAAGTTTTAAGGTCTTTCACCCACAATTAACGGTGATAGATTAAATTGTAACATCAGTGTTCACATTTTACCAATAAAGGATATTAAGAAGTAGCAATTTATGGCTGAAACACGCGGAGGTTCTTCAGCGAACCTGTCAGATGGGAATGAGGTGATTGAACGAATCTGCAAAGGAGATCAGTCAGTCATATCTGCTATTTACAGACAGCTTCGCCCTGAGTTTTTGAGCTGGGCTGCTGTTCGCTTTAGGGTAGATCAGGACAAAATTGTCGATGTCTTTCAAGAATCGGTGATTATTTTCTACCGAAACGTGGCAAAAGGGAAGCTGACAGAATTAAATATTTCAGTAAAAACATACCTCTTTGCCATTGGTAAGAATTTGCTGCTAAAAACAATAAGAGACGAAAAAGTACAGCTCGACATAGATGAACTGCCTGCAGAGACTTTTAAAGATTGGGAGTTGGAAAAAGCATACGAAGAGAGCCACAGGAAACAACTATTGTCGAATGCTCTAGATGCATTGGGGCCACCTTGCAAGCAGATAATTCTGATGTTTTATTATCGTGAATTTTCAATGGAGGCTATTCAGGAACAGCTGGAATATAAAAGCGAAGCTGTAGCCAGAACACAAAAAAAACGCTGCATGCAATACTTAAGAGAGGTGCTCAACACAAAGGACAAAAAACAGTGAACGAGAGAGACTATCAACTTATAGAGGATTATCTGAACGGAAGCTTGGGTGCTTCGGAAACGGCTGAAGTTGAAGCGCGTTTATTGCAAGACACTGTCTTTGCCGAAGCACTAGCACAGCAGCAAGATTTGCTTGCCGTGGTAGATAAAAAAGTGGAGGATAATTTAAGAATGCTTTTAGCCGAAGAAGAAGCTAAGTTGAGCAACACTGCAACTTCACCAACCATTTCCATTAGCAAGTGGCTTAGTGTGGCAGCAGCTGTGCTTCTATTAGCTACGGCTAGCTGGCTTTTCTTTAGGACGGGTTCGAGCCCTAGTGGGCCAACACTGTTTACGGAAAATTTTACAGCCTACACCAATATTATTGCGCCAAACCGTAGGGGCGAAAATGATGAAAGTCTCCTGAGCTTGGCTTTTCTAGCATATGATAATAAGCAATACAAAAAAGCCATTACTGACTTTGAAGTACTAAAAAGCGATACCCTAAAAAGTGAACTTACTTTTTACATAGGGGTAAGTTACCTAGCAATGGATGAAATAGAAAAGGGTATAATTACCTTAAAAGATGAGGCAGTTGATAACAAGTTTGCCATGGAAAAGCAGTGGTATTTGGCGCTCGCCCATCTAAAGAAAAAGGACATTGGCGCAGCAAAGATTGCATTGAATAATGCTTTACGGCTTTCTACAGATCCAGTACTTGGTAGAAAAGTATCTGAACTACTAGATGAGATAAAATCCATTGAGTGATAATTGTATCCTTACCCTTATTTCAACTGCCTTTTTCGCCACAAAACAGTCCCGCTTAACAAGACGAGTACCGCCAACGCAACTAACCACAAGTTAAAATTACCCGCCTTTGCAATGGCGTTTTCGTTACCCGATAGTACAAACCCAGCCCAGTAAAAGGGATGTGTCATCCGGTCGTTGTTAGCATATTTCAGGTATTCAATTTTTGCCGAATGAAGTGCCGCTGTTTTAGATTTTTCAGCCATTATGCCCTTATAAAAATTGTTCATCAGCGTTTTGGTTTCCTTATCAGGAACCATCCAAAGGCTCATTAAAGTTGCTGGGCAGCCTGCAGCCGTAAAAGCCTGAGAGAGACTGAGCACTCCTTCGCCAGGGAGTAAGCGGCCGTAGCCAGTATTGCATGCGCTGAGCACCACCAGTTCGGCATTGAAATTTTGATGAAAAAGCTCCGAAACACTCAATTGTTCCTCGTCATTTTCAACCTCTGGCGTGAAGAGAAAACTAGAGTACATCGGCTGATCGTTATTGATAGTACTGTGCATAGCTAAATGCATCACTTTATAGTTTTTACCTGCCTCTAAAAGTGCTGACTTTGTAGCTTTTTCTCCTGTATAAAGGTCACCGCCCAATAGTTCTGAGAGTTCCTCAACCTCTTCTTGTGCCCCGGGAAGTATAGAGACCCACTCCTTGTATATGTTATAATTGGCCGCTTGTGTTTGAGAATATTCCGGAGCAAAACCTGCCCAAAATTGACCTGCCATATGCTCAGGTTCGCTGAGTTGTTTATTCCATAGAGTGGCTGAATAAGCGTAATGAACACTAAATTTGTGCAGTAAGTATGACAAGCCAGAAAAGCTGTTCTCCACTTTTTGCTGGGTCACTAAGGTTTCAAACGGAATAGTACTGATTTCCTTATCGGGAATGATTAGCAGATCCTTATGCTCTTGTAGCTGTTTTGAAACAGGGGCAACTAGTGATTGGTGAAGCGCAAATGCTGCATTACTATACTCCATTGGAGTTGATGCCGGATTTAACAACAACTCACGATATTGTGCTATTTGAGCTCTTACAGCAGCTGCATTTTCGAATTGTCGCGCAACAATGTCTTGTTGCGTAATTGTGTAGATAAAGAAGAGGTCTTCGTGAAGAGAATAAACTAAGGCAGCGGTTTCTTTACCAAGTTGTTGCTGAATTTCGGTTAGGCCTACAGGAGTTACATTTCGTTTTAACTCGTAATATTTAGGAAACCCTTCTTTAAGCTGCACCTCAAAAACTTGGTTATCCTTCCGCAATTGAAAAAGCTCGTTATAAGCATTTCTCAGTGCGGTGCTATCGGCTTCTTCCTTCTGGCTTTCCTTAAAAATACTCCTCTCTACACTTGCAATACGCTTTTTTAAATCTCTATCTCGTTCATAAATATCTTCTGGTAATTCGGCTAGTGTGCGCACTTCTTGGTCATTAAAGTATAGCAGCGTTTTGTTAATTTTGGCTTGTTCAGACACTTTGAATGCACTCACGCCAAATTTCTTTTGACCAGTAGTTTCTAAAAGGTCCAGCAAAATAGACTGCTGAATAGACATGGCTCTGTCGAAGCCTCTTTTGTAAAATAATGAAGCGTACTCAGTTTCTCCCACCTCCTCAAAATGAGCTACTGCTTGTTCAATATTTTGGCGTGCCACTTGCAGAATTTGTTCAGCCTCGTTCGGTTTTTGCTTGGCTAGTTGTTTCAAGTAGAGTGCGTGGTTGCTCAATAGTGTTGCAGAATTGCTTTGCAGCGACTGTTCATTTCTATTAAATACCCGAATGATTGTATCGGGCGCTAGGCTTTTGTTTCCATCCGCATCGTATCTCAGCGAAAACAGATTATACAGCAATGCATTTTCGTAATCGCCTTGTGCATCGTAAGTCTTGGACAAGGAGTAGGTTACATAGCCAAACATATAGTCGTTTGGGTTGGCTGTACGCGGTAAAATTCTAAGAAGTTCGGTTACGGCCTTTTCGTGTTGTCCTTTGTATCTGAAAATGTTTGCCTGCGCAGTAAGGTAGCGGGTTTGCCAAGTTGGGTGATGCTTCATTGTTGGCACATCGTAAGCGGCCTGGTAGTAATATTGAGCTGAATCGTAGTGTTCCATGGCCTCATGAGATTGCGCAATTAATGAGTAAGTGGATGCTAAGTCGTACTGGTAATCAAAGCCGGTTTCCTTTTGAGAACCAGCAAGTGGTTTTAATAGTTTTACACCTATATGGTAAAAACGTAAGGCCTCTTTGTAATTTTCGAATGAAGAATGTTTACTGGCAATTTCTATGTAAGACCTAAAGGGATTTGTGCCCTGCTTTATCTTCATATCAAGCGCCTTTTGTAGGTAACTCAAGCTTTCATCGGTATCTAAATAAGCTCCTAGATTTTCGTAGCCAACAATTAGGTAATCAGGGTTTTGTTCGGCTACTCGCTCCCAATTTTCCACTGCCTTTTTGAAGTGAAAAGTAGCCTTGCGATGGAATTCTCGATGACGATAATTTGTCGCAAGATTGTTGTGTATCAATCCAATATCGGCAAATGCATTGGGAGAATTTTCGTAATAAAGTGCCAAGGATTTTTCTAGGTAGTAAAAGAGACTATCAGAATTTCCCGCACCACCATGAAGCTCACCAAGATTGTAAAGTGCATCTATGGTGTGTTTGTTTTTCTCGCCCAAATGCTTTGCATATAGCCTCACCGCTTGGTGGTTATGGTCAATTGCCGCCTCAAATTCGCCCTTATATCCCAACACCATACTGTATTGGTTTTCGAGCATTGCAATAAGCGTATCGGGCAGGCTCAGTTTTAGTGTCTCAGTTAGCAGCATTTCAGCCTCACCTAGATTTTCTGACGCTAGCAATTCCGAAACTTTTCGACTGTTGACCATGGCCCTTTCCAAATTGTCGCTTTGTGCACTTGCCCCAAGTGTAGTGCAAAGCATGTATACAAACACCCAAAGTTTGAGCGATTTAGAAAACAGTGAAATGTTCATTGAAGTGGTTTGAAAGCCTATTCCATCAACAATATAAAAGGCAAAACGCAGAGCGTGAGGCATTTTTTAAAAAAGTTTCACCACTGTTCACATCTACTTTTCTCATGGTATTAACCCATGATTCATTGGGTTCGGATGGTACTCAGTTGATCAAAATTTTGAAAAACTAAACCAACTTCTATGAGAAAAAATCTACTCATTTTATTACTGCTTGGCTTTGGTACTCATGTTTGGGCACAGCAGTTTACGCAAACCATATCTTTCCTTGGTACGGGAGAAGATAGCCGACTTAAAGGCTTTGGTTCGGAGCTTTCCATGTATGGAGATTATTTGGTAGCCAGTGCACCAGAATACATCAATGACAACGGCTTACGCAGATATGATGACATCTTTTATGTATTCAAACACACCAATGGCAACTGGGCCGAAGTAAGTAAACTGGAGCCACCAACTGGACACACCTTTGATGAAGCCACAGGCCAAGCCATTATAGGCAAGGATTTTATAGTGATTGCAAGGGAACCAAATGGCGGAAACATGGACACTTCATTGGCATTCTTATACCAAAAGCAGACCGATGATAGTTGGCAATTTCATAGCATGTTGCCAGAAATTAGTAGAACTGGCATTGACAATGTTTCAATGGATTTTACGGGGGACCATTTGGCTCTGTTTGTCAATAGCGATTCTGGTTATGAATTGATTGTGTTTGATGTTTATGGCGTTGACGGCACCATTGATTGGGGCATTAGAGCAACCTTAGATTTGGGAACAGTAACCACAATAGAAAATGAAAGCGGAGGGCCAATTGGCCGGGGCGATATATTCAAACATAAAAATGAGTTTAGTGCTAGTGGTTTTGCCGGGCCTGCCATTGCCATGGACGACAAATCAATTGTGATTGGTTGGGATCAGTCATCGGTAGAATACAGTTATGTAACCCTCAACGTAAACGTTTACACCTATTCCAGCTATAGCCCCAGAGAGGTTCAGGCAGGGAAATTGGATATATATAAGCTAAAAGGGGCAACGGAAATTGAGCACAAACAAACGCTTTTACATACAGGCTACGATGATTTTCACCAGCTTGGTTACCAAGTAGATATTTTTGGGAATACTGTTTTTGCCACTATGGAAGGCGGACCGAATTCTGACCGAAAAGTCTACGTTTTTGAGGTAGAAAGTGATGGTATTTGGTCGCAAGCTAAAGTCTTAGCACCGGCCGATTTGAGCGGAAATCACAAGTATGGAGACAATATACTGGTTAATGGAGACAAGGCTTTTGTTGCTGCACCGGGGCAGACATATACCGAAAGTTCCGTAAATGCATCTGGTGTTGTTTACGCTTATGAGAGAAGTGAGCATGGTGATTGGCAGGAAATACAGACTATCAAAGGCGAGGTAATTCCACCCAAAAATGGTTTTGCCGGTGTTGGCCCTGCTGCTTTTGGAACGGGCCTAGCTTACACCGAAAACCTGCTTTTGGTAGGAGCTCCCAGTACTAGCAATAGCTATTTTAATGATGCTGGCAGAGGAGAGGTTTATGCGTTTGGCTCATGCGAGGCACAAACCTACGAAGTGTCAGAATCCGTTTGTCTGGACGATGGCAACTATGAATTCGGAGGTCAATATTATTCTGAATCAGGAACCTATACCCACACTTTTCAGTCGGCTTTGGGTTGCGATAGTACTGTGGTGTTAAGTCTTACCATAAACCCATCTGATTTTGTAATGCTTGAAGATATCAATTTACGGGTGGGCAATTCCATAGACTTTGGTGGACAAACAATTACTGAAACCGGAGAATACGAGCTTATGCTGCAAAATCAGTATGGCTGCGACTCTACCATAGTTCAACCGGTAATCGTTTCGAATGATGATTTTGTAGGCCTTGGCGATGTGGAAATATGCGAAGGCACTGAGTATATTTTTGGTGATCAAACATTAACCGAATCGGGTTCGTATCGGCTCGATTTGAAAAACGAAATTGGTGGAGATTCTATAGTAACAGTAAATCTCATTGTTAGAGAAACCGATTTGGTTGTGCTAGATGCAGTAGAAATTTGTGAAGGAACGGATTATCAATTCGGAGGACAAACCATTACCCAATCTGGCGATTACGAGCAATTGCTAACCAATCAATATGGTTGCGATTCATTGGTAACTGTTAATGTAAAAGTAAATACGCCTGACTTTGTAGTGCTAGATGAACAAGACCTTTGTGAAGGCGCTATTTACCAGTTCGGTGAAACAGAGATTACCCAAACAGGCATGTATCAGCTCTTTTTAGAGAATCAGGCAGGCTGCGATTCTACGGTTCAGGTACAAGTAAACTTCCACACTCCTGATGTTGTAAACCTTAACGCTGTTGATATATGCGAGGGAGAAACATTCACACTGGGCGATCAATCATTAAGCACCTCTGGTGATTATCAAGCAATTTTAGTCAATCAATATGGCTGTGATTCTACCGTAAATGTGTCCTTGAACGTACTGGACAAGCCCAACCCAAGCATAACGCTCGATGAGTCCAACAAAGACGAGCCAACCCTTAGAGCAGAACCAGAGAATGCCATTTATCAGTGGATTGATTGTGCTACAGGGCAGGCAGTTGCTGGTGCCACGGGCATCACTTTTAAGCCAACGGTTTTTGGTGATTACGCAGTAGACGTAACCGTAAATGGATGTACAGCGCGTTCTCAATGTTTCAGTTTACAAGTACTGAGTGCCGAAGAAGAGATTGAAATAAGCGATAGGATTTCTGTTTTTCCTAACCCAGCACAAGACATATTCCAGGTAGAACTGCCTACAGTCTATCAACATGTAAAAGCAACCATTTATAATACCCAAGGCGTAGTGCAAAGCACAGCTACATTCACTAATCAACATGCCTTTGAACTGAGTCTAGCGGCTCTTCCACAAGGCATTTATACACTCCGAATAATAGCTGATGAAGACCAAGGCACCAAGCGAATTCTTAAGCAATAGAGTTAGGGATAGCCAATTTTAAAAGTAAAATCAATGAGAAGATTAAATCAAAAATTTATAATGCTCGGCTTGGCTTTAGCAGTTTGGGCATGCAATGGAGGTGGTGATGAAGAACCTACAGCACAAGAGCTAGTAGTTGAAGCATTGGCAAAAACTTGGGAGATAGCCCCAGGAAGTAGTGTAGTATTTCAGGGGCTGGATGCTTCAGTTTTTTGGGCCGATTTCGAGCTGAGCTTTACAGACAGAAGGAACTTTACTGCTGTAGGCGTACCGAGCGGTTATAGTGATGTTTGGCCAGCCTCGGGAACTTTTACCTTTCCCGACCCTGACGACCCAAACTTGATAGAACGCAGCGATGGCGTCTTTATAAGGCTCGAGATAATTTCTGAGACTAAAGTTGACTTGGTTTTCGACCTTGAAGACTCTGGTGGAAACGCATTTGGAACAGGCGGAAGCTATAGGTTTTCGCTTGTTCCGAGTAGTTGATTGGTAGTTGAGAGTAGCCCCGCAAGGGGCTTTTTCTTTTCACTGTTCACATGTGTTTAGTAAATGGTATAAAGGTCTGAAAAACCAAACGCATGAGATCATTCCTATTAATCTGCCTATTGCTCTGTAGTCCTTTTTTAAATGCTCAGGAAGAGAAAGATCACCCGCTCTTTCCCGCCTTTGAAGGAGCCACAATTTATCAATATGAAGAAACATCGTTTGAGCCATATCGGCTAGTGACGAGCTCTGTTAACTCAACATATACCAGTTCCAAAGACAAGAAAACCGAAGGCCGGATTTTTAGAATATTCTATACCATGCCAACCGATAAAGCATCGGTTTATGAAGTGTTTACCAACTTTAAAAAGGCACTACAAACTAGTGAGGCGGAAACTATTTTTAGCTGCTATGGAGATGAATGCGGAGATATAGGTCTTTTCTGGAAAGCACTAGAACCTGCACGTTTTCAAATTCCGGTGTATTACGGAGAACGCTTTGCTTACCATGCTGCAAACTTTAGTAAAGATGGAAAGGCCTACTATGTAGCCATGGTTTTTGGCTACGGTTTGGGCGAACAGGGTTACGAAATTCATGTAGTGGAAGCCGAAGAAATGGAGCAAAAAGTTGATTTAAACACCCTTGAATCTGCTCTAAATGAGGAAGGGATGATTTCTGTGTATGGCATCACATTCGACACCGGTAGTGCGCAAATCAAGCCAGAGTCGGATAGCGTGCTAAAAGAAATTGCCAACTACCTAAAGAAGAACCCATCTGTAAACCTCTATGTAGTAGGCCATACGGATGATATTGGTGCAGTGGCTTCGAACCTCACACTTTCCCAGAATAGGTCGGCTGCTGTGGTCAAAAGGCTAACCAGCGAATTTGGTGTAAACAGAGCTCAACTCGAAAGTTCAGGCGTGGGGCCCTATGCCCCTGTAAGCAATAATACCTCGGAAGATGGACGAGCAAAAAACCGCAGAGTAGAGCTGGTAAAACGACTTAAATAAGATTAACCAAAACTCATAATTATGAAAAAGATCATATACCTGCTTTTGGCTGTAGTGATTTGTAGCACAGCTCTGGCACAGGAAAAAAAGAAAGACGAAGTAAAACGTAAGGCAAAGGAAAAATCTGAAAAACGTTTAGACGATAAGATTGATAAAACCATTGACGGAGGTCTTGATAAGATTGAGGGGCTTTTCAAGCGAAAAAAGAAAAAGAAGAAAGGCGCCAATTCCGAGGTGAATGACAGCACAGAAACCGTGGACATCTCTGAACTCATAGGATTAGGAACTGGTGGGCAAGAGATAGCCATTAAGCCGAGTTATCAATTCAACAGCAGCATGAAGAGCCAATTCAAATTTTACGATTTGAAGAAGAACAAAGAAGTAGGTACCATTTTCTACGAATACTTCTTTAGCCAAAATGATTACATCGGAATGAAGTTTATGGATGAAGAGGGTGGTCTAGGCGAAGCTTTCAACCTAATGATTATTGATGGTGAGCAGAGCATCAACTTTATGGAAAACGAAGGCTCAAAAATGGCCACCGGCTTCAATATGAATGAGGCCATAGGTATGGACGAGGCCACAGAAGAGGACTGGATGTCATCAGCCCAGTTAAAACAAACTGGTAAAACCAAGCAAGTTGCTGGCTATGAATGCAATGAGTATGTACTGGAAGATGAGACCGCAAACAGAAAAATGACGTTTTGGGTAGCGCCTACCCTAAGCCAATTAGCCAATCAAATGGGCAACATGTATAAGGGAATGCAGGGTAAAGGGGCAACCATGAGCGGTAATCCCTTTGCACGTGCCGAAGGTGGAATGGTACTCGAAATGCACATGATTGACAAAAAAGACAACATGGCCATGACAATGACCACACATGAAGTGAACCCTGCGCTAAGCTATACTTTCAACACCGAAGGTTACCAAGTTTTTAACATGTCTCAATACGCGCCAAACGGTAATTAATATGATAAAGGCAGTTCAATTAGCAATACTCTTGGCCGTATCGACATGCGGTGGCCGTACAGAAAATGCAGCTATTGGTCATGTTGTTACAGTGTCAAACGGCAAGTGCCTTGAGGAAAGAATCAATTTCCCGAGTAAATTATTGACCGAGCAAATGGTACTTAACCTTGTAGATACGGAAGGAAAAGAGCTGGAAGTAAACGGTAGTGATAATAATAAGCGTACCGAATGGAATAGCAGGGATTATGCCTGGGACACTGGGAGAAAAGGCAGTTTTCAAGGAATGGAGCTTCCACTTATGAACTCCATTTCACTGTATAGTATGGAGATTATTAAAGCTGAGGATCCTATTGAGAATTTTAAAACGACTTACAAAATACTAACAGATGAAGAACGTGAAAAATTAATGATTCAATTGAGAGAGGGCTTAAAAGCTAAGCTAGATGCTGGCGAAATTACTGAAGAGCAGTACGACATGTCGCAGGGATTTACTGGAGTTTTTGCCAAACTTAATTATCAAAACATTGATGAAAAAGTGGGTGATATTGCTATTTGGGATGCGACACGAACAAAAATTAGCCCTGTCTCTATGGGTGCATTAGTTGTACAGTATGGCAAGGTGAGATTTAGAATAAATGTAGATGTTGGTGGTGAGAATGACGAGGCCAGTAAAGCCTTGGCCATTAAGGTAGCCCAAAGCATCATAGCAAGTTGTGATTAGCTAGGTTTAGGTGAAAGGTAGGGCTCATTTTTGAGCCTTACTTACCTTAAGCCTTATCCGGAACAGCCGCAGTAATGGCGTTAATAATCATTTCGGAATGTACCCTTGTGTTTTCAATAAATAACTTACTGGTTTGAAGTCCCGAATTGATCACACCAGCGACATATACGCCATTCAAAGGAGTTTCTAAAGTCGCTTCATTGTGAATAGGCGCTTTGTTTTCATCCTTACTTATTGGCAAACCTAGTTTTTCGAACAAGGCATAATTTGGTTTGTAGCCTGTCATGGCCAAAACAAAATCGTTTTCGAGGACTACTTCACCTTTTGGGGTATTTAGCACCACTTCTCCTTCCCTTATTTCGGCAACGGTCGTATTAAAATAGGCATTGATGGATCCCTCCTTAATACGGTTTTCAATATTTGGTCGAATCCAGTATTTCACTTTAGGGTAAATCTCTGCTTCGCGCACAGCCATGGTTACCTCGGCTCCTTTGTAGTATGTTTCTAGCGCTACATCGCAGGCAGAGTTAGCCGCGCCAATCACCAGTACTTTCTGGTCAACATACGGATGTGGATCATCGTAGAAATGCTTCACTTTTGGCAAATCCTCACCAGGAATATTAAGCATGCGAGGAGTATCGTAAAAACCAGTTGAAACAATTACGTTTTTGGTTTCGAATGTGCCTTTTGAGGTTGCCAAAGTATAACCATCTCCATTCGACTGCATGGCTTTTACTTCGGTATACAACTTTATGTTCAGGTCCCAGCTCTCCTGAACCCTCCTGAAATACTCTAGTGCTTCTTTTCTGGTAGGCTTATCACTATGTGCGATGAATGGCACACCACCAATTTCCAATAAATTCGAAGTGGAAAAGAATGTCATGTTGGTTGGGAAATTGTATAAAGAGTTAACCAACACCCCTTTCTCAAGTACAATGTAATTCAGGCCAGCCTTTTTGGCCTCGATGGCGCAGTTAAGCCCAATTGGGCCGCCACCTATTATTATTAAGTCGTATTGCAAAGCGTAAAATTTCTATCTACTAAACTAAATGAAATTGAATTCGAAAAGTTCGCTTTTGAGGCGATTCTTATGAATTCGTTTGATTAGAAGTATTCAGAAGAGTGGAGAGTGAAATGTCAGCAACAGCTTTCAGCTCCTCAATGGTGGTGTCTCCCTGCATAGAAACACGCAAACCCGTAACGGTATTATAAAGATATTTGGCTAAGGTCAGGCTGTCGGCCGCTGTGTTAAATTCGCCAGTTTCTTGCCCTTCTTGAATTATAGCGGAGAACACCTTCTCCATAGTCTCACGATTCTCCTTTACCATGCCACGCACATCTATGTCCTGATTGGCAAGCTCGGTGCAAGAGTTAACCACAAAGCAACCCTTTCTTTTCTCATCGTTTACCCCCTGTTCGATAGTGTTGTAGAGAAATGACTGAATGATTTCGCGAGCGGGTTTATCGCTGCGTATTTGGGCTAACAGCCAATGCGATGCATGTTGCCGGTAGCGCGCTAAAGAGGCCAGATACAATTGATGTTTATTGCCCCAAGTATCATAAATACTCGCACGGTTAATGCCAAGCCTATCCACCAAATCTTGAATAGAAGTGCCATTGTAACCCTTCTCCCAAAATAGGTTTAATGCTTTATCGAGTACTTGCTGTTCATCAAAGGCTTTTGTTCTGGCCATGGCAGTAAATTTAGGGAGCTTGAGGGAACTTATATTAAACGTCATTAGGAAAAATTAAGCGCGCTCACCTCAAGGCTCCACAATAAATTAACTGTTCGTTCCAGAATTACCAAACTAGATAGTGCCTAAGCCACCATCTACAAGTATTTCTTCACCCACAACGAACGAGGAATCTTCAGACGCTAAGAATAACGCAGCCTTAGCTACTTCATCAGCATTGCCAAAACGCTTAACTGGCACCATTTCCGTAAATGAAGTAGACATGCCTTTTTGTTCCTCTTCGCTCATGCCCATTTTACCGTAAATAGGTGTATCGATTGGTCCTGGGCTTACTACGTTAACACGAATCTTTCTCGGTACCAATTCCGATGACAGGGTTCTTGCAAAACTTCTAACTGCAGCTTTTGTAGCTGAGTAAATAGAGGCATTTGCAAAACCTTTATGTGCTACCAAAGAGGCGTTCAGGACAATGGATCCACCATCGTTCATAATTGGTAAAAGCTTCTGTATGGTAAAGAATAAGCCCTTTACGTTAATATCGAAATGAGCATTGTAGAATGCTTCATCTACACCTTCAATTGGTGCGAACCAAGCTACTCCAGCATTGGCAAATAGAATATCTATTTTACCATACTTGTCTTTCAATTGGCTAGCTAGTGTTTCAATTTCTTCCAACTTAGATGTGTCAGATTGAATCGCTTCAATGTTTTCCCCACCTATTTCGCTTACAGCTTGGTCCAAGGTTGATTGAGTACGCCCAGTGATGATCACTTTGGCTCCTTCTTGAATAAATGTTTTGGCCGAGGCCAGCCCAATACCGGTACTCCCCCCGGTAATTACGGCTACTTTGTTTTTGAGTTTGGTCATTATTATATATTAGAATGATTGTTCCAAAATTGAAATTGAGAAACTAGAACGTTCATTCTGAAATAAAGTTCCTTACTCTGATTTATTCTTTCCGAATGGGAAAATGGATGGTGCCTTTTGGCGCTCCTTTTTAAAGTGGTTATACACCGTATTGATAAAGGATAGAATTAAACCCAAACCAATAATAATGTAGAAGATAGTAAAGGCTTTGCCAATGTCGGTTTGAGGGGAGAAATCACCATAACCAATGGTAGTCAAAGTGATCATACAAAAATAGAGAGAATCAAGCCATGTCCATCCTTCAATGTAATGGTATACCACCATTCCAACGAGCAGTACCAAAGTAGAGCCTGCAAGCAGATTGCGATAGGCTCGGTCTTTGAGAAAACTCAGCAAGGTTTTGAAGAAGAACATGGCTTGAATTTACTAGAATTTAATTTCTGCTGTTTTCACGGCTTCGCCACGCTTAAATGCTACCATGGTTTGGTCGCCTTCTTCAAAGCCACTTAATGCACGCATGTAGCTCATCATGTCAACAATTGTAGAGTCGCCTAGCTTCACAACTATATCTCCTTTCTGCATGCCAGCAGCTGCGGCAGGTTTTCCTTCGCTTACTCCGTCAATACGCATGCCTTCACCATCAAAAAGATAGTCAGGTACTACACCCAAAGAGACGGTGAAGCGAGGAGAGTTAGCATTGTCTTGCTTGGTTTTAGTAAAAGCGATTTGCTCAGGGCTATCAACTGCCTCAATTAGTCTTTCGATGTAACGCACTACCGTAACAATGCCTTCATAGTTGATTTTGTCTGCATCATCAGTTGGGCGGTGGTAATCTTCATGCTGACCTGTGAAGAAATGTAGCACAGGAACGTCTTGCAAATAGAAGGAAGTGTGATCAGATGGCCCAACACCGGACTCAGAGGTTACGAGTTTCAAGCTATCAGACTTAACTTGCTCCAACGCATCGGGCCAAACAGGACTGGTACCCACGCCATTAATCGCTAACGTGTTTTCTTCGTTCAATCGGCCAACCATATCCATGTTGATCATGTAATTGGCTTTGGAAAGGTCGATAGTTGGGTTCTTCGAATAATAGTTTGATCCCCAAAGACCGTTTTCTTCCCCAGAAAATCCGATGAAAAGGAAGTTGGCGTCCACATCTTTCTTTTTCAGTATTCCAGCAAGCTGAATAAGCGCAGCGGTTCCACTGGCATTATCGTCAGCACCATTGTGTATGGCCACTTTGCCACGGTGTAACGAGCCTTCGCTACCATATCCCAGGTGATCGAAGTGAGCACCGATAATAATCGTTTTGTTGGCTTTGTTGTCTAAATATCCAACCACATTGCGGCCAGTAACGCCTTCTCCATCGGTGCCAATTACGGCTTCTTCATGCGGGTTGGTAGGTTTATTTACCGTGAATGGCTGAAAAAAGCCCTCGGTTCCTTTTGGCTTAAGCCCTTTCGCTTCAAAGCGTTTCGCAAGGTACTCAGCGGCTAATTGTTCTCCTTCGGTACCAATAGCACGGCCCTCGAGGTCGTCAGAAGCCAAATGGCCAATGTCTTCCATTAGCTCGGTTTTAATTTCTTTGTCGGTAGTATAATCGGTGCAGGAAAATGCAAATACGGCAACTGCATATAGAAAAAGTGATCGTGTTAGTTTCATAAGCGCAATGATATTCTTCTCAAAGATAATAATCATTAAATTCGCGCCTTTAATTATTTGATTGCTAATTCCATGAGATACCTGATCCTACTTTTTATTGCTGTGCTTTTTAGCTGCTCTAACGGCAAGCAAACCACGCAAACCGAAGCCCGTTCTGCAACGGATTCTTTGCTACTTCACCCAGAAGAGATGAAGTACTTTAAAAACATTAAGCAGCTTACTTTTGGCGGAAACAATGCGGAGGCCTATTGGAGTTTTGACGATACGCACTTGGTATTTCAATCGGATTATGCTGAATGGGGCGTAAACTGCGATCAGATTTTTATTACCGATTGGCGCAATGATGACCTGAAGAATAATAGACCACAAATGGTAAGTACTGGTTTGGGAAGAACCACATGTTCGTACTACCTGCCGGGCAACCAAACCATCGTTTACGGCTCTACTCACCTAGGTGGCGAAAACTGCCCTCCAGTACCTGAGCGCAGAACTGATGGCAAATACGTTTGGCCAATCTACGAGTCATTCGACATTTTTACGGCCGACCTTGAGGGCAACATCCAAGCGCAACTGACCAACAAGCCAGGTTATGATGCCGAGGCCACCGTTTCTCCGAAGGGCGACAAAATGGTGTTTACCTCTATGAGAACTGGTGATCTGGAGCTTTATACCATGAATATTGATGGCACGGACGTAAAACAAATTACTTCTGATTTGGGCTATGACGGTGGTGCTTTCTTTTCGCCTGATGGAGAGAAGTTGATTTGGAGAGCTTCGCGACCAAAAACCGATGAGGAAATTAAGGAATACAAAGACCTTTTGGCCGAAGGTTTAGTAATGCCAACGCAAATGGAACTGTATGTGGCCAATGCCGATGGTTCTGATGCGAAGAAAATTACGGACTTAGGGCAAGCCAACTGGGCACCGTTCTTCCACCCATCTGGTGAGAAGATCATTTTTGCGAGCAATCATAAATCGGAACGCGGTTTTCCTTTCAACCTATACATGATCAATATTGACGGAACCGGTTTGACGAGAATTACACATGACGAAACCTTTGATGCCTTCCCTGTTTTCTCGAATGACGGTAAGTACATCGTATTCTCTTCTAATAGAAACAATGGTGGAACAAGGGACACCAACCTATTCGTAGCTGAATGGATTGGAGGCTGATACTCCACAAGCTTTAACTAAGATTTAATTTCCTAAAGGGATAGGCAGTCTATGCTGTCTTTCCCCTTAGGGTAAATTTTCTGATGGAAACTTGAATTCCTACTTTCCTAAGTAAGAGCCATTTGGCAGGTTCTGCGTTTTTTACTCTTCTATAACTTCCATTACTAGCCTAAAACCAGTATAAAAATTAGGTTTGGTAAAAGCCTGGCGGGTTGATATTTGAGCCCAATAGCCTGTTTGTGCAAAGCTTCCGCCTTTAGCCGTTATATCTTCTCTGCTCTCAATAAAATTCGTGGTCGTTAGTTCGCTCACGTTGCCCGCCATATCGTAAATTCCGTAGTTGTTGGCAGGGTATGAGGCAATTCTGGCTGCATTAGCCATTTCCGGAGCTATTTGCTGTACGTCAACTTTGTATTCTTCTTCATCCAAGTAGTTCACAATGGCAGTTTCCGGATAGCGCAAGTAATTACAAAGCGCTTGTCCTTTGGCATTTCTGAGGTAAGGGCCACCCCAAGGAAAAACCGCAGTGTTTTGACCTCCCTTGGCAGCAACCGTCCATTGTTGCTCATTCGGCAAACTAAACTTTACCCTTTTAAAAGGTCGCTTTTCTATAGTATGGTAAATTTTGGTGAGCCAAGCTGCAAAAGCTTGTGCATCGGCAAGGCTAACGTCAACCACGGGGAAGTTAGCAAAGCCAGGGTGTTCTCCGTAAGCTGTCCTTTCAGTGTTCTGAAAAGCCAGTTGTGTTTGACTCACTTTGCGCATCCTTTCTTGCTTCTCGCTACCTGTTAAGCTCATCAAAAATTCGTTATACATGGCGTTGGTTACTTCGAATTTTGCCATGTAAAAAGCATCATTACTTACCGTGGTGCCCTTGGTGCCATCTTTTACCTGACTGGCCTCTGGTATATAAGCCCAGTAGTCCTTATCGGCTACGGCCGGAATTTTACTGGCTTTCTTAATTTGTGCTTGAGCCGATGTAGCTAAAAACAGTACGAGTATTGAAAAGCTTGCTAGCTTTGTGTTTAATGTCATGGTGAGGGTTTTTCAATGAAGTCTAAAAATATTCTTTTTCTTATTTCTGTAATAGTACAAATCACAATTATAGTAGCCTTGGCAACTGCACCAGCATGGTTTAGCCAACCTGTTGTGGGCAATGCAGGCATGCCTTGGGGCAACTTGCTCACTTGGGTGTTGCTCACCTTGTTTCCAAGCAACTTTTTATTGGTGAGAAGAAGTAGCCAGACAGGTACTGTGCCTCAAAAGTTCAACTATGGCTGCGCTTACTTAGGCTTTGCCCAAGGGTTGCTTTGGGGAATTGTAACCTATATGCTGGCTGGCAACTGGGCTGGTAACTTCGTGAATGATCCGGAAAGCGCTGAAATCTGGGAGCTTTACACCTACGTAACCGCGCTGCTGCCTTTTATCGGCTATTTCGGCATGCGCTTATTAATGATCTTTTTTAAAAAGGGTTAGTCCTTCTGCAGGGCATAGATTTTTGACAGTTTCTCTTTAGCTGAAATTGCTGCAATACGTTTGCATAATTATTTCAGTAAAAGCATTTGGAAATCTAATCTTTTTCTTTCCTTTGTTCCCTCAAATGAAAAACGCAGCAAGCATATCTTATAACCAAAGCACATCAATCCCGATGAGCTCAGTTGTTGCTGTTTTTAGGATTAGGCAAGATAGGCGCTAGTCGCCTACATACTTTATGTCCGCCTATGCGGTGGACTCATTACCCCAATTTTATATTTTATTTCAAGAAGTTTAATACTTCGTCAACACGAAAGCCAAAACGGCTGGTTAAATTTATTCCATAGCTGTTTTTGATGCGCAAGCACTTTCGTTGCGACACCAAACAAGACATGAATAATCAGTTTATCATACGAGCAGCCACACCAGATGATGTGCATTATGCTCAAACCATTGTAGACGAAATTGCTGACTCTGCCCGAGTGAGAGGAACCGGTATTGCCCGAAGAACTCCAGAGTATGTGGCCAAAAAAATTACCGAAGGTAAAGCGGTAATCGCCACAACCAAAGACGGCAAGTGGGCAGGTTTCTGTTACATAGAAGTATGGAGTCATGGACAATTTGTGGCCAACTCAGGGCTAATTGTAAATCCTGAGTACCGTGGTCACGGATTGGCAAAAGATATTAAGGCAGCCATTTTTAAGCTATCGCGAAAGAAGTTTCCTGAGGCTAAAATCTTTGGTTTAACTACCGGAGCCGCTGTGCTTAAAATCAACTCTGAACTGGGTTACAAACCTGTTATTTATTCAGAGCTTACCCAAGACGATGACTTTTGGGCTGGCTGCCAAACCTGCGTGAATTACGACATTCTGAAGGCAAAAAACCGTAGCAACTGTATTTGTACGGCTATGCTCTACAACCCTGCTTGGGAAAAAAACAGCAAACCCAAGCGCACTCAATGGACTGAACGAGAACTAGACAAAGATTTAAAACTCTTCGAGCGATGGATAAAATTCAAAAAGGCCATCATGCTGAAGCGAGAAGAACGAAAAAAAGAAAAGCAAAATGGAAAATAAGTCAGTAGTGCTGGCCTTTAGCGGAGGCCTAGACACCTCTTTCTGCGTAAAATATTTAGCCGAAGAAAAAGGCTACACCGTGCATGCCGTGTTGGTAAACACTGGTGGGTTCGATGCGGAAGAAATTAAAAGCATTGAGGAAAAGGCGAAAGCCTTGGGCGTTGCTTCATACAAAACGCTAGACGAAACCGCAGATTACTATAGCAAAGTGGTGAAGTACTTGGTTTTCGGTAATGTATTGAAAAATGGAGCATACCCGTTATCAGTAAGTGCTGAGCGTGTGAGTCAGGCCGTGGCCATTGCCAAGTACGCCAAAGCACTTGGTGTAAATGCCATTGCGCATGGCAGTACCGGTGCCGGCAACGACCAAGTTCGCTTCGATATGATCTTCCAAACATTTATGCCGAATGTGGAGATCATTACACCAATTCGCGATCTGAAATTGAGCCGTCAGGAAGAGATTGACTTTTTGAAAGACAAAGGCATTGAGTGGGACTTCTCTAAAGCAGAATACTCCATCAATAAAGGGCTTTGGGGAACATCTGTTGGCGGTAAGGAAACCCTCACCTCTAATGGGCAGCTGCCAGAGGCAGCTTGGCCAACCCAGGTTACCAAAACCAATGCTGAAGAACTAACACTTCACTTTGAACAAGGAGAACTAAAAGGGATTAATGATCAGGTATTTGAACAACCTTATGAGGCCATTCAGGCGCTTGAAAAACTTGCCGCTCCTTTCGGAATTGGCCGTGATATTCACGTTGGTGACACCATAATCGGCATTAAAGGCCGTGTGGGTTTTGAAGCTGCTGCCGCTATTCTAACCATTAAAGGCCACCAGGCGCTTGAAAAGCACGTGCTGAGCAAATGGCAAATCTACTGGAAGGATCAAGTATCTTCATTCTATGGCAACTGGTTGCACGAAGGCCAATACTTGGATCCTGTAATGCGCGACATGGAAGCTATGCTGGACAGTACGCAGCAATACGTAACGGGCAAAGTATTTATCACCCTGCTTCCATACAGATTCCAAATCAACGGAATTGAGTCTGAGCACGATTTGATGTCAGCTAAATTTGGCCACTATGGTGAAATGAACAATACATGGACAGGTGAAGATGTACGTGGTTTTGCGAAGATTTTCGGTAACCAAAACGCCATTTATCATCAACTGAACGACACGTTATGATCAAGGCAGGAATAATTGGTGGTGCAGGTTATACGGGCGGAGAACTTATTCGCCTTTTGCTAAACCACCCGCAGGTTGAGCTTACCCAGATTATTAGCAATAGCCAAGCTGGCTTGCCGGTAAATCAGGTGCACCAAGACCTTTTGGGCGAAACCGATATTTGCTTTAGCAAAGAATTGGACAAAACTGTAGATGTGGTCTTTCTCTGCATGGGGCATGGTGCTTCGAGCAAGTTTTTTGAAGAAAACGAGCTGCCGGAAAACACCAAAGTAATTGATTTAAGCCACGATTTTCGACTCGACCCTGAGAAGGTTTACGGCCTCCCTGAGTTGAACAAGGAAGCGATCAAATCGGCAAACTTTATCGCCAATCCGGGTTGTTTCGCAACGGCCATAGAGTTGGCGTTGCTTCCGCTGGCACACAATGGCATGCTTAAAGAAGTGCACGTTTCGGGCATTACCGGCTCTACAGGGGCAGGAATGAGCCCATCGGAAACCACCCACTTTAGCTGGAGAGACTCTAATATTTCTACCTATAAAGCTTTTACACACCAGCATTTAGACGAAATCCGTCAAACGCTAATGGTGTATCAGCCGTGGTTTGAGCAGCCAATTAATTTTGTCCCTTATCGTGGCAATTTCACCCGTGGTATTATGATTACGGCCTATCAATATTGCGAGTGGCCCTTGGAAGAAGCCGTTCGGGTTTATAAAGAATATTACGAAGACCACCCATTCACTTTTGTGACAGACAATGGCTTGGATCTTAAGCAAGTGGTAAACACCAATAAGTGTGTGATTCAGCTTGAAATGCACAACGGCTACCTTATGGTACAGTCGGTAATTGACAACCTATTGAAAGGAGCAAGCGGTCAGGCTGTTCAAAATATGAACCTCATGTTTGGCTTTGATGAGGATGAAGGATTAAAGTTAAAAGCTTCACGTTTTTAGGCCTCACCCCAACCCCTCTCCGTGGAGAGGGGGCACCTGCTAGATTCAGCAAAATGCGCTCATGCTAGCAGGCGGTTAAGTCTTCCCCCGTGGGGGAAGTTTTGGATGGGGGCTTTTAAACTTTAAATCAGTAAAAATGAAACTATTTGATGTATACCCGCTCTATCCTATAGAACCTGTAAAGGGTTCTGGCTCTTGGCTTTGGGATGAAAAGGGAGAAAAATATTTAGACCTTTACGGAGGCCACGCGGTGATTTCCATTGGGCATAATCACCCGCATTACAACGAAAGAATTACTGCCCAGTTAACCAAATTGGGTTTCTACTCAAATGCTGTTCAAAACAGCTTACAAGTAGCATTGGCCGAGAAGCTAGGTAAGCTGAGTGGCTATGATGATTATCAACTGTTTTTGTGTTCATCTGGTGCTGAAGCAAATGAAAACGCCCTAAAGTTGGCTTCTTTTGTAACAGGCAAAAAGAAGGTAATTGCTATGGAAAAGGGCTTTCATGGAAGAACCTCAGGCGCTGTAGCGGCTACCGATAACCCAAATATTGTAGCTCCTTTCAATGCCGGCCATGAAATTGTGTTTGTTCCAATGAATGATGCCGAAGCATTGGAAAAGGCTATGGATAACGAGGTGGCCGCCATCATTATTGAAGGCCTACAAGGCGTGGCAGGAATTTATGAGCCTACGGCAGAATATTTGGCATCGGCCAAATCGCTTTGTGAGTCTTTCGGGGCAAAACTCATTTTGGATGAGGTGCAATCTGGCGCAGGCCGAACTGGTCATTTCTTTGCCCATCAGTCAAGTGGTGTAACGCCAGACATTATTACCCTGGCTAAAGGTCTGGGGAATGGATTCCCTGTGGGAGCAGTTTTAATTGCCCCAGACATTGAGCCTAAACATGGTATGTTGGGCACAACTTTTGGCGGAAATCACTTAGCCTGTGCGGCCGCATTAGCCGTATTGGAAGTAATTGAGCAGGAGAAATTAATGGAAAACGCTGCCGATTTAGGTGAGTGGCTCATAGAAGAACTGGGCAAAGTTCCAGCCGTAAAAGAAGTGAGAGGCAAAGGACTTATGCTGGCCATAGAGCTTGCCCAACCAGTTGCAGAACTTAGAAAGAAACTGCTTTTCGATTACCATATTTTCACCGGATCAGCAGGTAATAAAAACACCTTAAGGCTTTTGCCTTCTCTGGCTGTAACCAAAGCAGAACTCACACCATTTATTAAAGCATTAAAGGAAGCACTAGCATCCGTTTAGCGGATAACGAAAACTAGCATTGTGAATAAATTTACTTCAGTACAAGACATCGAAAGCCTCCCCAGTTTGGTGGATCAGGCACTAAAATTCAAAGCAAATCAGTTCCACCCGAATGCTTATGCCGGCAAGAGTGTTGGCTTAGTATTCTTAAATCCTAGCCTGCGCACAAGGCTGAGCAGCTTAAAGGCAGCTAGAAACCTAGGCGCTGAGGCGGTAGTGCTCGACATTTCAAAAGATGGTTGGGCACTGGAGTTTGAAGACGGTAAGGTAATGGATGGCAACAAAGCCGAGCATATAAAAGAAGCCGCAGCCGTAATGGGACGCTACTTCGATGTGCTCGGAATTAGAACCTTTCCCGGTCTTGCCAATCGCGATGAAGACTACGCTGAAGAACTTTTGAACGCATTCATAAAATATGCTGGAGTACCAGTTGTGAGCCTAGAAAGTGCTACCCGACACCCGTTGCAAAGCTTGGCCGATGTGGTGAGCATTAAGGAAAAGTGGAATAAAACCGAAAAACCAAAAGTAGTGCTTACTTGGGCACCTCATGTTAAAGCATTGCCGCAGGCCGTTCCAAATTCTTTTGTGGAATGGATGAAGGTGGCCGATGTCGATTTGACCATAACACACCCTGAGGGCTACGACTTGGCCCAAGAATTTTCTGAAGGAGTGAACGTAACCTACAATCAGCAAGAGGCACTAAAAGATGCCGATTTTGTGTATGTTAAAAACTGGTCTTCCTACACGGATTATGGTAAAATTTTAAGCCAAAATGAGTCGTGGCGATTTAGCATGGAACACTTGGCCTTGACCAATAATGCAAAGATAATGCACTGCCTACCGGTTAGAAGGGGCGTGGTGATGGACGATGCTGTGCTCGATTCTCCGAACGCCATTCATCTGGATCAGGCAGAAAATCGCGTATATGCCGCACAAGCAGTTTTTAATGAATTGCTGAAATGACGATATTTCATGTTTTAGTGCAACTAATACTTTGTTGATGGAAAAACTGCATGTAGTTAAAATCGGAGGAAAAGTAGTCGATAACGAGGGTTCGTTAGAGAGTTTCCTAAAGTCATTCGTTAAGGTAAAAGGCAAGAAAGTACTTATTCATGGTGGCGGAAAAATTGCCACCCAGGTTGGGCTAAAGCTTGGCGTGCCTCCAAGAATGGAGAAAGGCCGTAGAATTACGGACCGCGATACTTTAGAGGTAGTAACCATGGTATACGGTGGCCTTGTAAACCGAAGAATTGTAGCCATGCTACAGGGAATGGGCGAGTCTGCTATTGGTCTCACTGGTGCTGATGCAAACCTTATTCAGGCAAAAATGCGTCCGAAACATCCAGTAGATTTTGGCTATGTGGGCGATATTGAAAAGGAATCGATCAATGTTGACATGGTGCAAAAAATACTCGATCTGGACCTGACATTGGTATTGCCAGCTCTTACGCATGACGGTATGGGCAATTTGCTCAACACTAATGCCGATACAATTGCAGCAACCTTTGCCATTGCCATGGCAGAACACTTTGATGTATCGCTCAATTTCTGTTTTGAAGAAAACGGTGTGCTTTCCGATTACTATAAAAAAACAGTGGTAAGCAAGTTAGACAGACCATTATACGAGCAGTACGAAAAGGATGGTGTGGTTTTTACGGGCATGCTACCCAAGCTTCAAAATGCATTCAATGCAAAAGAATCGGGCGTGAAAGAAGTGAAAATCGGACACTTCCAAAACTTGGAAGACCTAATGAATGACAACCAACAAGGGACCACAATTATCTAATGCAGGCAAACGAAGCGATAGCACTATTAAAACAACTGATTGAAACGCCTTCATTAAGTCGAGAGGAGGATAAAACGGCTGACATTCTGATGGCTTTCTTGGAAAGCAAAGGAGTGGTTGCGCACAGAAGTGGCAATAATGTCTGGGCAAAGAACAGCTACTTCGATATTAAAAAGCCAACAATTTTACTCAACTCTCACCACGATACAGTAAAGCCCAATGCTGGCTATACAAAGGATCCGTTTTCGGCTATTGTAGAAGATGGAAAGCTTTATGGCTTAGGCAGCAACGATGCTGGCGGATGCCTAGTCTCACTCCTCACCACCTTTGTCAACTTTTATCACCAACCAAAATTGGCGTACAACTTAGTATTTGCTGGTACGGCCGAAGAGGAAGTGAGCGGTAAAAATGGCGTGGCGAGCATATTAAAAGAATTGGAGCCCATTAATTTTGCCGTTGTGGGCGAACCAACGCTTATGCAAATGGCCGTAGCCGAAAAAGGCCTAATGGTGCTAGACTGTATAGCACATGGAAAGGCCGGACATGCTGCCAGAAATGAAGGGGTAAATGCCATTAGCGAAGCCATGAAAGACATTGATTGGTTTCACAAGCATCAGTTCGAAAAGGTATCCGAAACACTCGGGCCGATTAAAATGTCGGTAACGCAAATTGAAGCGGGCAGCCAGCACAACGTAGTACCAGACCAATGCAAATATGTAGTGGATGTACGCAGCACCGATGCCTATTCTAATGTGGAGTTGCTTGAATTGATCAAAGCTGGAGTAAAGTCCGAAGTGAACGCACGTTCCACTAGATTGAATCCATCTTCAATTCCGCAGGACCATCCAATTGTGAAGGCCGGGAAGAATTTGGGATTGAGCACATATGGCTCACCAACACTTTCGGATCAGGCGTTAATGCCTTATCCATCACTAAAAATTGGGCCGGGAGATTCGGCCAGATCACACACAGCAGACGAATACATTTATATAAAAGAAATTGAAGAAGGTATCGCTATCTATCAAAGCCTTTTGGGGCAGTTGTTAATGAGCGAAGGACCTTCAGCATCATAAAGAATAATCAATGAAACTCTGGGAGAAAGAAACGAAAGTAGCAGATATAGTTGAGCGTTTTACGGTCGGTCGCGATTTGGAATACGATATCCACTTGGCGCCATTCGATGTACTGGGTTCGCTTGCACACACCGAAATGCTCGCATCAATTGGCCTGCTTGAAGCGGATGAAAAAGAGACTATTCATAGGGAGCTTAAAGCCATATATAAAAGCATCGAAGCCGGTGAGTTTGAAATGCGCCCCGATGTGGAAGACATTCACTCTCAGGTAGAAATCATGCTAACCGAAAAGCTGGGAGATGTGGGCAAAAAGATTCACAGCGGCCGCTCGCGCAACGACCAAGTGCTTGTGGATTTAAAGCTGTTTATGCGTGCTGAAATTCAGGAATTGGTGGTTTTGACGGAAAAACTCTTTCAGCGAATGTCTGGATTGTCAGAAAAATACCAATCGGTATTAATTCCAGGCTATACACATATGCAAGTAGCTATGCCATCGTCATTTGGACTTTGGTTTGGCGCTTATGCAGAAGGTTTGGTAGATGATTTACGCATGCTCAAAGCAGCTTACGAAATAGTGAATAAGAACCCATTGGGTTCTGGGGCAGGCTTTGGCTCTTCTTTTCCTTTAGACAGAAAGCTAACCACTGAGCTCTTAGGTTTTGATGGATTGAATTACAATGTGGTATACGCCATGATGGGGCGTGGCAAAGCTGAAAAATCGCTTGCTATGGGCATGTCGGCCATAGCGGCTACGTTAGGCAAATTCTCTATGGATGTTTGTCTTTACATGGGGCAAGACTACGGCTTCCTAACTTTCCCTGATGAACTGACCACAGGCTCTAGCATTATGCCGCACAAAAAGAACCCCGATGTATTCGAGTTGATTCGCGGTAAATGCAACAGAATTCAAACCTTACCAAACGATATTGCCATGGTAATTAGCAACCTTCCTGTTGGTTACCATAGAGAAATGCAACTCTTGAAAGAACTCATTTTCCCTGCCTTGGAAGACTTAAAACAGTCACTATATGTCGCTGAATTTATGCTTGAGCAGATAATCATTAAAGAAGACCTAATTGAGCAACCAAAGTATAACTACCTATTTACTGTGGAGGAAGTAAACAGACTGGTGCTTTCTGGTGTGCCTTTCCGCGATGCTTACAAGCAAGTTGGTTTGGCGGTAGAACGAGGAGAATTCACTCCCGAGAGAACCGTAAACCATACCCACGCGGGCAGTATCGGTCAGCTCAATTTGGAAGAAATCGCTACAGAAATGAAATCCGTGATTGCCCAATTCAATTTCGATAAGGTTGAAAAGGCACTGAAGAGTTTAGTGGGGAATAGCTAATCTTTGCTATTCCTCTAAACAAGATTAATTAACAGTACAATTTCCATTATTGACAGTGACAAGAGTTTGGTTATAGCTTAAGGTTATACTTCATGGCAACATGTTGTACTATACGCCCATTCCCTAAGTTTCTACACCTATATAGATTTAGGCTTCGATTATCAATACAGGCCCATCCATCTTGGTTTTTTAAATCGGTATTCGGATTTTAAAGGATCAAATACTTAGCACTATGAACACACGCGCTAACCTTACTTTGCTCACTCTTTTCTTATTTTCTTTGGCTTGCTTTGGGCAGGCGAGACCCATTGAACTTTCGTATGACAGAACGGATGACAATGACTACATTTTTTATGCTACCAATAAATCAGACTTCAATTACCATGTTGCAGTCTATTTCAAATACCTAACAGGGCTTACTGCAGACACGAAACTTCCTGCTGGCAAAAACATATCTTCTGGACGTACCCGGATTTTAAAGCTTTCGCAATTTGGTCTAAACAGTCCGAACTTTAATTGGGGTTACACATATAAAAAGGGCGTTGCCAATCCGGACCTTAAGGAAGTGCCTTATGTATTGCCAGTTACTGCTGGTACGAAGGTTAGAATGATTCCTCTTAAATCGCTCGAAGAATTATACACAGACCGAGTGCCTCAAGAAGATTTTTATGCCATTGGCTTTCAGTTGAGTGAAGGGGATACCATATGTGCAGCAAGAGGCGGCAAGGTGATTGACCTAATTCAGGACCAGGAGTCGGACTTAGAAAACCTTAGATTTTCTAGTACTCGCAATCAAATAGTGATTGAGCATAAAGACGGTTCACAAGCGCGTTATTCTGTGTTCAAGAAAAACTCTGCCATGGTAAAATTAAGCGATGAGATATTGACTGGAACTCCTATAGCATTGGCAGGTGGCGAAAAATATGAGTCTGGACTTCATACAAGACTTGTGGTAAGCTACTTGAAGTATGATGCTGATGGAGACGGTGGTAATGCCGGTGAGTATTCTTGGGCATATTTAAAGCCGAAGTTCATCACTGCATTTGATACTGAAAATGCCATAGTGCTAGAGAAACCACTGAAGTACACAGCAGCTATTAATGAAGAGGTGATTATGGCGGAAATGTCGAAGCGAGAAAAGAAAAAGTATCGGAAGACGAAGAATTGAATATCGATGCTCCTGCTCTGTGCTCAGTTTGAATACCTAAAAGCACTCAATAGAAACGTAGAGTGATTCGGTTATCCGAGCTTTGCTCCTTGTGAGGCTGATTCTACACTAAACTAACAGACAGGTCAAGAATTTTCTAGTCACGCTAGGAACTGCACATGGGTAGGAGATTACACAACGTAGAACTCAATGTGCCTTTAGGTACCTTACTTAAAACAAATCGATAGCGTAGGCTAGGAACACATAAGCCGTAGAAATTAGCACGAGCAGCAGGCTCTTTTTCTTGGCAGGTTTGGGTAGGCCAAGTGTACGAATAATCTTTACATTAAACGATAGAGAAAAAAGAATAAGCCCAAGCGAAATACCCATAGCCACTTCCTTTTTGGCGTAAGCTACCCAAGCCTGACTTTCGCTCAGTTCAACGAGTAATGAACCAATGAGCAAAATGATTGATGCAAGTTGTAGGCGTTTTGTGTTCATGGTAGCCAAAAGTCAAAAATGATCTGATTCATGCAATTGAAATGCCCTTTGGGACATTTGTTGTAGCCAATTTTAGAACAAGGTCGGCAGCTCAAGCCTTTCTTTTCCAGAATAGTAAACTTGGTACGATAAGGAAACATGCCGAACTCCGGAATGGTGTTGCCCCAAATGGAAAAAATGTTCTTTTTAAGCGCGGCAGCCACATGCATTAAACCGGTGTCGTGGGTAAAAACATAGGTGGCCATTTTTACAATACTAGCTGATTGATTGAAGTTGAACTTGCCGCAGGCATTGTAGATCACCGCTTTTTTGCCGAGCGTTTCTAGCGGCTCTTTAAAGTCGGCTGTCTCGTATTTCTTGTCGAAGAAATCTTCGATTTTGGCACCGATCTCCGCGTCTTCTTTTCCTCCTAACAAGACTATCGGCTTGTTAATCTTATCGCAGAGTTCAATCATGCGATCGAGTGGCAATTGTTTGGTGGCATGATTACCGCCAATTACAAAAGCCACAAACTCTTGCCGATGTGTTTCAGGAAGCCAATCCTTTTCCACTTCGTCTTTTTCGGGAATAAAATATTCTAGCCCCAGAGCATCGGTTTTAACGCCAAGCGGAGCGGCCGCCTCCATGTAGCGGTCTACAATATGCACATTGGGCAGCTTATCAATTTTCAGGTTTACAATAAGCCACTTCTCCCAATTCAGTTTTGGGAAAGACTTACTTTCCACCTTAAGCATGTATTTGAGCCTGCGGGTGCGTAGGTTATTGTGTAGATCAACTACAAAGTCAAAATTTTCGGCTTTCAGTTCTTTGGCAAGCTCTTTCAAATCGCCATCGAACAAATGAAATTTATCAATGTACGGGTTTGCCTCTAAAACACCGTGAAAAGACGATTTGGTGCAAAAATGCACTTCCACATCATCTACCTGAGTTTTTACTGCTCGAATAACGGGCGTGGTAAGTACAATGTCGCCAATGGACGAAAACCGAATGATAAGAACCTTTTTAGGCATTGGCCTTTACTTGACTTTTCTTTTGCACGAAATGCTTTTCAATTTCCGCCAAAGGTAAGGCATTGAAGGTCATTTCGGCAGTTAAGCCACCTTTTCTTCCAGTCAATAAACCAAATTTCATGTGGTGATAGCCATCCATTTCGTGGGCATCTGGGTTAATAGATAATTGCACACCTTGTTCAATGGCATAATGCACCCAGCGCCAGTCCAAATCGAGTCGCCACGGGTTGGCATTGATCTCGATTACCACATTGTGCTTGGCGCAATGGTCAATTACCGCTTTATGGTCAATTGGGTAGCCTTCCCTTCTTAGCAAAAGGCGGCCGGTTGGGTGGCCGAGAATGGTAGTGTATGGATTTTCAATAGCAGCGAGTAGGCGTTCAGTAGCCTTTTTCTCATTCATATTCAATTGTGAATGCACAGAAGCCACTATGAAATCAAAGCTCTCCAGCACATCATCGGCATAGTCTAGCTGACCATCATAAAGAATGTCCGATTCAATGCCTTTAAAAATTTTGAAGGGGGCGAGCTTTTCGTTCAGCTCGTCAATCTCTTTGTGCTGTTTAATAATGCGATCTTCGTCAAGCCCATTGGCATAAAATGCAGATTTACTGTGGTCGCACATGCCCAGGTACTCATAGCCTAGTTCTTTACAATAAGTAGCCATTTGCTCTAGGCTATGCTTGCCATCGCTATAGGTTGAGTGGTTGTGTAAAATACCCTTCAGGTCTTCCATTTCTACCAACTTTGGCAGCTTTTGGTTCTTTGCAGCCTCAATCTCAAAAAAGCCTTCCCGTAGTTCTGGTGCTATGTAATCTAGGCCAATCGCTTTGTAAAAGCCTTCTTCAGTATCGAATTCCTTGGTTTGCACAAGCTCGCGGATGGTTTGCTTTTCGGCAACTGTAGTGGCTAAGTGCGCGACACTGCCAGAATACAATAGCTGGTTCTGAACAAACTTTTCGGGTGTTGAGAAAATGAGGCAAATTGGTGTGGCGTGTTCTGCCAATAAGCCAACCCACTTAATTGGTCCGCTCGCTTTCACATCTTGCTCAAAACCTTCAAGCGCATTGATTTCTTCCTCGGCTTTATCAAAATCATCAGCAGCAACCAGCAGTTCTACTACTTCAATTACTTCCATTTTGCGCCTTAAAGCTCCTGTTGGCGCCACATCGCCTATGTTTTTCAAGCCGCTAAGTTCTTCCATCAACACCTCAGCCAAAAGCTCTGCTTCTGCATAATGTAGCTTGTTGGCGTTGGCCTCTTTAAACTCAAGTGCCTCAATAATTTTCTGCTGCGTTTTTTCTCCAAAGCCTTTCAAATTGGCTACTAAGCCAGAGTTGGCCGCTTCTTTAAGCTCATGCCCACTTTCAATCCCCAGCTCTTTCCACAGTACTTTGATCTTTTTGGGGCCAATGCCCTTCATGTCGAGCAGTTCGATAATACCCTGCGGAGTGCTTTCAAAATAATCTTCTAGTGCTTGTGACGCACCCTTTTGAACAATCTCATAAATGGTGGTAGCTATGCTTTTTCCTACGCCTTCTAGCCCTTCCAATTCTTGCTGAGAAAGGGTTGCCAATTCAACTTCTACTTTGTCCAGATTAAACACTGCATTGTTAAAGCCACGAATCTTAAATGAGTTTTCATCGTGCAGCTCCATAAGTGCAGCTTGTAGTTTCAGTTGTTTTATGATTGATCGATTGTCCAAGGTCAATTTATTTAAGAGAATTTGTCAGTTTACTTTAAGCGCGAATCCTGTTATCTTATCATTCGAAAACTAGTGAATAAAATCAATTTATGAATTATTGGCTCATCAAATCGGAACCCAATACTTATTCTTGGGACGACCTCGTAAAGTTAGGAAAAGATCATTGGGATGGCGTGAGAAATTACCAGGCGAGAAATAATATGAAGGCCATGAAGCCGGGCGATTTGGCACTTTTTTATCATTCGGTAAAAGAAAAAAGCGTGGTGGGCATAGCCGAATGTGCGAGCGAGTTTTATCAAGACCCCACCACCGATGACGACCGCTGGGTGGTAGTTGATTTTGTGCCAAAAGAAAAACTGAAAAAGCCGGTAACCCTAGACGATATAAAAGCAGTACCCGAACTGTCGGAAATGGTGCTAGTGAAAAACTCCCGACTTTCGGTTCAGCCAGTTAAAAAAGAAGAGTTCGACAAAATTATAGCAATGTCAGAAGCATGAAAAACCTGCTAACCATATCACTCCTACTAATTTGTGCAACTGCCTTTGGCCAAATGGGGCACGCTGGTCGTTTCGAAAGAGAATACAAATGGGAGACAGATGATTTTATTGTCATTTCGAACGAAGAAAATGGTGTGCTATTGGTGCAGTCGGAATATAAAGTTAAGGATGGTGGCTTTCCCGTACACTTCACTTTACTAAACGATAAGCTGGAGCTGGAGTGGGAAGAAACGCTGGATGTAGCTAAGGACTTATTTCTAAAGGGCTTTCATTATTTAGATGGTAAAACCTTCTTTTTGCTGCAAGACCGCTTTAACAACCACGAAGTGAAAATTGTGATTGTTGATGTGGTTGAAAAAATGATTAAAGAATTTGAGCCTAAAGAGCTCACAGAAATGGTGGTGACCAAATTTCAGGTAATTCAAAACACGGCCATATTGGGTGGCTATGTGGAGGACAGGCCTGTGGTTTTTGCCTATTTGCTAGAAGATGACAAGGTGAATGCGCTTTCCAATGTTTACCAAAACAACTCAGAGGTACTGGATATACATATCAATGAAGATGGTGTAACCTTTAATGTGCTGGCTACCGAAAAGGATCAGAAAAAAGACCAAACCATTACCGTGAATACCTACGATTACGAAGGCAATGCTATTAGAGATTACACCTTGGTTACCAAACAAGACTATCAGCTTTTGTCGGGCGTCTCTACTTCCATTTATAATAAGGAGCAAATGGTGTTTGGCCTGTATGGTGTAAAATTCGGAGCATCGCCAAGTGGTTTTTATGTCAACCATGTAAGCCGCTCTGGCTTGCAAAACATGCGGTACATTCCTTTTGGCGAGATGGATGAATTCTTTAAGCATGAAGGTGAAAAGCGAAGTGAGCGCTTTAAAAAGAAGTCGTTGGCAGAAAAGAATGGAGGCAAGCCATTTAGATACAAAATAGATGTGCTTTTTGAAGAAATAATTGAAGAAGAAGACCGGGTGTTGCTTTTGGGTGAGTTCTATCGCCCATGGAATCGCTCTACTGCCGATATGCGCGAACTAAGACGTATGGATCCGGCTTGGTATAACCGCAATGCAGCCACCATAAATGCCGGTAACCGCACCCGAGTTGAAAGAGAAATGGAGTCCACATACGATGACTATAAATTCACCCATGCTTATGCCATTAGTTTGGGTAAAAATGGGCAAATACAATGGGACAAGGCTTTTGAATTGGACGAAAATATTGATGGTGAGTTGCAGTCTTTCGGAGAGTTTGTTTTGAGTAACGGTGAAGTATACTTTGCCTTTTATGATGATGAAGAGTTCACCTTTCAGCACTTAACAGCCAACGAGGAAAAGGAGCCACAAGTAGAGGCGCTTAACCTGATGAATGAAAATGAAGAACTGCGTAATGAAGACGATGACTTTCGTGGTATTACAAAGTGGAACGATAAATACCTGGTTTGGGGCATTCAGAGTGTAAAAACACTCGACCCAGCAGAGCCAAATAGAAAGGTGTTTTTTATTAATGCCGTAACCGTTGGGCCAAACTTTAAGCCAGCCGATATTGACTGATTGCTTTTCATTCAGAAGTGAATGTTGTCCTTAACAACACTAAGTCTTCAATATTCTTTAGCTTAACTTCTCTGAAACATTCCTTTTACTATATTTGTACCTTGAAATGCAACGCAGACTTCTCTTAGGTCATCCGCAACTGGCCATTACCATCGGCCGACTCTGTCAAGAACTGATAGAAATCCATCAAAATTTCGATAATACCGTTATTCTTGGGCTTCAGCCACGTGGGGTTTTCATGGCCAAACGCATTCAGGAACGCCTGAAAGAGTTTGTAGAACGTGAAGTTCCATTGGGCTATTTAGATGCCACTTTTTACCGAGACGATTTTCGTAGAAGAGACAGCCCAGTAAAGGCCAACGAAACCAAAATCGACTTTTTGATTGAGGGCAAAAATGTAATTCTTATTGACGATGTGTTCTATACAGGTCGCTCAGTAAGGGCTGCACTAGATGCCATGATTGCCTACGGAAGGCCGAAGAAGGTTGAGCTACTAACGCTAATCAAGCGTAAGTATTCGCAGCACGTGCCTATTTATCCAGACTATGTGGGCAAAGAAGTGAATACCATGGAAAGCCAAAATGTGGTGGTTGAGTGGAAGGGCCAAGCGGGCATTGAAGAAGATAATATTTGGTTACAAAATAAAGCGCAGTAAATGGGGGAGCAGTTGAGCACGAAGCATCTTTTGGGGATCAAAGGGTTAAGTACCGAAGATATCCAACTGATTTTTGAAACTGCCGATGAGTTCAAGGATGTAATTAATCGTCCGATTAAGAAGGTGCCATCTCTTAGAGACATCACCATTGCCAATGTTTTCTTCGAGAATTCTACGCGAACCAAACTCTCTTTCGAACTGGCCGAAAAAAGACTTTCTGCCGATGTAATTAACTTTTCTAGCAGCAATAGTTCTGTAAAAAAGGGGGAAACCTTACTGGATACCGTAAACAACATTCTTTCCATGAAGGTGGACATGATTGTGATGCGGCATTCAAGCCCTGGTGCCCCGCATTTTCTGTCACGACACATTGATGCCAATATTGTAAACGCAGGTGACGGCACGCATGAGCACCCTACACAAGCCCTGCTCGATACTTATTCTATTAGAGAAAAGCTGGGCGATGTAGCCGGAAAGAAAGTGGCTATTATTGGAGACATTCTTCACTCAAGAGTGGCCATCAGTAATATTTTTGCTTTGCAAAAATTGGGTGCCGAAGTAATGGTTTGCGGACCAATTACATTGTTACCTAAGTACATTAGTTCGCTTGGTGTAAAAGTGGAGCTAGATGTAAGAAAAGCACTCGAATGGTGCGATGTAGCCAATGTGCTACGTATTCAGTTGGAGCGCCAGCACATCAAATACTTCCCATCACTTAGGGAGTATTCACTCTATTATGGGGTGAACAAAAAACTGCTCGATTCGCTTAACAAAGAGATTACAGTAATGCACCCTGGGCCAATTAACCGTGGTGTAGAACTAAGCAGCGATGTAGCAGATTCAGAGCATGCCATTATCCTCGACCAAGTAGAAAATGGGGTGGCAGTTCGTATGGCAGTGCTGTACTTGCTGGCGTCTGTTTCAAAATAACACAACATGAAAAAGTTTCTCAAATTTCTCGCTATCGGCATAGTGCTGGTTGCGGTAGCTTTCTATTTTCTTGGTATTCCGTATTTCACAGGCCTGATCACTGATTACGATCGCTACACTTTTGAGTATGTAACCGAAAACCCAAAAATGGTGGAAGCCTACGGTATAGCCGATAACAGAACGCCAGCCGATTATGGGTATGCCAACTTTGAAGAAGTAAGCTACAAAACCATTTTTGATGGCCTCAATTTGAATGGCTGGTATATCCCTGCCAAAAAAGAAGTTGACCAAACGTTAATCATTAGTCACGGTAGAACCTCCAACAGACTAAAAACCATGAAATACTTAGAGCTAGTAAGCGATTACGGCTTGGATACGCTCTACAATGTTTTCATTCCAGACTTACGAAATTCGGGCAAGTCTGACGAGGCAAAAACAGCCTTGGGCTATGAGTTTGCTGAAGATATAGTGGCTACTATGGTTATGCTTAAGGAGCGAAACAACCAACGAGACTATGTACTTTGGGGCTTTTCTATGGGGGCTATGGCCAGTGCCACAGCTGTTAATCGCCCAGACTTAGTTGAGTATATGGACTTGAATAACGTTAAGGTGAACAAGCTGATTTTGGCTAGTCCATTGAGCAACATTAAAGAAACTGCCTGGGCCGGAGCGCAAGAAATGGGCTTGCCAAAATTCATTTTTAACATGGCTTGGAACGACTTCGACAAACAAACAGAAGGCTATAGCGACAAAATGAAGTTCTCCTATTTGCTTTCGAACAATAAGCTACCGGCACTGGTGCTTTACACCGATACCGACAAGCAAACTCCAGCACCCATTTTGGAGCAAGAAGTAGAAGGGCTTTACAATGTATACCCAATCCTCTTCAAAAATGCTGATCATGTACAGATCTACACGCGCCCTGAATACAAGCAACGCTATGGCGACAAGGTGAATGAGTTCTTAAGGATGGCTTTTTAGGGTGTTTTTTATCTCTGCTCTCTTTCTCAATCTATAACAAAGAGAATCACATCTACCTCCACTTAATATTGCAACCTAGGCTAGGGATTTGCTGAGCGGAAACTGGCTTTCCGTCCAAAATTTCGTCTAGTGCGGCACGCATGTCACTCCCTGTTACAGGTACACCGTTGCCTGGGCGAGAGCCGTCTAGCTGACCTCGGTAAGCGCACTTCATTTCTGCATCGAAAATGTAGAAGTCGGGTGTGCAGGCGGCATCGTAGGCCTTGGCCACGGCTTGAGTTTCGTCATATAGGTAAGGAAAACTGTAGCCCACTTTTTCGGCTTCTTCCTTCATCAGGTCTGGCCCATCTTGCGGGTAATTCTGTACATCGTTGGAGCTTATGGCAATAAATGCAACACCTTTAGCTTGGTAGTCTTTGGCAAGTGCTACAATTCCGGCATCTACATGCTTTACAAAAGGGCAATGGTTACAGATAAACAAAATCACCGTAGCCTTGTTTGACTTCAGCTCGTTTAGGCTTACTTTTTTACCCGAAATGGTATCGAACAAAGAAAAGTCTGGGGCTTGAGTGCCCAAGGGTAACATATTTGAAGGTGTTCTGGCCATGGTTAATAGTGAATTAGGTAATTGGTAAATTAGTGGATTAGATAATTGGTTAACTGGTAAGGGATAGAAGATGTTCCTTCTACACCAAATAACCCATTGCCATACCGGCAAAGGTAAGGGCTAAAAAGAAACCAAGCATATCGGTTACGGTGGTTAAAATAGGACCGGAAGCTAAAGCCGGATCGGTGTTTAGCTTTTTAAGGAAAAGCGGAATAGTACCGCCTATGCTAACCGCTACAATTGTATTAATGGCCAAAGCACCACCTACTACCAAACCCAAATAGCCATTGCCTTGGTACAAAAAGGCCGCAATACCGATGAGAATTCCCAGTACCACTCCGTTGATTAAACCTACCTTTATTTCTTGCCAAAGTACACGCGCCAGTTCATATGGCTTTACCACACCTAGCGAAAGCTCGCGTAAACTTACCGCTACAGCCTGGTTACCAGAACAGCCACTCATGTCGGAAATTACCGGAAGGAAAACCGCCAATGCAATCACCTGCTCTAACGTATCTTGATACAGCGCAATAACGCTTGCCGCAATTATATTGAGCAAAATATTTACCGAAAGCCAAGACAGCCTTCGCTTAGAACGCAGCAAAACTGGCATGGTCCTCAGCTCTTCACCACCTACGATACCTTGGGTCTCTAGCATTTCGTAATTACTCCTGCCCGACTCCGCTTCTTGCACATCTCTACGCAGCACCAAACCGAGCAACTGCTCTTGTTCGTCAACCACTGGCACGCCAAAGAAATCGTACTTATGAAAAAACTCAATCAGGTCGTCCAATCCATCGGAATCGCGTACTGTAAATGCCTTGGTGTTCACGATACTGCGCAGCTTAGTATTGCCACGAGAAAGCACCACATCGCGCATTTGCAGTACGCCTAAAAAGCGCCCTTCTTCCAATACATAAATGTATTGCACATGATAATCTTCATAAACATCTGCTTTTTGCTGCAGTTCTGCGGTAATCTGTCCCACCGTCATGTCGGCTTCAAAGGCTAAGTATTCCGTCACCATTAAACCACCCGCACAATCGCTGTCGTAGCCAATGAGCTTGCGCACATTCTCTGCCTCAGCCGGAATCATTTCATCCAGAATAGCATTGGCATCTTCCTCATCCAGCTCAGCGATAATATCTACCTGATCGTCACTGTAAAGCTCATTCAGAATGGAAGCGGCTGTTTCGTTATCTATTTCTTCAATGGTTTGAACAGCCTGCGACTGCGGCACCAGTTCTAGCAACTTGGCGCCATTTTCAGAAGAAATAAGATCGAGAAGCAAGGCCCGTTGCTCTTTATTCAGGTGGCTAAATGCATGCACAATTTCATCCGCCTTCATGGCTTCTAACAAATCATGCAAGTCATCTTCGTTACCCGCCTCAATGAGCGACTCTAGTATTTCGATATTCCGCTTCTCGATATTCTCCATTCAATCTACTTTTTCACACCAATGTGCATTATTGCATCTCCCTGATGCACAATTGGGTTATGGTTTAAACCAATTACATAACCGTTTGCTGGGCTTTTAATTCGGCTTTTCGAAGCCCCAAACGGGTCGCTAATATAGCCCACTATCTGGTTTTTGTGCACCTCATCGCCATAGGCTATCAGCGTATGGAAAATTCCAGAGTTTTTTGCCCGCACCCACGATGAGTTCTTTACGGTTATAGGTTTTCTATCAGCTACCGGTGCCCGCTCGCGCATGCCCAAGTATTTCATAACACGTAAGGCTCCTTCAATTCCTTGCTCAATAGCATATTCGTCAAATCGGGTAGACTCGCCACCTTCATACACCAAAATATGCTTACCCATTCGCGCAGCAGTTTGCCTTAGCGATTTTGGTCTGTATGGCGCGTTTATGATAAATGGGGGCTGAAAAACATCGGCTATTTTGGCGTTCTTTTCGTCCTTTAAAACACAGCGCAATTGCGGAAAGTTAGTTCGCTCTGCCCCTCCGGTATGGAAGTCTAAGCCAACATCTATCTTCGGGATAATATTGTGCGTAAGGTAATGCGCCACACGCGAAGCCAAAGAGCCATTTTTATTTCCCGGAAAAGAACGGTTTACATCTTTGCCATCGGGCACATAGCGGCTAAAGTGAATAAAACCGTACATGTTGATGATTGGAATACAAATGACCGTACCAATTTTAGGTCGATGCCATTCGTGCTCAATAATTCGTCTTACAATCTCAATTCCGTTTACTTCATCGCCATGAAGGCCTCCGCTGAGCAGCAGCGTTGGGCCATCCTCCATGGCCCTTGCTACAGTTATGTTCAAATCTATAGAAGAATGCGAAGGCAATTTGCCGATGTTCACATTGATAACGGCTTCCTCGCCCGGCAAAATTTGCTTTCCGCTAATAATTAAAGGTGCTCTCATAAGCTTCTTTTAGTAATCACATCGTAGAGGTCTTTTCTACGATCTTTCAAGTTGCGCACCGCGCCATTGTTGTGCAGCTCCCAAAGTAGGTCCATATCTACATCGGCCACCAAAATCATTTCAGTATTTGGAGTAGCCTCGGCTTTTATACCCGTTGTCGGAAAGGCAAAATCGCATGGCGTAAACACCACCGACTGTGCAAACTGAATATCCATGTTTTCTACTTTTGGCAGGTTGCCCACACTACCGGCAATGGCCACATAACATTCGTTTTCTATAGCCCTTGCCCTAGCGCAATATCGCACACGCGAGTAACCGTTTTGGGTGTCGGTAAGGAACGGCACAAAGAGAATATTCATTCCCTGTTCGGCCAAAATTCGCGGTAATTCAGGGAACTCCACATCGTAGCAGATCAAAATGCCAATTGGGCCACAGTCAGTTTCGAACACCTTGATCTCATTGCCACCTGTTAGTCCCCAATATTTTTCTTCGTCTGGTGTTACATGCAGCTTGGTGTACTGCTCGTAAGTACCATCTCTTCGGCACAAAAAACCTACATTGTTCAAGGTTTGGCCTTCCAGTTTAGGCATGCTACCGGTTATGATATTCACATTGTACGTAATAGCCAACCGCGAAAAACGCTCCCTGATCTCATCGGTATACTCGGCTAGTTTCCGAATAGCCTGAGCCTCTGTCAGGTCATTGTATTCGGCCATTAATGGTGCATTGAAAAACTCTGGAAAGAGCACAAAGTCGCTCTTATAACTGGCTACTGCATCAACAAAGAACTCCACTTGATCGAACAATTCGCCAATGCCATTATAAAGGCGCATTTGCCATTGAATAAGCCCAAGCCTAACTACCGTTTTCGGAAGGTTTATCTTGTCATCGTTCTCCTCGTAGTTAATATTGTTCCATTCCATGAGTACCGCAAACTCCTTCGACTCGGCATCATCAGGCATGTAATTACGCAGCACCTTGAGTACGTGAAAATCGTTGCTCAACTGAAAATTGAGTGTAGGATCGTGAATCTCGAGCTGCTGTACTTTTTTAATGTATTGCGAAGGCCTCAGCTCCTTGGAAAACTTATGATAATTCGGAATTCTTCCGCCAAACATTATAGCTTCTAAATTCAAACTTTCACAAAGCTCTTTGCGGGCATCGTACAACCTTCTACCCAAGCGCATTCCCCTAAATTCAGGTTTAATGAACATTTCTATTCCGTACAGCACATTACCTTTTGAGTCGTGCGTGCTAAAGGTATAGTTACCCGTAACCTGAGCATAAGTATGGTTATCTCCATACTTTTTGTAGTCCAAAATCAAACTTAAAGCGCAACCCGCTATTTGTCCATCGGCCAGAATTACCAACTGACCTTCAGGAAAAACATCGATCAACTTCTGAATATGACCTTTATTCCAAAAGTCACCAGTCCAGTTGCTATAGGCCTCGTGCATCGACTCTTGCAAATTGGCAAAGTCGCTTAGCTCCAAATGCCTCAGCTCAATTTTCTGTATCTCTTTCATTCGTGTTTGAATATAAGCAAAGCAAGAATGAATTGATTTGATTAGCAAATAAGTATTTAAGTGATTTTGTGCCTTTACTGATTAAAAAATTGCCCTGCAGACTGTGTATAGGCATGTTTAATTTATGAGCGGGTATTTAAAACAATAATATCTTGACTTATTAGGTTAAATAATTGAACTTTAATACAGTATTACAAAAAAGACTACTTAGCGAAGTAATTATTTCAGGTTAAAAAAATACTATTTAGTTAAAACAGCGTTCATACAATATACTCTACATACTCTTTCGTTAAGTAGATAATTTATAGTTCATATACTATATATTTTGGTTGAAGAAAAGGAGTCCTTACGGGACTCCTTTGTGTTTAGATCGAGGCAATTAAAATTGCTCGCTAATTTTTCAGCACCACCTCTTCCCCGGCTCGCAGTACGGTTAGCTCAAGCTTTGGCTGCTCCCCTTCTCGTGCTTTTAAGGCCTCGGCCAGTTTATTTATGCTCGCTTCGTCCGTTGCTATTTTAATTCCGTTAATGGCAAGAATTATATCTCCTCCTAACAAGATCGGTTCATCCTCAATTACAGACTTAACGGTACCGCCCTTTACTCCTAAAAGCCCCATTGGCGAAAGCAACACTACTTTTTGCACCAACATTCCATTAGCCTGAGGCAGATTGAAAATCTTGGCCATATCACCTGTGAGCATGTAGCCATCGATTCCTGTCCAAATGAGGCCTTCGTTGTAAAGCACTTCTTTAGCAATATTGGAGGTAGCCGCAAAGCCAATGCCTTCAAAACCGCCCGACTGCGACAAAATGTAACTTACTATGCCTACCACCTGGCCTTTGGTATTAAACATTGGTCCGCCTGAGTTGCCTCTGTTTATAGCCGCATCGGTTTGAAAGAACTCCAAACTAACCAGTGCATTCGAAATCTTATTGCTCTTTTGTTTTCCACTTATGTAGCCCGAAGAAAAGGAGTAAGTAAGCCCTAAAGGTGCTCCTATAATAAACACCTGATTACCCACCTCCATTTTATCGCTGTCGCCAAGTTCAATAATGGTTGGATTCTTTTTGGCCCAATTGAGTTTGAGCAAGGCTACATCGGCCGTTTTGGAAATAGCCGCTACATCGGCAGGAATCGATTCGCCATCGCGAAAATGAATAAGAATGCTTTCGGCAGTTTGCACTACATGCGCTGCGGTCATTAAATGATGCTCATCAACCAGAAAGCCAGTACCAAGTCCACTAACGGAAACTTCTTGTTTATGGTCGCTTTTGCCTACAATCTCGTGTTCGGTTACTTCTATAATCGCAACACCGTCTACTACTTTTTTATAAACCTTGTTTAAATCTTGGGCATTGAGGCATGAAAAAGTGAACAAGAGCGCCAGCGAGCACACCAGCCTGAAGGAAATATTTTTCATCTTAGTTAAGTGGAATTGTTTCCACCTAAGTTGATAAAATTATTTCTTAACTACTAAGAATAAGTCGAGCGCCTCATCGGCATTTTCGCTCAAGAAGTAATCATCGTGATTGATTTCTGCAACTAGTCCTGTATTTCCTTTATTCAGTTTGTTACGGTTCATTCTATTCAGAATGTCGTAAGGAATACGAAGAATCGGTGCGGGCAATCTGTATTGTAAATTCAAAATATCGAAACGGGTAATTCGCTCTACCGACTTTTTGTTCTGCGCGTAGTATTCCATCACCTTTTCGTTACCGGCAACGCCCTTCACTTCTACCTCAGAAAAGTATTTTTTGGCCAAATCCGTTAATTGCTGCGCAGTATATTCTCGTACATGCCAAGGGTTACGGGTCAGGGTTTTTTTGATGTTCGGAGTGGTTAACACGGCTGTTCCTCCCGGCTTTAGCACACGATGGATTTCTGCTAAAAATTCCGCATCCTTCTTCACATGTTCAATTACCTGAAAAGAGACTATGCTATCGAAAGTGTTGTCGCTAAGGTTGGAAAACGGAGGAAAAACAGCCTGCTCAAAAGTCACCTCTGGAAACTTCGGCTTTAACTTATCAATCACCTCCTGAATCTTATCTAAGGCTGTATAATGCTCCACCAAAGGTGAAAGCAAAGCCACACCACGGCCTTCACCACAGCCCAGTTCCAACAGACTTCCACTTACGTAGGGCATGGCCAAATAATAAGCCTGCAGCAACCGCTGATGGATTGGATTGTCTGAAACCAACTGATCTGACGCTATTTCCGTTGTGTAAGTAGCCATAATAGAATTTTGGGCAAAATTAATGCAATTGCTGAGATTGCCCTACCAATGGCAAAAATGTTGGAGCAGAGATGTTTTCTAAAGAGAATAAGAATAACTTTAAACTATGAGAAGTTGGCTAATTGGCATTTGTTTGGTTGCAACAAGCCTTGCAGCACATGCGCAAAGCAGAATGAGCAGCGCAGAACTGAGCTATCAATACAATCTGCAAAACGAGTTTTTAATGAGCCACAAACTGGCCTCTCAAGCCAGTGAATACAAACTGTTCTTGCATTTTAGCCTGAACAGCGGTAATGTAAAAATCAGCGATTTCGAAATAAAATACGACCTGCGCAGCGATTATATGGATGAACGGGACGTAAACAGCAGCATCCAGATCGACTCTACAAATGTTATTGATGTGGCCTTTAGAGAGTTTGTTTTCGAAGTGCCTTTTAGTGTTGAAAACAACGAAACGATAATGGTGGTAGACGTTTACAACATTCAAAAAGACAAACACTACTATTACGACATACCACTTAAAGTTGGAGAAACTGCTCCGGCTTCATTCCTTGTTTATCAGGCAGAAAAAGACATCCCACTCTTTCAAAAATACCTAAACAAGGGAATTCCTGTACGATTTAAGAAAGTGTTTGGTCAAGAATCAAACTATCAGATTTCGGGCATGGAAAACAACAGGGCTTTTCCTGCCCCACCTTTTGACGAGGCAGAAAGAGGCGCTCCGTTAAGAATTTCTATCGATACGCTTTTTGGTGCAAATGAGAATGAAGTTTTCACCTTTCACAACCAGGGCTTTTACAAAATAAGTGCTAGCAATAACACTGAGGCAGTGGTTCCTTTATTAGTTATGGATAACTTTTATCCTTATTACGAAGACTATTCGGAGCTGGTAAAACCTTTGGTTTTTTTAAGTACAAATGAGGAATTCACCTCACTTAGAGCGGACTCCGATACCCGTGCAGCATTTGAGCTTTTTGTTCAGAACACCATTTCTTCTAACGAAAAAATGGCCAAGGACTTTATTAAGTATTATTACCGCAGGCTCAGAAAATCGGCTTGGTTGTTTTCTTCTGATAGAGAAGGATGGAAAACCGATCGCGGTATGGTTTATCAAATTTTTGGCGACCCAATTCAAGTTTTTCGCAATGAAAATACCGAGCTTTGGGTTTATTCTTCGGCTAAAGGAGGAAAGATGCGATTCGTTTTTGAATTAACTATTGAAGACGGGTTGAGAAAATATAAGCTGTTGAGGGGAAAGCGCTACCGCGAAGATTGGATGACAGCCGTAACCCAATGGCGCGCAGGCAGAATAATTGAGTAATGCACCAAAAGAACAAATCTGATTTTATTTATGGCACTCGTGCCATTATTGAAGCTATTGAAGCGGGTAAGGAAGTTGACAAGCTGATGATTCAGCGCGATGTAAACAATGAACTTACCAGCGAACTAATTCGCACAGCACAGCAGCACACCATTCCTTATCAGCGTGTGCCAATTGAAAAGCTGAACCGCATTACACGAAAAAACCACCAAGGAGCCATTGCCTTTATTACGCCAATCACTTTTGCTTCATTGGACAACATAATTAGCGAGGCTTATGGCAATGCTGAAACTCCACTCCTGATTATTCTAGACAGAATTACTGATGTGCGCAACTTTGGCGCCATTGCCCGAACAGCAGAATGTGCGGGTGTACACGGCATAGTGGTTCCAAGCCGCGGCAGTGCTCAAATTGGCTCCGATGCAATGAAAACTTCAGCCGGGGCACTCAGCTATATTCCGGTTTGCCGATCGATGAACTTAAAGCAAACAATTGAAGAGCTGCAGAATAACGGGGTTCAAATAGTGGCCTGTACAGAGAAGACCAACGACTCTATTTATGATACTGATTTAAAAGCGCCCACCGCACTTTTAATGGGCTCTGAGGAGGAAGGTATTTCGCCAGAATATTTGAAAATGGCAGATAAACACGCCAAACTACCTATGTCGGGCAACATTGAATCGCTCAATGTATCGGTAGCAACTGGCGTATTTATATATGAAGCTATTAGGCAAAGGAGTATTGCCGACTAGGCAAACTCCTCTCCAACATCTTTTGCATCGCTAAGAAACTCTCTGAATTTCTTTTCAGCATCCTTTTTACAAACTAGTACCACGTTGCCCGATTTGGTTACAAGGTAACCGTCAAGGTCTTGCGCTACAATTAGCAGATCATCATCACCTTTTACATAGCAATTTTGCGAATTGTAAAGGACCGCCTTACCATCAACCACATTGTTGTGTTCGTCTTTCTTTCTTGCCTCGTGCAAAGAGTCCCAGCTCCCCAGATCAGACCAGTCGAAAAGGCCTTTTACCATGTGAACATCATCCGCCTTTTCCATTATACCATAGTCAATGGAAATACTTTTACACTGAGAATAAGCCTTATCGATAAACGCTTGTTCCTTATCGGTATAGTAGCTGTCTGCGCCTTCTTCAAAGATTACGGCTATGTCTTTTAGATACTTATTAAAAGCTTTAGTAATGGTATCTATAGACCATATGAATATCCCGGCATTCCACACAAAATCACCACTTTCAATAAATTTTTGGGCCAATTCCAGCTCTGGTTTCTCTGTAAAGGTTTTTACCTTCTTTACTTTTTCGTCCTTGTTAGAGTGGTATTGAATATACCCGTAACCTGTTTCTGGTCGGGTTGGCACTATGCCTAAAGTAATTAGCTTGCTAGTCCCTGTAGCCGCATCGATAGCAGTGGTAAGGTTTTCTTTAAAAACAGCATCCTTAAACACTACATGGTCCGAAGGAGCTACAATCATAATTCCTTCCGGATCCTTCTGCTTTATTTTGAAGGCTGGGTACGCCACTGCTGCGGCAGTATTTCTACCAATTGGCTCCAAAAGAATCTGGTCGTCCGAAAGCTCAGGAAGCTGCTCTTGAACCAGCCCCTTGTAGTCTTTATTGGTAATTACATAAATATTATCGCTTGGGCAGATGTTTAAAAAACGGTCGTAAGTCATTTGAATTAATGACCTGCCGGTACCGAGGACATCTAAAAATTGTTTTGGTTTAGCCGCACGGCTATAGGGCCAAAAGCGGCTACCTATGCCACCGGCCATTATTACTACGTAATTTTGTGCCATTGTCGAGGTTAAGGTTAAATCGTTTATACAATCCCTTCGTTCAAAAGGTCGCTGATGTGAAGAAAACCGACAACCGAAGATTCATGAACAACTATGAGCTGATTGATATCGAACTCGCGCATTTTGTTCAAGGCATGAATAGCATATTCTCCCTTATTGATTGTCTTTGGGTTTGGAGTCATCACTTCTCCGATTGTAATATGCGAAAAATCGGTGTGTTTTTCCAGCATTCTACGTAAATCACCATCCGTAAATATGCCCACCAAAGCACTTTTTTCGTCAACCACTGCCGCTGCTCCCAAACGCTTTCTGGAAATCTCCAAAATGCTGTCCTTCACTAAAGCGGTTTGAACTACAATTGGTAATTCATTTTTAGGGTAAATATCATCCACCTTAAGGTAGAGCTGTTTGCCGAGCGATCCGCCAGGATGGTATTTGGCAAAATCTCTTGACGTGAAGCCCCGAGCGTTCAGCAAGCTAATCGCCAAAGCATCGCCAATGGCCATATGCACAGTGGTGCTTGTGGTAGGTGCTAGGTTGTTCGGGTCAGCCTCCTCATCAATAGTACCGTTCAAAACAAAGTCGGCATGTTTGGCTACGTAAGAGTCCATGTTACTTACCAGCCCAATCACCTTTGCTCCCGAGTGCTTAATAAGCGGAATCAACACTTTTATTTCTTCGGTATTCCCACTTTTGGAAATACACATCACCATATCATCTGCTTGAATCATGCCCAAATCGCCATGAATAGCGTCTGCAGCGTGCATAAATATCGATGGAGTACCGGTGGAATTAAGGGTAGCGACAATTTTGTTTGCCACTATCGCGCTTTTCCCGATACCTGTCACTATTACCCTGCCGTTCATAGCCAGTATTTCGCTGACTATCAATTCGAACTTATCATCAATGAAAGCTGTTACCTTTTGTATTGCTTCTGCTTCCTTCAATAAGGTTCTTCTAGCAATGGTTTGAATATTTTTAGTTAACTTCAATTAAACGGCATTTTTAAGTGTCGAGCAAATATAAGGAAACCCATAAATCCTTGACAGATTAGCTCATAACAATATGGTAAGTGTAGATGAATTAAGAGCGAAACTGAAACAAGTTTTCGGTTACGACAATTTTAGAGGGAACCAGGAAAAGATCATATTAAACATTCTAGATGGCAAAAACACATTCGTGATTATGCCTACAGGCGCTGGGAAGTCAATGTGTTATCAATTACCTGCCATTGTTCAAGAGGGAACTGCAATCGTTATCTCTCCCCTAATTGCGCTCATGAAAAATCAGGTAGACCAAATGAATGCAGTAGGCATAAACGCCCGCTTTCTTAACTCTACCTTATCAAAAACCGAAATTAACAGAATAAAGAAAGCTACTTTGGCTGGCGACATCAAGCTACTTTACGTAGCACCCGAATCGCTCACCAAAGAGGAAAACATAGACTTTCTGAAGCAAACTAAAATATCTTTTGCCGCCATTGACGAAGCACACTGTATTTCGGAGTGGGGGCACGATTTCAGACCAGAATACAGAAGAATAAAAAGCATCATCAACCAAGTGGGCGATGTGCCAATTATTGCCCTTACGGCTACCGCCACTCCAAAAGTTCAGCTCGATATTCAGCGGAACTTAAATATGGAAGATGCCGATGTGTTTAAATCTTCGTTTAATCGCGACAACCTCTACTATGAAATTCGCCCTAAAAAGGGGGTGAAGAAGCAGTTGATTAAATTCATTCGCGAGAACCAAGGTAAGTCGGGGGTAATCTATTGTTTGAGCAGAAAAAAGGTTGAAGAAATTGCCGAGTTCCTGAAAGTAAATGGCATTAATGCAGCCCCTTACCATGCCGGTTTTGAACCTAGTATTAGGATGAAAAACCAAGACGACTTTCTGAATGAAGAAGTAGACGTGATTGTGGCGACTATCGCCTTCGGAATGGGTATCGATAAGCCAGATGTACGCTTTGTGATTCACTACGATGTACCTAAATCTTTGGAAGGTTACTACCAAGAGACAGGCCGCGCAGGCCGCGATGGTTTGGAAGGTCAGTGCATTATGTTCTATCGCTACAGCGACATTCTAAAGCTGGAAAAATTCAATAAAGACAAACCGGTAACTGAGAAAGAAAATGCTAAGCTACTACTAGAGGAAATATCCTCTTACTCAGAATCTGCCGTTTGCCGTAGAAAACAGCTGCTCCACTATTTTGGCGAAGAATACACCAGTACCGAATGCACAGAAAATAAAATGTGCGACAACTGTCGCTACGAACGCGAAACTTTCGATGGCCAAGAGGATGTAAAAATCGCCATTGAAACGGTACAGCAAACCGAACAGCGCTTTGGCATGACCCAACTAATTAGTGTAATCAGAGGGTCGCAAAATCAATATGTAAAGAGTTATTCTCACGATAAACTTGAAATTTTCGGCAAGGGAAAAGACAAGGACGACCACTACTGGAAATCTATTGTCCGCCAAACCCTGCTAAATGAATTTATAGAGAAAGACATAGAAAATATAGGGTTACTAAAGCTCACCCAAAAAGGCTTAGACTTTATTAAAAACCCACATCCGGTAGAAATTGCCAAAGACTTAGACTTTAGTGATGTTGACGCTACAGAAGACGAGTCGAACGAGCTACCAACATCTCCACGCAAGGGCAATTCTTACGACCCAGTCCTTTATGACTTATTAAAGGCCGAAAGAAAAAAGATTGCCAAGCAAAAGGATTTACCGCCTTATGTCATCATTCAAGATCCTTCTTTGCAGGAAATGGCCACCACTTACCCAACCACCAAAGAAGCGCTAGCCAATGTAAATGGCATAGGCATGGGCAAAGTGAACAAGTTTGGAGGCTCTTTTCTAAAGCTCATCAACCAATATGTCGAAGACAACAACATCGATATTGAAGATGTGGTTGTTATAAAAACAGCTGGTTCTAAGTCTAAAAACAAAATCTACATCATTCAGCAAATCGACAGAATGATTGATTTGGAAGAAGTAGCCGAGCAAAAGGGCTGGACCATGGACACCCTGCTTGAGGAGATGGAAATTATCTGCTACTCAGGCACTAAGCTAAACATCGATTATTACCTAGAGCAAATAATGGACGATGAAAAGCTTGACGACATCATGGACTACTTTATGAATGCCGAGTCGGACAATATTGATGATGCGTTAGAGGAATTTGAGGATGAAGACGTAATTGACGAAGATTTGCGTCTTGTTCGCATAAAATTCCTTTCAGAATACGCAAATTAATTACCTTTGACCCGCGAATTAATCCCGTGAATTTATGAACATCCTTGTGTTAGGAAGCGGAGGTAGAGAGCATGCCTTCAGTTGGAAAATCAGTCAAAGCAATCACTGCGATAAACTATTTATAGCCCCAGGAAATGCCGGAACTGCCGGCCTTGGCACCAACGTAGCCATTAACGTAAACGATTTTGAGGCAATCGGAAAGTTTGTACTAGAAAACGACATCGAAATGGTAGTTGTTGGCCCTGAAGACCCATTGGTGAATGGCATTAAGGATTACTTTTTAGCTGACGAAACACTGAGCAAAATTGGCGTTGTTGGCCCACCTAAAGCTGGCGCTCGCTTAGAAGGAAGCAAAGACTTCTCTAAGCAGTTTATGGGCAAGTACAAGGTGCCTACTGCGCGTTCAAAAACATTCACGAAAGACACTTTGGAAGAAGGCTTGAACTACGTTTCGAGTCATCCAACCCCGGTTGTGCTAAAAGCCGATGGGCTTGCTGCCGGCAAAGGCGTGATCATAGCACAAACCAATGAAGAAGCTAGAGAAACCCTGAAGGAAATGCTAGTTGACGCTAAGTTTGGCGAGGCATCGAGTCGCGTGGTAATTGAGCAGTTCTTAGAAGGAATAGAGGTTTCTGTTTTTGTATTAACTGATGGAAAAAACTACAAAATCCTTCCTGAAGCAAAAGACTACAAACGCATTGGCGAAAATGACGAAGGCCTGAACACAGGCGGAATGGGAGCTGTTACCCCAGTACCTTTTGCCGATGCCGAGTTTATGAGCAAGGTAGAAGAGCGCATTATTAAACCAACGGTTAACGGACTGGCAGCAGAAGGTATTGAGTACACTGGCTTTATCTTTATTGGCTTGATGAGCATGAACGGTGAGCCTTACGTAATTGAATACAATGTGCGCATGGGCGACCCAGAAACACAAGCGGTTTTCACCAGAATAGATTCTGATATGGTAGAACTTCTGAAAGCTTCTACCAACCAATCGCTGGACAAAGTACCTTACAGCATTTCTGAAGAAACTGCCACTACAGTGGTAATGGTTTCTGGCGGTTACCCAGGTAGTTATGAAAAAGGGAATGTTATTTCGGGCATTGATTCAGTAGAATCGGCCACCGTATTTCATGCAGGTACCAAATTGAGCGATGCAGGTGAAGTACTTACAAACGGTGGTAGAGTACTTGCACTCACCGGAAAGGGTGATAGTGTAGAAAATGCGCTGGAAAATGCGTATAATGGAGTAGCTCAGATTTCTTGGAAAGACGAATATCACAGAAAAGATATTGGCCAAGATATTCTGAAGCTTTTGAAATAAGTTGAACAAAGAACTCTTTCAGTTTTTCGTCTTCAGAAATCCGTTTTATCGGATAGTGTAATCTCATAATACTTTTCGAGATTACTCCAACCAGCCCCGATTATTCGGGCATAAAATTGAATGACGATAAATGAGCAAGAGCCTTTAATAGATACATATGAGTTGTAGTTGTGGAGTAGAAGGTAAAACAGCAGGGTGTAACAACAATGGCGGCTGCGCCACCGGAAGTTGTAACAAACTCAACACCTTTGACTGGCTGTCCAATATGGACATACCCAGTCAAGACCGTTTCGACATTGTTGAAGTTCGCTTCAAGAATGGCCGAAAAGACTTCTATCGCAATACCAACAAGCTCGATGTTGTTACTGGCGAAGCCGTAATTGTAGATGTTCAAGGCGGGCATCACATGGGCTTTATTTCGCTTCAGGGTGAACTAGTTCGCCTTCAAATGAAAAAGAAAGGCGTAAAAGATGATGATCAAATTCGTCAGATTTACCGTAAAGCCAGCACAAAAGATTTAGAGCAATACGAAGAGGCAAAGAAGCGCGAAATGCCAGCGCTTTACCGCACCCGAAACATTATACTGGAGCAGAAGCTCGCCATGAAACTCACAGACATTGAGTTTCAATCTGATAATACTAAAGCCACATTTTTTTACTCGGCAGACGAACGCGTTGATTTTCGTGAGCTGATTAAAATCCTGGCTTCAGAATTCAAGATCAGGGTAGAAATGCGCCAAATTAGCTTGCGTCAAGAAGCTGGCCGACTTGGCGGCATTGGCTCTTGCGGCCGCGAACTTTGCTGCTCTACATGGCTCACGGAGTTCAAAAGTGTTTCAACTTCCGCTGCGCGCTACCAAAACCTCAGCCTTAACCCAAGCAAGCTTTCAGGCCAATGTGGCCGCCTAAAGTGCTGCCTCAACTATGAGCTCGACACCTACATGGAAGCGCTGGAGGACATTCCTGAGGTGACCAAGCTGAAAACCAAAAAAGGAGATGCCAAGCTTGAAAAGACCGACATCTTTAGAAAGTTGATGTGGTTTAGTTTTGCGGAAGAGAATACTTGGTACCCAATTGCTACGGACAGAGTAAAAGAAATTATTGCGCTAAATAAGAAAGGTGAACTGCCTGAAACTTTAACTGAAGACGTTTTTGAACTAGAGGTAAAAGACACGGCCATCAATCGCGATTTAGAGCGAATGGATGAGAAGTTCCGCAAGAAAGCCAACAGAAATAAGCGCAAGCCAAAACCGCGCAATAACAAGAATCGTGGCGGGCAAAACCCTAATAACAAGAGCACCAACCAACAACCAAAAGCCAAACAGCAAGGCCAAGGTCAAGGCGGGCAAAAACAGCGTCCTAACCAAAACAATGGTGGCAGCAAACCACAAAACAGTAACCAAAACGGCAATAAGAAACCTAAGAACAAGCGTTTCAAAAGAAAGAAGAAAACCAATGATCAATAAGTTTCAAGCCGTAGTGGCCATAATGCTGGTGCTACTACTTAGTGCCTGCAATTTTGACGCAACTTTTTCAGACAATCACGACTTTCAGGAAGGCCTTTGGAACATGGACTCTATCCCTAGTTTTGAGTTCGAAATTGGCAATGAACCGCTGCAAGATGTGGCCATTAAGGTAAGGAGCAACCTAGAATATCCGTATTACAACCTTTACCTACAATACACCATAACTGATCAACAAGGCACTGAATTAGCAAGCGATTTGGTAAACTTTGTGCTGTACGATGAAGAAACGGGTAAACCTCAGGGCAAAGGAAATAGCATTTATCAGTATGCCGCTCCCGTGTTGGAAGGCTATAATTTTACTCCCGGTACTTATACAGTTTCCGTAGCGCAATACATGCGCATGGCAGAGTTACCAGGTGTTCTTTCCGTTGGCGTTACCGTAACCAATAGCGAAAACTAGCCATTGTGCACCTCCACAAATCGGCCAATTTTTTCCTTTACCGATTCCTTGTCAATCCAATATTCGCGGGAATGAATAATGCGATGCGGCCAATTCTTAGCCTCATATAAATCAGGGTTATACACAAAGGTTTCTTTATTCGATGAACTCTCATAATACGAGTTATCATCGGTAGAAAGTAAGCCCAAGTATTTTCCTCGCCTCATTAACGTAATATCGGCATATGGTAAATCTAGCGCAGTACGGAAAGGATACTCCTTTTCCCATGCTGCTAGTTTTTGAGAAAGGTACCAAGCCTGCGGATGTTCTTCCTTTCTTTCAACATGTGGCGTGTATTGCTTTTCGGATACTTCTTGAGCATAACTTAGATAAGCCTTCAAAAGCTTTGGTCCTTCATTTTTGGTTTGTTCTACCTTCAATTCACTTGGTGCAATTGATGTGACCAAAAACACTTTTTGCTTGGCCCTGGAAATAGCCACATTTAGTCTATTTTCGCCACCAGCCTGATTAAGCGACCCAAACTGCACATTCATTTTTCCCTGCCTGTTTTTAGCATAAGCCAACGAGAAAATGATGATATCCCGCTCATCTCCCTGAACATTTTCGATGTTCTTCACAAACAATTTTTCAGAGAAAGAAAGCCCCGACTCCTCAATTAACTCGTTAATCAGTTCTTGCTGTCGGGCATTAAAAGTTACCACACCAACGGAAAGCTCAGTCTCTGGCTTGGCATACTGCTTTAGCAAGTCCAGTACCTTTTCAGCTTCTTGCTGGTTGGTCTGTTTCTCCCAAACACCGTCTTCCACCTGAATGTATTCAATGGCTGGTTCCACAGAGTTAGCTCTGCCAAATTCGGGTAGCATTTGCAGCTTTCCTTTGTAAAAATGTTGGTTCGAAAAGTCAATCAATGCAAGTGATTGACTACGATAATGTCCCTTCAGGTGAACTTCCATCAAGTATTGCTTTGTCAAGTCGAGCAAAGACTCTGCTTCTAATGCCATTTCATCTGAGTCTTCCTCCCAACGTACACGATACAAATCGAAAGGCTTAAGCTGTTGGCTATCTCCAGCCACCACCACTTGTTTTCCACGATAAATAGCCGGCAATCCGCGTTCTGCAAAGCACTGGCTGGCTTCATCAAAAATTACTAAGTCGAAAAGCGGCTCCATCGGGAAAATAGCTGAAACAGTTTCTGGCGATGCCAGCCAACATGGAATCAGTTTAAAAAGCTCTTCTGAAAAATTGGAAATGATTCTTCTTAGCGGCCAAATTCTACGTTGCTTATTCACCTGGTGCTCTAAATCGCGATACGTAACCCGATTATTTAAGCGATTAAACTCAATACCCTCATAAGTTTGCTCACGAATTCGCTGCAGCAATATTTGCTGGCTGGCCTCTTGTTTTAAGTGAACTGCCTCGCGCAGATCTGTGGTAAGCTTATCGAACTTTAGGGTAGAAACGGAACGCAGAATCGGGTACTTGCTTTCTAAGTGGTCGATCCACGCCAAGCGAATGCTATTATCAAAAAGTGATAACAATTCCTTTTTATCTCGATCCATATACTCGGTAAGCTTATCAACTACACCAAGCTCCGATTCATGGAAAGCATCCCGTAACTGATCCAACTCACATAAGGTATCAAAATCACGCTTAATGGTTCTTCTTAATGCTTTTAAGAAAGCATCATTACCCAAAAGCAAGTCAATCTGCCTTGGGAGCACATATTTATTCCATCGCTGGCGCTTGCCTGGCAAATCTTTCAGCGCATCGTGAATCTCATTTATGACAGCACGCAGCTCCTTAGTCGTAAGCTGATGGAGCGGAAAATACTCTCTGAAATTCGAGAAGGAGCTAAATCGTAACTTAGCTTGCACAGCCATATCCAAGCGATCGAACCACTCGTTCAGTTCTTCCTGGCTGGTCGTACGAGGCACTTCGCTTATCCAGCCCACGCTGTTAATCTTGGTTAGCTGGTGCTGCAAATTCAAGCGATTGTCGAGCTTCTCTGTTAACACTTGCAAGCCAGCCTTATCATCACTCAAGCCATTGGCCACAAGTATTCTGGCCAGCCTCAATTTCTCTTTAGAAAAATTCCATCTCAACGATTTCCAAACGCTCGATTTTGCATCTAGTCGCTGCTTCAGAATTACCTGAACCTCCCCTACTTTTCCCGATTCAATGCTTTGTTCTACCCCTGCTCCCTCAAAACATTTGTTAATGAGGTTCCTGGTATTTTTGATCCAAAGCGGTTCGGTTTCGCTGTTATTAAAGCCCACCATTGGTTTAAAAACAGCATAAATATCTTTGTTCTTTAAGTAGCTGTTGATCTCCTTTAGCTTCTCCAGGTTATCGCTAAAGGTTCGGCAAGAATCAAAATCCACCTCCTCGTTTACAATCTTAGATATTGCCTTGGTGTATGCCTTTGCCTCCTTCGGAATCTCTTCTAACAACGATACGATTTGCTTCAAGTCATTAGTACCGAACTTGGCAAAACTCACCCGATCAGACCATGGATGGTCTTCCACATCGAGTTTTTTGGCATAATCGATATAGAGATCGAGTTTCTTTACAAACTCATGCAGTTCATTAAAATGAAAATGATTGTACTCTTGGGTAAGCGAAATAGCCTCGGCATCGGGGTCAGAGGTGAGGTAAAGTTCTTTGGCCGAAAGCCCGCATTCTGTATCCTTGAAAAGTGCAGCCTTGTACTCATCGAGTTGATCGATGGTTTCTTCAATTTCTAAGCTCGCTTTTTTGAAGTTTCTATCAAGCTGAATTGCATCGAGGTTATTATTGCTACGGCTATAATCCTGCAGGCGCTCAATCTGTAAAGCAATTCGTTTATAAATGTCGTGTCTGTCGGATTTAAAATCGTGTACTAGGCCAATGAAATCCTGAATATCTATGGCCTTCAACCGTTCGTAAACCACATCTAACGCTGCCCGTTTTTGACTCACCACCAGCACCTTTTTGCCACGAGCAATAAAATCGGCCGCTAGGTTACCAATGAGCTGCGACTTGCCAGTTCCTGGAGGCCCTTGAACCACTATAGAATTGCCTTTTTTTACCGCATTCAGTGCATTTTCCTGGTGTGCATCGATGGGCAGAGGCGTGTATGACTCTTCCTCTTTGACCATGTTTAGGAAGTAACGCTCCAAATCGAGCGAACCATCTTCCTTGCTCGTATCATCCAGCGACTTATTAGCAAAGAAATCGTCCATATGCTCCCAATCTTCATGGGCCAGCATAAAGTCATAATCGGGCACCAGATAAGAATCGGCCTGCGGAAAAATACCGAGTACCGCTTCCATCTTCACATTCACTTCTCCAGTGCGATGTACCTCTTCAAACTCCTTGCGAGTAGTTGGTTCAAAAGCTATCAGCTCATCGGCATAATAGGCTCTATCAAAACGCAGTTGCATCAAGCTATCGCGTATGGTTTCGTACAGCACGTTGCGAAAGGCGGTTGAATCCTTCTCGTAATCATCGAAAGTGTATTCCACCAAATCCTGCATCAGTTCCACCTGGTTGTAATGCGCAAAGGCCAGCAGTAAGCTCTTATTGAAACTGATGTTTACCTCCTGCTTAGGGCAAAGCACCCAGTGGTTTTTCTCCACTTTCAATTCCATAGGGAAAAAGCAGAGTGGAGCCCTTACAATGGTATCATCATTGAATTTGCCATGAATAAATGGCCAGCCGATATATAAATCGCGCGCACCACTTTCTTGAAAGATAAATTCTTCCCTTCGGACCAATTTCTTTAGGCGAGTGGACAACTTGTTGGAATGTGGGTCGCGTGGATCTGAAACTGGGGCCAACTTGATCTTATTTTTGCCGGTAATCAGTTCGTCCATTATGCGCCAAGAAGGATTCCCATCCACAAAATTGAACTCGTGCAAATCGATAAACTGATCGGCAGGAAGTTTTAAAAGCGCTAGAGATCGGTTGTTACCCGAAAGGTTGGTGAGGCGTTTAAGGTATGACTGGAGGATGTCTCTCATTCGATGGCTGATGGTAGCAGTTTTGCTAATTACAGACTTATCCGAAAATAGTAAAAGTTAATGGTTGATTAGTTACTCGTTAACCGGAAATCAGGAGACACAGTATAAAAGTTAGCTAAATCCGAATAGAAATGACAAATATGTTATCAATAGCCCCAATGGTATGGTTGATAGCACAACCTTATTCCATTTCGGAACATTCACCTGCTTTTTGAATTGGATAATGTGAATTATTATAACCGTACCAAAGATGAGAATAAAGATTACGTAAACTACAATATAGTAAACACCATAAGGTTCGTTAGTCTTCATCAATGAAACGAGGCTAGTGACTGGCATTAAAAGTGTAATTGTACTCAATCCAATTGAAATCAATCGACCTGTTTTTAAGGTGTGCAAAAACAGCCAAGAGCCCAAGCCCAAGTCTAAAATGCAAGCTACAAAAGACACCCACACTAAACTGTCAACACCAGCTGATACACCAAACATAACTCCATTAAAGTACCAGTAGATAAAGCATCCAAATAATGTTAAAAAATAAGGAGTTAAGACATTTGCTCTTTTCTTCACCAGTCTACTTATTGAGTATCACAAGTATGCTAATTTTATTCTACCGATAACTACTTCCCGAAAGGAGAATCTGGTTCTTTAGCAAATACGTTGAAAACGATCTTGTCCATTCGCTTAGGCATCCATTTGTTTAAGAAAACGGCCAACTTGCCTTGGGTAGTGAAGACGATATCTCGCTTGCGTTTTTTAATGGCTGAGATGATGCCTTCTGCCACTTCTTCGGCAGTCATCATCTTGCCTTCATCGCGAGGCGATTCGCCCTGAGAAGAACCATCTGCCGTTAATGCTGCATTGCGAATGTTGGTTCCGGTAAAGCCAGGGCAAGCCACCAATACATGTACTCCTCGGTGCATTACCTCGGTGCGCAACGACTCGAAAAAGCCATTCATAGCGTATTTAGAAGCCGTATAAGCCGTTCGGGCTGGGGTGCCACGATAGCCATTGATGGAGGATACACCCACAATTGAACCTTTGGATTTTAAGATATGCGGCAAGCAGTATTTAGTCGCATAGAGCGTTCCATAAAAGTTGATATCCATTACTTTTTTGAAGACATCTAACTCAATTTCTTCAAACAAAGCGCGCATACTGATGCCGGCATTATTCACCAAAAAGTCAATCTGACCGAAAGCTTTAATGGTTTCGTCAACGAGCAATTTATTATCGGCTTCTTGTGCCACATCGAGCTTTAGACAAAGGTTAGGGCAATTCATAGCCTCAAGTTCTTCGGCTACAGCATTCAGGCGATCTTCATTTCGGCCGGTAATCACCAACTTGCAACCCTGCTTGGCAAAAGCCAGCGCCAAACCTCTTCCGATACCCGATGAGCCACCGGTAACAATTGCGACTTTGTTTTTCATGTTTTAAAGATAAATGAAAGTGCAGGTTTAAGAAGTCGCCTCTTTATACTTCTTATAATTATCTATCGCCACAAAGTAGTCAGGATCTTCTAGCACATTCACATCGCAAATCTTTTCGGCACGCTCGATAAGGCGCGTACAGTCTTTACTTAAATGGCGAAGGTGAATGGTTTTGCCTTCTTTCTGATACTTTTCAGCAAGTTTGTTAATGGCCTCAATAGCCGATTGGTCCACGATTCTAGACTCTTTAAAGTCGATAATCACTTCTTGCGGATCTTCTTTTACTTCGAACTTAGCATTGAAAAGACTTACCGAACCGAAGAAAAGTGGCCCATAAATTTCGTAGTGTTTTATACCGTGTTCATCAACCGATTTGCGCGCACGAATTCTCAAGGCATTCTCCCAAGCAAATACCAAAGCCGAAACAATCACCCCGGCAAATACAGCAATAGCTAAGTCAAAAATCACGGTAAGACCTGTCACCAGAACAATTACGATAACATCGGAAACAGGCACCTTATTGATGATTTTGAAGGTACTCCAGGCAAAAGTGCCTATTACCACCATAAACATTACACCTACCAAAGCGGCAATAGGCACCATTTCGATATAGGTAGAACCAAATAGAATAAAGGCCAACAAAGCCAGCGCTGCAACTACGCCCGAAAGTCTACCTCTACCGCCAGACTTTACGTTGATAATACTCTGGCCGATCATCGCGCAGCCTCCCATACCGCCAAAGAATCCGTTGGTTAGGTTAGCCAAACCTTGTGCAATACACTCTCTATTTCCATTGCCTCTGGTTTCTGTAAGTTCGTCTAAAAGGTTGAGTGTCATTAAGGATTCAATCAAACCAATCGCTGCCAAAATCACCGCATAAGGAAAGATAAAGCTTAGGGTTTCCATGTTCACAGGAATGATAGGTACATTGAAAGAAGGCAAACCGGCCTTAATGCCAGTTCCGCCACCATCTTGAATAAAGCTCTTAACTGTAGCGGTTTCCACACCACCCAAAATAACAATACCCGAAACCACCAAAATGGCTACCAAAGCAGCCGGAATATTTTTATTAACACGAGGAAGGAAAACCATAATCCCCATGGTCAGCAGTACAAAACCAAGCATTATGAAAAGGTCTTTTCCTGCCAACCATTCGCCACCTGCCTTAAACATGCCCAATTGCGACATGAAGATCACAATGGCCAAACCGTTCACAAAACCCATCATTACAGAGTGAGGCACCATTCGGATGAACTTACCGAGCTTGAGGAAGCCGGCTGACATCTGCACAATTCCGGTAAGCACTAACGTAGCAAACAAGTACTGAAGCCCCTGACCTTCGCCAAGTGCTTCGCCTTCGGCTACTAAATGCACCATTACCACCGCCAAAGCTCCGGTTGCTCCAGAGATCATGCCCGGTCGACCGCCAAAAATGGAGGTAATAAGCCCCATCATAAAGGCACCATAAAGACCAATGATTGGCGAAATACCTGCCACAAAGGCAAATGCAACTGCTTCTGGCACCAAGGCTAGCGCCACAGTTAAACCCGAGAATATATCGCTTTTGGTACTAATTCGATTCTTATCGATGATGGAAAAGGCCTCTCTGAATTTCATTTTAATCTCTCTTCTAGCTTAGCGCGCAAAGGTAGGGCTTCTATTGCAAAACACAGCCCTGAGCGTAAAGACTTTATGAAAACGATGGCTTAGGAAAAACCAAATTCAGTGGTGATCATCGACATCAAAAACCACCTAATCAGTTAAGTTTCAACCAAAAATCAGGTTTGTTATTTGATACGCAAAGGATATGCAGCTAAACTCAATTCTCTATCTTTGCGGCTATGACCCAGGGAAGAAGAAGCAACAAGTTTGTTAAGCGTGGAGAAATACTCGAAATCCGCATTAAGGATTATGCATTTGGAGGAAAAGGCATAGGGAAAATTCAGAACGAACACGGGGAGTTTGTGGTGTTCGTGCCCAATACATTACCAGGCCAGCTCGTAAAAGCGCAAGTTCAAAAGGCAAGCAAAACTTTTGCTGAGTGTAAATTACTTGAAGTGCTTGAGGCTTCTCAGAACGAAGTTGATATGCCTTATCAAGAAATCCCCGGGGCTCCTTACATTAAACTTCCCATTGAGCTACAGCACACGTACAAAAAACAAAGTACGTTGGAGCTTTTCAGGCGAATAGGAAAGGTAGAAAACATCGAATCTTACTTCGATGAATTTATCTCATCGCCCAGCACATTCCATTACCGCAACAAAATGGAGTATGCCTTTTCGGCCATTGGCTACGACCATGAACAAAAAACAGACGTGGATGAGTTTACGCTGGGATTCAAAAAAAGAGGCACTTGGTGGTGTGGCGATGACCTAAAAAAAGATTCTGGCTTGTTTGATGAGGAATTAGAAAACAAGCTAAGCGCCATCAAAGCATATTGCGAAAACACTGGCTTAAGCCCTTGGCATGGCCCAAGACAAGCTGGATTTTTCCGATTCTTTGTGGTCAGAAAATCTTTCAAAACGAACCAACTACTTTTTAACCTTGTCACCACATCTGCAGACTTACCAAAGTTTGACTTGAAGAAGTTCGCAACGTTTTTGGTTTCCCTTTTTGGCGACCGCGTAGCCGGGCTTTTGCACACCACCAACGATGAGGTTGCAGATAGAACCATTGCTACGACAGGGAAAATTAGACTGGTATATGGAGAAGATAAGATTGTAGAAGAATTGCTCGGTCTGAACTTTGAGATCAGCATGAAGAGCTTTTTCCAAACTAACCCAAAATCGGCCGAAAAGCTTTACTCAAAGGTGCTTGAGTATGCTTTGGAACGCAAGGACACAATCGATGATAGTATTGTGCTCGACCTGTTTTGCGGCACCGGAACCATAGGGCAGATACTTGCTTCAAAAAGTGAAAATGCACAAATAGTTGGGGTTGACATTGTAGAGTCGGCTATTAAAGACGCACGTGAAAATGCCAGCCGCAACAACATTACAGGGCTTAAGTTTTTCGCTGCAGATGTAGGTAAATTCTTAAGAGACCACCCAGCGTACAAAGGCAAAATAGGCACAGTTATTTTAGACCCAGCTAGAGCGGGGGTTGCTCCCAAAACCCTCAAGAAAATCATTGACTTGGAGGCTAAACGAATGGTTTACGTTTCGTGCAATCCGGCCACCCAAGCCAGAGATATTGAGCAACTTTCTCTAGCAGGGTACGTCCTGCAAAAATTCAGCTTGGTAGATCAGTTTCCTCACACCAGCCATGTAGAAAGTGTGATGTTGCTGGAGAAGGAAGGGTAAGAGCGATAGAAATGGCTCGGACAAACAAAATGAGTTGCTGTGGCAACTCATTTTAACTAAACATTACATCTCGAAGATCAGCCCATACGTACTGTTCTTGTTAAGTTTAATGCTACTTGAATAAACTCCGTAAGCTTGGTAAATTCTTGGTTGGCTATTAGTTTCTTATCCATAAGCTTAGAACCCATGCCTACACAATACGCACCAGCTCCAAACCACTCTTTTAAACTTTCATGGGTAGGTTCAACACCGCCCGTTGGCATAATACATGTCCATGGACATGGCCCAGCAATGGATTTGATAAAGCTAGCCCCACCAGATTCTTGCGCTGGAAAAAGCTTGACTATTTCTGCTCCCCATTCTTCTGCCTGATTAATCTCCGAAAGCGTTCCACAGCCTGCCGCCCAAAGTACTTTTCTGCGATTGCACACCTTGGCTATCTCATGGTTTAACACAGGCGAAACAATTAAATCGGCTCCCAATTGTAAATACAAAGCAGCCGTTGCTCCATCAACAATAGAGCCTACGCCAAGCATCATTTCGGGCAATTCCGTTTTGCATAGTTTATACAACTCACTAAAAATCTCGTGTGCCTGATCACCTCTATTTGTAAATTCGAAAACACGTACGCCCGCTGCATAACTAGCCTTCAATACTTCTTTGCAGGTTTTTAAGTCCTCATTATAGTACACAGGAACTATTCCTGTTTGGTGCATTTGTTGTGCAACTTCTATTCTGGTGAATCTTGCCATTATTTCCAGTTCAGTATTTTCTTAAAATCATAAATTTGCGGGCCACTTAGGTACGCTTTAGCTCCCTTGTAATCATTAGGAGTAATGTAGTGCATGTTTTCAAAAAAGAGCTTAGCAATTTCAGAATTCATATCCACTAACCTTGGAGGGATTTTCCCATCCTTTTCGAAATCACTTAAGTACAATGGAGTTATATCTCCGGTAGAATTGGCACTAACTATACAGCCCGTTTTACCTTCATTATATAACTTTTTAACCCCTAAGCCCAACAGTGAACATAAAGTTAAATCGAAACCAATTGGCCTAGCGCAACGCAACTCGTAGCCGAGCTCTACAGGCCTAGTTTTAACATCAATTTTTAAGGACTTTAGTTTTTTGCTTAACAGCACATTAAAAATATGTGCCTTTGATACATTCCCTAATTCCGGGTGCCCGTGGTCATCATAGGTAAGGTCAATCCCGGCATCTATCACTTCATTCATATCGAGACTATGGAATACGCCTTCACTTATTATGGCCACACCATACTCAACCCCCATCAACTTTCGCTTGATGATTGACGAAACAATTAGGTCGGTGATTTTGTCTAGGGTAACCTTGGTCCTGTTAAACATTTCAGGAATTATCATAATAGGATAATGACAGCCAGTGGCTATTCCAAAAGCTAAATGACCAGCCGACCGGCCCATTACTGACATAACAAACCATTGGCGGCTTGTTCTAGCATCTTCATAAACAGCATTGCCAATTCTTACTCCCTCATCCTTGGCAGAGTGAAATCCAAATGTGGGGTTTCTATCAGGCAGGGGCAAGTCATTATCAATGGTTTTAGGCACATGAATGTTGGATATATTAATGTGTTGGCTTGCCAGGTATTTTGAAATCCTATTGGCAGTAGAGGCAGTATCATCCCCTCCAATTGTAACCAACAATTTTACATTCTCTCGCTTAAATATCCCTGTATTGAAATCACTGTCTTTCGGTTTAAATCGGGCCATAATTAAGGTTGACCCACCACGATTCGCTATTCTATCTGCATGGTCAAAATCAAACTCTTTTATATCAGGGCTTTCTGAAAAAAGCCCCTGGTAACCGTAATGCACTCCTAAAACTCTATAACCGTCAGACATAAACGTTTTGGCCACAGTTGCAATTACAGCATTAATACCAGGGGCAGGTCCACCACCACAAATGATCACAACGCTAGGTTTCATTTGGCTATATTTTTATCTAATGATTTTTCCAAGTTGGGTGGCGTTCATAATTTGCTCTACTTCTTCTACTTTGCCTGTAAAATAATCGCCACTAATAGTATGCTTAAGTGCCGAAATCGCTAAGGCAAACTTCAGCCCATCTTGTTTGTCTTTGTAGTGATTTAATCCGTACAGTAAGCCAGCCATGTATGCATCGCCACCACCAATCCTATCCTTTATGTTGTCTATTTTTATTGTAGGTGCTTCAAATGCCTCGTTATCTGTTACTAAAACTGCCTTTAGGTTATGGTGGCTCGCACTTTGAATTGTGCGTAAGAGCATCGAAACGCCCTTTATTGAAGGAAAACGATCCATTAACTTCCTGTAGTCGGGCAACAACTGATCTACACTTTCAATTGCTGTGATTTTCTTAGATTCCATCTCTAAACCAGTAAGCGATTGGATAGTAGAGGGGTCACCTAAAACCGTAGCCGACTTTTCTAATAATGGCGAAATTACCTCAATAGGCTTTTTACCATAAGCCCATAGGTTTTTCCGAAAGTGCAAGTCACATGAAATGGATACGCCCAAATCATAGGCACGGTCAACAGCCTCTTGACAAACCATAGCTGCATTTAGTGACAACGCAGGTGTTATTCCCGACCAGTGCAAGTGTGTCACTCCTTCAAAAACCGCATCCCAATCTATATGCTCTGGTGTAAGGTCGTTTATTGAAGCGTGCCCTCTATCATATATTATTCTGCTGCTTCTAATGGAGCTTCCCTCTTCTAAAAAGTATAGCCCCACGCGCTCTCCAATGCGAGCAATATGCGCTGTATCTACCTTGAACCGATGCAGTTCTTGCAAAACTCTATCTCCCAAATCATTATTTGGCAAAGCGCTAAGCACACTTGCATCCCAACCCAACTGGGCTAAAATCATAGCTACATTAGCTTCAGAGCCTCCAATATTTAGGCGAAACTCATTTGCCTGAGTAAACCTAAGGTTATCGGGTACGGTCAAACGCATTAGCAGCTCGCCTATGCTGAGTATTTTCATCTTAAAGCGTTTAGGAGGGCACAATGCCCTCCGTTAATAAGTCTAGTTAAGTTTTGTAATTGTTTTGGATTAAATACCTAACCCTTGGCCACCGCCAACCTGAATTGTTTCGGCAGTAATAAAAGAGGCATCTTTACCAGCTAAAAAGGCTACTACTGAAGCAACTTCTTCTGGTTGCCCTAGCTTACCCAACAGAATGTTGTTCTTCCAAGAGGCAAACACCTCGGGCTTGGTAGACTTAATTTGTGCGTGGAATGGTGTATCGATAGTACCTGGAGATACTGCGTTTACACGAATACCATATTCTGCCAAATCTTTGGCCAAAGCCCTGGTTATTGCATGAACGCCTGCTTTTGAAGTTCCATAGATACCTGCACCTGGTCCACCGGCATTCCAACCAGCTATTGAGGTGTAGTTAATAATTGAAGCATTCTCTCCCTTTTTGAGATACGGAATAGCTGCTCTAGAAGCAAAAAACACAGAATCTAGGTTCAGCGCCATTACGTTTCTATAAAACTCAGTGGTCATTTCTTCGAACCTAGATCTACCACCTAAGCCCCCCGCATTATTTACCAGAACATCAATTCGGCCATACTTGTCGCCAATTGCTTTGATGTTGGATGTTACTTCATCTTCTTTTGTCACATCAAAACCGTAGTACTCTGCGGTAATGCCATCTTTTGAGAGTTCTGCTACTCTTTCGGCACCTTTCTCATCTTCAATACCATTTAGCACAACGGTATACCCTTCTTTTCCAAGTCTTTTAGCCACCTCAAAGCCAATGCCTCCGGTTGCTCCTGTTACTATTGCTACTCTATTAGTGTTTTCCATTTTGTTCTGTTATAAATATTTATGTTCTAGTCAATTGATTTAATTTCTTTTGCGAAGAAGTTGATTGATAAATACCCTAATGGCACGAATACAGCAATCATGATAAATATTGGCGTATAGGAATAACGCTCGGTAATAACCGGTACCAAGAAGTTCATAATGATTACAGAGAATATGCCGACAGTACCGCCCAGCCCTGCTAAGGAGCCCACAGATTTCCCACTAAACAAATCGCTTGGAATGGTCTGTATATTTGATATTACGAACTGAAAACCATATAGTACTACAGCTACAATTGCCACAAATTTTAGGGCTGTATCTCCCGCTAGAATGGTGGCTATGAGGCCTACAAACATGATAGCACAACCTACCAGAATAGTGCGTTTTCTGGCTTGGTCAACCGTGGCGCCATTTATCATTAATCTGCCAGAAAAATACCCCCCCGACAAACTTCCTAAAGCGGCTCCTACATACGGCACCCAAGCAAAAAAGCCAATCTCCTTTACATCAAAGCCATACACATCGGCTAGGTAAATTGGCATCCAGCCTACAAAGAGCCACCAAATAGGTTCGACAAAAAAACGAGATGCTAAAACAGCCCAAGCCTCTCTATGAGACAAAATCTGTCTCATACTAAGCCCAGGTTTTGAAGGATCTTCTTCCTTTTGCTTTATACCAGAGAGTATATACTCCCGCTCTTTTTCGGTTATCCATTTATGCTTAGCAGGAATAGATTTGTTAATAATAAGCCACGGAATGACCCAAAGTATACCTAGTAAGCCCAAAAGGACAAAAGTATATTTCCACCCAATGGCCACCCAAACCACTGCAATTAAAGGAGGCGCTACAATAGAGCCCATGGCCGCACCCGAATTAAAAATACCTTGCGCCAACGCTCTTTCCTTGGCTGGGAACCACTCTGCATTACTCTTTACAGCACCTGGCCAATTACCAGCTTCACCAAGGCCTAAAAGCACCCTGAAAAAGCTAAAAGAAAGCACTCCCTTAGCAAATGCATGTAGTGCTGTGGCCAAGCCCCAAAGGGTTATAGATACGACAAAACCTGCGCGTGTGCCTATTTTATCGAACATTTTTCCAGAAACCGACTGACCAATAGCATAGGCGACCAGAAATATATTTAGGATAAGGGCATAGTCGTTTTTATCCATACCCAAGTCTTTCGAAATATCTGGCCACATTATGGCCAATGCCGACCTGTCGATGTAATTAATGATAGTGGCCAAACAAACCAACCCAATGATCCACCACCTGAGTCCTTTAAGTTTCATTTCTTAGAATTTGTGGTGAATCAATTATTCTTCCTTATCGCCAAAATAGGCGACCCCAGAACCGTCAAGAAAATCTTCTCTAACAGGGCTAAACGTATCAATTAATTGACCTGCCTCTAAGCAAACTGCGCTATGTACTAGGTTGGGTTCTATGTAAACACCATCACCAGCTATAACAACTTGCTTAACACCATCAATCTCAAACTCGAATTTGCCTGCTACACAATAAGTAGCTTGTGTATGGAAGTGGCTATGTGGTGTACCTATTGCTCCTTCTTCAAAATTCACCAACACCATCATTATTTGGTTATCATAACCGAGCATTTTTCTAGAAACCCCTCCACCGAGTTTCTCCCATTCCATTCCTTCAGTTAAAATGTATTTTTCGCTATTCCTTTTCATGCTTCTATTTTTCTGTTTTTATGAATTGATATACTCCTGACCACTCAATTTTTCCTTTTGAAGTACTTATGCTATGGTTACTAGCTTTGCTATCATCGTTCAGTGAAAAAGTGAATTGATAAGTTGCTCCACTTTCTAGCGTAAGTTCTATTGCTGCATAATCTGCTGATTGATGTAAAACCGTCAGGTGAGATATAGATGAGAATAGATTAAGTGGTCGTTCGGTCGCATAATCGTAACTGCCGTGTATCTCGTACACACTTGCAAACAGGGTATTACCACTCTTTCTTCTATGAATTAGACCTGGATCCCGTCTCAGATTAAAGTTAGGATCGTTGGCTCCAATCCTTGTCAAAATGGCTTCATCTCCATCTTCTATAACAGAGGTAGCCGTATAAAACCTTTGGTTATTGAACCAAGTAATCTGCAACAAGTCGTTTTTTAATTTTGCCTGTGACTCTGCCCATAGATGCTGATAACCAGATTCTTCCCCCATAGGAGCCAAGTTATTATTAGCACTAAACTGTTGGTTTGACGCCATAAACTCACCCTTGTAGTAAAGCGGTAAATCGAATCTAGTACCGACAGGAGCTTGAGCAGAAAACAAGTCAATAACTAATGGATGCTCTAATTCAGCAATGTCCACAACAGCCATTGTTCTTTGCAGTTCAACATCTTTATAGGCTTTAGGCTCTTTAGCACTAACCACGTGCACACTAGGTGTAGCTGAAAAGAAGTAAGGAACACCAGAGGACTTTTCTGCTTCGTCAACCTTTCCATCAAAGTGAGAGTCTTTGTTAACAACAAGTGTATTATGAGCTATGGTCTCCTTGGCCCAGCTGTGATTCTCTTTTAAATAGCCACCTCCATCTTTGTGCTCTATGTTCACCCAGCGTGCGGAACCATAGTCTTGAATAACCTCCCCTTTTTCGTCATAAAGCAGAAATCCGAGCCTATCAAAATGCCCATGCCCCATTCCGTGCTTAGCGTATTTCATCACCAAAGTCAAGCTCTTACTCCGCAGAATACCGATTGCACCTTCAGTGCCATCTGCTCCATCTCTTAGTTCTATACTTTTGTAAGGAAACTTTACGACCTCTTGATCTGCCACACCCTTAGCCGCATCTAAACCAGAGTCGTTAAGCGGTACTCTACCTTGGGACTTAATAATTGAAAGTAGGCCAGCATCTTGCCCACCGTAGTGATAGGCCATACTCACTGCATTTACTAGCTCCCTAGAAGCTAGCGACATACCTTTTTGCGCATCGTTAATAGGGAAAAACTCGCCTTGAGCGTTGGTTTGATTAATCAGCGCATAGACAGCCTTTGTCAATAGCCCATTTCTGTAGTTCAATATCCCTAACTCAGGTTTCTTATTTGCCAATGCCTGAGCAAAGATCAAGAAAGGATACATGGCGTATCGTTGATAGTAAGGACCTTCGGTGTAGTAGCCATCGGGCGAAAAAGAATGATCTATTTGTGCTAAAAAGCCAGCTTCTTTCTGTCCCTCCAACTGAATAGCACCTCCATCATTGTCTTTTACAAAATCGCCAGGCACCTCTAAGTCTAAACCATAAAGCGCCCAGTCTACTAACTCCTCATCGTTCATTACCAAACCAATCATACCCACAGCGGCATTGCCCCATGTACTATGGTTATGTATTCTATTAAAGAATTGAGGGTTTTCTACCGATACATACTCGGCATATGGCCTAAACAGCTCCTTGTTGAGTTTAATCCTAGTTTCCTCATCGAGCCAATCGTAAATACAGTCATAAGCTTGGCTTGTATATACAAGCCAATTGGCATCGTTTAAGCACTGCCAGAACAACTTCCCTCGTGCATAGGAACGCTCTGCTGGGTGCTTACCTATTGTTGGCCACATTTCGGCATATGCCAACAACATATCCCTGATGTAAATGGCATACTTTTCTTCTCCGGTAATTTGAAAAAGCACCCCTGCTTTTTGCATGGCAAAATAATTCGCCTTGTGCCTTTCATGAGTATACCCACCAGCTAGGTCTTTTGGAATAGGAACCTCTATCCCCAATTCCATTTCTGACTGAACTGCCTGTTTTGCCTCTTCTACGGACTGGTCGAACAAAGGCACTTTTCCCAAGCTAGAGCGCATTAAAGAAACCCCTTGTGCCGTGAGTATAAGATTTGGGTGCTGCAGTCCATTGCCTGCTTCATTTTTTGCACATGAAACGGCTAATACAAGTAATATAATAGCAGTAACTAACCTCATTTATTTACTACTACATTAGTTTTTTCATAATGCCCTTTATTGGCATTTAGCCCATCAGACTTATTAAAAGCAATATTGGCAAACCTTGAAATTGGTTCTCCATTTGTCATGAACAGGTCTATTCCGGCACTCTGCGAGAATTTTACTCCCTCAACATTTAAATTTTGAACTCCATGAAACCTAAATGCAGCGTTCACTTTGTTTCGGCTTCCTTTGCTGCTGTTATTCACTGTTACATCAGCCACTGAAACAATTGGCCCAAATGTGCTTTCATCCGTGCCCCCTCTATAAATGTTGGCAATAGCACCCTGCACATCTGTAAATCTGGTATTTTCAATACGAACATTTTCTACATTATAAATACCCAGATCTTCAACCTCCATGTCCATTGTCATAATGGCACCGGTAACATTTACAAAGTTAGAATGCCTTATTACCACAGAATCGGCAAATGTGTGTTTAAAGGACTTTAGGAAATCGAATGAATGGTTTTTGTCTAGATTGGTTATCTCGCAGTCTCCCACCACCAATGCATAGTTCTTATTCATAGAATACTTGCTGGTGCTCACCACGTTGTTACCGGCTTGATCCGGAGATTCGGCACCATCAATATGAACGTTTGTTAACTGAAGAGCTCCTCCGTTTTCTATTTTAAAGAAGCTTTGCTTTTCAGATAAAATCTTAGCCTTATCGCCTCCTTGTGGGCTTACAATAGAAACTGGGCTATTGATATAAGCATATTTCGTAAGCAAATACTCCCCACCATTTTCCAGTTCAAGCACATCGCCTGGCTGCACATTCTCCAATGCCTCTAAAATGGTATTTGTACCCGCAGCAACTTTTACAACCTTACCCGAATTAAATGCCTTTACACTGCCATCTTTTGGGTAGTAACTTGCTCCCACTTCATTTTTATTGATGGGTAACTTTACCTCACCAAAGTTTATTTTATCGGTTAGTTCTTTATCAGGTGCTACAAGTCCATTTTCATTTTTAGCCAATGCAAAAGGGACTTTGCCAAAGCCATTGTTAAAGGGAGGTTCGGCTTCTTCATTCATCAAATTCCCTTCGAACTCAATACCGGATACATCGTCATAAATAGTAAATGGGTTGAGGTTGGTTTTTGATATAATGAGGTTGTGCTTAAAAGAAGAACCAATAGGCACTGCAGACCGCTCCTCATCACTACCAGCACATAACTGAATGTAATCTGAGTTAACCACAATATTGTTCTCCATATGTGAGTCTACTACTTGGTTATAGCGATTTATTGGTGAGTTGGGCACTCCGTTCATAATCACTAAAGCCCCTCTAAACCTGTGGCCAGTTAAGCCTGACAGGTAGTTGTTCTTCACAGTTTGGTATTCATTTATTATTCGAATACCACCAGTATTAGCCTTTCTGTTTCCTAAAAAGTAGTTTTGCTCGACCAATGTATGGTGGCCGTGACGCATTGTTAGCGTGCCTTGACTTTCAAAGAAAACATTGCCGGTAAATTGGTTGCCACAAGCTTTATTCGAGATAATTTCATGTTCTCCGTTTACCCTATCAAAGTAGTTATTGCGAACTATGGTATTAGAGTAAGTTCTGGAGTAGTGGCTTGTGCCAACCCTAAGGGTTTCGCCACCATTAGAACCCAAAACTTGTCGAGGACCGAAGTAGTTTTTTTCAATTACATGGTTGTTCTCTCGGCTTTCTTCAGTGGTTAGCTTTACTGCAAGAGTAACCCCTCTGTTTCCTTTACCAATAAGCGAGTTATGGTCAAACCTGTTGTTTTTTCCGTATATGGCCACCCAGGTATCTCCATCGAACCTCTCAGGGTTGGAAAAACTATCGATAACACAGTTTGTAACCCGAGAATTGTTTGCAAGTTCTGACTTACCCGTTTTAAAAGAGATTACCTCACTTGTTGGGGTATAACCATTTTTAAAAACCAAACCAGAAATTTCAATAAACTCCCCTGAAAACGCCAGATTTGACTGCCCCGTTAGAATTACTTTTCCTGGAGTTTCTGCCTTTAAAGTAATCGGCTTTTCTTTAGTGCCTTTTGCCTTCAGCCTCAACTCAGCATTGTGCCATTCACCATTGGCTAAAACAATGGTTTCGCCTGGTTTTAGATCTTTAGTTGCCTTTTCGTACTCTTCCAAGTTTTGAACTAAAGTGCCTTCGAAAGGCTGGCTGCACGACAGTACAACTATTGATAATATAAAAAGTAAAGCGTGTGCTTTTTGCTTCAAGCGCATGGTTAATCTTATCATTCGAACAATTTTTTCAGGTTTTGCACTAATCGTGAGTAACCTCTAAATCATAATATTTAACAGTGGCGTAGGCTCCATCATCTGTAGTAGCTAGGTAGTTACCAGCTTTAAAGTAGTTTTCGAAGACACTCCACTTTTGCATATGCACATCGCCATATACAAAGGTCTCGTCATCGTTAAGTGTTACCTCTAGCCTACCAGCAGATGCTACTACCTCTAATGTGAATTTCTCATGCCCCACAATGGTTGAAAAATTTCGTCCTTCATCGTCTCCCCAAGCAGCCGTATGAAGTATCTCGGTATCTGATGCGTTTAAATCTTTTAGCACCTTTGTTTTAACCCTTACTTTCCCATCGTTCCAATAAATTTTTAGAATAGGGGGGGCATTGTTATCATCTTCGCCTATCAGATCCCTTTGCTCGTTGGTTAGCCTACCGTGAATTTGCATGATGATGGTTCGGTGAGGTTTGCCATCACCATCAGAAGAGATATCCTCTACCGCCAACGTGCCTCTCATTCTACCTCCTTGATCAAAAGTCCAGTTGGTATTGTTGCTTCCAGGTACCATTTGCTCGCGCAACTCTGTTCGGGAATAAGAAGAATTGGCCGTAGAAGACTCTGGGTATGTATAAAAAACCAAGGCAGCATCCGTAGAGTCGTTATACATAAATGGCAGTAGTTGCTCATTAGTAGCATAACTCAAAATTTCTGGAGGTTCTACCTCAACTGGCTTTCCTGATGAATTTGATATGGGCAGCGTAACTTTCCAGTTAGAAAGATCTATTTCCGGCAACTTGTATTTACGCTGAATAAGGGGAGGCTCTGGTGTTAGAGCCTCCTTCTTACACGCGCTAGCCGATACGAGCAACACTACCGACAGTATGAAAAGGTATTTCATTAGGTACATTATTGTGCTAGGTCAATAGAAAGTGCATCAGCCCTAGCCTCAACCCCTTGATTGGTGATTAAAATGGCCATTGTTGAATTTGCTCCAGAATTAAACGGTAATTCAACTCTTACATAGGCATCTGCATCTGTTTGGTCCGTACCTTCAAAAGCGGCCAATGTAGCACCAGCAACTTCAGACAGATCCGAAATACCTCCCCCCAACACTGTTACAGTTAAAGCACCTGGGTTATCAGTCTTCAGAGTATAATAGTATGTTAGAATGTAATCGGTATTGGGAGACACCTCCATTTCCTGATAGGCTATACGGTCACCAGCAGAGGGAAATTTAGATGCTTGAGAACCTTCATGAACTGGGCTGGAAGTAATTTGAATCACTCCCCCAAAATCATTTCTCCAAGAGTCCCTTCCGTCACCAGTACCATCTGGCAAACTATTATCTTCAAAACCAGCTTCCAGAATATTAGGAATAATTGCCGGAGGAGCTTCTGGCTCAATTACCTCGATTACCGCCTCATAAGTATCGGTTACTCCTAAGTTATCCGATGCAGTGAGCTTTACCGTATAGGTACCTTCAGCAGGATATGTATTCGAAGGGTCCAAATCGGTAGAAGTATTACCATCTCCAAAGTCCCATAAGTAAGTTGTTGCACTATTAGATAGATTGGAGAAGTCGTACTGAAGAAAATCAGTATCATTTTGAGTAGCCGAAAAACTTGCAGTAGGAGGAGTCTGATCTGGAATAGAGCCTTCCTCTGGCAACTCAAAAGTAAAATCGCAAGAAGTTAGTATTGAAGTAATGATTACACCCATCAATACACTCAAAAACGCTTTGTTATTTTTAGTAGTCATTTTTATATCCTTTTGAGGTTAATAACCAGGGTTCTGTGTTAGCAGCCCTTTACTAAGATTTATTTCGGCCTGAGGTATTGGCAACAATAAATCTGTATCTGAGAATGAATAGTTATTTGCAGCAGAGAAGGCTGATAGGACATCTCTGGCAACACCAAGCCTCACCAAGTCAAACCATCTGTGGTTTTCAAAAGCAAGCTCAACCCTTCTTTCGTTGAGCAAATCTTCTTTAGTAATAGTGGCCACAGGAGTAGTAATGCCTGCTCTACTTCTTACTTGCTGAAAGGATGAAATAGCGCTACCCGATGAAGTTTCATTTGCTCCCGCCATTATAGCCTCCACATGCATTAGCAAAACATCTGCATAGCGAATTACAATCCAGTCGTTACCAGCAAGGGTCGGGTCTGTAGATGTTGCAGGTATTCCCAAGCTTTCATCACCATCTGGTAAATACTTTACTACTTGGTATTCTGTTGGCTGCCTTTGGTCCTGTCTATAGGAATATTGGGTTCTTGCACCACCTAAGTTGTCTAATGCCTCTCTGGCCTCTGTGGTTACGTAGTTAACGCCCGAGGTACGGCCAACGGCATTTAACCATTCTGAAGAAAAGTTTTGACTATCGCTTGTTAAGTCTGGCAAATAACCGATAGCAAAAATCACTTCATCGTTTGATTCACTATAGAACACATCTCTAAAATCATCTTCTAGAGAATACTCTGTTCCAATGATAGCTTCTAAAAGCTGTTGTGCTTCAACGTAGTTGGTGCCTTGGGTTAAATATACCTTGGCTAACATGGCCTGAGCCGCTGCCTTTGAGGCTCGGTTTATAGAAACCTTGCCCAGCTTAGCTACTGCATCTTGAAGGTCGCTTGTAATTAGGCTGTAAACATCAGCTGTGCTTGTTCTAGTAAAGCTTAAGGCCTCATCTTCTGGCCCAATTACTCTATCTAATAAAGGAACATCGCCAAATAACCTTACTAGATTAAAATAGGCATATGCTCTTACAAACTTAGCTTCACCTTCGAATTGATCGCGATTTGCATCTGAAGCCACATCAATGTTTTCCAGTACTAAATTAGCCCTGTATATAACGTTATACATACTTCGGTAGTAATCGAGCACAATACCATTGGTAGACTGAATAGTATAACTCTCAAACTGAGCAGCCTCACCCTCACTTGATTTAGTTCGGGTATTGTCACTCCTCATTTCGGTTATGTAAAATTCATACTGAATTGAGTGATTATCGCTTGTAGATGTTGAATTCACGCCTTGAATAGCATCATACATAGCAATTACACCTGTTTCTAACTGCTGGTCGTCAACAAAGTAGTTGCCACTACTAACTGCCGCAGTTGGCGCTATGTCCAGGAAGTCTTCGCACCCCATTAGCACAAAGAGAAATAGGATTGATATTTTTATATGATTCTTCATATCTACTTTCTTAAAACTCTAAATTGATACCTAGTGAGACTGTGCCGAAAATTGGTGATCCGGCACGCTGATAACCCCAAGTTGTTGGGCTAGTGCTGTAGATTGACTCTGGGTTAAATCCAGTGTAGTCATCTGCTGTCCAGTAGAATAGGTTCTGACCAGAGGCATACACACGCAGGCTGTTCATTTTTAACTTACCTGCTAACGAGCTAGGGAAATTATAACCTAACGTAATGTTGCGTATAGCAATGTAAGACGCGTCTTGTACGATATCATTTGTAAAGATTTTTTCGCGAATGAATTCTTGGTCTGGAGTTATAGATGGATCGAAATCTTGAGAACTATTGAAGTGATTGAATAAATACTGATCACCCATATTTCTAACCTCTGCCCCATGACTTCCCTGAATCATTATGCTCAAATCCCAGTTTTTATAACTTACAGCATTGATCATACTCCAGATCAAGTCTGGATAAGGGTTGCCAATAATGGTTTTATCGTCATCATCTATTATACCATCACCATTCAAATCTTTTACGTATACGTCCTGAGCCTCACCACCCACTGGGTGATATGGGTTGTTTAGGTATTCTAAGGGAATGTCTCTATCTACAACCCATCCATAGAAAGATGAAATTGGATTTCCTTCAAGGTTAATCCACTCTGCAGCTCTCTTGGAGTCTACATTCTGAATTTGTCCGTTTGCCTCACCAAAGTTTTTGAGCTCGTTTTTGTTTTTAGAAACAAGCAGCGTGGTATTCCACTCAAAGGTTTCGTTGCTAACATTTCTTGTTCTAAACTCCACTTCAACTCCACTATTTTCAACTTCTCCTAGGTTAACCAGTGCATTGCTAAAGCCAGTGGTAGTAGAAACAGGGTTATTTAAAAGTAGCTGGTCACTTGTGCGTATGTAGTAATCTAAAGAGCCAGAAAGAACTCCGTTGAACAAACTAAAGTCTAATCCCGGATTGAACTCTTCGGAACGTTCCCACTTAAGGTCTGGGTTGGCGATGTTAATTGCTTGATAAGATGCAATTAGGCTTGCGTCTGTAACCGCGGTGCCTGGCGACATTAATGACAGGTATGGGTAATTATCTACCAGAACATTACCTGTTTGCAATGTTTTATTTCCGGTAAAACCATAACTAGCCCTTACTTTAAGCTCGTCTACAATTGAATTATTTGATAGAAATGCTTCTTCAGAAATTCTCCAACCAGCTGAAATGGCAGGAAAATTACCATACTTATTATTTGGCCCAAAAATAGAACTACCGTCTCTTCTAAAACTTGCAGATACTAAATACTTATCATCAAATGCATAATTAACCCTAGCAAAATAAGACTGGAACGTTTCCCTATAACTGGTAGATGTGGCTGAAGCGATTGTTGTAGCAGCAGAAAGCGTTCTTAACAGATCAGAATCATAGCCTGTACCTGTAGTGCTTTCAGCATGTGTGTCCCAAGTTTCTGCCGAGAAACCCGCCACGGCACTTATCTCATGATCCTCTATAGTTTTGTTGTAGGAAAAATAGTTTTCTGAAACTAAATGGATTCTATTGAATGAAGAAAGATCGTATTGAGTTGCAGCGGCACCATTACGGCTAGATTCAACACCCTGCCATCTATCTCTTCTCGTGTTTTGGTAATCGGCCGCTAAAACAGCCCTAAACTTAAGGCCATCTAAAACCTTATATTCACCAAAAATTTGCCCATAAGCCTTGAACTTATAATCGTTTCTGTCTCGTTCAAGAACCTTTGCCGCAGGGTTGGTATTCGATGTATTGCTGATATCTACCAGAACACTACCATCTCCATACAAGTCATAGTTATCGAAATGTCTTTGTAGGGCATAATCTCCTACCTGAACATCTGGATACACATTTCTATCTACAAACTGAATTGTGTTTTCATCGTGGTAAACTGGTAGCCATGGTGTCTGTCTTAAAATATCGTGTGTAGAACCATCAAACCTTCTTCTGTCTGAGTATGAAGGTGAGAATCGAGCGCCAAACTTAAATTTATCACTTACTTGAGTTTCAACATTTAGGTTAAAGGTGTAACGCTTAAAGTCATCTGTCAACAGCACACCTTCATCGTGCAAATAGCTCAAGGCGGTACTAAACTTAGTTCGGTCATTTCCCCCACGCGCAGTAATAGAGTGGCTTTGAATAGCCCCACCATCAAAAATCACATCCTGCCAATCTCTATCTACACCAATGAGCTGTTTGTAAAGCGTTCTGTCCGATAACTCACCATTGGCCTCCAATTCTGCGGCAGCTGTTTCTGCAATAGAAAAGTAGTAGGCATCGCTCTGTCTGGCTTCTTTAAGGCCGTAATAACCGTTATAGCTGAACTTGGTATCTCCTGCAGCCCCTTGTTTTGTGGTAATTATAATTACTCCATTAGCACCTCTAGAACCATAGATAGCTGCCGAGGCAGCATCTTTCAATACCTCAAACGACTCGATTGAGTTCATATCAAGCGCACTCAGGTAATCTTCGTCTACAACCAAACCGTCTACAACTATTAATGGAGACGAACTACCACTAACCGAACCCGTACCTCTAATCCTTATGGTTGGGGCAGAACCAGCCTCTCCTTCAGTGCTACTAATATTAACACCCGATACCTGGCCTACAAGCGCATCATCAACTCTGGCAACAGGTAGCTTATCAAGGTTTTCATTAGTTACTTTGGAAATAGCACCCGTTAAATGTGACTTTTTCTCTGTTCCGTAACCAATAACAATCACCTCGTCTAGTTCCTTAACATCGGTCTTTAGCACCACCTCTAAAGTGGTTTTATTACCAACCATTACCTCTTGTGTAACATAGCCAATAAAGGAAAAAACAAGTGTATCAGTAGGTGATGCAGCAATTGTGAACTTACCTTCTGCATCTGATATTGCTCCTAACTCTGTTCCTTTAACTCTAATAGTTACGCCAGGAATTGTTTCATTAAAATCACCAGTTATGGTTCCCCTTATGGTTTGAGTTTGTTGAGCAAACAACAGCGGATTGCTCATCATCATGAATAGGACAATGACCCATGATGTAGTCTTAAGAAATCTTTTCATTATTTAGTTTTTAGATGGATTGAAGTATAGAGGCAGGATCTATGAATTTGATAATTACTCAACCATCATCTATCTTTGATGACATAGAGTAGATACATACTGGACTTTTGGCTATTGTACTGTTTGTATTTCCTGCTCTTTAATGGATTGGCTTTGTCAATCCATTTTCTTTTTATTTCGACTTTATATGTTCATTGGGTTTTAAGTTTTTGTTCGAAAAATTTAGAATGTCACTCAAATGCTCGCGCATCGATTCGCCCGCTTTATCAGGCTCTTGATTAACAATATGATCGAGAATAACATGATGATCTTCCAAAGCCGTCAGGGGTCTGTTTCCGCTACATACATCGTTCTCCTTGAAATAGGTAAGTATATCAGGAGTAACAATTAACATCAGCGATTTCAACACAGAGTTTTTGCTGGCCTCTGCAATTGTAAGGTGAAAAAGCAAGTCCTCTTCAACCGCAGCCTTACCGGTCGAAACAGCCTTCTCGTAAGAGGTTAAAGCATTTTTCAATGCGACAATATCATCAGTCGTTCTTCTAAGAGCAGCAAACCTGGCAGAGTTGATCTCAAGTACTACCCGAGTCTCAACAAGTGAATGAAAGTCTGTACCCTCTAACTTAAGTACATCGGTAATCAAACTTTCCAAAGCAGCAATACCAAAACCGGCAACCACCGTTCCGCTTTGCGGTAGCGTTTTTAGTATCCCGTAGAACTCCAACTTACGTATGGCATCTCTTACATAAGTTCTGCCTACAGCAAAACGCTCACTAAGTTGCCTTTCAGAAGGCAGCTTATCACCAGGCTTTAATTGTCCCGATGAAATCAACTCCTTAATCTGATGAATGATCTTATCAGAAGGCTTTTCAACAACTATTTCGCTAAAACTATTTAGTAATTCTTTCACAATTCAAGATTAGTTTACCAGTAACTGGTTGACCAATTTTGCAAAAAAAATTGTTCTTCCAAAACCTTTCGTAAAAAAATTGCAAACGATTGCCTAATGGATAAGCCACGCATTTCCACTGCAACAACATATTATCACCGAATATTACTACTGTCTATACATTTAAAACTCTAGACAACAGATGGCGTGAATCGTATCACAGGAGGGAGTTGCTCCCAAAACCCTCAAGAAAATCATTGACTCGGAGGCTAAACGAATGGTTTATGTTTCGTGTAATCCAGCCACCCAAGCCAGAGATATTGAGCAACTTTCTCTAGCAGGGTACGTCCTACAAAAATTCAATTTGGTAGATCAGTTTCTTCACACCAGCCATGTGGAAAGTGTGATGCTGCTGGAGAGCCAGCTACCTAAATAAGAGATTTATGAAATATGCCTCCCTTTACTCTATAACCACCATGGTTAATATTTAAACCTTCTTTAGATAACCTAAAGGATTGAAAGTGGCGTTAGGGCCAAAAAAATCATTGTATTTCTTATCGAAAACGAATGAAGGTTCTTTATCTAAAATATCCAAGGAAGCCTTAAGGGGGCCGCCATTGTACCAAGCCTTCTTTATATTAAGCTGATCTATAATCCCGTCTTCTATGATATAATAGGATCCAACTGAAACTAACTTATTAAACTTTTCAAAAGCCGCTAAGACCTCATCATAAACGTGAGAACCATCATCAATCACCATTATTCTCTTAAACCCCTGACAGTTTTCAAGAAGGTAATTTTGCCAACCGCCCTCAAAAAGAGTTATATTTTTTGCCTTTAATACTTTTTCATCGACAGCCTGCTCTATGTCAATCGTATGTACTTCCCCACAACCAATATTTCTCAGGAGGTCAGCAAAATAAAGAGCGGATCCTCCCTTCTTTGTTCCTATTTCTATAATGAGATCGGGACAAACTTCTGAAATTATCATTTGATACAATACCAAGTCAAAAGGACATTTGACCATAGTTACTCCTCGATAACTTGTTTGATGGTGAGCCTTTTCTATGAGTTTTAAATTAGTTTGAAAAACTATATCCGAATTAACATTAGCAGACCTAAACTGATTAAACACCTTCTTTAGTAAGCTCATCTATATCTATCTAAACAAATTTCTAATTTTCAACATCACCCTTTTAATGAGCGATTTATGTATAGGCTCATAACTTAAGATACTATTGCTCAGTACTGATGGCAATGAACTATCCGAGCAAAAACCAATCATATATTGCGAATTATTCTTTGGACAAACCTCAGCATAACCATCAAACCACCCAGAATATTCTTTTAATTCACCTATGGACTCTCCTGATGTTATTAAAGAGGCCGTGATTGTTTTTTGATATAAAAAATCACTATTGATAAAATTCTGATTAATTAAATGTTGGAATTCTTCTTGGTTTAATTCTTTTAAATGAAAAGGATTATGTGCTTTACTAACTAAGTGATGTTTACTGTCACGATCTGGAGTTGATATAATTAACAAGCCATTTGGGCTCAATACTCTTTTCAACTCCTCGATGGCTCTATTAGGACTATTCACATGCTCTATAGTCTCAAAGCAAACAATCAAATCAAATTCACCTTCAGGAAATGGCAAACTATATACATCTGCTCTTACGAAGTTAGTTTTATAATCACCATACTTTTCATTAGCGTGGTCTATTGCCTTATCACTGAGATCAATACCCGTTACACTGTCTGCGTTTTTTGCTAGTAAAGCACTACCGTACCCTTCGCCACATGCCGCATCAAGCACCTTTTTACCATTTGCAAATTGCATAGCAATATAGTAACGATGCAAATGCTCATAGGCAAAATGAGCATCAACATGAGTGACTAATCGTTCGCCAGTCCATTTCATTTACAATCCAAATTTGGCTTAACAATAATGCCTTGACAAGTTGGCAAACAAAGAACATGAGTGCCCTTACTCTTAGCAAAAGCGTTATGCACAGCTTGTTGGGCTTCATACCCGGGGTAGCCGTAGTCATCCAATACTATTATGCCACCCGGAACAATGTATTCCCACAAAAATTCTAATGCATGTTTTTCGGGCAAAGCACTATTTAAATCTAGAGAAATGAATGCAATCTTATCGAATTTAACCCCAAACAAAACTTCCGGTACAATGCCTTTTATTACCTCCACTTTGGGGGTGTGTTGATATTCTTTTTCCAACTGACTATATACGCTCTCCCAAACTTTTACTGAATCAGTATTATTTGATTCTCTCCTTAACTCATCTGAATTCAAGAGCTCAGGTATTACTCCTCTAAAGCTGTCTATAAGTAAAAAACGCTTGTCTAATTCTTCGAAATTAACAAACTCCATAATACTCTTAGAGAAGAAACCTGTCCTAACACCTAATTCTACAAAGTCTCCATTCAAGTTAGTGGCGTACTTTGCGCTCCAACAAAGAACATGAACTCTCCACTCTAGGTCTACCCCTTTCAAAAAACGATCCTTATCAGTCTGCTTACCAGCAAGGTAAGCTCTTCTAAACTGAGGGTCTTCAAGAAAAGAAGCCGAATTCTTAGTTAAAAGATTATCCTTAGCATAGGTAAAGTCTGTCATGATAGCTACATATAAATACTTCCCAAAAAGCTTGTTGAGCAACCTGGATAAAAGCTTAAAAAAGATGTTAGCATTTTTGTTAATAGAGGGCAGCATTTATAACCGATGACAAAAAATCATAAGTCAATTATAGTCTATTTAATGATTAAAGAAAATTAGAACCTAGTTTTACAATCGTTTACTCTAGTCAAAACTAATTTTCGCTTAGACTATATATCCAAAAAAACAAGCTACTCTGCTAAACACTATCTACTTCTTCTGGAAAATTGACATTAGGCCAAAACCGAATTCGGCATTTATCGCTTTTGCTTGGTAAGCTGAGGGAGCTTTCTCAAAACCTTGAAAATAACAGTATAAAATCTTGGTTTCAAACCAGCCTTTTTCCAAGCTATTCTATCTTCTCTATAGGACCTTATCCTTTGAGCAATTCCTTGATCGCTATTCCCGCCTGTCCTCATGTATACCAATATCTCGGGGATATACTCAACAGCAATTCGATGCTTAAGAAGAAACCTCAAGGTTAATTCATAATCACCAGAAACTTTAAAACTACTATCAAACTTTCCATAGAGATCATAAAGCTCTCTTTTAACAAAAAAAGTTGGATGCGGAATTGACCAGCCATATTTAAAACTATTAACATTAAGGCTTCTCGCCTTCCAATACCTGCTAATTTGGGTCACATCTTTTCGGTTTACATAGCATAAATCACCATAAACTGAAGCTGTATGACTGTTTTTAAAAACTTCCATCACCTTTGACAAAACTCCGTTATTTGAATAGAAGTCATCTGAATTTAGAATTCCAATAACATCCCCCGAAGCAAAGGAGATTGCTTGATTCATAGCGTCAAAAATACCGGAATCACTCCCCTCAATTAACCTCACTTTGTCCTTGTAGGACTTCAGTATATCAATAGTTCCATCGGTTGAGCCTCCGTCAAAAACTATGTGTTCATAGTCGCTATAACCTTGGTTAACCACACTATTTAGGGTATCAGCAATGGTAGCCTCGCTGTTTAAGCAAACTGTGATAATTGAAATTTTTTTCACCCTTGCCTTAGATATATGCTTCTCAAAAGAGTCTTTTTTAATCACTCTTTTCTATGTTATCTGGTAGCATTAATTGCGGCATTAATCCACTCATATGTTCTTTTAATGCCTTCTTCTAAAGAAACCTTTGGAGTCCAATTGAGCTTTTCTTCAATTAATCTGTTGTCCGAATTTCTTCCTCTAACTCCTTGTGGACCGTCAACATGTCTAATTGTTAGCTTCTTACCAGCAACACTCATACATATTTTAGCTAATTGATTAATACTCACCAATTCTTCTGATCCAATATTTACCGGGCCACTAAAATCAGATTGCATAAGTTGATATACTGCTTGAACACAATCATCAATAAATAAAAATGAACGAGTTTGTTCTCCATCTCCCCAAACTTCTATTTCACCACCATCAGCGGTCATTGCAACTTTTCTTGCCAGCGCTGCCGGCACTTTCTCTTTACCGCCATCATAAGTTCCCTGTGGTCCGAAAATATTATGAAACCGAGCTACCTTCACATCAATGGAATAATTCCGCATAAATGAAAAGTATAGTCTCTCACTAAAAAGCTTTTCCCAACCGTATTCACTATCCGGCTGTGCTGGATAAACCGACTCCTCTACGCAGTTAGGGTTATCAGAATCCATTTGATTGTATTCTGGATATACACAGGCTGAAGAAGAATAAAAAACTCGTTTAACTCCATGATTTACAGAAGACTTCAAAACATTCAAGTTTATTAGAGCAGAGTTATGCATTACATCAGCATCATTGTCTCCAGTAAACAAATACCCAGCTCCGCCCATATCTGCGGCCAACTGATAAACCTCATCAATACCACCTTCAAATAATGACTCTACTAAGGCTGGATCTCGCAAGTCCCCAACTACAAAGTCATCAGCACCGGACCTTGAAAATTCTGGAAGTTTCAAATCCACTCCCTTAACGTAATACCCTTGTTTTTTTAGAAAAACAACCAGATGGCCACCAATAAAGCCCCCTGCACCAGTTACAATAGCTCTTTTCATTCCCAAATTTTAAATTCATCCCTTAGAATAAATGCTCATGAAGTTTGTATGGCTATTGTTGATATAACACCCAACTACGGATAGAGAATCTACTGATTGAGTCGAATTTGATAGGCGCAAAGAAAATAAAGATTAAGACCTAGAAAAATATTAAACGACAAAAAAACGACTATTTAGAACATTATTTAATATGCACACACCCTACATCCAAAATTGATCACTCCTATTTATTAAATTGCGCCTACAAGTGAGTAACGGTAAGTGGCATATAATCTGCGAGAAAGACGTTGGTCTGTTTTCTCTGGTTCAACAAGTAATAAGCCATATACCACTTGCACTTGAGCAAGAGAGAAAACCAGTGGCATTATACAGAACCAAATGTTGTTACTGGACAGCCGAAGGCTATATGGATGCCACCAATGTTTGGGAATACTATTTTGAACCAATTATTGCCGATCAACCCTCTTCCAAGCTACCTGAATCAATAGTAGAACATATAAATTCTCATTTCCCACACTTTGAATATCCTGGCTACTATTTCAACGAGAATGTTTTTGTAACCAATAACTTTGGCAACCACAGAGCTTTTAAAGGTAAAACCCTAACAATACCACATAAGTGGAATGATCCAGATCAGGAATTAAGAGAAAAGGCAAGCAAAATCATCCAAAAGCATGTACGGCCGAGATTGTACATTAATGAAAGAGTAAATTCCTTTATAGACAGCCAAATGAAAGGGCATAAAGTGATTGGGGTTCACATGAGAGCTACAGATGTATCAGATGACAACGAACATAATATTCATCGCAGGGGCTCCTACAGTTTTCAATCTTATATTGAACATATTCAGAAACAATTGAGTAGATTTTCTGGTGCTAAAATTTTCGTGGCTACGGACTCAGAAAAGGCTCTAAACGGACTCATTCAACACTTTGGTGAAAAGGTAATATATACCAGTAGTATCTTTCATACATCGGAAAATTTGACCGGGACAGGGCCATCGGGCTGGGTAATTCCTGGGTACCTAGCAAATGACTCTCAAAAGGCTGCTAAAAATGGTGAAGAGGCTGTGATTGACTATTTGCTCTTGAGCGAATGCCATTATTTAATCCATAACGGTTCTGGGTTAGCAAGAACTGCTCTTTTGAAAAATCCACACCTGGCTCATACAAACATCCATTCCAAATCCACCTACATCAACACCCTTTTCAATCTACGGAACGGTGAACTTTTTAAGTTTCTTAAATTCTCTTACCAGCACGCCCTTCACAACCTTAAAAAGCCAATAAAGCGACTTGTAAAGTGGGATAAGCAATGAAAAGAGAAGAACTACTTTTTTGGAAAGGTAAGGCACGCAATGGCTTTCTTATTATTCAAAACCATGATCTCCACGCAGGTTATGGAGCACTTTTGCTTTATGCGTTGAATGGTATTCGGAAAGCTGAGTCTATTAATGCAATTCCCATTATAGATTTCAATGAGAAAAGCTGCCCATATTTTTATGACGCCAAATGGGGAACCAATATTTGGGAATATTTTTTTGAGAAAGTGAGCTCTCATACCCTTCAGGAAATAAATGACTGGATAAAGGAAGGTATACTTTCTGGTCAGGAAGTTCATTTCATTAGTTCGGCAGAGGCAGCTCAAACTCATCAGTATGACCCTGAGCGTCTAGCCACCTTTTGGGCATGGGAAACTCCAATAAACAAGGTGTCATGGATGAAAGAAAAGAGAGCGCTTGGAAGGAGATATGTTCAGGAATATATTCGACCCAAAGAGCACATCCTTAAAAAGGTTGAGAGCATTATTGCCACTCAATTCAAAGCCTCATTTATCATTGGATTGCATATTAGAGGGTCCGACTTTGCCTATGCAAAACCAACTCCCATTCAAGCATACTTTGAAGAGGTTGACAGACTCGTTGATGAGAGAAACGACAAAGACTATCAGATTTATGTAGCTACAGACCAAAGTCAGTATTTAGATGAATTCGAGAAGCGGTACTCAGGCAAAGTGATTTATCTAAACGCGGTTAGATCGGACAACCATATTGCTCCATTTCGCTTTGAAGAAATTAGTGGCTATCAGAAAGGAGAAGAAGTGCTATTGGATATACTGCTGCTTTCTAAATGTCAGCAAATTTTGAAAGGGGCTGCGGCAACAGGCGAACTGGCACTGTGGTTTTGTAATCATAATAACATCACAGATTTCGCTCTACAAAGTGAATTCAACAAAAAAAAGTATAGCGAACTGGAGAGCACTTATTCCCAATTGAATGTCGGAAACAAAAGTAAGACGAGCAGAAAAACTCAAATTCTGCGAGAAAGGATTATCAGAAGGTTTATCGAGTCAAAAATTGGTAAAGTAATTTACTACAGATCGACTTTAGCAAGAAAAATACTAAAACATTGAGCAAGGCAAAATCCGATTCTATTTGGCAAAAACTCTTAAGGCATCTGCTCAGATTTATATATCCACTCGAGTTGAGAGAAAAGCTATCATATAGACTGCAAGGTCTTTTTCCTGACCTAGGGGAGCATAATATTTCTTTTGAATTCAATAGATCCTTGCGATTCGACCTTTCAAAAAAAGACATTGGTCATATTCCAATTATATACAATGGCTTCTATGAGAAGGAGGTTACCAAGGTGGTTTTAAAACTTGCTAAGCAAGGGGGAGTTCTTATAGACGTAGGTGCCAACTATGGTTACTTCTCATGCATTTGGGCTGCCCAAAACAAAAAAAATCAGGTACATGCATTTGAGGCATCTTCACTAAACATAGCCCCTCTCAAAAATAACATTGACAAGAACAAACTGACTAATCAGGTCAATATAGTCCCATATGCACTGGGTAGAGAAAAAGGAATATTGAACTTTTGTCATGAAAGAGAGAAGCAACAAACTGGGTGGGGTGGTTTTACACTTAATAAAGATAGAGAATCTGAGATGGTAGAAGTTCAAACACTTGATACTTACGCTCAACTGAATAATATCTCGAATATTGATTTACTGAAGATAGATACAGAAGGAGCCGATACATGGGTACTTCAGGGAGCCATTCAGCTTATAAAAAAACAACGGATTAAGCATATTTTCTTTGAACATAATCTACCAAGAATGTCGCTTCTCAAAATTAACCCTAGTACCGCAAAAGACTTCCTGGAAGAAAATGGATATATAGTAGAAAATATCTCAGAAATGGAATATTACGCTTACCCAAAAGAGAGCCTAATAAAACTTGAAAAGCATTGATTGAAGAAATACTAAAATCATACAAAAAAATACACCCCATTCAAATCAATATGGAAGGAGCCGGGTTTGGGGCAATAATTCTAGTCACAATCAATCAATTGCGATACTGCGAACGTGAAAATCTTTATCCGATTGTTTGTTATACAACTGAATGCAAGAATGCTTTTCTAGACCCAACGATGTGTGGAGAGCTTTGGGAACAATATTTTGAACCAGTAATGCCCCTGTCTTATGGAAAGTTCAGAGAAATATCAAATCAGATTGATTTAACTAAACACCTAGTAAAACTAAGTTCAGCGGAGGCCATAAAGGTATCCGAAGAAGATCCTGATAGTGTCTATTCCTTCCCCTTCGGGAAATGGCGTTCCCAATATCTTGGAGATCTAGATCTTTGGTATGCTAAGGAAAGGAAAAAAGGGAGAGAAACAATTGGAAAATACATCAAACCTAAACCTCATATTCTTCAAAAAGTAGATTCATTTTATAAGCAGCATTTTTCAAACAGCTTTGTTTTAGGAGTGCATATCAGAGGTACCGATTTGCATTATGCCCCAGCGGTAAGTCCCGCAGAATACTTCCCTCATATCGATAAGCAGATAGAAAAAGAGCCCGGTCTTAAAATTTTCCTGGCCACTGATCAGGCACAGTATATTCCTGTCTTCGAAAAGCGATATGGAGATAAAGTGGTCTGTTCAGACTCCTTCAGATCTGATAATGAAGTTGCACCTTTTCAGCGGACGGAGCTGAGTCCTTACAAAAAAGGGGAAGATGTATTGCTAGACATCCTGTTATTGTCAAAAGCCGATTTCCTGATCAAAGGAAGTTCCAATGTGGGGGAAATGGCCATGTACTTCAACACTAATCTAGAATGTCTTGATCTGGGTTACAAAAAGCAAAAAGCCTTTGGACAGTCTTACGACAAAGATTGGGATAACCACACCAATCCGCCTGCCTGGCAGCTTATCAGTAAAAGGGGTCTTGATCGGATTGCCAAAGACACAGATTCGCAAAGCCTTCGGCAGCTTATTTGGTATAAGACCAGAGGAAAAGCCAAAAGCCTTCGAATGTATCTGGGAAAAATCAAGCAGCGAATTCTGAGTTCCTAACGCTCCGTCTTGAGGAGGTCTTTCAAATCCTGACTGAGCTTCTTTGTAAATATTTCAGCTCCTTTACTGCTCATGTGTACATGGTCAGCAAAGTTCTCTTTTGAGTAAGATAAAGAGTCATCAGCATAGTCTAAAAAAGGGATTTTGTTTTTCTGAGCGAGCCCTTTCAAGATGTCTAAAATCTGTGGATCATTGTGAAAGTACGGTTTTGCCTCATAATAGATTGGTGGATATGCCAACACTATTTCGATCCCATCATCCTTGCACGACTGAATGTAGTTGTCCATCAATTCAATCAATTTATCACTAATAGCAAGGCTTGTTCCATCAGGGAATTCTTTTTTGAATTTTTCAAAAATCACATTGTTCCAATCGAAATGAGTCTTTGGAAAACCTTTATAAGCTTCTTCGTTGGAGACACCACTCATTCCAAAAAAACTGGATATTCCCCCTTTAATTTCATTGGGAAACCCAGAATATTTGAAGTAAGGCAAATAGTAATCTATTTTATCAAAGCCCTTAATATCTCTGGTTGTCGCCCTTACTAGACTATCATTAAGATAGGGCGCAAACTTAATTCGTTCATACAAACCATCTTCCTCCTCGAACATCCCATTGCCAACAATATGTACAATGTATTTTGGCTTTTGGTTATGCTGTCTGTAGAGGTCATAAATCATCTTTTGAATTCTGAATCCCGTACCATTTTGGCCAAGGTTATATGAGTCAACTGACAGTACAGAATCCATGATCTCTGGGTCTATATGCCTTCTTGCTCTGGAGTTGCCAATGATGATCAAGTCGGCATTAATACTTCCGCTGAAAATTCCTGTCATACTCTGAAATAGCAGCGCATTACTCTTTCTTAGTCCGGCTGTAACGCAGAAATCGGCAAGAGTTAATACACCAGCAGTGAGCAATAATAAGATCAGAAAATGCTTTAAAAACCGTCTCATACTCTCTCAGAATTGGAAATACATGAATGCCTGACTTTCACCTCTAAAACTTACAATGATTAGAATAAGACCTAAATAGATCGCCCATCTCCAAAGCCTGGAATACCTAGATAAGACTTCTAAACCATGAAGCCTTTCACGACTTAACCACTCGACTAAAAACAAACCTCCTATTAATGGGATGAAGGCTTTGCTTTCATAAATCTGGATGCGCCTAAATATGGATTCGGAAAACATATTTTCGATATAAACCCATGCATCACCTAAATTCTCTGCCCTGAAAATGATCAGGAGGAAACTCAAAAGAGCGAAAGTGAAACCCATTTGAAGTAGCTCCTTAAGAGAAGGAAGGTATCTCCCCTGCGCAACTACATCGAGATTTCTGCGATGATTTCCGATAAGCATAATTACTATAAAGCAGCAGGCATGCAGGCCTCCCCATAACACATAGGTCCATTTTGCTCCATGCCACAACCCGCTCACAAGAAAGATCACCAATATGTTCCGCACATTTTGCCAGAGGCTTCCATGACTTCCTCCAAGTGGAATATAGACGTAATCTCTGAACCATGTGGATAGAGAAATGTGCCACCTGCGCCAAAATTCGGCTGTGTCACGAGAAAAATAAGGATAGAGAAAATTGGGCTTAAGATCGAATCCAAATAAGCGAGCTGTGCCAATGGCAATATCTGAATACCCGGAAAAGTCACCATAAACCTGAATGGCAAAAAAGATTGCCCCTAGGGCTAGGGTACTTCCATTCAAGTCAGATGCATGATTGAAAATAGGATCTACAATGCCTGCACAATTATCTGCAATAACAACTTTCTTGAATAGTCCCCAGAGAATTTGCCGCATTCCATCAACCGCCTTATCATACGAAAAGACTCTTCTTTTATAGAATTGAGGCAGCAGATTAGTTGCTCTTTCAATGGGACCAGCTACCAGTTGAGGAAAGAAACTCACATAAGCAAAAAAAGATATTAAGTCTTCGGAAGGCTCCAGTTTCCTTCGGTACACATCAATTGAATAGCTTAAGGTCTGAAAAGTATAAAAGCTGATGCCTACCGGAAGCACTATATTCAGAAGCAGGGGATCGAGGGGTTTTCCCAGCAAAGTGAAGGCCTCAGCAAAACTCTTCGAAAAAAAATCGAAGTATTTAAATACACCCAATAAGCCAATATTTATGGAAATACTAGCCCACAACAGTGTCTTTCTTTTCTTTAAATCGGCTGTTTCATACAGGCCTTTGGCCACCAAATAATCAACCCCAGAACTGAAAATTATAAGTGCCAAAAAACGCCAGTCCCACCATCCATAGAAGATATAACTGACTACAATCAAAAAGGCATTCTGAAGCTTCAGGCTCCTGCTTGATAATGACCAATAGACGGCAAAGACTACGGGTAGGAATACAGCAAATTCTAAAGAGTCGAATAACATTATTGCTAATTAAAATATTGAGTATACACTAATCTAATCACCATCAAAAAGCCTATTTCAACCATAATGACAAATCACGTTCGAGCAGTTCTCCTAACTCTTGAATGACTGGAGTAAAAATTGGCATTAGATACTCCTTAGCATCCTCCGGACATTTAACCGGAAACTTTTCAGATTGATGCACACCCAGCCTTCGGTTCCAGTACCAGGAGTAAAATGAAGCAGGTATTGTTTTCTTCAAACCACTCTTAATTGAGGGAGGAATCAAATTTCTGATTGAATCAGTCCTATAGTCAATTTTCTGAGCCTTCGCAGCATTATATTTTAAAGAAGTATCTATTCTCACCTGAGTAGAAACTCCCAAAAACTCAAATGCATCGTTTAAGAGCAGGTCCATATGATCAAGGTCCTCAAACAAAAAACACCTTATTTGATCCTTCGGAAAGACCTCTAAATACCGATTGATATGCTTGCTGTAAAACCTAGTACGTATGAGTTTAGGTAGCTTTTGCAAGTCACAGTCGTTTAGGTCTTCAGCACGCAAAAGCTCTAAAAAAGTAGTGCCCTCTTTAAATTCACCATCACGTTGATTCATCAAAAACTCCGAGTAAGCTGCATCAAAAGGGTTTCTCAGAATGATCATGATCTTAGCCAATGGAGTAAAGTCGAAAATAGCTTGAGGAGTATCCGGACCAATGAGATAGTCTGGAGAAGCCTCTCCTATAATTTTTTCCTCTCGAACACCATCGAACATCGCAATATATTCCTCGCGCGTTGGAAATACTCTGGGCGCATTCTTAATATTTTCTCTGAAAGAGTGACTCATCAGATCATCTGAAAACATCAAAGGAGGCACACCATACGGAAACAGAAAATGAGACGGCTCCTTTTCAGGACACATGAAGATATCTGGATGCTGCTTCAAATAATGATACAGAGAAGTAGTTCCTGCTTTACTCGCTCCCACCAAAAAGAAATTAGGATGCTTCATATTTATCTCTGTCATAATATTCAGAGCAGAAAATCCTTCACTTGTCCTTCTCCCATCATTCTTCCATTCTGGAAGTTTACTGCCCTATTACACAAATCTGTTAAAACGGATGTATCGTGACTTACTATCATAATAGTGGTTCCCTCACTAGCCATTTCTTTCATTCTGGCGATAGACTTTTCCTTGAAAGATTTATCGCCTACCGATAATACTTCATCTACCAAGAGGATATCCGTTCTCAGAAATGAGGCTACAGCGAATGCAAGTCTGACATACATTCCGCTTGAGTACTTTTTGATCGGTACATTCAGGTAATGCTCCACACCTGAAAAAGCTACTATTTCATCAAAGTGCTTATTGATTTCTGCCTTTTTCATTCCCAACAAAGTGCCGTTCAAGAATATGTTTTCCTTTCCTGTGAGTTCAAGGTGAAAGCCTACGCCCACTTCAAGCATACTGGAAATGGTGCCTCTGAGAACAAACCTACCTTCTGAAGGGTCGGTAACTTCACTAAGTAGTTTGAACAAGGTTGATTTGCCAGAACCATTATTCCCCATTATGGCTACCACATCTCCCTTTTCTATCCTTAAATCAATATTTCTAAGTGCCCAGGAGTCTTCCTTACCGTAGAAAGGAAAGGCTGATTTAATCCAACTATTGGATTTTTCTGCCGTTCCGTTCTTCACATCGGAACTGCTGATCCTATATTTTTTACCCAGCCCAAATGTTTCGATAATTGGCTTCTCCATCTTTCTCAAATTACATCAGCAAATTTGCGCTCACATTTCCCAAACAAATAGAGACCCGATAGCAACAAAGCCAATAAGGACGCTCCGCTAATCAGAAGGCATTGAAAATCTGGGAGAAATTCCTTTCCCAGAAAGCAGAATCTTGCACTCTCAATAAGGCCAACCAAGGGGTTTAAGCAATAGAGTTTTTGCAAATTGGGAGGTACACTTTGCAGTGTAAATGCTACCGGACTTATAAAGAGCCCAGCCCGCAAAATGAACGGGACCAAGGTCATTACATCGCGGTAAAAAACATTGACAGTACTTAACCATAAGTTGATACCGAAATTCAACAGGAAAGTGAAAATGTATACAACTGGGAGAAGTAACAAATTCAAGGTTATTGACACTTCATAATAAAGCATAAAACCGACTGTAACAGCCAGATTAATGATGAGGCCAAGCGTATTTCTTAAGGAGGCATTAAGAGGAAGAATAATTCTTGGGAAACTAATTCGGGTAATCAGACCTCTATCGTCAATCAAGCAAATACTACCCCGATTAATGGAATTAGAAAAGAACTCCCAAAAAGACAGAGCCGGCAAAGCAATGAGTATATAGGGCAACCCATAATCTGGAAAGCTCCCCAATCGACCAAACACAAACACAATGACCATTGCCATTGCCAAAGGTTTCAATACTGTCCAGAAAACGCCCAGAATAGTCTGCTTATAAGTAACGAGCATATCACGCCTGATCAAATGCAAGAGTATTCCTCTACTTTTCCAGAGAACGGGAGGTTTCATAAACCTGAACCCGGTATCAGTATGATTAATCCACTTTTCCATCCAGCATTTTACAGGTAGGGTTTCCCTCTCAGTTTCTTAGTCAGGTACCATACATGCTTAACCTGATAATAACTCCATCGACCAATAGTACCGGCTAATATTTTAGGTACGAGTCCAGCAATTCTAGCCTCATTTAATTGATCAAGCAGCTCAATTGGTTCTGCAGCAGAAGTACTTTTTAAGTCATGGGTGTTCAAGCCCCAATCTGGTCCATTTGGATTCAGTACAGGTTTGTCAAAAGATTTTGACCAATCTGGATTTAATTTTCTATGACTATGCCTAAATAAATTCCCATTTGGCATGTGTTCGAGATGATAAAAATGATACCCAAATTTCTCTCCAATATTGACAATATGGTACTTTCTCATTAATCGGGTAGCCAAATCCACATCCATAAACCAGTAGTATATCAGCCTTTCATCATACCCCCCAATATCATCCCACAAATCACGATGCATCATTAAGATTCCAACAGGGGACGCCCAATGGCAGAATTTTAATTCTTCACTCCCAATCCATCTCCCATATTTATGGATAACTCTCTGCAGCTGCCAAAGGCTAGGCTTCTTCTTTACGAAAGAGTAAGGAACCTGCTTACGTGCCGCAAACATATAAGATTGCTCAGGCTCAAAACCAAAGTCCTTTTTCGCTTCAACTGCATCGAAAAAATTCTCTAGAAATTCGATCGTCACTAAAGTATCTTGGTCTATCCTGCCAATGTAAAGGCCCTCACTTCTTCTGGCAGCAATATTTAAGGCGTATACTTCACCAAAAGGACTATCCTTTTGAAGTTCACTCGCTAGCGCTTGCGGTACTTGAATAAACCTTGTTATGGATGCTGCTCTTTCTGTGAGTTGGATAACATCTGAAATCGGGATCTCACTGCCCCAATCGCAGACTACCACCTCTACTTCCGCTTCTCTTTCAAGACTGAATATTTGTTCAGATACATAGTTGATACTTGTAGCCAATCGCCACATTGGATCGCCCATATAGTCGTCATTTCTGGAACAGATTATTAGCGAAAGAGTCTTGGAACTTGTACTACTCAATTGGATTTGTAAATATTAAAATTGATGCAAATTACCCGAAAAAATTAGGCTCAAGAAAAATTTAATAACGTAAAACAGGGCATCGATAACAAAAAAAATAAAAGTCACTTTACCTAACTGTTCATTTGCTAAAATTGTCAATCCAAAGAGACTACTAAGAATTAAACCCCAATAAATGAAGCCGTGTATTATTTACCTTGCTCAAAACACCAAAAAAGACCAACAATACGGGCGAGACTCCAGATCAATGCTTGTAAAAAGCCTGAACCTTCTTTATAAGAATTACAACAACCAATTTGGTCATGATATAATCATCTTTCATGAAGGCGACTTTGATCTGAAAAGCCAGGAAGAGGTTATAAGTGGTCGAAAAGAGATAACTTTCGAAACTATACAGTTCAGTCTTCCCGATTTTTTGAATCCCTCTGAAATCCCAGATAAATGGGATGGCCTCTTTGGTATGGGGTATCGTCATATGATGAGGTTTTATTCTCTTACAATATTTAATGTTCTAAAAAACAAGGGTTATGATTGGTTCATGCGAATGGATGATGATTCATTTATACACTCCAAGATTGAATATAACATCTTCGATTTTATGGCAAAAAATGAATATAAATATGGTTACAGAGCTCTTATCAAGGAGCCTGAAAAAACATCTCACGGCTTTTCCGAAATGGTATTGGCATATATTAAAGCCGAAGGAATTAAACCCTATACCTTTTTAGAAAACTTTGATTCATCTATCCAACTCAACAAAGATGCTTTCTCTTTCAAAGGAAAAATAAAAAGGAAGATACTCTCAGTTATTGATTCAATATCTACCAAACTTAACCATGACTTGAACAATTGGCCCGAGCCTAATGAGTGGAATCGTTGGACCTTTTACACAAACTTCTTAGTTACGCATGTTGACTTTTGGCTTAGGCCTGATGTTCAATCTTTTCTACATTATTTTGATAGAGTAGCTGGGGGCTACAAATACCGATGGGGAGATCATATACTTCAAACAGCTACAACACAAATTTTTCTGCCAGAAAACAAAGTTCACAAGTTCAACGATTGGACATACGAACACGCAACCATAAAAAATGGAAAACTGGACTGGGGAGGGATATATGCTGGGGTAGGTGATGAAGAAAACCCAGCTGTCCTTGAATTCAAAAAGAAATACGGTAAAGTCAAAATAAAGAATAGCTACTAGTGTGAAAAATCTTCTCGCGCATACTCCACCAATAAAAAGCCTAATAACAAGTTAACCTTAGAGGCTAAATCAGTAAATTCATTTTCGTTTGAACTGTATCTTTATCTGAATAGTTGACACAACAAAAACCCACGATAAATGAATTACTTGAAATTTAGAAACGGAGATAAACTTGCAGCTATTGGCCTTGGTACTTGGAAATCGGAACCAGGAGAGGTTTACAAAGCTGTGCGAGAAGCAATAAAAGCAGGGTACACCCACATTGACTGCGCATGGATTTATCAAAACGAGGACGAAATTGGTAAGGCATTTACCGATGCCTTTGCTGATGGCGACATAAAAAGAGAAGAGCTATTCGTAACCTCTAAACTATGGAATGCTTTTCACGCTCCAGAAGATGTTGAAAAGGCCGTAAAAGAAAGCCTCAAAGCTCTTCAGCTAGACTATTTGGATCTCTACCTTATTCACTGGCCTATTGCCCACAAACCGGGCGTAGTTCAACCAAAAACTGCTGAGGATTTTGCCACCTTGGAAGAATACCCAATTGCAGATACATGGAAAGCCATGGAAGCTTTGGTAGAAAAGGGACTAGTGAAACACATTGGTGTTTCCAATTTTAACGTGCCGAAGCTTAAAAAGCTAATGGAAACTGCCAACATCGTTCCTGAAATGAACCAAGTGGAATCGCACCCACTTTTGGCACAAAACGAGCTGGTTGAGTTCTGCACAGAAAACGGCATTTTATATACCGCATATTCTCCACTAGGCTCACGCGATCGCCAAGGCAGAGGTGATGACGAACCAGATATGTTCGAAAATGAAGTGATTAAAACAATTGCAGACAACCACGGTGTTCATCCAGCACAAATTCTCATAAAATGGGCTGAAGCAAGAGGTACTGCAGTAATTCCAAAGTCAGTAACCCCAGCCCGTATTAAACAAAATTTGGCTTCTGCCGAGATACCTTTGAGTGGTGAAGAGCTTGAAAAGCTAAATGGACTCGACAAAGGCTATAGATTCTTAGACGGAAAATTTTGGGAAAGAGAAGGAGGCTACTACACAGCCGAAAAACTCTGGAACGAATAATTCCACTCCATTAACATGGCATAGGGTTTGGCTTCTATACTGTAGAAACCAAACCCTTTTTTCGTCATGAAAACATTAAAATTAAAACTTGCAAGTACCCTTTTAGGGGTTCTAGTAGTATTTACGGCTTGTTCTGACGATGACGGCAGCCAAAACCCATCATCTCCGGAACTTCCGCCAGAGGCATCAATGTCTGCCAATTTGGGGAATTTCCCTTCAAATGGAGAATCGAGCGGAAACGGCAGTGCTGCTAATCTGGAGCAAAACGAACATTCCAACTTTGCCTTTGCCGCAACCAATGTGGTTTTCTGGCAAACCATTTTAAATGTACAATTAGCCATTCCGGTTGCAGCCTTCCACGAGGCTTTCAATCATTCATTTGAATACTTGCCTGAGCAGGCCAAGTGGAGATCGGAGTATACTGTTCAAGTAAACAATCAAAGCATTACGGCAACACTTTATGCCGAATACAACAATGCAGACCAAATAGAATGGGAGATGTACCTAACAGCCCCTGGTCAATTTGAAGATTACTTATGGTTTAGAGGCGAATCTCAAACCGATGGCAGCGGTGGTACTTGGTACCTTTCTAAAGGCCCGGCACAGTCGGGTGAAGTACTGAGCATTACCTGGGACAGACAAGGTGAAAATGTAGTAAATGCTATTTACACCTTGGTAGACGAGCAGTCTGAAAGAAATGGCAGCTATATTGAATATGGTGTAACCACCGAGTCGGGCTATACACACTTTTACGATATCTCTATTGTAAGCGAAACCGAGGCCGACTACGATGTACTCATATATTATAATGAAGACACACAGGAAGGTACCGTTCGTTCCGAGGCGCATTTCGAAACAAGCACCTTTATATGCTGGGACTCAGATTTTCAGAATACCGCTTGCGAACAGTAATTAAAAACGAATAACTCTGCCTGATAGATAATTTTGACAGAACCGATATAAAAGAAAAAACCCTGATCGATGATCAGGGTTTTTTTAATCAAAAATCTATAATTCGTTATTATATTTTTCTGACATCCGTTGCATTAGGGCCTTTTTTGCCCTCAGTGATCACATAAGAAACTGAATCTCCTTTAGTGATTTCGTCTACTGTACCGGAAATGTGTACGAATACTTCACTTCCATTTTCATCGTCAACGATGAATCCGAAACCTTTCTCATCATTGAAGAATTTTACGGTACCTGTTTTCATTGTAATTTGTATTAAATATTAAGTATTAAATGTAATGCATCAAAGGTATCGATTAGTTTGAGACTTCCAATCAAGATAACATGAAAAGACTATTAATTATTCGTCATGCCAAGTCCAGCTGGGACCAGCCGCATCTCTCTGATTTTGAGAGACCTTTGAATAATCGCGGCAAAAGAGACCTACCCGACATGGCAACAAGACTGGCCGACTTAGATCTTAAAGTTGATGCCTTTATTTCCTCACCAGCCAACCGAGCACTAACCACCGCCATTGGGCACGCAAAAGCTTTGGGGTATAAAGAAGAGCAAGTCATTCAAAAGCAAGAACTCTACCACGCTTCAGCCAGCACTATTCGCAAAATAGTTGCCGATGTAGAGGATAGGCACGACACTGTAGCCATCTTTGGCCATAACCCCGGCCTAACCGATGCCATAAACGACCTTTCTAACTTCTACCTAGATAACTTGCCTACTTGTGCCATATGCGGCATTGAATTCGAAATTGACCAGTGGAACGAAGTACTTCACCGCACTGGGAGAAAATTTCTCTACGATTTCCCAAAGTCTAGGAAGTTCTGAAGGCTTCTGGATTAAATTCCACTTGGTGACAACACCAACTGAGGGAAATTCCAAAGGTTAGAACCTACAAAAAAGAAGGGCTTTTTAGGCGAAATGGGCTTTCAATAAAAATGACTAAATTAAGTCAATGAATAAGTACAAACACCAACTATTATATTCAGCAGTTTTTCCTTTGGCAATGTGCGTTTACGTATCCTCAAAGCTATTGAACGAGTTTAAAACTTTGGGAACTTGGAAAATTGCGGCACTTGTTGCAGGTGGCACCATATTTCTTCTAATGGCCATTGCACCAATTGTTACTCATTTTTATATCAACAAAAGGAACACTCAGAAATAGTCCGAATGGGACAGTATCTTCACTACATAGGTTATGTTGCAGTTTTTATAGCCGGCCTTGCTATTTCATGGTTCATTGTTGGAAAATGGATTGATAAAAAGGGCAAAGTTCGGCTTATTTGGGCGCTTGCAATAACTCCAATACTATCTCTCTGCTTATACCTAATTATGGGGATAATTATAATTTTCGCAGTTTCATACTACCCCAAGAAAAAATTCAATCAAACCGGCTGGAAAGAAAATATAGAGGAGCGATACATTTACGCCTCTGACATTGTGAATAGTAAACTTCTATTAGGTAAAACTAAAGAGGAAGTTATTACAATTTTGGGTAATGAATACTCGACTTGGAACAAGAACTATGCTTCTTATGAAATCGGACATATCCCAGGCATGTTTAATATTGATCCGTCATTCTTGCACATTGAATTAAATGCAGGAATCGTGACAAATGTATCTGTTCATTAAAAGCTTCCCCCATCGGTAACAACACCAACTGGGGAGGCTTCAAACTCAATAACTTTAAACCTTGATCAACGCACTACAGAATAAACTCGCTTAGGTCGCGGTTCTGCACTAGGCTGCCCAGGCGGTCTTGCACCATTTCTCTGGTCACTACCACTTTGGCATTTGGCGGTATTTGCTCAGGAATATCGAATAGGATATCGTTCAAAAGCCTACTCATTACCGTATGCAATCTTCGGGCACCAATATTTTCTACCTCAGCATTAATATGGAAAGCTATCTCGGCAATTTCCTTCAGTGCATCATCGGTATATTCCAAAGACACATCTTCTGAACCAATAAGTGCCTCATACTGCTTTGTAAGTGCATTTTTAGGCTCCTTCAATATCTGATAGAAATCGTTCACATTTAGGCTGTTCAGCTCCACACGAATAGGAAAACGCCCCTGAAGCTCAGGAATTAGATCAGAAGGTTTGGATACATGGAAAGCACCAGCCGCCACAAACAACACGTGGTTGGTATTGATTACGCCATATTTGGTATTTACCGCGCTACCTTCAACAATTGGCAATAAATCACGCTGCACGCCTTCTCTGCTTACATCTGGGCCACTGCCTCCACCTTTTTTAGAGCTACCGGCAATCTTGTCAATCTCATCTATAAATATGATTCCGGTGTTTTCTGCCTTTCGAATGGCTTCTTCCTTCACCTCATCCATGTCTATCAGCTTGGCCGACTCCTCTTCCAACAATAGCTTTTTCGCCTCGGCAATGGTAACCTTTCGCTTCTTGGTCTTCTTCGGCATCATATTGCTCAGCATATCCTGAATGTTGATCATGGAAGCTTCATCCATTCCGCCACCTATCATACCCATACCTCCTGCCGGAGATGCCTGAACAGAAATCTCGATCTTACGGTCGTCAATCTCGCCAGAACGGATTTTTTCGCGAAAACGCTCTCTAGTCTTTTCATTCAGTTCGCTGTCCGACATTTCGGTGGCTGGCTTGTTGTTCTCGTCTTGCTGTTGAAAACCCGTGGTTGTACGCTGCGTATTGCGCACAGGCGGAATCAATGCATCGAGAATAATATCTTCTACATTTTGCTGTGCACGCTCTTTTACCTGCTCTTTCTGGCCTTGCTTAACCAAGTTTACCGACTGCTCTACCAAGTCGCGCACCATGCTTTCTACATCGCGACCTACGTAACCAACCTCAGTAAATTTAGAAGCTTCCACTTTAGTAAAAGGTGCATCGGCAATTTTTGCAAGCCTACGCGCTATTTCCGTTTTACCTACGCCAGTAGCACCAATCATCAGAATGTTGTTCGGCACAATTTCCTTCTGCATTTCTTCCTTTACATGCATGCGTCTCCAGCGGTTACGCAAAGCAATGGCTACATTTTTCTTGGCATCGGCCTGGCCAATAATGTATTTATCTAATTCGGCCACAATTTGGCGTGGCGTTAAAAACGTATTGTCAATCATTACTTTTTCTTTTTATCAGCCCCTCAGTACTAATATTTAACTGAAGCGTGTTACTGCCACCAGCCGTGTGATAAAGCGCTCGGCTGTAGGCAAATTCAAATCTTTTTACTTTCAGCATAAAGCCAAAAGAGAAGCCTGCCGCTCCTCCAGCATTTTGTTCTCTCAGCTCTTGGTGCCTTAAGTGATTGTATGCCAGTCGCACCTGAAAATTTGGCGAGAACATTAATTCGGTACCAATCACTATTCTTCTAAACAACTCATCACCAAAGCCTGGTTCGCTTTCTTCGCCAATAATATTATTGGAGGAAGGGTCGTAATAAGTGGCGTTAGTTCGGTTTAAGTTTCTGGCGGTAACGGAAAAGCGCAACGGCATAAATTCCGGTTTATAACTAAAGCCCAGCTGCACATCGAGTGGTAGTTGGCTGTTATTGTCTTCGGTGTAATCGGCCAGTAGTACACCCATGTTTTTAATGGCCATACCTACGGTTAGGTCTTTTTCAGGGTGCTTAAAAGTTCCGCCCAAATCGAGCATTAATGCCGTGGCACTAAAGGATGCCAAATCGGAAACACCAAGTTTTAGATTGGCTCCGGCCGAAAAAGCACCAAACTGACGGCTATGCCCAAGGGTAAAAGCATACTCCTTTACACTGAACTCGCCATTTAAAAATCCATTCTCATCATAAGACTCAATATCGCCATAGTTGAAGTAAGAAAGGTTGAACGCCCATGTGCCATAATCACCAATTTCGGTGGCGTAGGTAACGGCCGTATTGCTGATATCGGCAAAGTAGCCAAGGCGCGAAATGACCACCTGCTTGTTCCAGTTGGTATTAATAAGCGCTGGGTTAGCAGTAAACTGGGTCGGGTCGTTCCAGCCCGATGTGATGTTTACCCCACCCAAGCCAGCCAAACGGGCGTTGTTAGGAATGTTTAGAAATTCGAAAGCCCTTTCTCCTCCTAGCTGAGCAAATGCTTTGGTAAACAAACCAAAACCCAAAAAACAGAGAAAAAAGGCTTTTCGCATCATGTGTAAATTAACGAAGCTCTACCCAAAAACAATCAATCTTTCAATTCAAACTGAATAGCATCTTTGGCTTTTTGATTGGTAAGGGCAATGGAAAGCACCTCTTCTGCCTGCTCCACAAAGTGGAAGGTGAGGTTCTTTCTGTACTGCTCTTCAATCTCCAGAATATCCTTCTCGTTTCTTTTACTCAGAATTATTTCTTTAATGCCAGCCCTTCTGGCTGCCAATATTTTCTCTTTAATACCGCCTACAGGCAGCACGTTACCACGTAGGGTAATCTCGCCCGTCATGGCTAGTTTTGCCTTCACTTTCTTCTGCGTGAAAACGGAAGCCAAAGCTGTGAGCATGGTAATACCTGCAGATGGTCCATCTTTTGGCACTGCTCCGGCCGGCACGTGCACGTGCAAATCGTACTGATCGAAAATGCGGTGGTCTATTCCATATTTCTCGGCATTCGACTTAAGGAAAGAAATTGCCGCCATGGCAGATTCTTTCATTACATCGCCCAGCTGGCCAGAAAGAATCAGCTTTCCTTTACCACGGCTTAAACTCGATTCGATGAAAAGAATTTCTCCACCTACAGAAGTCCAAGCTAAGCCGGTTACAACGCCCGCTAGGTTATTGTCGCTGTAAATCTCCTTATCGAAGCGTTTGCCACCGAGCACTTTTTCAATAAACTCAATGGTAACCTTTTTAGGATATTCCTCTTCCAAAGCAATCGATTTGGCCACGCTTCTAACCACAGAACCTACAATTCTTTCCAAGCTTCTCACACCCGATTCGCGTGTGTAGCCTTCAATTAAGAATTGAATTGATTTTTTGTCGAAGGTTACGTCTTTAGCCTTTAGGCCGTGCTCTTCCTTCTGCTTGGGAATTAAGTGGCGCTTGGCTATTTCTATCTTCTCTTCAATGGTATAGCCTGTTACCTCAATAATCTCCATTCTATCGCGCAAGGCAGGCTGAATGGTTTCCAATGAGTTAGCAGTTGCAATAAAGAGCACTTTCGAAAGGTCGTATTCTACCTCTAGGTAATTATCTACAAACTCACCGTTTTGCTCCGGATCGAGCACCTCTAGCAAGGCAGAAGATGGGTCGCCACGAAAGTTCGAGTTTACCTTATCTATTTCGTCTAGCACAAAAACCGGGTTCGAGAACTTAGCTTTCTTAATGTTCTGCACCACTTTACCCGGCATGGCACCAACGTATGTTTTCCTATGGCCACGAATTTCCGCTTCATCGTGCACACCACCCAAAGACATTCTGACATATTGTCTGCCCAGAGCTTTGGCGATAGAGCGTCCTAGCGAAGTTTTACCAACACCCGGAGGGCCATACAAGCAAAGAATCGGGCCTTTCAAATCGTTTTTCAACTTGAGTACAGCCAAGTATTCTAGGATTCTATCCTTAACTTTTTCTAAGCCATAATGATCGTCATTCAGTACCTTTTGCGCCTTCTTCAGGTCAAGATCATCTTCTGAATATTTCTCCCACGGCAAGTCAACCATTAACTCCGCATAGTTCATGGCAATGGGATACTCCGCTGCCATAGGGTTCATGCGCAAAATTTTATCTAGCTCCTTGTTAAAGTGATCGTGCACCTTTTTAGGCCAGTTCTTTTCAGCACCTTTTTGTCGAAGCGCCTCCACTTCTCGTTCTGGGCCATCTTCTCCAAGTTCATCCTGAAGCACTTTCATCTGCTGACGTAAAAAGTAGTCGCGCTGCTGCTGATCGATATCAGAATGTACTTTGTTCTGAATCTCATTCTTCAGCTCCAGCATTTGCAGCTCCTTAAGCAAGTATTGCAAAAGCTTGGTAGCACGCTTTATACCGTCATGCGTTTCTAGCAAGCCTTGCTTGTCTTTCGGCTCTGCGTTGATGTTGGAAGAAAGGAAATGCACCAAGAAGCTCGGCTTTTCAATATTTTCAAGCGCCACCTGAGCCTCTTTCGGAATCTCAGGGTTTAAGCTCATGATCTTATTCGCTGCATCGCGAATGGACTGAATAAGTGCCTTAACTTCTTTATTCTGTTTGGTAGGAAAATTCTCTGTGAGGTAGTTAACTTTTGCCTTAAAGTAAGGCTGCTCGTCTACAAATTCTTCAACCTCAAAACGCTGTTTACCCTGAACAATAATAGTGGTATTACCATCGGGCAACACCAGCATTTTTACGATTTTGGCAACAGTACCAATCTTGTAAAGGTCGCTAGCTCTTGGGTCTTCAATTTCTGGGTTTTTCTGTGCTAAAACGCCAATAATCTTATCTCCTTTATACGCTTGCTTAACCAGTTTTATGGATTTCTGCCTTCCCACGGTAATCGGAATAAGTACCCCTGGGAACAACACTGTATTTCGAACGGTCAAAATCGGCAACACCTCTGGCAAATCCGCTGCTTTAGATTCATCCTCCTCTTCCGGGGCGATCATCTGAATGAACTCGCCATTCTCATCTTCTCCCATTTCTGCCGCCAAAATTGTCCCGATTGTTTGTCTATCTATTTTCATATAAGAATGTCAAAGTGACACACAAGTCTGCTAGATTTGTGCGTATCCACAATTGCAAGCCTTATGCCAAAGGACGCTATGTCAGTATATCGCTTTCTTATGTCACTTATTTGCAGTAATTTCATAATACTTTCGCCAACCATAAACACGTTCGACTTTTGATCAAACGGGTATCGTTTATATTGCTCATACTTTTAGGCTTTGCTTGCTCTGCCCAAGCACAGTTTTGGAAAAAAAATAAGTCCGAAAAGCTGGCCCTCGATTCTGATTCCGTTTCCATTGAAGTTACAGCATTGACTTTTGATAATATTGATAATGTAACTTATGTAAACGAGAAACAGTTACGCAAAATTGAAAAACTAGATAGAGAGCAGAAATGGGAAGAACTTTATCCAGAGTTGAAAGCCTATGTTTCTAAATTCGGTACACTCAACTTTGCCCATCAAACCTACTACATCTGGCGCCTAGCTAAACTCACCGAAGTCTTCGCTTCGCCAGAAGAAGCCAAACCACTTTACGCCATGGTGCTTAAGCACCACAGAAGAGGCCTGAATATTCCCGAGATTCTCGCACGCTACGATTCGCTAGACCGCAACAAGAAGCAATATTTTGTGCCGCTAGATTATTACTACGACCTGGTAGAATTCCGCAGGCAGGTGGACACGTTGATTCCTCCTCGAAAAGTACTCACCAGTATGGGCGCCAGAATCAACTCAAACTTTGAAGACTATGCACCAGTAGTTGGGGTGAACGACTCCATTATTCTGTTTACCTCTAAGCGTAACACAGAAATTGACGGACTTAGAAGAAGGGAGCACGAAGACTTGTTTATTTCTGAATTTGATGGAAAAAACTGGAAAAAAGCCGAACTATTGGAAGCAGCACACAGCCAGTTTAAAGAAGGCTCGGGATTTATGACAAAAGACGGAAAAACGCTTTACTTCTCGCGCTGTGGAGCGCCTGATGGCTTTGGTAATTGCGACCTATACTACACCACTTATTTTGAAGGGGAAATTGAAATTGACTCCACCTATCAGGTGATGGACAAGAATGACCAGCTAAGCTACAAAACCACAAAAGTAACTGTAGACACAGCCTATTGGATACCCGCTGTTAACCTTGGCGAACAAATTAATTCTCCTACTTGGGACTCTCACCCCACGCTTAATGCCAGCGAAGACACACTCTATTTTTCTTCCGACAGAGTTGGTGGTTTTGGCTTATCGGATCTTTATTATAGTGTAAAGAATGGCAAAGGCAATTGGTCCGCACCCAAAAACATGGGGCCGATTATTAACACGCGCGGCAATGAGGTAAGTCCATTCTTCCACCCAATTCATAACGTGTTATACTTTAGCAGCAATGGTCAACTGCTCAACTTTGGCGATTACGATATTTACAAAGCTTACAAGGTTGAAGGAAAGTGGTCCGAACCCGTAAATATTGGCCCACTGGTAAATGGCGAAGGCACTGAGTTTTACTTTAGTATTGACAGAAAGTCTGAGTACATCTACTATGCTCGGTCGGAAGAGGAGAGCATGAAAAACCTCGACCTTTACTCCTTTCCACTACCTATGGAAGGTCAACCCCTGGCCACTACAAGACTAAGCGGAAGTGTAAAAGACATCTACGGCAAAATCCCTAAGAACATGGTGATTTCCGTTATCGATTTGGACGAAGGCGTAGAAGTGGCTCCTAAGTTTGCCCGAGAGGATGGCACCTTTGAGTTCGACCTAATTAATGAAAGAAACTACCTGCTCATTATTCAGGGCGATGACATTTTTAGGCTGGAAAAGTTCTTCTTTTTAGACGGAGACACCACCTACGAGGGTGTAGTAGAGCGTGTTTCGAGCAAGATAGAATTCAACTCTGTAGAGTTTGAAAATGGCAAAGCGAATATTCTGCCCGAAATGCACACCGACTTACAAAAAGTGATTGACTTTTTGATTGACCATCCGGATTTCAAGCTTAATATTTCTGGCCATACCGACTCTAGCGGCAGCCCAATTATTAACCTAAAACTATCTCAGCAACGTGCCGATGCCATTAAAGATTTTATTGTAAACCGCGCGCCAAGTATTGCACCACAACGCATTATGGCTATTGGCTATGGCAGCGAAAAGCCATTGGTTAAAGAAGAAAAAACTGATGAGGATAGAAAATTAAATAGGCGGGTCGAATTTGAAATTTATCGCGACCCGCCTAAGAAAAGAGCTGATGAAGAGATTAATAATTAAATCCCGAACAGCTTAAGAATATCATTACCGAACACAAAGACCATCAGCGCTAGCAGGATAATCATCCCTACTTTCTGAGCATTCTCTAAGAATTTATCAGATGGTGCTTTGCCCGAAATCATTTCGTAAAGCAAAAACATTACGTGACCACCGTCCAATGCTGGAATTGGCAATAGGTTCATAAAGGCCAAAATCATAGAAATAAAGGCAGTAGTGTACCAGAATTGGTTCCAATCCCAAGCTTTAGGAAAAAGATTAACAATACCAATTGGGCCACTTAAGCTTCTTGCAGAAAGGTCTCCGCTAAACATTTTACCCATTGCTCGGGCATTCACAATCACCAAATTGAAAGCATCAGCTGTTCCTTTTGCAGTTGCTTCACCAAAAGAGTATTCATTTCTTTCAACAGGAATCTGGCTAGCCATTAAAAAGCCTATTGTGGTATCCTTGTTTACAGGCACCTCAAAAGTTAAGGTTTCATTGCCTCTTAAAACTTCAACCGAAGCGATACCACCTGCATACGCACCCAAGATTGATTTGAATTGATCCGTATAACCTGCTGGCGTATCACCAACTTTGGTAATTATGTCACCATCAAATATCCCAACTTTCTTTGCATTGCTGGTCGCCAAATACTCAGGGTCTTCTGGGTATGCTACTTGAAACTTTGCTCGTGGGTACAAAAACTCCTGCTTAAAGGTTTTCTCTTTGGACATTAAGTCCAGTGCACCATCAGGCACAGTGATCTTTACTTGCTGACCGTTTCTTTCAACCGTATAATAAGCATCTGAATCAAGGAAAATAGCTGGGTCGGTTACATCAGAAAACCTCTCGTAATCCTCGCCATTAATGTTTAAAATCTTATCTCCGTTTTGGAAGCCAAATTGCTCACCATACTTAAACGCTTGCACACCATTTTCCTTTACATAGGTGCTAGGAATATACTCATCGCCCACATTGTAGGCAAGAATGATCATGGCGATAACACCGGCCACAACATTCACAATAATTCCACCCAACATAACGATCAGGCGTTGCCAAGCTGGCTTAGAACGGAACTCCCAAGGTTGAGGTGGCTGCGCCATTTGCTCCTTATCCATGGACTCGTCAATCATTCCAGAGATTTTTACAAAACCTCCGAGCGGAATGGCTCCTAATCCATATTCTGTTTCACCTTTTTTAAAGGAGAATAAGGTTGGGGGAAAACCGATAAAAAACTTCTCCACCTTCATTCCGAACATTTTGGCTGCCACCATATGGCCTCCTTCATGTATTCCCACTAAAATTGAAAGTGCCAGCAACAACTGGGCAACTTGTACTAAGGTTTCCATTAAATCTATTTAAATGCTTTTGCTAAAATTCTTGTCTCTTCGTCCGTTTGAACATAGTCCTCATACGTAGGCTGCTGCAAAAAAGATATTTTCTGCATGCAATGCGCTACTAAGTCCGACATTTCTAAAAATCCGATCTCATCTTTTAGGAATCTTGCCACGGCAACTTCGTTGGCAGCGTTCAGAATACATGGCATATTTCCGCCTTTATCCATTGCCTCGAAAGACAGTGTAAGGTTTCTGAAAGTCTCTAAATCGGGTGCTTCAAAAGTAAGCTCCGGATAATCCATAAAGTTAAATCGAGGGAAATCCGTTTTCAATCGCGCAGGATAAGTCATAGCAAACTGAATAGGCAGTTTCATATCGGGCAAGCCCATTTGCGCCTTCATGCTTCCATCCTCAAATTGCACCAAGGAGTGGATGATACTTTGCGGGTGCACAATCACTTCGATCTGACTCTTTTTCAGCCCGAACAACCATTTGGCTTCAATCACCTCAAGCCCTTTGTTCATCATAGAAGCCGAGTCGATGGTGATTTTTGCCCCCATTTCCCAATTAGGGTGTTTGAGCGCCTGCTCTTTCTTAACCCGCAACAATTGGTCACGTTTCATTCCACGGAAAGGCCCGCCAGAAGCCGTAAGCACAATTTTTTCAATTGGATTGTGAAATTCACCCACCAAACATTGAAAAATCGCTGAATGCTCAGAGTCTACAGGATAAATGTTAATGCCCTTCTCAGCCGCGAGCTTTGTTATCAACTCACCCGCTACCACCAAAGTCTCTTTGTTGGCTAGTGCTATGTTTTTGCCACTCTCAATAGCTGCAATTGTAGGCTTTAGGCCAGCATAACCAACCAACGCTGTAAGCACCAAATCAACACTATCCATTTGCACCACGCTGCACAATGCATTTGCACCAGCATACACCTTTATATCGAGCGGATCGAGCGCATCAAACACCTCTTGGTATTTAGCCTCGTTACCAATTACCACTACATTCGGCTTAAATTTTCTGGCTTGCTCAATTAATAAAGTTGCACTGTTTTGGGCCGTTAAAACCTCTGCAGTAAAATGTTCTGGGTTCGCAGCAATTACCTCTAAGGCTTGCGTGCCTATTGAACCAGTAGAACCAAGTATGGCGATATTTTTAGATGTGCTCAAAAGCGATAAATCAATTATGCTTAATCTGATTTTGCGAAAGGGCATTTCGCAGCGCTGCAAATTTAGACCTTTTTCAAAGGGCAGCAAATTTGTTTTCTGAATGGCAAAAGCGTGCGTTCTAATTCAACCGCTTCAACAAACCTTCCGAGCCTAAGCTGGTTATTAAGACTGTGGCCATAAAGTCGGACACCTACCCTTTTATTCCCTGAAGGGATTATCCTAAACTCAATGTTTTCCCTTAAGGGTTAGGCAAGGACCTGGTAAAAATACTTCAAGGGCTTTATAGCCTTTCAATACTGTGCAGCCAATGCTTAAATGAGCTCGTTCTTAACTTTAATTAACAGGCGCGACTGATCAAAAGACAGGCTCTCGCGTATGTTTGTTTATCCAAGCTTACAAAATGTCAGTATTTAGTGGCTTGGCACATTCTTTAATATATAGTATTTGGAAATACTTGAATGTTATGAAAAAATCTATTCGACTTACATTATTAGCATTTATAGGTGGGCTCTCAGGAGCTCTTGTCATTCAATTGTTTGTTGCCAAACCTCAGGTTACAGAGATCATCCGTGAGGTTCCTCAGGTTGCTGAGGCCAATTATTACCCTTCGGAAGAAAGGGACGACCGCAGATCGGCAGCAGTGCCATTCGATACTCCGGCAGACTTTCGAACGGCAGCCGAACGCTCCGTACACAGCGTGGTATACATTAAGAATATGCAACGCAGCCGCAGAAGCATGAGCTTTAGAGACTGGCTTTACGGAAGAGAAACACCCTCTAGAGAAATTGCCATTGGCTCAGGATCTGGTGTGATCTATTCTGAAGACGGATACATTATTACTAATTACCATGTAATTAAAGATGCGGACGATATTGAGGTGCAGCACGAAAAGCAAACTTACAGGGCTGAGTTGGTAGGTACTGACCCTAACATGGATATTGCCGTACTGAAAATTGACGCTAAAAACCTACCTGCAATTGATGTGGCCAAAAGTAGCAACGTACGTGTTGGCGATTGGGTACTGGCCGTTGGTAATCCTTTCAACCTAACCTCTACCGTAACCGCGGGTATCGTAAGTGCCATTGGCAGCGATGCAAATGCAGTGAGAGAAAACTTCCCAATTGAGCTATACATTCAAACCGATGCGGCTATTAACCCTGGCAACAGCGGTGGTGCACTGGTTAACACCAATGGCGATTTGGTAGGTATTAACACATCTATTATCTCGCGCACTGGGTCTTATGCGGGTTATGGCTTTGCCGTTCCTTCTGATGTGGTAGTAAAAATTGTGGAAGACCTGAAGAAGTATAAGGTAGTGCAAATGGCCTATTCGGGTGCCGAATTTGCCGATATCACAAGTGAATTGGCTGACAAAGAAGGACTCAAGTCGCTTGAGGGCGTGTTTATCCAATCGGTAAAAAGAAATGGTGCAGCCGATAAAGCCGGCCTAAATTCTGGAGATGTGATTAAAAGCATTAATGGAAGAACCATTAACAGTAGAACCAAACTTGAAGAAGTTATCTCGGCATTATCACCAGGGGACAAAGTTGAGGTTGGCTACACCAGAGGCAGCAATGCTTATAACACCACCGTTACCATGGAAAATGCATTGGGTAACACCGATATTCTAGGTGCCGATGCCTTAAATCCGGACGACATCTACTTCTCTGACTACCTGGGTGCAGAAATGCGATCGCTCACAAAAAGCGAATTGAGTGAAAACGATCTTCGAGTTGGCGTAAAAATTACCAGCATTGATAAAGAAAGAGGCTTTTTAAGAAGACTCGACTTAGAAGAAGGCGACATTATAGTAGCCATAAACAGAAGATTAGCCGGAGACCCCGAAGCTGTTGCCAATTACTTGCAACGCTATTATGGTCGCATTTACATCGACATAATCGACAGCCGAGGCAAAGAGAAGACACTAACATATACTTTTCAATAAGTCCCCGATAAAACAAAACAGAAAAGCCACCTTGTGCTTACCAAGGTGGCTTTTCTGTTTTAAGCTCTAAGGAACTTCTCTAGTCTGCTCTAACAGTCTAAATCAATCCCTCACCACATTCTTAAAGCCTTTTCTGTATTCCGAAGGACTCTTATCTGTAAACTCTTTAAAGCACTTATTAAAGTGTGAGAAGTTATTGAAGCCGCTTTCAAAACTCACCTCTGTAATAGACATGGAAGTTTCTGCCAACAGTTTGGTTGCGTGAACAATACGATATTCATTCACAAACTTGGTAAAGGTCTTTCTCGATATCTTTTTAAAGTAGCGACAAAAGGCAGGCACAGTCATACTCACTTTATCCGAAATTTCCTCTAAGCTAATGTGCTCCTTAAAATGGTCTCTGATATAAGTATACACATCATTCATGCGGTCGTTGTCCTTTGTATCTACCGCCAGCGCCACACCATCGGCATTCAACACCTCAAACTCTTGAGATTGCGCTAGATCTTTTAAAATACTTAGCAAACCGATCAGTCGATCGTAATGATCTGTCCAAGCCAAGGCTTCAATTCTATCGCCAATCTTCTTTTTGGTTTCACCATGAAAGGCCAAGCCTTTTTTAGAAAGCTCCATCATTCGCCTTACGTTGGTCATTTCTGGCAACGAAAAGAACACATCTCCTAAAAAGTCCTCTTTAAATTGAATCACTGTTTCGGAACGGTTACCGGTTAATCTATCAGTAAAACCAAAGTGCGGCAGGTAAGACCCCATAAGCACTAAGTCACCATCATTAAAGTAAGACATGTGCTTACCAATGTGGCGCTTGCCACTTCCCCCATGAACATAAATCAGCTCCAGCTCAGGATGGAAGTGCCAGTTAGCCAGTACGTTCTCGCACGACTTGGAGAACCGCCTTAACAGAAAACTACTTCCAACAGCTGGTACAATCTGTTCTAAGGAAGGCTTCGATATGTTACTAACGCTTTGCATGCCTGTATAAATGAAAGTTAAATGGAATAGTTCCAAATTTCATGTGCAAAATTAACCAATATATGTTCAAAATTACACACCACTCCATCAATACCCTATACATAGGTTAAAATAGCATATAAACTGGCGAAATCCGTTGTAGTACAGCGCTTCGGCACCCTATACCTTTGTAGCATAAATGGTTATTAAAATGTTTAGCAAAATGAAAACAATGAAGAAAGTAATGTTGACAGCCGTAATGATTATGGTATCAACTTTTGCCCTTGCTAATGACACCAAGCCAGCTGTTAAGATAGAGAAGACGGGAGTTAAGACCTTTGCAGTTATCGCTTACGGTCTAAACGAAGGAGAAACAGAAATCGCGTTCAGAGACCAAGATGGTCGCATCCTATATTCAACTACTCTTAAGGGTGGTGAGCGTTACGCAAAGAAATTAGACTTGAACAACTTGCCAAATGGCAAATATGTACTTGAAGTAGAAAACAAAGCAACTTTTACTGCTACTCCGCTTGAAGTAAACGCATTTACTGCCATTGCTCAGTTTGATGGCCAAGTTTCAATCTTGAAACCATTGGTACACCAAAAAGGTGGCAAGTTGGATGTTATCCTTCCTACTGAAGTGCAAGCAGATGTCACTATCTACGATAACAATGCAAGAAAAATTGCTACTGAAACAGTAGCCGGTAGTTCTCTTAAGCGTTTCGACCTATCGAGACTAGAAAAAGGTGACTACACAGTGATGGTAAAAACTGGTGGAAGAAATTTCATACAATCAGTTTCATTGGATTAAGTTATCCAAGGATTTCATTATGGATTCGGGGGCCTTTGGCCCCTTTTTTTGTGCCTTTTATTCAAATCCCTCCCTATACTGAAGCTATATTTTCTATAAACATCGGGCAAGGCACATTAATTTTTTACATATTTAGTAACGAAACTATTCGCCATTCAACCGATTAATAATGTTACGAAAAGGTATTTTTCAATTTATACTACTTTCATTTAGTGCTATTGTTTTCGGTCAAAACAGAGGCTCTTTTACTATTGGAGTACTAATTGACGAGGATGTTCCCGAAGTAAACCGGTTGTACGATAGGCTAAAAAATGAAGTGTCGGCAGTAGTTGGAGAAGATGCAGAGCTGCGCTTTCCTGACGAGTACTTTTTAGTCAACAACTTCAACCCCGAACTAGCAAAAAGTCAATACAAGTCATTAGAAGAAGGAGACCCCGACATCATTTTAGCCTTTGGCATAAACAGCTTTATGGCCATCAGCTCTTTTCAAACTTATGCTAAGCCTACCATTATTTTCGGCAATGCGCCCTTCGACTTTCTCAATATTGACAATACCCGAACAAGCACCGGCATAAACAACCTCTCCTTTATTATTACACCCATGACGTATAAGGAGGACCTAAAGACATTTTACGACCTCTACACTTATACTAACATAGGCATTGCTGTAGACCAATCACTCAACGATGTGCTACCCTATGAAGAGCTCATCAAGCCTGCTTTTGCCAACTTAGATGTCTCGTACAAAATCATTCCGTTCAGCAACCCTCAGGAAATTATAAACGAACTAGACAGCCTAGACGCGCTATATCTGAGCGGAGGCTTTCTTTTAACTGACAACGAGATTAAAATCCTTGCAGACACTTTAATTGCAAAAGGAATTCCCTCTTTTACCACAACACACGCCAACGATGTAGTGCTCGGCCTATTGGCAACTAATCAATCAACAGAAAATGATGACCAAATCATTAGGCGGGTAGCACTAAACATTGAGGCAATCATTAATGGAGAAAACCCAAGTGAGTTACCACTCTTTCTTGACGGCCAACAGGGGCTTACCATTAACTATAATACCTCTGAACAACTTGGGCTTTCTATTCGGTACTCATTACTTGCCACTACCACATTGGTAGGAGACTTGGGCAAATCTATGGCCGAAGTTACTTACGATTTGCCAACGGTGATTAATGAGGTAATTGAAAGCAACCTCAACCTACAGGCTAGCAGTAAGTCGGTAGCGCTTAGCGAGCAAGATGTAAAATCGGCCAAGAGCAATTACCTGCCAGATGTTACCGCCACAGCAAGCAGTACTTACGTAGACCCCGAAATTGCAAAAATTAGTAATGGACAAAACCCAGAGTATCAAACCCAAACCGCAGTTACCCTTAATCAAACCATCTATTCGCCCGATGCCAGTGCTGGGGTTAGAATAAATAGAGAACTAAAAGAGGCTCAACAAAAACAATACGAGGCCGATCAGCTAAACACCATTTTCGAAGCGTCTAATGCTTACTTTAACACACTACTGGCCAAAGCCACGCTTATTATAAACGAGCAGAACTTAGAGCTCACAAAAAATAACCTGAAGATCGCCACCCACAACTATGAGGCAGGCCAAGCGGGCAAACCAGATGTACTTCGTTTTAGAAGCCAACTGGCACAAAACACTCAATCTCTCATCGAGTCTGTAACTGGGTTAAAGCAAACCTACTTCGACCTAAACCAATTACTAAATCAACCAATGACAAGGGAGATTGAGGTTGAAGATGTCTTTTTAGATCAAGGTACTTTTGAACGATACAACTACGATGAGCTCAAAACCATTCTCGACAATCCGAATTACTTCAATGCTTTCTCAGAGTTTTTGGTCTTAGAAGCAAAAAAGAACTCTCCCGAACTACAGGCATTAGATTATAACCTGAACGCCAATGATTTTAGCCTGAGGAGAGCCGCCAATGGCAGGTTCGCTCCAACGCTAGCGCTGCAAGGGCAATATCAGTACTACATTGACAGGAGTGGCGCAGGTGCCGAACCAAGCATACCTGGTTTTCCTGCAATACCAGAAAGCAACTATTATGTAGGGCTTAACCTTTCACTGCCGATTTTCGAGCGCAATATTCAAAACATTAATAAGCAAACCGCTACCATTCAGCGAGAGCAAATAATGCTCAACAAGCAAAACACACAGCTTGGTTTAGAACGAAATGTGAATGTGGCAGTGCTGCAACTCATCAATCAAATAGCCAATTTAGAGGTATCAAAAGTTTCGGAAGAAGCCGCAAGAGAAACTTTAGAGCTTACCCAAGACGCCTACTCCAGAGGTGCCGTAAACGTGGTACAATTACTCGATGCCCAAACAAATTATTTAAGAGCCAGAATAGCCAATGCTACTGCAGTTTACACATACCTGATTAGCGCCTTGCAGCTTGAAAGAACCATCGGTTACTTCTTTATGCTTCATACCGAGGAAGAAAATCAAGACTTTATGCAGCGCTTTATCACCTACTTCACGCAAAGAAATTAGTCTCGTTTATGAAAAAGCTTAAGCACATTTCCAGACTTTCATTAGCAGCCATAATTACCCTAAACATGGCCTGTAAAGAGGAAAAAACAGAGGAAAAACTACTCCGCCCTGTGGTTTTTCAAGAAGTAAGCCTCAACTCAGGAGAAGAAATAAGAACCTTTAGTGGTACTGCACAGACCGATAAAATCATCAATCTGAGTTTTCGAAACAGCGGAATCATTACGGTTTTCAATATCCGTACAGGGCAGGTTGTTCGAAAGGGGCAGCTTTTAGCACAACTCGACAATGTTCAGTCGAGGCTGGCCTACGAGCAATCTATAGCCCAGATGAACAGTGCGGAGTCTCAAATGAAAACCGCCAAACTGAATTACGATAGAATCCGCTCGCTTTATGAAAAGGGGAGTGCTTCATTGAGTGACTTTGAAAACGCCAAAAACTCCTACCAAAACGCGGTCAGCGGTTTTGAATCGGCCCAGCGCAGCGTTGACATTCAGAAAGAGCAGATCAACTTTGGCTACATCTACGCGCCTGAAAATGGTGTAATAGCCTCCACCGAAGCAGAAATAGAAGAAAACGTAAACCCTGGCCAAGTAGTAGCAGTACTAAATGCCGGCAACAAAATGACCATTAGCCTTGGCTTACCAGAAAGTGTGATTAACCAAGTGCAGGAAAACATGATGGTAGAAATTGCCTTTCCAGCTATTCAAAACAAGACCTTTAAAGGGGAAGTTACCGAGGTAGCGCCTGCTGTAAACCCAAAAACAGCAACCTACCCCGTTAAAATCGACATATCAGACGCCACTGAAGCAATTAGGTCGGGTATGGCAGCTAATGTAACATTCAACTTTAGCCACCTAATTACTGAAGGGCTGATTATACCTGCCAAAGCCGTGGGAGAAGATAGCAATGGCAGATACGTGCTTTTGGTTGATGAATCTTCCAATCCACCTAGGGTAAAAAGACAAGACATTAAGATAGGCAGGCTCACCACCGCAGGTTTCGAGGTTGTTTCAGGACTGTCGCAAGGTCAAAAAATAGCAACTGCCGGACTTCAAACCCTGCTTGATGGTCAAGAAGTGAAAATTCAACAATAACCTCCTTTTCAATCAACCAAAACTCAGCTTATGAATCTTGCCCAATTCTCGATTGAAAAGAACAGAATAACCTTTATGGTGCTGGCCACTGTATTGGTTATGGGAATGGTTTTGTACAAATCGCTTCCGCGCGATAGTATGCCACCTTATACGGTTAGGGTTGCCAACGTAATTACCCAGTTCCCTGGTGCCAGTCCAGAGCGAGTGGAACAGCTCGTAACGGACAAAGTGGAAAAGGTTACACAAGAACTTCCAGAGCTAAAAGAGGTTACCTCAACCTCAAGAACTGGGCTTTCTGTTGTTACAGTTGAGTTAAAAGAAGAAGTTTCTCCCGAAAATTTACAGGCCGTTTGGGACAGATTAAGAAGAAAACTAAGTGCAATTGAAGGCCTGCCACACGGTATTACGCCCTTTCTTGATGATGACGGAATAGGAGATGTCTATGGAATCGTAGTTGGACTTTGGAGCGATGGAATTCCTGAGTCGGAAATGAAGGATTATGCCGATGACATTAAAGATGCGCTTATAAAACTACCCGATGCCGCGAAAGTAGAACTAGGCGGGGCACAAAACGAACGCGTGTTTGTAGAATTCGACAATGCGGTGCTTAGCGAATACGGCCTTACATCAGGCATGCTTCAAAATGTGATTAACTCTGTGAACATTTTGAGTTCGGGCGGGCAGCTAAACCTGGAAGACGAACGCATAATTCTAGAACCTACCGGAAACTTTAACTCTATTGAGGAAATCAAACGGACACTCGTACCCGTTGGCGATGGCACACAAATTATTTACCTAGAAGACATTGCCACAATCACCCGTGGCTACATTGACCCGCCCAGTCAGTTGGTGAGGGTAAATGGAGAAAAGGCCATCTCGCTTCACGTTAATTTGAAAGATGGCGCCAATGTAATAGCCTTGGGTCAAGATGTAGACCGCGTAATGGAGGAATGGAGAGGTAGGCTACCCTACGGCTTAGAGCTTCAACGACTATCTTCGCTTGACGCCTACATTGACAATAAAATCAGCGATTTCATTGTCAACCTCATCCAATCCATAGTGATTGTGCTTGTAGTAATGCTCATATTTCTGGGCATGCGCACGGGCAGTATTATCGCCAGCCTTATCCCTATGGTAACAATTATGACACTCATGCTAATGGGCGCCATAAGCATGGGCTTAAATCAAGTTACACTAGCTGCGCTCATCATGGCCCTTGGCATGATGGTAGACAACGCCATTGTAGTTGCCGAAACCATTATGGTGAAAATGGAAGAAGGAATTGAAGCCAAAAAAGCCGCCATCGATGCCTGTGGAGAGCTCTTTACACCACTTTTAATTTCTACACTTACGACTTCTGCCGCCTTCTTAGCCTTCTATATGTCTGAAACCACCATGGGAGACATTGTTGGGCCAATTTTCGTGGTTATATCCATGGCACTCCTCTCCTCCTGGCTATTGGCACTCACTGTCATCACATTGTTTTGTTATCTCTTCTTAAAAATCCCTAAAAAAGGAGAGAAAAAAGCCTCGGTAGTAGACAGAGCCATCGAATGGATCAAAGGCTACTATGAAAGACTTATACTTTTTGCCTTGGGCATAAAGAGAACGGTACTGGTAGTGATTGTAGCGTTCTTTTTTCTTTCAATTTATGGCTTTACACAAATCACCTTCCTGTTTTTTCCTGATAGTGACCGGAACATGATTACGGTAGACATTAACCTACCGGAAGGCACACGAATTGAAAAAACGCAGCAAGTTGTCCAAAGTATTGAACAGTTTATTCTCGACTCACTTAAAACATCCGAAGCAAGACCCGATGGCATCGTAGATTGGTCATCGTTTATTGGTGCTGGCCCCGAGTCTTACGATTTGGGCTACACGCCAGACGAACCAAACTCTAGCTATGCACATATGCTGGTAAATACTTCTCATTTTGAAGTAAATCAAAATGTTGTGAACAAACTCGACCGCTATTGTTTCAACAACTTCCCGAACGCTGACATTAAAGTGGCCTTTCTTGGTTCTGGGGGCGGAGGCACGCCAATTGAAGTGAAAATTTCTGGCGACAACCCAGATGAATTGGCAGTGATTGCTGAAACCGTAAAGCAAAGGCTTTCCGAAATAAGCGGAACCAAAAACGTAAAGGATGATTGGGGGCCGAAGAGTAAAAAGTTCGTAATCAATATTGACCAAGCCAGGGCACAAGCTGCTGGGGTCACTAGCCAAGACATTGCTACATCGGTTCAAACCGTACTAGACGGATTCCAAACGGGAGAGTATCGTGAAGACGACAAGTCCATCCCCATCATTCTAAGAAGTGTCGGCAGCCAGCAACAGTCGCTTCAATCCATAGAAACGATGAATGTTTACAGCCAAAGTACTGGCCGAAATGTACCCTTGCTACAAGTGGCCAATATTGAACCACAATGGCAGTATGGTAAAATTAAACGCCTTGATATTAACAGAACCATAGTTGTATCGAGCGAATTGAGAGAAGACGGAAATGCCGCTGCAATTACCGCAGAGCTTACTCCTTGGCTTGAAGAGCAAACCCAAAACTGGCCGGCATACTACACCTATAAATATGGTGGCGATGCGGAAAACACAGCAGAAAACATGGGGTCGGTTATTAAATACCTGCCACTTTCGGGCTTCATCATTGTGTTATTACTCATCATTCAGTTCAACTCGGTTAGAAAAATGGTAATGGTAGTTTCCACAATTCCATTGGCAATAATCGGGGTAGTTATTGGCCTTTTACTATCGGGAGAACCATTCGGATTTATGCCTTTCTTAGGAGTAATATCGTTAGCCGGTATCGTTATCAATAATGCCATTGTACTAATCGACCGAGTGGAAATAGAGCAGCGCGAATTTCAGCGTTCTGACCAAGACGCGATTATAATGGCTTGCTTACAACGATTCCGGCCAATACTATTGGCAACATTCACCACTGTACTAGGGCTCATTCCGCTCTATTTAAGTGGCGGAGAAATGTGGGAAGGAATGGCCATAGCCATCATGGTAGGTTTATTATTTGGTACACTCATTACTTTGGTATTTATACCTTCATTCTTCAGCGTACTATATAAGGTGAGTTATGAGGGCTACGAATTCAACAAAGACCTATTGAATGAATAAGCTGTTCGACAAGCTTTATCCGGTTAGATTCGAGCTTTTCTTTTACAGCCTGGTACTCATTCTATTCGGGTCGCTGCTCGTTCCTATCAGAATATTTAATGATTATCTGGCTCAGGCATCGCTGGTCATCAACGTACTTGCCGGAATACTTTTGTTAAAGCACAAAAAAGGACTGGTAACGCTTTGCGTTGTGTTTCTGTGCCTGCTGCTAATTGCAAACATTATTAAGCTTACCGACAGCTCAAATTTCGGTGATCAAGTATTCAATCTTAGGCTCTTTATCTACTTCTGCTTTTATGCATTGGTTTCCTTCCAAATCGTCAATCAGGTTTGGAGCTCTAAAGAAGTGACCAAAAAAGTAATGTACGGCCTGCTAAGCGGTTATATCTGTATTGGGCTTGTTGCCTTTTTTATATTCTTAATTATTGAAACCTACACCCCGGGCTCCCTGCAAGGTGTTGGTATAAATGCCAGCGGAAAGGCAAACGGAGAGTCCATAATGTACTTTAGCTACATTACCATGATGACCATAGGCTATGGCGAAATAACTCCAGTAACTCCTTTGGCCCAAAAGGCCACAATGATGGTAGGCCTACTTGGGCAATTTTACCTCGTAATAATTATGGCTGTAGTACTCGAAAAGTACATCCGAACCTCAAGAAAGGGTAAGAAAGATTAAACCTGCTTCATGCGCATCTTCTTCTTCAATTCATCAATTGAATGCGCAAATTTCTGGTCAATATCAATCATATCGCTTACCGACTGCACCGCGTGAATCACCGTACTGTGATCTCTACCACCAAAGTGATAACCGATAGATTTTAATGAATGATTGGTGTACTCCTTACAAAGGAACATAGCTACTTGGCGAGCAATCACAATCTCCTTTTTACGGGTTTTGTCCTTCAAATCATCAACACTAATCTGGAAGTACTCACCAACTGATTTTTGGATGTAGTCTATACCTACTTCAGACTCAATGTCGTGAACAATATTTTTGAGCGTTTGCTTAGCCAACTCCAGATTGATGTCGGTTTTATTAAGCGTTGCATGAGCGATCAAAGAAATTAAAACACCCTCCAATTCTCTCACGTTAGTATCTACACTATAAGCCAAGTATTCCACTACATCGTCAGGAATATAAATTCCGTCCGACTGCATTTTCCGCATAATAATGGCCATACGTGTTTCAAAGTCTGGCATCTGCAAGTCAGCAGTAAGCCCCCACTTAAAGCGAGAAAGCAAACGATCTTGCAAGCCCTTCAAGTCACGCGGTGCGCGATCGCTGGACATAATGATCTGCTTACCGTTCTGGTGCAAGTGGTTGAAAATGTGGAAAAACATTTCCTGCGTTTTCTCTTTACCAGAGAAGAACTGCACATCATCAATTATTAGCGTATCAACTTGAAGGTAAAAGTTGGTAAAGCTCTGAATGTTGTTGTTCTTAATGGCATCGGTGAACTGCGTTGTAAACTTCTCTGACGAAACATACAGCACAAAATTCTTCTTACCCTCAGAACCAATCTTGTTACCTATGGCCTGCACCAAGTGAGTCTTACCCAAACCAACACCACCATAAATCATTAGCGGGTTGAAAGAAGTGATTCCCGGCTTTTCGGCCACTGCAATACCGGCAGATCTTGCCAAGCGATTACAGTCTCCCTCAATGTAATTCTCGAAATTATAATTCGGATTGAGGTTTGAGTAACGAGCGTTCTCATCAAGCGATGGCATCTCAAACGGGTTGCTCACCTCGTTCACTTTAACCTCCTTATTCCAACCATTACTCTTTTGGTTGTTGTTATTTGGCAAAGTCACCATGTAAGGTTGGTTCTGCACGCTGCCACTATCAACAATTACAGAATACTCCAACTTACCCTCTGGCCCCAATTCTTTATGAATACATTGCCTCAACAAATGCACATAATGCTCCTCCAAATACTCGTAAAAGAATTGGCTAGGCACCTGTATAGTCAAGGTTTTATCAGAAAGATGTAAGGGTTTAATCGGTTCAAACCAAGTTTTAAAGCTTTGCTCTCCAACCTGTGTCTTGAGAAAATCAAGACAGTCTTCCCATACCGATGTGTCGCTTTTTACCATTGATTTTAATTCACCCGAATTCAAAGAAAATGCTCAGTTTTTCAAAAGAGGGGAAACAAAAATGATAAAAATCTGACGAACATGAAAGCCGTTTGACTCCCATCCGACAAAATAGTTTTCCCCAAGTAAAACGGAGTTATCCACAGCTAAAAATGTGGATAACTCCGTTTATCCACCGACCTTCGATGGATTTCTGCCTGCAAAACTACATCGCATTTCTTATATCTTCCCAACTCAAACCGCTATTTTAGCAGAAGGAAATTACTGGAAATGGGAGAAAAATTACTACAAGAATTTCAGTCTCAGACAGATGCTGATTGGATTGAGAAATTAAAAAAAGATTTAAAAGACAAACCGCTCGACACCCTTAACTGGGAAACTGCCGGTTTGAAGGGCAAACCATTCTACTCGAAAGCCGACTTACCCGAATCGCTTCACAATTTTGAAAACCGACACCAAGCCCCAGAAGCATTTGGTGCGCGACACTGGGTAAACTATCAGCTTATAAATGTTGACAAGGAAGAGCTGGCGAATAAAAAGGCGATTGAAGCACTACAAAATGGAGCAGATGGCATTTGCTTTGCAATAAATTCACGACCCAATTTCAACACCCTTTTAAGCGACATTGAACTTAACTTTTGCAGCGTTTCTTTTAAGCCAAACAATGCAATCGATGTAAATGAGCTAATAGCCAACTATCAGGTTTATTTAGATGAAAAGGCCATTGATAAGACCAAGGTTTCAGGCTTCATCTCAGGTGCTCAAGTCTTTCAAAACGAAATTCCCGCATTAAAAACAGCATCATTTGTTTGTGATGCCAAAGATCACTTAGCGAATTCAATTTCCGCGTTGGTATCGGCTATTCAAAAAGCTATTGATAACGGGGTTAACCCATCGACCTGTTTTCAAAACCTTGCCATTGTAAGCCTTCAACAAGCTGATTATTTTGAGGAAATAGCCAAGCTGAGAGCCATTAGGCTAGCAGTGAAAGCTTTGGCAGCACACCATGGCATAACACTCCAAAATAGTGACATAGAAATTGTAGCCATGAGTGCTGATTGGAGTGAAAGCTTGGACGATCCACACAGTCATTTGCTATACGCCACCACGCAGGCCATGGCCTCAATACTGGGTGGTGCCAACGCACTTTTGGTTCAGCCGTTCTATCCCGTTTTTCCAAACAAGCCACAATTGGCCGAACGAATAGCCCGAAACATTTCGAGCATATTAAAAGACGAATCTTACCTAGGCAAGGTAGTAGACCCGGCAGCAGGCGCCTATTTTATTGAAAACATTACCAACCAACTACTTTCGGAAGTTCAGGCCAATACAGGCATTAGCTTGGGGCAACAATCGGGAGTTTCAAATTCAGCCAATGCACAAAGCTGGAAAACAGCTGAAGGAATTGATGTGCCAGAAAGCCTAAGTGCCCGGGAGTTGAGCAAAATGGAACACCTCGATTTTGTGGCCGGAATAGCACCCTATTTACGCGGCCCATACAGCTCTATGTACACCGTACGTCCATGGACTGTGCGCCAATACGCAGGCTTTTCTACTGCCGAAGAGTCTAACGCTTTCTATAGAAGAAACTTGGCGGCAGGCCAAAAAGGGCTCTCCGTAGCTTTCGATTTAGCTACCCACCGCGGCTACGATTCGGACCATCCACGTGTGGTGGGCGATGTAGGTAAAGCTGGTGTTGCAATCGACTCTATTCTGGACATGCAGTTGCTTTTCGACCAAATTCCTTTGGACAAAATGTCGGTTTCGATGACCATGAATGGGGCGGTAATTCCAATCATGGCCTTTTATATAGTTGCTGCTGAAGAGCAAGGCGTTTCGCGTGAGCAACTAAGCGGAACCATTCAAAACGACATTCTAAAGGAGTTTATGGTGCGAAACACTTACATCTATCCTCCTGCTCCTTCCATGCGCATAATCGGTGATATTTTTGAGTACACCGCCCAACACATGCCGCGCTTCAACAGCATTTCTATATCGGGCTACCATATGCAAGAGGCTGGCGCTACGGCCGATATTGAGCTGGCCTACACCTTAGCCGATGGGCTTGAGTATTTGCGTACTGGAATAGCCGCGGGCTTGGACATCGATGCCTTTGCTCCGCGCCTTTCGTTCTTCTGGGCCATTGGCATGAACCACTTTATGGAGATTGCGAAAATGCGTGCCGGCAGATTGCTCTGGGCTAAACTGGTCAAGCAATTCAATCCGAAAAACCCAAAATCGATGGCACTGCGAACACACTGCCAAACTTCTGGCTGGAGCTTAACGGAGCAAGACCCGTTTAACAATGTAACCAGAACTTGCGTGGAAGCCATGGCGGCCGCACTTGGCCACACACAATCGCTGCACACCAATGCTTTGGATGAAGCCATTGCTTTACCGACCGATTTTTCGGCCAAAATTGCGCGTAACACACAACTCTATCTTCAGAAAGAAACGGGCATTACAAAAGTGATTGACCCATGGGGAGGTTCGCATTATGTAGAATACCTTACCGACCAGCTAATGAGAAAGGCTTGGGCGCATATCGAAGAGATTGAATCATTGGGCGGAATGGCCAAAGCCATTGAAGAGGGCTTACCTAAAATGCGCATCGAGGAAGCGGCAGCAAGAAAGCAGGCGCGAATAGATTCGGGTAAAGACGTAATCGTAGGGGTTAACCGCTACGCTACAGATGAAAAAACAGAGATCGACCTACTGGAGGTAGACAACTCGGCTGTAAGAAAATCGCAGATTGCCCGATTGGAAAAGCTCAAATCGGAGCGTGATAATGAAGCCACACAAGCAGCTTTAGCTGCGCTCACCAAGTGTGCCGAAACTGGCGAAGGCAACTTACTGGATTTAGCCGTGGATGCCGCACGCAAAAGGGCCAGCTTGGGAGAAATTTCCATGGCCATGGAAAAAGTATTCGGCCGCCACAAAGCTGTGACCAGATCGATTTCGGGTGTATATTCGAGTGAAGTGAAGGAAAACGAAGACTTTATTAAGGCCAGAGACCTGGCCGATGAATTTGCTGAGGCCGATGGTCGCAGACCGCGTATTATGGTGGCCAAAATGGGCCAAGACGGTCACGACCGTGGTGCAAAAGTAATTGCCACCAGCTTTGCCGACTTAGGTTTTGATGTGGACATAGGACCGCTCTTTCAAACACCACAGGAGGTTGCCCTACAAGCTGCCGAAAACGATGTGCACATTGTAGGCGCATCGAGCTTAGCGGCCGGCCATAAAACCTTAGTTCCGGAATTGATTAATGAACTGAAGAAAATTGGCCGAGAAGACATTATGGTGATTGCCGGTGGCGTAATTCCGCCAAACGACTACAACTTTTTGTATGAAAATGGCGTCTCATTTGTGTTCGGCCCGGGCACGGTTATTGCCAAGGCTGCTCAGGAAATTCTTAAGAAATTATTGGAAGATTAGTATAGAACACTGTGCAATAAGAAGCTGATTGCAAAAAAACACCTCAAAGTTTCATGGTGTGGGATAAATCAGACTTCTTTGCGCCCAAATTCAGGTCGAAATTAATGAATATCGCAGCGGTAAAAACCAAAAAACAAGCAGACGCATTCTTAAATGTGGTGCGCTTGATATACCAAAACGATAGCAGCTATGTGCGTCCGCTAGACAATGACATAGAAGCAGTGTTTAACCCTGATAAAAACACCTTTTACCAACACGGTGAAGCCACTCGCTGGATTCTTGAAGATGCTAATGGACGCACAATCGGTAGAATTGCAGCCTTTATAAACGAGAAGAAAGCAAACTACGAAGGCAAGCGCATTGGCGGTGTCGGCTTTTTTGAATGCATAGACGATTACGCTACTGCCGAAAAGCTCTTCGATACGGCCAAAGAGTGGTTAAAGGAAAGAAAAGTAACCACGGTTGACGGCCCAATTAACTTTGGCGAGAACGATCAATATTGGGGACTTTTGGTTGAAGGCTACACACCACCCAGCTACGGCATGGCGTACAATGCGCCTTACTATCAAAGCTTTTTTGAGCAGTACGGTTTTGAGGTGAAAATGGAGCAAATCACCAATGAATTCAGCATTGTGAATGGCTTAAGCCCTCGCTTTGTGAAGATTGCTGAATACGTAATCAGCAAGCGACCAAATCTCGAAACCAAACCATTCGACCCTAAGCAAATCGACAAATTTGCTGAAGATTTCATGAACATTTACAATAGCGCCTGGGCTGAGTTTGAAAACTTTACCCCAATCAAAAAGGACTATGTAATTGAGACCTTCAAAAAAATAAAGCCCATAGTTGATCCTGGCATTATTCAGTTTGCCTACGTAAACGGTGAACCTGCCAGTTTTGTAATGTGCTTGCCTGACGTAAACCAGATCTTCCAGAAATTTGATGGCAAACTCACCCTTTGGAACAAGCTAAAGTTCTTATACCTAAAGAAGACCAATTTTATAGAGCGTGTACGCGTGGTGGTAATGGGTAGCAAGCCGGAGTTCCAAAACATGGGCCTCGAATCTGTTTTGACGTATCGAGCTTTTCAGCATACGATTAAAAACACTAACGTGAAAGATATCGAACTTTCGTGGGTAGGAGATTTCAACGAGAAAATGCTGGCCATTCACAAAGGCCTAGGCGCCAAGCCTTCCAAAAAGCATATTACTTATAGGTTGGAATTAGTTTGATTCTCTGCCAAAAACCAACCTATTCCAAGTATTGCCAAATAGGTCGAAGAGTAGAAAAACCAGTAGCAATCCGTATTCAATAAGTACCACGTCTATTCTATCCCTGTAGGCTCCTCCCATATAATTGATGTAGGTAAGAAAAATCAAAGCCGACCAAAAAACCGGGAAACGTTTTGTACTGAAAACACTCATGGCCAGCATTGGAATTACATACCAAGGATGCACCGTTGTAGCGAATAAAAGGTAAAGCAAAAACACCCAAACCATTTGTCGTGGCCAGTCGGCCTTTCTACCCAACAGGGCATAGGCCATAATAGTCACAAAAGTGGCTATCATCATCCAAATACCGGACTTGGCGATAATGTTATGCCCTTCCGTTTCAAAACCATACCAGCGCGCCAAGTAGTAAAAGCTGCCATTGAATTCAAACTTTTGAAAGTACAGTTCGGCACTATCCCAAATAGCCCAAATGTGAGCGGTATTAATTAATGGCAGAAAAGTAATAGCAACCGTTGCAGCTACTATCAGCCCGTAAACCATTGTCTTTTTAAAGCCAATTTTTCTGAAAAGCAGCGGCAACAAAATGAAGGGAATAAACTTGGTAGCCACTGACAAACCAAAGTAAATGGCCGATGTATGCAACTTGCCTTCTTCGTACTTAAGAATGGCCAACAGCAGAAAGAAAACCAACACACCTTCAAAGTGTAAATTGCCCGTGAGCTCAAAAATCACTAATGGGTTGAGGGCATATAAAAGGCCATACTTCTCAGGTAAATTATAGTGCGCTAAAAGCTTTCTGATTAGGCGAATATTGCCCAATTCAAACACAAACAGTAGCACTCTTAAAATCACAATCGACCAACCAACCGAGTTTGGAGATAGTAAGGTTGAAAGAAAGAAAAACACCTGATTTAAGGGCGGGTAAACAGAATAATAACTACTCGAATTTAGCAACTCGAACAAACTGTAATCTATGCCTTCAATTCCCTCTGACAGATAATGTGCTGGCAAATATTTGTAAGGATCCTGAAGGTTTACAAGTAATCTTCCATCCCAAATAAAGCGGTAAACATCATCGCTTAGTTTAGGAATTGAGGCAATAAGCAAAACCCGCAGCAGTATGGACCAATAGTACATCAGGTCCACTTCTTCGTCTTCCGTTTTGCGTAAAACGATAAAGAACGCAGCAAACATTAAGCCCACCCCAACCATTAGCGGAATGGTTTCTTCGCGAGGCACAAAGTAGCCAAGGTAAACCGTGAAAGCCGCCAGAATTATAAGGCAGGAATACAGGAGATTTTTTCGCTTATCAGGCATTGCGGGTATGTTGCACCGAGTAGTAGAATACCAGTATGAACCCTAAGCTAAGTAATAAATGAAAAGGAAGTAAAGCGAAGTCTTGAAAATAAAATGCAAGGCCAAGACCTCCTAAAAAGTAGAGTCCTAAAAGCCCCTCTAAAGCAGTAAGCGCATTGATTTTTTTGGCGAAATATTTATTCCCCTTCCAAGTGCCTTTTTTGTCTGTGATATTGAATTTTGGTGTGCGAACAAATGGTGACTTTTTGCCGATCAAACCTTCAAAAACAGCCACGGCATTGTGTACGCTAAGTCCCAAAAACACAGCCAACAACATCAACATTTGTGGTACAAACTCCTTTAGCGTTTTCCAAAAACCTTTGCGTTCTTCCTTAAATCCATTCCAATAGAAAATGGCTAAGAAAACATAGCCCATCAGGAATATCATGGAAATGCGCATCAGCAGATGCCAACTGTCAGACAGATTTCTGATAAATAGCACCGGCACACTCAGCATAGCCGTAAGCACAATGCATATAAACACCGCTGAGTTGAGCAAGTGGAAAGTAGCGTGAAACTTGGTAGCGAAAGAAAGGTCTGCCTTTAGCACCTTTGGCAACAGCTTGCGCGAGGTTTCTGCAGCACCTTTTGTCCACCGGTATTGCTGGGATTTAATGGCGCTCATGGCAGCAGGCAGTTCAGCAGGCGCCACTGTATTTGGCGTGTAGAAAATCTGCCAGCCTTTGAGCTGTGCACGATAGCTTAAGTCCAGGTCTTCAGTAAGCGTATCGGCCTTCCAGCCACCGGCATCGGCAATGCACGACTTTCGCCACACTCCAGCTGTACCATTAAAATTAAGAAAATGCCCACCTTGAGAACGCCCATTTTGCTCAACAAAAAAGTGCGTATTCAAGCCAAAGGCCTGCAGCTTGGTAAGGATGGAGTAGTTCTCATTGATATGCCCCCAACGGGTTTGCACTACTCCAATTTTATCGTCCTTATCAAAATGCGGAATGGTCTGTTTTAGAAAATCCATTTCAGGAACAAAGTCGGCATCGAAAATTGGAATAAATTCCCCTTTGGCTATGGTAAGCCCATATTGCAAAGCACCGGCTTTAAAACCCTTTCTGTCTGGCCTTCTCACTTGTTGAATATCGATGCCCTTTTGTTGCCATTCAGCCACCTTCTCGGCAATAAGGTCAACTGTCTCGTCATTGGAGTCATCCAAAACCTGAACCTCCAATTTATCCTTCGGCCAGTCAAAATTGGCCACGGCATCTATCAACCGCTCCACCACATACAACTCATTGTAAACTGGCAACTGAACGGTTACATGCGGATAATCATAATCGGCCGAAAGTGCTACCGATTGATTAAGCCTGCCGTTGCGCTTGGCCTTTCGGAACTTGTACACCAAGCTGAGTTGCGAAAGACTGTACACAAAAATAAAGGACAGCGCTCCGGTATAAAGGGTCAATATGAGTAGTTCTAGCCAGTACACTAAATTGACTTAAAAATAGTCCAAAGAATTTTATAACCTGCCAGCACGGTGCCCTTCACCGTACCCGACACCTTGCTAACTCCAATTCGCTTTTTATAGTTTACAGGTACCTCAGTAAATTTCAGTCCCATTTTGGCAGCTTTCACCTGCATCTCTACCGTCCAACCATAGGTTTTATCCTGCATTTGCAAGTCTAACAGTCTATTAAACCTAATCGCCCTAAAAGGGCCCAGGTCGGTAAATTGCGCTCCGTAGAACAGCTTGAGTAGCGAGGTAGCTAACCAATTACCAAACACTTGAGGGAAAGTCATTGAGCCCTTGGCCCTATCGCCCAAAGCCCGCGAACCAATCACCATTTCGGCACCATGCTCCAAAATCGGTTCAACCACTTCTGGCAACTGTTGTGGAAAATCAGAATAGTCTCCATCCATAAACACCAAAATCTCAGGGCTTCTCTCTGGGTCGGTTAAGTACTCAATTCCCTTAAGGCAGGCATTGCCATAGCCCGGTTTGGGCTGATCTAACACCGTGGCGCCAGCTGCCAAAGCTACTTGCTTGGTGTTGTCGGTAGAACCATTGTTCACCACTACAACCTCCTCAACCCAACCAGCTGGAATGTCGGCTATAACTTTGGCGATAGACTGCTCCTCGTTAAAGGCGGGAATCACCACTTTAATGGAAGTTGTGTTTAAGGTTTTCAATTTCAGTGCAAAAGTAGAAAATTAGACCTAGGGGAAAACCTATTTATACAGGGATAGTTCACCCATTTATAAAAGAGGCACGAGAAATGTCGCTTGGCGTACCTCAACGAATAAAAGTACCGAGGTTTAAATGAATCTTTTTTCGGCTACTTTAGGAACCAAAGCGAATAGATAAATGTATTTTGTATGTACATACATATTTTTGAAAGGAGTAAAAAATGAAAACTGTAGTTCACACCGCTGATAGTCGGGGCTATGCCAATCATGGCTGGTTAAAAAGTAGACACACCTTTAGCTTTGCTGGCTATTACGATCCGGAAAGGGTGCATTTTGGTGCCTTGCGCGTACTGAACGATGATGAGGTGGCTGCTGGCCAAGGCTTTGGCACTCACCCGCACGACAACATGGAAATTGTGTCCATACCGTTGTTTGGTGATTTGGAACATAAAGACAGCACTGGCCGCCACAAAGTAATTAAGCAAGGCGATGTGCAGATCATGTCGGCAGGTACAGGTATTCAGCATTCTGAATACAACCACAATGCCGACCAAGATGTACACTTTTTGCAGATCTGGGTATTCCCCAAAGAGCGCGGAATTGAGCCACGCTATGAGCAAAAATCTTATAGCGCTGAGGACAGAATGAATAAATGGCAAACAGTGGTTTCTCCAGAAGGAGGCGAAGCACTTTGGATTAACCAAGATGCGTATTTCAGCTTGGCCAACCTTGATGCCGGTGAAACGCTGACATACAAAACCAACAAAGCCGGCAATGGCGTTTATCTGTTTGTGCTCAACGGAGAAGTGACTGCCGCAGGCGAAAAACTAGATACGCGCGATGCCGTTGGTGTAAGCGAAACAGACAGTTTTGAGGTAAAAGCAGGCTCTTATGCCGAAGTACTTGCCATTGAAGTACCAATGGCTTTCGATTGATGCAATCGAACAGTACCTTAATTAAAGTATAGTAATCAATCCCTGATTAAAGAGCCCTGAATTTTTCGGGGCTTTTTACTTGGCTTAAACCAAATCAATTCTTCGGCTGATCACCTCATTAATGCGACTGCAGAGCACTTGTGGTTTCAGTGTTCGCCAATTCACCACATCCAGCTCGCCACCTGAGTTGAGGTAACTGTCGATATTGTACTGTTGCATCTCATCTAGCACAAAGTCGCGAAAATTAATGGCGCAAATCCAGCCATCCTCCATATCTTCAAACCACTCCTCGTAATAGCTGTCGTCCGAGCCATGAAAGTTCAACACGTTCTCACCAATCAAAATGTATTTGTTGATGTCGTAAGCATTGAAATGATCGACAATATTGCGCTTAAAATGCATGATGTCATTGTTAATGGCATCGTTCCACTCACCGATGAATTCAATCACAATATAGGCCTGTTCATAATCCACAAATAGAATTTTGATGTAGAGCGTTTCCGAGCCCATGAAGTCCCAATGCGGATCGATGTAATAACCATAGATATTCTCCGAGTACAAATCAAAGTTGTACTCTTTGCCATCGTAAGGCGAGTTCGGGTCTTTGGAAACGTTGTAAAACTTAAGCCAGTTGTAATAGGGCTCTATTTGGTGCATGAAAGCTTAACTATTTTTTATATGATCAATCACCTTTCTAACCGAACCGTGCTCCTTCAACAGCTTTTCGGCAGTTGGGTAATCAATCTGCAGCATTTCCATCACCATTTTGGTTCCGCGGTCTACCAGCTTTTTATTGCTTAGCTGCATATCTACCATACGGTTGCCTTTTACACGTCCCAACTGAATCATAACTGAGGTTGAGATCATATTCAGTACCAGCTTTTGAGCCGTTCCGGCTTTCATACGCGTGCTGCCCGTTACGAATTCCGGCCCTACAATCGGTTCAATAGGATATTCTGCTTCCCAGGCTACTGCAGAATCGGGATTGCAGGTAATAGAACCGGTAAGCACACCGTTTTCCTTTGCCTTTTTAAGGCCACCAATAACATATGGCGTACGGCCAGAGGCTGCAATACCGATTACCGTATCCTTATGATTAATCATATGCTCCTTTAAATCTTCCCAAGCCTGATTTTCATCATCCTCGGCATTCTCTACGGCCTTGCGAATGGCTTTATCACCACCGGCAATAAGACCTACCACCATGCCATGTTCCACTCCATAGGTTGGTGGGCATTCAGAAGCATCTAGAATCCCCAGTCTACCACTGGTACCGGCACCTATATAAAACAGACGGCCGCCCTGCTGCATGCGTGGCACAATCTCTTTTACCAAAGCTTCAATTTGTGGAATAACCTTCTCCACTGCCTTCGGAACAGATTGATCTTCCTTGTTGATGTTTGTCAACAATTCGCTGATTGACATTTGTTCCAGATGGTCGTGGTTCGATGATGACTCAGTTACGTTCATTTTAAATCCTTTTCAAAAAGCATATCTTGTTTCAAACTTACATGTTATGAATTACTTTTCACGCCTAAGCCTGCTTTTGATTTTTTGCTATTCCCTATCCCTGAATGCACAAAAGATAAAACCAAAGGATTATGATGCACTGGCCTTGGAATATGCGCAAAAGTCGGTAGCCACCGACTTGAAAGACTTTCTTTCCATCCCGAACAATGCTTTGATTCCCGGCCATGCAGAAAACAATTTGGCCTATCTGGAGAAGGAGTTTGAGAAGAGAGGTTTTACAACAGAACTGCTATCCACCGTAAGTAAAACAGCGTTTTTCGCCTCGCTGAATGTACCGAAGGCTGAGCAAACTGTACTCTTTTACATGCACTTTGATGGTCAACCAGTTGACCCGACCAAATGGCTTCAAGAGGATGCTTATAAGCCTGTACTCAAAGAAAGAACAGCCGATGGTTGGGAAGAAGTTTCGTGGAATGTGCTGGAAGAAGGCTACGATGATGAACTTCGTGTTTTTGCTCGTTCCGCTTCGGACGACAAATCGCCTATCACCATGTTTTTGCAGGCAATGGACATTCTAAAAGACAGAAAGCATCTGCCAAAATTCAATGTAAAAGTGATTTTGGACCCTGAAGAAGAGCAAGGCTCCAAAGGCATGCCTGATGCAGTTGACAAGTATCGGGAGAAGTTAACTGCAGATCATATGGTCATTTTAGATGGGCCTATTCACGATTCTAACCAACCAACTTTGGTATTCGGTTGCCGCGGTATTGCCACCTTCGAACTAACAGTATTTGGCCCCCGATTGCCACAGCACAGCGGCCATTTCGGCAACTATGCGCCTAATCCAGCATTGAGACTTTCGCAACTACTGGCTTCAATGAAATCCGAAACTGGTGTAACTACAATTCCCGGTTTTTATGATGGCATAGAGCTGACACCTGAGATTAGAAGTATTCTGGCGGCTGTGCCTGACGATACCGTTCAGATTAAAAAGCGGGTGGGCATTGCCGAAACTGATAAAGTTGGCAGAAACTACCAAGAAGCCATGCAGTATCCGAGTTTGAATATTCGTGGCATGAGCTCGGGTTGGGTAGGCGATGAAGCCCGCACCATTGTGCCTGACAAAGCCACCGCTACTATTGACATCCGCTTGGTACCTGAAACTGACGGCAATCGCTTGGTGGGTTTGGTTAAGCAACATATTGAAGATGCTGGTTATTACATTATTGAGGGTCGTGAACCAACTGAAGAAGAGCGCATGAAATACGGAAAAATTATCCGCTTCGACTACGATGCCGACCAAACCTGGAAGGCCTTTAACACGCCTATCAATTCGCCAACCGGGCAGTGGCTTTATAGTACTCTGAAAGAAGCGCATAACGAAGAAGTTGCTCGAATTCGACTGGCGGGTGGCAGCGTACCGATTGCCTTTTTTGTAAACGGCTTGGGTGTTCCTGCCATTCTTGTTCCGGTGGTTAATCCCGATAACAACCAGCACAGCCCGAATGAAAACTTAAGACTAGGGCATTACAAAAACGGTATTAAAACGGCTTTGGCGATTCTTAATAGCCCAATAAAATAGAAGGCACCACCCCTAACCCCTCCTGAATCAGGAGGGGAATTGGTTACAAATAAAGATTGAGCTAGCGAACTTCTCATTACTCAATACCAGTTACCCAATACTATTATTGATGAAAAAGCGTCAATCCAGCGATTGGGTGCTCTGAGATATGCTTTACATAGAGTCCCTTTTCTTGCGCTACAGCACGAAGAATTGTACCAAAATAATAAGCTACTGAACCTGTAAAGTGAATTGGAAGTTTATCAGCACCCTCGTACTTCAGTACGTTTTTGGTAATAAAGGTATCGAAGCCAGTTGCTACCAAATTGTACATATAAGGGTCTTTAATATGCTCGCCAATAAACTTGGCAAAGGTGGCTAAAAATCGTCCCGGGATTGGCTGTTGATAGATCTGCACCAAAAAGTCATCTTTGGTCAGGGCGAACTTTTCCTTAAAGATTTTTCGCAAATGTTCGGGCATGTCCTTGCGGTAATAATCGGTTACCAAGGTTTTACCCAGATACGTTCCTCCTCCTTCATCGGCTATGGCCCAACCCAGCGAGGGCACATTATGGGTAATCTTCTGCCCATCGTACAGGCAAGAATTAGTACCAGTGCCAATAATGCAAGCAATACCAGGCTCATCGCCACAAAGCGAACGGGCGGCCGCAAGCAAATCGTGATTTACGTCAATAACCGCTTCTGGATAGTATTGCGCCAATAGTTTCGCGATCTTATCGCGGTTAGTACCGCTGGAACACCCCGTTCCGTAGTAGAATATTTCATCCACCTTTTGAGGCAGTTGGGCGTGCAAGTCTTTAATCACCTCAAGCATTTCTCCTTCCGTTTGGTAGTACGGATTGATGCCTGCCGTTCGTGCCTGCTCAATTTTACCCTCCTCATTTACTAATCGCCAATCCGTTTTAGTAAATCCACTATCTGCTATCAGTCTTACACCCATAAATTTTCTAAAAGCCCAAAAATACTAATTCGGCCGTAACCCTAAAGGAAGTCTTCCGTTTTGAATATTAGGTTTATAAAATAAACTACTTTATAATTGTAAAAACAAAAACTCATGGAAGACAAAGAATTAACGCCTGAAGAGAGTTTGAGCCTGATCAATAACATGATTGGCCGAGCGCGAAAAAGGTACACCGACAACAGCTTTTACTTTTTACTATGGGGCTGGATTGTAACCGTAGCCAGTTTAGCCCATTATATTTTGGGCATGTACACCAGTTTTGAACACCCGTATATTGGTTGGACGTTGACTATAGCAGGAGCAGTAATCTCTGCCATTCGCGGCAGTAAACAACGCGACAAAGCTGTGGTACACAACTATACCGACAAGATGTACGGCTGGCTTTGGATGTGCCTAGGAATTGCCATGTTCACCATAATTTTCAATGGGCAACTCATAAATTGGAATACCGTTCCTTTTGTGCTTTTATTTGCAGGCGTTGGCACGGCAGTTTCTGGTGCTATGATGGGCTTTAAACCCTTACAGTTTGGCGCCATTGCGTTTTGGGTATTGGCCATTGTGGCATTTAGACTACCAGAAATTTACCAGATGCTACTGATGGCGTTAGGCGTTATTGTAGGTTATTTGCTGCCCGGATATATAATGAAAGCAAACGCGAAGAAGCATGGCATTTAAAGCACTAGATCCTTTATTACATTCACAACTTCGGCTGGCCGTAATGTCGCTTTTGATAAGTGTAGAAAGTGCTGACTTTGTATATATAAAAGAACAAACAGGGGCTACTGCGGGTAATTTGAGCGTTCAAATTGACAAACTTTCAAATGCCGAATATATAACGGTAACCAAAGGCTACGAAGGCAAAAAGCCAAAGACCACCTGCAAGGTCACATCAAAAGGAGTAGATGCTTTCGAGGCCTATGTAAAAACGCTTCAACAGTACATCAAACCATAATTTTTTTCTCAATTAAGTTTACTTTATAAACTAGTTTAAAATCAAAAATCATGAAAACAAACAAACTCAAAACAACAGTAAGCATGGTGTGGCTTTTAGCAATAGTGACCGTACTATCTGCACAAACCGCATTGGCTCAAAGTGAACGTATCTCCAAAGCCGGAATAGACAAACTCTCGAACTGGGTTGGCACTTGGGAAGGTGAAGGCTGGCAAATGGATCAAACGCAAAAACGCACCGAATTCAAAGTAAGCGAAGTAGTTAAAAGCGAGCTGAACGGATTAGCAATTAGCGTAGAAGGCAAAGGCACGAGCAAAACCGATGGATCACTTGGTCACCACGCCATTGGGCTTATCTTCTTCAATAGAGACACGAACGAGTACGTGTTTCAAAGTTTAACAAAAGAAGGTTATGCCACCAGAAGCAAAGCCAACTTTGATGAAGACGGAAACTTTATCTGGGGCTTTGAAGTTCCGGGCGGGCAAATTCGTTATACCATCAGTTTGGATGACGACACTTGGACAGAGAAAGGCGCTTATAGCCCTGACGGAAGCCAATGGTACCCTATTTTAGAAATGAAATTGAAAAAGATAAAGTAAACACCTAAGTGGCTGTTTTAAAAGCTAAAGGTCATTCCCGACACCGATCGGGGATGACCTCAAACTATGTATAAAGCCTGAATGAGATTCCCAGTCAAGCCTTTCTGCGGCAGGCAGTCTGAGAATGACGTAAATAGTTGGCCTTTGAGACAACCTCTATTTCATTTTTAGCCACGCTTTGGCAGCCTTTTCGCTATCAAAGGCCCTAAAAATCATTCTCCTTCTTTTGGCTACGGCTTCACTAAACTTAATGTCATCATAAGCATGTGGATCGCTCGCTACAATGGCCAAAACCAAAATCGGATCAATCTTACACTTGCTAATAAATTCTACTATTTGAAAAGAGTCTGAGGGCTTGAGACGCCCCTTCATTTCAGACAGAATCAGTACTTTGTGCAGGCTATTCACTTGGCACTCTTTTTCTATTTGCCTCCACATATCAATCGATTGAGAAGCAACTTTGCTGAAACCACGCTCACCTCTAGTGCTAACCACTAGCACATCATGCTCCCTGTGGTAATCATAGGATTTCCAAGAACCGGTAATAACAGCACTCATTAAATTGTTTTGGTTAAGTTTTGTTGGCACAAAACTTCTTTCAAGATAAAATCTTAGCTCAATTTTACAACTAAACCGATAGTTTTCTAGAAAGGTAAGCCAATCCACCCTCGGCCTGACTCCTCATGATGGAAAACCCGTCCGGTAAAATCTAGTTTTATCGACATTTGCTCTGCAAACAGGTTATCTAGGTAAGAAGAGAAATTGAGGTCTACTAAAGCAACTTTGAATTTTTCTGTAAACTCAAGCCTGCTGATGTAATTAACTATTTGCTCGGACTCATTTTCAGTCAGTCTGCCTGTTACTTCAGAGATAATAAGCACTTTGTGCAGCCTTTTCTCCAAACAATTTCTATGAATCTGATCATAGAAATTCAGCGCTTGTTGCAGCACCATGCCTGGCGTACGATGCCCAGTAGACTGAACAACCAGTACATCTTCTTCTACAGTAAAAGTACAACTCCTATTACTGGCAAGTTGACTTGAAACTAACAGTGTTTTCATTCGGTTTGTGTTGGCGGTGATAAAAGAATATTCTTTTACTTAACACAAAAGTAAGTACTTAAAACCAAATTAAAAGCTGTTTACACACGTTTTTATAAAAAATAATTCGGAATACGTTTGCATTCCTATAATTCCGCCCTACAACCCAATCCACTCTCGGCCTTTGGCTTCATCGTGAAAAACCCTAAACTCAACTCCCTTGGAAATCACCGTTTGTTCAACAAATAAGTTATCGAGGTAAGACCCGTAATTAGTATCTACCAACACCACCTTTATACCTTTTGAGACAGAAGGATCAATACGCATTATATGATCCTTCATAGCCTTAAGTTCAGTTATGAATATGCGACCCAAAACTTCGGAAACGATAAGCATCTTCTTTAACCCAAGCTCCACACATACCTTCTTTACTCGCTGATATGCCTCTATCGATACGATGTGATTTTCTATGGAATAATCAGCCCTTTTACCAAAGGCCACCACTACAAGAACATCCTTTTCAACATGATAATTAGCATATACGTACCCCTCTACTAGGGCAATCGTCTTTTGAGTTTTCAACCGATATTCTTTTTAAGATTTCACAGCATTGAGTTGAAGCTAACCATTTGAATAGATCAGTTGATAAACAAAAGTGTCCACTGCTCTAAAATGGGCTTTAGCGGTTCTTAACTTCTATGTTAAGCCTTTGCTTTAAACCTTAAGAGAGCATTCACAAAATTCCTGAGTAATTGAAATGGAAAGTCAGCCAGATAATTCATCGTATAATTTTAGGTAGTTGAGTTAGCGCTCTGGCTTTAACAAACCTAATGAATTGTATGATTTACAGAAAGGAAATCTGCCCTAACTTGGCAAGCTAAAATTTAGAGACCAATCCACTCCCGGCCTTTGGCTTCATCGTGAAAAACTTTTCCAATTACACCTTTTTCATAGGCTATCTTTTCACTTAGAAGGTTATCCAAATAAGACCCAAAACTTAGGTCTACCATACTTAGTTTAAGATGAGGTTGAATATCCAGTTTGCTTAAAAAGTCAACCACTTTGCTGGAATCAGAAGGACTGAGTCTTCCTTCAACATCAGACACTATCATTACTTTATGAAGGGCATGTTTTTGGCACTCAGCCTCAATTTCTTTCCACATGGCAATTGCATGTTCATCTACTTTTTCTCCCCCTCTATTGCCAGACGTATGAACAACCAACACATCCTTTTCTATACTAAAAGAGTGTTTTCTCCACGACTTGGCAGTACTTCTTGTTAAAGAAACCATTGCTTGATTGATACAAAAGTTAGCACACCACCTCCCTTTCAGTTCAAATACAAGAAGGTGTTATTCATAACAACTATTGCACAACTGAAATGTTTGGAATACACAATAATAACATGAAGCAACACTATAAAACAAGTCCAAAAAATAAGTCGGCTTTACAAAGTGCTAAAACTTTTACAGCGCTTAGAAATTTTCGTCTTGACGCAAGCTTAGTTATCTTCCACAAAATTTTTAATATGAACCAACGAAACCTACTGGCATCTCTTGCCTTAATCTTATTCATTTCGGCCTGCTCCGAACCAAAAGAAAAGCAAACCGACCAAGCGGACTTTTCGGCCAAAGCCAAAGAATTGGCACAAGAATTTATCATTGTAGATGGCCATGTTGACTTGCCATACCGCATGGAGCAAGGTGGTTTTATGGTACAGCAAAAAGTACTGAATGTTTCGGTTGATGCAGCCGATGGTAACTTTGACTACCCACGTGCCAAAGCCGGAGGACTAGATGCTCCTTTCATGTCAATTTATATTCCATCGCAGTACCAATACATTGATGGTTACGCTAAAAAGTTTGCCGATTCGCTCATCACCATGACCAAGCAATTGGCCAACACATACCCTGACCAGTTTGCCATGGCTTACAGCCCAGCCGATGTTGAAGCTAACTTTAAGGCAGGCAAAATTTCATTGCCAATGGGTATGGAAAACGGTGCTCCGGTAGAAGACGACATTACCTTGGTGGAAGAGTTTCAGAAAAAGGGCATTAGGTACATTACCCTTACACACGGAAAAGACAATAAAATTTCTGACTCCTCTTACGACACCACACGCACCCACGGTGGCCTTAGTGAATACGGTAAGCAAGTGGTAGCCGAAATGAATCGCGTGGGCATTATGGTAGACATCTCACACGTTTCTGACGACACTTTTTGGCAGGTAATGGAACTGAGCACTGCGCCAGTTATTGCCTCTCACTCTTCTGCCAGAAAATTCACCCCTGGTTTTGAACGCAACATGGGCGATGACATGATCAAAGCTTTGGGTGAAAACGATGGTGTAATAATGATCAACTTTGGCTCTAGCTTTTTGGACGGTGAATACCGCGCCAGAAGAGCCGAATATGACGAACATGTAATTAACTGGTTGGCTGAAAGAGAACTTTCAAAAAACGACCCTGAAGCCGTGGCCTATTTGGAGGAATACACCAAGCAAAACGACCCTTGGAGTAACGTAGAAAAGGTAGCCGATCACATTGACCACGTAGTGAAACTTACTGGCGGCACGGACAATGTAGGCATTGGTTCTGACTTCGATGGCGTTGGCGACTCACTACCAACAGGCCTGAAAGATGTTTCGATGTACCCGAACCTAATCGAAGAGCTTTTAGAGCGCGGCTATTCCGAAGAAGACATTGCAAAAATTTGCTACAAAAACGTGTTCCGAGTTTGGAACAAGGTAGAAGAAGTAGCAGCGAATAGTTAATTAGTAAAACAAAAACTGGGTGACTGGCCGTTAGCTTTTCACCCAGTTTATAATTAACACCCTGTAACAATAAACCCAATTTACTAGCGCTGGTAATCCAAACCATTCCTCGCATCGTTAGTTGAATTGTTATGAGGAGAGTAAAAGTCACCCACATTCTTTTAAGCCTATCGTTTTTAGCCTGCTTGGCTTGCAGCAGCAACGACAGCACCCCAGCCGACAACAACCCTAATGGCCCGGTTACTGGCAACCCGAACTTGAATAAGGGAGCAGTTGGCGAATCGGCCAACGACTTGCTTTCTGCCAATAATTACACCTCACTTTATGTAGAAATTCAGTATGCGGCAGGTTATGCACCACCCAATGGCAGCATTAGCTACTTACAGTCTTTTTTAGAAAACCACCTGAACAAACCCGGTGGAATTCAAATTGAAACCAAAGAAGTAAGCGGAGAAGGGAAAGCTTCGTATAGCACCTCAGACCTACGAAACTTTGAAGATGACAACCGCACAAAATTCACAAAGGATAATCAGCTAGCTGTGTACTTTTACTTTGCCGATGGCAACTACACCAGCGAAAACGTATTAGGCATAGCACACAGAAACACTTCTATGGTGCTATTTCAAAAACGTATTGAAGAGCTCTCTGGAGGCATTGGCCAAGCCAGCACACAATTGCTCACCTCTTCGGTAATGGCACACGAGATGGGCCACATTATGGGGCTCGTGAATGTTGGCACCGATATGCAAACGCCTCACCAAGACGAAGCCAACGGCAAGCACTGCAATGTTGACGAGTGCCTGATGTATTATGCTGTGGAAAGTGCAGCAGGCATTAGCGACTTATTAGGCATGAGCCAACCACCAGCATTTGACGACCTCTGCCTAGCTGACCTCCGCGCAAATGGTGGCAAGTAATTGATTTGAAAATAGACTGATTTGATAATTTGAAGGTGTTCAGCAATTTCCTTAGCTAATAAAACTTGAATACGCTAAAGAAGTATATAAGCACATTTATCCAGATCATTAAAATGCAGTAACGCGTAGCGGTTTTTGATATTTCTCTTGAGAAATACAACACTCCCAACAATGGAACAACCGCCAAAATTCTAACGATAAAATAGTCCGACCAAGCTCCAAGTTGAAGGACAACCGTTAGCATACTATAAACTACCAAAGTAAGAGCAGAAAGATCAACCCACCTGTTCAACTTTAACTCTTTAAGAATAAGAATTGACAGAACTATCAAGGCCAGTTCATAAAGCAATAAACTATAGACTGATAGCCAACCTAGCAGAATAGAAATTGAAAAAGCCAATGTTAACAATGGCCTGGCTTTTTGTTTGACAGACAGATAAGCGGACACTACACAGGCCAGACTAATTAGCAGCTTAATTATCATCTATAGGTCGTTCTCATCTCAGCCAATTTACCAATAACCTAATTCCCTAATTTACTATTTTCCTAATCACCCAATACACCAACCTGCTGAAGGCGTTCAAAAACCTTTTCGGTATGTGGGGCATCGGGTAGTTCATCGGTTAGGTCTTGGCCAGCCCAGTGTTCATAATGCTTGCCATTCCGCCAAAGGCGAGAGTCCGTTACATCGTAAATAACACCTTGGTAGGCCACCCAAATTTCTTCCCTGTCTTGGCCATTGCGCAAAGCCAGTTGTGATTTGGTAAAGGTCTTCATTACTATTTGGACACGTAGTAGGTGTGGTCCCTTAAAAGAGTATATAGGAACTTTACTGTAGTGAGCTCGCTAGAGACATTGTATTTCTCCTTCAGCTTATCTTCCAATATGGTAATTGGCTTTGCAATCGCATCTTCCCTAAATGCTTTCAAACTTGCCTTTATCAGTCGCACCTCTTCATCGGTAAGGTTAGCTGCCTCGGCAAATACTGGCTGATAATCCTCATCTACAGGATCCATCAGCACTTTATTCTGCATATTGGTGGCACTTATTTTCTTTATTTTAACCACGGTAGTTCCAGCGAGCAAGTCACCCAATCGTTGGCCATTTTTGGTCAGAATAATGAGTATTACTGCCAAACCAGTAATCGTAAAATCAATCAATTCTAGCAACCAGCGTAGAAAGTATGCAGCAATGGATGGAGTACTTCCATCGAGCTTTACCACTTTTATACTCAAGGCCATTTTGCCCACGGTTTGCCCGTTGAAAAATACCTCCATAACAAAGCGGTACAAGTAAGCCACAATACCAATCAGTAGGTTTCCGATCATACCCAAGCCTGCGTTCATTGTCATTAAAAACAACTGAACAACCAGGAAGAAACTCACTACAATAAACAGGTCGATTATATAAGCTAGCACGCGGTCGGCCACCCCAGCTAAAGGGTATTCCAACTGAACGTTTTGAGTGGTTCGAATACTTACGGCTTGCATAAGAAGTTTTATTGAATAATTTTTGGCAGAGATACTAAAATAAGATGAGGGAATCTGCTTTTGTGAAAGCAAATATAAATAAATGGGAAGAGTTCGAAAGACTTATTTCCTCAAAGGCCAGCAAGGACCCTGACGAGCTCGCTGACCTGTTTATTGAGCTTACGGACGACCTTTCTTATGCCCGCACGCACTATCCAAAGGCCGATGTAACGGTTTATCTGAACAACCTTTCGACCAAAGTTCACCAATACATTTACCGTAATAAAAAGGAGCAGAAAAACCGCTTTGCTAACTTTTGGAAGGTTGAACTACCAGAAATATTCTGGAACCACCGAAAAGAATTCGGCTACTCACTCATCATCTTTTTGGTGTCTTGCCTTATCGGAGCTTTTTCTGCGGCAAAAGACCAAAACTTTGTGCGCCTTATTCTTGGCGATCAATATGTAGAAATGACATTGCGTAATATCGACAAGGGCGAACCTTTGGGTGTTTATGCACAAATGGGCCAGTTCCCCATGCTTCTTTACATTACGTTCAACAATATTCGTGTTTCGTTTTTTGCCTTTGGAGCAGGTATTTTCGCATCGGTTGGCACCGGCTTTCTACTTTTCAGGAACGGAGTAATGCTTGGTTCCTTTCAGTACTTCTTCTACCAAAAAGGCCTTCTGCTCACTTCGCTGCTCACTATTTGGCTTCACGGAACCATTGAGATTATTTCCATAGTAATAGCAGGTGGTGCGGGGCTTATTATGGGTAACTCATGGCTTTTTCCCGGCACCTACAGCCGACTAGAGTCGCTAAAAAAAGGAGCATTAACCGGAGCTAAAGTGGTACTCGGCTTAGTGCCACTATTCATTACGGCTGGTTTTATCGAATCTTACGTAACTAGGCTCTTCGATATGCCCACCGCATTAAAAGCATTTATTATCTTAGGCTCTTTGGCCTTTATGGTTTGGTACATCATTATTTACCCAAGAAAACTCTTCAAAAATGGCATACATACCTCAAATTGAGTTCTACAAAAAGCGTCAGTTTGGCGATAAGCTAAACATGACTTTCGTTTTTATTCGCGAAAACGCAGTGCCTTATCTCAAAATGCAATTGATGATTTCAGGCGTTATTTTGCTTTTGCTCAATATTCTCATGAATCAGATCTCTGTTGGCATCTTCAATTTCGACATGGATAATCCTGAGTCTTTTGACATGGGCATGCTCTCTAGCATATTCAAGCTGTATGGGGTAATCTTCCTAAATGCCATTGTTACTGGCGCCATTATGCCGGCTGTTACTTACGGCTACATGAAAGCCTATCAAAAGTATCCGCCAAATGAAATTCAAGTAAACCATGTGACGGAAGCCCTAGGTTCAAAAATATTCAACTTGGTGGCTTACAATATTCTTGTGGCCATTACGGTGCTTATCTCCATGTTCTTCTTTTTAATTCCTGCCCTATACCTTGGTGTGGTATTATCGCTAGGCTCTTCCATTATCATTTTTGAAGATGAAAACCCGCTAGATGCGTACGGAAGATGCTTTAAGCTAATAGGTGGAAAATGGTGGAGCACATTTGGGCTATTGGTTGTAATGGGAATTTTAGGCTATGTAATTAGCCTACTTTTCGGTTTACCAAGAACTATTCTCTTTGGACTCAAAGCCTTCACCTCTTTTGAAGAAGGTGCCCCAGACCTTTCGGGCATGGCCGATATGTCTACAGGCGAGCAAGTATTGAGCATTATTTTCTCCGTTTTTGAAACATTCGGTGCAATCATTACTTATTCGCTTTCATTTATCGCCATAGCTTTTCAATATTTTAACCTGGTGGAAAGAAAAGAATCGAGAGGTCTGATGAGTCAAATTGAGGGGATGGATAACGAGGCGCAGGAAGCAGACGATGAGGTTTACTAAGTGCCTGTTACTTTCATTTTTTCTTATTACCGCAACTGGCCTGTTGCAGGGGCAAGACGTTATTCGTTCGTTTGATGAAAGTCAACTCAACGAACTACGTCAAGACAGCAACTATCAATATGAGCTGGTAAAGCCCGAACCCGAAAACTTTATCTCACGCCTTTGGAACCGGATAACAAATTGGTTTTACAGCCTATTTTCTAACGGAACCACAGGCGATGTACTTGAGATTTTGTTTTATGTATTGCTTGCTACTGCTTTTATCTATTTCCTCATTAAGATATTTGGAGTGGAAGTCAGCACTATTTTTAAACCAGCAAAAAAACCAACTACGCTCGACTATCAAGTAGATGAAGAAGCGATTCACGAAATAGATTTTGATACAGAAAGTAAAAAGGCCTTACTATCTGGTCAATACAGAATTGCCATTCGCCTAACTTATTTACGATCGTTAAAGCTTGCTTCAGACGCAGGCTTAATAAAGTTAAAACAAGGAAAAACCAACAGAGAATACCTCTACGAACTATCGGGCAAGCCAATTGAAACGGAGTTCACGGAGCTTAGTTACCTATTCGACTACACCTGGTACGGCCATTTCGAGGCAAATGAAAAACTGGCCAACAAGGCCGAAGAGCATTTAAATGCCATGTTTAAGGAAGGGGGCAAACAATGAAAAACGGTAAGTACATAATTGCTCTGGTTGCTCTGGTGGTTATTTACATTGTTTATGAGTTAAACAAACCAAAACCAACCGATTGGAGTGTCACTTTCTCTCATCATTCTTCCACTCCGTTTGGGTCAAAAGCTTTGCATGAGCTGGCACCAAATATGTTTTTGGGCAACACGCTAAACAGCAGCAATAGAACCGTTTTCGAACTGTATAAGGAAGATGGCATTGAAGACAATATGCTGATTGTGGCAAGCGGCATTGGCTTGGGCAAAGAAGACACCGAAATAATTTTAGACCAAGTTGCCGAAGGTAAAACCGTACTTTTAAGTGCCTTTGCCTATGGTGGAATGCTGGCCGATACCTTTGGCCTAGTTTCAGAAACTCAGGATGTGATTCGCCTAATGCCGCCAAAAGAAATTGAAGCCGCACTTTTGGGAGAAAGCTCCGTTTCTATCAACCTAAAAATGGGCACGAATCAAACTTTTCAATATCCTGAACTAGGTGCAACCAGCTCCTTCGAGCCAATTGAGTCGGATAGCTTGGAAATTTTGGCCGAAAACGAAGCTGGAAACCCTGTGCTTTTAAGGTACCGCAATAATGGCCAACTCATTTTCAGTTCTTTGCCATTGGCTTTTACCAATTACTTTACCCTACTTTCAGAAACCACTGGCTTTACTGAAGCCCAACTTTCCTTATTTCCAGAAGGTGAACCCATAGTGCACAATGAATATTACCAACTGGGCCGAATGGAATCGGGCAGCCCATTGCGGGCAGTATTGGCCATACCAGCTTTACGCTGGGCCACTTTTGTGCTGTTGTTAGGCTTACTGGCCTTTCTCATCTTCCAAGCCAAAAGAAAGCAACGCATTATTCCGGTGGTTAGGCCATTGGCCAACCTTACACTAGAGTTTGTGCAAACGCTCGGCCGCTTGTACTACCGCCAGAGCGACCACCAGAACCTTGCAGCCAAAAGAATACTTTATTGGAAGGAATTTGTGCGTTCGCACTATAACTTACCTACGCAACATTTAAACGAAGCTTTTACAAATGAGCTCGTTAAAAAATCTGGAAAAGAAAAAGCACAGGTTGAAGTGCTCGTAAAACATATACAACTCATTCAGGCAGGCGAACATGTTTCTGAAGACCTGCTACTGAACTTTGAGAAAAAACTAAACGAATTCTATGGAATCAGTTGAAAATGAAAACCAAGCGTCATTCTCCAATCGAGTTGACCTGACAAAACTCAACGAGGGCGTAAAGAAAATAAAAGCCGAAATCGGTAAAGTAATTGTTGGCCAACAGCAAATGGTCGACCTAATCTTAACCGCCATACTAGCCGATGGACACATTTTGTTAGAAGGCGTGCCAGGCGTTGCCAAAACGCTCGCATCAAAGCTGGTATCTAAGAGTATTTCGGTAGACTATTCGCGTGTGCAGTTCACGCCAGACCTTATGCCATCAGATGTATTGGGAACCAGCGTTTTCAACATGAAAAACTCTGAGTTTGAGTTTAAACGCGGACCAGTTTTCGCCAACATTGTACTAATTGACGAGATCAACCGTGCACCAGCCAAAACACAAGCTGCACTTTTCGAGGTAATGGAAGAAAAGCAAGTAACGGTAGACGGCAATACCTACAAAATGGAGGCGCCCTACATTGTTTTGGCCACGCAAAACCCGATTGAGCAAGAAGGCACCTACCGTTTGCCCGAGGCACAACTAGACCGTTTTCTTTTCAAAATTGAAATTGGCTACCCTAACCTTGAGGAAGAAACAGAAATTCTGCTTCGCGAAAGCCAAAGAGCTGGCAAGCAGCTGGACGAAATATCTGCTGTACTTAGTGCAGCCGATATACTCGAATATCGCAGCGCGGTTAAGCAGGTTTTGGTAGATGAAAAGCTTCTGAAGTACATTGCAGAAATTGTAAACCAAACCCGCCACGATTCGGCCATTTACTTGGGTGCCTCGCCTAGGGCTTCACTGGCTTTGTTGAATGGATCACGTGCTTTTGCCGCCCTTCAAGGCCGGGATTTTGTAACCCCAGACGACATCAAATTCTTGGCGCCATCGGTGTTAAAGCACCGCATTATTCTAACACCAGAAAAAGAGATGGAAGGTGCCACTCCGCACGAAGTAATTAGCCAATTGGTAGCCAAAACTGAAGTACCACGTTGAAGCAATTCTTCCGATCATATTACCTAACACCTCGCGTTTATGGTGGGCTAGGCGTGCTCATCGCCATATTTATTTTGGCATATGTAGTGCCTTGGCTATTCTACCCTGCCGAAATACTCACCTACCTATTCTTGGTGGCCATAGTTGGCGATTCATTGGTGCTTTTCTTAAATAAAAAAGGCATTACGGCAGAGCGAATTTGTGCCGAAAAATTCTCTAATGGCGATGAAAACCTGGTTAAGCTGGTACTGGAAAGTCGCTTTAACTTCCCTGTACAAGCCACGGTGTACGATGAGCTGCCCGAACAATTTCAAATCAGAGATCACCAATTTCACACGGCATTAAAGCCACTTGAACCTATTGAACTGAGCTATAATTTAAGACCTGTAAAACGTGGCAGCTATCAGTTCGGCATTATCAATGTGCTTGTGGTTAGCCCAGCCGGTTTGGTGCGCAGGCGTTTCCAATTGGGTACTGAAAGAGCCATTGCGGTGTACCCCTCCTTTGTGCAAATGCGCAAGTATGAGCTGTTGGCTATTTCCAATCAGTTGAAAGAATTTGGGGTAAAAAAGATCAGGCGCATTGGTAACAATATGGAGTTTGAGCAGATCAAAAACTATGTTAGCGGAGACGACTACCGTAAAGTGAACTGGAAAGCCACCGCCCGAAAAGGCCATCTGATGGTGAACCAATATCAGGAAGAAAAATCGCAGCAAGTCTATAGCGTAATAGATAAGGGCCGCGTTATGCAGCAGCCTTTTGAGGGCTTGAGTTTGCTTGACTATTCCGTTAACTCATCGCTGGCCATATCGAACATTGCGCTTAAAAAAGGCGACAAAGCAGGAATTGTTACTTTTCAGGACAAGGTGAATTCCATGCTGCCTGCCTCCAATCGCAACATGCAGCTCAACCTGATTTTAGAGCACCTTTATAAGCAAAAGACAGCCTATAAAGAATCTGACTTCAGCCGGCTTTATATAACGCTAAAACGCAAGGTGAACCAACGGGCTTTGGTACTGCTTTATACCAATTTTGAGTCCCTATCATCAATGCGTAGGCAGCTGCCTTCCATGCGAAAAATAGCGCAGCAGCACTTACTGGTTTGTATTTTCTTCGAGAATACCGAAGTGGACGGACTAATTAACACTTCGGCAAACGATATTGAAGATGTTTACACCAAGGGAATTGCAGAGCAACTTGTATTCGAGAAAAAGCAGATCGTGAAAGAGTTGAAGTCTCATGGAATCCATACCATTTTAACCCCACCAAAAGAGCTTAGTGTCAACACCATTAACAAGTACTTGGAACTAAAGTCGAGGGGATTGATTTAATGAGATTAAATGATCCTTGAAATTAAAAAAAATCATTCCCTCCATTCGTCCTCTAAAGCAGAACAAACATCATTGGGTTCAATTCCTTCAAAACGATTAAGAATAGTAACAATTGCAGAGCCGATATCTTGAGTATTAAGGTGAGATCTATAGAAACTTCTAATTGCTCGATATAATTCGTCTTGTACCCTTTTGTCTTCCTTTGCAACCTGCTCCTCATGCAAGGGGTCAACTATATTATTCAACCAAAAACAAGGAATATCACCTTCTTGATAAGAAGCCAGCCTGATATGAATCTCACGATTTGGTAATACACTGGCAGGATTGTGCTTATTGACAAGTAGGGTTATTTTTTCATTATCCTCAGTTCTAATAACCACACCATATGTCCCAGAGGGGATGTAATCACCATTGACAACATATGTATGTTCGTATTTTTCAAAATGCTCTGAACTGTAGTCCGTTGTATTTTGTTCCGGATCATATCCCTCTATGGAATAAATATGTGTTTTCATATCACATTACAAATAATAAAATTTAGATTTTACCGACTGTTGTTTAGTAATTCGACTCTATAAACAGCCTAAACTTGCAAAGCGTTCAAAAGAAATTAATCCAAGAATGATTAGCCCATCGAGAAAAAAAGTCACTTTAGTTATTGCCCTAGTAGTTTCTTTAATGCTTTGGAATGCCTTTACACAAGAAGGCGTAAACGACCTGGAAACAGAATTTAGAGAAGTAGCTTTCTATCGAAATGAGAACAACACAGGCCCAGTTAAGCGCGTGTATGTTGTTACCGTAAGCGACACCACTTGGTCGGAACTGGAGGCCTTTGGCAACTTTCAGCCACATAACAAGTTGGGCACAACTGAGGTGTTTTTCTTTCTGAAAGGAAGCCAAACACCAACTAAGCTCAATAGCACGGCTCCTTACTTCCCTGCTGAATTTAACATTGCCGTAGTCGGCAAATACGAAAAGAACGCCTCTGGACTTACCTCTTTTCGGAAATACCCAATGGACTAATTTGCAGGCATTTTAACTTATCCGCCAAAACGCAAATTGGTCATGTCTTTTACTCATTGGTAACAACATCAACGAAAGATAATTCTAGTTCGTTGGTGTTGTCACCAACGAGAGGTCAGATATTTCAACACCTGAAATCACCAACTTTCAAAATATTTCCATTCGCTAAAACCTACTGACATAGGGCTGTCACTAAGGCGCTTTTTCTTTGTTGAACAAATTGATTTTAACACTATTAATTCAAACAACAATGGAAACACAAGTAGCCACCAAACAAGAAATGTTCATCTCAACCGAGGCAATGCGCACACATTGGCAAGGCCACAGAAGCCTAACCAGAAGAGTAATTGAGGCTTTTCCCGAAGACAAGCTTTTCGACTTTTCAATTGGGGGAATGCGCCCATTTTCGGAGTTAGTCATGGAAGTAATTGATATTGCCGACAGAGGAATGGACGGATTGGCCAGCGGCACCTGGGAGGAAGTTCAGTCGTTCGATCATAACGGGAACATGCCTAAAACCAAAGAGGACATGTTAAAGCTTTGGGACAACGTAACCGAAAAGATAGATGCCCAATGGCCTAGTATTTCATCAGCGCATTTCCAAAAAGTGCAAGTTGCCTTTGGGCAATATGAAAACGCGAACTATGCTACACTCCTTTACTTTGTGGACAATGAAATCCATCACCGTGGTCAAGGCTATGTTTACCTTAGAGCACTGGGCATTGAGCCACCATTTTTCTGGGAAAGGTAAAACCGCTAGCGATAAAAGCTCACAACTTCATGAACTCAAGGTCGCACGCACGGTGCGGCCTTAATTGTTTACTTACTATTCTTAATAAATTGCTTTGCGAGAATTCTAAGGCGTGTATTATAAGGCACCACACTACCCAGTCGCTTGTACAGCCTTGGGAAAAAACCTGGAATAACCACTGGTTTGCCTTTAAACATCATGTCCAAAGTGTATTTAGCTACCTGAGCCGGAGTTTGGCTGGTCAGCTTAGCCATAAGCCCTAACTCTTTTTCGCGCTGCACTACATCCGGATTGGTTGGTACCGATGCCGGACAAAGCACAGTAATTCTTACTGAAGAGTTTTCAAGCTCTTTGTTGAGCGAGCGAGAGAAAGAGTAAACGAATTTTTTACTAGCCGAATAGATGCCTTTAAATGGGATATCGTAAAAGGCTGCCATACTTGCCACATTCAGAATATAAGCTCTAGGCTGCGCTTCTAGCATTGGCAAAAAATGGTGAGTAAGCGAAACCAATGCCATCATATTCAGCTGCATTTGGCCATAGTAAAAGTCGGCTGGCAAATTTGAGAATGGCCCTGAGTTTCCGAGTCCGGCATTGTTCACCAGAATGTCTACTGTATAATCATTCTCTTTACACCAATCGAAAATATGCTGCGGTGTTTCCCTGTCCATCAGGTTTACCCCAAGACTGTGAAATGACTGTTCAGGATATTGAGCTTTTAGGGCATCGGTTACTTCATCGAGCTTTGGCTCGGGCAAAGCAACCAGCAATACGTTGCGACCTCTTGCGGCACATTCTTCGGCCATGCCGCGGCCAATGCCGTTGCTTGCGCCTGTTACTAGTGTGTATGTAGTTGCCATTACTCTGCCTTTAACCAGTTTACCGTTTGCTGAATACCATCGTTCAGCGAAGTGATTTTATAGCCAAGCTCAGTTTCCGCCTTTGCGCTAGAAACACTCCATTTATACAAATATTTTCTAACCCATCCCGGGGTAATCATTGGCTGTCTTCCGAATCTTTCGGCCATAAAAAGCTGCAGTTTCCCAAAGGTCAGCATAACGCCCAAAGGCATTTTATAAAGCTTGTGTTTTTGTCCGCCAATCACTGCAATGGTATCAAACAACTCATGATAAGTTGCATCTTCACCACCCAACAAATAACGCTCTCCTGCACGGCCATTCGCCATAGCAAGTATATGTCCGTTAATTACATCGTCTACAAAAACGTAGTTACCGGTACTCATGCCATCACCAGGCATAAACTTCCACTTACCTTCAATATACTGCTTTACCAATTTAGTAACTGAGTTACTAACATTCAAAGGACCAGGGCCATACACACGCGTAGGATTCACTATCACCACATGCTGACCGTTCCTTACGCGTTCTTTAATCTTTAATTCCGACTCGTACTTGGTGCTTTCGTAATCTGTAAAAAAGTCTACTTGGCGAGGCGTATCTTCATTCACAGGGCCATCAATGGCTGGGCCAATTACGCCAGCAGTAGAGGTAACCACACATTTGCCAACCCCTTGTTTTTGCGCTATGTCAAGAATGTTTTCGGTTCCTAGAATATTCACTCGGTGGAAAGTATCGTCTTTTGCCCAAACGCTGGCAAAGGCCGCTAGGTGATATACTTCATCGCAACCCTCCATACCTTCGGCAATGGCATCGGTGCTGAACAGATCACCTTCAACAAATGAAATATTGTCGTGCTGTAGGTCCTTCGCCTTTTGCTTCGATCGGATTAAGGCGACCACTCTATTATCTTCTTGCGCCAATTTCATGGCGAGCTTTCGACCAATAAAACCGGTACTACCTGTTATAAATATCTTTTTACTCATCAGATTACTTTCATGTCGGGGTGATGCTTCAGCGAAAAGAAAAAGTTCGACAAAGCGAGTGTGATATGAACAAAAAATGCCACCCAAATAGTGCCCGTTGTTAAGGTAACCAAGCATAAAACTATACCCAAAGGCACTGCTCCAATGGTTTCTTCAAGGTTTTTTGGCACATGTACCAAAGCATAAATTGCTGCATTTAATATAATGGCAGGCCATTCGCCCATTAATGGCACTGTGGCAAAAAGCAACAAACCACGGAACATCAACTCATAGCCAAAAAGGTAGCTCATCCATGTAAAGGCATTATGTGCTACCATTTTCTTTGTCCATTCCTTTTCGCGCACATTCGGGTAGAAAGCCAAGTTTTTTGGCTTTTTAGAATTGAAGAAATTCATAGGAATGATGATAAGCGCCAAACCGAAAATCCAATAAAGTGAAGTTGCATGGTTTTTAAACGCTACCCCGTATTCGGCTGGCGATTTATCCAAAATCAACATCATTAAAATGGCAGGAATTACACCTATTGTCATACAGCCCAAATAGCGGTAAAACCATTGAGCTTTAGTATTGCCCCGAACTTCTCCATACTTTCGCGCAAAATTCGCTTTTACTTTTTCCGAAATAGAAACGAAATGATATACGCTAAAACCAATGGTTACCAAAGCGATAGCCAATGCGGGTTCTAAATATTCGGATGTCCAAGGGGGAATGTTCATGCTGTAGGGCGAATTTCAACTCGGCAAAAATAAAAACATATAATGGAATACTACCCCGGAGAATTATAAATTGACGTTAAAATAGACTAATGAAGGCTTTCTTTTCGCTCGTTATTATTGCTTTTTTCTCTGTAGCCGTGCAGGCACAGCAACTTACTGCCGATGAACTACTACAACGCAGCCAGCAATTTCACGACCCAATGGGCCGATGGAATGACAGCCGTATAGCATTGGTGATTCACATGGAGGTGCCCGGCAGACCTACCAGACCAAGCAAAGTGGTGCTTGACAATAAAGCGAATGAATTTAGCTTAGAAATGGTGCAAAATGGCAACTTCATTACTCAGCATTTAGATGCGCGCGATTCAGCTACTTTCACGCTCAATTTTATTGAGCCTGATTCCGTAATGACAGATTCGCTAAACTTAAACCTTGACCGTGTAAAAAGGTGGCGCGACTATTACGGCTACTTGTACGGTTTGCCCATGAAATTGAGCGACCCCGGCACCATTATTTCTCCGGAAGTAACCGACACACAGTTTGCAGGCCAGCCTGTAAAAGCCATAAAAGTGACTTACGATGCATCCGTTGGCAGCGATATTTGGTACATCTATTTTCATCCAGAAACTTATGCCATGGTGGGCTATCGTTTTTATCATGATGAGGCCGCAAATGATGGCGAATACATCGTTTTATCAGGTATGGAAATTCATAAAGGCATTAGAATACCAAAGGACAGAACTTGGTACATGAATGCTGATGATAAGCTGTTGGGAACGGATTATTTAAAGTCTTTTAAGGTGACTTATTAAGATTGAAGCTGTTGTGAGATAGTAATTTGGAGTGAAAATTACTCTTAGAAACTAAGAGCTTTACAAACACAAGTTTAATAGAGAAAGCCTTTCGAGACATCCCTTCAATACTCCTTATACTTATTCAAGTTACTTCTTCTTCCGCTTAAGGGAATTGATAAACTGCGCCCAAGCAAATGGGTTCAATAGCGGGTTAGTTTGTGGGCCGGCTTGCTGTTGCAGATTAACAAACTGCTGGTTCATCATGTAGCGGTAATTCATACCGGGCGACCCTTCAATGGACATGTTCCGGACAAGGTCTTGCACCACATCAGGCTGAAAACTATTCAGCACATTTTGCTGGTCTTCGGTAAGATTCATGGCCAATATTGCCTCCTTAAAAATCTCTTCCGAAGGGAAAGGATTAATCACAACTTCGGCAAGATCAGTAACCTCCTCTTGCAAAGAAAAAATCACCGTAACTCTATCTCCTTGATCATCGGGCACCACATACTGAATATTCTTAAACCCAATTGCCGAAACCATCAATGTGTCACCTGCTAAGAAAGCCTTGCTAAACCAGCCTTTGTAGTCGGTTGGAATACCACGGCCACGTTTTGGGTCGTAAATGTGCACCCCAGGAATAATCTGTGTACTATCAGAGTTCATTGCCAAACCCGAAAGCTGAACAATTTGCAGGTCTTCTTTGTCTTGAGCAGACAAATCGATACCCGACAGCATGGCTATGATGACAAAAAAGCTTAGTAAATATTTTTTGATAGAATTTCTCACAGACTCCTCAATTGCTAATTCCAACGAAAAAGATATTAAATAGATTTAAATATCCTAATTTCGTTTCGGGTACAATAATAACACCATCGGGGCGGAACATTATCATGACAACTTAATTATTCTCAGCCCTTAACAATTATTAACTGCATGCGACTCAAGAATTTTAGTCTCAGTTTCGGTAGTCAAATCTTTAAATCTTTTTCAGAAGAAGCACGCGTTAGAATGCTTCATCTTTTCTACAAAAATGGTGAGTTAACCATTTCGGATTTAGAGCACATTCTCGACTTTACCCAAACAAAAACCTCGCGACACATTACCTATTTAAAGAATGCAGGAATTATAAATGCCCGCAAAGCCGACCAATGGGTTTTTTACAGCATTCGCGAAGAAGTGGAAGAGATTATAAACCAAATCTTCAACTTTTTAAACAAAGACAGCGTGCTTATAAAAGACCAGGAGGTTTATAGCATATTAGAATCGAACCGAGAGCTCGCCAAAAGCAGAATTCAAAACCGCCACTTACTCGGCTAAAACCAACTTTCTTGAAACAGTACAAGCATATCTTTTTCGACCTAGACCACACACTTTGGGACTACGATGCCAATGCATCAGAAGCACTTTGCGAATTGTTCGAACACTATCAGTTTGCACAGCAAGGCATCGCCTCCACACAGCTGGTAAGCACTTTTTTTGAGGTAAACGAAGAGCTTTGGGACTTATACAACAGCCATAAAATTCAGCGAAAAGATATTCGCGAACGTAGGTTCCCTTTCATTTTTAAGCGACTTGGCATTGATAAGCGCCATATGCCGGTAAACATTGAGCAAGAATACATTGCACTTGCTCCAACCAAGCCCAATATTTTCCCCGATGCGCTTGAGGTTTTGGACTACCTAAAAACAAAATACGAGCTACACATAATCACCAATGGCTTTGACGATATTCAGGCCAAAAAGCTCAAATACTCTAATCTAGCACCCTATTTCGATGTAATCATAACCTCGGAAACCGCCAACTCAAGAAAACCCAACCCCGATATTTTTAATCTAGCACTGGAAAGAACAGGTGGGGCATTGGCCACCTCAATGATGATTGGCGATAACCTAAAAGCCGACATTGCTGGTGCGGTGGCTGTAGGCATGGACCATGTTTGGTTCAACCCAAATAAGCTGGCTACAAATGTTACTGTTCAGCACCAAATTTCGAACCTTCTAGAACTTAAAAGCATTCTGTAAGCAAGGATGGGTTTTGCGGCCTGACGCTAAACCTTATCTTTGTCAGCATAGAAATGTATAACACAAAAAAGTAAACTATGGCGACCGGATTCTTTAATGTGCCAGTGGCAAAAAACGAACCGATAAACTCTTATGCTCCAGGCACTAAGGAGCGTGAAAGCTTACAGGCGGCAATTGCCGAGGCTAGATCTAAGCAAGTAGATATTCCAATGTTCATTAACGGAAAAGAAGTAAGAACCGATAAGAAGGTTCCGCTTTCTCCTCCGCACGATCACCAGCATATTTTGGGTCACTTTTCTGAAGGTGATGCATCGCATGTAAAAGAGTCGATTGATGCTGCGTTGGCTGCTAAAGCCGCTTGGGCAAATATGAGCTGGGAAAACAGAGCCAGCATCTTCTTAAAAGCTGCTGAGCTAATTGCTGGTCCTTACAGAGATAAAATCAACGCTGCTACCATGTTGGGGCAGTCTAAAAATGCTTTCCAAGCCGAGATTGATTCTGCTTGCGAAATTGTAGACTTCTTGCGCTTCAACGTGCAGTACATGACGGAGATCTACAAACAACAGCCTGCTTCTTCAGAAGGTATTTGGAACAGAGTAGAGCAGAGACCATTGGAGGGATTTGTGTTTGCTTTAACTCCGTTCAACTTTACCGCAATTGCAGGTAACCTACCTACTGCTCCGGCCATGATGGGTAACACTGTGGTTTGGAAACCAGCTTACACACAAATTTACTCAGCACACGTGCTGATGGAAGTGTTTAACGAAGCAGGTGTGCCTCCGGGCGTAATCAACCTTTTCTACGTTGATGGACCTACTGCTGGAGATATTATCTTCCAACACCCTGATTTCGCTGGTATTCACTTTACAGGTAGTACAGCGGTATTCCAGCACATCTGGAAAACCATTGGCGAAAATATTTACAAGTACAAATCTTACCCAAGAATTGTAGGCGAAACTGGTGGTAAAGACTTTATTGTTGCGCACAAATCGGCTTACGCTAAGCAAGTGGCTACAGCCATTACACGTGGTGCTTTCGAATTCCAAGGCCAGAAATGTTCTGCTGCCTCTCGCGCATACATTCCCTCTAATATTTGGGAAGATGTGAAGAAATACGTTCAGGAAGACCTGAAAACCTTCAAAATGGGTGGTACCGAAGACTTCTCAAACTTTATTAACGCAGTAATCGATGAGAAAGCTTTCGACCGAATTGCTAAATACATTGACGATGCAAAAGCGAGCGACAAAGTAGAAGTAATTGCAGGTGGTGGCCACGATAAGTCTAAAGGTTACTTTGTAGAGCCAACTGTATTGTTGACTACAGACCCTAAGTACACTACCATGTGCGAAGAGATCTTTGGTCCGGTAATTACCATTTACGTTTACGAACCAGAAGAATTTGAAGCAACATTGAAGTTGGTTGACGAAACCTCTCCATATGCGCTTACTGGTGCTGTTTTCTCTCAAGACAGATACGCGCTTGAGGTAGCAGTAAAAGCCCTAGAGCAATCTGCAGGTAACTTCTACCTAAACGATAAGCCAACTGGTGCGGTAGTAGGTCAGCAGCCATTTGGTGGTGCCAGGGGTTCTGGTACAAACGATAAAGCAGGTTCAATGATCAACTTGTTGCGTTGGGTTTCTCCTCGCCTGATCAAAGAAACTTTCGTTTCACCAACCGATTACAGATATCCTTTCTTAGGAGAATAAATATTTAAAAGGCCTCTTGCGAGGCCTTTTTTATGCCTAATTAATACTGTACCGTCATTCTGAACATGACTGCGCTAGCAGGAAGGGTTCAGAATCTGTCACTAATAGACCCTGAAATAAATTCAGGGTGACGCGCTTTTGAATTATTTTAGAAACCACGAATCAAACTTTGTCTCAGCCCTAAAGGGTAAATCATATGAATTAGATTTAAGGGTCTTTAAACTTTACCACAAACAATAAAATGAGCCACCTCCACTTTTTAGAAAAGCTGTACAAAGCAGCGCCTATCAATCAAAAATTCTTTGAAGCCAGCGAACTGAAGGTTTCTGAAAAGCAGGCGAATATTACCCTTCCCATCTCCGAAGATATGTTTCATGCGGGCAAAAGCTTGCACGGAGCCGTGTACTTTAAACTATTAGACGATGCCGCTTACTTTGCCGCAGCCTCCATCGAAAAGGAATACTTTTTACTGACCAAGGATTACCAAATTGAGTTTAAGCGGCCGGTGTTTGGCGGAAAGCTTTTTGCCGAAGGCATCTTGGAAGAAGTTACCGAAAATGGCTACATCGCCAGTTCAGTTATTAAAAACGAAGAAGGCAAAATTGTGGCTCAAGGCCGAGGTGAGTTTGCTAAAAGCCGCACTAAAATTGGTGAGCTTAACTAGGCTTATCCTGCATTCGTCATTTTTATGTTCCGCTCAGCGTCAGACTGTAACTTTTCTGGCTTGGTAGAGTCTTTCTAGTATACCAAATCAAAAACCAGGTCAAAAATGAAAAAACTAATCACTTTAATGCTGTTGGTCGGCATTAGCGGTAGCCTAGCCGCACAGTCAAAAGTAAAGGAACGCGATGTTGTAGGCGAATGGGAACTCGTAATAGACATTGACAGACGAGAAATCGAAGAAGAGATTGAAGAAGAAAGCAACTGGCTCGCCCGCAGGTTTGCCAAAAGCGTAAGCAACTTTGCCCTTGATATTGTAGAAAGCATCGACATTGTGATGGACTTTAAAGACGATGGCGATTTAAAAATTACTGCCAACGTATTTGGTGCCAGAGAAGTAGAGTGGGCCAGCTGGTACATTAACCGTGACGGTGAACTGATTATTGAAGACCTTGATGATAGGGACGATGATCACTTCACGCTATCGGATTCTGATGTTTGGCTGTTCGATAAAGACGAAGATCACCTAGTGCCTTACGAAAAATCAAGAAGAGGTAGACTTGCCGAAAATGAGGACGTTTACCTGCGCAGAAGATAGTCTAGTTAGCAAATCAGTATAAAGGTCGGCCGCATGGTCGGCCTTTTTTGTTTCCGTGTTCAATCATCGCTTCACTTAAAGTGAAACGATGAATGTATTTTCCTGCTACCTTAGCACCTATGGAGCAAAACTACAGGTCCATATTAAAAAACTACACCAACAGGTATGTTCAACTAAGCGATGTAGCCTTTGAGGATTTCTTTGAATCGCTTTCCGAAGAACATTTCAAAAAGAAGGAAATTCTGCTTTCTCCCGGCAGTTTTTGCACCAAGCAATACTTTGTTTTAAACGGCTGTTTTCGTTCTTATTTCATCAAGCCAAATGGCACGGAACAAACCTTCAACTTTGCCATAGAAAATTGGTGGATGACAGAGTCCGTTAGCTACGCTACCAACAAACCCAGCCAGTACTACTTACAGGCATTGGAAGATGCCACCGCACTAAGTATTGGCAAAGAAAAGCTCAAAGCACTGTTTGACAAGCATCAATCCATTGAAAGGCTATTCAGAATTATTGCAGAGAAAACCAGCATTGCCGCACAACAGCGCGTGGTTTATATGATGACCATGTCGCGAGAAGAGGCTTATGAAAAGTTCGAAATACTTACCTACCCTTTCTCCGAGCGAATTCCGCAATATATGATCGCCTCTTACCTTGGCTTTACCCCAGAGTTTTTGAGCATGATTAGGGCCAAAAAGAAAAAGGCCAAAACATAAGTTGCTTCTTAAACTAGTTTATTTTTTCTCTTGCCATTCAAGCCGAATTTTGTCTTAAACAAAACCCAAAAGCAATGGCTAGAATCGAATTTAACCAACTACCAAAAGGCCTGTATGAAAAAGTGTTTGCCGTAGAACAGTATGTAGAATCATCGGGACTCGATGTGCGCTTGCTGGAGCTTATGCGTTACCGCGTTTCTCAAATCAATCACTGCTTATACTGCCTCGATATGCATTTTAAGCTCGCTAAAAAATTTGGAGAAACCGACCTAAGGCTTTACTCCGTTTCGGGCTGGGAAGAAGCCCCGTACTATTCTGAAAAAGAGAGGGCTGTTTTGCACTTTGCCGAAAAACTCACTCAACTAAATAGTACTGTAGTAAGCGATGAAGATTTTGAAAGATTATCGGACTATTTTACGCAAGAAGAGGTAGCTCACTTAACTTTGGCCGTGGCTCAAATTAACACATGGAATAGGCTAATGGATGCCTTTAGGTTTGAACCGGGTAACTTTAAAGCAGACTAAACAGTACACAAAAATGAGAAAACTCACTACACTAGTCACATTGGCAATTTTCGCCATTTTTAGCGCTTGCAATACGCAGCAAACTACAACCGGGCAGCAAAATGTGCTGGCATCCGATACGCTTACCAAACATCTAAAACCCTTCGACCCGAACCTGCCGACCATTGGTTTGCTTATGTACAACGGTGTGTTGCAAAGCGAGGTGGTTGCCACCTCTGATGTGTTTGCCAAGCCAACTGAAGCCGGAAAGCAGATTTTTAACGTCATCACAATTGCTGAAACCAAAAACCCAATTACCACAGAAGAAGGTTTGCACTTGGTTCCAGACTATACATTTGACAACTGCCCTAAACTAGAGGCACTCTTCGTTCCTAGCGCATACGACATGTACGCACAAGTTCATAATGACAAGATTGTCTCTTTTATTAAGGCGAAGAATTCCGAAACATCGTATACGGTGAGCAATTGTGCAGGAGCGCAGCTAATTGGCAAATCAGGCATTGCTGACGGCCATAAGATTGTTACTTGGATTGGTGGTGGGGAGCAGCTTCAAAAGGACTACCCGAACTTAAAAGTGCAGGACGATAGCCAAGTAACCTATGTAAAAGACGGTAAGTTTTTGTCTTCAAACGGCAACTTGGCCAGCTATATTTCTGCCCTAGAATTGCTGGAGATTCTCACCAACGAGGAACATCGCAAGTTTGTAGAAAGCTACCTGTACCTAGACAGGTTGCAAGAATGGGAGCAGTAAAACATGGGGCTGTTCCTTTTATTAAACAGCCCCAACTTTTAATGGGTGAAATACTTCAATTTCTCGTAAGTCGAATGATCCATGGCCGAAATCTGTTCAAGGTTGTGGTTCTTGTAAAAATGCTCACGGATTTCCAGCAAGTTATCGTATGGTCCGCGCGGAGCAATCAGCTTGACCAAGATGGGTGCACATTCCAGCATTATAAACAACGCAATAATAAAGTAGTTAGCAATGGCAATGCCTCGATTTTCTGCCGTCAGTACCTTAAGGGCTTCAAGCTGAGCCGCAAGGCCATTCCATGGGTTTCGCTTGATCGCATTAATTTCTGTTTGCCGCGCTTGAGCAAGCGAATCAAGATTGGCTTGCTTAGCTGCGATTAGCGGCACATAGCGCGCAGAAAGTTCTTCCAATTCAGTTTGTGCTTTATCCGCATCGGCTTTTTTGAGTTGATATATTGGGCCTGCGTTCCGCTGCATAGAGCCACCTGTGCCATCTGCTTCTTTGCGGGCCTCCTCATATAGTCTATCTCTTTGGGCAGCCTTGGTAGCAATTTCAGACTTAAAACCTTCCATCTGGCTATTTATCTCCGATTGAAGCGCCACATATCTTCGGTCTATTTCAGCAATTTCTTTTTGATAAATCTGCTCTTCTAAAATCACCAGCTTTCTATCAATTTCTTTAGAGAAAATGCGCAGCTCAAGGGGCTTTGTAATTACAATAGCCAATAAAACAGCGAGTAAAATCCTGGGAGATGCCTGAACAAATTCCAGCCACTTTTTCCCTTTCTTTTTACGCATAGTTGCCACAATAAACCGATCAAGGTTGAAAATGATAGCGCCCCAAAGCAATGCAAAGGCAGCCGACCACCAAGGGTTTTCGAAAACAGTGTAGAAAGCGTAGCCACCGGAAAGCGCAGCGAGTACTCCAGTGAAAAAAACAGCTGCACCAATACCCGTAAACTTAGAGGCTTCGGTTGGGCAGCGGTTTAATAGTGAGCGGTTGGCTCCAGAACAGAACCAAAAGAAATGTTTGATTGATTTCATAGTATTTGAGTTTTGAGTGACCTTGGTTTCTACTCCAACGGATTGCCATGCATTATGTTGTTATATTTAGTACCTTTTTATACATAGTAGTTGAATGATTGGAGCAGAACATATTTCTTCATTTCAAACCGAAGTTATCTGTAATATTGCAGCATGAGAACGGACTATAAACTGAAGGAGATTACCCTAGCGGCTTTTGAAGAGTTTTTGATGGTTACAGAAGGCCAAGTGAATTATAAGCCAACGCCAGAAAAATGGTCTGCCAAAGAGGTTCTTGGACATTTGATTGACTCCGCTTGCAATAACCATGGCCGCTTTGTTCGCGCTCAGTTTACAGAACAATTGGAAATTGAATCGTATGCCCAAAATGAGTGGGTAGAAATTCAGGACTACCAAAACCAAGATTGGCAAGATTTACTGATTATGTGGCGTCAATATAATCTACTGCTTTCAAACCTAATGTTTAACACGCCACCCGCTACGCGCGAAAAAGCAGATAGCATTAGCGGTTTTCAGGCTTACGGCAAAAACCTGCAAGAAACGCCCAACACTTTGGGCTACCTAATGGAAGATTATGTTGCCCACCTGAAGCATCATTTGGGGCAAATTCGGACTTTGATTAGCGCTGAAGAGTAAAAAACATTTCTAATACATTGATACCGTTAACACTTCTTAAACAGTATGGAGCCACAAAGCGCGAAATCTCTGCGCAAACAGTTATCTTTTTAGAAGGTGATACTGCCCATACTTACTTTCAGATTGTAAGCGGAAATGTGAAAATGTTCAACACCAACCTGGATGGAAAGGAGTTTGTGCAGGGAATGTTTGAAGCAGGACAAAGCTTTGGTGAGCCCCCACTTTTTCAGAGCAGCGACTACCCCGCATCGGCACAAGCCATGAGCAATACCACGCTGTACGCACTACCAAAAGACCAGCTTTTTAAGCTGCTCAAAGACCACTTCGATGTACACTTGGCCTTTACCGCAATGCTCACCAAAAGGCTTATGTACAAATCGATGATATTGCGTGAAATCTCTAGCCACGATGCCAAACACCGTATCCTCACACTCATCGATCACCTAAAAAGTGAGTATGGTCAGCCTAGCGAAAAAATGGAGGTAAACCTTACGCGCCAACAAATTTCAGAGCTGCTCGGCATTAGGGTTGAAACAGTGATTAGGACAGTAAAACAGTTGGAAAAAGAAGGCGAAATCGAAATTAAGGAAAGAAAAATCCTCAGATAATTCCTTCCTTGTGACCTATGTCATAAACACCTTTTCTTGGTACATGCTAGTCTTGTATTATGAAAAGAAAAGACATAGCCACACGAGCAGACATTGCCTTGCAAGTTGAAAGTTTCTATGTCAAGGTAAGAAAGCACGAATTGCTAGGCCCAATCTTTAACGATGTAATAAAAGACTGGCCCAGCCATTTGGTTAAGCTCACCGATTTTTGGGAAACCAACCTGCTTTTTGTTAGAAAGTACAAAGGCAACCCACTAAAGGCTCACGTACAAGTAGAAACAGAGCACGATCATACCATAGAACAACTGCACTTTGGGCACTGGCTTCAGCTTTGGTTCGAAACCCTAGACGAAAATTTTGAGGGCAAGAATTGTGAGCTAGCCAAAGAACGCGCCCGAAACATGTCGCACATTATGTTCATGAGAATTTTCAACGAAAGGGAAAGAAGAAATGAAGCGTAGCGTACTTTTCCTTCAGTTGTTCGTGCCAGTCCTTTGGCTAGGTTTTGTTTCGGCCATTAGCCTAATGGAGGCACCGCTAAAGTTTCAGGCGCCATCGGTAGACTTAGCCATTGGGGTCGACATTGGCAAGCTCGTTTTTTCGGCACTAAACAGGGTAGAATGGGTCTTTTTCCTCATTGCTTTTAGCAGCATTATGCTGAGTAAAAATAACCGAAAGCCATTTGTTCTTGGGCTTGTATTATGCTCGATTTTATTAATCCAGACCTACTATCTATTGCCAATTCTTGATGAACGCGCTGCCTTGGTAATTGCCCGAAAGCCAGTAGAAGAAAGTAATATGCACTTTTACTATGTAGGCCTCGAGCTCATCAAAATAGCGCTCCTGTTTCTGCTAACACTAGTCAATTTTAAAAGCGTTGGCCTAAAACCAATTTCAAAATGACAATTAACACCATTAAATCATTGCTTAAAGAAGCTACAAAACCTGTGGTGCGCGTGCTACGAAAAACTGAGCACGGAAGAGTATTGGCCATCGGCTTTCGCGAGGGCATGCACTTAGCTGACCATCAGACTAAAGTGCCTACCCGCCTGCTCGTAGTTGAGGGGAACGTTACTTATCATCAAGACGAAATCAACCAAACACTAAGCTTATTCGATGAATATGAGATTCCGGTAAACACCACACATGCCGTAACGGCCAATAGTGACAGTGTGATTTTACTCATTCAAGGTTAGTCTTGCAGCTCCACGCTTTTATTCCCAATAATAATTGGTGGTAAATCGTGGCGTTTTTCTTCTGGACCGTTTTCCAGTTTAAGCACACCGCGTGGACAAACTGCCGAGCAAATGCCACAGCCAACACAACTCGCACGCACAATATTTTGCCCTTTTTGAGCGTAAGCACGTACATCAATTCCCTGTTCACAATAGGTAGAACAGTTGCCACAAGAGATGCATTGGCCGCCATTGGTTGTAATTCTAAAACGGGACTTAAATCGTTGGATGATCCCCATATAACCAGCCATTGGACAGCCGAAGCGGCACCACACCCTGTTACCGAGCATCGGGTAAAAACCTACGCCAATTACTCCAGAAAAAGTAGCACCGATCAAAAATCCATAAGGCTTTTGGAAGGTGTTATAAATATTCAAACCGAATACTTCGCCCGTATTCCAAAAATAGCCATAAACGGTGGCGGCAGTCATTACAAATACGAACACCATTACGCCATGAATAAGCCATCGCTCCAGCTTCCAGGCGCTTAGTTTTTTGGAAGAAAGGTGCCTAAATGGATCTCCAGCAGTTTCGGCCAAGCCTCCACAACCGCACACCCACGAGCAATACCAGCGCTTGCCCACGTAATAGGTCAGAATTGGTGTTACCAGTAAAAACATGGCAATACCAATGATCAAGTACAAAACTCCAACTGGCTGATAAGCCTCTTGCTGCATGGCATCTAAATGATAACCGTAGAAGAAATCGTAATCTAGCGGCCATACGTTTTTTATATCGGCATCATAATAAATGCCGTGACCATCAATTGTTTGTCCATTATAGTTTAATCCTTCAAGAATCTCAGGCACCAAATAGGCCAGAAAGAGCTGTGCTATAATTACCGAAACAGTTCGCTTAAGCTGATAGGAATTATGCCGATACTTAAACAAAAATTTAATACCAAGTGCCAGAATTGAAACCGTATAAAGTGTTCCATACAAAAACCATTGGCTGGCCGGTTTACCTTTAAAAAACTGGCTCAACGGATCGAAAAGAGCCACAAAGCCTTCATTGGCACCATTCGGTTTATAGCCTATATATTCCGGATACCAATACAGCAGCACATAAAATCCAGTGAGAATAATTCCGGCAATCCAGCCCAGCGCCCCACGGTTAATCAGGCTTTTAAACCAAACGCCATTGTTCTTTATTCCCGCTGGCTGGCGCATGTACAAACGATAGGCATACAAAGTGGTACCGCCAATTATGCCAACTAAAGCAATGGTTAAACCCATGGCTGCAGGAATTGGCACATTGCCCCACGAAAGGAAAAGCACCAGCAGGCCAACACCGGCTATTGCTAGCCCTAGTTTTTGCCAAACATCGGCATCTTTTGGGTGGGGGTTGGCTATGGATAGGTTAGCATCTTTCTGCATGGCTAAGAAACAAAGTCTAAAATTCTTTTCCAGCTCTTCTTTTTCAGGCGAAGGCTTGTTCCATTCTCTCGGTTGAACTGCTCGAGAATAGCAGTTTCGTGTGTTTTGTAAAGTTCTGGGTCAAAGTTGGCGTCACGTAAATGCTCCAACACATAGTCGACTGTTCGGCCTTCATCAAACCATTTATCGAAGGCATGATGCCTTAGGCGAAATCCAAAATTGTTCACACCGGTTAGTTTTCTACTGGCTTTGTCCCAGCGCAAACGCAAGCATATTTTGCCTCCGGCTTCTTCCCAATAAAAGTCGCCTTCGGTGTCTTTCGCCTGCGGCCAAACCCATCCATAGGTTTGATATTCAATATCGAAGAACTTGGCAGAATTGAACCAATGCCCCGGCTGATAGGCTGTTTGCCTTCCGCAAAGCGTTCTGGCCAGCGTTTCTCCCATCATTCGGCCGGTGTACCAAACCTGCTCAATTGGCCTTCTTTCACCATTGGGTTTTCTAAACTCAGCGCAGTCTCCAGCAGCATAAACATCTGCAATATTGGTTTGAAGGAATTCATCGACCAAAACGCCACGGTTTAATTCAACCCCCGAATCTCTTAAGAAGTTAACGTTTGGAGAAACACCAACCGTAAGCCCTACAAACTGGCACGCGATTTCTTCTCCTGTTTTGGTTCTTACACCTTTCACACCTCCGTTTTCATCACCAATTATCTCATCAAGCTCGGCCGCTAACCGAAGGTCTACATGGTGCTCACGTATGTGTCGGTTAATCATTTCCGACTCTTCCTTAGGCAGCACATTGTTCCAAAAGCTGTTTTCGCGCACCAAAAAAGTAACCGGAATATTGCGTGACAGCAGCATTTCGGCCATTTCTATACCAATAAGCCCACCGCCTACAACTACAGCACGCTGTATGTTTTTGGTATTCGCCTCCATCATTTGCAGATCCTGATAGCTATAAAGCCCTTGTACCCCTTTCAACTCTTGGCCTGGCCAGCCAAATTTATTTGGCGTTGAACCTGTGGCAAGCACTAGCTTATCGTAAGGCATGGTTTCGCCCCCAACAAAGGTTAAAAGCTTGGCGTTTGTGTTCACCCTTTCTACATATCCGCGTTTAAGCTCAATCCTGTTTTTCTCCCAAAACCAGTCCTCATATGGCTTGGTATGCTCGTATTTCATATGCCCCATGTAAATGTACATGAGCGCAGTGCGTGAAAAGAAATGATCTGTCTCGGCCGAAATTACGGTGATTTTATGGTCGCTCAACTTGCGTACATGCCTTGCGGCAGTAATGCCAGAAATACCGTTGCCAATAATTACAATGTGCTCCATGAATAGATGCTTAAGCGCAAATAGCGCGCAATTGTTGCATTTGATTGTCGGAAAAACGACCAGTTGCCACAATGAAGGTTAATTTAGCCATTTCAATCGGGCCGCTAATTAAAAACAATATTTTAGTGGTGTGCAACCTTTGTATTTTGCCCATATCTTTAAGGCACATTCTAAATAAAAAACAATGAAAAGTAAGGTATTCGGAAAGTTGAGTTTGATGGTGGTGCTGATGGTATTGAGCCAATTGGTTTACGCCCAATCAAGAGAGAAGAGAGATGTTTCGGGCTTTGATGCTTTGAGTGTTTCGGATGCATTTGTAGTTGAGATTAGTGTGGGCAGCACAGAGTCGTTGGAGATTGAGGCGGATGACGAATACATGGATGATATTATTACCGAAGTGCGCGGTGGTACACTTCGCATTGAAATGAAAGATTCGCGAAGAAACAGACGCATGAAGGATTCTCCGCGTGCTTACCTTACCGTAAAATCGCTTGATAGAATTAGCGCAAGTGGTGCTGTTCACATCAAAACCTTCGACATTCTTAAGGCTAACAGATTTACAGTTGACTTATCTGGTGCTTCAGTGATTAATTTAGAATTAGATATAGAGGATTTCTCATTCGAAGCCTCAGGTGCTTGTGTGGTAAGCATAGAAGGTTCGGCAAAAGAGCAACGCGTTAAAATATCGGGGTCAACCGTTTATCGCGCGTACGATTTCGAAACGGAAGTGGCAGTAATTGGCGTTAGCGGTGCAAGTTCGGCCAGCGTATATGCCAGCGACAAGCTAGACGTTCGTGCATCGGGTGCCTCAAGCATTCGCTATCGTGGAGATGCTCAGGTGAACTCTAATACTTCGGGCGCTTCTAGCGTAAGAAAAGGACAGTAATTTCGGGTGCCAAGCACCCACTAACCATGACCGGTTAGTCCCTTGTTCTGGTTTGCCGGGGCAAGGGTAATTTTATGAGATTTAATCTCGTTTGAAACAAAACTCCTTATGCGCCTGCCAAACTTTACCATCATGCTTTAGCAACCAAAAGGAGTTTACAGCAAATTCAGCATCAAAAGGCCTGTGCTCAAATGCTTGCCAAGCAAGGGTAAACTGATCAGGCTTTAAATCACGAAAGGCTACGGTAATGTGTGGATGAAAACCCCGGTTGTGTGTGCTGTTAAGCAGTTTGAGTTCACGTTTTGTAAAGGCTGTTAACTCCTTTTCAAAACTTATTAATGCTTCCGAATATTCATTTTTAATAAAAATGGTACGTGGAGGAAAAGCCCCAAAACCATTAAGCATTAATTGAAAAGGTTCGAAATCGACAGCTTGCTCCAGCTTTTGAATCAATTTCTCTTCATTCCGTTCTTTCCACAAAAACGGCATATGCAATGTAAGGTGCGCAGGCGAACGCAATGCAGCTTTTGAAGTATACTTTTCAGCAAACAGCTTTTTAACACCCACTATTTCTTCTGCCAAAGGGCTTGGCGGAATAATAGCGAGGAAATATCGGGCTTCAGTACTTTTCACAATTTTTAATGGAGCAACGTTCGAATTGAATTATTTCATTATTAGTTTAGGAAAAAACAAAATAAACATGCTCAAGAAAATTCTCCCGCTCTTTTTGTTCCCCTTACTATTTATCTCTTGTTCAAACAATCCAAAAGAACAAGTGCAAACTAAAGCATCTGAAAACTATAAACTAGCAATTGTTGATTCTGTGCAGATTGATATTCTCGCAAGTTACCTTCCAATAGTTGATGTACATGATGAGACCGGAAACTTGCTTACTGTGGATTCATAAAATAATTTCCATTCGGAAAAGTTCCTGACAAAAGCATAGGGCGTTGATGATTTAACCTCTCCTCCAACCCTTTAACCACTAATTGCGTGACTCGTTTTAAAAGAAAATCTCCAATCCCACTCTTAAAAGCACTCAGCTTTGTCACACTACTAGTTTGCTTAAGGCTATTTGTAATAGAAATAGTTACTGTTGCTTCATCTTCCATGGAGAATACCCTAACGAAAGGAGATATTCTATTAGTAAATAAGCTCCATGGAGAAGTTAAAAAAGGAGAAATAACAGTATTCAATATTTCCGAACCTTCCAACAAGCTAGTTAAACGGTGTGTAGCAACCGCAGGAGACATCGTTAGAATAGATAGTTTACAAAATCACTTTCAAATAAAACCTAATGTCTTCCCAAAAACTCTTGCTGAAAGTAGCTTTGAAAAAGGACTAATAACAATTGAAATACCATCTAAGAACAGAAAATACCAGATTAACCAAGTATTCTACGATCAATTTCAAAAAACAATTCGCCTATACGAAGGTGAAATATTGGTAAAGAGATTTGACGAATACCTGCTTAATGGAAAACCTATTCAAGAATATACCTTCAAAAATAACTATCTATTTTTTGTAGGAGACAATATGGATAACTCGTTCGACTCACGGCATTTCGGTCCAATTCCTGCTAATAACATCTTTGGTAGAGCATATCTTTTATTTAACAAATGAGGCAAAAACACCATTACTTAATTATAAGTTATTTAAATGGTATTTTTTTTATGAATAAATATTCATATAATGCATTAAACAAAAATTAAAACATAATACCATGAAAAAATTAAAACTTGTACTTGGGTTTGCGGTAATAGTAGCTGTAATGGCCCTAAACGTTAATGTACTCTCCGCTGATGGTGAGTTTAGCTTTAACATCACTGAAAACTTGGCTTTTGCCCAAGCCACTGGTGAAGATCCAAAGCCATGTTGGGAAAACATTATACCAGGAGGAAATTTTTATAATGTTATTTGGTGCGAAGATGGAGTAAACTGCACTTATTGGGATGATGCCATTGATGTGAGTGAACTCAATGACTGTGTCGATAATCCGATAATTGTAGGCCCATATTAAGAAGAACTTTACCATCAAGCCATGTACAAACTAATGCAGCCTGCTAAGTATCTATTGTTCATTTTTCTAATTAGTTGCAACAAAGGTACTCTAGAAAAAAGAAATGGCTTGGTGGATTCCTTCCCCATTGAAATTGATGCTTCGGACTACATCGATTCAATTCAACTTATTCATACTACTTTACAACCCATGGCCATGGCCATATCATCAAGGCACACATTTATCCTTAATAAAGCCCCTTATGAATCTATAAAAGTCTACTCCACAGATTCTCTCAGGTATCTCGGTTCTTTTGGATATGAAGGTCAGGGCCCTGGGGATTTTGAATTCTACAGACTTAATGGCTCAGGGTTTAATTTAGGAAACAATGGAAAAACACTTTTAGTACAGGACTATAAGTACCTAAGGACCATTCCAATAAATGATATTGAGAATAAACTAGCTAATAATAATCTCGCCATTGAGTACAAGTTCACAATCCCAGGAAGTCTAATTCCCTTTAATGATGTCTATTTAATAGGTTCAACTCATTTTTTAGGGAAAGTAGGATTCTCGCCTAAGCATTTTAAGGAATTCTTACCCGTTCAAGCCTCTATTTCTGATGTAATTGACTACCCAAAAAGAGTTAATTACATTCCCAAAGAGGCAAATCACCATCTTTATTGGAGTCACTTTGATACTAGCATAGACGCTAAACATGGTGTTTTGGCTTATATGCGATTTCCCATGGTTCGAATATTTGATATTGAATCTCAAAAATCCAAATACATTGAATTCCAACCAAAAAATAAACAGATTGAAAACATTAAGGTTGCTGGTAATGGAAAGTCTGTGGACAATTCAAAAATGTTCTCTTATTACTTCAACGTTGAGGTTTCGGACAACAGAATTTATGCTCTCTATCAGGAAAGCATTTTGATAAGAGATTCAGGTACCGGTAAGCTATCTTATAAATCCGAACAACCACCAGCACTACATGTATATGACTGGAACGGTAATCCGGTGATGAAAATTACAATGCCTACATGGATGGGAATTTATAACGTATCTCCAGATGATTCCCTCCTATATTTTATGCACCCAGAAAAGGATAGTCTAGTATATAAAATCAATCTTAATCAATTAAATGAACACCAATAAGCTTCTTATCTTCAGCTTGATATTATTGTTAATACTTAATGCCATTTGTTTAAATCAAGTATCGAGTTCCCGAAAAAAAGCAGAAACACTGCAAAACACCCTAAATCAAAAGGAGGTTAGTCATCAGAACAATATTGACTTTTATGAAAGCATTATCCGTGCTAGCACATCTGATGTAAAAGTTAGTATCGAAGTAATTAATGGTGTAAAGGAACAATACCCCGAAAGAAAACAGTTACTTGAAATTGATGAGAACAAGGTAGTTTTCTTTTTCAATGAAGGAAGCTGTGGAAGTTGTATTTTGAAGGCATTTCAAGACCTTTTGGCACTATCTGAAAATATTTCTCCAGATAATATATTGGTTTTTACCCCGTCTAAGTATGAATCTGATCTAGTCGATCCGGAATCCTATGAATTCCCTGTTTTTTATGTTGAGTCACTAGGATTAAACAGTGAAGAACTAAATCAACCATTCATTTTTATGGCAAACTCTAAATGGGAGGTTCAGTCAATGTTTTTCCCTGATTTGTTCGAGGACATGAGGTACGAATATTTTGGCAAAATTCTGCCTAAGTATTTTCTGTTTAAATAGCTTTATTCAACAAGTGAACCACTAACCCACAAGCCTTTTGTGCGCTAGGGGTTTTTCACGTAAATTCCGCTCCTCATAACTTTTTTGAACATGAAAAAAATCTTACTCCTAGCATTATCGCTATGCCTGGTTAGTACTGGCTTATTTGGTCAGTCGCTCAAAAGCCCCGATGAGTTTTTGGGTTATGAACTCGGTACGCGCTTTACACCACACCACAAAGTAGTGGCCTATTACGAATATGTAGCCGCACAGCTTTCTAATGTGAAAACTGAGCGATACGGCCAAACCAATGAACTTCGCCCATTAATGGTTGCCTACCTGTCTTCTCAGGAAAACATGGACAACTGGGAACAAATAAGAACCGACAACCTTAAGCGCACTCACCTAATAGATGGCGATCCGGTTGGTCCTAAAAAAGGAATTGTTTGGTTGAGCTACAATGTACACGGCAACGAGGCCAACTCTACTGAAACTTCCATGAAAACGCTTTATGAATTGGCCAGACCTGACAATTCAGAGGCTAAAGCATGGTTAGAAAATACTGTGGTTGTTATGGATCCATGTATCAACCCTGACGGTCGCGACCGTTATGCCAACTGGATCAACCAAGTGATTGGTACCACACCAAACCCTAGCTTAGATGCCAAAGAGCACCAAGAGCCGTGGCCAGGCGGTAGACCAAACCACTACCTTTTCGACCTAAACCGCGACTGGGCATGGCAAAAGCAAATAGAGTCGCAGCAGCGCATGAAGCTGTACAACACTATTATGCCGCACGTTCACGTAGATTTTCACGAGCAAGGATTTAACAGCCCATACTACTTCGCTCCGGCTGCAGAGCCAATTCACGAGCAGGTAACCGACTGGCAGCGCGAGTTCCAAGACATGATTGGTAGAAACCACGCCAAATACTTCGATGAGAATAGCTGGTTGTTCTTTACCAAAGAAAGCTTCGATATTCTTTACCCTAGTTATGGCGACTCGTACCCAATGTACAACGGTGCCATTGGTATGACTTACGAGCAAGGTGGACACAGCATGGGCGGTGTAGCTGTGGAGACAGAAGAAGGCGATACACTAACGCTTGCCGATAGAATTGCACATCACCATACCACTGGTATGAGTACTGTGGAAATGGCTGCGAAGAATTCTGAGCGCATGGTAGATGAGTTTGCTACTTACTTCGACAATGCGGTGAACAACCCAAAAGCAAAGTATAAAACTTATGTAATTAGAGGCACTAATCACCCAGACAAGCTGAAGCAGTTAGAGCAGTTCTTAAAAACGCATCAGATTGCTTACGGAACTGGCTCTAGCAAAAAAGGCTTTTCAGCATTCGACTTTAAAACGGGTGAAGATGGTAGTGTGAGCATTGAGAATGGTGACATCTTAATCTCGGCTAACCAACCAAAAGCGGTTTTGGTGCAAGCTTTCTTCGAACCAAAAACCTACGCCAGTATTAACGATACTTACGACATCACAGCATGGTCTGTACCTTATATGTTAGGTTTAGAAGCTTACGCTACCGAAATGGAAATTCCGGTATCAGAAGGCGAATTCCTTCAGCACGAGCGCCAGGTAGAAGTTTCAGGAACTCCTGCGGCTTACTTAGCTAAGTGGGAGACATTGCAGGACGCGAAATTCTTAGGTGACCTATTAGAGGCAGATATTAAGCTAAGGTTTGCGGTTGAAGAGTTTACCGTGGCCGGAAGAACTTACGCTCCGGGTACATTGATCATTACCCGCAAAGGCAACCGACACATGGGCAGTAAATTTGACGAGATTGTAAAAGGTAAGGCTGCCGAACTAGGAAGGGACCTTTACGCCACACCGACCACTTTTGTTGATGGCGGTAAAGACTTCGGTTCCAACAATGTGCCTTTCATGCATAAGCCAAAAATTGCTGTGCTACGAGGCGATGGCGTTTCTTCATTGGCCTTTGGTGAGTTCTGGTACTTTATGGAGCAAGAGTTGGGTTACCCAATCACTATGATTGATACAGATGCCATTGGAAGAACCGACATGAGCAATTACAATGTGTTGGTGTTGCCTTCTGGTTCTTACGGCAGAGCATTTAACGAAAGTCAAATGAATGACTTGAAATCATGGATTCGCGGTGGCGGAAAAGTATTGGCCTTCGAAAGAGCCATTGGTTCTTTTGCCGGAAAAGATGGTTTCCAATTGAAGCGCAAAACCAGTGACGACAAAAAGTCTGATGAAGAAAAAGAAGCTGATGCACTTACACCATATGCAGACAGGGGCGATAAGTACGAAGATTTCCGCTTGCCGGGTGCTATTTTCAAACTGAAAGTGGACAACACGCACCCAATGGGCTTTGGTTATGAGGACACTTACTTTACCATTAAAAACAACAGCACGCCATACGAATATCTGCCAAATGGTTGGAACGTAGGCATTATAGAAAGTGCCGAGTCGCATGTGGCTGGTGTAGCCGGAGAAAAGGTGAAAGAGAACCTTGGCAAATCGGTTGTATTTGGTGTTGAAAACATGGGCGGTGGCGCAGTAATTTACTTTGCCGACAACCCGCTTTTCCGTGCCTTCTGGGAAAACGGAAAAATGTTTGTAGCCAACGCATTATTTATGGTTGGGCAGTAAGGCTTAACCACACTATTTAACGACTCGAGAAGTTAAAAGGACCGTGATTCCCGGGAATGACGCGCCAACTTCTCGAGTCGTTTTCTTTTATTCACACCCTCGAAAAATTTCCTAAAATTTCTTCACTTTTTTTGCACTCCGTAGCAATCTATAACTAATTATTTCGTTATATAATCGAGACTTCCGGAAAGACTCAACCACCAAACCCAAAACCCCATTACATCACGCCTGTTCTACTGCTGCCAACCACGGCATTAGCACGCTATGTTTAACCCGTAAAATTGAGAATCAAATGAAACAAACAATGAAAGTTGGTATGGTATTGCTGGGCGCATTAACCATTGCCATGTGGTTCGGAATGTCTTCCATCAACAAAAAAAAAGAAGCCCTAAGCGCCAATATAGAGCAGCTCGAAAGAAAGAGTTTACAGAAGGAATTGGTGTATGAAGAAATGATTGGCCTGATAGATGAAGTAGAGGGGCAGTTAGATGAAATCGTAACGCGAGAATCGCTGATTTACGGCCAAAGAACGGAGGCTTTTCAAGGTGACCAGAAAACTAAAATGCTCAAGGAAATTGGCGCCATTGACGAACTGATTGTTCGTTCTAACGAGAACATTATTTCTTTAAATGACAAGATCAAAAGTTCTGATTTGAAGCTGGGCGTTTTTCAAAAGCGCATTAATGCCTTGCAAGCAGACCTAACAGATAGGGTAACGCAAATCACTGGCTTGAAAGAAGAGTTGGTAGCCAAAGATGAAGCACTGGCCTTTTTAATGAATCAGACCGATTCGCTTAATCAGTCAATCGACCAGTATATGGCCGACCTTGGTCAAAAGCGTCTTGAAATCACGCAACTTACAGCCTCCAATAACGAGTTGAATAAAGGATACTTGGCCATTGGCACATTTCAAGACTTAAAAACCAAAGGCGTAGTAGATAAAGAAGGCGGATTCTTGGGTTTGCTGGGTCGTAAAGTAGCCCTACAAGAAGATGCGGAAATCACAGAGTTTATGACCATCGATAAGCGCGAAATAAACCGTATTCCGGTAGCGGCTACCGACCTAGCATTAATAAGCGAGCACCCTAGTAATTCGTACCGCATACTACCAGGAGCGAATGAAACAGAAAAAGTATTGGAGATTGTTGACCCTGAAGCCTTCTGGCAGATCTCTAAATACTTGGTGATATCGAAGAAAAGTTGAGTTGAGTGTTGGTTGGTGTTTCCCGAACAAGTCGGGAACCCTGGTGTCTGCTAGCAATGGCAGACACTTTTTGTTAACTTAAATTCAATGAACACCTGCAAACTATGCCATCGAGAAAGCGTTTTATGCAAGTCTCACATCGTACCAAACTTTATGCTTAAGGATATCAAAGATAATGGTATCATGAAGTCCTATAGTGAAGACTCTTATCCCAAAAAAAGACCCGCTGGCTTTTGGGAAAGATTATTATGTAGAGACTGTGAGGAAAAACTACAAAAACTGGAAGATTATGCGGCACATGTACTATATGGCTCCAAAAAGTTTGCCCCTATCAATTGCCAGAGTCTTGTTTCAAAGGATGGCATCACATACAAAGAATGTTTCAATATTCATTACACTAAATTCAAAGTCTTTCTTCTCAGTTTAATTTGGAGAATGAGTATTACCACGGAAGACTTCTTTAAAGAGGTTGACCTTGGTATACATGAAGAGGCAATGCGCATGATTATATTGAATTTTGATACCCTTAGCTCTGATAAGTATCCAGTCCTAATCATGGACATCGGATCTCAAAATAAAATAATCAAAGGAACAATGGAATCCCCTAGGAGGCATAGAAAATCTTACAAGACCTACTATTCACTAAAGCTATCGGGCTTCATGTACATTTTTTACATTACTAAAGACTCAATTGACGAAAGCTTTTTACCCCTATGCATAAATGAAACAGAAAAGCTAACCATTGTAAATTCTTCCGGATACACCACAACGAAGTTTCTAAAGGAATTAAAAAAGGCCTCCGACAAATTATAAAGACGCCTGATACAATTGCTGCCTTCACCCTCTGTTAGTGTTATCATCAACGGGCAACGAGTTGTTGGTGACAACACCAACAACGGAATGAGGTCCCCTTGATTTCTCCATCCCTGAAGGGTATTCTGGTATCAACACCAAAAGCTTTTACTATTTTTGCGCCATGCGAAAACTGAAGAACGAGGAGCTTAACCGCCTAAGCCCGGAAGAATTTGAGTCGACTGAGAAAAACCCTATCGTTTTGGTGCTCGACAATGTGCGCAGCATGCACAATGTAGGCTCGGCTTTTCGCACTGGTGATGCCTTTGCCGTTGAAGAAATTGTGCTTTGCGGAATTACCGCTACACCTCCACATCGTGAAATCCATAAAACTGCCCTAGGCGCTACCGACACGGTAAAATGGAAACACGAAAAAGACACTGTAGCAGCATGCAAGGCACTTCAGGCTGAAGGCTATAGACTATTAGCCGTTGAGCAAGCTGATAATTCTACTTCCTTAGAGACATTTTCACCACAAGCCGATGAAAAACTGGCCCTAGTTTTCGGTAACGAAGTTTTTGGTGTAGCCGATGAGGTTATCACTATGGCCGATGGTTGCCTTGAAATTCCGCAATATGGCACCAAGCATTCACTAAACATATCGGTGAGTATTGGCGTAGTGGTTTGGGATGTTGTGAGTAAAATGGGGAATAGTTGATTGGCAAAATCTTTTAGTGGTTTGTCAATTGGAATGTTGCCATATCTTTGAGTATCTAAAAGGTTAAAAATCAATGAAAGACATAAGCAACAAGGGCAAAGTAAACCGCTTTAAGTTTTTACTTTATTTCTACGGTCTGTTCGTAGTATTCATTTTCGTCTACCGCTTTATCATTTCGCCTGAGCTACCCAATCTAATTCTAATAGCTGCATTTGCTCCATTATTTGGCTTTATGTCGTCCTTTATTAACTGGCCGGTTTACATATTGGCTGCCGAAGCTGAGGAAGGTCTGCTCATTAAATCGCAGAAGCTGTTCTCCAAAAAGCAGACCTCGCTTTTGGTCACCAAATACAACTTCGATAGTTATTTTGAAACAGATCATCTACACATTGGTCTGAATGTGCTAGACGAAAACGACAAGCTTAAAAAGCATAAAATAAAAGTGAGCTGGATGCGCCTAAAAGACCTTCGCGCTTTAGAAGAAAAGCTCAGGGAAATCAACCCATATGCTCCGGTGAAGTAATACAGCGCATTGAGACCAAGTTTTATTTATAAGTCATTTCGAAGAAGGCACCACTGAGAAATGTTCTTCGTGGATAAGATCTCTCCCTATATATTAAAAGCTTTCTTCGAGTTCAAGCATAACCTCTACACTACTTTTACTCCTCAAAAAGCTCTGTCCAGGCGGCATTTACCGGTCGGCTTTGGGCGCCATTCCATTCGGGAGCACCAGGTATTTCAGTAGCAGCTGCCAGTTCTTCTTGCGTTTTACCTGCAGCAGCACCCTTTTTTACAAATTCTACTACTTTGCTCAAATAGTTCTGAAAAGCCTTTAAGTCCTCTCGCGTTCCAGTAATATCGAAGCCATTGCCGGAATGGCCAAAAACAAAAATTGTGTCTGCATCAAACTGTTTGTAGCCTTTCTCCATTACCGTTTGCCAATTGGCCATATTCGCGCCAGCCGATTTATCTACATACGGTGCTCTGCGATTAAAAACCAAGTCGCCAGCATGCACAATATTGGCGTTTTCAAAATGCACAAACGAGTCGCCATTGGTGTGCGCTGCACCAAAATGGTGTAATGTAATTTGTTCGGAACCCACTTTACCTGTCCACTTCTTTTTGTCATAAGTAGTGTCGGGCAAAAGCACCTTGTCTAGGTTACCGCCAGCTTCGGCACTATTCTTTTGGTTGATATAAGAATTTGCATGAGCCACGACCTTATTTACTTTGCCCTTAAAGGCGATGTTCCCCGCACTATGATCACCATGGTGATGCGTATTGATGAGCATATCGATTCTTCTGTCCGACTGCTTTTTTAACTCGGCAATTAAGTGGTTGGCCTGATCGGGAAATTGTGAATCGACCACCGCCAGTCCATCGCTTTCTACCAGCCAAGCTATGGTGCCGCCTCGCTCTGTAAAAATGCCCACATTGTTGCGCAAAGACTTCATTTGGTAGCCATCTTGCCAAAGGGCCTTCCACAAGGTATTTGTAGGAATAAGTGATGCTGAGCCAATTACGCCAGCTTGTTTCAGGAATGTTCTGCGGTTAGTCATGGAATCGGTTTTTATCAATTTAAAAATCACCTATCGATTTAACCAACCATTTATGTAATTGAAAGTTCGAATTGCACTTGAATCAGGTGGAAATTGGTATTTTGGTCGGCAAACACTCTTTATATGAAATTTATCCTCTCCTCGCTTTTGATCTGCTGCCTATTTTCAACTGCAGTAGCTCAAAAATGGCCTCAGGAATTGATTACGACACCTGAAAAAACTAACTACCAAGAAACCTCTACCTATGCCGATGTAATGGCGTTTATAGATGTCGCCATTGCTGGCGAAGATGCTGCACGCCTAATTTCCATGGGAAAAAGTGTAGACGGAAAAGACATTCCGGTTGTGGTACTGGCCAGCCCAATGGTAAACAGTGCTGAAGAAGCTAAAGCCAGCGGCAAACCAATCATTTACATTCAAGGTAATATTCACTCTGGCGAGGTTGAAGGAAAAGAAGCTTTGCAAGTGCTGTTAAGAGAAATTTTAAAAGGAGACAAGAAGCACTTACTTGATAATCAGATTTTGCTTTTCGCTCCGATTTATAGTGCCGATAGCAACGATAAAATGGAGCAAGGGCGTAGACCTTCGCAAGAAGATAGCCCTGTAGAAACCGGTATTCGCCCGAATAGCCAAGGCTGGGACCTTAACCGAGACGGTATTAAAATGGATGCGATTGAAACCAAAGCGCTAATTCAAAACATAATTGTGCCTTGGGATCCCGCTTTGTTTGTTGACCTACACACCACCAACGGTGTATGGCATGGCTACTCGCTTACTTGGGCACCAAGCTACCACACCGCTGGCCAAAAGGCACCTTACGATTACACTTGGGACAAAATTTTGCCAGAAGTAACCGATAAGGTATTAGAAAAGGACGATGTGCATTTAGGACCATACGGCTACTTCTACACCCGTAGGGAAGGCTGGCCAATCAAATCGATTTACACTTATAACCACCACCCGCGCTATTTGGTAAATCAATTTGGGCTTAGAAACAGAATGGCGATTTTGAGCGAAGCTTTCGCTCATGAAAGGCTTTACCAGCGTATGAATTCTACCTACGCGTTTGTGCGCGAAATCTTAGAATTCACCAACAAGAATGGCCAAGAAATGCTGCGGATTAATGCAGAAGCCGAACAAGCCGCAATTGATGATGTAATTAGCGATGCCGGAAAAGTGCAGAAAGGCGTTCGATTTGAAATGGTACCGACAGACGAGCCTGTGGACAACTATCGCATTTACAATTATTTGGAAACCACGAATGAAAAAGGCCAAACTACTTATTTGAGAAAGCCCGAAATCATTACCCTGAAGGATGTAGTGAATTATAGTGCGTTTAAACCAACTACTAGTGCTACGTTGCCGCGTGGTTATGTAATTCCGCAAGAGCTTACGCACATTGTTGAGCACCTAAAAATGCACGGTGTTACGGTTGAAACGTTGACCAAAAATGCGCGTGCCACTGGAGAAGAGTACACTGCTACGGCACTAAACAAGTCTTCTCGCCCGTTTGAACAACACAATATGGCCACTATAGAAGGAAGTTTTTCAGCTGCTAAAAAGCGCTTCAAAAAAGGAGACTATTATGTAGACCTAGCGCAACCTTTGGCCAACCTGATCTTCTATATGTTGGAGCCTGAGTCGGATGATGGACTAGTAACATGGAACTTCTTTGACGAGTATTTCCAACAAGCTGGTCTTGAAGAAAAACCGGTGGCATATCCTATTTTTAAATACTTCGAACTCAACTAACCTGGATACAATTAATTAGAACCAATGAAAATTTTAGCCAAACTCTCGCTGGCTTCCGTGCTTATCGGAAGTCTCTCATGCGGCCCTACCAACGACTTGGAAAAGACCAAGGCCACGGTGAGCCAGCAAACCATTAAGGACCACATTTACTACTTAGCGTCAGACGAAATGCGCGGTAGAGATACGGGTTCTCCTGAAATTTTGAAAGCTGCCGACTATTTGGCTGATCAACTTCAATCGTATGGTGCCAAGCAAGTACCTGGTGCCGATGGCTTTTTTCAAAAAGTACCATTAAGGAAGAAAACACCTGCTACTGCTGGCGCTTTTAGTTATGGCGGTCGAGACTTCGAACTGAACAAAGACTTTATTGTAGTTGATGGCGAGAGCGGCAACTTCAATGGCGAAGTGGTTTACCTAGAATACGGACTGGAAAGCGACTATGAAAATGCAGAGGTAGCTGGCAAGTTTGTGTTTGCCAAAGTGGGCGATGGCGAAAATACCGACAGAAGAGCTATTCTTCAGCTTAGCCGCGAAAAGTACGAGCTAGCACGCGAAAAAGGCGCAGCTGGTTTGGTGGAGTTCTACAGTGTGCCTTCACTGCCTTGGGACAACCTAGGCAGAATGTTCAACCGTGTGGGCATTACTTTGGATCAGTCTGCTAATGCCTTTTCTACCGACCCAATTATTCCGCACTTGTGGCTGAAAGATATGGACAATGCCAACCAGCGCTTTATGATGACACGCAGCATTAAGCGTGCAGAGCTGAGCATTGAAGGCATGACCAACGAGCTTACTGGCGACAAAAACGTGCTGGCTATGGTAGAAGGAACCGACCCAGAGCTAAAGAAGGAATTCATAATGTTTTCTGCACACTACGACCATGTAGGTGTTGGGCCAGCAAACGCAGAGGGCGATTCCATCTATAACGGTACCCGCGACAATGCGATTGGTACAGTAACAGTACTTTCTGCTGCTGAAAACATTGCCAAATACCCAATGAAGCGTTCAGCACTATTTGTGCTATATACGGCTGAAGAAAAAGGCCTTTTGGGAAGTCGCTATATGGCAAACAATCCAATAATTCCGAACAACGAGATTGTGTTCTGCTGGAACAGCGACAACGGTGGCTATAACGATACTTCTATTTCTACCATTGTGGGTTTAGAGAGAACCACTGCCACACCGTTTATTAAGGAAGCTAACGTAGCTTTTGGTTTAGAAGCAGTTGAAGACCAAAGTGGAATGGGACTGTTTAACCGATCTGACAATGTGAACTTTGCTCGAAAGGGGATTCCTGCACCAACTTACAGCCTAGGGTTTAGGGAGTTTGATGATGAGATCAACAAATACTATCACAAGCAGACAGACAACCCAAATAGTGTAGACTACGACTACTTAGAGAAATTCTTTAAGAGCTATGTTTATGCTTCGCGCCTAATTGGTAACGCACCAGAAAGACCTTTCTGGGTAGAAGGTGACCCATATTATGAGGCAGGCAAAGCACTCTACGGACTTGATTAATAGTTAATAATCAATTGTAAATGAAGAAGCCCTCGTTTGAGGGCTTTTTTTGTCTGAGCAAATCTAATAATTCATCCAGTTTAGGGAGTAACTAAAATCGGTGGGGACACCGATTGTGGCGGAGAGGTGCTGTTTCTAATACTTATCAAAAGCTTCCCAGCCTTTGCTATAATATTTGGGGTTAACAGAAAAGCCTCCTGCTCCCCAATCTAGATCTCCTGAAAAGGGGATGCGAAACTCTCCCCAATTACAAACTCTTGTGTTCTCTTTTCCATACTCACTCCATGTTCCCACATACTGATTGTTTTTAAACCGATCAGAGTGCTTATCAATGTCAAAAAACTGAATTTCGCCATTCTTATCAAGATACCACCAAAGGGTCATTACTCCTTGAAACACACCTACATGTTTTTGATTCGGGTTTTCACTGAATTTATAACTTCCAATAGCAACTCCTTGTGCTTTAATTCCAGCAGCAGAATACATGCTATCTAGTCCATAACTCATATGCCTAAACTTTCTAAATTGCTCAATAGTTACGGTTCCTTCAAAGTCACATTCATTACCTGAAACCACAGTTTTACCTTTAATGAAATAGAGGTTAGAAAGGCTTTTACTACGTTCAACTGACTCAAAATTAACGTGGATCCGTTGGTAGTCATTTCCAATATAGCCAAGAATCTCAGAGCTAGGCATTAAAATACTTGACAGGTCATGCTTAACGTAATATGCTAACTTATTCTGGGCAACCAGTTTTTCACTCGAAAACGGTGGGTTCTCTAAAGATGCTAACCAATCATTTGTTTGCTGAGCAAAAAGGCTAGTAGAGCAAAAAATTAGAATAAAGGCAAGGCCTCTCATTTTGTAAGTGTATTAAGTTTAATTAATTCGCACCAATTCAACTTCCGTTACTTATTTTCCGACTTCCGGCTCCCGTCTTCTGACTCCTGAAGCCTTCCTGCTTTTTTGGGAATAACTACAAACCTAAAGTAGCCCCAAGCAATACCTGCTGGCAAAGCAAAGAGTAAATGCAGCAAGTTCTTTTCTGGCTCTAGCGGAATTTTCTCATCAAAATAAGGCAACCCCACATACATAAATACCCACAGAAAAAGGCCAAATGCAAGGCCCTTCCAAATCCAACGCTTATTTTCCATCTTTCATCAATTGGTGAATTATTCTTAGCCCGTCCAAGGTAAGGTGTCTATCTACTTTATCAAAGCGCTTGTGCAGTGGGGTCAGAATAGAGGAAAGCCCTCCAGTAGCCACTACCTTCATTTCCCTGCCGAGCTCCTGCTGAATTCTATCAAGCATTCCCTCCACCATACTGATGTAGCCCCAAAGCACGCCATTCTGAATAGCGTGAATGGTGTTTTTACCTAACACAGATTCAGGTAATTCAAGCGGAACTTCTGGCAACTGAGCCGTTTGCCCAACCAGCGCCTTTATAGCTGTTTTAAGGCCTGGCGCAATGTTTACACCTAAAATAAGGCCGTCCTTGTCCACCACGGTAAAGGTAAGTGCCGTGCCGAAATCCACTACGATGGTATCGCCACCGTAGATTTCTTTGGCAGCCACCGCATTGGCGAGCAAATCGGTACCAATTTCATAAGGATTTTGGGTGCGCACTGGTAGTTTATCGTACCATTTAGGTCCGAGAAATACAGGCTCGTCTTTAATTGATGCGGCAGCGAATTCTTCCAACACGGAATTCAATTGTGGCACCACAGAAGAAATAACTACCCTGGATATATCATCAAAATGGAGGTTGTTCTCAAGAAAATTCAGCCTAAGGAACATTTCATATTCCGAGGCCCGCTTGACGGGAAGCGTATTCATTCGCCACTCATGAATCCACTTTTCTCCGTTATGAATTCCAAAAACCACATTGGTGTTTCCGGCATCTATTGCTAAAAGCATAAAGGTGTTGGTTCTAAGTTTTTTACAAGTTCAAAAGGAACCCAATATTAATCAATAAACATTGGAGGATGTTGCTCATCAAACTCGGTTGCCTCTTGGTAAGCGCGTGCTACGCTTAAAATGGTGGCTTCATCAAACAAGTTCCCGATAAACGAAATACTCATTGGGCTGCCTGCCTCATTGTAACCGTTCTTAAGCACTACGCACGGATGACCAGTGAGGTTAGTCGTAAGCAATTGGCTACCTCCAAAGCTTGGGGTAACAATCACATCGTATTCCTTCATCAGCTCATTTACTTTTTGCACCAGCTCATATCGGGCACGATTGGCATTAATGTAATCGACAGCCGAGGTAAACCTAGCACTACGGAAAAGGTTTGGCCAGGCACCGGCATTTTGGCGTACCAAAAGGGAGTCTCTATCAGAGCGAGTCAACTGATCGAATGCCGCAGCTGCCTCAGCGGTTAGTATAGCCTGCATACCTCCAAAGGGCATATCCGAAACCCATTCTACCGGCTCTAGGTTCGCGCCTAGCTTTTTCAATACGGTCAACACTTGGTTGTCCTTCTCTTTTTGCCCTTCCCGATTGTTGTCGAAAAACTCTTTCAAATATCCCACTCTCAATTTCGATAGGTCCGCTTTGCCTTTATAATTGAAAGGGTGGTCTTCTACGGTTAAATCGATTTGGTCTTCCCCACGAATTGCATCAAAAACCAAGGCGCAGTCGAAGGCATTGCGTGCCATTGGGCCAATCTTATCCATGCTCCAGCTCAATGCCATTGCTCCAGCTCGGCTTACGCGGCCAAAAGTTGGGCGCAAGCCTGTAACCCCGTTTCTAGTAGATGGCGAAACGATAGAACCCAAGGTTTCCGTACCTAAGGCAAACGGCACCAAGCCTGCCGCTGTACTCGATCCCGAACCTGCCGAAGAACCGCTAGATCCTTGCTCCAAATTCCATGGGTTTTTGGTGGTTCCGCCATACCAAACATCACCCATCGCCAAAGCACCGAGCGTTAATTTAGCCACTAAAACAGCTCCTGCATCATCCAATTTCTTTACTACTGTAGCCAGCTCTTCTCCACGATTTTGCTCTTGGAAAGGCCCCGCTCCCCATGTGGTTTTATAGTCTGGCACGGCCAGCAAATCTTTCGCTCCGTAAGGAATACCGTGCAAGGGGCCAAGGTAAGTGCCACCGGCCAATAACTCATCGGCACGTTTGGCTTGTGCCATAGCGCGCTCTTCTGTAATTGTGATTACAGATTGAAGCGTATCTCCATAGGTTTTCAGCCTATCAATAAAAAATTGCGTCAATTCAACCGAGCTGATCTTCTTCTCACGAATGAGTACAGAAAGTTCCGCTACGGTATAAAAAGCTAAATCATTACGATTGGCAGGTAACTGCACATTTTCCGGAAAACCCCAGGCAATGGCTTCTTGCTTGGTAGGAATTGGCCTTGACCCTTTAGGCGGATTGAACCAAAGTACAGGCGGTGTGCTGTTGTCCAGTTCGTAGGCATGAAGTTCCTGTGTTCCACCCAAGCTACGGTTTAGGTTCGGTAGCATTTGCTCAATTTCCTGATCGTTGAAATCGAGGTCTAATATTTTCTGCGCAGTCTTTACATCGGCACTTTTAATGGCCATGTCTTGTGCTACTTTAAAACCAAGCGAGAAGGCGGCCAAAACAAGCACTACCAATAGCAGCAGTTTGGGCTGTTTTAATCTGTTGAATGGGGTTTGCATGGATGTAGTTTAGTAGTTTTGAATGCAATTAACTTTTTAAAAGCAGATAAGTTATAAAATCGATGCAGACGCAACAAGGCATATTTCCTTCGTGGATGAGAGGAGTACTTTTGGCGGCCACCGCTTACAATGTTTTGTGGGGAATTTTGATCTATTCTTCGCCCGATTCATTTTACACTTGGGTGCTCGAAGGTTCCGACTTAACCGCTCCAGCTATTATTCCGTGGCAAGGGAGGGGCGTGCTGCTAATGGCAGTGGTTTATTTTGCCTCGGCATTATATCCTAACAAGGTCTGGTTCTTCCCGTTTTTTGGCGCTTTCACCAAATTGGCCGGAGGTATTTGGTTCTATTTTGTGGTATTGGAAAAACAAATAAACAACCACGCCATATTCCATTTACTAATTAACGATACCGTATGGATTCCGCTTTTGATCTATATTGGCATAAAAGCAATTGCCTATAAAAAGTTGAAGTCGTGAAAGCACATTACCAAAAACTTTTTGCTTACAACACATGGGCTAATGATCGCTTTGCGGAAGTAATTGGTCAAATGAAAGTGTCTGACACAGAAATTTTAAGACTGTTTTCGCACATAGCCAATGCGCAAGTTATTTGGCTAGAAAGACTGCAAGACCAGTACAACACTGTTGGTGTTTGGGACGAATACAACACAGAAAAAGCCATTGAAATGGCAAAAGAAAGCAGCCTGGCTTTGGAGACATTTGTGAGTCAAGCCGAGGCTTTTGACAATACGGTGGTGTACAAAAACTCCAAAGGGCATCAATTCGAAACGGGCGCCAGCGATATTCTTACACATGTGGCAAATCATGGCACACATCACCGCGGGCAAATCGCTACACTGTTAAGAAAAAAGGAGATTACCCCTCCTGCTTCAGACTTTATATTCTTTGTGAGATGAAATACAAAAACATAAACGCTTTTGCACATAATTTTTGTCATAGCTTTTTGAGCCTCATGAATTATGTAGATGGCGACTATGTAATTGATGAGTTGACAAAAGTTAGAAGAGGCCATATTGAAATTGATTTTTTACAAAAAACCATTATTCCAGTTTTCTTAGAAAAGGGAAGAGTTAAGAGATCCATGGGTTTTTATGAGAGGTTTCTCAAGGAGTCTGCCACTAAGGAGAATATTGACCTTTCTCATATCAAAACGCTTAAGCTCATATGGGAGGTTAATGAAAGGCTCCCAAAATATTTAGTTATTGATGATAGAGACAAAGTATATTCTAAGAATGTCGTTACTCATGGACGCTAGTTGCAATCAAGGCCTCACTTTGAGTGAGACCTTGATTGTTTTCGGCCAAGACTTCTAAATTTCAGCAATGGTATGCCTCTAAATCACCCATCCGACCTGCGGTACTGATGGGGCTTTCCGTCAGCACCGCAGGTCAGACGGAAAAGTAGCTGGCACTAGAAAAACAGAAACTTTTTCCTTTTGTAAAGAGGCGTTCGTTCTTGCCGCACATAGGCACTTCCGGTTTTCTTGCCACCAAAACAATAGGGCTTTTCACTATTCGCCTTCAGCTTATTAATACTTATGCTAAAGAAAAAACCCATCGAGTCCTTTTCTGAGTTGAGTAGTGAACCAATGCTCTGAGTACCTATGGTTACAGGGCCATATCGCGCGGCTAGGCCAAGCTCTGTATCTCCATCAAAATTATAGTATAATGGCGCATAAAGGCCGTATTCGCCAACTTCGTACCGTGGCATAAGCGTTACGCTGTTGGAGTATGCCAACCTATAATCGGCCTTCATAAATGATGACAAATCGATCTGCATACTGATACTGAAGTACCAATTGTTATTCATGTTATAATCGTAACTGGCATTAAAGGCGGTAGGTAAACTCACCGTATAATCTCCCCGCTTATCTATCACCTGAGCAATTGTAGACAAAGAATCACGAAACTCACGCACACTCCCAATCCCCGTTAAAAGCGAGTCCATGCTAATAGTTGTCGCTTGACCAGGCAACACACCCAGCACCTGAAAAGATGCACTGCCCTGACTAAAGTTCATTTTGCCAAAGTCGGTAATGGAAAAACTCAACCGATGCTCGTATTGAATATCGGCATAATAGCTAGTGCCTTGTTTTGTTTTTGGGTCATCTCGGTACGAAACGCTCTCATAGGTTATTCCAAAATCAAGTGCAGGCTTAAACCCAGTGCCATTTGGTATGCTAAATGGATCAGTACCATCAAATTGTTCAAAGCTGTCCATATTGCTTGAATACCCAACCTGCATTTGCATATTGGTAATTGTTGCGTAGCCATCTTGGTCGGTAGAATAATCCAAATCGTCCATTTCTACCCACACATTACCAAGCGGATTTACAAACTTTAAAGTCGCACCGGCTTTCCAGCGGGTATAACCATTGTCGCTCAATACGGTGGCATATGTTAAACCAAACTCCGACCAAAAGCCAAAAGATGCATCTCCGCGTTGATTACTCACAGTATTATTGGCAAAGTTGTTTGTTTGAAATCGTCCAACTTGAGTGATAAACTCTGGGGTAATGTCATCGCCAGTTAGGGCACCACGCATTTGAATATGCCAGCCAATAGCGTCTCTGTTTTTTAGCGATAGCAAGCCCGACAGCCCTCCAAATGTAATATCACCATTGGCATAGCGTGTGCCACTATCTAAATATCGGGCTAAGCCAGTATTGCCCTCGCTATTCTTTCTGGTGTAAGCTATATTATTCACTACATAGAAATTTCCATGCAGAATGTTCAGGTCGTACTTATAGGGATTATTAGCAATAGCCGCAGGCTGAATTTGAGCAGACAAAATGCCCGAATAATCGGACTGAATGTAGCCATTAAACCGCTGAGCTTGAGCTAAAAGACCAAAGAAAAGAAAGCAAAAAAGAGTGGCGACTGCCCTCATTCCGACCTGATTTTAAAGGAATTACACCCCAATTACGTAAGAAAATCAGAAAAATTTCAAAAAATCAGCGATTTGTAAATCCTTGCACTTTATAGCAAAAGCGATTGAACTATTTAGTTAAGACAATATTAAATACCGAAAAAACCAACCCGCCCAGCATTATCTTTTGAACACGCAAAACACTTAAATCCATAAACTGCAAATAATTGTATGTGAAAATATCTTAAACACATATCAAATACATTTTTTAGTATATTTGTAACACTTTCACATCCACCTGCACACATTACTCATTTCTATTCCCGGTCTACTTGATCCAACAACTCCTGTATTTGAACTAGCGGAACGCCTAACTAGCGTACTCAAATGTGTTATGAATTCTACACGCTGATTTTCAGGGTGTAATAGGCGAATTACTGATCGAACTAGGTAGTTCTCCAAAATATTGATTTAGCGAATCCCCTCAACCAATCGAACTAACAGTTGAGGATTTTGCCCATGTGATTTTTAGCAGTTACATGGAAAGAGCAGTCATCGCCCTGACTAACCAATCGACAGGGAGATGAACGAAAAGGCATCAACATATTTAAAGTTACGCCTAGTGCTTTTTGCCAGCTTGCTGGTTTTGAGCGAGCGACCCCTTTTATCAAACGACAACATAAATCGTTCACTCAGTCGTGAACAAGCCACTGAGGATTTGAGCATTTACTTCGAGCTGATCGACAAGCAACATGGTAATCCTTACCAGTTTATTAGTCGATCAGCTTTTTTGGATGCACTAAACACCACAATCGATAACCTTCCTGAGCAAATAGAATTTAAAGCTTTTGAAGTAACGCTTTCTAAGCTGAATAACCTTATTAGATGCGGGCATACCATCATTAATTTAGACGCCAACCTCATCAAGTCTGCATCTGAAGCGAACCACTTCTTCCCGCTACCAATTGCCCTTATCAAAGAGCAGGTTTATGTAGATTTTGAAGACAGCACCATTCCCCATGGGGCTCAATTAATGGCAATTAATGGACAGGAAATTGGTGAAGTTATAAACGAGCTATTGCTATTAACCGTAACCGATGGGTTTAGCCAAGCCAAACCTTTAAGAGAGCTGGAAACCAAGTTCGGCTATTATTTCTTCCTTAAATATGGAGCTTACAACAGCTTTGAAGTAACATACCTTACGCCCAAAGGCATTCAAACCAAAACAACAATTAGTGGCGTTGCCGGCAACCAAATGTTAGCCAACAACTATTATCGCCCAGTTTACAAAACGAACGAGCGATACTACCACTTCACTCATCTCGATGCGATTGACTCCCTTCAAACCCTAGTGCTTACGCTCAATACTTTCCAGGCAAACCCTGACTGGTTCGCTGAGCGTTTGTCAGCTCTTTATGATCAGGAATCGAAAAAGTTCGAATTCGATAACCTCGTAATTGACCTAAGGAATAATGAAGGGGGCGATCGCAGACTTTTAACACTACTTTATCAGTTTGTGGCGGGTGAGCACTTGGTTGACCCTTCAAACACTTCCATTCGCAGCAATCAGATCCAGTTTGAAGATTACTTACTCGGCATTAATGGCGCTGTTGGTTCAAAAGAGGCAATTGAAAAGGCAGAGACCTATTTAAACCAGCACTTTACCTATGCAAACGAGGAAGGGTTCGAAAGTGCAGAGCAAAACTGGTACGATACCTTTGATGCTGGTATAAACTGGCAGGGTCAAACCTTTAATGGCCAAGTTTATGTACTTACTTCAGGCAAAACCTTTAGTGCTGCCGCAGATTTGGCGAGAATTTTAGCTGAGTTGGATCATGTAATATTGGTGGGCGAAGAAACTGGCGGGGCACACATTGGCCGCACCGCCAATATGTTACTGAATTACGACCTGCCAAACACGCACACTATGGTTCAAATTCCGGTGATTTACGAGGAATTTGTAAACGCCAACAAACAAAACGAAGGCCGTGGTACCTTCCCCGACTTTCATATTACACAAACTTACCCTGACCTGCTGGCGAAAAAAGATTCAGCCTTCGAATTCACACTAGACCTTATTCAGCAGAAGCAATTGCAAGGGGCGAATTAATCACTTTCTCGTTTCCGTAATTTTTCGGATTACTTACCTTTATAAAATGAGTAAACCCGAGAAATCACTCTTCCTATTGGATGCCATGGCGCTTATCTATCGCGCACACTTCGCTTTTAGCAAAAACCCAAGAATCAGCTCAAAAGGGCTCAATACCGGAGCACCCTTTGGCTTTACCAATAGTCTTTACGAAATTATTGATAAACGTAAGCCAACGCACATTGCAGTGGCTTTCGATACCTCTGCCCCTACATTTCGCCACGAACAATTTGCAGAATATAAGGCCAACAGAGACGAAACGCCTGAGGATATCAAAATCGGGACACCCATTGTGAAGGACATCGTGCGGGCATTCAATATTCCCGTGCTTGAACTCGATGGTTACGAAGCAGATGACATCATCGGGACATTTGCAAAAAAAGCCGCCCGCGAAGGTTTTGAGGTGTTTATGATGACGCCAGACAAAGATTATGGCCAGCTGGTAGAGGAGCATGTTTACCTGTATAAACCAGCCTTTATGGGCAATGGTGTGGATATAATGGGTGTGCCAGAAGTACTCGCCAAGTGGGACATTGAACGCATCGATCAGGTGGTTGACATGCTCGGGCTACAAGGTGACTCTGTAGATAACATTCCTGGAATTCCGGGGGTTGGGCCAAAAACTGCTTCCAAGCTATTGAAGCAGTATGGTTCGGTAGAAGAAATTGTAGCGCACGCTTCGGAAGTAAAAGGTAAGCTCGGGGAGAAAATTGCCACTTTCGGAGACCAAGGTATTCTATCCAAGGAACTCGCTCGCATAAATATAGAAGTACCAATTGAATTCGAGATTGAAGACATGAAGTACAAGGGGCCGAATGTTGATGCGCTCAAAACTTTATTTGAAGAACTCGAATTCCGCACTACACTTAAAAGAATTTTGGGCGAAGACCCCACTACAACCAAAACCGCCAAACCAAAATCGGCCGCTCCAGAACAAATGGGCTTGTTTAGCGAAACTACAGGAGTAATTGAAGATCAGCCGGCTGCTAAACCCATTGAAAAAAGCACTATTGCCAATACACCTCACGATTACCAGCTGATCGATACCCCTGCATTGCGAAAGCGACTGGTTAAATATCTATTGGCTCAAGACGAAATCTGTTTTGACACAGAAACCGACAATCTCGAACCAATTGAAGCCAACTTAGTCGGGCTGGCTTTTGCCTACAAAACTGGCGAGGCTTTTTATGTGCCAACACCATTAGATAAAGAAGGAGCTCAAAAAATTGTAGAAGAATTCCGCGCGGTTTTCGAAAAAGAAGAGCTCACAATTATCGCCCAAAACGCCAAATATGATCTACAGGTATTGAAAAACTACGGTATGGAAGTAAAAGGAGAGATCTTCGACACCATGTTGGCGCACTACCTAGTAGACCCCGACACACGTCACAATATGGATGTGTTGGCCGAAAACTACTTGAACTACACTCCGGTTTCCATCACCGAGCTAATTGGCAAGAAAGGGGTCAAGCAAGGCAACATGAAAGATGTGGCCATTGAAAAGGTGGCCGAATACGCTGGGGAAGATGCCGACATTACACTCCAACTGAAGCACAAGCTGGCACCAATGCTAGAAGACGGCCGAATAAAAAAATTATTTGCCGAGGTAGAAGTGCCGCTTATGCATGTACTGGCCGACATAGAGTACAATGGCGTGCGAATTGATACCGAAACGCTAGCTACTATGTCAAAAGAGCTGGAAGAAGCTAGCGCCAAAGCGCAAGCCGAGATCTTCGAAATGGCAGGCGAAGAATTCAACGTAGCATCGCCAAAACAACTGGGCATAATTCTCTTCGACAAATTACAGTTGGTAGATAAGCCTAAAAAAACCAAAACAGGCCAATATGCTACTGGGGAAGACATTTTGAGCAAGCTCGCTGTAGAGCATGATATTGCTGCCAGAATTTTGGAATTCAGGGAATACCAGAAACTCAAGTCCACTTACGTAGATGCGCTACCGAATATGATTAGTCCGGTAGATGGCTTGGTGCACACCGACTATCGCCAGGCAGTTGCAGCCACCGGACGTCTAAGTTCCAATAATCCGAACCTTCAAAACATTCCTATTCGAACCGAAAAAGGCAGAGAAATTCGAAAAGCCTTTATTCCGCGCAGCGAAGATTTTACACTAATGGCTGCCGATTATTCTCAAATAGAATTGAGAATTGTAGCCGCATTTGCTGAAGACAAAAGCATGATTGAGGCATTCAAATCGGGCCGGGACATTCACTCAACCACGGCTTCAAAGGTGTTTGGTGTGCCAATTGAAGAAGTAGACCGAGATATGAGAAGAAAGGCCAAGGAGGTTAACTTCGGTTTGATATACGGTATTTCAGCCTTTGGTTTGGCGCAGAACATTGGTATTTCTAGAACAGAGGCGCAGCAAATCATCACCGCTTACTTTAACGAGTTCCCGGGTGTGAAAAAGTACATGGATCACCAAGTGAACAAAGCGCGCGAGCATACTTATGTGGAAACCATTTTGGGTAGAAGAAGGTATTTGCGTGATATCCACTCAAAGAACATGACCGTGCGTGGCCATGCCGAAAGAAACGCCATTAATGGGCCTATTCAAGGTAGTGCTGCCGATATGATCAAAATAGCGATGATCAACATTCATGACTGGATGAAAAAGGAAAACCTGAAGTCGAAAATGATTATGCAGGTGCACGATGAATTGGTTTTTGATGTGCATAAATCGGAAATTGAACTAATGAAAACGCGAATTCCTGAGCTGATGAAAGGCGCCATAGAATTGGATGTGCCAATGGAAGTAGAGGTTGGAATGGGCGAAAACTGGCTAATTGCACATTGATTGTAAGCAACTCAAAAATTCAACATTAACCTAAATAAAACCCCTGACCCATGAAGTTTCCACTTACCCTGGCCGATATACAGTCTGCACACCAGCGCATAAGCCCTTTCATTCACCGAACTCCGGTGATGACCAGCGAACTCGTAAGCGAAATTGCAGGTTGTGAGCTGTTTTTTAAGTGTGAGAATTTTCAGAAAATCGGGGCGTTTAAAGCGCGTGGCGGACTGAATGCCGTACTTTCTTTACCAGAAGAACAGCGCCAAAGCGGAGTGGTTACACATAGTTCGGGCAATCATGCCCAAGCCATTGCAATGGCGGCCAAAATGGCTGGCGTTCCGGCCTATATTGTAATGCCGGAAACAGCTCCAGAAATTAAGAAGAAGGGTGTAGCCAGTTATGGAGCACAAATCACTTTTTGCAAACCAACGCAACAGTCGCGAGAAGAAACCGCTGCAAATATTCAGCAAGAAACGGGAGCCACTTTCATTTCGCCCTACAACGATTACGATGTGATTGCAGGCCAAGCCACTGCTTCGCTGGAGTTGTATGACGAGGTAGAAAATCTTGACGCCCTAATAACACCTGTTGGTGGCGGTGGACTAACCGCTGGAGCCGCATTGGTTACGCATTACTTTTCCCCAAAAACCAAGCTTTATGCCGGAGAACCAGATGGAGCAAAGGATACTTACGTTTCGCTTCAAAATGGCACACTCACCCCAGTAGAAAGCCCTTCATCTATTGCTGATGGGCTATTAGCCACTATGGGCGACAAAAACTTCGACATTATAAAAGAGGTAATTGAAGCCGTATTTTTGGTGACAGACCCTAAAATAGTAGGAGCAATGCGCATGATCTGGGAACGCATGAAAATTATTATTGAGCCATCGGCTGCGGTTCCAGTTGCCGCCATTCTCGATAATAAAGCAACTTTTGAAGGGAAACGCGTAGGCGTAATTCTTTCTGGAGGAAATGTAGACTTGGCCAAGCTGCCGTTTTAACCGTGCTGACATTACTTTAAACCCATAATTACCAGTTGGCCGATTTATTTCAGAGCCTTCAAGTTCAATTATCGAAACCCGTTATTAATCTAACAGATTCCGAAACAAGTTCGGAATGACGGGTTAAAGTAAGGATAACGTCACCCTGAACTTGTTTCAGGGTCTACCGAGAGAGATGCTGAAACAAGTTCAACATGACGTACTAACTCTCACAAATCATGCTCAAGATTGATTCCAATAGACTTAGAAAGATCAATAAGCGTGGGATTGAACTCCCTAATTAGGTTCCATTTCCAGTCCTTATGCCAATTCTTCAATTGTTTTTCTCTGGATATAGCTTCCTCAATAAAAGCGAAAGGCTCGTAATAGAGTAAATCCGTACAATTATACTTCTTTGTGAACTTCGACCCGTTGCCAGACTTATGCTCTAAAACTCTTGATATTAAATCGGATGTGACCCCTATGTAAAGCACAGTTCTGTTTTTGTTAGACATGATGTATGTGCTTCCTCCTTTAGCCATAGATAAAATTAAGGATTCCGAAACAAGTTCGGGATGACGAATCAAAGTAAGGGAAACGTCACCCTGAACTTGTTTCAGGGTCTACCGAGAGAGATGCTGAGACAAGCTCAGCATGACGTAAGGATAGCACTACAACACCTCAGCCAAATACTGCGCAGTGTAGTTATCCTTAAGCTTTATCATATCCTCAGGTGTACCGGCAAAGCACAGCTTGCCACCTTTGTCTCCACCTTCAGGGCCCAAATCTAGGATCCAATCGGCACATTTAATTACTTCTGTATTGTGCTCAATGATGACCACTGAGTTGCCTTGCTCAATCAGCGCGTTGATGGACTTCATCAGCTTAGCGATGTCATGGAAGTGTAAACCAGTGGTTGGTTCATCAAAAATGAAGAGGATGTGGTCTTTAGAAGTGCCCTTACCTTTTCCCAAGAAATAAGCGAGCTTAACGCGCTGGGCTTCGCCACCACTAAGCGAGTTTGACGACTGTCCTAAACGGATATAGCCTAAGCCAACTTCCTGTAGTGGAATTAATTTATTCACCACTGATTTCTCTTCGGCAAAGAAGTCAATCGCATCGTCAATGGTCATTTCAAGTACATCAGAAATATTCTTCTCATTGTACTTCACCTCTAGGATCTCTTGCTTGAAACGTTTGCCTTTACAACTCTCACAAGTCAATTGAATGTCGGCCATAAACTGCATTTCAATCTTCACAACGCCTTCTCCCTGACAAGTTTCGCAACGTCCCCCATCTACATTAAAGGAGAAGAATGCTGGTTTGTAGCCACGTTGCTTTGCCAAACCCTGATCTGTAAACAGCTGACGAATGGCATCGTAGGCCTTCACATAAGTAACTGGGTTTGAACGAGACGATTTTCCAATTGGATTCTGGTCTACAAACTCAATCTGAGTTACCGTTTTAAGGCTGCCTTCAAGTGCATCCATTTTTCCGGTTTGTTCGCTCACTGTGCCCAAAGTTTTGCCCAAAGCAGGGTAGAGCAAGCGCTTAATTAAGGTCGACTTTCCAGAACCACTTACGCCAGTCACTACACTCAAAACCCCTAAAGGAATCTCTACATCTAGGTTTTGAAGGTTATTCTCGCGCGCGCCTTTTATCAACAAACTGTTATTCCATTTTCTTCTTTGTGTTGGTACTTCGAGTTTTTCTGTACCATTAAGGTATTTGGCAGTATAGGTGGTGTCCGTTCCTAGCATTTCGTCAATAGTGCCTTGAAAAACCAGCTCACCACCATGCGAACCGGCATCGGGTCCTATGTCTATAATCTGGTCTGCTGCACGCATTACCTTTTCTTCATGCTCCACTACCACAACCGTATTGCCTAAATCGCGAAGTGAGAGCAAAACGGAGATTAGCCTATCCGTATCTCGCGGGTGCAAACCTATACTCGGTTCATCCAAAATATACATAGAACCAACCAAGGCGCTACCCAAAGAAGTAGATAGCTTAATGCGCTGATACTCTCCACCTGAAAGTGTGCTCGTTAGGCGGTTCAAGGTTAAGTAACCTAAACCAACGCGCGATAGGTAATCGATCCGATTTTTAATTTCCTTTACCAATCGCCCTGCAATTTTCTCCTCATGCGCGGTAATCTTCAACTCAGAAAAGAAGTTGTGCACCTGCTCTATTGGCAGTAACACTAAATCCGTAATTGAGCTGTCATTTATTTTTACGTAAGACGCATCGCCACGCAAGCGGGTGCCCTTACATTCGGGGCAGTCGGTTCTTCCGCGATAGCGCGAAAGCAATACCCTATACTGAATTTTATGGGTCTTCGATTCTAAATGTTCGAAGAACTTATTCAACCCTTTAAAGTATTTATTACCTGTCCAAAGCAGCTCTTGTTCGGCTTTAGTCAGTTCGTTATAAGCCCTGTGAATTGGAAAGTCGAACTCAATACCGTGCTTTAGCAGCGGCTGTACCCATTTGCGCATGGTCTCGCTTCGCCATGGTGCAATGGCTCCATCGTAAACAGAAAGCGATTTATCTGGAATCACCAAATCTTTGTCTATGCCCAAAATTTTCCCAAAACCTTCGCAACGCTTGCAAGCACCATAAGGGTTATTGAAAGTGAAGAGGTTTACAGAAGGCTCTTCGAATAAAATGCCATCGGCTTCAAATCGGTCCGAAAAGGCGAAGCGCCCTTCGTCTGGCAGGTCGATAATGCAATCTCCTTCTCCTTCGAACAATGCTGTTTGCACAGAGTCTGAAAAACGGAACTGTGTATCCTCATCGTGTTGCACCACACCACGGTCGATAAGGACTTCTATATTTCCTTCTTTCGCCTTGCTTTCATCTTCCAACAAATCTTCAATAAAGAATGGACTACCATCTACCAGCACACGGGTATAACCCTTCTGCAGCAACACGTTCAACTCTTGCTCAAAAGTTCTGTCTTCTTTATGAATCAACGGGCAAAGAATCATTAGACGAGCGCCTTCTTCCTTGCTCATTATAAAGTCTACTATACTGGTTACGCTATCCCTTTTTACTTCCTCACCACTTACTGGCGAATAGGTTTTTCCTATTCGAGCGAACAACAATTTAAGGTAATCGTAAATCTCGGTAGAAGTACCAACCGTAGAACGGGGGTTACGTGTACTCACTTTTTGCTCAATAGCAATGGCAGGCGAAACGCCTTTAATATAGTCTACTTCGGGTTTTTCCATACGGCCAAGAAATTGGCGCGCATAACTGCTCAAGCTTTCAACATACATTCGCTGGCCTTCCGCAAATAATGTATCAAAAGCCAAAGAGGATTTTCCCGAACCAGATAAGCCTGTGACAACCACCAATTTGTTTCTTGGAATGGCCACACTAAGGCTCTTCAGGTTATTTACTTTGGCTCCTTTAATTATAATGAACTCTCTTGGGTCGAGTTCGTCAATAGGTGTATTGGTGCTGGCAGTTGTTGTAGACATAAGAATGCAAAGATAACAGAGCAAAAGGCTAAATGTTAATCTTATTTTATTTGAAAAATCAGAACAAAACCTCGGTTTTTGGCATCATCCTTGCGCTTTGTTTGGCGAAGTAATTCTGCAAGCGAATGGCAAGAATCAACCGAATGATTCGGCCAATTAAAATTTGCTTTGTATATCAGAATTAATACTTTTGAGTTTACTTCTAACAAAATTAAGTCTAATCCTAACCAGTACAATATGATATAAACCTCTACGTTAACCTAACAATTACTTACATGAGGAAATATGCTATAAGCGATAGTCAGTTGATATCGCAGTATAAAAATGGTAACGAAGAGGCTTTCTCTACGCTGGTAAATCGTCACAAGAAGAAAATCTTTACAACCATCTATCTGATCGTGAAGGATCAGTACTTGGCTGAAGATTTAATGCAAGATACGTTCGTAAAGGTGGTGAACACAGTAAAGTCCGGGCGTTATAACGAAGAAGGAAAGTTTTTACCTTGGGTGTCTAGAATAGCACATAACTTGGCTATAGACCACTTCAGAAAAGCAAAACGTTACCCAACTATTGTAATGGAAGATGGCTCGAACGTATTCAATACGCTAGAGTTTTCAGAAGTTTCGATTGAATCGAAACAAATACAACAAGACACGCATGCGCTTCTACGCGATTTGATCAAAGAATTGCCAGATGCCCAGCGAGAAGTCTTAATGATGAGGCATTATATGCACATGAGTTTTCAAGAAATTGCCGATGCTACAGATGTAAGCATTAACACTGCCTTGGGGCGCATGCGCTACGCACTCATCAACTTGAGAAAGAAGATGGACAAAAAGAATATTGCCTATGATCAAAACCTTTACCCAAGATGACTTAGTACGTTACATTTACAAGGAAACAACGACCGAAGAAAACTCAGAAATTGAGCAAGCAATGCTATTTGACGATGCGCTTGCCAAAGACTATGCTGAACTAAGCAGTGTGGTTTTGGCGCTAGATGGTGCGCAGGTAGCGCCAGCTCAAAGTTCGGTTGATGCCATTTTAAGTTATTCCAAGTCATACCATCTTCATTCAGCTTAATCTGCTATTTTAGCACGATGACGCGAAAGGAAAGGTATCAGGAATTTGTAGCATATTTTAGTAAGCATCAGCCACAGGCTGAAACAGAATTGAATTACAGCAACCCGTTTGAATTACTGGTTGCTGTTGTTTTATCTGCCCAGTGTACAGACGTGCGTATCAATAAAGTTACTCCAAAGCTTTTTGAAGACTTTCCTACTCCAGAGCACTTAGCGAGCACGCATTTCGATGAGCTTTTTCCTTACATCAGATCCGTTTCATACCCCAACAATAAAACCAAGCACCTTATTGGCCTAGGCAAAATGTTGGTAGAAGACTTTAACTCTGAAGTACCCGAAACCATTGCCGATTTACAGAAATTACCCGGTGTAGGTCGAAAGACTGCCAACGTAATCACCTCTGTAGTTTGGAACCAACCCAGCATGGCTGTTGACACCCATGTGTTTCGTGTCTCAAAAAGGCTTGGTTTGGTAAACCAAAATGCATCTACCCCATTGGCTGTAGAGAAGCAATTGGTCAGTCACCTCAGCAAGGACGTTATTCCACTGGCACACCATTGGCTCATTTTGCATGGTCGTTATACCTGTTTGGCCAGAAAGCCTAAGTGCGAGGCATGCAATATCACACACTTTTGCCGTTACTTCGAAAAAGAACAGGGAATCCAACGCTAATCAGTTTTTCGTAAATTAAGCACGATTAACCCTAGAGGATACATGTTTCATTCCTTTTGGGTTCGGCAGACACCCGAAAGAAGATGGCTACCAAGATTTTATACATTCATCAATACTTTAAAACTCCGCAAGAAGGCGGGGCTATACGTTCGTATTACCTTTCAAGAGGCTTGGTAGAGAAGGGGTTTGAAGTAGAACTGATTACCTCTCACAACGACAGTCACTATACAATAAAGCAAATAGATGGAATCAAAGTGCATTATCTGCCGGTGAAATACGCCAACGAAATGGGCTTTGTTCAACGTATAAACTCCTTTTTAAAGTTTGTGCGTCAGGCCAAACAACTGGCAGCCAAAATTGAAGGGGTTGAAAAAGCGTATATTTCTTCTACTCCGCTAACAGTAGGGTTAATAGGGCTTTGGCTAAAAAAGAAGAGGAACATTCCTTACATATTCGAGGTGCGCGACCTTTGGCCAAAGGCACCCATTCAGATTGGCGCTATTAAAGGTGCTTTGCTAAAGAGGTATTTGTACCGAATGGAAGCAAAGATTTACCGTGGTGCCGAGAAAATTGTGGCACTTTCTCCAGGTATGCGCGATTGGATAAAAGAAGTGGTTGCCGACAAGGAAGTATACATGATCCCTAACATGGCCGACTGCCAGTTCTTTAAAAAAGAGATAAAAGACCCTAAACTGATTGAGTTCTACCATGCCGAAACGCCTTTTGTAGTTACATACCTTGGTAGTATTGGCCAAACCAACCATTTAGAATTCTTACTAGATATTGCCGAAAAGAGCCTGCAAAAAGGGCTAAATATAAACTTTAAAATTGTAGGCCAAGGCTCGAGGCTTAGCGCTATTAAGCTGCAAGCATACCTGAAAAAACTTAACAATGTAGAGTTTATTGGGCATCAGGATAAAGAAGGGGTACGTAGAATCTTGAATATTACAGATGCTACCTATGTCTGCTTCAACAACTTGCCAGTATTGGCGACCAACAGCCCAAATAAGCTTTTCGATAGCCTGGCATCGGGCAAGCTCACCATTGTGAACACTCCTGGCTGGACAAAAGACCTTGTTGAAAAATACAAATGCGGCTTTTATGCAGACCCGCTGAACCCTGATGATTTTTTGGAACAAATCAGCGTGTTTATGAGCGAAAAGGACAAACTTGAAGCCTATAAAACCAACGCCCGAAGCATTGCCGAGAAGCTTTACTCCAAGCGGCTACAAATCGAAAAGCTGGCAAAAGTGCTCAACAATGAGCAACATTTTAGAGCTAGCGAGGACGAGGTCTATATTTTGACCGCGTAAGAATTTTCCGGGCGTCAGTTTCATTCATTAACTCCACAAAGTCGGCACCAGTCTCTTCCCTATAGGCCTTCACTATTTGCCAGCCCAGCCACTGACCAATTCTACCAGGACAAACCTTATCGATTTCTGGAATTGCCGGTCGCTCATCAACATATTTAGTAATGTTAAGCGGATCTTGGCTGTAGAAGAGTTTGTTCTCCATAAAGTGACTCCAAATTACGGCTTCACTCACTTCAGAATCTGCCATTTGCTGTGCAGTGTAACCCATTATGATATTATCGGGTACGCATGGCAGCATTTGTTTAGTAAACTCAAGCGCTTTGCCGTAATAGATCATCTCTTCCAAAAGAGAACGCTTCTTATTATCTGTTTTATTAAACTTTAATGAAGTGAACTGAACAAGCTGAGGCACCAAATGCTCGGGTGTTAAGCGGGTTCTTACGTACTCATAAACATTCGGCCTAAAACTGGCTTCTTCTCCCAAGTAGTAGTCTAACCCAACTATTAAAAGCGTGTCCGAAATAAACAGATCGCTCCCAAAACCAGAGTAAACCGTTTCGACTTTTGGTGCCTCAAATTCTGGGTAAAAGGTTTTTAATCGCTTATAAGCATTCTCCAACTCATAACGCATGCTGCCTACATCTATCAGGCTCATTGTTTCCTGATACAACGTATCAACATACGGATTTTCTATGGTTTCAAAGTTTTCCGTAAGAAGCTCGGCCGGTGTTTGATAGGCAAAGGCTATGGCGTACAGATTTCTTTCTTCAGTATTATCATCCAAGTACATGCCCACCTGCTCTAGGTTCTTGATCCTGGTTATTCGGGATTTACGCACCAAAGCATAAAAGTCTTCCAAACCCTTGGTTCTATTGTTGCTCAAATAGGGTGTAACCAACAGCTCACGTATGTCCCGGTTTTGGTCAATAAGCGTTGAAAACTGCTCAAAAGTTGGCGCGGTAAACATTTGGTGCACTTTTGGAGTAGTAGCCAATCTAAGCACTTGCGCATGAAAAGCAGCTTCAGGCTGTAATTCGTTATACCCAAAAAAGTAATTGCGTAAAATCGGATGTTCGCTCAAAAAGACCGAAAGTTCTTCTTCCGATTCAATCTCATGAATTTGGTGTGTAAGGTCTTCGAAATCTAAATTCAAGGCAACACCTGAAATATCTACCGAATTCTCACACGAATCATCGCTACCGCAGCCAAACAGGCTCAATAACACTAAAAAGAATACCCCTTTTTTGAACATCTCCATCTTTTAAATGACAAAACTATTTATTTATTTTTACCGACATGAAAAAAACCATTGTAGCCTTACTCTTGTGCTTATTCTTTGCATCTCAGCTTTCGGCACAAGACTACAAAATAGGTGTTAAAATTGGCCCAACACTATCTTATGCCCGAACTAGTACTGAAAGTGACGACACGGAAGTAGACAGAAATTCAACCGATGTAAAATTCTTGGTTGGTGCTTTTATAGATTATGAATTCAAAGAGAACTACTTCTTCCATACTGGGCTTAGCTTTGCATCGAAAAATACAGACATAACGGCCGACAGTGGTGCGCTTGGTGGACCTGTTACTGAGTCTTACGACCACGAGTATTTGCAAATTCCCGCATTGCTAAAACTCTACACCAACGAAGTACTTTTAGACACTAAGGTGTTTTTCAACTTTGGAGTAATGCCTGAGGTACGACTTAAGACTAAAGAAGGCGACAACGTTACCGTTAAGTTGGTTGAAAAATTCAGGCCTGTAGACCTCTCTGGCACGCTAGGTGGTGGTGTGGAAAAGCGAATTGGCACTACTACCAGCATTTCCGTAGGCCTCAACTATAATATCGGATTTTTTAATATGGTGAAGGACCGCAACGATGCCCTAGACGAGTTTTCAGTAAAAAGTAACTTACTGGCACTAGAGTTTGCCATAAAGTTCTAAACATAAAAAAGCCTCGCAATGCGAGGCTTTTCTTTAGGCTTTAAGTGCTTAAGCTTTCAACTCAATCTCTTCTCCTAGTTTGTTGTAGAATGTATATTCACTCAAACTAAGCGAGCTATCTTTTTCTAGCTTAATCCACGTATTGAATTTTCTATACCACTGCCATCTTTTACTAAAGATGCCCTTGGTGAAATAAGCGTGCAAGAATGGGTGAACCGCTATGGTTAGCCCCTTTTCGTTTTGCGAGCTCATTAGATACTCTAGGTTTTTCTCTATTTGGTCTGACACCAAAATAGTTGCCCCAACTTTTCCTGTTCCACCACAGGTAGGACAAGTTTCGCGGGTGGTAATATTCATTTCAGGACGAACACGCTGACGCGTAATCTGCATTAAACCAAACTTGGTAATTGGCAGAATGGTGTTCTTAGCACGATCGTCCTTCATGCAGTCCTTCATAAACTGGTAAAGCTTTTTCTTGTTCTCGGCCCTTCTCATATCGATGAAGTCGATCACAATAATGCCTCCCATGTCACGAAGTCTCAACTGGCGCGCAACTTCTTTGGCTGCCTCCATATTTACAGTTAAAGCCGTTGACTCCTGATCTTCGCCAGCATTCGATTTGTTACCGCTGTTTACATCGATAACGTGCAATGCCTCTGTATGCTCTATGATCAGGTAACCACCTTTTGGTAAGCTTACCGACTTACCGAAAAGCGACTTCACTTGCTTTTCAATCCCGAAGGCCTCGAAAATTTTGGCCTTACCGTTGTACTGTTTTACGATCTTCTCTTTATCCGAGGCAATTTTTCTGATGTAGGCACGAATTTCATCGTGAATTTCCTTGTCATCAGTAACTACGCTATCGAACGATTCATTGAGAATATCGCGCAACAATGACGATGCTCTGCTCATCTCGCCAATTACCTTATCTCTAGGTTTGGCTGAACTTAAGTTCTTTATACCTGCTTTCCAGGAGTCTACTAAGTTGCTTAAATCTTTATCGAGTTCGGTTACGCTTTTTCCTTTGGCAACCGTACGGATGATTACCCCGAAGTTTTCGGGCTTAATAGATGAGATGAGACGAACTAGTCTTTTTCGTTCTTCACCATCAGCGATCTTTTTAGATACATTGATGGAATTAGAAAATGGCACAAGCACCATGTAGCGCCCAGCCATAGACAACTCGCAGGTGAGTCGTGGCCCTTTTGTAGAAATCGGTTCTTTAACAACCTGAACCAGAATTTGCTGCCCTTTTGAGAGCACCTGATTCATTTTGCCGAGTTTATTGATGTCTGGCTCGCCTTTAAATTTGTTCAACAAGCCTGATGTGTGCTTGTTGGACTGGGCTTGCTTTGTGTATTTGTTTAAAGACTTCACCTGCGGACCTAAGTCCAAATAGTGCAGGAATGCGTCTTTTTCATACCCAATATCAATGAACGCTGCATTTAGTCCGGGAACAATCTTTTTGACTGTACCCAGATAAATATCACCGACTTTAAATTTGGTCTCATCATTATCATGATGAAACTCAACTAAACTTTTGTCTTTAAGAAGGGCTATACGACATCCATCCTGAGTCGAATTGATAATTAATTCGTTACTCAATTTGAAAGAAGTTTATATTAAGAATAGAACTCTAGATGCGTATAAGCATAAGAAGAAGTGAATTACTTCTTCTTATGTCTGTTCTTTCTTAGTCTCTTCTTTCTCTTGTGAGTAGAAATCTTATGTCTTTTTCTTTTTTTACCGCAAGGCATAATCTTAATGTTTTAAATTTTTTACTGAACTCTTTCTAGGTACTCATCGGCAGCTGTAATTACCTGCTCGCTGGCACCCAATGTTTTCACCTTTTCAAACTGTGCTTTTGCCTTCACCAGTTGCCCAGATTCGAAATAGCACACGCCCAAAAAGAAGTTTCCTTCTACATCTTCTGGGTAGTAAGACAGTAGGCTTTCAAATCGGCTAGCACCATTTTCAAACTGCCCGGTTTGAATTGACATACGACCCATGCTCATTAATGCCTGGCGATTATCAGGATCTTTCTCCAGAATTTCTCGCAACATCATAATCCCTTGCATTGGGTTGCTGCCCGATATATAAATCATGGCAACATTGTGTTGTACATCAAAATTGTCGGGCTGGGCTGCTAACACTTTATCGTAAGCGGCTCTTGCCTTCGTTCCCATCGAACGTACTTTTTGCTCTTCCAAAGCGAATGAAAACGCTTCAAAATAAGCATCACCGGCCTTTTGCCAGTGTTCGACTGTATTAAATTTTTCAGCATACAGTTCAGCAAAATAAGCTGCACTGTCATACTTGTTAATCTCCATGTAAACCTTCATTAACGAATCGAGTGCCGAATCGTTTTCTTTCAGGTTATCACCGATATTGAGTTCACTTTTCCAATAATCGATGCGAGGCGCTGCCTCTTCCGGTATTTCCGAACTGTGATCTACAACTCCGTTGGGAGAAGACTCGTCAACGAAAGATTGCGGATCGTTATCATTATCGTTGTCAACCACTACTTTAGGCAAGTTGTACAGTCCCACAACCGCCAAAACAGCAATAACCACTAAAATGATCTGTCCTTTATTCATTAGCCCAATTAGGCTTGAAAATAATTACTTATTCGCAGTTTTAACGCGATCGCTAGTTTTAATCTGCTCGATAAAAACTTTAGAAGGCTTAAAACTAGGCACAAAGTGCTCGTCAATTACGATAGCAGTGTTCTTTGAAATGTTTCTAGCTATTTTCTTTGCTCTCTTCTTGTTTACGAAGCTACCAAAACCTCTTACGTAAATATTCTCTCCATCTGCCATTGAATCCTTCACCACGGTGAAAAGAGTCTCAACAGTTGTAGTAACATCAGATCTGTCAATTCCCGTCTTTTCAGCTATCTGATTTATAACATCTGCTTTCGTCACTGCTCGTTATTTTTAGGTTGATAATTTTATGTAAAAAACTTATTCCCAGTTATTTTGGTGCGCAAAATTAAGAGTTCATCTTTAATATTAAAAGTATTACTCAAAAATTTGCCTTAGCGGCATATTGCCCCAAAGCATCTAATCTCATCAATTCATTGCAAGCAGAAGTATTTGTTAATCAACTTATTAAGTGGCATCAAACGCAAAAGCGAGAGCTACCTTGGCGTGGCATTGCCGACCCCTATAAAATTTGGCTTTCGGAAATTATTCTCCAGCAAACCCGTGTAAACCAAGGTTTACCGTACTATTTAAGGTTTATAGCCGCCTACCCAACCGTACAAGATTTGGCCAATGCCAGCGAGGCTGAAGTATTACGATTATGGCAAGGATTAGGCTACTATAGTAGGGCCAGGAACCTACATGCTTGTGCAAAAATGGTGGTAAATGAGTATAATGGTAGTTTCCCCAATAACTTTGACGAGCTGTTAAAATTGAAAGGAATTGGCCGATACACCGCTGCCGCCATTGCCTCGTTAGCCTTTAATAAAGCTAATGCCGTGGTAGATGGCAATGTGTACCGAGTTTTGAGCCGAGTGTTTGGCATAACCAACGATATATCCGAGGCAAAAACGCAAAAGGTATTCGAAGCGAAAGCAAATGCGATGATTCCGGCAGATCAGCCAGGTGATTTTAATCAGGCACTGATGGATTTTGGTGCTACCCATTGCACTCCCAAAAAGCCGCTTTGCATTACCTGCCCATTTCAGGCAGAATGCTTTGCCTTTAATAAAGGCATGATTGACCAACTGCCCGTAAAAACTAAAAAGGTAAAGGTGCGGAAACGATACTTTTATTATTTGTTATTTGAGCACAAGGGTAAGTTACTAATGAAGGAGCGCGGCCCAAAAGACATTTGGCAGGGGCTAAATGATTTCCACCTTATAGAAGAGAAGAAACCCATAGCCGTTGAGTCCGTTTTAGCCAAAGTAGACTTGCAAGGAATAACTGTTGGGGATATTTCAGAGCCAGTGAAACATATTTTAACGCATCAGCAGATTTTTGCACAGTTCATTAGGCTCGAGGTAAAGGAAATGAATAAATTTGTTGCTCTTTCAAATGATTTGGAGCTCAAATCCTTTAGTCTTAAGGCTATACACGATTTGCCAAAACCAGTATTGGTAAACAACTATTTGAAGGAGAACCTATTTTGAGTAAATTGATTTTAATTTTTCGCAATTAACAAGACATATGGCAGGAGTTAACAAAGTAATATTAGTGGGCAATTTGGGGAAAGATCCAGAAGTAAGACACCTAGACAACGGTCGTGCGGTGGCTAACTTTTCTTTGGCTACCAGCGAAACCTACAAGAACAAGCAAGGTGAGCGCGTAACCAATACCGAATGGCACAACATAGTATTATGGACTCCGCTTGCTGAAATCGCAGAACGATTTTTAAAGAAAGGCGGCCAAGTATATATAGAAGGCAAGCTTTCCACCCGCTCTTGGGACGACCAAGATGGCAACAAGCGCTACACTACCGAAGTAGTAGGCCGTGAAATGACTTTACTTGGTAGCAGACAAGATGGCGACTACGCTGGTGGCGGATCATCTGCTGCGCCTCAACAACAAGCTGCAAAAACGGAAAGCCCAGTATCGAACATACCTGAAGACGATACGGACGACCTTCCGTTCTAATGTTGAACTAACGTTTACAATTTGGACTTGCCCACAGACGACCCGGAACCTAGTTTAACTTTACTAGCACAACTTTCAGAACTCAGCCCATCGTACCTGATAGTGAATTTGGTGGCCTTTATTTTATTGGTCGTAGCCAGTTCGCTCGTGTCGGGTTCTGAAGTTGCCTTCTTTTCGCTTAGCTCTAACGATTTGGCCGACTTAGAGAATTCTAAAACGAAGGTTAACAAGGCCATTCTCTCTCTTTTAGATAGAAAAAGACAACTACTGGCTACCATATTAATTCTCAATAATATGGTAAACATTGCTATTGTTACGCTTTCCACCTTCTTTACTTGGTCGCTTGTAGGCAGTAAAACTACCGAAGGCAAAATCGTGGTAATTCTTTCGGCCGTGGTAACTTTTATTATTCTCTTTTTTGGCGAAGTAGTACCAAAAAACTTTGCCAACCAGCACAATGTGCGCTTTGCCCAAACTACGGCACGTGCACTCTTTGCCTTCGAGAAGATTTTTAGCCCACTTTCATCATTGCTTATTTCTGTAACCAACATTATTGAAAAAAATGTAGAGAAGAAGGGGCATAACATTACCGTTGATGAACTGAACCAAGCGCTAGAAATTACCACGGGTGACGACACAACCGATGAAGAGAAAGGAATTCTGAAAGGAATTGTGAACTTCAGCACGCTGAGTGTAAAGCAGGTAATGAAGTCGCGCATGGACATTACTGCGCTAGACATCGAAATGGATTTCCACGAATTGATGGATAAGATCAATAAAAGTGGCTATTCTAGAATTCCGATCTATCGTGAAACGGTTGACAAAATTGAAGGTATTCTCTACATCAAAGACCTGATTGGGCATATTGACAAAGAGGAAGACTTTTCATGGCAAACCCTATTGCGCCCGGGCTTTTTTGTGCCGGAAAACAAAAAGGTGGATACACTTTTAAAAGACTTTCAGGACCAGCGCGTACACATGGCCATTGTGGTTGATGAATACGGAGGTACTTCGGGACTAATTACGCTAGAAGATATTATTGAGGAAATTGTTGGCGAGATCAACGATGAATTTGATGATGAAGAGATCGCTTACAACAAGCTCGATAACTCCACATTTGTATTCGAAGGAAAAACCAGTTTGAACGACTTCTGCAAAGTTGTGGGTGTAGAACCTGCACTTTTCGACAGTGTAAAAGGTGAAAGCGAATCCTTAGGTGGCTTGCTGCTTGAGCTACACAACAAGTTGCCACGAGCAGGTGAAAAGATTCATTTCGATCGTTTTCTTTTTACCATAGTAGCCGTAGACTTAAGGCGCATTAAACGCGTTAGAGTACTATTAAAACCCACTGCTTAATTGCGACAAACAACTCACAAACTCTTATTGATACTCTTAGTCAGCTGCTTTGGGCTGCTGGCTTGTGAAGAAGTGTACTTACCAAAACCCAAGGGCTTTAACCGCATTGATTTGCCCGAGTCAACTTATCAGGCTTTGCCCGACACTTTTCCGTACCAATTTGAATATTCAAAATTTGCGGATTTAAGTCCAGACGACAACCCTTATGCCGATAGGTATTGGATTAACCTGCGTTACGAGGCCTTTGATGCAGAGCTGGAGCTGACTTACAAAAACCTGCAAGACCCACGCAACGAGCCAGATGTTTTGCTCAATGAAGCATTCGAACTAACCAAAAAGCATATGGTAAAGGCTTATGCCATAGAGGAAAGCTTGGTGGCCATGCCTAATGGCCAAATTGCCAGTGTAGCAGAATTAGAGGGCGAAGTACCAACACAGTTTCAGTTTTACACTTCGGATAGCACGCATCACTTCTTCCGCGGTGCCTTGTATTTCAACACTGCCATGAAAAATGACTCGCTTGCTCCTGTAATTGAGTTTATCAAAAAAGATGTAATCCACATGCTCGGCTCTTTTGAGTGGAAGTATTGATTCATCACGCTGAACCAGTTTCAGCATCTTCACTCATAAATTACTTTCCGAAAAAGGAAGTTTCGGGCGTGAGTTTTAGAAATCTGCCTTAATTTCACAGCATGCCTTCGTTCTTCGACACCAGCATCGAATTTTTAAAAGGGGTAGGCCCACAGAAAGCAGCACTCATTGGCACTGAGTTGTCCATATTTACTTATGGCGACCTCATTCAGCATTACCCTTTTCGCTACGAAGACCGCACTAAATTTTATCCCATAGCCCAAGTACATGGCGACATGCCCTTTGTACAAATAAAGGGGCGAATAACCCGCATGGAAACCATTGGCGAAGGAAGAAAAAAGCGCTTGGTCGCGCGGTTTTCTGACGGAACTGACGACATGGAATTGGTTTGGTTCAAAGGCATTCCGTGGGTTTCGAAAAAGCTGAAGCTGGGCGTAGACTATGTGGTGTTTGGTAAGCCGGCCGTTTTTGGTCGCAAAGTGAACATTGCGCACCCCGAGGTGGAAATTCTTACTACACAAAATGCCAATGCTGGCTTTTTGCAGCCGGTGTATCATACCAGCGAAAAGCTGAAAGCTAAGTTTATTGACAGCAAAGCACTTTCAAAAATGATTCGCCAGGTGATGGTGCTGGCGGAACGTCACATTCACGAAACACTCCCTGAAAGCTTCATCACCAGATTTGGCTTGATCAATAAGGCTTTGGCCTTGTACCATATTCATTTTCCATCGAACCCCGAACTGCTTAAAAAGGCACAATACAGGCTTAAGTTCGAAGAGCTTTTCTACATACAACTGCGTTTGTTAAAGCTAAAAATAACCCGCATTGATAAGTACAGAGGGCAAGTTTTTAACGATTCAAAGCTCCTCACAGATTTCTATAACGACCACTTGCCATTCGATTTGACTAATGCACAAAAACGGGTGATCAAAGAGATTTACTTCGATATGAAATCGGGTAAGCAGATGAACCGCCTGCTGCAAGGAGATGTGGGTTCGGGCAAAACCATTGTGGCTTTTATCTGCATGCTTTTGGTGGTGGGGTCTGGCGCACAAGCCTCAATGATGGCGCCTACCGAAATTTTAGCTGACCAGCATTTTGAGGGTTTGAAAGAATATGCCGAAAAACTGGGCATTGGCATTGCTAAACTCACAGGGTCGACCAAAACTGCCGAACGCAAGCGCATACACGAGGGCTTGCTGAACAACGAAATTCAAATTCTGGTTGGCACCCATGCCCTTATTGAAGACACTGTTCAATTTAAGAACTTGGGCTTGGCAATAATTGATGAGCAACACCGATTTGGCGTAGCACAGCGCGCTAAACTTTGGGGCAAAAACGCCACCAGTTACCCACATGTACTGGTGATGACCGCCACACCAATACCACGAACATTGGCCATGACGCTCTATGGCGATTTGGACGTGTCGGTAATTGATGAGTTGCCTGCCGGTAGAAAACCTATAAAAACTATTCACCAGTACGATTCTAAGCGCTTGCAGGTCTTTGGTTTTATGAAGCAGGAGATTGCCAAAGGCCGACAAATCTATGTGGTTTATCCGCTTATTGAAGAATCGGCTAAGCTGGATTTGAAAGACTTGGACGATGGTTATGAGTCCATCAGGCGAGCCTTTCCTGATAATCATATTTCCATTGTGCATGGTAAAATGAAGCCGCAGGACAAGGACTTTGAGATGCAACGATTTATTCGTCACGAAACGCAGATAATGGTAGCCACCACGGTGATAGAGGTAGGCGTAAACGTGCCAAATGCCTCTGTGATGGTGATTGAAAATGCAGAGCGTTTTGGCTTGGCGCAGTTGCATCAGCTGCGCGGACGCGTTGGTCGAGGAGCAGAGCAATCGTACTGTATTCTGATGACCGACTTTAAGCTGAGCAAAGAAGCACGCACGCGTTTAGAAACCATGGTGCGTACCAACAACGGCTTCGATATTGCCGATGTAGACCTGAAACTGCGCGGGCCTGGCGATATTACAGGCACACAACAAAGCGGAGTGCTCGACCTGCTGATTGCCGACATTACCAAAGATGCTCCCATTCTACAAGCCGCCAGAAATGCCGCTAGCGATTTGCTAGAAGATGACCCAGACCTCACCAAACCCGAAAACCAGAATATCCTGCGCCATATTCAGTCGCTTAAAAAGTCGGTAGTTAATTGGGGGAGGATTAGTTAGTAATTGTGACTAGAACTATATTGAATAAGTATCAACTTAAATTTTCCTATTTTACAATGACAATAACTCACACAACTCATGTCGAATCAGATTATTTTTATTGGGGGTATTCACGGTTCAGGAAAAGGGACAATTTGTTCAAGGATTTGTAGTGAAATTTCAATAGAGCATTACTCCGCTAGTGACATCTTAAAATGGGATGAAGAATCTCAAGACCTACAAAATAAAAAGGTAAAAGACATCCCAAATACTCAAATAAAACTACTTAGGGGGTTAGCTGGGTTAGTTACTAATGGCAAAGTTTTATTAGATGGTCATTTTTGTCTTCTTAATTCCGCTAGTGAAATCGAGACCATTCCATATACAATATTTTCAAAGATAAACCCTACAGCAATTGGGGTTGTGTTGGATGACCCAAGCCATATCGTCAATCGGCTAAAAAAAAGAGACAGCCAAAACTACCCTATAGACCTCCTGTCCAGAATGCAAGAGGTAGAGTATGAACGGGCTAAAGAGGTGTCAAAGCTACTAAAAGTTCCTTTTTGTGAAATTCGACATGAGATTACTGGAATAGTAAACACAATAAAAAAATTATAAGTGAGAGTACTTCTTGATACTAATATCATTATTCATAGGGAAACTCATAGGGTGATTCGCCAAGAAATAGGATTACTGTTTAGGTGGCTAAATGACCTTAAAGTGGACAAGTACGTTCATCCTGTAACCATAAATGAGATTCAAGCTTATAAGAACAAGGATGTCGTTAACTCTTTCACCATAAAACTCGACAGTTATAATTTAATAAAATACCCACTACCCTTTTCAGAAACTATACATGCTCTTAGTAAGTCGTTTGATCAAAACCAAAATGATATCAATGATACAATGCTATTAAATGAAGTGCATGAAGGAACTGTCGATCTACTAATAACAGAAGACAAAAAGCTATACCTCAAAGCATCGGAAATAGGATTAAAGGAAAAGGTTTTCACCATTCAATCATACCTGGAGAAAGTAAGCCATGAAAACCCTACCCAAAAAGGCTATGATATTTTAGCGGTAAAGAAGGTTGATTTTGGTGAGGTGAATTTAGCGGATTCCTTCTTCGATACATTTAGGAGTGACTATAAAGAACCACCATTCAACAAGTGGTTCAGAAAGAAATATAATGATTCCTGTTATGTCTGTTATAGCAATGAAAATGACCTATCTGCATTCTTGTATATCAAGGTAGAAAACGAAAATGAGTCCTATAATGATATAAACCCTACTTTTTCAAAAAAGAAAAGACTAAAGATTGGAACATTAAAGGTGATAAGCAATGGTTATAAAATTGGCGAAAGGTTCTTGAAAATAGTCTTTGACAATGCAATTCAATATAAAGTAGATGAGATATACGTTACACTTTTCAATAAACGACCAGAGCAAGCTGACTTAATTGATATGCTTGAAGAATGGGGCTTTGTTAAATTTGGTATTAAATCTACGATCAATGGAGAAGAGCTTGTATTGACTAGAACATTTGGCAAAAGTCTGTCAGTAAATATCAAAGATCCAAAGAAGACTTTCCCCTTCTTCTCAAGAGAAACTCGCAAGTATATAGTAAAAATAGAACCACAATATCATACCGAACTTTTCCCAGATAGTATAAACACTAGGGAAGACAAATCGAATTATCTCGATAATCAACCTCACCGAAATAGAATTGGTAAAGTATATATATCTCATTCAAAAGATAGATTCCTAAAACCCGGTGATATTATCATTATTTACAGGATGGGAGAGAGTACTCCAAAAAGGTATTCTAGTACTGTAACCTCAATCTGTATAGTAGAAGAAGTATTTAATAGTTTCAAATCATTTGATGATTTCTATTCCGTTTGCGTAAGAAGGACTTTAATTGAACGAGCTGAGTTGGAAACGAAATGGTGGAACAGATTCCCAACCTACAAGCCATTCGTTATCAAATTTTTATATGCTCACTCCTTTCCAACACCTAAACCAACGTTAAATGATTTAATTAAATTAGGCGTTATTAAAGATATAAAAAACATGCCGAAAGGTTTTATTGAGATAAATAATGATCAATTTAATCGGCTTGTTAATTTTGCCTACAAAATCACCCGAACATGAAAGTCATTTTATCTATTAAACCTGAGTTTGCCAATAAGATTTTCGATGGGACTAAGAAATTCGAGTTTAGGAGAAGGGTTCATAAAAATGATCAAGTAACTTCAGTAATAGTTTATGCCTCTGCTCCAATAAGTAAAGTCATTGGCGAATTTGAGATTGGTGATGTACTCCATGAAGAACTGAGTTCCCTATGGAATATTACGAATGAGTTTTCTGGGATATCAGAAACCTATTATAGGGAGTATTTCAAGGGCAAAAATAAAGGATATGCCATTTCAGTTCGAAAAGCAGAGCTCTACAAAAACCCCTTGTGTATCCAAGAAGCTTTCGGAATTCACCCTCCCCAATCTTTTGCCTATGCAAAAGTAAGTTGATTAGCAAATTATAATCACCACCTCCACAAATAACTCGCTTTAAAGAAGAAGCCCTGATTGGTTTCTAGGTAGCTATCGGAAGGTACATAGGCCGAGCCATCCCAGCGGATTTTCTCTAGCACCGTACCATAACCAATGTGCAGCACCGTTCCTGGTATATAGGTAAATGAGGCTAAAAAGTTAGGTGCCCAAACTTTCGATAAGCTGTTGTATTGGCCAATAGCCCTAAAGAACAAATACTTGTTCATTTGGTATACCACTTTGCCGCGTACAATATGTATATCGTAGTATTTTTCGTCTGTTTCTTCGCTATACAGCGATGCAAAAGTGTGATTGAATTCAGCATTAAACTTATCCGAAAGCTGTAGCGTAAGGTTGCTATTTATGCGCTTGCCATAGCCTTGCTCCTCCAATTCGTAGAAAATACCATTGTCCCAATCGTAACTAGTTCTAAAGTAAATACGCTTAGTAATCTGCGATCGTGCCGAAAGGCTGATGCTTCCATCTCTAAACTTTTGGCCATTGTAAATCTCCGAGGAGCGATCGGCCGAAACCGAAAGGCGCGTGTTTCTCGGCAAGGTGGCTCCTATGGAATAATAAAGGATGCTCTCGTTTAAGCCACTCGGTTTGTCTTTGGTAATGGAAGCGTATACTGTTTGATCAATTCGTTTTACAACACCCTCCTTAGGATAGAATTTTGGGGTAAGGCCAATGGCTGCCCGAGAAATTCCCGTGCGGGTAATGTAGCCTACATCAGAACGAAAGTCCTCTCCAATATCTATGAGCGTGATGTCGCCATCAAAGTTTCGTGTACTTCTTTCCACTTTCACAGATGCCGTTCCGCTATTCACTACATCAGCTCCTGCACCTGCCTTTGTCATGGAGTTGAGGTAATGCCCGCTTACAATATTTGCTTGCTTAAAACGGTACTGGCCATCTACACCATACACCGTGTTGTGCCCGCCATTGCGAGACCGGTTGGTAGCCACCATACCCAAGTAACTGTCTTGCTGGAAAGAGCGCATGTAACGGAACACTCCCACATCGGCCGTTTCGTCCGCAGCGTAATCGGGCAGGTTTCTATCGGCACGGTCAATCGCATAAATGGTTGAAATAATATTCTTATCGCCAATCTTTCCGGCCAATTTGGTCGCAAACTTTGGCGAAACAATCGAACGCGTATTCACCACTTTGTTTACTGGTGCAAAGCCACCCGTTACCGCAAAATTAAAGTTTTCATTCCCCTCCAAAAAGAAGGGCCTCCTTTCAGGGTAATTGACAGGAAAACGCTGATTTACCTCCACCTGCTGCACATCCGATTCTACCTGACTGAAGTCTGGGTTGATGGTAGCGTCCCAAACCAACTCTGATGTAATGCCCACTTTGGTGGTCAAACTAGGCTCAAAATCATCGGAGCGCACGGTCTCGCCCTCCACTTGCTCTTTGTTTACGGCATAGGTTATGGCAGGTAGAATTTCCACTAGTTTCGACTTTTTTACGCCTTCGTATTTTATGGGCATCATTTGGGTTAGAAAGGCAAAACCTTGGGCCGGATCTAGTGCTGGATATGTGCCCTGCATAGAGAAGCGGCTGATTTTTCGTTCGAAGATCACGCCCATTTCAACGTTGCCATCTTTGGCCGAATAGCGAATACTTTTAAAAGGAATTCTTGCTTCAACGATATAACCATCGTCTACAATTTTAGCGGCACTGTACCAAATCAAATCCTGCCCCACATCTTCTTTGCCAGCGGCAAAGCGGGTGTCCATTTGTATACCGCTTGGGTTTACATATAGCCCATAAAGCGACTGCGCACTATTAAAAGAATCGAGGTTGATACATATCCAGTCGTCCGCCCCAATTTTATCTCGTGCCGCAATGGAAGTTTTGATCTTATCCGGTTCGTCAAAGCACTTAAACGCGAAGTACAGATTGTCTTCATCGTGGGCTATATAGGCAATGGTTTTGAAGGGCATATCTACCCCAAAGTCTGGCACAAAGGACTTATAGCCCGTAAGCTGCGGACTGCGCTGCCAGACCTCATCGTCTAGCACTCCATCAATATTTGGTGCAACATCGGCCCTAGCCGACTGAACTTGTGCATGTAAAAAATTAGCAATAAAAAGTAAACTGCCTAGCAGCAGCATTCGAGTTTTGACCATGACCTCTCCCCATAAGTGTAAGAGCAATATTAATAGGTCAGAAGGAATTTATGTAACCACTTATATAGTTTATCAAAGGATAGTGTTGAAAGTCTAGTTTATAACTCAACATCACAATCACTCCCCGTCAAACCAGGTTTTAAAGGCGCCAACTTTCTCTCGGCTAACAATGATTTCTCGGTCGAATTCTTTGTTCAGGATGATTTTTAGGCGGCTGTTCGAATACACCAGCACATCTTTGATGGCATTTATTTCAACGATAAATGTACGGTTCACGCGGAAGAATTTCTTTGGGTCGAGCAACTCTTCCAGCGTCTCCAACTTATAGTCGATAATGAGTCTACGGCTCTCGTTGGTCACTATGTAGCCATTGCGACCTTCGGCATAAAACAGGTCTATCTGATCTGTGGTGATGGACTTTATGTGCTCACCAATTTTGACCATAAAACGCGTTTTATACTCGCGCTTACTCAGCATTTGTAAGGCACTTTGCAAATCAATTACCGAGTCGGTTGTGGTTTGTCCCGGCTCTTGCAAGCGTGTTTTCAGATTTTTAAATTTATCAATCGATTCAGAGAGCGCATCGAAAGTGATTGGTTTAAGCAGATAATCAATGCCATTGGCTTTGAAAGCTTCAATAGCGTACTCGTTGTAAGCTGTGGTGAAAATTACCGGAATATCGATGTTTACCTCTTTGAAAATATCAAAACTCAAACCATCCGTAAGCTGAATATCCATAAAGAGCAGGTCGGCATCACCATCTTCTTGCACCCAAGTAACGGCCTGCTTAACGCTCATGGCACGCCCCACCACTTCTATGCTGTCATCGTAGCGCTTTACCAAGCGTTCAATCTTTTCTGCTGCCGGAATTTCGTCTTCTATGATAAATACTCTCATACGTTTTCGTTCACATCGAGCAATGGTAATTTCACAAATGCATCGCCATAGGCCTTAATTTCAATCACCGGTTTGTCGGTAAAATAGGCATAGGCTTCATGCAAATTCCCCCTGCGCTTCTTAAGGTACTTACTATTGCTCAGTTTGTCATTTTGTTTGTGTTGAATGACCACATAGCCTTCATCACCGTCACAATCTATGGTAATTTCCAAAGGCTGAAATTTAGAGATAATGCTGCCATTGATCATGCAATCGAGCACCATAGGAATGGCCGTTGGAATTACTTTCTTATGCTGATTTTTCTGGCCATTCTTCACCGTTAGTTTTATCTGATCCGGAAATTTTTCCTGAAATAGGTAAATCAAATTTTTAGATGCCCGAATTTCTTGATCCAGTCCTACCAATTCAATCTTTCGATTATCGAGAATATAGCGATACACCTGCGCCAAATGGTCTACAAAGTCTTCGGCAGCATCTAAGTTATGGTGCACTAAGGTGATGAGCGTTTCGAGACTTTGGAAAAGCAGGTCAGGGTTTATTTCGTTGTTAAAAATCTCGAGTTGATGCTCTAAATTTTGCCTTTTTAGGTCTTCTTTCTTCAGCTCCGTTTCATTCTTAATGGTGAGAAAATACACGCTTAGAAAGAACAGGGTGTAGAAAATAGCACTGATGCTATACACCGCGGTAAGCGTATAAGTGGTGCGCTGAAATGTTGAGAAGTAGGTGAAGCCAACCACAAACTTGTGGTATGAGTAAGTGGCCACAAAAACGATAATTGCCCCCAACAAAACATTCACAAACATCATTGCTGCAATGTTCGAGGCCTTGCGTAGCTCGCTGCCATATCGCTTTTCAAAAAAGTGAATGGACAAACGGATAGGCTCTGAAATTAAATAAGCCAAAGCCACGCAAATCAGTAACTCATTGGTAAAAACCGAATCGGCCAAACCTGCCAAACTATTGTTGATCAGCAGAATGAGAATGTACATCATGATACCGTAAAAGGGCGGCACAACTATGCGGAACAATGGTTGGTCGAGGATGCTTCGGTTCATGAGAGTAACGGCAGTTTTACTTCGAAATAATCCTCGTTGCGAATGCTGATCTCTTCTTTACTAAAGAAGGCATATCGCTTTCTAATATTGTCTAAACCCACCCGATGGCTAGCCGTTTTTGAAGGAGCGCCTGTTTTGTTGTTCAACACCACCAAGTGCGTTTCCGTATTGCGAATGTTGATCTTCAGCGGCTGATCTGAGCTGATGATATTGTGCTTAACCGCGTTTTCCACCAAAAGCTGTAGCGTAAGTGGGGGAATAGGGTCTTCCAATCGTGCTTCATCCACTTCAATGTTCAGCCCAATCGCATCGTTGTAGCGAATCATTAATAGATAGCGGTAGTCTTTCAGGGCCTCAATCTCTTCTTTTAGCGGTACCGACTTTACATCTTTTGTATGCAGCACATAATTAAAAGTATCGGCCAAGTTGCGAATGAAAGACTCGGCCACATCGGCATCGCGATACACCAAAGACGAGATGGTATTCATGCTATTGAACAAGTAGTGCGGGCTAAGCTGGCTCTTTAGCGCCTCGAATTGCAGCTCCAGTTGTTTACGTTCAGCACGCAGCTTTCTAATTTGACCCACGGAGTATTCGTTGTAGCTGTAGCCATTAAATTCTACCAGCGTAATCACAAAAAATGTAATGAAACTGAGCACCATTAATTTGATCTCGATTTGGCGAATAAAGAGGTCTTCTGGAAACATTTCGTACTCGATAATGCCGGTAATATTGGCCAGCCAACCGAATAGAATAAGTACAAAGCCTAAGAAGAGGAAGTCGCTGCCCAACCCAGCCATAAATCGCACAAACACATTTTTGCGCCACGGCAGCTTTCTATTAAGCAGGGTGTTAATACCCGTAATGCCAAACCCTGCCACAATAGAAGTAACCAATGCAAAGAGCATTAGATTGAGGTCTTCGCCCCAATTGGGCACGCGGTCGTACTCCGAGTAGAACAGGTAGTAAAAGAAGCACATTCCTACCACCAAATAGAAGAGTAGCCTTAGCAGCTTAGACATGATTTGGGTATTTGAGGGAAGTTAAAGAATTAAGGACAAATGTTGGCAGCGTCAGCCTGAACTTGTTTCAGGGCTAATGTGAATGGAGCATTTAGCCAAAAAAAGAAAACGTCATTCCCAGTCATGTTTGAGAATGACGTTTCCATCCTAATTTTCTAGTCGATACACCTAGCTACACGGCCGTAGTAAGTGTCGCTGCGAATACCACGGGCAACAGTTCTGAAAGTAGACTTCACATCGTCCGATGCGTCTTGCACCAAGTTGCAAGCATTTTTCAGAACCTCCGATTTATAGTAATCGCTATCAATGCTTTCGGCTGCATCCAAAATGCTCATTAGGTGCTTTTCAGTAAGCTTAGCGCCCAATACATCTTTAATAATCACCACTTTGTAATGGTCCGAATCAATGTCTTCTACCTTGCGCAATACTTGGTCATACTGTGCATCATTCAGGCTATTGTTACGCAGTACTTTCATTAAAATTTGGCTGGCATAATGATCCGAATCAATATCATCCACCGTGTTTAAAAGCGAAGTAAAGTGTTCTGAAGAAATTGACTGGCGCTCGAATAAATCCGAGATAATTACATTGCGGTAGTGATCCGAATCCATGTATTCCAATCTATTTAAAATGGCTTCAATCACTTTGTCCGAAACGTCTCTATCGCGCAACATCGACTGGAATGTTTGAGTCACGTAATGATCTGAATCGATGCGTGAGATTGCATCCATCAAGTTATTGAAAGCCTCATCCGATAGATTTGGTCTGTCCAAGGCATCGGAAATAATAAGGGTGGCGTAGTGATCTGAATCAATTTCGGTAGATGCCTTGATTACCGCGTCAACCAATTTGTCGCTTAAGTCTCTTCTGTCCAAAACTTCTTTCAGTACATTGGTTTTATAATGGTCCGAATCCATTACATCAGCTGCCTCAATTACCTTTATCAAGGCATCATCGTTCAAATCTTCACGCAGCGCTCTGGTAAGAATTTGCGTAACATAATGGTCAGAATCCATTCTGCGTAGCGCGCCCAAAAAGGCATTAGTTGTGGCATCATTCTTTAAAAACTTGTCGCTGTAGTCCTTAAATACCTCCGAAATGTAGTGGTCGGAATCAAGTTCGCTCGGCACATATTGTGCTAACTTCACCAACTCCTGATCGTTCAGCTCGTACTCATCGAGCATTATTTTTAAGTAAACATGCTTAATATGGTCGTTGCGAATATTATCTACCTCACCGAGCACACCATTTAATCTGCCTTTTTTGAAAAAGCGCTCTACGCGGCTTTCTGCACCAATTCCTGTGGTTCTGATTACGTCCAACAGTACATCGGCCAAGAACTCTTGCGCCTCTTGGTTCCACTCTTGCACCCTGCGACCAACACGGTACTCGTAAGACACACCGCTAGAAGATGGTTCGGCAAGAATTTCTCTTCGCTCGCCAAAAGAAGTTTTTCTAATTAAAAGATAACCTCCGCGAGAAATCGACTCGATGCTTTTATCGTCATCAGCAATTTTAATTTCGCCATCGTACTCAATGCTTAGGCGCTGCGAACCCGACCTGTGCGAGTATTTATGAACACCATTATTAATGCTTACCGAGGTAGAAGTGCTTTGTGCTTGTACTTGATTTACCGAACACACAATGGCAAAAACTGCCACAATTATTCCAGCGATTAAACTGTTACGTTTCATACTTAGATTTTTCATTTTTTAACCCTTTTGTTGTTTTGCACCGGTTTTGGGTGGGCGACCAACCCACCAACCAAGTGCTGATATTTTTGACCTTTGGTGAATACCGAAGCAATTGCTCAGTATTGACAATACAATGATGAGAAGATTGGGTGCAACAAAAAATCGATTGGAATTGAACCGTACAGTTTCTGAACTGAACCGTAAGATTTTGTAGTGAATGGAGAGTAGCTATGAGTAGAAAGTTATGAGCTGCGAACGCTAAAGGCTCATAGCTCATAGCCTAATAACTTATTTAAACCCCAACTTAGCCACGGCTCCTCTTGGCCCGCTAGCCCAAACAGCTTCGCCATCGCGAGAGACATCTACCGCATAGTATTGACCTTCCATTGGCGTATAGGCTTTGTCGCCTTCTTTGTAGTAATCGCAGCTTTCGCGACCTACGGCAAACACGTAATTTTTCCAATTGGCCACGCCAGAACGATAACCATTCGGCTTCATGCCAGCCATTACTGGGAACCAGTTGCGGCCGCCATCGGTAGTATATGCCGCGTTGATTTTAGTGAGTGAATCGCCACGATAGTCACCTCCTACAATCAAGCCTTCCTTTTCATTCTTAAAATCGATGGAAAAGATGCCTTCCGTTGGCTGACCCGACTGTAGCGGTGTTACAGTTTTGGCCCAGGTTTCTCCTTTATCGAAGCTATAGAAAATGCTGGCTTCATTTCCTCCCAAACCAATATATGCCTGACTTTCGCCCACCGTTCGCATTACAGTACCACTTGCCGCAAAACCGCCTTGCCCATCGAGCGCTTGTGGTCTTTGTTCAAAAGGTAACTCTTCCCAAGTCTCGCCACCATCTTTGGTTTTCAGTACCAACAATCGACCATTAATGGCATCTCCAAAGGCTATTCCTTCTTGCTCATTCCAAAAATCCATGGCATCGTAAAAAGTGCCTTCAGCCATGCTAAAATACTTTTGCTCCCAAGACTGGCCACCATCTGTAGTTTTGTAAATAACAGCCGGCAGGCCTGCGCTCAGCACAATGGCCGTATTGGCATCAAAAGCTTCGATGTCGCGGTATTGCAGGGTGTCGGTGTCTGGCACAGAGACATCCTCCCAAGTTTGGCCACCATCTACAGTCCGGATGACCGTGCCTTCGCTACCGCTCGCCCAAGCCACTTGGTCGCTAACGGCCGAAAGCCCACGAAATCCAGCAGTGGTATTAGCGTTTTGTGCTTGCCAATAAGGCTTTTTGGCTTCAGCTGTTTCGGTTCTCTTCTCCTCTTTAGAGTTACACGAAACGATTAAAATAAGGAGTGATAAGGCTAAAAAGTTCTTCATTGATCCAGGGTGTGATTTAAGAAAAGTAGTTTTTGTTAAACGTTTTGTTCAAAATAATTTCCGGCTGGCGTATTCCGAAAATCAGGCAAGCCATTTAGCCAATTACTGAGATCCCCGTTTTCATAGGAATGACGTAACAAATAGCTTGGCAACAAACATTACTTGGCAGCTAAACTAGCCAAATCAGGTTTTTCGGGTGAAGTAAATACGCTTGCTGGCAACTCATCGAACACCATGATATCTTCCATAGAGCGTTCGCCACGGTTTCCTCCTAATAAAATCTCACCATGCTTGGTGTAGCCTGCCCAAGGCAAGGTAAAACCTGCATCTTTATCAGCTGCGCTGTAATACTCCCATTGGCTAACCAGACTAGTTTCTTTATCTACCCACACGTAATACATGTTTTGTGGTGTACGGCCCACGCCTTCAAAAGTAAGTTTCAGTTTATCGGCCGGTTTACCATCCATGGTGTTTTCTTCGCCCACATAGTTCAGGGTTACGCCAGAGTCTTTCAGCTTAAATGGCATTACCAACCAGTAAGAGTGGTTGATCCATATGCTTTTCGCGGTTTCCATGTATTGCCCAACCGAATCTGCATCCGTAATTTCCGTAGCGTTTAAGTAAGCCGTTCCGCTGCCATCGTTAATATTCGTCAACAGTGTAGTGCCATTGGGTCTATCGATACGCACATTGCCGGTCCATTTGTCCCAAACCAGCGCATCGCGACCGAAGAATTTCCAAGCTACATAGTGTGTGTTGTCCCATGCTTGGCGCCCGCCCATAGCCTCCATCACTTTGTCGGCAATGGCGATGGCTTTGGCATCTGATGCAGCCTCGTTGAAGCCCTCAGCTGCTGGGTTTCCGTAGTCTGATTCGGTAGTAGTTTCTTTGGTTTCGCCACAGGCCACAATGGCAAAAGCCAGTAGCAAGGCGAAAAGTGGAGTGAGCTTTTTCATAGCGATTGATTTGTCTGTCAAATTACAGTTTTAGTTCGCCAAGCACAACTGGCTTTTTATGAGAATTGTTGAATGGGTTTAGAAACCAAGGCTGAACAAACTCAATTAGGCAAACCGATTCGGGAATTGGGCATGCTGCTGGCAATCCATTCATTAACTCCAATTTTCTTCCAAAAATTGGCTTGCCGCAAACCAATCCCTCATTTATTGATTGTAATAAGTAGCAATCAATTTTTTAACCATGGACTTTAACATTAAAAGAGCTTTTGAAATAGTAAAAGGAAAGCTAGAAGGCTGGCTGGAAACGCTTACCGAAATGCTACCGAATTTTGTGGTGGCTATTCTCGTAGTGATCATTTTTTATTTTCTATCGAAAATAGTGCGCTACGGAGCCAAAAAGGTAATGTCTCGCTTTATAGAGCAAACAGCCATTATCGGCCTTTTATCCACCATCATATCAATCATTACCGTAGGTTCTGGTTTAGTTATCGCACTTAACTTATTACACCTTAGCAAAGCCGTTACTTCCATTTTAGCTGGGGCGGGAATTGCCGGTCTGGCCTTAGGTTTCGCTTTTCAGGACATATCGGCCAACTTCATTTCAGGAATTATTATGGCCTTTAAAAAGCCATTGAGTGTTGGCGATATTATTGAAACCAACGGGCATACGGGCTTTGTAAAAGAAATTCAACTAAGGGCCACAGTGCTAGAAACCTTTCAAGGGCTGCATGTGATCATTCCCAACCGACTGATTTTTGAGAATGCACTGACCAACTTCACCAAAACCCATCGCAGAAGGGTTGACCTGTATGTGGGCGTTTCTTATGCCGAGGATCTGGAGCAAGTAAAAGAGGTAACCGAAAAGGCCGTTTTACAGAATGAATACCTTACCCCTGAAAAAGATGTAAAGTTGGTGTATGAAGGTTTTGGCGATTCTTCCATCAATTACCGGGTAATGTTTTGGGTAAACTACTCGCCTAGCAAGCCCAATTATTTAGAAGCACAAAGCGATGCCATTATGGCCATAAATAAAGCCTACAAAGAAGCAGGTATTACCATTCCATTCCCTATCCGCACTTTGGATTTTGGCATTAAAGGAGGAGAGCAACTACGCCAGCACCTTGGCACCAATGAAGACCAGTAAATCCAAGTCTGGCACAGGCTTTGGATTTAAATAGGCAAACATTAAAACATTAATACCATGAAAAAATTAACCATATACTTAACAGCTTTATTATTAACAGTATTTGCCATCAGTTGCAGCCAATCTTCCAAAAGTAATTGGGAGAAAGAAAAGGCTGAATTAAGCGCTAGCATTGACAATACACTAGATGATATTGACAATAAATTGAGCGAAATCAATAATGACCTAAAAGACGCCTCAGAAGACGTAAAAGAGTCACTTACAGAGACTAAAGAGGATCTTTTAGACCAAAAATCGGCTTTAGAGGAGGCTAAAGATGATGTAGCAAACGCTACTGAAGAAACTTGGGAAGACACCAAGAACTGGGCTGAAAAGACCTATAATTCAGTAGAAGAGTTTTTTAGAGACTTGAACATATAATCCCCCGAACCAACATAAATCGAAAGCGGTATGAAATTCATACCGCTTTTTTTATGCACCAATGCCTCTTAAACCTTTTGCAAAATGATAATTGGTCTTTCATTATTAGAAAGATTAACACAGAAAATCAATGACTGTAAAACTCGAAAAATTTTTCCCCTCCACTATTTTTTGCCAAAAGCAAACAGTAGTATACCTGGTTATTAACCAAAAGAAGAGGTTGTCTCAAAAGCTAAACGTCATTCCCAACACCGATCGGGAATCTCATTAAATCAGGCTAATATCTAGAGGAGATTCCCAGTTAAGCCTGCCTGCCACAAGCAGGCTGAGAATGACGAAACTAGTTGGCTTTGACAACCTATTTAATGGTACATGTACCGTCATAATCACCCCGATGGACTTAACGCGCTTCCTTAAAAAACCTCAGCAGATTCCACCAAGGTTTCGAGGCGATGTATGACTGTACACTCTCAATATTATGCGGTCATTTCTTCCAGCTCTTTACCCTTGGTTTCATACACATATTTCGCCACAAAGAAGATGGAAATGATGGCTCCAATGGTGTATAAGCTATAAGCGAATGCAAGCCCGGCCGAGCCTAGCAATACAGGGAAGGTAAGTGTTACTAGGAAGTTTGCTCCCCATTGCGCCAAACCAGCTACTGCCAGTCCTACACCACGAATTTGGTTAGGGAACATTTCGCCCAACATTACCCACATTACTGGCCCCCAAGATGCATTAAAGAATACTACGTAAGCATTGGCGGCAATAAGTGCGAGCATACCCATAGCATCGCTTAGCTGCAACGATTCCTCTCCAGTTACAGGGTCCGCCACCAACGATCCGCTGGTAAAGGCAATTACCACCAAAGCCAGCGTAACACTCATACCTATAGAGCCTATAAGTAATAATGGCTTTCGCCCAATTTTATCAACAAGTAGCAAGGCAATAACTACCGCCACAATACTCAATGCCCCGGAAAGTACATTGATTAGAAGAGCATCGCTTTCGCCAAAGCCTACGGCCTGCCATAGCACAGCACCATAGTAGAACACAACGTTTATACCTACAAACTGCTGAAAAACGGCCAAGCCAATGCCCACCCAAACAATTGGTTTTACCTTGCCTTTTACTTTATCGTACAAATCTTTAAAAGAAGGTTTGTGACCATCCTTAGCTAGCGAAGCATCAATATCTGCCACTTTGCGCTTACCAACCACTGCACCATATAACTTGCTCAATACCTGCTCGGCTTTACTTTGCTTTTGCTTAGCCACTAAGTAGCGCGGACTTTCTGGTATAAAGAAAAGACTGATTAAGAATACAGCGGCCGGAACAAGCTCCATCCAGAACATCCATCTCCATGTTTCATAATCCCACCACAGTACGTTTTTCGATGAGCCCGAAAAGATCACTAATTCATAGTTGCTCAAGAATGAAAAGAAGAGCCCTAAAACAATTGCAATCTGCTGAATAGTGGCTAGTGCACCGCGGTATTTGGCCGGGGCAATTTCACTAATATAAGCCGGTGCCATTACCGAAGCAGCACCTACAGCTAGTCCACCAAGAATTCTATACACAATAAATTCGCCTGATGAGGTAGCTATGCCGGATCCAAAAGCGGAAACAATAAAGAAAAGCGCAGATACGATAAGCATTGATCTACGCCCATATAAATCGGAAAGTCTTCCAGCAAAAAATGCACCTGCGGCACATCCTAATAGCATGGAGGCAACATTAAAACCGCTGCCAATATCTTCGGCATTAAATGCCACTTGAAGGCCATCAACCGTTCCGTTGATCACACCACTGTCAAATCCAAATAGGAAGCCACCAAGCGTAGCCACCAGCGATATCCCTACGACATAGAGGTTATTTACTTTTTCTTCAGTCTTCAAAATAGTTAAGGTTTGGTCTAAAAAATCTACCCAGTTTAACACAAAAAAGGCAGATAGCTAAATATCCGCCTTTAAACTGAATAATTAAATGTGTTGGTTGATGATATTCTCAAAGAGTTCTTGCTTACCGCTTTTGGCAGCAATATTCTGATTAACCTCTGCATGCTTCATCAGGTCTTCCAAAGTAAGCTTTCCGTCTTCAAAATCTTTTCCGCTACCTGCATCGAAAGACGCATAGCGATCTGCTCTCATCTTCTTATATGGCGAGTTTTGAAGAATGCTATCGGCTGCCACCAAGGCACGCGCAAAAGTATCCATACCACCAATATGTGCATGAAAGATATCTTCCAAGTCAGTAGAATTTCTTCTAATCTTAGCATCGAAGTTTACACCTCCACCTTGAAAACCACCAGCTTCAAGAATTACCAACATGGCTTGCGTTAGTTCATAAACATCTACTGGGAACTGGTCTGTATCCCAACCATTTTGGTAGTCGCCACGATTGGCGTCAATACTACCCAAAAGGCCGTTGTCGGCAGCTACTTGTAGCTCGTGTTCAAAAGTATGTTGTGCTAATGTTGCATGGTTCACTTCAATGTTCAACTTAAAGTCGTTCATTAAGTCGTACTTCTGTAAAAAGCCCAATACGGTTGCCGAATCGAAATCGTATTGATGCTTAGATGGCTCGGCAGGTTTTGGTTCAATAAAGAATGTGCCCTTAAAGCCTTGAGCACGGGCATAGTCTTTCGCCATATGAAGAAAACGTGCCATATGTTCTTGTTCACGCTTCATGTCGGTATTTAGCAAGGACATATAGCCTTCGCGACCACCCCAGAAAACGTAGTTTTCACCACCTAGCTTAATGGTTGCATCCAAAGCATTTTTTACCTGGGCACCAGCATAGGCCACCACATCAAAGTCTGGATTAGTAGCAGCACCATTCATATAGCGCGGGTTGCTAAAACAGTTGGCTGTACCCCAAAGCAACTTTACACCCGATGCCTTCTGCTTCTCTAGGGCGTAATCGGTAATCATTTCCAATCGCTTGGTAGACTCCGCATAATTTGCGCCTTCGTCTATTAGGTCCACATCGTGAAAGCAGTAGTACGGAGCACCAATTTTAGTAATAAACTCAAATGCAGCATCCATTTTATCCTTAGCCTGTTGTTCCACATTCGGGTTTTCCATCCACGGGAATTGCTGGGTTGCAGCACCAAACGGATCGCCACCCATACCATTGAAAGTATGCCAGTAAGCAATGGCAAAGCGGAAGTGCTCCTTCATGGTTTTACCCGCCACTACTTTATTTTCATCGTAGTATTTAAAGGCCAAAGGGTTGTCAGAACCTTTTCCTTCAAAGCCAATTTTGCCTATTCCTTTAAAATATTCTTTATCACCTATAAGCGTCATGAGTGTATTTTTTAATCAGTTATATAATCGGTTAAGTCGTTTTTCCATAATTCGTATGCCTCTTGAAATGGTGCCTTGTCGGCCAAAGGCTCACTGATAAAGCTGATCTCATCGGTAGCGGTAGCTTCATCAAAAGTTTTAAAATCGCCAAAGGCATAAGCCGCTGCCCTTGCTGCTCCTACCGAGCCCGTGGTTTCTACAATTTTAATCGGGGCTCCTGTTAAAGTAGAAATGGTATCCGAAAAAAGCTCAGCCTGAAAAAGATTGTCGTTGCCAGCCCGTATCAATGAAAGATCAACACCATCCTTGGCAAGTATATCAATACCATAAACAAAGGCAAACGCAATTCCTTCCAATGCACCTCTTAACAAGTGTTCCAAGCCGTGGGTATTGAAATTGAGGTTAAGAATACGCGAACCACGGCTTTGGTTGTAGAGCATGCGTTCGGCACCATTGCCAAATGGCAGCACTCTAAGCCCTTTTGAGCCAACCGGCACTTTGCTTGCCATGGCATTCAACTCTCCATATGAAAAGCTTTTAGCCATTTGGTTTCGTATCCAACTGTACTGAATACCCGTACCATTTATACAAAGCATTTTGCCAATACGTGTTTGCTCCTTGGTGTGATTTACATGGGCAAAGCAGTTAATGCGTTCCCCTTCTTTAGTAGAAGCTTGGTCGGAAATAGCATAAACTACCCCCGATGTCCCCCCTGTAGCCGCAATTTCGCCCGGCTCTAGCACATTAAGCGCAATGGCATTATTTGGCTGGTCACCCGCGCGGTACATTACTGGAATTCCCTCTGGCAAACCAGTTGCTGCAGCGGCTTGTGCATTTACTTTGCCCTGGTTAGAAAATGTTGGCAAAACTTCCGGAATCAAACTGCTGTCAATACCAGCTTCCTCCAACAGCCAACTGGCCGGTTTATCTGCTTTAAAGTCCCACATTATGCCTTCTGAAAGGCCAGAAATAGTGGTAGTACATTCGCCTGTTAATTTCAGGGCGATGTAATCGCCTGGCAGCATAAACTTGTGCACCTTCTCATATATTTCGGGCTGATTCTCTTTTACCCACTTCAATTTTGAAAGCGTAAAGTTTCCAGGCGAATTGAGCATATGAGCTATGCTTTTTTCTTCGCCCACTTGCTTAAAAAGGTCATGGCCAATTTGCACTGCACGGCTATCGCACCAAATGATTGAAGGCCGCAGAACATCATACTGCTTGTCAACCAATACTAAACCATGCATTTGGTAAGAAATACCTATTCCCTTGACCTCACTCGCCCGAACAGCCGATTTTTCTAGCAATTTACCAGTTGCCATGCATACGTTTTCCCACCATAAATTCGGATCCTGTTCAGCCCATCCTGCCTCAGGAGAATCTATCTTCATTTCGCGATCGGGAAACTGTACCGTTTCTTTTACACGGCCATCATCGGCATTAATTAAGGCTGCTTTTATGGACGAACTTCCGATATCGTATCCTATCCAATACATAGGTTTGATGGGTTAAAAAGTTTAATTAAACGTAAAACAAACGTTTGTTTTCGATATTAATGAAAATAAATTAAAAGGTCTTAATTTATCTTTCAAACCGTTCAAACATTAGTGATGTAGGTTTTTAGCTAGACTTAGATTTTATCGATAAACAGTACCACTCATGCGCTCAACTCCAATTCGTTCATTTGGCACTTTACTCTTTGCTTTAGTACTGTGCTACGCTTGTTCAGATTCAAAACAAACAAAGAACCAGCCTTCAGCGCATCACTTAGAACCGCTGGTTACCGATTTGTACACTGCAGATCCCTCCGCCCATGTTTTTGAGGGAAATCTCTACATATACCCTTCTCACGACTTTGAATCGGGTATACCTGAGGACGACCTGGGCAGTCACTTCAACATGAAGGACTATCATGTTTATTCAATGGAATCGGTAGGCGAAGAGCTAAAAGACCATGGTGTTGCGCTGAGGGTGGACGATGTGCCTTGGGCAAAAAGGCAAATGTGGGCACCCGATGCTGCTAAAAAAGATAGTACATATTACCTGTACTTTCCTGCTAAAGACGAAAATGACATTTTCAGAATCGGGGTTGCTACCAGTAAATCACCATCGGGGCCATTTCACCCAGAAGCCAAGCCAATAGATGGAAGTTTTAGCATAGACCCAGCAGTGTTTAAAGATACCGATGGCAGTTATTATATGTACTTTGGGGGTATTTGGGGTGGCCAGCTACAGCGCTGGCAGTCGGGCGAATACATAGCTGAAGACACTTACCCTGCAGATAATGACCCGGCAATTAGCCCTAAAGTAGCTAAGTTGAGTAATGACATGAAGCAATTCGCTGAATTGCCAAAAGACATTGTGATTCTGGCAAAAGATGGAAAACCGATTACCGCAGGAGCAAATGACAAACGCTTTTTTGAAGCTGCTTGGGTGCATCATTACAAAGGCAAATACTACTTCTCCTATTCTACTGGTGACACGCACAACATTGCCTACGCCATTGGTGACAACCCCTATGGCCCCTTCACATACGCTGGCGTGATTTTAAAGCCAGTATTGGGCTGGACAAACCATCATTCTATTGTGGAGTACAATGGTAAATGGTATTTATTCTTCCACGACAGCTCGCTTTCTGAAGGAAAAACACACCTTAGAAGCATTAAAATGGCAGAACTGAAGTACAACCCAGATGGCACCATTCAAACAATAGATGCCATGGTAGAGCCCAAAAATGAATTATGAGACTGCCACTGAGGCTTTTCGCTTGCTAGCCCTAACCCGCACAATTACCAAGGCTATAATAATGCCTCCACCAGCCATTGCAGCTCCTACTAAATCGGCCGAGGTAAAACCATAACCCATAGCAATAGGCAAACCTGCCAAGTAAGCGCCAGAAGCATTACCCATATTAAAGGCGCTCTGGTTTAGCGAAGAACCCAACATTTCGGAACCCTTGGCTGAGTTGATCATGGTCATTTGAATTGGTGAAGCAATACAGAAGGCCAACCCACCAATTAAGAAGGTCATTACCATTACAGCAATTTGGTTATGGGCTACCAAGGTATTCACAACCAAAGCCACCACCATAAGGCTCAAAAAGATAATCACGGCATTAATAGGGGAGTATTTGTCGGCTACCTTGGCGCCTACAATATTACCAATTACCATTCCGCCACCAGCCAAAACCATGGCATAACCAACAGCATTTTCTGGATAACCAGCTACCTCTGTAATCAATGGTGCTATGTAGCTATACCAGGCAAAGAAGCCGCCCGTTCCAATAGTAGTCAATAGAATCACCAACCAAATTTCAGCACGTTTTAAAGCACCAAAGTCCTTTCGCATACCTTGCTTTGACGATTGAGGTAATTCGGGCATCCAATAGTAAATACCTACCATAGCCAAAATGCCAATCACACCCACAATCATAAATGCAATGTTCCAGTGGAAGTGGTGACCGAAATAAGTACCCAATGGCACACCAATTAAGTTGGCCAGCGTAAGCCCAGAAAACATTACCGCAATGGCCTGCGCAGCCTTGCCTTTATCAGCAAGCTTGCCGGCAACTACAGCGCCAATACCAAAAAAGGCACCATGTGGAAAGCCCGATAAAAAGCGTGCAATCAAAAGGGTAGTATAACTATTCGCAAAAGCCGAAATGGTATTGAAAATTGTAAACCAAAGCATGAGCACAAGCAGTACCTTGTGAGCTGGCCACTTGCCACCAATGCCCGTTAAGATTGGCGCGCCAACCACTACGCCCAGCGCATAGGCCGAAATAAAGTGCCCAGCCTTAGGAATGGAAATGTTAAGTGCTTCGGCCACATCTGGGAGAATACCCATAATGACAAACTCTGTCATACCAATGCCAAAGCCGCCAATGGCCAATGCTATAAGTGCTTTTTTCATATTATCACGGTTGTATTTACCCCATTTTGGGCAAATGAATGCATAAAAGCGCTTATCTCCATTTTAAGTTCCACTGCATTCGATTGAATATAGAAAGATTTTTTCAACCCAGTTTTCTCCACTAGTTGATCGACATCACACCAGAACCTGACCTAGGTCATATGAATTGGTCTTTGCGGTTTCTACCTTCATATCAATCGCACAGCACTTGTGTACAAACCATAAAAAAGGAGGTAGCCATGAAAAAGATTTTAGTCCCCATAGATTTTTCGAACTGTTCTAGAAACGCATTGAAAAACGCCATTAAAATTGCAGAAAAGCTGAATATGGAGCTTATGCTCTACCACTCTGTAGTGGTACCGGTGGCCTTTGCCGATGGCGCTCCAATAACTGCCGTGGACATGGGCTTTGAAGAAATGGAAGCACATGCCGAAAGCAGTATGCAAAAATTGGCAGCGGAGTTTCCCGACCTAAAAAGGGTTAAGTACAGCAATATGCTGCAATACGGCTCGCTTCAGGAGTCAATTAGTGAACTGGTAGAGAAGGAAGAGGTATCGTTAATTTTGATGGGCACACATGGAGCCAGCGGCTTTGAGGCTGCTCTGCTCGGCAGTAATGCCTACCACGTAATGAAGCATGTAGATTGCCCGGTGATCGCGCTTCCAGAAAATTCAGACATTACTAAAATGAAGCACATTGCCTTTGCAGGCGATTACCAAAGTGTACCCAACCATGATGTACTTCAGTTTGTAATGGACTTTGCGCGTGCTTTTTATGCACAGATTCATATCATTCATATAGATAAAGGCGATGTAGTGGTGAAAGACCAGATAGACATTGCCCGTAGTATGGAGCGATACCTCAAAAACACAGAGCATACTTTCCACTTTAGAAAGTTTGATGATGTGGAAGAAGGCCTCGTAGCCTTTGCCAAAGAACAAAACATTGAGCTTTTGGTAATGATTGCCAAACACCATGGTTTCTTTGATAGGCTGCGACATGGTAGCCACACCAAACAGATGCTAATGGATATACCAATGCCATTGATGGTATTGCATGAGTAGTTACCCCTAGCGTTTTGCCTGTTAAAAAAACCACAGGCAAAACGCTCTTTTAAATTCACTTTACCTCTTGCTCATAATGCCTTAGATTAGCGCCAATCATTTCCCACGCATTATGAAAAAGCTCTTCATCTCACTTTTACTATTTGTATTCTTTAGCGTCCAGTCTTTCGCGCAAGCAAATTTAAAGGCCATTGATGCCTATATAAACAAGGCACAAAAAGACTGGAATGTGCCGGGACTGGCCGTGGCCATTGTTAAGGACGGAAAAGTGGTTCATGCCAAAGGTTATGGCGTAAAGGAACTGGGTAAAGCCGACAAAGTAGATGAGCATACACTTTTTGCAATTGCCTCAAACTCTAAGGCCTTTGTGTCTTCGGCCATTGGAACACTAGTAGACCAAGGCAAACTGAATTGGAAAGACAAGGTGAAAAGCCACTTACCTTACTTTGAACTGTACGACCATTATGCGAGCGAAGAGGCCACTGTGGAAGATCTGCTGTGCCACCGATTGGGACTGGGTACCTACAGCGGAGATGCCATTTGGTATAAGTCTACTTTTAGTGCCGAAGAAGTAGTAAGACGAATAAAATATGTGCCACAGGCTTATGGTTTTAGAGATGGCTATGGTTACTCCAACCTTATGTTTATAACAGCAGGTGAAGTGATAAAATCTGTAACAGGAAAAACTTGGGCGGAATACGTTGACCAAACCTTTATTCAGCCTTTGGGAATGAGCCGAACCATTACCTCCACAAACGATTTGTTGGCCAAGGGCAATTACGCCACACCACACAAAGCCGTGCGTAACGAAAACATTGTAGTTGACTGGGTGAACTGGGACAATATGGGCGCTGCCGGTGGCATAATTTCTAGCGTAAGCGACATGGCCAAATGGATGAACTTTCAACTTGTCAATGGCAAAATTGGCAATGAGCAAGTGCTGGAATACAACACACAAGCCAACCTTTGGACACCACATAACAGCTACTTGGTAACTGAATCGCAGAAGCAAAATAGGCCTGGTGTAAACTTTAGAGGATACGGCCTAGGCTGGGCAGTAAGCGACTACCATGGCCGAAGGGTTATTGCCCATGGAGGCGGTTATGACGGCATGTACTCACGAGTACTTATGGTGCCAGAGGAAAACCTAGGCATAGTAGTACTAACCAACGGCATGCGCGGAATATCTGGCACTATTACAGATTTTGTGGTTGATAAATACTTGGGCTTAGAAGAGATCAATTATTCGGAAGAAGCCTTGAAAAACATGTCGTACCCGATGTACGACCGCATTGATGCCATAAAAGCCAAGCATGTTCCAAACACACAACCATCATTAAGTCTTGATGATTATGTTGGCACTTTTTACACGCCAATGTATGGCGACATTCACATTAAAAAAGGCTCAAATGGTTTACTGTTAGAGTTTGAAGATGCGCCACTTTTAATGGCTTCATTAACCCATTGGCATTACGATACTTTCGAAATTAAGTGGGATGTTGAACACGCCTGGTTCGACTTTGGTACGGTGCAGTTTGAGTTCGATCAGTCCAGAAATATCACTGGTATTAAAATAGATGTACCCAACAACGATATCTTCTTCCATGAACTGGAATTGAAAAAGGTAGAGAGTAAATAGCTCTGCTAGCAAACCAACTTATAGCCATAGCCGCGCACGTTCAGAATTTGAATCTGTTCGTCTTGCGCCAGTTTTTTGCGCAGCTTGGTAATAAATACATCCATACTGCGGGCATTGAAGAAGTCGTCATTCCCCCAAAGGGTATTGAGGATTAAACTGCGGTCGGTTAACTCATTTTTGTGTTCGTAAAGGGCCTGCAGCAGTTGCGCCTCTCGGTGGGTAAGCATTTGGTCGCTGCCCTTATAAGTGAGCGTTTGCTTGGCAAAATTGAAACTGTATTGACCAATCTCAACAGATTCCGAGCCATTATTCTGTCCTGATTTTCTATCTAAAAGCGCTTTGATTCGGACAATGAGCTCTTCCATGCTAAAAGGCTTTTTCACATAATCATTCGCACCATAGCCAAAGCCCTCCACCACATCTTCGGTGCGCGATTTGGCCGTGAGAAAAATGATCGGGATGTGCTCATCCATTTGGCGAATTTCCTTTACCAGCGTGAAGCCGTCTTTCTTGGGCATCATTACATCCAGCACCAGCAGCTCAGGCTTTTGGGCAGTATATTGGGTTTTGGCCTCCTCGCCATCGCCACAAAAAACCACATCGAAACCACGGGTTTCCAGGCTTTCCTTCACAATAGTGCCAAGCGCCAATTCGTCTTCTGCCAAAAGTATTTTATGCGTTGCCATTCGGAATGCTAATTGTAAATCGGGTTAAGTTTGGTGCGGTGGTCAAGTCAATCGTTCCGCCATGTTTTTCCACCAAAGTTTTGGTGTAGTACAGGCCAATGCCAAAGCCTTTTACGTTGTGTAAATTACCAGTTGGTATGCGATAGAATTTTTCGAAAATGCGGCTTTTCTGAGCCTTATCAATCTTTCCACCGTTATCTTCTACCTCCCAAATTGTGCTTTCTCCTGCTTCCTTTAAACGAACAGTGATTACATCGCCACCGTATTTCAGTGCATTATCTACCAGGTTGCTAATGGCATTTTCCATATGGAAAGCATCCACATTTAGCCATCGCTCTTTTAGTTTGGTTACTAAAGAAAGTGCTTTGTCTTCCTTTAAAACCTGATAGCGCTCTACTAAAGCCTGCGTAAACTGAACCGCCTCTGTTTCTTCCAGCGCAATTTCCAATTCATCAGAATCTAGCGTGGCAGTTTCTAAAAGCTTTTCTACCATGGTATTCAGTTTTTTCAACTGGCCAGAAGAAATGTCCAAATACTTGCTGGTTTTCTTAGGGTCATTCTCTTGGTTGAAAACAGCAATCCCTTCAATAGCAGTGGAAATGGTGGCTATGGGCGTTTTGAATTCGTGTGTGATGTTACTAATCAAATCGTTTTTGATTTCGGCCAAGGCTTTTTGTTCCGAAATGATACGGTATAAATACAGCAACGACCCAATTACAGAAAGCGTAATAAGCAGTGAAATGGCCAAATCGAACGCTCCTCTTTTCAAAATGGCCAGCGAAGCATTTTCATAGGTGATTTCCAACTTTTGGTTGCGCGGTAAAAAGGTCGACTTTGAGAAAGAGGCAAGACTGTACCGTGTATCGGCAGTGCTGCTTGCGGGTACCTTTTCATCTGGTAAAAAGTGATTAAGCGAGAAATCAATGTTTATACTTTTGCGCTGTAATTCTTCTTGTACATAAGGTTTTATGGAATCTAGCTCAACAGAATTGTTGGCTAATGAAAGCATTATCTTTTTAGCAAAGCTCTTAAAATTGTTGCTCGAATCGGCAATAAAGACATCGTTTCTAACCTCAATGTGTTTAACATCTTTCGGCATGATCATGCGCGGCTTTACCGAAGTGCTATCGCTATAATTAATTATAGAAAGCCCTTTTACTCCGCCCCTCGATATCCCCGATTTACTATGCCATTCGCCCGAATCTGCCGAGAATGTAGTTTGAATGCTAAAGCTTGAATCGAGCTTGGTTTTAAAGGTGCCGAAGCCACTTTTAAAAGAAAAGTCAAGCGTGTCCATCCCTTCTTCAGAAGCATAAATTACTATGTCATTTTTTGCCCTGTCGGCATAGTAACTTTCCACCCCACTGTCCAGCGCCAACTGCACATCGTTGATAAAACGCTGCTTGTTTACCTTATAATGCTCAATGTTATTATACACCTGTGCCGCCACGGTAATTACCACGGTGGCCGAAATAAGATAGATTATACGTTTGAATTTCAAGGCGTTCACAATTCAAATATACGCAGATTGCCGAGTGCTGATTGCTTGCTTAACAGACGTTAACACTGGTTAACTATGTGTTTGCACTCATGGTGGTTGATTTGTATCAATCGAAAAACTCGCAAAACCATGAAAAAAGTACTCAAGCAATTTACACTTATAGTAGGCATAATGGTAGCCATAGTAATTGGTGCCAATGCACAAAATTTTACTGGCATAGCCACCTACCAATCGTCTCGAAAAATGGGCGATTTTAATATTAAAGGTGAAGGCATGACCCCTGAAATGCAAGAGCAACTAAAGCAGCGGATGCAAAAGCAATTTCAGAAAGAATACACGCTAAAGTTTAATCTTACCGAGTCGCTGTGGAGCGAGGTAGAAAGCCTAGATGGCGGCCCTGCCACAGTGAGCAGCGGTGGCATGATGATCAAAATGTCGACAGGTGGTGGCGCTACCTATAAGAACACTGCCGAAAACCAATATTTGCAAGAAACCGAGGTGTTCAGCAAGCCTTTTCTTATTGATGATGCGTTGATTTCTAGGGATTGGGAAATTACTTCCGAGACCAAGAAAATTGGCAACTATACGGCTCAGAAAGCCATTTACACCGACATCCGTGAGCGTAAAATGATCTCGTTTTCTAATGAAGGAGGCGATGACTCTAAAGACATGGAAATGGTAACCGACACCCTAAAAGTAGAAGCTTGGTACACACCACAAATTCCTGTTTCGCAAGGGCCAGAAGAGTACTGGGGGCTGCCAGGCCTTATTTTGGAAGTAAGCAATGGTACTACCTCTTACCTATGTACCAAAGTGGTTCTGAACCCGGAAGATGGGGTGGACATAAAACCACTGAAGAAAGGAAAGATGGTTACACGCAAAGAGCTTGAAGCCATACGCGAGGAGAAAACGCAAGAAATGATGCAAAAATACAGCAATGGTGGCGATGGCAACATTACCATAAAAATTGGTGGCAACGAGTAATAGCAGCCCAAAGGTCAAAACAACACAAATCACATGAGAAGATTTTTAGTAACGCTACTGCTTTTTGGGGCAGTTGCCGGTCAGCTCCATGCCCAAGGAAAAATTGCGCTTCTGGGCGAAGTACGCGATAGCCTCGGTATTCCCTTGCAGTTCGCCAATGTAATGGCACTGGATACCTCCACACGAAAAATGGCCTCGTTTGGGGTAACCAACGAAGCCGGTGCCTTCCGCCTGAACATAGAACCAGGCAAAGTGTATAAGCTACAAGCCAGCTTTATTGGCTACGTGCCTTTTGAGCGAATCATTTCCCTTACCGAAAGCAACGAGGTGCCATTTTTAATTACCCTAAAAAACGATGTAACCCAGCTTAGCGATGTGGAGGTAGTTACCGAAATGCCTGTACTCATTCAGGGAGATACTGTAACATATAAAGCAGAGGCTTTTACCCAAGGTAACGAACGAAAGTTGGAAAACGTGCTGGAGGACCTGCCCGGTTTTGAGGTAGATGAAGATGGTGGCGTAAAAGTGCAGGGCAAGTCCGTTAGCAAAGTGTTGGTAGATGGAAAAGAGTTTTTTGAAGGCGACACCAAACTAGCTACCAAAAATTTACCCGCTAACGTGGTAGACAAGGTGCAGGTACTACAAAACTACAACGATGTAGGTCCGCTGGGTGGCGTAAACAATAGCGACCAATTAGCACTAAACATTCAGCTTAAGGCCGATAAAAAGGAGATGGTTTTTGGTGATGTTACGGCTGGCGGAGGCCCCGAAGGTCGATACCTGGCACACGCCAATGCTTTCTATTACAGCCCCAAAACCAATATTAATTTAATTGCCGATGCCAACAATGTAGGGCAATTGGCCTTTACCATGCGCGACTATTTTCGCTTTAGCGGAGGCTTTCGCTCCTTGGCCAGCAGCAGTGGTTCTTCCTTCTCTATTAATTCTGGCGACATGGGCATACCGATGGCCGAACGTAACAATGCACAAGACCTGAACAACCAGTTGGCCGCGCTGAGCTACAACTTTACACCAAGTAGCAAATGGATGCTTTCAGGCTTTGCTATTGGCTCCAAAGTAGACAATAACTTCGGCTCTATTTCCGACCGCACCTACGTGCAACAGTCAGGTCAAGAAACGCTTGCTTCTAGCTCTAATGTAACAAGTACATCTGGCCTTTTTAAGTTTGGTGCCAAGTACATTCCTAACCCTGATCTTCAGGTAGACTACAGCGCATTTGGCCGAATTGCCGACATTAGCAATACCGCCAATCAGCTTTCGGTTTTCGAAGGAAACAACAACCAAATTAACTCGGGCACTACGCAGCAGCCATTTTCGGTAGACCAACAATTGCGGGCATTTTATGCGCCAGATGAGAAAAATGTAGTCTCGTTCGAAGGTTCTTTTAAGTATCAAGAGAAAGACCCGCTATACGACCTATTGACCACCGAACGCCCATTTGCTGCGCTTATTCCAACTACTGGCAGTAGCCCTTTCAACCTTTTGCAATACAAAAAAGTGGAAACGGCTAAGCAAGAAGCAGCGGTGAATTACTACCGCATTCTAAATAAGACTAACCATATCAATCTTAAAGTGGGGAATGTCTACAATCGCCAAAGTATGCTTTCTAACCTTGCCGAAAGGTTTGGAGATGGTACGGAAAGCGAAATTGCAGATGACGATTTTACAAACAATGTGGACTTCACCTTTGAGGATTATTACTTGGGCTTACTCTACAAAACCAAGCTGGGAGATTTTGAACTAACGCCAAGCCTAAACATGCATCACTATCGCGTAAGCAATACACAACTTGGTGTTGAAGACGGCTTTGACAAAACATTGCTGCTTCCATCATTCAACGCTGAATACAACTTTACCAACTCGCATTCGCTGGCGCTCAATTACAACTTGAATGCGGAGTTTACAGATATTGAAAACTACGCACAAGGAATAGTGGTGAATGGATACAATGCCCTTTTTCAAGGAAATGTCGACCTCAGAAATAGTTGGTATCACAACGTGCGACTGAATTACAACAACTTCAATATGTATAACTTTTTGAACATTTATGGAGGCTTGAATTACAGTCGTAGAATGAATGATGTGAGCAACATTATTCAAATAGACGGTGTGGAGCGCATTAATCTGCCAATAAACATTGATTCACCGAACGAGGTGGTGTCTGGTTTTGCCAACATCAACAAGCGCTTCGATCATTTTCGAGTGGGTGTTGGAGGAAACTGGTCAAGCAGCATTACCAACAATATCATTAGCGATGTGAGCAATCAGAACAAGAATTTTGTGCAAACCTACAATGTAGATTTTGGAACACGCTTGTGGAAGGCACTACAGCTAAACCTGTATTACAACCTTAGCTTTAGCAATTATAGTGGTAACTCCACCAGCAATAAGTTTGAGAACCATCAACCAAAAGCCAAACTGAGTTTCGACTTTCTAAAAGGCTTTACTTTCGAAACTGAATACGAGTACAACCGCTATGTAAACACAGGTAATAATACCGAGACCACCTTCGATTTGTTAGATGCGGAGCTGCGCTACAGAAAAGAAGGCAGCCCGTGGGAGTTTAAAGTAGAAGGTATGAACTTGTTCAACACTACGTCCATTAGAAGGGACTCGTTTAGCGAAAGTTTAATTAGCACCTACGCCTATTACATTCAAAAACGCTACTGGCTTTTCAGCGTAATGTACGATTTGTAGTAACTACCAAACTGTAATACTAGCAAGGGAATCTCACTTTGAGGTTCCCTTTTCCATTTTCAAAATATCTCTCTGAATTGCAGCGAATTGGTTCAAAGACTAAAAAACATGATCACTTTTCATTCTGATTCTTCTTAAAAAATCACTAAATCGAAGCACTCTAAAAAAAGTGGATTAGACTCAACTTTTACAATGACATTTAGCGCTGATTGGCTGAAAGCGGCTAAAGTGATATGATTAGATGTGCGTTAAAAATTTTTCTGCTGCTTGTTGTGCACACTTGTTTGTGCGGAAAAGAAGTGCAACAACAAGAGGTCTTCTATCATCAGTTTGAAAAGAGTGATGGACTACTTTCTAACACTGTTTACGATATCAACCTGAACGAAAACGGTGAAATCATCTTCGGAACGGATAGAGGGTTAAGCATCTACAATGGTCTCACGTTTAACAACAGAACTTATGTTGGTGCTAGCAATGCGCTAAACGATGTATACCAAATAGGAGAAGGGGCCTATGTTGGTACTAACTTCGATTGGGAGTATGTCTTTTTTAAAAAAGACACAACCCAGGTTCTGGCCATAAACAAGTCTGGCCTAGACTTTCCTAGGGTAATCCCGCTTGGTGATCGGAAACTACTTTATGTAAAAACCGGCCTTATTTCTCTTGATCAACAAGACACCATTCACTTCAAAAATTCTTTCGATTTCTTGTACCACATAGTACAGCATGGCAACACAACTTGGTTTACTGCTGGCGATACTCAGGAAAACACTCTCTATAAATTAGAAACCAATGATAGATTAAGCACCATAAGCTTAGGCTTTTCCATGACTAAAGAAGATATCCCTTTTGCTTACAACGAAGGCATTCTTTTCTACAGGCCATCGGTAGGGGGTATTACTAATGTAAGGGGGCAACTTATTCAATCTTTATCCTTTACTCCTGAAAAGGTGAACAACCTTTACATCCATGAAAACACGCTATATTTTTCTACCCTCAACGGCCTGTGGGTTTTCAATCTGGCTTCGGGAAAAGCTGAACACTATTTATCCGATATTCAAATTTCTAACACCATGTTTGATGTAGAAGGAAACCTCTGGTGCTCTAGCTTACTTCATGGTGTGTTTATGATTCCTTCCCTTACCCGAAGGGTTATCAAATTTGAAGATAGGCTAGACGAAAGTCTCATTTTGCAAAGTCAACAAAATGGACCTAGCAATGCGCTCCTACTGACCAACGACTCAAAACTATATGAATTAGACTATAGTGATTTCTCTCTAACCTTTAAAAGAAAAGTACCTTCTCCCAACAGGATAGAAGGTTTTTTGGCAGATAGCACAACCAAAACGATATACTTTGGCAGCAACCTTGCCGAATTGCTAGACGCCAAAAGCTTAGTAACGCTAGAATCATTTAAACTAAGTGCGATAAAAGGCTTCTTACCCAGTAGAGAAAAGCTCTTTATGGCTACTTCTAGCGGACTTTATGTATACCACTCAGAAGGAAAGTTAGCGGAATTGATTCTACCAAAACATAGGTTAAGAGGTCTTTTTCGGCAAAAAGGTCAACAATATTGTTACTCAGCAAATAAGCTCTGGGAAATAGCTGAAGATGAAAGCTTAAAGCTTATTCTCGATAATCAGAATATTGAAAAAGTAGTTTATAGCGGAAGTCGAACCTTCATACTTACCACCACTGGAGGTGTTTCCGAACTAAAGGAAAATAAGCTCGAACCTATCATTCAGTCAGGAGAAGACTACTCGGACATTTTCCTGACCGACAACTACCTATTCGTGATCAATTCTGAAAGAGCCGATGTTTTCGATCTCAAGACTTTTGAAAAGCGAAACTCCTTCTTCAACTCAAAAGGAATTGACACCAACAAGTTAGTTGCTGTTGTAGAGTTCGATGGTCAACTGCTGTTCTTGCATCAACAATTTATGAGTGCTTTTTCTAGTTTTCCAGAGCGCAACCTAGTTAAACCAACCATTAAACTGCTCAATAGAGATCTACTGCCAGAAAAACTCACATCGATAGACTACTCATCAAACGATTTGAGGTTCGCGTTCGGGGTATATCCTAACATTAGCGCTCAAGGAAAAACCAGTGTAATGTATAGAATCAAAGGGCTGAGCCAAGATTGGTTACCGCTCTATGCCACTAAGGGCAGCTATAATATAGACCTACTCAACCTTGCCAATGGCCAATATGAGTTGGAATTGATGGCAGAAAATGAAGACGGGGTAACATCTGAGGCTTTCCTCCTCCCCTTCTCCATCAAACCTCCATTGTGGCGTCAGAATAGTATGCTACTGCTTTACGTAGTAATACTGGGCGGCATCTTCTGGACTTCCTTTTACCTGAATAGATTGAGGCTTGTGAGAAAAAACAAAGCAGAGTTAGAAAAGGTAAGACTGAACAACCAATTGGCTGCTGCCGAATTAAAGGCCATCAGATCGCAAATGAACCCGCACTTTTTGTTCAATGCCATGGCCACCATTCAAAATGCCATTCTCAAAAAAGACTTGAAAGATTCATTAGACGGGCTCTCGAGCCTTTCTAAACTACTAAGAGATGTGTTACATAAGTCTTCTATGGAAATGCATTCAGTTCAGGCGGAGATAGACTTTTTGCACAACTACCTCAAACTCTCTAAAAAGCGTTTTGGCGAAGAATTCGAATACGAAATTGCTTGTGAGAAGGAAATAGACACTGCATTCGAAAAAATACCCACTCTTATTACTCAGCCTTTTGTAGAAAACGCGATAGAACATGGCGTATCTAAGCGAAAAGGGGCAAAACACATATCTATTGCTTTCAGCAGGGTAATCAAGGGCTATCAAGTAATAATCAAAGACAACGGCTTAGGCAGCGACCCCACCACTTGGTATAATGAAGAAAAAGGATCTTTTGCTTTAAAAGCCATTGAAAATAGAATTATCAGAGTAAATAAGCTTAGCAAGCTAAAAGTAGGCAGTACTATTTCTTCGGCCAGTGAAGGAACAACCGTAACATTAACATTTGAGCATGAGCAATAAAATAACAGCGGTAATAGTAGATGATGAGGGACAGGCACGAGAATCGCTTCGCAGGTTATTGCAGTTCATTAGCGACTCGGTTGAAGTGGTTGACGAAGTAGCCACTATAATGGATGCCGCTCAAAGCATTGAAACGAACAATCCAGATGTTGTATTTCTAGATATTCAACTCGATGGTCAATTGAGTTTCGAGCTTTTTGAGGTTTACCCTGACTTAGAAAATAAGCTTGTCGTATTTGTTACAGCTCATGATCATTACGCTATCCGAGCCATAAAACTTTCTGCCTTCGATTATATATTGAAACCTGTAGACCTAGATGAGCTAAGCGACTGTGTAAAACGCTTAAATGAAAAACTAGAGGATAACTTTAAACCAAAATTTGATGCCTTAAAATCTAATTTACACAAGGTTGAAAAAGTAGCCGTTGCCTCAAGAACAGGTATAGAATACGTTCCTATCAGCGATCTTTTATTTCTAGAAGCTTCGGGTATGTATACAGTTTTCCATTTGCAAGAGCGCCAGGTAGTAGCTTCGAAGCCAGTGAAAGAGTTTGAACAAATGCTACCAGAGACGTTCTTCCGTTCTCACCGCGGGTATCTGGTGAACATGAAACTGGTAGAAGAAGCCAAAGGACAAGAATTGAAGCTTGTAAATGGGCAGTCAATACCAATTGCACGCTCAAAAATGAATGAGTTCAAAAGTAAATGGAAATAAAAAAGCCCAACAATATGCCGGGCTATTCCAAATCAAAAACTATGATTACTCTTTATGGCTTATCTACCAAGCTAATCGGTCTTGATATGAAAGGGAAGTTAGCGCTTATGCCAAACTGCGCATGAGAAATCACAATTGCGCCAGAAGAACTTTTTCCTAAATAGTATCTTAAGAATAATTCGTGCTCGCCATTTTCCTTAGAAGTCACAATTGTTTCGTGCTGCCCCACTGAGATAAAAAGAGGTGCTATTCTATAAGTCAAGCCACCGCGGTACTCAGCTGTTGGCGGAATGTACCATTCGTCATTGCCATCATTGCTATAGCTTTCCACAGCTGCTACCAGTTCAGAGTACGTACCTGCCTCAATCTTTTCAGGAGCCACTAGTACAACACTATAGTCCGCATTAACTCGAATAATTCTTCCACCTTTATAGGTTTGTCCATAAATATCAGAGCCAATTAAATTTCTAATCTGGCTAATGGTTTGACCTTGATGGTTAACGCGCTCATCGAATTCATTTTCACCCTCAACATCTTCAATTTGAATATTTAAGGTCATTTGATCTAGAACCTCGCCTTCAACATCAAGAATATAAATTGTGTCAGACCAAGTTTTAAGACCATCTCCTTCTGAAGTAAAACCAGTGATTTCTTCAAAATCCCAATTTCCAGAATTCCAAAATTCCAGTAATCCTGTTAGGTTATTAAAATCGAATACTCGAGCATCACCTTTTAACAGCGGACTCAAGTTCTCATCGTAGTCAAAGCTATAATTTAGGCCTTGCTCTGCAGTGAGTAAGTCACTTAGCGTCTCTTCAAATTCCCCAGAAAGTGTATTTTCCTTGATGGTATAAGTGTGAGAATCGCTGTTAAAGCCCACATAGTCTGCCAAGTTGTTAATGGCAATATTAAGTGTAGCACTTTCGGTTACTTCGTCTACAGTAGCCGAAAGTGTTACTGAAATACTTTCGTTCACTTCAAAATCGAAAATGCTGGCATCGTTCACAACCAATTCATTATTGGCGTTTAGTGATACTGCATCTGCAGGAGTTTGACTAGTAATGGCTAAAGTTACATCCGTTCCGTTTACTACATCTACCGGAATAGTACCGATAACGGCACCTTGTTCAGGGTTTTCATCAATGCTAAGTGTTGGTGCAGTAATGGTAATTTCAGGAACTGGCACCGGTTCTTTGTCTTCGCTATCGCATTGATAGAGAAACATAGAAAGCAATAATGCTAGGGCTGTGATTTTTCTCATGTTGATTAATTTTTGCGCAAAAAAATGACACAACATGAGCCATGACAATACTTAACTGCTAAGCTGCAAGTCTTAATTGCTAAAGCAAATTGCATTGTCTTTAGCCCATTAAAACTGAACTAAAGTGACTTAAGATTTCTCCGACCAATTAGACTATCAGTAATCGATTAAATTAAGATGTTTTAATAAGCTCATTGGCTCTTCTTTTGGCGGTATTAGCAACCGTTTGCCTGGTAACGCCTATCAAATCTCCCAAATCCTTCTGCGTAAGCAAATCTATTAGTGCGTAGCTGTTCTGATGCACATCTTCTACACGTATGTCAAAGAAGGTACTCATAAAAGAAAGCTTTTCGTCAGCCTGTTTTTCATGGAGCTTTTTGAGTTTTTTCTCCGTACTGCACCACCGCTTCACTATGTAAGAAATAAACCATTCTGCTACCTGAGGATCTTGCACAACCATTTTTTTGAAGAAGTCGCGTTTATATACTCTCAGTTTGGTATCGATAAGTGCTTTAGAAAACTCAAAAAACTGATTGTTTAGATACTTTAAATCTCCAAAAAAATCGTTTTTGAATAGCACATCAAAAGTGAATTCATCACCAGCATCCGTATAGCTACCAAGTTTTACAGCACCCTCTACAACCTCAAAAATGTACTTGTGATCGGAAGAAGGGTCATAAACATATTCCCCCTTTTTAATTACTTGCTCTTGCACATTAATGAGCGATTCTACCTGACTAGCAGTAGAAATGTATTCGTAAAACTTAAATGCTAAGTACGATTCGTTGTTAGGTCTTACAGGTATTGCCATAGTTGAGTTGAGTTTGATATGACAATTTTAGTTTACCTAATTCAATTAGGGGTTATGCATATGTAAAGGATTTTTTAGCCAAGTATGTTCTTACATAAACGCAATGCATCAACAGTAGGTCACCCTTTTATGTGTCTTGTGGGCATAAAAAAAGGCCATTCACTTTGGGTGAATGGCCTTTGTAAAAGTTGTTCAGTGATTATCCACCGAAGTCGTCAAACGATACGTTTTCGTCTGGCACACCCCAGTCTTCACACATTTTCAATACTGCTGCGTTCATCATTGGAGGTCCGCAGAAGTAGAATTCGATATCTTCAGGAGCATCGTGCTTGCTTAGGTACTGATCGATCACCGCTTGGTGAACAAAGCCTAAGAAACCGTCTCCATCTTTGTCGTTAATGTCTTTTTTCTCCACCCAGTTATCTTCTGGTAATGGCTCTGAAAGCACTAAGAAGAACTGGAAGTTAGGGAATTCTCTTTCGATCTTCTTGAAGTCTTCTAGGTAGAAAAGCTCTCTCTTAGATCTACCACCGTACCAGTAGGTTACTTTTCTACCAGTTTTTAAGGTGTGGAAAAGGTGGAATAAGTGCGAACGCATTGGCGCCATACCTGCACCACCACCAATGTAAAGCATCTCTTCGTCAGTCGGCTTAATAAAGAATTCACCGTAAGGACCTGAAATAGTTACTTTATCACCAGGCTTTCTTGTAAATACATAAGAAGAACAAATACCAGGGTTAACATCCATCCACTTGTTGTTCGCTCTATCCCATGGTGGGGTAGCAATACGAATGTTCAACATAATGATGTTACCTTCTGCAGGGTGGTTAGCCATTGAGTAAGCTCTAAAGATCTCCTCATCGTTAACCATTTTAAGATCCCAAAGACCGAATTTATCCCAGTCTCCTTTGAACTTTTCTGGACCAGCCGGATCTTCCGGATGCGGCTCAATGTTAATGTCTTTGAAGTCGCATACTACAGGCGGAACATCTACCTGAATGTATCCTCCTGCTTCGAAATCTAGTGTTTCGCCTTCAGGAAGTTTTACAACGAATTCTTTGATGAATGAGGCCACGTTGTAGTTCGAAACAACTTCGCATTCCCACTTCTTAATACCGAAGATTTCTTCAGGAATGGCAATACGCATATCGCTTTTCACTTTCACCTGGCAAGAAAGTCTCACACCTTCTTTTTGCTCAGATCTGCTTAAATGACCAACCTCTGTTGGCAATACATCGCCTCCTCCTTCTTTCACGGTACACTTACACATAGCGCAAGTACCACCACCTCCACAAGCTGACGGAAGAAAAATCTTCTGTCCGGACAATGTATTTAATAGTGTTGACCCAGCGGCTGTAACAATAGGATTGTCTTCGTCTCCGTTAACAATGATCTTAACATCTCCTGACTGCACCAACTTAGATTGGGCATAAAGAAGTACTAAAACCAGTAACAGGATAACAACTGCAAAAGCAACAATAGATGTGATAATTACTGATGACATTGAATAATGTATTTTGTATCAACAATTTGGCCTATTTCGAGGCCTTGATTTAGGGCTACAAATATATTTACTAAATGGTTAAAACAGTAAGAGAACCACAAAAAAGATATAAATGGTCATTATTTGTTAACGACTGATTTTTACGAGCAAATCGTGACCCTTTTTAAGTTCACTCACTTCGGCCTTTAGGTCTTCTACGCAAAGCTTGCCCAAAGTGTCTTCCACGCCATTTTCGCACAGAACAACATTGAGATTCTTATTGTTTAGCCATTTCTCATCTTTCAGCTTATTAATGCACACATTGCCAATAACATAGCTATGGTCAAAACTGAAATACTTTTCGTGAATTGACTCAAAATCATTCAGGTCAATAGTGTCTGGGTTGTCGAAACTGGCATAAACCTGCACCAGCGAATCGCTGCTAAATTTGATCGTGGCTTGGTTAAAATGTTTCTTATACTCGTATTTATAATCGTAGCTAAGTGCCGAAATATCTGACAGCACCGCTGCGCCAGTCGGTAGGCTGCCAGCGCCTTTTCCTATAAAAAGTTGCTCATCACAGAACTCTCCGGTTAAACTTACGGCATTAAACTCGTTGCGCACTTCCTGTAGGCGGTTGTCGGCTTTGGTAAATTGTGGCGCTACAAAACCATAAACCTTATCGCCAATACGTTTGGCTCGGGCAATTAGCTTTACTTCTAATTCATTTTCGCGCGCGTACTCTAGGTCAGCTGGTTTCAGGTGGTCAATGCCCAAGTTGATGATTTGTGCTGGGGGCACGTTAATACCAAAAGCATGCGTAAGCAAAATGCTGAGCTTGAATTTGGCATCGTAGCCTTTTACATCTAGCGTAGGGTCACTTTCTGCAAAACCCAACTTCTGTGCGTCAGCAAGGGCGGCTTTATAGTTAGTGTTCTTCGAAAAAATCTGGGTAAGAATGTAATTGGTAGACCCATTGAAAATCCCTTTAATCTCATTGATGGGTTCGTGGCCAAAGTATTCTTCCAAAGTTCTGATGATTGGAATACTGGCGCACACTGCCCCTTCGTAAAGTACTGCTCGGCCGGTTTCCTCCTGCAGCTTTACCAGATACTCCAGGTTTTCTGCTACCATTTTTTTGTTAGCAGTAACCACAGACTTTCCGTTTTTCAAGGCTGTAGTTACAATGTCGAAGGCAGCTTCAGCATCATCTATCAGCTCTACAATCACGTCAATAGACTCGTCATTCAGAATCTCGTTTTTGTCCGTAGTAAAAAGATCTGCCGAAAGGCTTCTGGCCTTGTTCGGGTTTTTAATACAGATCTTTTTGATCTCGCCTTCAAAGTTTTTGGAGTTATTAATGGTTTCGTAAAGTCCTTGCCCTACACATCCGTATCCAAATAATCCGATTTTAATTGCTTGCATTTACTGCTCGTTTAAAAATTTCTTTACTAGTACTGAAATGGTCGGGGCTTCTACCAAAAAGCCATCGTGACCGTATTTTGAAGGGATGAAAGCCAGCTTTGCGCCTTTAATTCCTTCGGCTATAATTTTTTGTTCTGTTTCTGGAAAGAGAATATCTCCCTCGATTCCTATCACCAAGGTTTTGGATTTAATGGCGGCCAAAGCAGCTGCTACTGAGCCACGCTTTCTACCCAAATCGTGGGTATCCATTGCTTTGCTAAGGGTGTAATAAGTTCGTGCGTCAAAGCGCTCGTTTAGCTTGCCACCTTGGTAGCGTTGGTAACTTTCGGCTCTGTAATTGTCCAGCTGATTTGGCGCATCTTGCTGCGACTCGTTAAAGCATTCGCTAGTGCGATAAGAGATCATGGCCATTGCGCGGGCTGCTTCTAGTCCTTTCCATCCGCCCTTAGGAGAGCTAGAATAGAAAGAAGGATCAGCCTCAATGGCCATGCGCTGTGCTGCACGAATACCAATACCCCAAGGGGTGCTTCGGGCACCAGTGGCCACCGTTACTATTTTTTGAAAAAGGTTGGGCGACTGAACAGCCCATTCTAACAATTGCTGACCACCCATAGAGCCACCGATCCCCAACTTGATTGAGTCAATTTGCAAATGCTTAAGTAGGAGTTGATGTGCCTTAACCATATCGCGGATGGTCACTTTCGGAAAGCGCGTAAGAAAGCGTTCACCATCTACAGGGTTAAAGTCCTTTGGACCGGTTGTTCCATAGCACGAACCAATTACATTGGCACACACTATAAAATGCTCTTTTGGGTTAATCAGCTCGTTGTCTCCAATGAGGCCCGGCCACCACTGCAAAGGATTGGTGTTGGCCGTTAAGGCATGAAATACCCAAACCACATTGCTCTTGTCTTTATTTAACTCACCAAATGTTTGGTAGCCTATTCTCAGTTCGGGTAGGCTTTCGCCTCCTTCTAGCTGAAAGGTGTTTTTGTATTTATAATATGTAGGTCTGCTACCACCTGACAAGCGAATGCCAGACGCAGCGGTCTTGTTTGCTGTAAGCATGTTTTATGAATTAGCTGTTGAGAAAAGAAAATCTGATGCGATGGCCTGAATTAGGCACACATTCGCATAGCGCAACAAAAAGACATAAAAGGCTTACTGAACACCTTAGAAGGTGCTAATACATTGGTAAGTAAGATTCTTTGAACTCGCATGTTAACCAATTTATATTCTCCCGAATGCCAACTTGACATCCATTTTGGGATCAGGATTTAGCACCTTTGCCGATGTGTCGGCATGGTTGCTAGCGCTTCAAAGAGCCTGTCTCTCCACGCTTCTTTATAAATCGATTCAATCCCGTGTGGGAAGGAATGACTTGATGACACAAACGTAAGGGCTGAAAAATTATATTCAAAATGAAATTCTGAAAAATTGTTTCCGAACCCTGATTAAGGTGTAGTACCAGAGCCGATGTTGGTGTTGTCACCAACATCATTTCACCAACATCCATTGCATATCAGCTTGTTGGTGACAACACCAACAAGGGGACACACAAAATAGGACGGGCAAAAGATAAATACTGAAAAAGCTTTTAAAGCCTTTTGGACTGTTGCGCTTTGATAAAACTATCTATTTAGTTATTTATAGGTGATGAAAATACACACGCTCCTATTTGCTTCATTTGCCATTGCTTTGAGCTGCACAAACACTACTAAAGACAAGGTTATAGTAACGCCTACTTCTCTTACAAGTAAAGTGGTTTTTGATGATGTCGGCATCGGAAAAGCAGAACATATCCTCTTTCAGGCAAATAAACTGGTGGTCACCAAGAACCTTCCTGAGGAGTTAATATTAGTTTATGATTTGGCCTCAAGCAGCAGAACGACAATGGGGCAGTATGGTGATGGGCCAGGTGAGATCCGCAACCCTTGGAGTCTGCAGAAAAGTAAAGAACCCGACCAAGTTTGGGTCGCGAGTATTGGGCAAAAGATGCTTTCTAAATTCAACATAGCAAGTGGTGATAGGTTGGCGGAAGAACAGATTAAACTAAAGGGAGAGGCCACTGTAATAATGGAGCCCCTAGCCTTAAACGATAGCCTGTTGATTGGTTCTAGCCTAGATGGCAAGTCCATATTTACTGTTTTCAATCGAGAGGGTGAAATAATTGAGCGCCTAGGAGATTGGTCTGAAAAAACGGAGTTTGGAGAATACCCAGCCCATGTCGTTTCCGCTTTGTATGAAGGCCGACTAAGAACCAATGGCAATCAGGTGCTCTACAGCTGCATAGCTCTAGATCGTTTTATGCTATTGGATTTGGTCAAAATGGAAATGGAAGAGTTTCAGGGTCCATTCCATATTCAGCCTGAATTTGGTACAGTGCCAGATAGAGGCGTTTCCGTGTTTGCACCCAGCCCAGACACGAAGTTTGGCTTTATAGATAGTTTTTTGTCTGATGATTATGTCTATCTGTTGTACTCTGGGCTTTCACCCAAAGAGATTACACAAACCGGTAAAATGGCCAACGACCTGTTGGTTTATGATTTAAAAGGAAATCTAGTCCATCACTTTTTGCTTGATGTAAGTTTGAAAGCATTTTCAATTGATGAAAATACCAATACAATTTATGGTTTAACAAGCTATGTAAATGATGACGCCAAAGTGGTTCAGTTTGAATTTTAGTATTAAAAAAGCCCTAACAAGGTTACTTATTAGGGCTTTCAAATTCTTAAAAGAAAATACTTACTTCTGTTCCAACATTCTCAAAAGCGTGGTCAACTGCTTTTTCAAATCTCTTCTGTCAACAATAAAGTCTAAGAAACCATGGTCTAGCACGAATTCCGCACTTTGGAAACCTTTTGGTAGGTCTTTTCCTACGGTATCGCGGATTACACGAGGGCCCGCAAAACCAATTAAAGCACCAGGTTCAGCAATGTTAAAGTCGCCCAACATGGCATAAGATGCTGTAACACCACCGGTTGTTGGGTCAGTTAAAAGCGAAATGTATGGTACGCCAGCTTCGGCAAGCAAGGCAAGTTTTGCAGAGGTTTTCGCCATTTGCATTAGCGAGTAACCTGCTTCCATCATACGTGCTCCACCCGACTTAGAGATCATCAAGAAAGGTGTCTTTGTTTTCAAGGCATAGTCTATACCTCGTGCAATTTTTTCACCTACAACAGAACCCATAGAACCACCAATAAAGGCAAAGTCCATGCAAGAAACCACCAAGTCAACCCCGTTCATTTTACCGTATACAGTACGCACAGCGTCTTTCAATTGGGTTTTTTCGGTAGTGGCCTTAATTCTGTTTGGGTAAGGCTTGCTGTCTACAAACTTTAGCGGGTCGCCAGAAGTCATGTCAGCATCTAGCTCGGTAAACTTATTGTTATCGAATAAAATTTCGAAATATTCCTTTGAACCAATTCTTACATGAAAGCCGTCTTCCGGACTCACATAAGCATTGTTTTTCAATTCTCTTGTATGAACGATAGTTCCACCCGGGGTTTTATACCAAAGGCCATCAGGGGCATCTTTCTTTTGTTCCGTAGGGGTAGTTATTCCTTGTACTTTTCTTTGAAACCAACTCATAAGCTATTGTTTCTAAATAGGACGACAAAAATAGGTCAAAACTTTTCTACCGCCAAAGACTCTTTGCACCAGTAATTGTGCAACCATTGCTCAAATAGTTAAATGAATGATTGACTCCCTGTGTTTTACTTAGTTAATTTGCTGCGGAATGAACGTTCATTCCGCGTGTAAAATCACCCATGGTGGAGCTAAAACAAGACAAACGGACCGTAATTCTAGAGTCAACCCTACTGCTTTTGCGTGAGCACGGCTTTCACGGAACGCCTATTTCGCTAATTGCACAGCATGCCGGAGTGGGTGCGGGCACCATTTATCGCTACTTCGAGAATAAAGAGAAATTGATAAACGAGCTCTTTACTGAAATTAAAAAGCGGGTAATAAAAGCCATGCTGAAAGATTACAGGGAAGAGGGCACCTACAAGGAGCGTTTTAAGCACCTATGGACCAACTTGGTAGAATATTGCATTAACCATCCTATTGAATTTCACTTTGTAGAGCAGTACAGGTATGCTCCCTTTATGAAGAATGGAACACGAGAAGAAACTTTTATCATTCTGGCACCTATCATGCAGTTCTTTATAGAGTCGAAAAGAGCCAAAGCGATGAAGGACTTTCCACTTTACACACTAATAGCATTGTTATATGGGCCAATAGTTTCTTTGGCCAAACTACATATAGATAGTAATCAAACTTTAACTAAAGAAAGAATAGAACAAGCCGCAGAAGCCTGCTGGGATGCGGTTTCATTAAAAGAAGAGTAATATGGCGGGAGTGATTATAGATGGTGTAGGAAGTTACATTCCTACCCGAATAGTGAAGAATGAAGATTTTTTGAATGCCGATTTTTATCAGGAAAATGGAGAGCCTTTTCCGAATAGCAATGAGGTAATCATTCAAAAATTTGAAAAGATAACAGGCATAAAAGAGCGCAGGTATGTAGAACCAGGGCAAACCACCTCGGACATTGCTGCCATTGCCGCAAAAAATGCCATTGCCAATAGCTCAGTTACTGGCGAAGACCTAGACTACATTATTGTGGCGCACAACTTTGGCAACTTAGACAAAAACGGCAACCGTACCGACATGATGCCAAGCCTTGCCGCAAGGGTAAAGGAGCAGCTAGCAATAACAAACCCAAACACCACCTGCTTCGATTTGATTTTTGGCTGCCCAGGTTGGCTGCAAGGCGCCATTCAGGCTACACAGATGATTCGCAGTGGGGATGCCAAAGCGGTGATGGTAATTGGTGCCGAAACCCTTTCGAACATTGTAGATGACCACGATCGCGACTCGATGATTTTTGCTGATGGTGCTGGCGCTACAATCTTTACTGCCTCTAACACACCGGGCGGTTATATTAGCCAATGCTCTAGAACCGATGCACAGGAAGAGTTGAACTACTTGGCTATGGGCAAGAGCTTTAAGCCCGATGTGGCCGAATCGCCAAGCCGATTTATAAAAATGAAAGGCCGAAAAATTTACGAATACGCTTTAGTGCAAGTAGCTAGCGCCATTAAATGCGCTATCGATAAAGCAGGCCTTGGTTTAGACGACATCAGTAAGGTGCTTATTCATCAGGCTAACGCTAAAATGGACGAGGCCATTCTGCTTAAGTTATTTAAGCTTTATGGTGTAAAGCGCGATGCTTTTGAATTAATGCCAATGACCATTGAATGGCTGGGTAATAGCTCTGTGGCTACTATTCCTACCATGCTCGACTTATTGCAACAGGGTAAAATCGAAGGCCACTCATTAAACAAAGGCGACAAAGTAGTATTCGCCTCAGTTGGGGCCGGCATGCACATTAATGCCATGGTTTACGAAATGTAGACCGATAAAGTATTTATCGAAGAACAATCGGCCTCTTACTTTAGTGAGAGGCTGATTTTTTTTGGAAGCACTCACCCCTGTCTACACCTTGTCTACGCATAAGGTGTTGTATATTAGTTGTTTGAGTTTTTCTTTGTACCAGTCTCAACTAAGTAAGCCAATAGAGTAGCCTCAACCTATGTAATTGGTGACGTGTTAGGCGTCTTACTTGTTGTATGTATCTATAGGCGCATAACTATAGATGTTTTGGTGAAGAAAAACTGGCCCTCAAGAAGTGATGGCCAGTTTTACTATTTTTATAAAAACATGCTAAGTTGAAGCCCTCAAAACCCTCATTCACCCGTACCATAAACAGCCTTAAATGTCTGTTCTTTATTGTAGCAGTTACGCTTCCAATCCGTCTATCTGCCCAAAGCGATCCTACAGAAGGACTAGCAGCACTTTCCGATTCAGTAGAGTATTATTTTTCATCCAGAAATTTTGATAGAGGAATTGCATTGGCCGACTCGCTGTTCGCGCAAAAGGCTTTTGAAAAGCACCCCACGCTACACATCAATACGCGTTACTCTTTGGCAAAAATCTATATCCTGAAGGGAGAAGAAGCAAAAGCCAGAGAGATTCTTGACGTTGCGTATGACATGGCCTTGAGTAACGATACGGCCAGACTAGCAATTAGAGTAAACGACTTGCGTGCCAACTCCTACTTCGAAACTAGTAATTACGATAGCGCCCGAACATACTTTCATCTGTCGATGGTTTTGGCCGACTCATTAGTGCCACGGGATTATCCGAGAACGCTCGCCAACATGGGTTTTATCAACGGCTTAGTAGGTGACGAAGAGCAAGAAATGGGCTACTACATTAAGATGCTCGAGGAGTTAGAAATCAACCCAGAGTACGATGGGCGTGGCTCTTTGCGCGCCATGGCATATGGTGGCCTGGGGGACTATTACAGCCGCACTGGCGAGTACGAAAAGGCCAAACAACAGTACGAAGCAAAACTAAAGTTAGGGAGAGATACTGACCGTCCGGCCATGATTTACGAGGCTTCTTATGGTTTGGGTAATTTGTATGCCAAGTCTGATTATTACGACTTTGAAAAAAGCGAGGCTAACTACCTCAGAGTTACTCAAGACACAACCGAAAGGTATAAGTATTACAAAGGCCGCACGCTTATAGTTTTAGGCAAACTGTACGAGCAAGCCGACAAAGATGCACAAGCACTAAAAGCGTTAGATGAAGCATTGACGTTTTTCAATGGAAGTAGTAGTGTTGATTACATAGCGCGCATACAGATTGAAACAGCCAAAATTCACTTTAAAAACAAACGCTATTCTGTTGCTGAAAATTTGGTGCGTCCAGCATTGGCTGAAGCGTTGGAAAACCGGCTGGCCTATCGCGAACGCGATGCACTTGGTGTTCTATACAAACTAGATTCTACCAAGGGTGACTACCGCGCCTCGCTTAGGCATTATCAGCGTTACCGAAATATTGAAGATTCGCTGCAAAGCAAAGACGCCAAAGAGCGCCTGCAAGAACTACAAGTAAAATACGAAACTGAGCAAACCGAAAAGCAGAACTTGCTGCTAAAAGGAGATTTGAACTTGAAAGAAGCCGAACTGAAGCAAAAAACCATACTGCAAATTGTGTTCATTGTGGTGTCTGGTCTTATGCTGATTATAGTGTTGTTGGTTTATAGAAGCTACAGGCGTAAGCAGCAACTAAATCACGAGTTGGCGTCTAAGAACGAAATTATTTCGGAGCAGAAAGACGAGTTACAGTTTAAAACTGACAAGCTTCAAATCATCAATTCACAACTCAAATCACTTTTCGATTTTAGAAAAGACCTTACGCGAATGATTGCCCATGACATGAAGAATCCGCTCAATTCTATCATTGGCATATCTTCTTCAATGGGGCAAGATGAGCGGGTAAGCAACATTTCAAAGTCGGGTCACCAACTGCTCAACCTTATTACCAACATGCTGGAGGTTGAGAAAATGGAGGAGGTAAAAATTGATCCCCAAAAGGAGTTGCTCTTTGTAGATGAGCTTATGAAAGAGGCTCGCGAGCAGGTAGAACTGCTGGTGGCCGCCAAGAGCATTTTATTACAAAATTTTCTACCTAAAGAATTGGCTATTGAAGCCGATAGGCAATTAATGGTGCGCGTGCTGGTGAATTTGTTAACCAACGCTATTAAGTATAGTGGCAATGGTGGGGCTATAAAAATTTACCATGGTCACGAAGAAAATAAGGTGGTTATAACCATTGAAGATGAAGGCGTGGGAATCTCTAAAGAACGTGTTCCTTTCATCTTCGATAAGTTTTGGCAGGCCAACCAGCGCCAGTCTGGTTTGGCAACTTCAAATGGTTTAGGGCTTACATATTGCAAGCTTGCGGTAGAAGCGCACGGAGGTACGATTGAAGCACAATCGGTTTTAGGCGAGGGCACAAAAATGGTTTTCGCATTACCGTATGAAGGGCAAAAAATCAATAGTAAGCAGCGACCAGAGGAGCACCAAGAGTTGGGTTTTATTCTCAATGAAGATTTTGAAATACTTCAAAATTATTGGGAGGCGCTTTCAACATTAAAGGTTTACGAGGTAAGTGCCGTAAAGCGAATACTCAAACAGTTAGATGCTGAAGGCATAAAATCAACCTGGAAGGACGAGTTACTGAAGGCCGTTTACCAAGCCGATGAAGCCATGTTTGATGAACTATTAAACCTGATAAAACCGATAGCGAAAGAATAGCCATAGATTTCGCTAGATTAGTACCTTAAAACCGAATACTTTTTAACCTCAACCAATGAACCGGGAAAAGAAAACCATACTAGTGGTTGACGATGAACCCGTTAACCTAGAGCTGATTTTGGACCTGTTAGGTACAGAGTTCGAGGTGCTTTATGCATCGAACGGAGAGCGGGGCGTTCAGCTGACTACCGAAAAACTACCCGACTTGGTAATTATGGACTGGGAAATGCCTGTAATGAACGGTATTGATGCAATTCTAAAAATAAAGGAGAACCCAGATACTGCCGACATCCCGATTATTGTAGCCACTGGAATAATGACAGAGTCGAATGACCTGAAAACCGCTTTGGACATGGGTGCTGTCGACTTTTTGGCTAAACCGCTCAATCCAATAGAATTTAAAGCACGGCTAAATTCTGCACTTTCTCTTTCAGCATCTTACCAACAAATTAAAAAGCAAAAGCAAGAAATTGAGGCTTTTGCCGAGCAAGAAAAAAAGTTACTTGAAGAAAACATTGAGGCCAAAGCACGCGAATTGACCTCTGCCGCCATTTTCGATTATCAGAAAAATGAATTACTTGCAAAGCTCATGAATGAGTTGTCGCGATTAGATTCGGTAACCAATCAAATGTACGCGCCAGAGATCAAGAAGATCTCAAGAGAAATAAAATCCTATCTAGACCTAGAGAAAAGCTGGACTAACTTTAAACTACACTTTGACGAAGTGAACCCAGGCTATTTGGAACGCCTGGCCGCCAAATACACCTCTCTTACACACAACGAACTCAAAGTGTGCGCCTATTTAAAAATTGGCTTGAACAATAAGGAAATCGCGCTACTAGCAAACATAGAGTCTGCCTCGGTACGCAGGGCGCTTACCCGCCTCAAAAAGAAGCTCGAATTAACTGTAGACGAAGATTTAAGGGATTTTATATTGGGATATAAATAACGCTTAAGCATCATAAAAAAACAGCCTCCCGATACTTCGAGAGGCTGTTTCTAATTTATTTTACTTCCTCGTAATCCACATATTCTCCTCCTTTATAGTTTTCGGAGGATTTGCGGGGCTTCTTCTTTTGTGCATTCATTTCTACATCTACATTACCACCTGCCGGCCTGGTTTTTTGTCTGCTGGCTTGGCTTTGTTGTTGACGAAATTGTTGCTGTTGCTGCTGGGCTTGTTTTATCATGTTTCCGAAAAAGTATCGGAAAACACCTTTAAAGATCCAGTAGCCAACAAATGCGAAAAGGAGGAATTTGAAGAACATTATCTACTTAAGTACAAATTGCGTTTCGAATAAATATCGAGGAAGTAATCGTCCATCAAGTCATCAATGAAGTAAATCGCCTCCCCGGTAGACTTCATTTCAGGTCCTAATTCTTTGTTAACATTCGGGAATTTATGGAATGAGAATACAGGCTCTTTTATCGCGTATCCTTTCTTCACTGGTTTAAAGTCGAAATCCTTCAACTTTTTCTCTCCCAACATCACCTTAGTGGCGTAGTTCACATAAGGTTCCTGATAAGCCTTACCTATGAAAGGAACGGTTCTAGATGCTCTAGGGTTCGCTTCAATGATATAAACTTTATCGTCCTTGATGGCGAACTGAATGTTGATCAAGCCAACTGTATCCAAGGCCAAGGCGATTTTCTTAGTATGCGCTTCAATTTGCTGCATTACAAAGTCGCCCAAGCTGTATGGAGGCAACACTGCGTAAGAGTCTCCAGAGTGGATACCCGCAGGCTCAATGTGCTCCATAATTCCTATGATGTACACATCTTCGCCATCGCAAATCGCATCTGCTTCAGCCTCAATGGCACCGTCTAAGAAGTGATCGAGCAATACCCTGTTGCCAGGAATGTCTCTTAGTATATTCACCACGTGCTCTTCAAGCTCTTGCTCGTTGATCACGATCTTCATGCTTTGCCCACCCAACACGTAAGAAGGACGAACAAGTAGCGGAAAGCCTAGGTCTTTGGCCAGCTCAAGTGCTTCTTCAGCATCTTCAATTACGCCAAACTTAGGGTAAGGAATGTTGTTCTCTGCCAACAATGTAGAGAAACGACCTCTGTCTTCTGCAAGATCGAGCGCCTCGTAGCTTGTACCGATAATTTTGATGCCGTATCTGTCTAGCTTTTCAGCCAATTTCAGTGCAGTTTGACCACCCAACTGAACGATTACACCTTCTGGCTTTTCGTGCAGAATGATATCGTAAATGTGCTCCCAGAACACCGGCTCAAAGTACAGCTTATCGGCCGTATCGAAATCGGTAGAAACAGTTTCCGGGTTACAGTTAATCATAATGGTTTCGTAACCACATTCTTTGGCTGCATAAAGCCCGTGCACACAGCAGTAGTCGAACTCAATACCCTGACCAATTCGGTTAGGGCCCGAACCGAGCACAATGATTTTCTTATTATCAGATCTTACCGACTCGTTTTCTTGGTCGAAAGTTGAGTAGTAATAAGGTGTTTTTGCTTCGAATTCTGCTGCACAGGTGTCTACCATTTTGTAAACACGCTTAATGCCCACATCGTGTCTTTTGTTGAATACCTCGCTTTCAAGGCATTTCAATAAGTGAGCGATTTGGCGGTCGGCATAACCTTTCTCTTTTGCTGTTCTAAGCAATTCAGTTGGCAGCGTATCGAGCGTATATTTTTCGATTTGGTTTTCAAGCAGAATCAAATCTTCAATTTGCTGTAAGAACCACTTATCGATCTTAGTCTTTTTCTGAATAGTCTTGAATGGAATACCTAGTTTAAAGGCATCGTAAATATGGAACAATCTGTTCCAGCTCGGATGCTCAAGGCTTTCCAACAAGGTGTTTTGGTCTGTAACTTCTTTGCCATCGGCACCAAGTCCATTTCGCTTAATTTCTAGCGACTGGCAAGCCTTCTGAAGTGCTTCTTGGAAGTTTCTACCAATACCCATGGCTTCTCCAACCGACTTCATCTGTAAACCTAGTCTTCTGTCAGAACCTTTGAATTTATCAAAGTTCCATCTTGGCACCTTTACAATGGTGTAGTCCAAGGCAGGCTCAAAGAAGGCAGAAGTTGTTTTTGTGATTTGGTTGCTCAACTCATCTAAGTTGTAACCAATAGCCAATTTAGCCGCGATTTTTGCAATTGGATAACCCGTTGCTTTAGATGCAAGTGCAGAAGAGCGAGAAACCCTTGGGTTAATCTCGATACCTACGATGTCATCATTCTCTGGGTTAACGGCAAACTGCACGTTACATCCACCTGCAAACTGACCGATACCGTTGATCATTCTGATAGAAAGATCTCTCATCTCCTGATACACGGTATCTGGCAATGTCATGGCTGGTGCCACAGTAATTGAGTCGCCAGTGTGCACGCCCATCGGGTCGAAGTTCTCGATAGAACAGATGATAATAACGTTGCCGATGTTATCGCGAATAAGCTCTACCTCGTACTCTTTCCAACCCAAAATACTTTGCTCTACAAGTACTTCGTGAATCGGAGAGGCATTCAAACCGCGGGTTAGCGCAGTATCGAATTCTTCTTGGCTGTTTACAAAACCTCCACCATAACCACCTAGGGTGTACGAAGGTCTGATAACTAATGGAAAGCCAATTTCTTGGGCAATCTCTTTTCCTTTTAAGAATGAAGTGGCGGTTTCACCTTTACACACGTTCACTCCAATTTCGATCATTTTCTTACGGAAAAGCTCACGATCTTCGGTGGTTTCAATGGCGTTAATATCAACACCGATTATACGCACACCAAACTTTTCCCAAATGCCAGCCTTGTCACACTCAATGGCAAGGTTCAAAGCAGTTTGACCACCCATAGTAGGCAGAACTGCATCGATTTTGTGCTTTTGAAGAATTTCTACAATTGACTTCTTGGTCAATGGTTTTAGATAAACATTGTCGGCAGTTACCGGGTCGGTCATAATTGTTGCCGGATTGGAATTGATAAGAGTTACCTCAATTCCTTCTTCTCTTAATGAACGAGAAGCTTGAGATCCAGAATAATCAAACTCACAGGCTTGGCCGATAATGATTGGTCCGCTACCAATGATCAGGACGGATTTAATGCTATTGTCTTTAGGCATGTTAAATGAAGAACGACTTACTTAATTGACTAGGGTATAAATTGGCACAAAGTTAGGGCATAAAGCTTACAATCAAAACCCATATAAGTAGATAATGCACAAGGGCTTGAAAGAGGCTAAAATTGCCATATTTAAGACAAGACGAAGGGAAAAATTGTTTAAATTAATTTGCCATTATTTAAATATTCAAAAAGAAATGAAAGCACTCATCCGAATGAAATTTGGCCTAATGCTAGTAGCAGTTATGCTATTTGCTGTAGGCTGCGCTGCAACTGACGGAACTACCTCTGGCAGTAAGGCAAAAGCAAAAACTTATGATCCAACCGGAACATGGGATTACTATGTAAGCACTCCCGATGGCGGTAGCGCAGGAAAAATGGTTATAACTGGAGCGCCAGGAGCCTATGTGGGGGTTTTACAAACCGATCAGTTTGGCGAATTAGAAATGTCTGGCTTGGACGTTCAGGGAACCCAAATGACTGCCAACCTAGAAGTAATGGGTATGTCTGCAGATATTGACTGCTCTTTTGATGGAGACTCTATGCAAGGCACTGTTTACCTAGGCGATGATGCACTGCCAATAGAGGCAACTCGCGTAAGTAAATAATTGTACAGCGGGTATAAAAAAAGGCTGCCAGCCCGAAATATCGGGAGGCAGCCCTTTTTATTTATGTACTTTTAGTTTAAAGCTGTCTTCCGCTCCAGGTTCCTTCGGATTTACCACCGTTGTTATTCACGTTTCCGCTTACCTGCAAGCTCGATCCACTTCCTTTAAAGATGATGGTTCCACCAAAGTTAAAGTTACCGTGAATTGTTAGCGAACCCTCAATAACCAAAGTAGAATTAGAACCTAGGTTCAAGTCTCTGTTTACCACTAGCGACCCGTTCATATCGAACTTACCACCATTCTGAACAAGCAGGTTAGAACCAACTTGCATAGCACCACAGTAGTAAAGTTCACCCTCTACATTCAGGTCGTTTCTGAAAGCAATACTACCTGATTTAATGATAGTCTGATTTCTTTCAACTTTAGCCGAAGGGTTTGTATTGATATTCCATGTGTCACCATTAGCACAAGCATCGATTTCCGGAGCAATTCTTTTAAGCACCTTAACACCACCTGTACCGTTGGCTACAACAATGTAGCTATCGTTGGCTGCAACAAAGTTGGCAGAACCAGAAAGGTTCAATACGCCATTTACAGTAAGGTTACTGCCAATTGGCTTGTCGGCAATAAATAAACCAGAAGTACCATTGGCGATATAGATCTTATCTTCATCTACAGCAATTCCGTTGCTTAGTCCACCACCAAAAGCAGTGCTTGGTAAATGATATTCTTCGGTTGCGCTACTGCTATTTAAGTCGAAAATTTTCACACCTAAATCACTCATCGCGGTGTAAGCAAGGCCCGCGTCAATCACTACGGTGTTCTTACCATCTACTACATTCATACTACCCGCAGCAGAATTACCTCTTTTGTTAAGCCCGTTAGCAGCCACACGGTAAATTTCAATGCTAGAGTTTGTACCACCTTTAAGTACCACCATGTCATCATTTACATCGCCACCTGTAGTTGCTACATCTTTGGCATCAGCGTAGTTTTCTGTTTCGTTAATGGTAAAATGGTTGCTTCCATTTCTAACATCTACTGCAACTACACCACCATCGCCAGAGCGTCCACCAGCGGTTACATATAGCATGTGGCGAGTTCTAATAACTCCGTTGGCATTTGGGCCAGGCAATTCCAAAGTCTGAGTGTTTTCAGTAACCAAACCGTTTGTAATGTCTAGTTTTTCTACAATTGCTCCAGAGCCGTTGGCACCAGCCAAATAAACCCGCTGCGTATTTCCATCAAGGTCTACTTCGGTATCTACAGCCAAAGCATTCATGTTGGTATCGTTATAAAGCGCCTGACCTGTAATGCTGATATTTGCCTCGTTAGCTAGGTTAATCACTTCAAATCCACCACCATATTCTGCTCCGTTAATGTGATAGGTAACGAATGCCTGATCACCATCGAGCCTTACGTGTGTAGCTGAAAGGGTATTTCCCTTTAAACTAGGGGAAGCGATTTCTGCAATCAATTCATAGGTAGAATCGTCCGTTGTACTAGCGGCTAGATTAGCTGCTCCTTTAGAACCACCACCATTAGTATTTAGGCCAACAGACTGGTTTTTCATTGCCACGCGACTGCTCAAAGAAGCCACATCGTTCGACACGGCAAGCCTTGTCTCTTCTCCTTCTGCACTTGGCGCATCGTTACATGCCTGAAGCAATAGAGCTCCAGAAATACTCAAGAGTAGAGCGCGTACATGTAATTTCCTCATTTTCATTCTGCAAAGTTAGTTTATCGTCTCTTTTACCAACTACGTGCCAATTAATAAATCCCCTAATTTGTGATTTAATGACCCTTTACTGGATTTAACTGGTTCCAAATTGGGAATGAACGGCCATAGTTGAGATTAATTAGACAAGCATTTCGCAACCCAAAAAGTTCAACACACCAGTCTTCTCGAGAAGATCAAATAGAGATTAATTCCCAAATAGAGACTTAATCCAAAATAGGAACTGTAAAACAATAATCAAAACATTGATTATCAGTGTTTTAAAATTTTGGCTCTTGGTTTGCCTATTGTTTTTCAAACAATTTCAACATGACAACACTAAAGAACCTTACATTCATCCTGCTTATCGGCTTGGCAGCACAGTCATGCCAAAAGGATGCGCAGCTTTTTATCTCTAAAGAAGAGCGAGCCACTGCAAAGAACCAATCTATGGCACTTGAGGGCGAATGGATCAACCTTGAGCATAAGGATGTTGCTATTTACGCCATAAATAAAACGAATGATGGCTTCAGCATTGCCATGAACGATTCGCTGTACAAAATGACCAATTTGAAATTGGTTGGCGACCTAAACTTTACTTTGAGTTTGGCTAGTGCATCTGGAAATACAGAAAAATATTTCGGGCACTTTACCAGTTATGACAGAACAGCTTTGGTGTTGACTCCGCTTAGTGGTGGTCAATCGGACATGATTGAGCCTATTAGCCTTAAGAAAGTAAAAAAGGAAACCACTCTCGCAGTTTCCTTAAATGATAAACGTTCCAAAAAGAACGACTAAGTTTTATATGTGTAAGGCTCTGTTGTCTGTAGCTGCCAAACACGCCTCTTTAAACGCTTCGGTATATGTAGGGTGAGCGTGAGACATTCTAGAAATGTCTTCTGCGCTTGCTCTATATTCCATAGCAACAACGGCTTCAGCAATCATGTCGGCTGTTCTTGGGCCAATCATATGCACGCCAAGAATCTCATCCGTTTCTTTATCTGCCAATACCTTTACTACACCATCAGTATCCATAGATGCTCTGGCTCGGCCCGATGCTTTGAAAGGGAATGATCCAGCTTTGTAAGCTCTGCCTTGCTCTTTCAATTGCTCTTCAGTATAACCTACAGCAGCAACCTCTGGCCAAGTATACACCACGCCAGGAATTAGGTTGTAGTTGATGTGCGGCTTTTGTCCCATAATAGTTTCAGCCACAAAAACACCTTCTTCTTCCGCCTTATGTGCCAACATAGCACCCTTAATTACATCGCCAATCGCGTAAACGTTGTCTACCGTAGTCTGCAAATGTTCGTTCACTTCAATTCTACCGCGATCGTCAGTTTTTAAGCCAATGTTTTCTAAGCCAAGACCATCAGTGTAAGGCTTTCTACCAATAGAAACCAAGCAGTAATCACCTTTGATTTCTACAGTTTCGCCTTTCTTGTTTTCAGCTTTAATAGTCACTGTTTTAGCTGTGCCTTTTACCTCGGTAACTTTGTGGCCTAGGTAGAAGTTGAAGCCGAGCTTTTTCAATGACTTCTTCAATTCTCTACCCATGGTTTTATCCATAGAAGGAATTAGGTCATCCATAAACTCAACCACAGATACTTCGGCACCCAAACGTGCGTAAACAGAACCAAGCTCCATGCCGATAACACCACCGCCTATTACGATCATGTGTTTTGGCACTTCTTTCAATTCCAAAGCTTCGGTAGAAGTGATAATGCGCTTTTTGTCGATTTCGATGAAAGGAAGTGAAGCTGGTTTAGAACCAGTTGCAATGATCACCTTATCGGTCTCAATTTGCGTTTCTTTTCCTTCGCTATCTGTGATTTTGATGTTGTTCTTATCTACAAACGAACCCACACCTGTGTGAACATCGATCTTGTTTTTCTTCATTAAGAAAGCAATACCGTTCACATTGTCGGTAACTACACCGCGCTTGCGCTCAATCATTTGCTCCAAGTTCACCTTCAGGTTATCAAGCTCAATGCCGTGCGCTTTAAAAGTGTGCTCAGCATTGTGATAGTGCTCTGAAGAATCCAAAAGTGCTTTTGAAGGAATACAGCCAACATTAAGGCAAGTTCCTCCAAGGGTATCGTATTTTTCGATGATGGCGGTTTTCATACCCAGCTGTGCGCAACGAATAGCTGCTACATATCCACCAGGACCAGAACCGATTACTGTTACATCGTATTTCATTTTCTTGTATTTAGTAGTGAGTACCTAGTATTGAGATTAAACTCCGAGTAGTAATCTAGTTGGATCTTCCAACAACTCTTTCACTCTAACGAGGAAGCTTACAGACTCACGGCCATCGATAATTCTATGGTCGTAAGAAAGGGCTACATACATAATAGGAAGAATTTGAACCTCGCCATTTACCGCCATTGGGCGCTCTACAATGTTGTGCATTCCTAAGATTGCCGATTGTGGTGCGTTGATAATCGGGGTAGAAAGCATAGAACCGAAAATACCACCATTAGTAATAGTGAAGGTTCCACCAGTCATTTCGTCAATAGTCAATTTGCCGTCACGGGCTTTGGTTGCCAAACGAATTACTTCTTTCTCAACTTGGTCAAAGCTCATGTCCTCAGCATTTCTGATTACCGGAACCATCAAACCTTTAGGAGCAGAAACAGCAATTGAAACATCTACAAAGTCATTATAAACAATCTCGTTTCCGTCAATTTGAGCGTTTACCGCTGGCCAGTCTTTCAAAGCCATGGTAACGGCTTTCGTAAAGAACGACATGAAACCAAGGTTTACCTCGTACTTCTCTTTGAACTTCTCCTTGTATTTCTTTCTCAAGTCCATGATTGGCTTCATGTTCACCTCGTTAAACGTGGTCAACATGGCGGTTTCATTCTTAACAGAAACCAATCTTCTTGAAACTGTCTTACGCAAGGCGCTCATTTTCTCTCTGCGAGAGTTGCGTTCGCCTTTTGCTGCTGGTGCACTTGGAGCAGCGGTTTCTTTTGGAGCAGAAGCTGCAGGTTTAGCCGCAGGCTTTTCAGCATTCATGGCATCTTCTTTAGTAACTCTGCCATCTTTGCCTGTTCCTTTTATAGTAGAAGCATCAATTCCTTTTTCGCTTAAAATTTTAGCTGCGGCCGGAGAGGCATGGCCTGTAGCGTAAGTTTGCTCGCCAGATGGAGCAGCAGATGAAGTTTCTGAGCTTGTGCTTGGAGCACTGGCTGCTTCAGGAGCACCGCCTTCCATCACTTCAATCTTACAGATTAACGCACCAATTTCTATGGTATCGCCTTCCTGGGCCACGGTTCTTAAAATACCAGAAGCCTCTGCAGGTAGTTCGAAGGTAGCCTTGTCAGAATCAACTTCAGCGATTACTTCGTCTAGTTCTACGTAGTCACCATCTTCTTTCAACCAGCTCGAAATAGTTACCTCGGTAATTGATTCGCCTACGGTAGGCACAATCATTTCTTTCACCTCGCCAGTCGCTTTTGGCTCACTGCTTTCTGCTTTTTCTGAAGACTCCTCCTTTTTCTCCTCTTTCGGAGCATCAGAAGAGCTTCCTGCGGCATCGGTATCGATAGTACAAATAAGGTCGCCAATTTGAAGCGTATCGCCTTCTTGTGCTTTAATACTGAGGGTTCCAGCAGCATCGGCAGGCAATTCAAATGTGGCTTTGTCAGACTCCATTTCGCAAATCACCTCGTCCATCTCTACATGGTCTCCATCTTGTTTGAACCACTGTGCAATGGTGACTTCAGTTACTGATTCACCAACGGTAGGTACTTTGATTTCCAAACTCATAGTTTTCTATTTTAAGCGAAGGCTTTATTGATAATTTCTTCTTGTTCTTGATTGTGTACTTTGGCATAACCCGTTGCAGGCGATGCACTGGCTTTTCTTGAGATCAATGTAAGGGCTCTTTCTTTGTAAGCTCTTTCTATAAAGCTCCAATAGCCCATGTTTTCTGGCTCTTCTTGCAACCAAACCATTTCGGCACCTTTATATTGGCCCAAAATAGCATCTACTTGGGCTTTAGGGAACGGATGCAATTGCTCTACACGAATGAGGGCTACATCTTTTCTCTTTTCTTTTTCCTGACGCTCCAATAAGTCGTAATATACTTTTCCGGTACAAAGCACTGCTTTCTTCACATCTTTCGCTTTTACCGTAGCGTCAGCAATCACCTCTTGGAATGACCCGGTGGTGAATTCTGAAACATCAGATACTACTCTTGGGTGTCTTAACAACGACTTAGGCGACATGTTTACCAATGGTTTTCTGAAGTCCCATGTTAACTGTCTACGCAAAGCGTGGAATAAGTTGGCTGGGGTAGAAATATTAGTCACTACCATATTGTACTCGGCACAAAGCTGTAGGTAACGCTCCGGTCTTGCATTTGAGTGCTCAGGACCTTGCCCCTCGTAACCGTGCGGTAGCAATAGCACCAAGCCATTCATTCTTTGCCATTTAGTTTCTGAGCAAGAAAGGAACTGATCGACCATTACTTGTGCACCGTTTGCAAAGTCGCCAAACTGCGCTTCCCAAATTGTAAGTGCGTTAGGGTTAGCCATGGCATAACCAAACTCAAAGCCCATTACACCAAACTCAGAAAGCAACGAGTTATAAATCTCAAAGTTGTATTTGGCACCTTCTAGGTGGTTCAAGCTATTGTAAGCCTCGTTTGTATTTGCATCGCGCAATACGGCATGTCTGTGCGAGAATGTACCACGCTGTACATCTTGCCCCGAAAGACGCACCATTTTACCATCAAGCAAAAGCGATCCGTAAGCCAAAAGCTCACCGCCAGCCCAGTTAAGCTGCTTGTCCTTAAAGAACATGTCCTTACGCTGCTTAAGCTGCTTTTCAATTTGTTTAATTGGCTTAAAGCCTTTAGGGATATTGGTAAGTGCCTCAGCAACCTTATCGATTGTTGCTTGGCTTACACCTGTTTCAGGAGATTTATCGAAATCTTCTGGCTTAGACCTTCTAAGTGTTCTCCACTCCTCTTCAAGCGGCTGATACACATAAGGCAAAGGCTTTTGCTTTACTAGGTTTAATCTGTCTTGAAGCAAAGCGCGGAACTCCTTATCCATCGACTTGGCTAAAGCAGCCTCTACTTCACCTTTTTCAATTAAGAATTTATTGTAAACCTCTCTTGGGTTCGGGTGTTTCGAAATCTTGTTGTAAAGTGATGGCTGTGTGAATTTAGGCTCATCACTCTCGTTGTGGCCATGGCGTCTGTAACAAACCATATCCACAAAAATATCGTCACCAAACTTTTGACGGTACTCAGTTGCAAACTGCACACAGAACACCACTGCCTCAGGATCGTCACCATTTACGTGAAGTACCGGTGCATCAATCATCTTGGCTACATCGGTACAGTAAATAGCCGATCTGGCATCGTCAAAGTCGGTCGTAAAACCAACCTGGTTGTTAATCACAAAGTGGATAGTTCCTCCTGTTTTGTAGCCTTCCAACTGGCTCATTTGTACTACCTCGTACATTATGCCTTGGCCAGCAACTGCAGCATCACCATGAATAAGGATAGGGAGGATCTTAGACCTATCTCTATCGTACTCTTCGTCACCTTTGGCACGCACAAAACCTTCAACCACCGGGTTTACAGCCTCTAAGTGCGAAGGGTTAGGAGCAAGTTTTACTTCAACGTCTTTACCGTTGTGCGTTTTAATTTGGCTAGAAAAACCAAGGTGATATTTCACATCACCATCGCCCATGGTAAGGTCAGGAGTAGCGCCACCCTCGAACTCATTGAATATTTGTTCGTAGGTTTTGCCCATTATGTTGGCCAGAACGTTTAGTCGGCCACGGTGAGCCATACCAATCATTACTTCTTCTACACCTAGTTCTGAACCTTTATTAATAATGGCGTCAAGGGCAGGAATAGTGGTTTCGCCACCTTCTAATGAAAAGCGCTTTTGGCCTAAATATTTTGTATGGAGGAAGTTTTCGAAAACAACAGCCTCGTTCAATTTGCTCAGAATTCGTTTGCGTTGGTCCTTCGAAGGATTAAAATCCAATGCATCTTTCTCAATACGCTGACGCAGCCAGTTTAATTTCTCTGGGTTGCGCACATACATATATTCAAAGCCAACAGCTCCTTCATATATATACTTAAGTGTCTCGATGATTTTGCGAAGAGAAGCCTTTCCTATCCCTAATTCTTCACCTGCCTGAAATTCAGTGTCAAGATCAGATTCGGATAGGTTGAAGTACTGCAGGTCCAAAATAGGATGTCTGTCTCTTCTTTCTCTTACCGGGTTGGTATGAGAGCGCAAGTGAGCACGCGAGCGGTACGCATGAATAAGCTTTTGTACTTCCACTTCCTTTTCAGAAAGGTTGCCACCACCTTTAGACGGTGCTGAAGCGGTTGCAGTACTTTTACCATTTGGTAGTAAAGGATAGTCCTCTTGCGCGAACTGGAATCCTTCAAAGAATTTCCTCCAGCCTTCATCTACACTGCTGGGATCATTTTTATATTGTTCGTAAAGCGACTCTATGGCCTTTGGGTCGGCATTACTTAGGTAAGTATAGTTATCCATGGATGCTACTTTGCTAAATCACTGAAACAAAGGTATGGGAATAAAAATACTATCAAAAATCGTTTAAGCGATTATAAGATTTTCATATTTCACTTTCAAAATAACTCTTTGCCAAAAGGCTTTATAACTCGCTGTACTGAAAATAATTAACCTACTGTCGCGAATTAAATAATAATCAATTATCTTTGCAGTCCTTTTTCGAGACGTGTTCTCAGAAAGAGCGGGGACGTGATCCCCATAAACCATATAAAATAAAATGGCAGTAAAAATCAGATTGGCCAGAAGAGGCCGTAAGAGAAGAGCGATGTACGATGTAGTAATCGCTGACGCTAGAGCACCACGTGATGGTCGCTTTATTGAAAAAATCGGTACCTATAACCCTAACACCGACCCAGCTTCTATCAACATTGATAATGATAGAGCGTTCAAATGGTTAATGGATGGTGCTCAACCAACTGACACTGTGAAAGCAATGCTTTCTTACAGAGGTTTGATGTTGAAAAAACACCTTCAAATTGGTGTAATCAAAGGTGCTTTAACGCAAGAAGAAGCAGACAAGAAATTTGATGCTTGGGTAGCTGACAAAGACGCTAAAATTGCTGGTAAATCTGAGCAATTGGCTAAAGCGAAAGAAGATGCTAAGAAAGCAAAACTTGAGGCTGAAGCTAAAGTAAGCGCTGCAAGAGCAGAAGCACTTGCTGCTAAAAAAGCTGAAGAAGAAGCAGCTAACGCTCCTGCTGAAGAAGAAGCAACTGACGAAGCGGAGGCTCCTGCAGCTGAAGCAACAGAGGAAACTTCAGAAGAAGAGAAAAACGACTAAGCAGCTGCTATGACAGTTGATGAATGTTATCTTCTGGGTTACATCATCAAAGCACATGGCTTAAAGGGCGAGGTTCAGGTTGCAATAGACGCTGACAGCCCGGAGGCTTATCAAGATTTGGAATCAGTTTTTGTTCAGCAAGGACAACAACTGGTTCCTTTTTTTATTGAGTCGATAAGTCTAAAGGGAAACCGGGCCATTGTGGCTTTGGAAGAAGTACTTACAGTAGAAGAAGCCAATGCGCTAAAAGGCGCTAAGCTTTACTTGCCACTAGCAGTACTGCCCGAATTGCCAGATGATGAATTTTACCTGCACGAGTTAGCTGGTTATTCGGTAATTGATGCCGCGACAAGCCAAACCGTTGGCAAAGTTGTGAACCTATTAGAAAGTGGCCCACAACTGATCTTGGTTTTGGAAAACGAAGACGATCAAGAGATTCTCTTGCCTTATCAGGAAGAGCTGCTTGTAGCGCTTAATAAATCGGCCACATCAATTAGCCTAAAAATCCCGGAAGGATTACTCGATATATATACATCGGAAGATGAGAATTGACATTATTACATGCTTGCCACGACTGCTCGACAGCCCGTTTTCGCACTCCATATTACAGAGAGCGCAAGACAAAGGCCTTGCAGAAGTATATGTGCACGACTTGCGCGAGTATGCGGTTAACCGCAAAAAACAGCTTGACGATTATGCATATGGTGGTGGTGCAGGCATGGTAATGATGATCGAGCCAATCGATAGATGTATTAGCGCTTTGAAGGCTGAGCGCGAATACGATGAAGTAATTTACATGACCCCTGACGGAGAGCAACTCAATCAAGGGACTTGTAACGAACTTTCATTAAGAAAGAACATCATCATTTTGTGCGGCCATTACAAAGGAGTAGACCAGCGCGTGCGCGATGCATTCATAACCCGCGAAATCAGCATAGGTGACTATGTGCTTTCAGGAGGCGAATTGGCAGCCGCAGTATTGTCCGATGCCCTTATTAGGCTTATCCCTGGAGTGTTATCAGACGAAACCTCGGCTTTAACTGATTCATTTCAGGACAACCTGTTGGCACCACCTGTTTATACCAGACCCGCGGAATACAATGGCATGAAAGTGCCTGATGTATTGCTCTCGGGCCATGCCGCCAAAATTGAAGAATGGCGACACGAACAAGCAGTTGAAAGAACCAAACAGAGGCGACCAGATATTTTTAAAGAATAATTTTGGCGTAAGGTTCTAAATATCAAAAACTAATCCCTATATTTGCAGTCCGTTTTGAAAGACTGGCTTTATACAGAAAAAAATCATGAGCGAGCTTATTAAATTTATAGAAGAGGAAAATAACGAAAGAAGAGCTCAGCTACCTTCTTTTGCTCCTGGCGATACTATTAACGTACACGTTAAAATTACAGAAGGAAACAAGGAGAGAATCCAGCAGTTCCAAGGTACTGTAATTCAGAGAAGAAATGCAGGTACTAACGGTGAGACTTTCTCAGTAAGAAAAGTTTCTGGTGGAGTTGGTGTAGAAAGAATTTTCCCATTGCTTTCTCCAAACATCGATAAAATCGAAGTGTTGAGAAAAGGTAAAGTGAGAAGAGCTAAATTGTTCTACTTGAGAGGTAGACAAGGTAAAGCTGCTAGAATTAAAGAAAAATTGACTCGTAGATAATCGAGCCTTTTGAAAATATAAGAACCTCGGACTTAATAGTTCGAGGTTTTTTTTGGTCTAAACTTTGTTAAGTTGACTTCTAAAAAAACATTAAACACCATTCTTATGAAGAAAGTATTTTTAATCGCGCTTTGTCTATTCGCACTTAATCAAGCAAAAGCACAGGTTGGCCTTAGTTTTTTACACTCAGAGGCCGTGAGTAGTTTTGGTATCAGCACTAATCCAGAAAAGCGCATTTGGGGCGAAGGAAGAATCGACATGGACGTTTCTGAGTTTTCTCCTGAAATAATGGGTTTCTACAACTTCATTCGTAAAGAAGACTTCAATCTTTTCGGAGGCCTGGGCTATCGCTTCAAGCTTGCGGAAGGCCCTGTGATTCCCGCAGTGGGTTTTACTGTAAAACCATTCGAAAAAATGCGAAACTTCGCCTTTCATGCCGAAGGCGCATATGTTTCTGGCGCAGTCGATGGAGATGATTTTCTGAAAGGAGCGATTGGCTTTCGTTACTTTATCAAGAAAAGTAAATAACTAGTACAATCCCTTAGGACATTTTGTCACTAAAAAACTTTAGGCTCGTAAATTGCAATCAGGAGACAAACTTTTGCAATGCGAGCCTTATCTTTTTATAAATATCAGGGTACCGGTAACGATTTTGTAATGGTCGATAATAGGGAGGGTGTTTTCCCGAAAGACGACCTGAAATTAATCGCTCAACTCTGCGATCGCAGATTCGGGATTGGTGCCGATGGCGTGATCCTTATCGAAAACGCAGCCAATGCCGACTTCGAAATGGTCTACTACAACCCAGATGGTTCCCAGTCGCTTTGTGGCAACGGCAGCCGTTGTGCCGTAATGTTTGCCAAACAACTTGGCATTATTGCAGACAAAACTGACTTTTTGGCCATTGATGGCATGCACAAAGCCACCATTAAAGGTGATGAAGTGAGGCTATTGATGAACGATGTAGCCGGCTACGAACAAATTGGCGAAGACTTTTTGATAGACACTGGTTCTCCGCATTACATTCGCTACAATAACAATGTAGCCGAACTCGACATGATAGCCGAAGGCCAGTCCGTTCGTTACGCTGAACGCTTTAAAGCAAAAGGCGTGAACGTAAACCTCATTCAACAATTGGGCGATGCCGAACTTAAGATAAGAACCTACGAACGCGGTGTGGAAGGCGAAACACTTTCGTGCGGAACAGGCTGCACGGCTGCAGCGCTTTCCTTAGGCCTAAAAAACAATGTTGAGGAAGTAACACTTCAGGCTGTTGGCGGCACATTAAAAGTAACTTTTGAAAAGGCCGATAACGGCTTTAAAAACATTTATCTAATTGGCCCTGCAAAGCAGGTTTTTGCCGGATCAATTTCCATTTGAAGATAATACACACATGCTTTCTTTATTAAAGCACAAGAATTTAACTTTAGCACTTAATTTTCAATTATGAGCGTACTAACAAAAGGGCTTGCTAAGCTTTTCGGAAGTAAATCAGATAGAGATGTAAAGGAGGTAACTCCTTTCGTGAAGCAGATAAACGGGGTTTATGAAACACTGAAGAGCCTTAGTGATGAAGACCTAAGAAATAAAACGCAGGAGCTCAAAGATAAAATCAACGCTGGGCTTAAATCCATCGATGATCAAATTGCAGAACAACAAGGCATTGCCAACAATACTGACCTAGAGATTGGCCAGAAAGAAGCAGCCTTTGAAGCCATAGACAAGCTTGAAGAACAAAGAAACGAAGAGCTTGAAAAAATATTAATGGACATCCTTCCTGAAGCCTTCGCGGTGGTAAAAGAAACTGCCAGAAGACTGAAGGAAAATGGTAGTCTTACCGTGTCGGCAACCATGCACGATCGACAGATTGCTGCAACCGGTACGCAGGTAGAAGTAAATGGCGATACTGCCATTTGGAAGAATAAGTGGATGGCGGCCGGAAACGAGGTGACTTGGGAAATGCTTCACTATGATGTGCAGCTAATTGGCGGTATTGTACTGCACCAAGGTAAAATCTCTGAGATGGCCACAGGTGAAGGTAAAACTTTGGTAGCCACCTTGCCAGCATACCTCAATGCACTTGCAGGCCGTGGTGTTCACGTGGTTACGGTAAACGATTACTTGGCCAAGCGTGACTCCGAATGGATGGCACCGCTTTTCCAATTCCACGGACTAACGGTTGACTGTATCGACAAGCACAGACCAAACTCTGAGGAAAGAAGAAATGCTTACCGCTGCGACATCATTTACGGTACCAACAACGAATTCGGCTTCGACTACCTAAGAGACAACATGGCGCGAGAAGAGCAAGAGCTTGTTCAGGGTCGTCATCATTTCGCCATGGTCGATGAGGTGGATTCAGTACTGATTGATGAAGCCAGAACACCGTTGATTATTTCGGGTCCAGTGCCTAAAGGCGATGAGCACGAATTCCACGAATTGAAACCACGCATTCAAAAATTGGTAGAAGCGCAGCGCAAGCTTTGTGGCCAGTATTTGAACGATGCAAAAAGACTTATTAAAGAAGGTAACGAAGAAGAAGGTGGCCTAGCACTTTTCAGAGCCTTCAGAGGATTGCCTAAGTATAAGCCTTTGATTAAATTCTTGAGTGAAACGGGTATCCGAATCACACTTCAGAAAACAGAGAATTTCTACCTACAAGACAACCAGAAGAACATGCCAAAGGCTGATGAGCCTTTGTACTTTACCATAGACGAAAAGTCGAATGCGGTAAACCTTACTGAAAGAGGTACCGATTTGATTACCGGAGAGGGTGAGGATCCTAACTTCTTTATTCTAACCGACATTGGTGACATTGTAGCGCAACTGGAAAAAGAAGACGGTGTTTCTGACGAAGAAAAGCTAAAAAAGAAAGACGAAGCCATTGCCGATTACAGTGTGAAAGCACAGCGAATTCACACCGTGAATCAATTGCTTAAGGCTTACACCATGTTCGAGAAAGACACTGAATACATTGTTCAGGAGAACAAGGTAAAGATTGTGGATGAGCAGACTGGTCGTGTAATGGATGGCCGAAGATACTCTGATGGCTTGCACCAAGCCATTGAGGCGAAGGAAAACGTAAAAGTGGAAGACGCTACACAAACCTACGCTACTATTACCTTGCAGAACTACTTTAGAATGTACCATAAACTAGCTGGTATGACGGGTACTGCAGAAACTGAAGCAGGCGAGTTCTGGGAAATCTACAAGCTAGACACCGTAGTAATTCCTACCAACAGGCCAATTCAGCGAGACGACCGCGATGACAAAGTGTACAAAACGGTACGCGAAAAGTTCAACGCAGTGGTTGACGAAATTGTAGAACTTACCGAGCAAGGCCGACCAGTATTGGTGGGTACTACATCGGTAGAAATCTCTGAGGTTTTGAGTAGAATGCTCAACCTAAAGAAAATTAAACACCAGGTACTAAATGCCAAGCAGCACGCACGTGAGGCAGATGTGGTAGCCGAAGCTGGTAAGCCGGGTACGGTAACCATTGCTACCAACATGGCGGGTCGTGGTACGGATATTAAGCTTCATCCAGACTCTAAAGCGGCTGGTGGTTTGGCCATTATTGGTACAGAACGCCACGAATCCAGACGTGTCGATAGACAGCTAAGAGGTCGTGCTGGTCGTCAAGGAGACCCAGGTTCTTCGCAGTTCTTTGTTTCGTTAGAAGATAACCTAATGCGTTTGTTTGGCTCTGACAGAGTAGCCAAACTAATGGATAGAATGGGCTTGAAAGAGGGCGAAATGATTCAGCACTCTATGATTTCTAAGTCTATTGAAAGAGCTCAGAAAAAGGTAGAAGAAAATAACTTCGGTATACGTAAGCGCCTGTTGGAGTACGATGACGTAATGAACCAGCAGCGTACTGTAATTTACGATCGTAGAAAGAACGCCCTTAAAGGTGAGCGTTTGCAGCTCGACATCATGAGTATGATGTACGATACCTGCGAAGAGATTGTAAATAACACCAAAGGTGCCGAGGATTTCGATGCGTTTAAGTTAAGCTGCATTAGTACGTTGGGAATGGACACCAAAATTACGGAAGACCAATTTGGTGCCACCAACATGAACGACCTTACCAACGATTTGTATGAGGAAGCTTATGCTGCATACAATGCTAAAAACAAAATGATTGCCGAAACCACGCTACCGTTGTTGAAGAACATTCAGCGCGAAAGAGGAGCTACTGTTCAGAACATTTTGTTGCCAATTACTGATGGTAAGCGCCAAATTGGGGTTGCAGTAAACCTTGAAAAAACCATTGAGACCGAAAATGCCGAGCTGATTAAAGCCATAGAAAAATCAATTACTTTAGGCGTAATTGACTTAACTTGGAAAGAGCACTTGCGCGACATGGACGACTTGAAGCAGTCGGTACAGAATGCCGTTTACGAGCAGAAAGACCCACTTTTGATCTATAAGTTCGAAGCGTTCGAGATGTTCAAAGGTTTCTTGAACAAGGTGAACGAAGAGACGGTTTCTTTCTTAACCAAAGCCGCATTGCCAACTGAAGACCCTAACAGGGTGCAAGAGGCAAGACAAACGCAACGTCAGGCTTACAACGAATCTAAGGAAGAATCGCAGAGTGCATTGGCAGGCCGCCAAGACACCCGTAACAGACCACCTGCCGAGAAGGTAGCTCCGGCCAAGTCAGAGAAGGTACATGGTAGAAACGACCGTGTTTCTGTACAGTACTCAGACGGAACCGTGAAAAAAGACGTTAAGTTTAAGGTGGTTGAAGAAGACCTGAAGAGTAACAAGTGTGTATTAATAGATGAATAAGCAAAGCACCTATATTTTCGCCCTCATTGGGGCCATGCTTTTGGCAGTTGGTTGTGCAGGCCCCTCTGTTCCGCAGAAGACTACCACAACCAAAGCCGACTTAAACTACTCTGACGATTTGAAAAAATACCGTCCAGAAGTTACGGTTAATACAACGCAGGTTACTGCTACCGAAAAAGTGATTGACAATGAACCGCTTCAGACTTCTTTCGATTTGAAAGATGAACTGCAAGCGGTAATTGATACCATGGTGGTGCGCAACGACACCATTCGTGAATACAGTGGCTACACCATTTTGGTGTATTCAGGCAACAACGAAATTGAGGCAGGCCGTGTGCGAAACCGCCTTTTCGATATTGTGCCTGAATTGGAGGCAAAGTTTAGTTATAAGCTACCCACTTACTTTGTTAAGGTGGGCGAGTTCTTTCAACAAGTAGAAGCACAACCGCTATACAGAAAGATTCGTGAGCACTACTCAACAGCTTCCATCGTGCCAGACAAATTCAGCATTGAAGAATGATTTCAGCCGAGCAAGTAAAATCACTAGCTGCAAAACACTTTGAGTCGATTGTAGCTATTAGGCGTCATATTCATGCGCACCCAGAACTTTCGTTCGAGGAGCATGAAACCGCCAAATATGTAGCCGAACAGCTGCGCAAACTGGGTATAGAACCTACAGAAGGCGTAGCCGATACAGGAATTACAGCCCTTATTAAAGGAAAAAACCCAGACACTAAAGTTGTCGCCCTTCGTGGCGATATGGATGCACTGCCTATTCAGGAAGAAAACGATGTGCCTTATAAATCGACCAACGATGGCGTAATGCATGCCTGTGGTCACGATGTGCACACCGCATGCCTTTTGGGTGCTGCTACCATTCTGAACGAACTGAAGGACGAATTTGAGGGAACCATCAAACTGGTTTTTCAACCTGGGGAAGAAAAAAACCCGGGAGGTGCTTCCCTTATGATCAAAGCTGGTGCCTTGGAGAACCCGCGTCCGGCTGCCATGCTAGGGCAGCATGTACTGCCTTACATCCCCACAGGTAAGCTGGGCTTCCGCTCGGGTAAATACATGGCCAGTGCTGATGAAGTTTACTTAACGGTAAAAGGCCAAGGAGGACACGCAGCATTGCCAGATAAGGCCATCGATCCAATAGTGATTGCTGCACAGATTATTACCGCACTACAGACGGTAATTAGCCGAAATGCGGATCCTAAAATACCTACTGTATTAACCTTCGGGGCGATTCATGGCGGCAGTGCGCAGAACATTATTCCTAACGAGGTGAAAATTGACGGAACCTTCCGCGCATTGGATGAAGACTGGCGTTTTAAGGCGCACGACCTCATTACCAAACTAGCGACAAGTGTGGCCGAAGGAATGGGCGGTTCTTGCGATGTAAACATTGATGTGGGGTATCCATTCTTGCACAACGATGAGGATACAACCGCCATTGCCAGAGCAGCTGCTTGCGAATACATTGGCGAAGAGAACATTGTGGACCTTGACCTATGGTTAGGCGCTGAAGACTTTGCTTACTACAGCCACGAGGTGCCAGCATGTTTCTACCGATTAGGTACAGGCAACGAGGCCAAGGAAACAACATTTGGCGCGCATACGCCTCGCTTTAATGTAGATGAAGATGCCATAGAGCTAGGAATCGGCTTTATGGCTTGGAATGCACTTAAGCAGTTGGGTCAATAGTCAAAAGCGACCTTGGGGTTTGCGAGAAATAAAAAATGGCACTCGAATTTTAATTTGAGTGCCATTTTTTTAGCGTTCTATAGTTACTCCCCAGCAATTGCAGCAGCTTGCTGATTTACCTTAGCAGGTACTATTTTGGTAATAGCAGATTTAAAACTGGCATCGTAAATCAAGAACAACCATTGGCTCTTGTATTCAGGGTCTTTTACACCCATTAAATACTTCTGGCCCTTAACACGAATGTAGTTCTCGGCCTTATTATAAATCACGTTGCCCTTACCGAAGTTCGACTCAAGCGAAGGAACAATTAGTGGGGCAAAGCCTTTTAGATCGTCCGTTGTAAGCGGCAGCGTCATGTCAAGGTTATACTTAATCATGGCATACTCTATATTGTCCACCGTAGACAGGGAGTTTGCCTCAAGCACTTCCATGTTCTGAAACTTTAGGGTAATTCCCATTTGCTCCAACATGGCAAATGTTTTAAACATCTGATCTTTGCTGGTATGTTCAAATACTCTCGGATAGATATAGTCTACCAAGCCAGTGTAATTCTTATCTGAAATCTGCTGCAAAAAACTGCCAACACGTTGATCGATCTGTTGTCGATCTTTCTGATTGAGCCCTTGACCATAAAAACTGGTGGCTACCAAACTCAATACCATCATCACTATAATTTTCCTCATGGGTAGTTTTATTTAGGTTTCTTTTCTTTTGACGAGCTCGCGCTCACTTTTGTAAACAACTGAAAGTTTTGAGTAGCTAACCAAAAACCGTTCCCTTGTTTGTGAATGTCTCTGTTTTTCTGCCAAACACCATCGTAGTAGTAAACGCCACAGCCAAGTTGTAGTGCATCAGCAGAATATAAAGTTTTTCTATGCGGTGGAGAATCGATCCAACTGTCAACCAAAGCATCGGCCAATTCCATATAAGTGCCATAATTCTTGCCTCCTATCGCTGTTAGGTTTTCGGCAATTTGTGGGTTGGTTATTCCGGCCAGGTTCGCGCGTTGCCTTGGGGTTTTCCTTTTTCTGTTTTTAGGGTCTTCATGTGCAAAGAAGTCGTCCTCTCCCATTTTTATGGAATGATTCCATGCCATAATCTCTAGGTTTTCCTGAAACGACAACGCACTTAAGCCTTGTTCTAAGCGTGCTTCGTTGGTCGAAAAAAACACTGCTGCATTAAGCAACTTATACTGAATTTTCTTGATGTCAATAGGTTGGTTAAAGCCTTTGAAATCGCGAAAGGTTTCGTCAGTCAGCTCCTCATAATACGCATCCTTCCACTTTTTTTGAGCGGCTAATTGCAAGCAAAGCAGACTAGTTAACAGTACAAGGCACACCCTTTTTAGCATGTTGAAAGATACTTAAATGAATGGATTAGACGTGATTAAAAAGGATATTCCATGAAATCTTTTAATTTTGTTTATCACCAATAACTACTCGAACGTGCGAATTTCACCAGTTTACACGCTTTCGGCTATTTTGGCCGTATGTCTTTTTCTGTCCTCATGTGCCGGTGGCCGAGCCAAAAAGGCCGATGCCGTTATTCAAACAGCACGTTCCTATACTGGTGTACCCTACAAATATGGCGGTACCACGCGTGCCGGAATGGACTGCTCTGCCTTGCTTTATCACTCTTACGGATCTATTAATATCAAACTACCACGCACTTCTGAGCAACAAGCAAAGGAAGGCAAACGCGTGGCCTTACATGAGCTTAGAGTAGGTGATTTGGTGTTTTTTGCAACAGGGAAAAAACGCAGACAAATTACGCATGCCGGCATTGTAACTTCAGTTAAGGGGAGAAACGATGTCCGTTTTATTCATGCATCAACCTCGCTTGGGGTTACGGAAAGCAACCTCTACAGCGATTACTACAAAAAGCGTTTCCGCAAAGCCAGGAGAGTGCTTTAAGAGCTCCCGTTAGTCCAACGGAGCGGTACAAGCTCAATACATAAGTTATACTGAGCGCAGCGCCTATTGGCACATTACAGCTCTGATAAGATTTTTCGCTATTCTCAGAATGACTAGAGATTAACTTTTCCTCACCCCCACAATTTCTAAGCTGCTGGCTTTGCCTTTAAGCACTGCCGTTCCGTGCGACTTAGTCTGGTACTTTGTATCAAGCGAGAGCTGTGCTTGTAATGCCTCAGAGATTAACAGTTCCTCTCCATACTCATTGCATAGCCCTTGAATGCGAGCGGTAGTATTCAACACATCACCTGTATAAAAAATCTCTTTTTTTAGTGCTCCAATTTCGCCCGTTGTAACCCTGCCAAAATGCATGGCTGCTTTAAAACTAGGTTTAAAACCATATTGTGCCTCATAAAAGGGCCAGCGCTTTTGCAAATCGCGTTTCATGGCAAAAAAGCATTCTATACAGTTATTAGACTTAAGGCCCAATTCATTCCGCCAAGACACCACAATTTCATCGCCAATATACTGGTAGACCTCCCCTTGATGGGCTATAATGGCATCGCTCAGGTTATCGTAATACTCTTGCAGGAAGTTGAAGTAACGTACATGCCCTAACTTTTCTGCTATTGTTGTAGAGGCTTTCAAATCGAGAAACATAAAAATGCGCTCCTCCTCCTTCGGGCTGTGATATTTGCCGGTAAAAAAGTTGAGCATTACTTTATGCCCCAGGTTTTCGCTGATTCCGGCATAAAAAAGACACAGAAACAAACTTGTACCCATACCCACCATGGTGCTCCAAAACACAGGACTTAGCATAAAACCAAAGAACTTTTCTTGTACAGCTTGGCTAAACAAGCCTGTTTTGAGCTCAATACTAGCGGCAATCGGATAGGCAATACTGATGATGACAAGCATTGTTAGCGCGTAGAGGCCGAACTTATAGAACAGCTTTTGGGCGAAGCTGCGCTTTCGAAAAACCTTTTCGAGCCAAACTACCTCCATAACACCCACCAATAAGCCAATAAGGGCCACAGAAACAGTAGCAAAAAGGACTACGGGGAAGTTTAGGTGTATAGCGGTTTCGTCATCCACAACCCCGTTTATACTGGCTACATGTTCCAAATAAAGGATGATCCAGCCCATAACCACCCAAATAATTGCGAAGGGAATAATCCGAGCAATATTTCTTTTGGCCTTAGGAGAGTAAAAGGAAAACATCTTTCTAAAATAGGGAAAGTGTGACAATTGTGTGACAGAAAACAAAAAAGCCCTGCATTACTGCAAGGCTTTTGGTTTGGTGGAGGATACCGGATTCGAACCGGTGACCTCTACACTGCCAGTGTAGCGCTCTAGCCAGCTGAGCTAAACCCCCAAGTTTTTTCGAAACCTTCTACCAGCAGCACTTTTCAGATACTTTTCTCGCTGGCGAGCTTCTTCTCTTGTTTCGTAGTACTCAATATAAATAATCTTCCAAGGCATCTTCGACTTGGTAGATTTAACCTTTCCTACATTATGTTCTTTTTCGAGCCTTCTTTCAGGCTCCTTACTCATTCCCACATATTGGGTCTGGTCTTTTTCACTTCTTAACACATATACGTACATAAACTGCCAGTGTAGCGCTCCCCGTCTGTACCGAGACGGTACGTATCGGGCGGGTAGCCAGCTGAGCTACCCCCCCGAAGAGTTCGCAAATATAGTAGTTGAACTGAATACTGGAAACAGATTCAGTAAAAAAGCCATCTCAAAAGTAAAGCATGTGCTACCGTAGATTGGTTCAACACTAACATTACCTTCGAGATGGCTTGCTAATTAGTCTTTCAATGCCTCAAAAACAGGCTGCCCTGTTGCACCACTTGGCAAACGCATATTCATTAACATGCTTATGGTTGGTGCAATATCCGTAATGTGTATCTCACGCACAGACTGCGCACCTTCATTAATGCCCCAGCCATAGAAAATTACCGGTACATGTGTATCGTAATTCCACGGGTTGCCGTGGCCTGTGCCGGTGCTTCCTCCACCTTGCCAAGCCGGCTCTAAAATAAGCTTTACATCGCCCGACTCCTTTGGGTGGTAAGCACGCTGCATAAGTGCGCGCATTTTTTCAGTGTAGCTATTGCGCACCAAATCGGTGCCTGGTATGGCTAAATATACGCCCGGAAACTCCATTGCCTTTTGGCTTACAAAAAGCTGAAGTTCGTATAGGTCAAGCTTCTTTTCGTCAATTACATCGTGGTTTAAGAAGATGTCCGTTCCACGCGCTTCAATCCAGTCGCCTTCACCATACTTGCTTACCAATTCGGAATTAACAAAACCGGCAACAGCTCTTGTGCTGATGTTGTCGGCTTTAAAACCAAGGTCTTTCATGCGGATGCTGTTTTCGGCCACAGCATGGTCAGCACTCAAAAACACGGTATAGTTACCCTTGCCAACTTTAGCGTCTAGTGCGTCTAGCAAACGCTTAATTTCTCTGTCCAAACGAATGTAAGTGTCTTGCACCTCTTTGGATTGTGGCCCAAAGTTATGACCTATATAATCGGTACTGGAAAAGCTTACCGCTAGGAAATCGGTGATATCGTCACCGCCAAGATCTTCGCTTTTAATTGCCTCTAGGGCAAGATCGGCCAAAATAGTATTACCAAAAGGAGTGCTTGGCAGCATGCCCCAGTTGCCATTGCTGCCTTTTAGGCTAGCCAAGTCATATGGGAAAGTTGGAGTGTCTTTGCCTCTAAAACCACCTTCGTATTTAGAATTATCTTCACCACTTTCAACATAAGTTTCAATCGGCTTAAGGGTATTCCAAGTTTTGCTCAAATACTCATCTGGTTTCTTCTGTGCGTTGAAATCGCTCACCCACTTCGGTAGTTCATCCATGTAGAAAGTAGATGTCATAAAGTTACCAGTTTGGGTATCGAACCAGTAAGAACCGTCAGATAGGTGGCCGCCAGGCAAGGCAGAACCACGGTCTTTTATGGACATAGCAATTACTTTTCCGCGTTGTTGGGTTGCCATTTTTAGCTCATCGGTAATGGTAGAGCTATAAAGGTTGGCCGGAGAAATAAGCCCATTGCGGTTGTAACCGCCAACGGCCTGCACGGTAGTATCTTCCGCACAGTAAACACTTCTTTTCAACCTGCGGCTATACCAGCTGTTATTAACAATGCCGTGTACCGATGGTGTAGTTCCGGTGTAAACCGAAGCGTGGCCAGGGCCAGTGCTTGTTGAGGCATAATTATAATGCCCGTTTTTGGCCATAAAGCCGCCCTCAACAAGGCGCTTAAAGCCACCTTCGCCAAAGTGATCGTAGAATCGCCAAACGTACTCTTGTTTCATTTGGTCTACTACAATACCAACTATGATCTTGGGTTTTTCTTGGGTTTGAGCGCTAACTGGTTGGGCAATAAAAAGTGCCAACAGGGCGCCAAAAAATAATTTTTTCATTGGTCTTCTTATTAAGAAGGGCAAGCTATCTGAAAATACTCATCTTGGCTAAGGCTCTGGGTAAATAGTTTGTTACCATTACCATCAAAGTAGATAATTACGTAGATGTTTGCCTCTTCTACGATTTTCACTGCAAAATACAGGCTTTCTGCTTCTGTTCCCAATACCTTAATGACATCGTAGGTTGGCTCAATTATTTCGCCTCGCACATCGCTGTAAATTCCCTGGCCATTTTCGGTGGTTACCAGCATAACCTTTTCGGTATCGTTGGCCTTGGTTAAGGTATAATCCAGCATGCCTTCATACTGGGCGGTTTCTAAGCCAATGTTGTGTAGAATCCACTCGTCTTCTATCCGTACCATGGCGAGGGTATCGTTCCAGTAGCGCACTTCATCAAAATCGAAGCCCGAAAGCTGCTTGTTCTGCTTATTGATAAAACCCTTAAAATTCGCTTTTTCGGCTACAAGTACGGTATCGGTATAAGGCTCAATTAGCTTAGTGTAGTTCGGCTTTATCAAAATTCTTTTAGCGGGGTTTATAACGCCAACTTTGCCAGCATCCAAAATGCTCACATACCCATTTTCGTTGGAGCCCATGCCATCGTACACAAAGTCGAGCAAGAACACACCTAGGCTATCTACCAGCGCAGCGTTGGTCTTTTGCAAGCGAAGCATGTCTGGGTCTAAGGCAGTTACTTCTTTATAAGTAGCGGCCAAAATTTCCTTGCCGTTGTCGTTATAAATCTTGCGGTAATTCTTAAAGTTACTCAGCATAAAAAAGTCATGGTTAGCCTGCTCGCCAGTTTTTATGTAGCTCTGTGGCACCAGCAAACTCGGTGTCCACTCCTTGGTCATTAGTACTTGCTTACCGTTTTTGAAAACCGCCCAAGTAGAATCGTTTCGGGTGGCCATTACCATGTTTTCGCCCATCAGGTGCAGCGAATCGAACTGCTGTGGTTTAACATTTGCCAACTGGTTGTAAAGCGTCCAACTTGAGTCTTTGGATACCGCCAACCAACGATCGTTGTCTTTTACTGCATCAAAAAGCTGCCCTTTCAGTTCTGGAAATGCATCGTGCCAAACCTCGGTACCATTTGGGCCTTGAAACTTCCAGCCATAGGCACGGTCATAAATTTCTCTTTTCTGAAAAGGAATTACCTCATTGAAATTGAGATCTAAAATCCCCTCTTCACCATTCTTTTCAGCCCAAATTCTGCCATTCGGTAATAGGTCTATATCTGTATACTCAAATGCCAGCGGTTCGTCTTTGCCTAAAAGAATAGCGTGTAACTGTTCAGGGTGAACCAAGGCTATTCCTTCTTCCTTTTCAAGCCATAAATAGCTCTGCAGTGTGTCAATCTGCGAAAATTCATTTTCGAAATAAGGCACACCGTTTACCGTGGTTAGTCCATAAAAGCCATTATCGTAAGTCCGAATAAAGCTGTTTGAAAGTACCGTGATTTCATCTTGTGGCGCCTCAATAATTACTTCGCCCGACTTATGAATGAGTATTTGTCCTTCTGCCTTTTGGATTACTACCAATCCGTAACCTACATCTTCGGCACTGGTAAATTCGTCTTCGTAAATAGTGCGACCATTTCTGCCCTGAATGCGGCTATGTCCGTTAATTCTGCCATAAACAAAGTCGGTAAGAATAGGCTCGCACAAGTAGCTTTGCGGTAACTCCTTAAAGAAAGTAATCACCTTCACTTCGCCCTTAGCATCAATAAGGCTGTAGCGACCACTCTCAAACTTTGGCACCCAAAAACCAGCTTCTAACGATGCACTATTGGCCAGCGAATCCATTTGGCTGCCAATGCTAAAATGCTCGAAGAATGTTTCCGAACCATATTGTTCTTTGTACAAATGGTAAACCCTGTTGGCAATTTTATCGGCTAAAGCGGTGCTTGGGTAGCGGTTCAAAAACTGCACGTAGCTTTCAATAGTGTTAACTCCAGTAGTGGCGTTGAATATCTCCACTTCAATTTCATCGCGGTAAGGCGACTGCGGGTATTCTTCCAAAAAGTCGATATAACTGTCTAGTGTTTTATCAGCTGTTAGGTCTTCATAAAGCAGCTTTTTGTGAAGGCTATCGGCAAGCGGATAGTCTTTTGCTTCTGGGTACTCCTCCATAAAAGACTCGTAGCTTTGCCATAGGTTAATACGCTGCGCGTCTTCAAATGCAATATGATCTCTTAAATCGATGGCTTGCGGCACCTGATTAGCATCGGTATGCCTGTTTATAAAAACATTGTACTTGTCGATGGTGTGAATGGCCTTAACCTCTTCAAACTTTAAGGCATCAATTCTATCTTTTTGTGCCTCTAAACTTACCGAGTCTGTTTTATACTCCTTTAAATCCTCAAGGTCTTTAGGGTCGCTAATAAGCTTTAGCTGGCTAATGGATTTTGTTACTGCCCAATAGGCCGTATCCACATTGTATGCGGTGTAGGTAGAATCTGAAAAAAGCTGGGCATACAAAGCGTAAGCCGCTGGGTTTAGGGTGTCCTTTTTTACGGCCTTATCCAAGTCCTCTCTGGCTTTATCCAAGTCTCCCTTTTCGTAATGACGGAACGCCCGCTTTGGAATGTCGATATTCCAAACCGTAAACAGGCTCGTCAAATACACGGCAATTAGTAGCTTTCCCCTCAACGTCAAATCTTTAAGCGTGCAAAAATAATAATACGCAAAGCAAATGCCATTAACTAGCCCGTTAAAACTTGTTACATCGGGTATAGTATTTGGTAGTAGCGGCATTCACACAATAAATTACCCCTTTGTATGATTAGCCAGCATAAGTTTTAACTGAAAAAGAGTATGTTACAGTAAGTTCATAATTAACGCGCTAACATGAACAAACGATTGCACGCTGTACTGACTGTACTACTTTTATCGCTGTGCCTTATTTTTTCCTTTTCAGTAAGGGCACAAACCGAGGACACCCGAGTACTAATAGGTGACCCGAACAAAACCTCTACCGGGCGGGTGCTGGTAAAGGGCAAGGTATTGGGTAAAGAAGAGCGCTCAGGGCTTTTCTCGGCTACTGTAGCCGTAAAAAACACCAACATAGGTGTAATAACTACAGAAGACGGCAGTTTCGAATTCACCATAAATACAGGCTCCTACACGCTTATTTTCCAGTTTTTGGGTAAACAATCGAAAACGATTCCAGTACAAATTGTTGGCAACGGAAGCATTGAGGTTACTTTGAAAGACGAGGTGACCGCCCTGCAGCAAGTAACCATTGAGGCTCAAGGAGAAGACCGAAACATAGCAGTGATTAATGCCGGGGTAAATCAATTGAGCATTAAAGAAATTGAAAGCCTGCCAACATTTATGGGCGAGGTTGATGTGATTAGCAGCTTAAAGGCACTGCCTGGCGTTGGCTCTGTTGGCGAAGGTGCCAGTGGGTTTAATGTGCGCGGGGGGCGAACAGATCAGAACCTGATTTTGCAAGATGGCGCCATACTCTTTAACGCCAACCATGTGTTAGGTTTCTTCTCATCTTTCAACCCAGATGCTACTGATAATTTCACGCTGTATAAAGGCAATATGCCCGCAAATTATGGTGGCCGCGTTTCGTCTGTGCTAGATGTAAACATGAAGGAAGGCAACACAGAAAGGGTAAATGTAAAAGGTGGCCTTGGGTTGGTGGCCAGTAGGCTATTGGCCGAAGGCCCTATTAACAAAGGCAGTACACGCTTTCTGGTGGCAGCAAGGGCATCCTACTCCGATTGGGTTTTGAAGCAATCTAAGAACATAGATGTGGTAAACAGTAGTGCGCGTTTCCACGATGTGAACCTAAAACTCACCCAGAGGATAAACGCATCGAACAGACTGAATTTGAGCTATTACAAAAGTGGCGATTACTTTAAATACACCGATGAATTTGGCTTCAGGTGGAACACCGATATTTTCAACCTAAACTGGCGCAGCGCCATTTCCGATAGGTTGGTCTCTTCCACAAGGGTGGTAAAGGGCGACTATCGAAGTCAGCTTTTTGATCCTTCTGGTGTAGATGCAGCCGAAGTCAACAATGGCGTAGACTATTGGCAGGCCAATCAGACGTTTTATTACAATGTATCTGAAAAGAACAACCTAACCTTTGGCGCAGACTACGTTCGGTACGATTTGAAGGACGAAACCTCTACTCCACTTGGCGATAACTCAGGCATTGTGCCCGAAACAGTTGACAAAGAAAGTGGCAACGAGTATGCGCTTTTTATCAATGATGAAATGGAAATAGGACAGCGATTGGGTGTATCGTTAGGCCTGCGCTATGCTTTCTTTCAAAATGTGGGGCCATACAATGTGTATCAATATGACCCAACAAAACCAATTTTGGTTGAGAACATTACAGATACCATTGCCTATGGAAAGGGCGATAAAATAAAATCGTATAGTGGTCTGGAACCGAGAATAGGCGTTCGCTATAAGTTCAATGAATCTACTTCGGTTAAGCTTAGCTTTAATCGAACACAGCAATTTATTCATACGCTATCCAACAGTGCTGCGGCAACACCTACTGACGAACTACAGCTAAGCAACACCTACTTTAAACCGCTGATTAGTAATAACTACTCCATTGGTCTATTTAAAAACTATGCAGATAATAAATATGAGCTTTCGGCAGAGGTTTATTACAGGGCAATGGATAACCTGCTGGACTATAAGGATTTTGTGGATTTGTTAATGAACGACCATTTGGAAACGGATGTATTGGCCGGAAAGGGAAGGGCTTATGGGTTGGAGCTTTTCCTCAAAAAATCTAAGGGAGTACTCACTGGTTGGTTGGCCTACACGCTTGGTCGTACCGAAGTACAAATGGTTGGCGATGAGCCAGACGAAACCATTAACGATGGCGAATGGTACCCTGCCAACTTTGACAGAACTCATAGTTTCTCCTTTGTGTCTACCGTGCAGTTAAGAGGCTCAAGTTCTTTCAATTGGAATATTGTTTACAACACAGGCCGTCCCATTAATGCCATAGAGTCGAACTACAGAATTGATGGCACCATTATTCCTGATTTCTCTGACCGCAATGCTTACCGCATTCCCGATTACTTCAGGGTTGACCTAAGCTTTACTTTTGGCAGAGATATTTTGAAAGCGGAATTGCGCGATAAGCTTGCCGATAGGCGATATAAGGGCACGCTTACAATTGGTATTTACAATGTGCTGGCCCGAAAGAATGCCTACTCTGTATTCTTTAAAAGACCAGACGATTTTGGTCTTTTGCCCCGACCGCACAGACTTACTGTACTCGGAGCTGCCTTCCCTACCTTAACCTATAACTTCCAATTCTGATGCATAAAAAGTACATATTCATTTACGCTTTGGCCCTTATACTAATGGCTGTTGGTTGCACTCAGGTAATAGACTTGGACACAGATGAGGTAGGCGGAAAACTGGTGATCTTTGGCCGCGTGAGCAATAGTTCTGTAGGCAATACCGTAACTGTTACGCGCACACAACCCAATGGAGAAGATCCTTTGCCAATAGAAAGTGCCCGTGTATTGATTTTCGACCAACAAGACAATGCCGCCCAACTCAACTACATTGGCAATGGCATTTACGAATTACCCTATGGCGTGTTGAACCAACAAGTGGGCAGCCAATTTAGGTTAGAAGTAAACATAGATGGTGCTACTTATACAAGCCCCTTGCAACAAATGCCTGAGTTAGTCGGGCAAGACGATGTTTCTTGGGAGCGCATAGAGCACACCACTATTTCCTCTACCGGAGTTACTGTGGTTAGAGACGCCATCAGGGTTACAGCTAGCACCAATATTTATAATAAACCGAACGAATTCTTTTTGCGCTGGCATGTAGAAGAAACCTATCCGTTAGTTGGAGCATCACTGCCTAATAGCCATTTTCCTTTTTATACCCCCATGGTTTGCTATGCCGAAATTCCGCTAAATCAGCAGGAAATAATGCTGCTAGACGGAACCGAAGTTAGACCAGATTTTATCGCTCCGCGCGAAATGGCCATTCGTTTCTTAGACTATACTTTCGATAGAAAGCACTATTTCAGCGTAATTCAATCTTCCATTACCAAAGAGGCACACGAATATTGGAGTCGGGTGAATACCATTACCGCACGGTCGGGATCCATATTTGATATTCCGCCCGCTTCTGTCCCTGGCAACATTACCAGTTCCGATCCAAACGAGAATGTGCTGGGCTTTTTTGAGGTGATTGCGCTAGATACCGCCCGCACATTGGTAACCAACGATGACCTGAATATTTTCTTTGAAAGACCCTGCCAAACCACTGGCTCAGAAATGTACCGCAGAATTACCAGTGTGCCTTACATGTGCCCATCTTGTTTGGTTGATGAGAAGATACTTCCCGAAGTTTGCATATTTTGCGACCGACAACCATACCACAGCCAACAGCGGCCGAGCTATTTCGAATGAGTATTAATACACGTGTTGCCTGGTTAATTCAGGATTTTGGAGACAGCGAAAATGCATTTGCAAAGCGACTGGAGGTTTCCAGCTCCGTTATGTTCAATATTGTTAACCCTAAAGGAAGGTTGAGCTACCCGAGTGGCCCCGTATTGGAAAAACTGTTGGCATTGGAAAAAGACGGTCAGAAAATTTCAGCCGAATGGTTAATGCGTGGTGAAGGCGAGCCTTACATTTCAAATCATCAACAAGCTATTGCTTCGCCTCAAGAAGCGCTAGAATACCTGAGGCTTACCATAGAGGAGTTACAAAAAAACTCGAAAAGTGAATAATATTTTACTTCTGGCTTCTCTAAAGCAGGCTTTATTAATATTTTTGAGGAAAACACGAGAACAATGAGAAACTTACTTTTTATAGCAATTATTGCAACGATTTTTAGCTGTCAGCAAGAAAAGTCTGAAGGCACTTTGGTAGGCAAGTATGGTGAAGAAATCACTACAGAGGGTGTAATTACCCCGTCAGAAATGCTAGCCAAGCTTGAGCAGGCCGACTCGGTAAACGTAAAAGTGAAAGGCGAAATTACAGCCACATGCGCTATGAAGGGCTGCTGGATGAACCTAGTAATGCCTGATGGTGAAGAAATGCGCGTAACCTTTAAGGATTACGGTTTCTTTGTACCAAGCGAAGGTATGGAGGGTAATGTAGCCATTATTGATGGCATACTAACCAAAACCATTACCGATGTAGAGACACTTCGCCATTATGCGGAAGATGCCGGCAAACCACAAGAAGAAATAGAGCAGATTACAGAAGATAAGGAAGAGCTTGCCTTTGTAGCCAATGGCGTAATCATTTACGACATTACCGAAGAAACAACGGAGTAAGACCTGCCTGAAGAAACTCTAAGCCGACATTTTTTTAAGTGTCGGCTTTTTTTGTGCAACCCTTTATGAGTTTTCAACATCTTTTAGCTGTTTGATGTAACGAAGCACGTTTACATCGGTCTAACATATTAAACACTAATTGGTCATGAAAACTCAAAAAACAATCAAATCACTTTTAACCATTTTCGCATTCAGTTTGCTCTTTGCCTTTAGTGCAAAAGCACAAAACACGGTTGATGCCAATGAAATTATAGCTGCCATTAAAGCAGGAAAAGATGTGAGCTATGAAAACGTAACTGTAAAGGGAGCTCTAGACTTTACCTTTATGGACGAAAAGAAAGAAGACCTGCCTACCAGAAGAAGATGGTGGAGAGATGGTGGGGACAACACCGTGAACGAATGGATAGAGTCGCGCGTGAGCTTTAAGAACGTAACTTTTGAAGATGACGTAATCGCTTACTATCACGATAATCGCTCAGAGTACACTTTTACTGCCGACTTTGAAAAAGAGGTGACTTTCGAGAACTGTACCTTCGAGCGCAACGCTATGTTTAAGTACTCTACCTTCGAGGAAAACGCTTCTTTTGCTGGGTCCAAATTCAACGATGACAACACCTTTAAGTACGCGGAATTCGAGCGCAGCGCTGACTTCTCTAATACTTACTTTGACGATGATGCCATTTTCAAATACACCGAATTCAGAGATGGCGCCAACTTTACCGCAGCTAAATTCGATGGTTCTTTGGATATGAAATACACTAAAATCCGTGGTGACTTCGAATCGAAAGGAATGAACGTTCGTTGGGACCTAATCACAAAATACGCAGAAGTAAATGGCAGAAGCTTTAACCGCGCTTTACTTGACAACTAAACTAAGTTACCTATAGATACAACCGACAGGGCCGTTCTTAGAGCGGCCTTTTCTTTTTGCCGAAGTGTACTAAGCCCAAACCTCAGTGCCTTCAGAGCAGTTTTTACAAATTTCAATTTCGCTGCGAGAGCGGATAAGCGCCTGGCGGAAGTTGCGGTAAGAGGATCCTTTCCAAACAGCCTTAAAAGAAGTTTCGCTCATTTCGCCCAATTGATGATGTGCATCTTTATCAAAGCAGCAGGGCACCACTTTGCCGTCCCAGGTGATTACGCAAGAATGCCACATTTTCCAGCAGTGATTAACCAAACGATTTTTAATAGCCCACTTTCCAGATTTTAACTGTTTGTAGCGGCTGTATTTTTCGATTGTCGGAATAAGCTCTGAGCCATCTTCATAATCGTAGATCTGCGCGGTTTTAAAGGCTACTTCATCAACCCCTAGCTCGTCTGCCAACTTTTTCACATCCTCTAACTGGTGCTCATTCGGCTTCACAACCAAATACTGAAAGATGATGTGTGGCGTTCTCGACTTTAGCTCCTTTTTCCACTTCACCACATTTTTCGTTCCTTCAATCACCTTTGCTAGTTTTCCTCCCTTGCGATATTGCTCGTACACATCTTGTGTAGTTCCATCAATAGAGATAATGAGCCTATCCAGGCCAGAAGCCACCGTTTTTCTAGCTACATCATCATTCAAATAATGCGCGTTGGTAGAAGTAGCGGTATAAATCTTTCGTTTGTTGGCGTAAGCCACATGTTCTAAAAATTTAGGGTTCAAATAGGGTTCACCCTGAAAATAGAAAATGAGGTAAGTAAGCCGTGGCGCCAGTTCATCTATTACCTGTTCATAAACCTTATCATTCAGCATGCCCGTGGGGCGCGAAAACTGCCTCAGTCCGCTGGGGCATTCGGGGCAGCGCAAGTTGCAGCTGGTGGTAGGTTCTAGCGAAATACTGGTGGGCATACCATAGTGAATCGGGCGTCTCAAAGCCTTGGAAAGGTAGTAGCTGCCTACCAACTGCAGCATGTTCCAAAAACGGAGCGGGCTCAGTTTGCTAGCGTAGTTTAGTCCGTCTTTCCAATTGCGATTCACAGCGACAAGTTACGCCCGCGACTTTGGGCTACAAAATTGCACCACCTTTTTGACCTTCGTTTTTTGTAAAACAATTAGTTTTGGTGGATGAAGCAAATCGTATGTCTATTGTTGCTCTTGCTTGGCTTTCAGGCACAAGCGCAGTACCCCACACTTTCTGAAGATGCTGAGGTGAGCCTAATTACCATTGGGCCGGGAAAATATCTGTACGATTGCTTTGGGCACAGTGCGTTCAGGATAAAAGATCCGGCCTTGGGGTTAGATCGCGCCTATAATTATGGCTCTTACGACTCTTTCGAGGAAGGATTTTATGTGAAATTCGCCATGGGGAATGCCGACTATAAACTGGCAACCACTGATTTTGATCGGTTTCTCTATGTTTATGAATACCAAAACCGTTGGGTTAAGGAGCAAGTGCTGGATATAACTGCGGAAGAGAAGCAGGCGATTTTCAACTTTTTGGAAACAAACCGCCAGCCGGAAAACATGTACTACCGCTACGATCAGTTTTACGATAACTGTGCCACCAAACTGCGCGATGTGGTAAAAGATGTGCTGGGCGATAAGCTGGTTTTTCACGATGACTTTTTGACTGAAGAAGCCACACTGCGCGATTTGGTAGACGAAAATGCTTTTAATCACCCATGGTGGGACTTGGGTATCGACATTGGTTTGGGCAATTTGGTTGATAAGAAAGCCAGTATTGAAGACCGCATGTATTTGCCCGATTATGTGCATTCGGCCTACGAGCACGCAACCATTACCCGCAATGGCTCTGAGCGACTAGCAATAAAATACGCAAGAGACCTCAACACCACCGATTTTTACGAGCAGCGCAAAGACACGCTCGATCCTTGGATAGTGTTTACCGTTTTATCCATTTTAGTAATTGCTCTCACCTTACGCGATTACCTGAAAAAGCAGCGCAGCCGAGCAGTCGACTTCTCCATTTTCTTTGTTACTGGTTTGGTAGGCACCCTGGTGGTTTTTCTTTGGTTTGGCACCCACCATACCACCACGGTAAACAACATGAACATCCTTTGGGCATTTATGCCGAACATTGTGGTTGCATTCTTTTTACTAAAAAGAACCCCACCTGTTTGGGCACGCGTTTATAGCCGATTTTTGGTGATTCTGCTAGTGGCTATGGCCATTGTGTGGATTACCCGTTTTCAGGTATTCAATATTGGCATGCTACCACTAATGGTCATGTTTGCCTTCCGCTATGTGTTTTTATGGCAACAAGGTTTGGCTAGGAAATAGAAATTCAAATTCATAAGTTAATTTGAAACTGAATTCTCTTATTTTTGATGATCTTATCAAGCTCTTCTAGAGTCAGAAGTTTATAGGATAAAGATTCCGGGTTTAGGCAAACAAAGCAGAACCTAAATTTATCTCCAAGCGCCTGACCAAAGTCAAATTCATTTTCGGTTGCTCCAAAAAAGAACCCTTTAGGGTTTTCAGGTAGGAATTTCTTCGTGGTCTTCAATTCAATAAAAAGTAATTCGTCAAGATGTGTTTCAATGTGTTGTTCCTTGAATTCAATTCCTTTTAGTCTAGGAATGTAAACAACATCAAAGGATTGAAGAAATCGGTAAGGTTGACTCACCTTGTCCAAAAGAACTTTCTTCATCTCTTTATCTATCTTGAAAAAACCAGTGTGTTGCTTAATTAAGTAATTAATACCTTCCTTTTCAGTAGCATTATTTGATATGGTCAGTTTAAATGAGTGCTCTCTCGACATAGAACTAGTATGATGTAGATTTAATCACCCCCCTTACTCAAAACCTCTTCAATTGCTTCGCGAATTAAGTCGCCTTCAAAGCCTTTGCCCATTAGGTGCTGGGTCAGTTTACCTTTGATGATGTATTCCGAATTAGCGCTAATGCTGCAATACTTCTTTTCGGTGTGTTCTAATAGCTTTTCGTAGTAAGCCTTGGGGTTAATTTCCTCAAAACCTTTGCGCAGGCAATAGTCCGATATCTTGTGCTGCCGAATGCCTTGGCGAATTTTGTTCCTGCCCCAACCGCGCATTCTGAATTTGCCGCGCACATAGGCACGGGCAAAGCGCTCTTCATTAATAAAGCCTTGGGTAATCAGTTCGCTAATGGCCTCTTCCACTTCATCGTGGTGTAGGCCGTAGTCGTAAAGCTTGTCGCGTACCTGCTGCTGCGACCGCTCCTGATAAGCACAATAATCCGCAACCTTTTGCAGTGCCGATTTATAGTCTAAAGGAGGTTTTGGCTTTTTCTGTCGCTCGTAGTACATCATTCCAAAGATAAGGGATTGAAAGAAACAGACCCCATTTAGCTCCCCTTGGGGTTGGGCCCTCTTCATTTTTCACCCTGAGCGCGGCCGAAGGGTCGGCCAAACTAAAAACTTGTTATAACTTGTGATTGAAGAGCGATAGCAAGGGCAACAGTTCACGTAAGTGGTATGGGCATATTTGATCATACTTTTTTAACTATTTATAAATTCTATAAAAAGAGAGAGAAGAATTATGGGCCTCTGGGTTCGGCTATTACCTATTTATCCTTTCTTCAATTTTTAGTGATTTATGCTTTTTTGTTCATCTTGGAGATGTTGTTTTCTAAAAGTTTCTCTCTTATTGATTTGCTTCGCTCTTTGGGAGATGGCGGGTATTTTTATGCAATAGGACTTTATGTTTTGATTGATATTTGCAATCAATTCCGGTATAGAAGAAAGGGTTTTTTAGAAAAACTAACTGTGAATTATAAAAATAGCCCGGTCAATAGGTGGATTAAAGCTTGGCATTTTATTGTCATTGGTTTTGTTCTGCTATTCATTCCTCCCTATCTGTTATCAGTTGTGGTTTACTAAACCGACAGGTCTTTTTGTCTCGCTAAGACCAATTAGTGATTATACTTAGAAACTGAATCCATTAGCCTCCTTCAGGGTTAGGGTAGCGGAAATCGCTCATCTAGGGGTCGGCCAATGGCACCTACCAAGCTTTGACAAACTTTAAGCCCCCAATCCTTTTACAGCCTAATTTTCTGCAGAACCACGAAGTAAAAGTTTGTCAAAGCTTATTCGCGGCTTTAGACCTTACCTTGGTTTATATAATGAGCCAACACCAACCCTACCCACCACCAAACGCCAAATCTCTACCCTCTTAAGTCAAATCATCCTCAAATCAATTACATACTTCTATGGGAAAAAGTATATTTGAGGCTCAACTGAAAAAAACAATGCGAAAAAAAGTAATAGCAGGTAACTGGAAAATGAATTTGACTCTAGAAGAAGGCGTTTCGCTGGCTTCTGAAGTTGTAAATATGGCAAAAGACGAATTGGCAAGTGATGTCACTATGGTGTTGTGTACTCCGGCCATTCACATGGCTGCGGTAAGCAAACTTACTGCAGAGGTAGCCAGCGTGCATGTTGGTGCGCAAAACATTAGCGAGCATGAGTCTGGCGCTTACACTGGCGATATCTCTGCCGATATGGCTTTATCAACCGGTGCTGAGTTTGTGATCATTGGTCACTCTGAGCGTAGAGAGTATCATTTTGAAACAAACGCGCAACTGGCAGCAAGAGTTGAATTGGCTTTGGCCAAAGGTTTAACGCCATTGTTCTGCTGTGGTGAGTCTTTGGAAACCAGAGAGGCTGGCGACCACGTAAGCTTTGTAACAAAGCAATTGGAAGAAAGCCTTTACCAACTCTCTGCAGAGCAAATGGAAAAAGTAGTAATTGCTTATGAACCAATTTGGGCAATTGGTACAGGGGTAACGGCTAGCACAGAGCAAGCACAAGAAATGCACAAAAGCATTCGCGAAGCTTTGGCGAGCAAGTTCGGAGCCGAGGTTGCAGAGAAGATCTCAATCCTTTACGGTGGTAGCATGAAGCCGGGCAACGCCCCAGAGCTTTTGGCACAACCAGATGTTGACGGTGGCCTAATTGGTGGCGCATCATTAAAATCTAGAGACTTTATAGATATCGCTAAGTCATATTAATGGACTATATCCTGATCAATGTACATTGTGATGAGCCTTTCTCAGAAATTCTCATTGCAGAAATGGGGTTGCTAGACTTCGACTCGTTTGTAGAAACCGAAGCTGGTTTTGAAGCTTACATTAACGAGGCGGTGTTTAGCCACCCTGCTGTACAGACCCTTTTTAACCGCTACCGAAAGCAAACCAGAATTTGGTACGAATTGAAAAAAGTACCGAAAGTAAACTGGAACGAGGAGTGGGAAAAAAACTACGACCCGATAGAAGTGGGCGATCAGGTATACATTCGGGCAACATTTCATGCGCCTAAACCCGAGGTGCCATACGACATTGTCATCAACCCTAAAATGTCTTTTGGTACAGGCCACCATGCTACCACGCACCAAATGGTAGCATTACAAATGGGTATTGATCACCAAGACAAGGATGTGATAGACATTGGAGCCGGCACGGGTATTTTGGCCATTATGGCTGCCAAGCTAGGCGCTAAATCGGTAGCCGCTACCGATATTGACGATTGGTGCATAGAAAATGCCGAAGAGAATTTCGGGCTGAATAACATAACGCCCGCATTTGTAAAGCAGGGTGTTATAGCCGACCTAAAACTTACTGAAACCTACGATATAGTGCTGGCCAACATCAATACCAATATTTTGTTGGAAGAAATGGAGCACTATGTAAACCTGATGCGCGATGAAGCGTACCTACTGCTAAGCGGCTTTTACAGTTTCGATCAGGAACAAATTCTTGAAAAAGCAGAGTCGCTTGGTTTAAAAAAGGTGAAGGATTCGGAGCGAAATAAGTGGGCAGCTTTGGTGCTTCAGAAAAGCTGAGATTAATTCAAGATATTCTCAAATTATTCGTTTGTTTAGAATAGTGGAATTGCGTGCACCCATCATATGGTCGGTGAGGCTAGCTTGTAGCCTTTTGTTGCTGCTTTGCAGTGCGGTAATGCTGCATGCGCAAAATGGTACTCAAGCAGATTCTTTGGTGCTGTCTCCAGCGCTAAAGACCATGGTTGAAGCTGACGATAAATCGGTCTATCCGCCAGAATACGAGCAGTTTTTTAACATAGTGCAGCAAAATGCTTTGGGTGCCGAAGGCAAGCAAGAAATGCTCGAGTTGGCGCAAATTCTTACTGAAAAACGATTTACCCCCCGTTATGATTTTAAGCCGCTGTTACAGCTTTTAGCTACAGCCAAGGAAGAAAAGAATTTCGGCACCACGCAGCAAGTAGAGCTGTTGGGGCTGATGAAAACGCTAAGTGCCGAAAAAGATAAAGCGGGTATTCAGGCTTTGTTTGCCCAATTGCAGCGCTTTTTGGCGGAAGATATTTTCTATCAAGATCGCTTTGTTACGGTGCTTTTTAAAAACGCAGATTTCGAACTAAAGAATAACAAAGCGCCTGAATCTACAGGCAATGAGGTTTGGGAGGCCAGCGAAGCGGCCCCGGCCGATGCCAATGCACAGCCGCAAGATAATAATCCGCTCACTGCTCCTATGCCGCCAATGTTCGAGGAGTTTGGGCCAATTATGCACATAAAAAAGGGAGACTTATACCTGGCCAATTACTACGATACGTTTGCCATTCGTGGCATAGAGGCTTATTACTTTTTTGAGCAAAATAGGTTTAGTGCGCAAGATGGCCGCGTTACTTGGGAGAATGTTGGCGTGGATGCTAATAAGCGTTTTGCCCGACTAAGAACTTATGAATTTGAGCCCGGCCAGCTACAGTACACCTTCGAAAATGTACTCTTTATGGATACAGATAAGCTGAGTGAACCGATTCAAGGTGAACTGTCGCTCGATTTTAGTGTGAGCCGAACTGAATTGAAAACCTTCCCTCGCTTTCTTTCTTATTACGCCAATAACGAGATCAACCAAGTACAAAGCGACAAGATCAGGTTTGTTGGCGGAATATATTTTCAAGGAAACAACTTCTATTCCGAGTCGAAATTCAAAGAGCCTTCAACGGTTTATGGTACTATAAATGGCGAAAGAAAATTTAGGGCTCGGGGCAAGCACTTTGAATTTAACCACAAAGATTCACTCCTAAGTTCTGACAGAACCGAGCTTACGCTTTACCACAATGGCGACTCGATTGTTCATCCGGCAGTAGAACTTAAATACAACTTTAAGACAGATTACCTGGAGGCAGAAACCAAAGTGAAAGGGTTTAAAACCACGCCTTTCCGCAGCTCTTACTACAACATGGACATGATTGGTGACGAGGTGCAATGGGATCTGAATGCCGATTCGCTAAATCTAATGGTAAATTCTGCCCGTGCTGATGTACCGCTTATTATTGAATCGAAGGACTTCTTTAGCGCTACACGGTTCAATGATATGGCCGAAGTTTTCGGCTTCCACCCACTAATTATCGCCAACAGTATGGCCGAAAAGTATGGCGATACTTTCTATGTTGGTCAACTGTTGAATGACTACCAAATTCAGGAAGCACTGTTAAAACGGTCGATGGAAGTGCTTATGGCAAACGGCATGGTAAAATACGATGCCGAGCTTGGCGAAATCACCCTGTTGGAAAAAGGAAAGCACTTTAAAGAGGCTTCGGCCCTTAGCGAAGCCTACGATTATGATGATCTACTGATTCCTTCCATCATTGCTTCTGCGCCAAATGCCACCATTAGTTTTAAAGATTCTGTAATGACTGTGCGGGGCGTTGAGCAGTTCTTGGTGAGTGATTCTTTGGAAGTGGTAATTACCCCTACCGATGGCGAAATCAAGCTTTTGAAGAACCGAGATATTGAATTTGACGGTAGCTTGGATGCCGGGAACTTTCAGTTCAATGGCACCAAATTCAAGTTTAGCTACGATAGCTTTTTAGTGAATTTGGCCAACATTGACTCTATTAAATTGGCTGTGGAGCTTTCTGAGGGTGAGCGAGAGGCATTGAGTAACCAGCTGGTAAATACCAGTGGGGTGCTTCGTATCAACGAGATAGATAACAAGTCGGCACTGCGCTCAATTCCTCAATATCCGATATTCTCTTCGAGCGAAAGTGCCAGTGTTCAGTTTGATAAAAACACGGTGTTAAAGGGGGCTTACGACAGCACCATTTACTTTGATGTGCCGCCTTTTGAACTCGACAGTGTGGCCGATGCCGATCCTACTAAATATGCCTTTCAAGGAACACTTTATACCAACGGAATTCTTCCCGATTTTAAAGAAGACTTGCGCGTAATGGAAGATAATAGTTTGGGTTTTGTGCATGCTATTCCCGATAGTGGATATAACCTGTACAAGACGGGTGGTCGCCTTTTTGGCGAATTGAAGCTGGATAACAATGGTATTACCACGCCAGGTCATATTGAGTACTTGTCTGGGAATTTCTTAACCGAAAACGCCACGCTTTTTCTCGATTCGATGGTTTCGGAAAAAGGGATTTCGGCCAGTTTGGAAGCGGCAACCATTGACAGTACCTCCTTCCCTTCCATGAATATTGAAGAGTACTCCATGAACTGGCTGGCCAAAAGTGATAGCATGCTGTTGGAAAACCTGAGCGAGGCGCGGCCATTCCGCATTTTCGATGATCAGGCCGATTTGCGTGGGCAGCTCATTTTGCGAACCTCAGGCCTTTTTGGAAAAGGCGAAATGCTAATGGAGGGCTCCACAGTGCTTTCGGATTCTATTGCTTTTTCCACCAACTCCTTCGAGTCTAGAAATACAACTTTTACCCTTAAAACTGAAGATTCTTCAAAGCCAATTTTGAGCTCGGAAGATGTGCGGATTAACTACGATTTGGTGGCACAAAAAGCTACTGTAGAGCCAGAAGTAGCCGGGGCGGCCGCTCTAGAATTTCCTTTTGCAGAGTTTAAAACATCCATTCCTTCTGCGGAATGGGACATTCAGGCCAAAAAGATTGTAATGACCAAGCCGGAGGAAACTCCGCTGGAGCAGTCATTCTTCTACTCTACCAACAAAGTGCTCGACTCGCTTGCATTTAATGCTACGGATGCCGTTTACGACATCAATAGTAAGGAGCTTACCGTAAAGGGGATACCTCATATTCAGGTGGCCGATGCTAGGATTACTCCGCAAGGGGACTCACTAACAATTTTGGAAAACTCGCAAATTGGTACGCTTACCAACGCGGTAATTGTGCTCGATTCGGGCAACAACTACCACCGTATGTTCGATGCTGAAATAGAGATTCTTTCAAGAAAGCGCTTTAGAGGAAAAGCCACTTATGAATTGATCAACGCACTACAAGATACTTTCGCCATTCAGTTTGATGAGTTTCAGTTTATTGAAAGCGAAAAAGATAAAAAGCCGTACACCAAAGCCAGTGGTACGGTGGCGGGTTCGCAGGGCGTAAAGGTGTCTTCTGGCTTTATTTTCGAAGGAAAAATTACCATGTATGCCTACCGGAAAGCATTGGAGCTAGATGGTGCGGTAAAGCTAGATTTGGCCAGCCTGAGCGAAAGAAATATTTGGATTGAGTATAAAAGTGATGACGACATTAGTGAGGTAATTATTCCTTTTGACGAGGCGCTCACCAAACAAGGCCAGCCGCTAAATGCTGGTTTGCACTTTGATGATAAGGGTGAAATCTACATGTCGTTTATCACGGAAAAACGCAATCATTTTGACGATGACTTCTTTGTGCCGAAGGGAGGAAACCTCTATTTCCATACGGCCGATTCTTCTTACAGAATAGACAACCCGAACAAGCTGGAAGACCCGAGTACTTACTTCGCGGGCAGTATGTTTACTTACCAAGAAGCCACACAAGAGGTGTCTTTTGAAGGGAAACTCAACTTTATCGGTGGGCCTCAGGGCGGAAATGTGCAGGCTGCCGGAAAGGGTACGGGAAATCTAGATTCAGCCACTCTTAAGGTTAATTCGATGTTTGCACTTTCGTTCGGTTTGCCGGTAGAAGGCTTGGCCGCAATGGGGCAAGATTTGGCTAAAATGGGCGAAGAGCTTGGTGTTGCGAAAGCTCTGGACGACCGCTCCGAGTTGATTTATCGTGTATCGGAATTTATTGGGGATGAAGCCACCCGCAAATGGGACAAGTCTTTTCAAACAGTGCCTGCTGCCTTGCCTAATGTTTCGCAGGGGCAAGAGCTACTTAAAGACATAGTAATTACGGACGTAGAGCTGCACTGGTCTAAGCAAAACAGGGCGTTTTATAGCAAAGGTAAAATTGGTGTTTCTAATGTTTCCAACATCAACTTAAACATGGAATTGGACGGTTTTGTGGAAATACGTAAAACCCCAGATGGTGATGTTTTTACCGTGCTTTTGGAAATGACCGATGGCACATGGTATTACTTTAACTACGATGGTTTTGTAATGGGATCTTTTTCTTCGAACGATGCGTATAATGCAACCATAATGAACGCCAATAGTGGCAAGAATAAGGTGGGCTCTTTTAGGCCATTTATGAATACCCAGCCAGAAGTAATGCAGTGGGTAATGGATTTTAGAAAGCTGTATTATGGAATTGATGAGCCATATCGCTTGTTAATGGCTTCGGAGTCTAACCAAACATTGAAGAAGAAAGACACTATTGAAGGTGATGGTTTTTAGCCAACAGGCAGAAAACCTCCATTTGGTTCATCAATTAATAGTTAAAGCGTAAATTGGGCGTCAAACCAAATAATCATATGAGTAAAGTCAACGAGTTTATTTCATCTAACAAAGATCGGTTTTTAGAGGAGTTGCTAGAGCTGCTGAGAATTCCCTCGGTAAGTGCCGATAGCAAGTACAAAGCCGATGTAAGAACAGCAGCAGAATACATTCAGAAAAAGCTGGTAGAAGCCGGTGCCGACAAGGCAGAAATCTGTGAAACGGCAGGTCACCCAATTGTATATGGCGAAAAGCTAGTTGATGAAAATGCTCCGACTATTTTGGTTTACGGTCACTACGATGTGCAGCCGCCAGATCCATTGGATTTGTGGGATTCGCCACCATTTGAGCCGGTAATTAAGAAAACCGAGCTACACCCTGAAGGTGCTATTTTTGCCCGTGGCTCTGCTGACGATAAAGGCCAAATGTACATGCACATTAAGGCTTTTGAAGCCATGATGGACGCTGGCGTGCTTAAGTGTAACACCAAGTTTATCATTGAAGGTGAAGAAGAAGTTGGTTCTAAGCATTTGGAGACCTTCCTTTTGGAGAATAAAGACATGTTGAAAACCGATGTGGTTCTAATTTCGGATACCGACATGATCTCTAATGACACTCCTTCTATCACTGTAGGTCTACGTGGCCTGAGCTATGTAGAAGTTGAAGTAACAGGGCCTAATAGAGATTTGCACTCTGGACTTTACGGTGGTGCAGTGCCAAACCCAATCAACGTATTGGCAGAAATGATTGCTTCGCTAAAGGACGACAAGAAATACATTACCATTCCTGGTTTTTATAACGATGTGTTGGAAGTAACAGCAGAAGATCGTGCTGCTATGGCCATGGCACCTTTCGATCAGGAAGATTACAAGAAATCAATCGGTTTGAGCGATGTGGAGGGCGAAGAAGGCTTTTCAACCAAAGAGAGAGCCTCTATTAGACCTACATTGGATGTAAACGGAATTTGGGGCGGCTACACTGGTGAGGGCGCCAAAACGGTAATTGCATCAAAAGCTTATGCCAAAATTTCAATGCGTTTGGTACCAAACCAAAAGCCAGAGAAGATCACTGAGCTGTTCAAAGCGCACTTCGAATCGATCGCACCGCCTTCGGTAAAGGTGAAAGTTACCCCTCATCACGGTGGGCAGCCTTACCTTACACCAACCGATTCTATTGCCTACCAGGCTGCGGCCAAGGCCATGGAAACTACTTTTGGCAAAGAACCAATTCCAAATAGAGGTGGAGGTAGCATTCCTATTGTGGCCTTGTTCGAAGAAATATTGAAAAGCAAAACTGTGTTAATGGGCTTTGGTCTGGATACCGATGCCATTCACTCGCCAAACGAGCATTATGGTGTTTTCAACTTCTTTAAAGGCATTGAAACCATTCCGGAGTTCTTCAAGAATTTTGCGGAAATGAATAAGTAACACACCTGCACCTATGAGAAAATTACTATTTGCCCTAATTGCTTTAGCCTTTGCCTGCCAACTGCAGGCGCAGGTTAAAGTAACCACTAGCTGGACTTTTGATGCACTACCGAAGGATGTACAGGTTGGCGATGAAGTTGAGCTGATCTTTAACGTATCGGTTATTAAAGATTGGTACATCTATGCAGTAGAACAGAAGGAAAGTGTAATGGCTGTTCCCGCTTCTGCCTTGTTTGAAGAGAATGATTCCTTTGAACTGGTTGGAGACTTCTACGCTGTAGATCCAAAAAGCAAGTACGATGATATTTGGGGCGATACGGTAAGTTATTTTGGTAGGTCGGGCCAGTTTAGGCAAACCATTAAGGTGCTGAGCAAAAACCTGAACATTGCTGGCGAACTGGAGTTTCAAACATGCTCTGATGTTACTGGGCTGTGTATTCTTGGTACCGAAGACTTCGATTTTAAAATGATTACTGTTCGAGGGGAGTCGCCAGACGAAAACCCTGTGGATACACCAGCAGATAAATCAGGCGATAAGGTCGCAGGAAATTATGATCAGCTTTTGGAGGCTGATCAGGGAGAGTCCCTTTGGGGCTTTTTTTTTGCAGCTTTCCTTTTTGGCTTAGCGGCACTTTTAACGCCATGCGTTTTCCCTATGATTCCCATGACGGTGGCCTTTTTCACCAACAATTCGCAGTCTAAAAGCCAAGCAAAGTTTAAGGCCCTGTTTTACGGGGTTTCCATCATACTCATTTACATATTAATTGGGCTGTTGTTTACCAGCTTGTTTGGTGTGGGCATTGCCAACGATTTGGCCACTGGCGCAGTTGCGAACATTATCTTCTTTACGGTATTCGTAATTTTCGCCATTTCATTCTTCGGTTACTTCGAAATTAATTTACCTACTGGCTTTGTGAATAAAATGGATCGAAAAGCTGATAAGGGCGGCCTTTTAGGTGTTTTCTTTATGGCTTTTACTTTGGTGTTGGTGTCATTTTCGTGCACCGGACCAATTGTAGGTACCGTTTTAATCCAGTCTTTTCAAGGCGAGGTAATTAAGCCTGTGGTAGGAATGTTGGGCTTTTCATCTGCCTTTGCTATTCCATTTACGCTCTTCGCTTTCTTCCCTGGTATGATGAAAGAACTGCCAAAATCTGGCGGTTGGTTAAACACGGTTAAGGTGGTGCTTGGCTTTATAGAACTTGGGCTTGGTTTCAAGTTCTTGAGCGTGGCTGACCAGGCGTATCACTGGGGTATTTTGGATCGCGAAATATTCATCGCTATTTGGTTCGTTCTTGCGTTTTTACTGGGACTCTATCTTTTCGGAATTATTCGTTTTCCGCACGATAGCAAGCAGCGCTCTAAGCATCCCTTGCGCATGGCTTTAGCCGTTGGTGCCATTGCATTTTCCGTGTACTTGTTTCCGGGGTTTTCGGGTGGAGAGTTAAAGGCGTTAGCAGGTTACTTGCCTCCTGTAAAGCAAACGGATTTTTCGTTTCAGGTAGCCTTGGGCATGAAGGAGCCACCTGAGCGGTCAGCCGTTGCTCCAGATGATTTCGATGGGATCGTGAAGCATGCGGATTTTCTGGAATTACCACACGACTTAAAAGGATTCTTTGATTATGAGCAAGCCTTGGAATATGCCAAAGAAGTGAATAAACCGCTATTTATCGACTTTACGGGGCATGGCTGTGTAAATTGTCGTAAGATGGAGCAATATGTTTGGAGTGATCCGTTAGTGTTGCAGAGACTGCGAAACGACTACGTGATTGTGGCCCTTTATGTGGACGATAAAACGGAGCTGCCTGAGTCAGAATGGTACACTTCTCCTTTCGATAATAAGGTGAAGAAGACTGTGGGAAAACAGAATTTCGATCTTCAGATCAGAAAGTTCAATGGCAATGCTCAGCCATATTATGTACTGCTCGATAACGAGGAACAACCGCTAATTCAGCCAAAGGCTTACGACCCTAGCATCGATAATTTTGTGATGTTTTTGGACAAAGCAAAGGCAGAATTTGAAAAGCGTTAAACACGCTGATTTTCAGTCTCTTTGAAAATATTGAGGAAAAGTAAGCGAAAATACTATTTTTGTCGTTCGAGGTAGAAAATTAAACAAATGAATAAGAAACTGCTGGGATTTGTAGGGGGTGCTGTTGTTATCATTTCCATCTTGACTTATGTATTCGTATTTCAATCGAAAACGGATTCAAATGATACACCGGAAGAAGAGCTGGTGCTTGAAGAGCCGGAACCAATTGTTGAGCCGGAATATCGTTACGGACTTTCACTAGACGAGTATCAGATTGAAGAAGGACAGGTTAAGCGTAACCAAACCTTTGCAGAAATTCTGGAAGGCTACAACCTAAGCCTGCAAGATATATACACTATCGATAAAATTTCGAGCGATGTGTTTAGCGTTCGGAACTTCATTCCTAGAAAGAACTATACCATTTTTTATACCACCGATTCGCTTAAGCGTGCTGCTTACTTAGTGTATGAGCCAAACCAAACGGAGTACATTATGTACCAGTTGCAAGACTCGCTAGCGGTTTACAAAGAGAACAGGCCGGTTGAGATTGTTGAGCGCACAATGGCCGGCATTATTACGCAATCGCTCGATCATTCAATCCGCCAAGAGGGCGGAACGCCAGCGCTTGTAAATGCTATGGCCGACCTCTATGGCTGGCAAATGGACATGCGCAGCCTGCACCCAGGCGATTGGTTCAAAATTGTATACGAAGACAAACTCGTAAACGGAGAGTCAATTGGAGTAGGCAATATTCTTGGTGCAGAGTTCAACCATTTGAACAACTCTTACATGGCCTATGCCTTCGATAAAGGTGATGGCCTGAACTATTATGACGAAAAAGGTGAGAGTATGCAAAAGGCCTTTTTACGTTACCCAGTTGAATATTCAAGAATTTCGTCACGCTATAATCCAACGCGTTTTCACCCGGTACTTAAAAGAAGAACGCCACATCTTGGTACCGATTATGCAGCAAGCAAAGGTACGCCAATTAAAGCCGCTGGCGATGGTGTAATTACGGCACGCGGTTACACACGTGGCAATGGTAATTATGTAAAAATTAAGCACAATGGCACCTATACTACCGGCTACTTGCACATGAGTCGCTTCGGCAAATTTAAGCAAGGGCAGCGTGTTAAAAAGGGCGATGTAATTGGTTATGTAGGTAAAACAGGCTTGGCTACAGGTTACCACTTATGCTTCCGTTTTTGGAAACGAGGCCAGCAGGTAGATTTCTTAAAGGAAAAACTTCCTGCACAAGAACCATTGGCTGATGAGTACATCATTCGCTTTGAATCAGTAATGTCGCTTACTCAAAAGAAATTGACTGACATTACCATGCCATACGCTGACCAGAGTTATTCTGCGAGCAGTAAATAACAGTTTTTCTGTGTTGGTAACACAAAAATCACCTTGCAATGGTGAAGGGTATCAATCCCTTTATTAACTTTTGCAAGGTGAGAAATATCCTCTTTCTTTTATTAATTATCCTAGTTGCACATACTGCTAAGGCGCAGCGTGTTGGAGTTGTTTTAAGTGGTGGAGGCGCAAAAGGAGCCGCCCATGTTGGTGTATTAAAAGCGCTGGAGGAAGAGGGAATTCCCATTGACTACATTGTTGGTACCTCGATGGGGGCCATTGTTGGTGCTTTCTATTCTGCTGGCTATAGCCCGGAGGAAATTGAGAGTATTATTCGTAATCCGGTTTTTACCAATTGGGTAAATGGAACGAACTCGGAGCGCTATCATTACAACTATACCAGGGCGCAAGACAACGCCTCATGGTTTACTTTCGATTTGTTGTTAGATAAGGGCTCGGGACCAACCGTTAATACACCTTTGGCCAACGACCTGATCATTAATTTTATTCTGAATGAGTATTTGGCCCAAGCATCGCAGCGTGCCGAAGACAGGTTTAACGGCTTATTTGTTCCGTATAGAGCTGTAGCGGCCGATTTGTTTACGCAAAACGCTATTCCTATCGATTCGGGCTCTGTAATGCAGGCAGCCCGATCATCCATGGCGGTACCGCTTTTTTACAGACCCATTAAGGTGGCCAACAAGTACCTTTTCGATGGTGGTATTTACAATAACTTTCCGGTTGATATAATGGAGAAATCATTTGAGCCAGATGTAATTATCGGTTCAAATGTAGGCACGAAAATTAGCGCTGAATACCCCTTTGGCAAGGATGAACGCATAATGAATGACATGCTGCTCTTTATGGTGTTGGACAAAACTGATCCAAGTAGAATTGGTGAGGGTAACCTTTACATAGAGCCAAACATTGTGGAGGAATCAGCGCTTGATTTTGCGAAAGTTGGTCAGTTTATAGACTCTGGCTATGTGGCCGCTAAGAAAGAACTTCTTGCCTTTAAACCGATGATTAAGGATACCATTAATAAATCCTTGGTGCAGCTACAGCGAAATGAGTTTCGATCGGGCTTTAAAGACTTGGCCTTTGGGCGGCTAGAATTGTATGGCTTTGATGATAAGCAGAGCAAGTTTGTACAAAAGCTCATCAACTTTAAAAACGGAACCCGCGACTTAGAGCAAATAAAGTCTGCCTACTTCCAGTTGGTTAGCGAACCTTACTTTAAGAATATCTATCCAAATTTTTCATACGATAGCGAGTCGCAATATTTTGTGCTAGAGCTTTATTTAAAGCCCACCGCCAGAAATGCCCTTTCGATAGACGTAGGTGGAAATTTGTCTACTCGCCAAATTAGTAGTTTACAATTGGGGGCAAGACTCAATAGCTTCAACAGAAGGCTGAATACTTACGAGGTTAACGCTACTACGGGGCTTTTCTACGAGTCGCTTCTAATGCGTGCCCGATTTAACTACAACCCCAAAACCCGTTTTTACTTTCAACCAAAATTGGTTTACAACCATTGGGACTATGTAAACTCAAAAGATATAATTAGCCCTAATAGAAGGACTATTCTATTAGACAGAATAGATAGAAAGGTTGGTGGTGCACTAGGGTTTGGTACAGGCCAGCGCGGTGTTTTTAGTGGCGAAATGGCCTATGTAAGGAATACAGATGAGTTTAGTAATACGGCCAATTTCTCCTCGGACGACTATCTGGACAACCTAGAGATGAAAGCATACAATGCGGGTATTCGGTACGAAAGAAATAGCCTTGACAGAAAATTGTTTCCTAAAGGAGGCTCGCGGTTTTATGCCAGTTTGCAGTACTATAATGGTTCATCCGATTGGTTGCCAGGTACCACCTCGGTAGATTATAACCCGGCCAGCGATAGATTCATCAATAAAAACTCAAACTGGATAAACGCTCAGGTAAGTTTTGAGGAGTTCTCCCTACCGAAGGGAAAGTACACTTTTGGCTGGACAGTGGACGCTCAATTAAGTACGATTAATCCGCTGTTCAATTATCAGAGTACATTACTTTATTTACCAAGCTTTGAACCTATGTTCGATTCCAAAACGTACTTTCTTCCAAATTTTAGAGCTCAGTTTTATGTTGGTGCGGGCATTATCAATGTTTTCGAGATTGCGCGTTCATTGGAGTTGCGGTTAGAGCTTTACGGGTTTGAAGCACTGAAATGGTTAGAAGAAGGTCTAGATCAAGAAGCGGTGGTAAATACGGGTTTTTCAAAACCCCAATTTATGGGTATGGCCGGCTTTGTGTATAGTACTGTTTTGGGGCCAATTAGCCTTAGATTTAACTATTTGGATGGTGAGGAGAAGAATTTTGGTCTAATGCTATCCATCGGCTATACCATATTCAACCAAAAATCGGTAGAATAAATATAGATAAACGCCATTCATGACTTAATTAAGGTTGGTGGAAGCAAAAAAAAGTTATTTTTGAGGGAGTGAATCGCTCACTTTCACCCATGAAGAAAATAACACCACTAGTTTTTTTGCTATTAGTTCTACAGGTAGGTTATGCGCAAACTACTGTTCAATGGGCTAATTCAATCAAAGAAGTTTCCTCAGAACTTACGGAGTTAGAGCATTCCGCACGCCAAGTGCTAGACAAACCCAATGTTTTACCTGCTGGCGGAACAAATCCCAATGCTTGGAGGCCATATAAACCCAACACGGCAGAGTTTATAAGAGTGGGTTTTGAGCTGCCAATGCCCATAGTGCAAATTGCTGTTGGGGAAAGCTATAACCCGGGTGCTATCGCTAAAATCTTTGCATATGACGAGGATGACAACGAACACTTGGTATTTGAACAAAAGCCGGGACCTATACGGGAACAATGGCGCATGCTCAATATTTATATTGATAAAACCGACTATAACGTTGCATCGTTAAAGCTTGTGTTTGATGGAACGGCCATTGATGGCTTTTCTGAAATAGACTGTATTGGCGTTTCTAATTCAACGGATAAGATAACTGCAGGCATTAACCTAATGCCAAACATTAATACCAAGCTTGAGGTGTTTCGACTCAACGACTTAGTGAACAGCGAAGCGCGTGAGATTAAACCTCTAGTAACTAAGGACAAACGTACCCTTTACTTTAGTCGAAGAGGCCATCCCGATAACATGGGTGGGTTAGATGATTTGGAAGATATTTGGTATTCGGATTTTGACTCATCTACCACTGATTGGGGCATAGCAACTAACATTGGAGAGCCATTGAACAATGCCGACCCGAACTTTATCAGTGCGTTTTTGCAAGAAGACCAAGAGTACATCATTCTAGGGAATGAATATACTCCTAAGGGCGTGGTTGGTACCATGAATTATGGTATTTCTAAAAGTATCAGAATTGGTGAAAATCAGTGGACTTACCCGCAGAACATGCGCATATACAATGATTTGAATGTGCATGAAAGCGTAAACTATTGGCTGACGCCTGATGAGGAAGTATTGATTATTTCTGAAGAAGGTAGAGGTACTGAAGGATTAAGAGATTTGTATGTGAGCTTTTTACAAAAGGATGGTCTTTGGACTGAGCCAGTGCACATGGGTGCTGTAATTAATACTGCAGGAGAGGAAGAAAGCCCCTTTTTAATGCCAGATAAGAAAACGCTTTTCTTTTCATCTAATGGGCATAGTGGATACGGAAAGAAAGATATGTTCATGACCAGAAGGTTGGACAACTCTTGGCAGAGCTGGACAGAGCCTGAGAACCTTGGTCCTGTGGTAAATTCTGAGGTGGATGATATGTTCCTTTTTGTGCCTGTAGATGGTTCTTTTGGTTATTTCTGCCGAGAGGTTGAAGGCAACGACTTAGATATTCATTCTTTCACCTTGCCGCTAGTTTCTAAAAAGCTAAGGTTGGTTTCGTTATGTGGCCGAATAGTTGACCCTGAAACACAAGAGCCGTTAGATGCGGAAGTGGTTTTTTCTCGCTTGAGAGATGGTGTTGAAGTTGGTAGAGTACGCACAGATCCTGCTGGAAACTATTGTATCGAATTACCAGCAGACGAGATTTACTCTTACCGAGCGGACATACCGGGATATGTTCCTGTAGGCTCTACAATTGACCTCCTAGATGTTTCCGATTTGAATGTATATGCCGTTTCGCTTGACCGCTTGGATTTGGATAGCGCGCAGCTTCAGCAAGGTGAGCCAATTTCGGTTCCCCTAGATGTGGTAAAGGCCGTAGCAATTACCCTAGCAATGCCAGAGTTAAAACGCGATACATTTGAGATACTGAATGCACAGAGACAAGAACTTGGTTTGCCACCAATAAGCCAAAATGCAATTTTGAGTAGCGCCCCGGTTCCGGTAATTAACGATGTAAATGCACAGGTGGTAGCTGCTGCTCCTGGCGCTTCATTCATAATTCGAAATGTGTTCTTCGATTTCGATAGCACTTTCCTTAAACCGCAATCGTGGATAGAAATGCGTAACCTGGCTAAGTTTATGAATGATTACCCCAATGCTATTGTAGAGCTGGCGGGTCATACCGATAGCTACGGCACCGACCCTTATAATGTCGACCTATCTAAACGGAGGGTAGAATCTGTAAAAAGAGGTTTAGCCACACTCGGCATTAAAGAAGAACGCCTGAGGTTTATATGGTATGGCGAAGAAGTGCCAATTGCAAGTAACCGAACGAAAGCCGGCAGAGCGTTAAATAGGCGTGTGGAGTTTAAAATAATTAAGCTGGATTAACCGCTACTTGGTCTGGCTCAATTTAGTCTTTTGAATAAACTGAATGTATTTGTTCAAATAGGTATTCTTAAGCTCATCTTTAAGCTTCTTCTGATTCATTATTTTATTTATAACTAACTGCATAAGCATTTCATTTTTTCTGTTCGGATAAAGCTCATATGCACTCATGGCATAATCTGCGGCTTCTCCGAAACTACTGTTGTTGTAATTCTTAACCGATTCGTTGAAGTACTGTAAGGCTGCCAATTGCTGATTACCGATTGGCTTACTTAGCGATGTTTGTAACTTTTCTCCATCCTCTAGGCCGTCTCCAATAGTTCTGTGTAGTACTGATTTACGTGCATCGGTTAAATATTGTTCTATTCTTTCTGTAACCTCGTACCCTTCGGTTATAAATCCTTCTTTTGGTTGGGTCGATTCGAAGATTACCACTTTTTCTCCCACCATTACCTGTAAGTATACATGGTTTGGTAGCTCCATTATTTGGTGCTCAAATCCAAAGTGCTCAAGAATAATACTGTAAAGTGCGGTGCCTGTTAAGCAGCCATATTTGCCAGATTCTAGCGTTTCGTCCATACAAGCAAGACGATCGTACTTCACTAATAATCGCTGGTGTGTTTTGTAGAATACTGCCTTAAGAAAAGCCAGATCGGAACTTCTTCTCGAACGAACTTTCTCAAGTCTGGTAATCAGTTCTTCTAAAGAGGTTAGGTTCGAATTGCTATCTACATTCTTATGTAGCAAAAATTGATTTAGTGATTGGATATAGCCATCCCCTTGATCAACTGAAGTTTGTTGAGCATAACCGCTTGGTGCGAGCAAGGCCATACAGGCCATCAATATGATAATTGACCCTTTCATGCGATCTGTTATATGCTGTCACGTAGTGGCTCATATACGTACTAGGTAACACTAAGTTAACAATTTCTTAACATTTAAACTAATAAAGTAAAGAAATCGCTACTAATAGACGCTTTTGTAGTTGATTTTCATTTATGGATTAACATTGGCGTAATATATAATTCTTGTTGTGGGGATACGAAAAAAGTGGCTTATTAGGGCCATTTCAAAGCTTATGAAAACCACTTCCCTCGCTAAGTCCTTAAGAGGCTATCGTAAGATTCACAAATACATTGGCTTGGTGCTCGGTGTTATTATTTTTATCAGCGCCCTAACAGGAATTCTACTTGGCTGGAAAAAGAATGTAGCCTTGCTTCAGCCACCTACCCAAAAAGGAGTGAATTTAGATATGGCCACCTACCGCCCGGTGGAGGAGCTTGCCGCTAAATCTATTTTGGCGGTAGACAGTCTTGGGCTTACCGCTAGCAACTTCGATAGAATTGAATACCGTCCTACAAAGGGTATTGCCAAAGTGATTTTTGACACTGGTAGTTGGGAGGTGCAGATTGATGCCACAAACTTAGAGGTGCTATCGGTTGCCAAACGTCACTCCGATTGGATTGAGCATTTGCACGATGGTTCCATCATTTCCGAGACATTCAAAGTGATTTCAATGAATGTATTAGGCATCGGTCTGTTGGTGTTGTTAATCTCTGGACTGTGGCTTTGGTATGGTCCCAAGCGCATCAAAAAACTCAAGAACAAATAATGGACAGTTAAGAAATTATAAAGAAGGACATTCGGTTTACAATTGAACTTTCTAATAACTAAATTCACCTTAGAGCGTTAATTTGATATGAAAAAGGCCTTCAAAATATTTCTGGGAATTATACTATTCCTTATAGTTTCAATTGTTCTGATTCCCATTTTATTCAAGAATAAGATCAAAGAAATTGTGATTCAGGAGTTTGCAAAGCAAACTACTAGCACGCTGTATTTCGATGGATTTAAGGTTTCTCTTTTTGGCAACTTCCCTGACCTAACAGTGAGTTTGGGCGATTTTGGAATTGTAGGAACGGGCGTGTTTGAAGGCGATACACTGGTGAGCGCCAAAAGCTTTGCTGCCGGAGTTGGTTTGAGAGAATATTTGTTCGATGACCAAATTGTGGTGAAGAATATCGATTTAAACTCACCCAACATCACCATTCTTACCCTAGAGGATGGCTTGGCCAATTACGACATTATGCGCCCAAGCGAGGAGGTTCCAGAGGCCATCGAAGAGCCGGCTGAAGGGGGCTCTGTCAATTTCGGAATTCAGTCAATCAACATTACCAACGGAAACTTTATTTACTACGACCAATCAATTGGTGTGCTTACCGAACTGGCCCAGCTAGATTTATCAGGGACAGGTAATTTTGAGGACGACATTTTCGACCTAGTGACCAAGGGGCGTATTGGGGACATTGAAGTTGCCTATGATGGCACTTATTACCTCTCAAGAAAATCACTCGATTTGGAGGCCATTATTAGCATGGACTTGCCCAATTCCAAATACACCTTTAAAGAGAATAGCTTTAAACTGAATTCGCTGCCGCTCGAAATTGATGGGTATTTACAGTTGTTGGACGATCGCATGGACATGGACTTTAAGTTCGGTTCACCAGGCGTAACCATTAAGAGTCTTATTTCGCTCATCCCTGGTGTTTATGCTTCTTCGCTGGAAGGCTTGCAAGCCAATGGAAACGTAACTTTCGATGGTGCCATTAGTGGTGCCTATTCCGATACAGAAATGCCTTCTTTCAACTTGGGCTTGGCTGTAGCAAACGGAAATATTCAGCACCCACAACTACCAAAACCTATCCAGAATGCGGCCATGAACTTGCAGGTGCAAAGTGAAAAAGGTACAATGGACAAAACCTATATCGATCTTTCTAAGCTTCACTTAGAGGTTGGCAATAATCCGTTCGATGCCACATTGGCTTTAAAGAATTTGGATAACCCTGAGTGGGACTTTAAGACAAATGGCCAGATTAATTTGGAGGAATTTGTTGGTCTGCTAGAACAAGAAGGTTTGGTGCTTAAAGGCCAGATAGTAGCCGATTTGAGCTCAAAGGGTAAAATGAGCGATCTTGAAGCGGAACGTTATCAGGCGTTACCTACTCAAGGAACGCTTAGTCTTAAAGGCTTTGAATACGCCAGTCCAGATTTGCCGCATGCCGTAACCATCGCTTCTACACAAGCTTCTTTTAACAACAATGAGGTTGTTTTGAGTGAATACAAAGGAAGCCTTGGCTCTACAAACTTGGATGTAACTGGTAAGCTGCAGAATATGTTGGGCTTTGCTTTTAATAATGAAGTGTTAACCGGCCAACTTACCGCACATGCCGACCAACTGATCGTGTCGGAATGGATGACTGAGGAAGAAGGTGCTGAAGAGGCAGAAGCGGAATCAGAAGAGGCTCCTGCTGATGAGCCAACTGAGGTGGTGCGTATTCCAGAAAACATCAACTTTAAACTGCGTTCTACTATCGATAAGGTAGTTTATAATAAACTCAACCTGAACAGCCTTCAAGGAAATATAGATGTGGCCGAAGGAAAAATATCACTGGTAAACTCTGGATTGAAAACTTTAGGAGGCGATTTGGTACTTAATGGCTCTTATGACACCAAACCAGAACAACCTGAGTTTGATATGAATATTTCGGCCAAGCAAATGTCAATTGCACAAAGCTTCGAGAGTGTGGACATGGTGCAAAAGTTGGCGCCAATTGCCGAGCAGGTTTCTGGAATGTTTGGCATGGGCTTTAGCATTTCTGGTGGCCTTACTGCCGACATGATGCCAGATTATACTACGCTTAATGGTTCTGGATTGATCGAATTGGCCAAAGCAGGCTTCGACAACCCAGAGCTCTTCTCTAAACTAAGCACTGTTACCAAATTACAGAAGCTAGATAATCCGGTGCTCGATAAACTTAAAATGCAGGCTGAAATTAGCGCAGGGCGTTTGTTCATTAAACCCTTCGATATAAAACTTGGCGATTACATGACCACCATTGCTGGTAGCACCGGAATTGACGGCAGCGTTGATTACGAGTTCCGTGTAATCGTTCCTGCTGGTGAAGTGGGTGCACAGGTTAATTCGTTGATTTCGAGCTTTACAGGCAGCGATGTGCTTTCGGGTAAAAACGTAGTGATGAACTTAGGTATGACAGGCCAGTTTAACGACCCTCAGTTTAAACTAAAAGGTGTAGAAACGGAAGATGGGAAAAGTGTTGGCGGTGCCGTAAAAGCTAGCCTTGAAGCTAAGGTAGAAGAGAAAAAGCAGGAGCTAGAGAAAGAACTTGAAAAGAAAAAGCAAGAGGCAAAAGACTCTCTAAACAATGTGATTGAAGCCAAAAAGGACAGCTTACAAAATCAGCTTGATAGTTTGGTTAACAAAAAAGCAGACACCCTATCTACTGTGATTGCCGAAAAACTTGGTATAAAAAAGGATAGTGCGAAGGTGCTGGAAGAAGCCAAGGATAAGGCCAAAAACGCACTAGAGAACTTGCTGAAAAAGAAGAAAAAGAAGAACGATAATAACTAGCACAAAAAATTAATACAGGCTTAAATTAACATAAGCAATTTGCTAACGTCTATTGATTAAACTTGCAGAATCAATGGCAAAGGCACACCCACATATCGACTTAGGAACTAGTTATGTTCAACTGTCCAAGCTTCCCTTCGATCAGGCATTGGAGCTAAAAAGCTGGATTCCCCAAACGAGTTTCATCAGCCTCAAAACCGCACAAGGTTATGTGGCTGATGCCATTCAGTACAGCGAATATGAATACTGGTTCGATTTTTACTTTGCAAGTGTAAAAGAGCCAGACTTTGAGGTTTAGGCCGAAATTAAAAGTTCTTCCAGCCTTTTTCGTCAAGCGTTTTCACGCCATCAATTACCTTAGTCTTCAGGTTCTCTTTAAACTTGGCCAAGTTGTCGCCAACGGTTTCGTCAAATGCGCCAATCATTTGCGCAGCTAGAATACCGGCATTTTTGGCACCATCTAAAGCCACTGTGGCTACAGGCACACCGCCCGGCATTTGCAGAATAGAAAGTACAGAGTCCCAACCGTCAATAGAATTGCGAGATTTTACCGGAACACCAATTACCGGCAGCGTGGTTAAAGAGGCCACCATGCCAGGCAAGTGAGCGGCACCACCGGCACCAGCAATAATCACTTTTAAACCTTTGGCTTTGGCACCTTGGGCATATTCGTACATGCGCTCGGGTGTTCTGTGAGCCGAAACTACAGTAACCTCGCAGGTTACTCCCAACTCTTCCAAAACCTCAGCAGCTTCCTTCATTACAGGTAAATCGGAAGTACTGCCCATTATTATGCCTACGCTTGCCTTGCTCATGCTTTTATCTTTAAGTGTTCTTTTACGAAGTTAATTTTTTCCTTCAGTTGCGCTATGTCGTGGTCGCTAATTGTAGCGTGCCCCATTTTGCGGAAGGGCTTGGTCAGCTTTTTACCGTATAAATGAATATGCACGCCTTTTTGCGCCAGCACTTTGTCCATGCCCTCGTATTGCGCTTCTCCAGTATAGCCATCTTCGCCCAAAAGATTTACCATAGCTGCAGGAACCACGGTTTCGGTATTGCCCAAAGGCCAGTTGAGTACAGCTCTCAGGTGTTGTTCAAACTGAGATGTAACATTGCCTTCAATGGTTTGATGACCACTATTGTGTGTTCTTGGGGCAATTTCGTTCACTAAGATCTCACCGTCTTTTGTTAAGAACATTTCGATAGCGAGCAAACCGACCATTTCGAGCTTGTTTACAACAGTTTTTGCCAAAGTTTGGGCTTTTTCTTCTACTTCGGGTGAAATGCTTGCGGGAGAAATAAGGTATTCTACCAAGTTATGCACAGGGTGAAAAACCATTTCAACTGTTGGGAAGGTGGTTACTTCACCGGCTTCATTTCTGGCAACTATTACGGCTAACTCCTTCTCAAAGTCAACCAGTTTTTCAACAAAGCTCGGTTTGTCGAAGGCTTTGTCCAAGTCGGCTTCGGTGCGAATTACTGAAACCCCGCGACCGTCATAGCCTTCGGTTTCCAATTTGTTCACAAACGGCAGCATCTCTTTTAGTTCGGCAACGGCAGCTTTGGTAGCTGTAGCTTTAAAATCTGCTGTCGGAATTCCGTTTTTGGCATAAAATTGCTTTTGATGTAGCTTATTCTGAATCAATTTAATGATTTCGGGCTGTGGGTAAACCTTTTTGCCAGCATCGCGCAAGTCTTTTAATGCCTTGGTGTTTACGTTTTCAATCTCAATGGTCAGCACATCTTTGTCCTTTCCAAAAGCCATTACGCTATCGTAATCCGTTAGCTTACCAACGGTAAAACTCGTAGCAATGTGCTTACAAGGAGCGTTTTCGTCCGGATCGATAATGTGAACATCGAGGTTGAAGTCGATGGCTGACTGAATGAGCATGCGCCCTAGCTGGCCACCGCCTAAAACGCCAAGTTTAATGTTTGAATCAAAAGCCATAAGCAATTCTGAATTATTGCTGCAAAGGTATTTAATTCTTTAAAAAAGCTGGCCTATTCGGGAATTTCGATGCCCATCTTTTGCATTAGCTTGGTGGCATTAAAGCTCTGGCAAATACCATCGGTAAGCGTATAATCGAAAATGATTTCGTCTGCTACAATCTGACTGTTAAAACTGTAGTTTTTCACCCCTTGCAATTCGTTGGTTAGGTTGCCCAGCACAATGTCGTGGGTAGAAACCAAACCGAATGCGTGCGCTTTGTTTAGCTGTTTCACCAAGGCAATAGCGCCTTTGTGTCGGTCTTCAGAGTTGGTTCCTTTTAGTACTTCATCAATCATAAAGAGCGTTGGTTTTTCACTGTTTATGTAAGCTAAAAGCTTTTTCAATCGCTTTAATTCGGCATAAAAAGAAGAAACACTTTCTTCTAGCTCGTCTTTAGTGCGCATGCTGGTAAACACATCTGTTGGGCCAAGTTTCATCTGGGTGGCACAAACGGGCGCTCCTATTTGGGCTAAAATTACGTTTACTCCAAGGGTGCGTAAAAACGTACTTTTACCACTCATATTCGAGCCGGTAATTAAACAGATTCCGCCTTTTCCTTTAAATAGAAAATCATTGCTTACGCGTTTTTTTCCATCAATTAATGGGTGCCCCATTTCCTTGGTTTCAATATAGAAAGGCTGATCTACCAGCTCGGGATAAGCAAAGCTCGGGTTGGCGTAGGCAAAGCCGGCCAAGCTATTTAGCGCATCGAACTGAGCAATGGTAGCATACCAAGCCGTGATATCGATGCGATTATCTTGCTTCCACTTTAATATTTTGAGCAACCAAAAAACATCGAGCAGCAAGATCATATCGAAAATTGCATACAGAAAGTTGGCGCGGTTCTGCATACTATCAAGTATAAACTTGAGTTCGGAAAGTGTTTTGGATGCTTTTCTTTCCTCAGCTATAAGTTGGTGTCTAAGATTTTGGAGGGATTGACTTTTAAACTGCTGCTGTTCTACTAGCACCAAATGCTCCTTTAGCGACTGCAACGATTTATAACCGTTTTCAGTCTGCTTGGTAATTTCCATTATGCGATTAAAAACCGTTCCTAAAATACCAATGCTCACAAAGCAGAGCAGAATGGGTAGGCCGGTTTGCACGGTGCCCATATATGCCAATACAATGGTGCTGAGAATACTTAGCGGAACAACGGCTAACAAGATTTGATAAGCGATTTTGCCTTTTAGGCGTTCTTCTTGCTGCAACCAATTGATAAAAGGTTCTTTCGACCCGGCTTCTTTCTCAGCGGCTTTACCATAGGCTTCAAAATACTGCCTAAAATCTAGTAGTCCGGCAAGTTCTTTAACGGCAGACTGTCTCTCATTTACCATAGCAATACCTGCAGGATTGCTCAGCCAGTTGGCTAAAAGTGCCTCGCCTTCTGTAGTGGCAGACCTATTGAGTAATTGAAAGAGAGAATGTCTGCCAAAAACATCCAAATCTTCATGGTAAGGGTGTTGGGCATCATAAAATGTATCCCCCGTTTTCAATGCCTTTAATTGGTTGGTGGCACGTAGTAATTCTTCCTCGTTTACTTGGGCTAGTGCTTCGTAAAGCTTGAGCTTGGTTTTTACCCTATTGTGGTGTTTTAATAATGCCACATATGCTACCAGTAAAGCGACTGTTACTATGGTTACGGCTTCAATCAGGCCTTTATTGGCAAACCAAACAATACCGATTAGTCCTGCAACAAAAACCGCTACACGAAACCATGCAATATTGGTAGACTTGGTTTTGAGCGACTTAGATTCTGATTGAAATTGACTTTTTCGCTTTTCGAAGATTTCGTTGCTAGAGTTCAAAAAAATAATGTTAGGTTGTTAATCGATTTTAGGTATTCAGAAAGTGGTTTCACGAAGCTAGTCAATTGTGTGTTTCGTACAATTTCAAATTTCTTAATATCTTCATCACCCGACACTGGACTACACTGTGAATCTAGACGAAGAGAAGTTATTAGAGGCATTTATAAAAGGCGATGAACAGGCCTTTAGCCAGCTTTTTCAAATGTATTACGATGATGCTTGTCGTTACATCATCCGTATTATTCGCGATCAAGATACCGCAGAAGAAATAGCACAAGCCACGTTTGTGAATTTGTGGGAGAAACGAGACCTGATCAAGGCAGATGTTTCTTTTAAATCTTACTTGTTTCGTTCAGTTTACAACACCGCACTCAACTATTTAAAGCACCAAAAGGTGGTGGCTACTTATGTTAGCCGTAAGCAAGAAAATATTGATGTAGTCAAAAAGAGCTATGTAAGTCACCAGCCAGACTTTGAGTTGCAAAAGAGAATTGATGATGCTTTGGAGTCGTTACCTCCGCAATGCCAAAGGGTGTTTAGGCTAAGCCGAGAAGATGGCATGAAATACCACGAGATTGCCGATGAGTTGGGCATCTCTAAAAAGACAGTTGAAGTACACATGGGTAAGGCCCTTAGGATACTTCGCGACCATTTGAGCGACTATTTAACAATTTTTGTGTTTTTAACACTTTTTAATATAGGGGTATAGAAGGTACAGGTTGTTACCTTTACACAGATTGAAAACCGCAAGGTAATGGAACAGTTAGTGGCTAAATATTTGGCCAACGATTTAGAGGAGAATGAGAGACTGGCGTTTGAGCGTCAGTTGGTAGAGGATGATGCGCTTCAGAATGAGCTGAAGGCGCAACTGGATCTGTTATACCTGATTGAAAAACCACAACAGCAGTTTAACGCAAATGCCGCTTGGGAAAAAGTTGCTCCACAATTGAAGCAAAAACAAGCCAAGGTGGTGCACATGCCGAGCAAACCAAAGTACAGCTTTATGAAAATTGCTGCCACTTTGCTTATAGTGCTAACCGCTGGCTATTTTGTGAACGACTACATTGCTAAAGACGGTGGCGCTACAGTTTCTGACGAAACGATTTTTTACACCACTACAAACGGAATTAAAGATGTAGTCCTGCCCGATGGCACCGCGGTTAAATTAAATGCAAATTCTACACTTACCTTGGCCAAAGATTTTGGCAAAGGTAATAGAAATGTAACCCTTACCGGTGGCGCCAACTTTGATGTAACGAAAAATCCTGAGCTACCATTTATTATCGATGCATCGACTGGCGTAATTGAAGTTTTGGGTACTTCTTTCGACCTTGAAGCTTATGAAGGCAAAGAGGTGGAACTTAACGTAACCGAAGGTCGCGTGAAATTTGGCCACAAAGCGAAAAAAGAAACTGAGGAAGTATTTACTGCTGGCGAAAGAGCAGTACTTGCTACCGATGGTTCTAAACTTACCAGAGAAAAGGTTAAGAATAAGAACTATTCAGCTTGGTGGACAAAGCGCCTAGAATTTGATAATGCCCCTTTTAAAGAAGTTTTTAAGGACATTGAAAAAGCCTACAATGTAACGATTGAGTACAGTGAGGCTATGGAAAATTGCCGTTATAATGCGGTACTTGAAAACTACAATCTACAGGAGTTTTTGGAGACCTTCCAACAGACCAATCTGAACATCACTTCTGTAACAACTAAAGATTCTCACATAAAATTAGAAGGATTTGCGTGTAACAATTAAATTGCTGCATGCTCAGGAAATTTCTGATTTCCATTTACTGTTTTAATTGCCTCGTTACCCTCGCTCAACAAAGACAAACATCAATTCTTGATGAACAGGTTTCTATTGAGTTTACAAACGTGTCGTTACCTTCGGCACTTCGGCATTTAAATCGCCAAACCAACATTGGCTTTTCCTATAACAGCAGCATAATTCCCAAGGCCGAAAAGATTTCGTCAACTTATCAAAATGTACCTTTAAGGGATATTTTAGACGATTTGTTGAAGAGTGCGGGCTTGCACTATCGAGAGTTTAAAGGCACAATTATTATTCTGCGAAATGAGTTTTCGAGCACCACCATTAGTGGCCGAGTCGTGGACTCCGAAACAGGCGAAGCGCTCTCTTTTGCTAACGTGTTTATCGACAACAGTACCATTGGTTCGGCTACGGACGTGAACGGATACTTTGAAATTGAGAACGTGCCGGCAATTAGTTTCAACCTAGTAAGTTCATATGTGGGGTATAAAACCAAAACCACCATTATTAATTACAATGAACTGGATACGGCCAAAAACCTTGAAATAGCCATGGATTTGGACGCTGTAGCCTTAGAAAGTATTCAGGTGATAGGAAAGAGCGAGGAGCGCAAAACTCGCAACGAAAGGCGACTGTATAGGCGGTTTGAAGATGCCTTTTTAGGAAGGTCCGACAATGCGAAAGACTGTGAAATTGTAAATCCCGAGATCTTGAATTTTGAGCGTTTAGATTCGCTGGATAATTATTCTGTAACCGCAGATGATATTTTGTATGTAGAAAACTATGCCCTTGGCTATCGTATTGGCTATTTGCTTGAAGAGTTCCGTTTTGTAAACGGGCAAAAAATGAACATCGGCAAGGCACAGTTCAAAGAGCTTGAGCCACGCTCTAGAAGGCAGAACCGCCAATGGGAAGAAGCTAGAGCAAGGGCTTATCGTGGTTCTATTCAGCACTTTTTGAATGCCCTAATTCTTGACAGCCTAGAGCAAGAAGGTTTTAAGGTAAATGTGGTGCAGTACGATTCTGTTACTTCAGAATATACCACTCCGCTCAATCCTCCAAAGGTGAAGGAAATTATAACCCTTAAACAGCATGCCGATGAATTTTTCTATACGCTTACGACTACTTCAGACATTGAGGTAACATATGTGAATGAGTACGAAGATGACGGCTACAAAAAGCAGTTTAGAAGCAACTCTAAAAGTGGTAACTACAAGTACACGGATAAAAAGTCGCGTTCGTCTATTGACTTAGGCGATAACCAGAGCATTACTAGTTACCAGGTAATGGGCTACGATCTATCCGATGTAGAGCTTTTCCAAAAGTCGATCATCTTCTTCAATTCCAAAACAACAGTAATTAGCTACCCGGGCCAGTTCGAAAACTCGCGCGATGTACGGTTTGCCGGTTGGTGGAACTGGGGCTCTTTTTCAGATATGGTGCCCCTTACCTATAAGCCGCCTAACTAAAAATATTGTAGGCAATAAAGGCCGAAATGTAAGCAACAGCACTCATGTACACAGTCTGTATAATTGGCCATTTCCAACCCTTAGTTTCTCTATAAACAATGGCAAGTGTACTCATACATTGCATGGCAAACGCATAAAACACCATAAGTGAGAACCCAACAGCCTTGTTGTACATTGGCTCGCCTGTTTTAGGGTTGATTTCTTGTCTCAGTCGCTCACGGATTGTTACTTCATCATCATCTTCGGCACCAATGCTGTAAATGGTTGACATGGTACCAACAAACACCTCGCGCGCAGCGAAAGAAGTAATTAAAGCAATGCCTATTTTCCAATCGTAGCCCAATGGCTCAATAGTAGGCTCAATAAACTTACCGAAACTACCAGCCATAGAATGCTCCAACTTATAAGCACTTAGGGCCACATCATATTCTTCTTCCGTATAATTGGCACCAAGTTGTGTTTTTACGTTTTCCTCGGCATTCTCAAACTTATCGCCAAAGCCGTAAGATGCCATAACCCAAAGAATGATGGAAATGGCAATAATTACCTTACCAGCCTCCAAAACGAAGGTTCCGGTTTTTTCATAAATAGTAAGGCCAACGTTTTTCCATTTCGGCACTTTATAGCTAGGTAGCTCCATTACAAAATAGCCTCTGTGTTTGGCCTTTACAATAAAGCCCATTACCCAAGCAGAAAGAATCGCAGCAAGGAAACCCAACAGGTATAAGCCCATTAAAACAAGGCCTTGAAGGTTAAAGAAGCCCCAAATTGGCTCGTTTGGTACCACCAAACCGATAAGAATGGTGTAAACAGGTAGCCTTGCAGAGCAGCTCATAAATGGCGTTACAAAAATGGTAATGAGTCTGTCTTTCCAGCCATCAATGTTTCGGGTGGCCATAATTGCCGGAATGGCACAAGCCATACCCGAAATAAGCGGCACTACACTTTTACCATTTAGGCCGAACTTGCGCATAAGTTTATCCATAAGGAAAACCGCCCGCGACATGTAGCCCGACTCTTCCATGATGGCAATAAAGCCGAACAAAATGGCGATTTGTGGAATGAAAACCAGTACTCCGGCCAATCCAGCAATAATACCGTCAGTAAGCAAATCGTTGATTATGCCTTCAGGGAGCACGCCTTTTACCCAATCTCCAAAGCCAGCAATTGAATCTTCGATGAGCGTCATTGGTGCTTCGGACCAAGCAAAAATGGCCTGGAAAATTAGCAGCAATAGGCCTAAGAAAATGGCATACCCGAAAATGGGGTGAGTGGTTACTCTATCAATTTTTGCATTGATAGCACGCTTAGATGGATCTTCTTCAGATAAGTTTCTATCAATTATATCAGATATAAGTGCGTATCTCTCGAGTGTTTCTTTCGATTGTGTGGGCACATCGTAGAAGCCATTTTCGTTTTTAATTGCCTCTATTTTATTGTGCTCTTCTTCTCCTAAGTAGGTCAGTTTTAGGTTTTGCTGTGCTAACTGATAAGCTCTGTAGTCATTATCTAAACTGAATTCTCTGCGAATATCATCAATGGTTTGGTCTGCCAATTCGCGCACATTATAGAATGGCATTTTAGGCACACGAATAGTTTCGGTAAGCGCCTGCTTTAGTAAGGAAATGCCATCACCACTTCTTGAGTTTGTGGGGATAATTTTAACGCCAAGATCGATGGACAAACTCCTTAAGTCGATTTTTAGCTTACGCTTTTCGGCCACATCTATCATGTTCAAAACCAACAGACATGGGATATTCAGATCTCTTATTTGTGTAAATAGGAGCAGGTTTCGCTTAAGGTTCGAAGCATCTGCCACCACCACAATAACATCGGGGTGTTGTGGGTGCTTTTCGTCCAAAAGTACTTCTTGAACGATTTGCTCATCGAGCGTTTTGGGATAAATACTGTATGTGCCTGGTAAATCTACCAGCTCTGCCCTTTTGCCATCAGGTAGTTTAAGTGTACCGGTTTTTTTGTCGACTGTAACACCAGGAAAGTTTCCGGTTTTTTGATTTAGGCCGGTAAGTAAATTGAAAAGTGTGGTTTTTCCCGAGTTCGGGTTACCAATGAGGGCTACGGTTAAGTCAGGCAAGGCAGTGGGGGATTAGTCTTCTAACAATATTTTTGAGGCTTCTTCTTTGCGAAGAGAGAGCTGATAGCCAGCTACTTCAATAGCGATTGGGTCGCCTAATGGTGCAATGAGCTGGAGAGAGACTTCTACACCCGGTAGACATCCCATTTCCATCAGCTTTACAGAAAGTTCATCGTCTGTAAAACCCTTGATCACACCTTTTTCATTCCGTTTTAGATGTCTTAAAGTCCTCAATTCTTATTTAGATTAATTATAAACGCGAAGGTACGCTTATGGCCTTTATAAAGCAAAAAAGGCCGTTTTTAATTGGGCGATAATATCCATTCTGAATGTTTGAATGGCTGCCACTTAACCTTTGTTAGGTCTGTGTTTTCGTCTATCAACCTTACTTTTTCTCCTCGGTTTAACCTCACGAAGGACTCGGCCCTTACCTCTACATCTTCTATGCCCTGAATGGCATACTGCTTATCTAAATACTGGGCCATTTGCCAGATCATATCGGGCTTGCCCGCCATCGATCGTGCTTGCCTAATCGATACAAAATGCCTTGGGTTTACTAGCCATGTAGAATCATTGGCCGGACTGTGTACCTTAAAAGTGAGTGTGCCTTGTTTGTAGCGCAACATCATTCGCCACGAAAGTCTATGGCCTTCTTCGGTATAAAACACATCACCTTTATACAAGTGATGTCTCAGCGGCAAATAAATTTGGTGGGCAAAATACAAGCCGAAAACCAGCATTATCGCGTAGTGTTTCTTACTGAATTGTACCGTGCTATTTTGAGAGAAATTGATTGCTGGCTTCTTTTTAAAGAAGGTTTTTCTGACGCTATTTGGATCGAAAAAGAATACACACGAGGCAATCATGAGGTACGGAAAAATTCCGATTTGAAACACTACCGAATTAAATAGATGAAAGAAGATGCTAATTATAAACGCTGTCTTACGTGTTTTCTTAAATAGCAAAAAGTAAATAATGGTGCCATCGAAGAGAATGCCTCCGTACACTACCATTTGCTGCAAGAGTTCATTTTGAAGCAAGTCGCCAATCAACCAGTAGTTCTTTTTGCCACCTAAATTCATGGCAATAAAGTCGCCATTAAGCCAACCGGGATAAAATTTATGAATGGCAGCAAAAGAATAGACGATCCATAGTTGGATAATGAAAATGCTTAAACACCAGCGCGGGCAGGTAAGCGAAACTTTACTGCTACTGCGTTTGGCATCAAGACTGCAATAGGCATTTGCTGGTACGCTGAGCATAAAAAGGCATAGCAGAATAAGTAGGTAATAATGATTGTTGTAGTGTGTTTTTTGCATCCAATAAACGAGTGTCCAAAGGATGGTAAACAGCCCTATGCTGGTTTTATAACGATACCCGAGCATTACGCCCAAACCGCATAATCCCATGGTGGCAAAGTAGCCATACATAAAATAGCCGTCTGGCGGTTGCAACCACTCCAAGCCAATTAAGGTAAAGTTGTAAGCTGGCGCTATAAGAGCGTTACGTACCCAGCCAGTGAATATGGCGCCTACAGATTCGAGAAAAATGAGCAGACCAAAAGCCATTCGAAACAGAATAAGTGGGGCATTGTCAACTTGTTCGAACTGTCTTTTCAGGATATCCAAGGCTGTGGTATTTGAATGTTTTGGGTAAAAATACGTTTATTCAATATGCCAAAAAACAAAAAGAAAGAAGAGCAGGCTGAGGAGCAGAAACCTAAGACTAGTAAAATCGAGGAGCCTAAAGCTGAAGAGACCCAAGATGAAGCGGATGAAATGGACTTTGGAGGACTGCCGAAGGATGTCCCTTTCGACAGAAATATAGGCTGCGGAGGTTAGTCGGTGTGGAAAATGCGCTGTACACGCGTACTCACATTTGTCAAAATCTCATAAGGAATAGTGTTGGCCCACTTGGCCAAATCGTTAATTGTAGGTTGTTCACCAAACACAATTACCTCATCTCCTTCGGTTACATTTAGGCCAGTTACATCCACCATGGTCATATCCATGCAAACATTGCCAATGGTACGAGCTTGTTGCCCATTAATGCTCACATAGGCATTTCCGTTACCGAAAATTCTGAGGTATCCATCGGCATAGCCAATGGCAATAGTGGCAATGCGCATTTCTTTTTCCGCCTTACCTTTTCTTCCATAACCAATGGTTTCGCCTTGCTTAACTGTTCTAATTTGAGACACCAAGGTTTTTAACTGAGCAGGCAAACGCAGGCTACCTTTTCTTATACCGTCAGCTTCTAGTCCATGCAGGCCAATGCCCAAGCGCACCATGTTATACTGGTGTTCTGGATAATGAACAATTCCGGCAGAATTGAGTACGTGCTTCATCGGCTCATGATCTAAATGCGCTGATAGTTCTGCGCTAAATTGGTTGAAAGTTTCAATTTGCTTTAGCGTGAAATCACGCTCGCCCAAGTCGTCCGAAGCGGCTAAGTGAGTGAAAATACTTTTTATTTCTAGCCACTCGGTTTGGGCAATAACTTCTTTTAGAGCTGCTAATTCTGAAGGATTGATGCCCAATCGGTTCATTCCGGTATTTACAATTAGGTGAGCCGGCAATTTTTGCTGCGCACGCTTGTACTTTTTCAAATAGGCTTTCAGCTGGTTAATGCTGTATATCTCTGGCTCCAGCTGATACTTCATCAGCGTGGCAGGGTCGTCAAGCGTAGCGTTCATTACCATCATTGGTAAGTCTATGCCGTTGTTCCTTAGTGTTATGGCCTCATCGGTGTAGGCTACCGCCAAATAATCTACGCCATGAAATTCCAGCAAACGGGCTATCTCTATACTTCCTGCTCCATAGGCAAAAGCTTTTACCATGGCCATTACCTTGGTTTCGGGTTTTAAAAAGCCTCTAAATACCTTAAGGTTATGTGCAATGGATTCAAGACTAACCTCCAGAACGGTTTTGTGAATCTTTTCAACCAAGCGATGCATCACTCTTTCCAGGCCGAACTTTCGACTTCCTTTTACTAAAATCAGCTTGTCCTCCAGTTCCTCCAGCACATCCGATTTCAGAAAAGCCCGAGTATCCTCATAAAAGGTAGCTCTGGCTCCAAATTGCGCCTTGGCGGCAGATAGAGCTGGGCCGATAGCATATAGCTGTGCTACTTTTTTCAGCTTTAACAACTCATTTACCTGTTGATAGAACTGAGCATCGGCCTTGGTTTGCACAAAGTCTGTAAGAATCACCACTCTGTCTTCTTTCAGCTTTTGCTGTTCCATAAAGTCCAGCGCCAATTTCAGTCCTTCAAAATCATTGTTATAGCTATCGTCTATCAGGTAATTGTTCCGAAGGCCCCGTTTTAGCGAAAGCCGCATTTTTACGGATTTCAACTTTCGTATACCATCGGAAATTTGGGCTTGGCTAAGACCGATATGTAAGGATGCAACTATGCAGTGGCACAAGTTTTCAACCGAAGCGGTATCAGTAAATGGTAATTCAAATGCGTAGTCCTTACCCAAAAAGCTCACTTGCAGCTTTTTTCCTGTAATGCGCACAGGAATATCCGAATCTGTATTAATACCCCAGTTAAGGCTGTTGCAGCAGTAAGTGGCTTCAATCTGTTCATGCACCAATTGGTGGTCACGGCAATAAATGAGCAGCTCTGTATTGCGAAAGAGTTTGAGCTTCTCTTGAATTTTTTGGGTTTGTGATTCAAAGTGCTCCCCGTGAGCCGACCCTATATTGGTGAAAATGCCAATAGTAGGTTGAATGATTTGTCCCAACTTCTCCATTTCGTTGGGCTGAGAAATACCAGCCTCGAAAATGCCTATCTGATAGCTGTTATCAATCGGCCAAACCGAAAGCGGAACTCCCAACTGTGAGTTATAACTCTTCGGGCTTTTTAAAACTTTACTCCCCGTTGATAGCAAGGTGCTCAGCCACTCCTTAACAATTGTCTTTCCATTGCTGCCGGTAATGCCAATTACGTTGCCATTGAATTGCTGTCGCTTAAACTGAGCCAGCTTTTGAAATGCGTCTACTGTCGAGTTAACTTTAATAAAGGTTGCGGTCTTCTCGGTATGCAAATGTTCCTCTACCACAAAGAATTTTATTCCTTTTTCAATTAATTCCGGAATAAAATCATGGGCATTGTGCTGCTGGCCGCTAATGGCAAAGAATACCTCGTTTGGTAAGCCCAATATAGTTCTACTGTCAATCGATATATGGTTGACCTCAGTATTTTCTGGTGAGTTGTTGAATGTCCCACCAATGATTCGTGCTAGCTCTTTTAATTGCAAAATTGTTAGAATAACCGCGCGCCATTCGGCACTTCCTTATCTGGAGTACAAAGAACCACATTTTTATCTGTATCGGGAAAGCCCGTAACCAGTACTTCAGACATTAATTTTCCAATTTGCTTTGGCGGAAAGTTGGTAATACAAACTACCTGTTTGCCAATTAGTTCTTCTGGCTGGTAGTGTACTGTTATTTGTGCTGAAGACTTCTTAATCCCCAATTCACCAAGGTCTACCTGAAGAATATATGCTGGCCTGCGAGCTTCAGCATAAATCTCGGCAGAAACTATGGTTCCTACCCTTATTTCAACTTTTTCAAAATCTTCCCAACTAATCATTTGCATTCTGTTTTTGGCCATTTTGCGTGGCTATAGTTCTTTTTTACTCAACTCTGGCCAAAATAATATCTTTGATGTTAAGCGAATACGAAAATTTTATTATTTTTGGAGCCCTCGTGGAGAAGCTTATGAACATTAAAAAGACATTTTTCTTAGTCCTTTTTGTTGGAGGTTCGTGTGTTGCTTTTCAAGCTAAGGCGCAAGAAGGAGACCCGATTGAACCAGAAGAGAGACCTGGTGAAGTAGTTATTTTGCCTGATTCTGCCCGTCAAGTAGAGCCGAAAGAAGCTGGCTATGATGAAATGAGGGATACTCAATCTACTACTAATAACTTGGAAAGAGACCACCAGCAGCCTCAGTTAAACACTCCATTTATTCCGATTCCTACTCCAAAAAGGTCGGAACCCGCTAAAACCACTGTTATCGAGAAAGAAAAGAAGGACACACGCAACGATATGTCTTTCAATATTCTTTACTACATCTTCTATAAGTTTAAGAAGGTAGAAAACTACGATTAATACCTAATTATCATACCACTGGTAGAATAATTAAAGCTTCTTTTTGATTTGGAGTCCATTTGCAATAATGTTGCAGATATTTTCATTACCTCTTTATGAGACTCCTGAATTCGCTGTTTTTTTCGCTACTTCTCATTAGTGCGTTTTCCCTAAATGCACAAAAATACTGCACTTACAATGTTAGTGGGGTTGTTAAATCTTCTGAAGACGGAAGTACCCTGCCATTAGCAACACTCGAATTTGTAATCAATGAGAAATCGGCCATTACCGATGTTGAAGGCAAATTTGAAATAAAGGAGTTGTGTCAGTCGAACATTCAAATCCGCATTCGGTATGTTGGCTTCGAAACCCTAATAAAAGACTATACGCTTAAGACCGGCAATAATGAATTGGAGATATTGCTGGATCCTAGTTCGCAATCGCTCGATGAAGTAACCATAGAGGGTGAAAAAGCAGAGGAGATCGCTTCTCTACAACTTTCAAAAATTGGTGCTGAAGAAATTAATAAAGCTCCAGCAAAGTCATTGGGCGAAGTGCTTTCTGAGTTTACAGGGGTGAATGTATTGCAAACCGGGCCTACTATTGCCAAACCCGTAATTCATGGCTTGCACAGTAACCGTATCCTTATTCTCAACAATGGAATTCGCCAAGAGGGCCAGCAATGGGGGCAAGAGCATGCTCCGGAAATTGACCCCTTTGTAGCGAACAATTTAGAGCTGATAAAGGGCGCTGCTGCAGTAAAATACGGAGCTGATGCAATTGGTGGAGTTATTCTGGTAAACCCAGATGACTTGCCAAGTGAGGCCGGTATTAGCGGAAAGGCCAGTTTAATTGGTGCTAGCAACAATGGGCTTTATTCTGGTTCGGGTTTGTTAGAAGGAGGTTTTAAAGGTATTGATGGCCTTGGCTGGCGCGTGCAGGGTACTTATAAACGTGCGGGAGATGCAAAGGCAGCAGACTATCGCCTTACCAATACCGGAATGAAGGAATTGAATTACTCTGTGGGCTTGGGTTACCACAAAGCCGATGGCGGTGCGGAGTTGTTCTACAGTAGTTTTAGTGCCGAATATGGCATTTTGCGTAGTGCACACATCGGTAACCTAACGGACTTGGAAAATGCCATTGGCAGCGATAGACCTTTGTTCATTGAAGACTTTAGCTACGATATCAATAACCCATATCAAGATGTAAAACATCAGCTTTTGAAAGCAAATGCTCACAAAACTGTTGATGGCTTGGGCGAGTTTAACGTACAGTATGGCTTTCAGCATAACAATAGAAAGGAGTTTGATGTGAGAAGGGGCGGCAGGTCTGAAACGCCAAGCCTATCGCTCGATCTTTATACCCACACGGTGGAACTCGATTTGAATTTTACCGCAGGAGAATACTGGCGAGGCGATGCAGGCTTTAGCTTTATGTATCAGAATAATGAGAACAATCCGGAAACAGGCATTCGTCCATTAATTCCAGACTTTGAAAACTGGACTGGTGGTGCCCATGGAATTATGCGATATGTGCGCGATAAGTATGAGCTAGAAGCCGGAGTTCGTTATGACATGAAGCACTATTTGGTAAAGCGTTTCGACCAAAACAACCAATTGCAAAAGCCGGAGTTCGATTTTAATAACGTTACCGGATCTATAGGCGGGTTGTTCTATCTTCAGAACAGTTGGATGTTCAGAACAAATGTAGGAACGGCCTGGCGCGCACCACACGTAAACGAATTATATAGTGAAGGCTTGCACCATGGCGCAGCAGCTATTGAAGAGGGCAACGACCAATTGGTAAGCGAAAAGGCAGTAAAATGGATCAACACACTTTCCAAGCAAACCACAAAGTGGAGAATGGAGTTTACCGCTTACTATAACCTGATTAACGACTACATTTACCTGAGGCCGGAAGATGTTGCGCTGACTATTCGTGGAGCATTCCCAGTGCTGCGTTATCAGCAAACCGATGCCAGTTTTCTTGGCTTCGATACGGACTTTGAATATCAAGTTGCTAACCCTTCTACCATAAGTGCTAAGCTTTCGTACATCAGAGCAGAGGATTTGAATACGAATGCTCCGTTGATTAACATTCCGGCAAGCCAAGCACAACTAGGTTACGAGCATAAATTTGTAAGCCAGAAGCTGGTTGAACCATTTGTGCGATTGGATGTGATTGGTGTGGCAAGGCAATGGAATGACCCAAGGGTGGTGACGATAGCGGAAATTCGAGAGGCCGATCAGAATGATGAAGACCTATTTGCAATGGACGGTAGCATCTTCGATATAATGGAAGTGCCCGATGGTTACGTAAACTTTAACATTAGTGCTGGTTTTGGCATTCCTACTAAAAGCGGCAATCCAATAGATGTTTTTCTATCGGTAGAAAATGCCCTTAACAATAGCTACAGAAACTACCTCAACAGGTTTAGGTATTATGCTGATGATGTTGGGCGAAATGTAAGCCTAAGAATTAACTACAGCTTCTAGAAAGTGCTGGAAAGAGAAAAGCCTAATTATTTAATTAGGCTTTCAATGTCTTTAAGGGTAAGGTTTCCTTCGAAGTAAGCTCGGCCAAAGATCACACTCTTTACACCAATGTCGGCTAACTTTTTGATGTCGTCTACAGAGCGAACGCCTCCGCTGGCCATAAAGTGAATTTCAGGGAATTTCTTTACTAAGTGCTCGTAATGCTCAAAGTTTGGTCCTTCTTGAATACCGTCTTTAGCGGTATCGGCACTTTTTACATACTTAATGCCACGCATGTAATAGTAATCAATGTGGTCATCTACATTGGTGTTAGAGCTTTTTTGCCATCCTTTAATGGCTACTTTGCCCTCTTTTACATCGGCAGAAAGCGTAACTTTTTCGCGACCGTAAGAAACTAGCCATGACGAGAAAAGCTCCTTTTTTAATACAGCAACAGAAGCCGCAGTTACAGAGGCTGCACCAAACTCATAGGCTTTACTAATGTCTCCATCGGTAGAAACACCACCACCAAAATCGATATGCAAATTGGTGTAGCGAGCAATTGCCTCTAAAATGTGGTAGTTAACAGGCGAACCCTTTTTTGCGCCATCAAGGTCTACCAAGTGAATTCGCTTAACCCCGTAGTCTTCAAACTGGCGAGCAATATCAACCGGACTGTCCTTATAAACAGTTTCACTGCTATAGTCTCCTTGCTTCAGTTTGGTAATCTTACCATCTATTATGGTAATGGAAGGGATTATTTGAATCATGTGGCAATTTTAGGGTTTAGTGTGCGCCAAAAATAAGCATATTCGCTTCACGCGCTACACGCAATGCTTTAAATATTTGTTACTTGTAGAGCAGAAAAATATACCAAAAAAATGCCACTTGAGCAACGAAAAACTTAGCGTTTATCCGGCTTGAGCATCGGTAATTAGTTTAAAACCACTTCCGTGCAAGGTCATAATCTGTACGGTTTCGTCAACCTTAAGGTGTTTACGCAGCTTGGCAATATAAACGTCCATACTACGGGCGTTAAAGTAGCTATCGTCTCTCCAAATAATTTTTAGCGCAGTAGACCTGTCTAGTGGTTGGTTAATGTGCAAGCACAAAAGCCTTAAAAGCTCCGATTCTTTACTAGTAAGCTTGGTTTGATTACCGCTCTGACTCAACACTTGCTTGTCGTAATCAAAGTGAAAAGAGCCGAACTCAAACTCTTTCTGATCGGAGATTTGAGGATTCTTTTCAGCAGTTCTTCTTAAAATAGCCTGAATACGTAGCAGCAATTCTTCCATGCTGAATGGCTTGGTAATGTAGTCATCACCACCAATTTTAAACCCTTCAATGGTGTCTTCCTTCATTGATTTGGCCGTTAAAAAGATGATTGGCGTAACCGAATCGTTCTTTCTAATTTCTTTGGCCATAGAAAAGCCATCCTTTTTTGGCAGCATTACATCAAAAAGGCAAAGGTCGTAAGGATCCGATTTAAATGCCCTTAGTCCTTCTTCACCGTCACGGCAAAGTTTGGTTTCGTAACCTTTTACGCTCAAATATTCATGAAGAATTTGCCCAAGATTCGGGTCGTCTTCAACCAATAAAATTTTAAAACTAGCCATGTGTAAACGGTAAATATATTTTAAATGTGCTGCCTTTGCCTAATTCACTCTTCACGCTAATGTCTCCCTCGTGCATGTCTACCACCTTTTTTACGTAAGAAAGGCCAAGGCCAAAGCCTTTTACATCGTGCACGTTGCCGGTAGAAACGCGATAGAATTTATCGAAAATTTTCTCAATAGCCTCTTTGGCCATGCCAATTCCCTTGTCGGAAACCTTAATAATGATACCTGTGGAAATGTTCTCGGTGCGAATGTTTATTTCTGGGGCATCGCTAGAATACTTAATCGCATTGTCTAGCAAGTTGTTCACAATATTGGTAAGGTGTACTTTGTCGCCCTCCACCATTGTTTGGTTGGCCAAAAGTTGGCTCGAAATACTGCCTTGGCGCTTTTCTACAGAAAGCCTAGCATTTACTAAAGCCTTCTGAATGATATCGTGAATTTCGGTTTGCTCAATCTTGAGCTTAAAGTCTTTTTTATCCAAGCTGGCAATTTGTAGCACTTTTTCTACCTGTAAGCCCAAGCGCTTGTTTTCGTCCCGAATTACGCCCACGTAGCGATCTACAATGCCATCATTCTTGCGAATGTCATGATCTTGAAGCGCTTCTGTCGCCAGCGAAACCGTAGCAATTGGCGTTTTAAACTCGTGAGTCATATTATTGATAAAGTCATTCTTAATATCAGAAATGCGCTTTTGCTGTAGAATAACCTTAACCGCATAGCCAAAGCAACCAATAACAATGAGCATTAACAGGCCAGAAGCCGATAGCGGCATAAGCGCCTGTTTGAATATGTAGTTGCGCTTGTTCGGAAAGTCGATTGTAATATAAAAGTCCTTTTCAATGATGTCCATCGGGAAGAGTTTTGCTTCCAAATCGCTGCTACGTAGGCCTTCAGTGTCCTCTTCTTTGTCTATATTTTTAAAAGGGAATTTATCCGTCTTTTTTTGATAAATGCCATAGTTGTATGGCAATGCAACTCCTCTGTTTTTAAGTTCAGAATCGAGTACCTCGTCTAGCTGAGAAAGGTTTACACGCTCAAACAGGTTGTCGCTGCCCATCAGGTGGTTTGCCCAGCTGTTTTTAAGGCTTTGCATGCGCTGGTTCATTTGTCTTTCGATCATCAGCTGCTGGTTTTGCTGGTCTACAGGCCCTAAGGCCTGCATATGACGTGCAAAGGCGCCAAAGTCTATATTCAAGGAAATTTGCCTGGTGCGTTCATCAACACTAAAGTTGATCACACTTTCCATAAACTCTATGGGGGGCTGCATGCTACCCCCTTGCCCCATTTGTGGTGCGTTATTTATGTTTCTTAAGGTGTCCCTTATCGATTCCAGCTGGGCTTGCGGAAAAGGCATAATGCTGTTTACATCGTTCTGCAAAAAGTTGTAGTCGTTTTGCAAAGCCATTTTGCTGGCCACTTCGTTTAGGGCATTCTGCACCGATTGGTTAAAGCGCTCGTTGTTCACGTTCATAACCTCGGTAATCCAGTAGAACTGAAAGGCAATTAAACCCAACAGTGCTACACTCATAAGTCCTATCAACCAACGTATCCTAAACCGGCTCATCGCTTCAAAAGTACTCCAATTATTAGGCTAGTATAGCTTGCTTAACAATTATTAACATCCTTTAACCACCCTTTAACATAGCACAATAGTATAACTCGATAAATTCGTAACTGATTTAAACACAAGGTCATGAATAGGTCGAAATTAAAATTGTATGTTTTTAGCACGCTGCTTATTATGAGCATGTTGTGTGCGTTTTCTTTTACCGCAAATGCGCAAGATGAGATGCGCGAAAGCAAGTCCGTTTCGATAAGTACTGGTGCCGATGGTAAGGTGACATTAAAGGTAACCAAGCGCATGGGCAACGATGAAACCAACTTTGAGAAGACTTACGATTCTTATGAGGACATGCAGAACGATCCGGATTTGGAAAAGTATGGTGTAAACCCGAATAACTTTGGCTTTGGAGGTGGTGCTTCGGGCTTTGGCGCAAACCCTAAATTCTTTTTTCATAATGGGCCAGGCCAACAGTTTTGGGACGATGATCTAGACCTGGATTCGCTCCGAAACCGCATTCATCCAATGATGCGCGGTGGCTTTGGTAGCAGCTTTGGGTTTGATGATGATGCCTTTATGGACATGGATTCTTTGATGAACAGCTTCCGCTTTAGTAATAAGAATGGTCGGTTTTTCTTTAATGGTGAAGAAGTAATGGACATTGATTCGCTAAGAGAAGCCATGCGAGACAAGTTTGGGGCTTTTAAGTTCGATTTTGACTTCGGTGATTGGCAAGACAGTTTTAGCGGAAACTGGGATTACGACCATGATGATGAAGACCACCGCGTAATCACTAGGGCGCAAGTATTTGTGCGCTCGGCCAGGGCAGAAGATAAGGCCGTGGCTGGCACCGAGGCAATGGAAGCGCTGGAAATCAGAGACATTAGCTTTTACCCAAACCCTAGCGATGGCCGCTTTGATGTAGAGATGGAGACGGTTAGCGATTCGCAAGTTCAGGTAATTATTGTAGACAAAAATTCCAATGAGGTTTTTAATAAGTTAAGCAGTCCTAAGTCGGGTTATTTCAACTTTAGCGTTGATTTATCTAGAGAAGGCAAGGGCATTTATGTAATGAAAGTACTGCAAGACGGTAAAGCCCTGACAAAAAGAATAATAGTAGAATAAAGTAGTAGATCATTTTCATTAGTTGTAAGGGAAGTATTTAGTGGTACTTCCCTTTTTTTGTGCCAATGAGCCGTATATTTGGCGCTCAATATTTTAAAAGGCATGGATATTTCTAACAACCGTTATCAAATCCAAGGGGTTGACTTGCTAGAGTTGGCCAATACGTATGGAACACCGCTTTATGTTTATGATGCTGATAAGATCAAGTCGCAGTTCGACAAACTCAAATCTGCTTTTGATGGGGTAAAGGTTAGAATTAAGTATGCCGGAAAATCGCTAACCAATCTTTCAATTCTTAAGCTTTTAAGAAGTTATGGTTCTGAACTAGACTGTGTGTCTATTCAAGAGGTGCACATGGGCTTGAAGGCTGGCTTTACGGCCGACCAAATTTTGTACACACCAAACTGCGTTAGCTTTGATGAAGTAAAGCAAGCCGTGGCTTTGGGTGTAATGATCAACCTGGACAACATCTCTTTGCTAGAGCAATTTGGTAACGAGTTTCATGGAACCGTGCCGGTATGTATTCGCCTGAATCCGCACATTATGGCGGGTGGTAATAAGAAGATTTCTACCGGGCATGCCGATTCAAAATTTGGTATTTCTATTTACCAAATGGCGCACATCGAGAAGGTAGTGAGCACCTATAACATAAATGTTACAGGCCTACACATGCACACCGGGTCCGATATTTTGGATGCAGAGGTGTTTCTTCGTGGTGCAGAAATCCTCTTTGATGCAGCCAAGCATTTTTCCGATTTGGAATTTATTGATTTCGGTAGCGGTTTTAAGGTGGCTTACAAAGAGGCCGATATTGTTACCGATATTGAGGAAGTTGGTGCCAAGTTGAGCGCAGCTTTTAAAGACTTTTGCAAAAGCTATGGGCGAGAGTTAGAAATGTGGTTCGAACCTGGCAAGTTTCTTGTAAGTGAGTCGGGCGTGTTTTTAACAAAAACCAATGTGGTAAAAACTACGCCAGCTACGGTGTTTGCCGGTGTAGACTCTGGTTTGAACCACCTGATAAGGCCAATGATGTACGATGCTTACCACGAGATTGTAAATATCTCTAACCATGGTGGTACCAAGCGGGTTTATACGGTGGTTGGTTACATTTGCGAAACTGATACTTTCGGCTTGGATAGAAAGCTAGACGAGGTTAAACAAGGAGATATTCTGATGTTTAAAAATGCCGGAGCCTATGCATTTAGTATGGCTTCTAATTACAACTCTCGTTTGCGCCCAGCAGAGGTACTAATTTATAAAGGAGCCCCTCATTTAATTCGTAAACGCGAAGAATTTGAGGATTTGCTGAGAAATCAAGTTGAAATAGATTTAGATTAGACGTCCGAAAAACAAACTATATATGAAACGCGTAATTCAACTTAGCCTAGTGCTAGCCCTTTTCATTTCTTCTTTCACTTTTAAAACGCAAGACGATAAGTTGAAAAAGAGTATGGATGCCGGAAAGGGAGTTTATAACGGAATTTGTATGGCTTGCCACTTAGGCGAAGGTCAGGGAATTCCAAGTGTATTTCCTCCATTGGCCAAGTCAGACTATTTAATGAAAGATACTGACAGAGCCATTGAAACCTTAATTAAAGGTTTGAGTGGAGAAGTAACCGTAAATGGAACAAAATACAACCAAGTAATGCCTCCTACCGGTCTTGACGATCAAGATATTGCAGACGTATTGAACTATGTAATGAACTCTTGGGGAAACAAGGCAGAAAAAATGGTTACCAAAGCTAAGGTGGCCGAAGTGCGAGCAGACTTAGACTAAACCCTTACAATAATCTCCTTACATTATGGTTAATACTTTGAAACGTAAGGAGATTATTCCTTCCAACAAACAACTCAAGGTGGTCATGAGAAACACAGTTTTAGTTATTGCTTTAATTGGTCTTATGGCCAACGGGTGCAAAAGCCCAATTTCCGACTCTGACCCTCAGGAAGACGACCAAGCCTTTTCCAACCTTTTTGGCAGCCCTCAAGCAGCAGGAACAGTAGCTCCTACTGATTTAGATGAAGCTTCAGGGCTTGGAAACAGCCGCTCTAACGACCTGTATTTATGGTCGCATAACGATAGTGGTGGCGATCCTGTGTTGTTTCTTTTAACGCAGCAGGGAGCAGATTCAGGCCGATTTGAACTGGAAGGTGCCCAAAATATCGATTGGGAAGATTTTGCCATTGGTCCAGGGCCAGACGATGCCCTGACGTACCTGTACGCTGCAGACATTGGCGATAACAACGCACGAAGAGAAAGTCTTACCATTTACCGTGTTCCGGAGCCAGATTTAAATGTTGAGGATATTCCTGCTACATCAACTTTGACAAACGTTGAGGCTATTGAGTTTGTGTACGAGGATGGCGCCAGAGATGCGGAAACACTAATGGTTGATCCAGCTACTAAAGACCTTTACATTGTAACAAAACGAGAGTCTAGCGTAATTCTTTACGCTTTGCCTTACCCACAAAACTTGGTAGAACCAGATACCGCAAGGCGCGTGCTCGTGCTACCTTTTACTTTTGCCACTGGGGGCGACATATCAGCTAACGGCAACGAGGTGCTCATTAAGAATTACCAAAACGTTTACTATTGGGCAAAAACAGGTAATGAAACAATTGCTGAGTTATTGGCGAATGAACCGAACCGATTGGTTTATACTGCAGAACCACAAGGAGAGGGAATTGGCTGGAAAAGCGATGGTTCAGGCTATTTTACTTTGAGTGAAATAGATAATAGCGATGCCGCTATTATCTATTCCTACAACAAAAATTAACTTGCGTTAATGGTGTTCAGCGTAGCTGTAAATGCGTTGTAATACGATCTTCCGATCGGAATCTTCTTTTCGTTTAGGTACACAAAGTTGGTGTCGATGGCCGTTACGGCATCCACAAGCACCACGTACGATTTATGCACTCTTAGGAACCTGTCTTTTGGCAAACGATCGGTAATCTCTTTCAAAGATTTTCTAATAGTGAATGTTCTACCATCAGAAGCATTAATGGTAATGTGGTTACCATCAGCCTCGATCCAAAAAAGGTCATCGTACTTCACTTTTTCCAACATGCTCTTCTTTTTAATAAAGATAGAGTCGTTGTTGTAAGTGGTTGGGTTGCTGGCTACAAGGTTGTCGCCAGACTTAACAGCAATTCTGTTTTTGCTGAATAGAGCCACTTCAATGGCTGCATATACATCGTCTTTAGTAAACGGCTTAACAATAAAGCCCAGCGGTTGGGTATGCTTCGCTCTATTTACTGTGTCTTTGTCAGAATAAGATGTGATGTATACAAACGGAACCTGATATTGTTCCTTAATAATGCCACCTAATTCTATTCCGTCCTGATCGCCTTTAATCTTTACGTCAAGCAAAACCAGGTCAGGTCTCGCGGCTTTTATTGCTTTAATGGCCTGATTGGCAGAATTTGCAATTTCAGTATTATCGTAGCCGAAAATACTTAACATTTCTTGCAGGTTTTCCGCGATAAACGGCTCATCTTCAACAATCAATATTTTTGGACTATTATTGTATGAAGTCTCCATGGTTGATGATTTAGTTTGCTCAGGTGAAGCCCAAGGTCTAATTTCTTGGGCGAAAACTACTAAAATTGTAATTTAAAAATACTCTATTTAACTCATAATTAGGACAATAGGTGATGGATAACGTTTTTCGAGATACATTAGACAATTTAAGCGATGCGAAAATCATTACTACTGATTTAAGCTCAGTCCTATCTAATCTCACAGAAGTCATATGGTCTATTGACCTAACCAACGAACCATATAGGTATACCTATCATAATAACCCTACCGAAAACCTCGGCACACACAGCAAAATTACGGTATTCCCCGAAACTGTGGAGGAATGGCAGGCTAATATTCACCCAGAAGATAGAGACAGAGTGCTAGAAGAGCTGGTGAATGCCCTGAGCAATAAAGTGGGCAGCTATGCCTACAGAATGGCCTATGGGAATGGCGAATACGCTTATTTTCGAGATAAGGTAAGTGTGCTTTACGAAAACAATAAACCAATAAGGTTAGATGGTATAACCATTGATATTGATACCGTAAGGAGAAATCGATTGAATTTGGAGCTGAGCCAGCAGCGCCTTAAAAGTATTGTAGATGCTTTGCCCGATCCGGTTTTCATTTCTGTAAAAGAATCAGGTAAGGTTATCTTCTCAAACGAGGTGCTTTTTAAGGTGTACGAAATGTCTCCTTCCGATTTTTTGGGCAAAAAGGTAATTCACTTCTTACAGAATTTTCAGAGTAGAAAAAGCTATTTAGATACTTTGAACCTCCAAGGCCATATTCAAAACCACGAAATGGTATTGAAGAATAAAAAGGGAGAAACCTTTTGGGTAAGTGCTTCTACCATGCCTTTGGAGTTCAATAATCAGGATTGCTACATCACCATTCTGCAAGATATTACCCTAAGGAAAAAGCTTGAGAATGAAATAAAGGAGACCAACGAGCGCTACCACTTGGCCGTTGAGGGCACCAACGATGTGGTTTGGGAATACGATTTCCGTCTTAAGTCGTCCTATTTGTCGCCACAGTTTTGGGAGGGAATGGAAATTGAACCCGAGCAAAACCCGCTTGACGATAAGTTGATTGCTGCCTATTTACATTCAGAAGATAGAAGTGACTTTTTGTCGCTTTACAGCCATAAAGTGGCCAATGGAGAACAAGATTTAACATTAGAAGCGCGCTTGGTAGCCAAGAACGAGCGCATTATTTGGGCGTTAATTAAGGCTCGCATTATTTATAATGAAGAGGGCGCACCAGCAAGGGTGGTTGGTTCCATGTCCAATATCACATCGCTTAAGCTGGCCCAGGCTAAGCTGCGCGAAAGTGAGGCTAAGTACAAGATCATTTCGGAGCATTCCAGCGATTGTATTTGCTTACAGGCCATTGACGGCACTTTTGTTTTTGTAAGTCCATCGTCAAAAGAAATTTTGGGCTACACCCCAGAAGAACTCGTAAGCCTTCGACTTAGAGAGATTATTGACCCTGAATATTTGCAGAAGGTTTCGGACACCATGCTTAAGGTGCTAAACCGCGAGCAGAAATCTGCTACCGTGGTATATAAGGCCATTCACAAAAATGGTAATGCCGTATGGTTAGAAACAATGGGCGGTTCCATTTTTGACGATGACGACAATGTATTGTACCTGCAAACTTCGACAAGAAATGTAACGGAGCGCATACTTAGCGAAGAGATGCTGCGCGAAAGCGAGGAGCGATATAAACTCATTACCGAAAACTCGCACGACATTGTATCGCTAATGGATTTGGAGGGCAATTATGTCTTCATTACCCCATCTGTAAAAGACGCATTAGGCTACGACCCTGCAGAAATGGTTGGTATGAACTACCGAGACTTTCTGCACGAAGACGATATTAAACGAGTGGATGAGGAAATTGCTGGGTCGATTTCAGAAAACTCTCGAGAGGTTAATTCGGTTTTTCGCTACCGACATAAAAGTGGCGAGTGGCGATGGATTTCGGCCAGCGGAGGTTTAATTACTGACGATGAAGGCAAGCCAATCTATTTAAGGGCCAATAAAATTGATGTTACCGAAAAGCGGAAAACGGAGGAAAAACTTCGTCAGCAAGAGGAAAGGTACAAGCTCGTTTCGGAAAATTCTGGCGATGTAATTGCGCTGCACAGAATGGACGGTACAATCGACTTTGCATCGCCATCTTGTAAGCGATTGCTGGGTTTTGATGAGAAAGAGTTAGTAGGAACCGACCCGATAGAGTTGATTAAAGAAGAACATCGTGAGTATGTGAATACTGTAATTGCTACCACAGCTGTAGAGAAAGGACGCGATGTAAAGATGACCTTTGAGATAAGACATAAGGATCAGGGCTTTATTTGGGTTGAAACCTCACTCTCTGTAATTCTGGACAGCAAAGGCGAGGCGCATATGATGCAGACTTCTACCCGCGATATTTCTGAGCGAATAAAAGCGCTTGAAAAGGAGCGTCAGCTAAACAAGCTAAAGTCCAGCTTTATTTCAATGGCATCGCACGAATTCAGAACACCGCTTACTACTATTCAATCTAGTAATGAGCTGATCAGTATGTACCTGGATAAGTCCGATTCACCAGTTGACAATAAGCTCGGAAAGCACGTTTCGCGTATTCGCACCGAACTGGAAAGGCTGAATTCTTTACTAAAAGATGTATTTACCTTAGGTAGACTAGATGTTGGGAAGGCCAGGCTAAAGAAAGACATTACTTCGCTTAGTACCATTGCCAAGCAGGTTGTACTCGAAAGTTCTATTCCTTACAAAGGAAGAAATGTAGAGATAAAAGTGGAAGGCACAGAGCGACAAGTGTTGCTCGATAGCCAGCTGATTTCACATGTATTGTCTAACCTTATTTCGAATGCGCTTAAGTATTCTCCAGACAAAAAAGATCCGGTATTAACAATTGTATTCCAAGAGCAAGGTGTGCAGTTGAAGGTTCGCGACTTTGGTATCGGAATTCCTAAAAGGGATCAAAAGGAGCTGTTTGAGTCGTTCAGTAGAGCATCGAATGTTGGCGATATTGAAGGAACAGGCCTTGGTTTGGTAATCGTAAAACAGTTTGTAGAAATGCACGGTGGCGAAATCAGCTTTACTTCTGAAGAAAACAAAGGCACTGAGTTTACGGTAAGTTTGCCCTTGCTTGACTAGAAGTAAAAGCCCAGCTTAACCAACGGCAACAAGTTTTCCTTAGAGTTGGCCAGTAATAAATTAATGGCCACTCGGCCTAATGGCGTAAAATAAACGCCACCACCATAACCATGATGCAGGGTATTGGAGTCTTCTCCATCGTACCAAACTCGGCCTATGTCGTTAAAGAAAACTAGCCCCACCGTGCTTGGCAAAATGTAGTTTTGCCAATGGAAAAGTTCTACGCGTACGTCAAGTTGCTGGTAGAAACTGCTTTCACCAGCAAAGCGGTAACGCCTATAACCTCTTAAGGTGTTAAATCCATCTAGTTGGCTGGCTTGAAAGAATTCATAATCGCCCAAGCTTTTTTCGTAGCCAACACGAGTAGCAATGGTAGTTCTTTGGGCAATGCCTGGGGTCCATCGGAATGTTACATTGGTCAAGAACTTACCACTGTTATCGGCAAACTCGTTAATACCATTGTTGTAGCGAAACTCTGTGTTGAAGGTAACACCGCTTCTGGCCTGTACCTCATTGTCGGTGTTGTCAATATGAAAACCAATTGAGCTACCTAAATATCTTTTGTGCTCAAACAAACCATCTGGAGCAAGTCCATTATTTGGGAAATCGGTAATAAAGCGTCCTTCGTTTTCCTCTTCTTCAATTTGTACATCCAAAAACGATGTTCCCAGTCGCAGCTCAATGTTCGGGCTTAGGTTGAATACCAGCGATGGGCTGAGTAGGTAAGACTGATAGCGCGTGCGATAATAGTTTAAGCCGAGCTCTTCATTATAATCCGACTCATTACCAAGGCCAAAAAAGTTGTTTACAAAGTTTGGAGAGCGCACTTCGGCTTTCAATAGTAAGTCTACATTGCCAATGGCCTTTTTAAAGTCGCCATTATAAAACAGCCCGAAGGAAGAAGTTGCAAAGGCATAAACGCCTGTAAAGCTTTGCTTGCTGGCGTATGGTTCTTTTCTAAACCCATCCTTTTTCAGCATAAATCCACCGCCAATAAATATGCCGTCATCGGGGTTATAATTGGCAGCAACCAAAGGCATCAAAACATCAAAGTCGTACTCCTGCATGTTGTAACGGTTTATGTTCGGATCCTTGTCGCTGGTTTTGTCCTTTGTTTCTTTACTAGTGTCCAGAATGGTACTTGCCTTGGTGTCGTAAACCACCGTGTTTTTCTTTAGCCCCGAAACAGCACTTTTATCTACAATCAGGTCTTTGTCGTCTCCGCCAATTATGCGTACTATTATGCCTTTCGAAACGTCTCCGCTTACTTCAAACTCATCTTCACCATCAAAACCAAAGAGCCTGATTTCTTTAGTTTCGGCTGTTTTAAAAGTTCTTTCATAGAGCACTTTGTCTCTATTGTCTTTCTTGGAGATTTTATAAACCGTTACTTTCGTTTCTTCATCATTCAGCCTTTCAACCTTGAATAGTTCGCGTTTGTCGCTCCCTAAAATGGTCACATCCTTACTTAAAAATTTGTAGTAGTCAGCGGCATAAACATCCAATAGGTCTCTGCGATTTTTGAGTTTTCTGATAATTTCATCGCCATGCAGATCATAGATTTCTTCAGGCCAATTTTCAAACGCCTGCTCAATTACTTCGTCTGTTAGGGCTGCTTTTAGCTCATTGGCCTGCTTTACCCAATCTGCCTCCGATGGCTCTGTCATAAAGTACCGATCGAACCAGCGAATGCGGTAAAACCCGTAAGAGGGCGTGTAGCTGATCTCATCGTGAAAGCCCTTGAGCGATGGCTGAGCCCACTTAGAGGCTGCCACTTTTTTAAAGGCACCTTCTCCTGCAAAAAACACCACATCTCTATCGCGAGGAATTGGCTTGTAAAGCTTTTCATCGTCTGGCAAATCATATTCTACCCAACGCCATTGGTCATCGTGGCGGTCCCAGTCGCCCAGCCACATGTCGAACAGCCTGTTGCGCACTACAAATGTCTGGTCAACGTGATTGTCGTTATCATCGCGCAACTCCTCATATAGGTCAATGCTGGAAAGATCATCCTCTCCCTTTCCAAAAAAGGCTTGTTGCCTTACCTGCTCTTTATTGGCGCGCTCTTCAAATAGCACCAAAGTATTGGCAAAATCTTCTCGGTAAATGCCCAATCTTGGATCATCTGGTACATAATAAACTTTAGGGTTGGCGTGAAATATATCTGCTGCTTCTGCCAGCGGAGGAATTACCATTGGCGCATATGGGTGCGATGCCGAAATACCATCCTGTACAATGGCTTTTACGATGGTTCTGCGAAGCTCTGGCGGCAAGGTAAGCGCTGGGTTTTTGTCCATTGAACGGATAACATATTGTTTGCCATCTTCAGCCTCTAACCTAAGCGATAAAGTTTGGTGGCCACCACCCTTTTTTATGATTTTCAGCCCACCTTTTACCGTGGCTATATCGAACATTGGTACCTTTATTTTGGTAGCCCATTCTTCCCTGTAGTTTTCCCCAAACACTGCTTGGTGAAGCTTACTTCTGCCATTGTATTTATTGCTGGCTGCAAAAATGGTGTCGCGGCCAGCAAATGATATATTGGCATATTCAGCCATTAAATCTTTTGGTGCTGGGGCAAATGGTTTTTCGGAAACCGAGGCGCTGTATAGGGTTTTTGGGCTGTTGTTTTCTGGCGTGAAGAATGTGAGTTCTGTTTTGCCGTTTGCATAGTAATCTAAACGAGCAAATCCCATGGTGTTATCGGCATAAAGCGCATCGCCCTTTTGCTTTACGTGCGCATTATTCTTAGAGCCTGATCCACTTACAATATAGTTTACCCCGTCCTTTCTAATATGCTCCAGCGCATGTTCGTGACCAGCTACATGCACCAAGTCTGGGTGTTGCTGCATTAACGTAACCATTGACTGGCTAAAGCGCTTGTAAATAGGGTGCGAAGTATCCTGAATATTGCCAAAGATTTTTCGATAAAGCGGGTAAATAGAACCAAGTCCTGGCAATGGAATATACAGGTTCTTCATGCTTTTGGAGGCGGTAAGCGGAAAGAGGTGATCTTTGGCCGAAAATACGCCACCGTGAATTCCATAGGTGTACATAGGGTGGTGCGATGCCACTATTACTTTTTTATTGGCATTTCTAAGCAGGGCATCTTTTAAAGCATCAGCAATTTCGACTGCAGAGGTAGCGTTGCAGTCTTCATTGTCGGGCTTTATGCCGCGGTGCAAAAACCACTGAGTATCTACAATTATGAGTGTTATGTTGTCATGAATAGGCACTTCTACTGGTCCAGGGCAGCCTTTAGAAGGTAGCCAAACATCGGTAGAATCGAGGGCCGCTTCTACATACTGTTCCTGCAAGTTGAGCCAGTCGAGCCCTTCATCTGCACCTTGCTTCCAATCGTGGTTACCGGGCACAAAAATGGTATTTCCGTTAAAACCTCGTACTGCATCTATTTGGCCATTAATGGCAATTTCTGCTTCAGCTCGCAAAGGGTGCCCTTTTGGTGGCATTCCTTTTGGGTAAATATTGTCCCCCAGAAAAACAACAGAGCCTTTGTTACCGACCTTTTGAAGTTCGGTTTTAAGCAATTCCAACACCGGGTTTTCGTAAGGTTCACCGGCATCACCAATAAGAAAAACACTGTGAACAATCTCTCCGTTTTGGGCAGAAAGCTGCACAAAAGGAAACAACATCAGAAAAAATAAAAGGCGAGTTTTCAAGGCTAATGGGTTATTAAAAAAGCAAACAGCAATTAATGCTTTAAAATTCAACTACTTAATTTTTTTGCGAGAACTTCAGTATCGTACCACCGTCACTGTCGATTTCGTTGCTAATGAATAGGTCGCCATTGGGCGAAAAAGTAATACCTTCTGGTTGGGGGAAAAGGCGCTTGCCTAAACGCGTTAGGTTTTTAGGTTTGCCTTCATTGCTAAATATAATCAAAGCGTTTTTAACGGCAGAAAGCACATAAACCTCGCCTGTAAGCGGGTGCACAGCCACACCCGATGGACTAAAGCGAAAATCATCGCCAACCACACGTTCTAAATCTTTATTGAGAATGACGTATGCTGGCAGCTTATCAAATTCGTCTGTTGCCAAATCAAAACTGTAAACAGCTTTGCCTTTTACGTCTATGTTTTTTACGTCTCCACTGCCTTTTAGCCCAATTAGCAAACGATTATTCACGTGGTCGTAACCCAAACCTTCTACGTTATTCTTCTTGTCAAAGGGAGTTTTTATGGCTTCAACAACACCTTCCATATAAATATTGAAACGGTGCATTTTTCCAGTACTTTCTATCGCATAAATAAAGTCGCCAACGCGTTCTATGCCTTCAAAATCGCCATCTCCATGAAACCGTACACGATGCACGATTTCCATTTTTGAGAGATCATAAACGTACATTCGGCCGTGTTCATCATTTAGCATAGCCAACTGGTTAGGCTGGTAGTAAGTAAGTGCCGATACCTCCTCTAAATAATCAGGCAGCACATAAATTTGGTCTGGCGACTCAAAATCGTAGGGCGGTTTTTCGCCAATTTGTGCTTGCGCAAAAAGGACTGTGCTAAGTAGAGTAAAAGTGACCTGAAGCGTGAGTTTTCGCATATTGAGCTTTCAACAGCAACAATGTACAGAAAATTCCAAAGAGGCTATTTACAGTTGCCGTGGTAAGCCAGAAAGTACTTTACATCGTTAAAATAGATTTCTCCATTTTGCTGTTTGCCTTCTAAAATAACCTGTGTATTGGGCGAATGACTAAAGGTGAGGATTATTCGGCCTTCCTCGCCTTTTCCCTCAATTTTGTAGGTGCCTTTTTGCTTGCCACGAAGCGTTCTGCCTGAATAGTTTTTAAATGTTCCTTTGCGTTTAATGCGTGCGGTAAAGGTACCATCGGGGCAAAGCCAAAACTCATTGTCCAATGTTCCTTTTAAAGATGAGTCGTAGTGGAATATGTGTTTGTCGTTTAGTTCTTCGCTCCAAACATAGGTGCCACTGGCCGAGGGAGCGGTAGGTTCGCCTATTTCCATATTGTCGAAAAATGTTTGCAGAGTCGACTCAAAGGACGCATGATTCCGAGCATTGGTATTGATTAATAAACCAACACATTGGCCACTTTCACCACATTCAATTTGCAAATAGCCGTTGTTTTGACTGTTCGATGATATCTTCAATTCACTCTTTAAAGAAGTAGCCGTGGTTTTTACTTCGCCAGCCGACTTAATTTCAATGCCGGGCGTTAGCTCCATGCCACTTACCAATTCAGCTTTAATTATCTGCAGATTGTCTTCTACCGGAAAGCCGCGCAAGGTTACATTGGCGGTGTCGTTGCTAAGCGTTAGCATTTCGGTGCCTTCGGTGGCATAACCTTTCCATTTGGGCGGAATCGTAAGTTTTATTCCGTGCCAGGGAATGTCTATGTAGTCGCCACCTTTGTAAATTTTGCCCGTTCTGATGGTTTCTTGAGCAAAACTGCTGAATGAAAGAAGTACTAAAAGTAGACCGATAAAGAGTTTGAGTTTCATAGCTGAGCGGTTTTAATGACCTTATTCTACTTTTTGAAAATAAGGAATGTGAAGGGAATTCTTCTTATTCAACGAATAAATAGTACTAATTAATGTTTAAGGGTGCGTTTACTCTTTTTAACAATATTTAAAAGTGCTAAAAGAAATGATGTTGCGGCCGTTGGCGTTGTTAGTGGGTTGGAACAATTCGCATAAAATGTAAATTGCTCTATTGAATTGAAGATGTGTAAATTACGAGTTCACTTACTCGATAAGGTTTTAAAATGAGTCAAAACGGTAGTATACTGGAACAGTCGAAGGCTTATGCCAGCCAAATTCTGCAAGATCAGCTGGACGACATGTTTGTTTACCACAACCTGAACCATACCCAACGTGTTGTGGAGGCGGCCAAAATGATTGGAGAAGCCAGTGGCTTATCGGGCGAGGAGCAGGAAGTAGTAGACATTGCCGCTTGGTTTCACGATACGGGCTATTCTTTGGGCTGCAACCAGCACGAAAAATCGAGTGCTGAAATAGCACGAACTTTTCTTGAAGAAAAAGGCGTTGATAATGCCAAGATTACCCAGGTGATTGACTGCATTATGGCTACACGGGTTCCGCAAAAGCCTAGCAACCTAATGGAGCAGGTGCTTTGCGATGCAGACTTGGCGCACTTGGCCTGCGAAGATTACACAGATATGTCGGAGCGCATGCACAAGGAAATTGAAAAAGTGCACGACAAGCAAATAGAGACCAAAAAATGGAACGAAATGAACTATGCCTTTTTTAAGGATCATGAGTATTTCACGCCATTTGCAAAAGAACACTTACAACCAGTGAAAGAGGAAAATCTAAGCGCCATTAAAAAGGCAAAGAGCGACAAAGCAGTAGACGAAAAATACGTAAAGAAGCTCGAGAAAAAGCTGGCCAAATTGGAGGCTAAGGCCGAAAAAAAGCCAGACCGTGGTATTGAGACCATGTTTAGAACCACCTCTAAAAATCACTTGGAATTGAGTGCCATGGCCGACAATAAGGCCAACATCATGATTTCAGTGAATACCATTATTCTATCGGTTGTAGTGTCGGTATTGATCAGAAAGCTGTACGAATACCCAAACCTAATTCTTCCGACAATTCTACTTATTGTGGTTTGTTTGGTTACCATTGTTTTGGCCATTTTGGCTACACGACCGAATGTTTCTTCAGGAACTTTTACCGATGATGAAGTCCTAAACAAGCGAACCAACCTGTTGTTTTTTGGCAACTTTCATAAAATGAAACTTGAGCGCTATGAGTGGGGAATGAAAGAAATGATGCGCGATGGCGATTACCTCTACGGCAGTTTAATAAAAGACATTTACTTTCTTGGGGTTGTATTGGGCAAAAAGTACAAACTACTACGTATTTGCTATACCACGTTTATGATTGGCTTTGTAGTTTCCATTATTGCCTTTGTGGTGGCCATGTTACTTTATCCGCCAACCGACCAAACAGGTTTTTATACTTTTTAATGGTAAAAAGTTTTAGCTTAAGGAGTTATCTCCTTCGGCTATGATTAAAAATTACTTTAAGGTTGCGCTTCGCACCATTCAGAAAAACCCCGGTTATGCGGCTGTAAACATCTTTGGGCTAACGCTTGGCATTAGCTCTTTTTTGCTCATTTTCCTGGTAGTTCAATACGAGTTTAGCTTCGATAAACAACATGCCGATTGGCAAAATATTTATCGGATTAACAATGAGCTACAACTTAGCAGTGGCAACTATAAGTACCCAACCTGTACCTCTGCATTGGCCCCAGGGCTACAGCAAGCCATGCCCGAAGTGTACGATTACACCCGTCTAAGCGGTGGTGGCCAGCAGGTAGTTATTGAAATTGATGCTGAGTTTTTTAAGGAAGATGAACTGTTCTTTGCCGATAAAAACTTTCTTCAGTTTTTCGATTTTGAATTGCTGAGTGGAAATCCGGCAGAGGCGCTTAACGCCCCGAATAGCGCGGTGCTCACTGAGCGTGCGGCCATTAAATATTTTGGCACTACCAATGCCGTGGGCAAAACTTTTAAGGCTAATGCCAACCAAGTAACCCAGTACAATGTAACGGCCGTGCTGAAGGATCTTCCAGAAAGTTCTCACATTCAATTTGAGCTCCTTTTTTCTAACGAAACGCTGCGCGTAAATAACGACAATAATGTGCTGTTCAATTGGAATGGTGATGGCTATTACTCCTATTTTAAGTTGAAGGAAGGCACTAGTGAGGCACGTGTACTCAGCACCATGGCCGAGCTTAAGGCACAGAATATTCCGGAAGACAGGCAAAACATGTTTAATCCGGAGATTATTCCTTTGGCCGATATTCATTTACACTCCAACCTCAGGAACGAAATTGTGCCAAATGGAAACATCGATTTTGTTTACATATTCTCTGCTGTGGCCATTTTTATACTGGTTATTGCAGGTATTAACTATATGAATCTGGCCACGGCCAGGTCGGCCAAAAGAGCGCAAGAAGTAGGGATTAGAAAAGTGCTTGGCGCTGTGAAAAACCAATTGATGACGCAGTTTTTAAGCGAATCAATCATTCTTACAGGTCTTTCGGCTGTGCTTTCTTTAGTTATTATTAGCACACTTATTGGGCCGTTTTCAGGCTTTATCGATAGAAGTATTGGCTGGTCGGCAGTACTTCAGGCGCCAGTGCTGTTGGTAACACTGCTCATCGTTTTAATAATTGGCTTTGGTTCCGGTATATACCCAGCCATTTTCCTTTCGAGCTTTAGGCCGGTAGTTGTACTTAAAAGCAAGTTAGTGCCTGGCATGGGCAGTTCAGGTATTTTCAGAAAGGCGCTTGTGGTGTTCCAATTCGCTATTTCTATAGTTATGATTATTGGTACTGCAGTGGTATACGACCAGCTTACCTATATGAAAAACAAGCCGCTGGGTTACGAGAAGGAGAACATTATGTTGGTGTCTAACACCAATCAGGCCGTAACTCCACAGATCAAAACCTTCAAAACAGAGCTCATGAAGTTTGCCGGTATCGAGTCGGTATCTGCATCGCTGAGTAAGCCGGGTGGCCTGCGCCCCATCATTTTTATACGCTCCGAAACCGTGGTAGATGATGAGGGGCTGAATTTGGCTGGCATCAACATCGACTTGGATTACTTCAACACCATGAATATTGAAGTGGTGGAGGGTAGAAACTTTGATCCTAATATTCCTACCGATTCCACCCAAGCCATTATTGTAAACAAAAAGGCCGTTCAGGAACTGAACATGCAGGATGGTGCCGTTGGCAAATACATAGATGTGCAGAGCTTTCAGGGTAACTGGGACAGAAAACAGATTATTGGAGTAATTGACAACATTAACTTTGAGCCGCTTCAGCGGGGGACCGAGTCTTGCTTTTATGCTAATTTCTTTCCTGTATATCAGCATTTTTACATTAAGCTCAACCCTGGAATGGTGAATGCTTCCATTCAAGAAGTTGAGCGTGTTTGGCAGGAATTCGCACCCGACCAACCTTTTGAATATTCGTTTTTAGAAGACGATTTGAACAGCCTATATCAGTCCGAAGAGCAACTGAGTCAAGTGGTGATTTACTTTGCCTTTTTAGCCGTACTCATTGCCAGCTTAGGCTTGTTCGGTTTGGCATCCTTTTCTACCGAACAGCGCATAAAAGAAATAGGCGTGCGAAAAGTGTTGGGCGCATCAGTGAGCGAGATACTTTTCATACTGTCTAAAGACTTTGCTTTGTTGGTTGTTTTGGCTTTTGTGGTAGCTGCTCCTTTGGCTTATTACTTGGCCGACTGGTGGCTACAGAATTTTGCTTTTTCAGTTAATGTATCGGTGCTCACTTTCGTACTGTCGGGGCTTGGAGCATTGCTTATTGCATTGCTCACAGTAAGCTACAAAACCCTTGCTGCGGCACGTTCAAACCCTGTTAAGGCATTAAGGTCGGAATAGAAATCCGTGTCGTTTTCGAACAAAGGTGGTCGAAAGTGTACACAATTAATTACAACAAATGCGGCATACACCTGAAAATGAATATATTCGCTATTGGCATATAAATTGGTCAGAACGATTGGTCAACTCTTTAATTAAAACAAATGATTAAACTCAAGGACATCGATAAGTATATCGACTCAAAATATCAGCGAACTTTCATTCTGAAAGGCATCGATTTAGAAATTGAACAAGGTGAATTTGTTACCATTATGGGACCTAGTGGGGCGGGAAAATCTACCCTAATGAACATAATTGGAATGCTCGATGAGCCGTCTCAAGGAGAATACTACTTCTTTGATGAGCCAATTCACCGCATGAAAGAGCGCAAGCGTTCCGACCTGCACAAGCACCACATTGGTTTTGTGTTTCAGGCCTACCACCTGATTGATGAGTTGACAGTTTATGAAAACATTGAAACGCCACTTTTGTACAAGGGCGTAAAGTCTGCCGAGCGTAAAAGCTTGGTAGCTGAGATGCTCGACCGTTTTCAGATGGTAGCAAAGAAAGACCTTTTCCCAGAGCAACTTTCTGGGGGTCAGCAGCAGTTGGTGGGGGTAGCTCGTGCTTTAATTGGGCAACCAAAGCTACTTTTGGCTGATGAACCAACTGGTAACCTACATACCGATCAGGCAGAAGAGATCATGAAACTCTTCCAAAAACTGAATTCCGAAGGAATGACCATAGTGCAGGTAACGCACTCTAAGGCCAATGCGGCCTATGGCAAGCGCACCATTAACCTATTGGATGGTGCAGTAGAAACGGATGATAGACATTAATTGAATACCTCCGATTCGTCCGACCACTTGAAGTGGTCAGACGAATTGTATCTTATACCAAAGTCTTAGTGTTGAGCTAGGGCTTTTTTTGTGGGTACTTTCTGTTAAAAAGCAATCGCTATATAGCTTAAACTAAGTACAAACCTTATTTTCATGGGTATGTTTGGACTAGTCAAAGTGTCTGTCTTCTTCTTTTTTCTATTAAGCTCTTTTGTCCTCTTGGGAAGTGAATCGGATACCACAGTTTATAGTGATGAATTGCTCTCCTATTTTGAGCGCGGAATAAATCATGAGTTCTATAAAGAACTAGATGGTTCAAATAAACAGTTGGAAGTCTTCACTAATATTTATGATGCCAGCGCAATTGATACCGTTGTTTCATTTAGTTATTCAAGCAATACAGGAAGGGTATATATATCTGGCATTAACGGGAAGAGCTATTTGCTGGATTTCAAAGGATGCTTTAATGATGCAGAGTCAACCCCCTTTAGTGCGGACTACTATTCAAAGATAGTAGATATGCTGGCCAAAGCTGGCTTGTCTGAAGGTGGAAAAAAGGACAAGTTAATCGTACAAGGAATTGAATATATGATGAAAGTAGAATTCACTCTTTCAGAAAGTGGCAGAGGTTTTTGTATAGTTTATAAGGATGATGGTTTTGTTTAATAGTTTTTGTCTCAGAAGTTCGGACTGATAGCAGGGTAAAGTTAATACCCTCTCATTTTTTGTAGTTGTAGATTCACCAATAGGACAAATACGCAAAGAAGAATTACTAATATATTGTGAGCCCATCTCAACCTTTTATTTGAAATCTTGAATGAGAAAAAGGGAAATACACTTATTAGCAATTTTATATACGCAACAACTAATCTCTTGCCTAGAATATTGGTCTGAGGAACTCGGGTCTCCCATGCAGGTTTTTTGTAGAGAAGATCATAAAACCGAATCCCGACCTTGGATAGTCCTATGACCATAAGTATTAGGGCTAAATTTTGAAGACTCATTTTTTCAATTTGCTTTAATTCAAGCCTAAAATTATTTTTTCACAGCCCGCGACCCAAGATTGGCTTCTCGCCAAGCCCAGTGGAGAAACAAAACTAATGCTAGTTGATGCTTTCATATTGAGTCTCTTGGAATTTCAATTGTATCTTCTATTGCTCCTCCTATCCAAAATAAGCTGCAGAAATCCTCTTCGAACTGAATTTTATATGGCTCACCATCTTCTAACCTACCTTTGTTCAAAGCAAATAGTTCTCTTATTAAGCCCATGTCCTTATTTGTTAGATAGACTTTTTCAAGATTAACATTATTGCCCAAGCTTACACAAAACAGTTCTCCTCCGATAATCTCATCGCCAAGATTATTAGAATAAAAATCACTTGATTTTATTAAGTTGATGATTGAGTCATTTAACGCTTTGTGAAGGCTATACTTAGTACCAAGGATTATTTTCTCCTCCATTCTTTCTTGATCCGCTCTTCCCAAGAACAAACTGTTGTCTTTCACCTGTAAAAGCTCATTTGTTGGAAAAACCGCTATCGTTAAGGTTTCCCCAGTCTCAATATTAGAGCAAGAATTATAAATTAGTATCAAAGAGATAAATAAACATAATACTCTATACTTCATTTTTAATCCCATATTTCTAGAATGAAGATAAATGACGCAAGCGCTTTTCCCTACTCTCAGCAACATTTTCGAATGGGTTTAATATGGGTGAAAGAGGGGCGTTGCATAGCTGACTCACCCCGGATAACCTTCTCCTGCAATCTTTTCTTTTAGCTTGGGTAGTTTCCACCACGGGGTGCCGGGCGAAATATGGTGTTCGTAGTGGTAGCCAAAGAAGTAGCAGGTGAAAAATGCTTTCCAGTGGTTAAGCGATTGGCTAGTCGATTTTTGCTCATTGGCTGCGCTGTGCTCGCCTTTGTGTGGCTGGTATGTGCCAAAATAGAACAATTGAAAAGTGGAAAGCACAGCGGGAGCCATCCATAGAAAAACTAGGTTTTTCCACGGGATAAACAGTTTTAGCAGGTTGTAGCTAATGGCCATCAGCAAGATTTGCCAAATGCTAATGTACTGCTTTAGAAAGCTGAAGTACCACGGCCAAAAGCTGCCATGGTGGTAGTCGGGGTCTTTGTCGGTTGCTACAAAACGATGATGTTCGTGGTGCTTTTTATTCAACCTGTTGTAAAAATTGAAAGAGAATAGCAGAGCGGAAATAGCCCCCACAGCTTTGTTGAGTTTTCTGTTTTTCGATACAGTGCCATGCATGGCATCGTGCGCAGTAATGAAAAGGCCCGTGTAAAGATGTGTTTGCAGCAGAAAGGCTACGTAAATCCATGGGTTGGCTAGGTTAAAATCGAGCTGCAATGCCCATAACAAACAGCCCCACCAGAGTATATGAATCACGAGTGCATAGTAAATGCCTTTGTTGCTGCGCTTAGCCATATTCAAAAATAGGGATTATAGCTTTTCCAGATGCGTTTTTACATCTTCCATTAACCACATAGGTGTGGATGTGGCTCCACAAATGCCAACAGATTCGTTTTTGCCGAACCATTCGGCTTTCACATCGGCTATTGACGAAACAAAGTGTGTACGCATGTTTTGGTCTTTGCAAACCTTATAAAGTACTTTGCCATTGGATGATTTGGTGCCGCTCACAAAAACGATAACATCAAATTTTTTAGCGAAGTCACGGAGCTCTTTGTCGCGGTTAGAAACTTGGCGACAGATGGTGTCGTTGGTGTTTACCGTCACTCCGGCTTCTTCCAGCATTTGATTAATCTGGTAGAATTTATCGGTACTTTTTGTAGTTTGGCTGTACAGCGTGATCTCTTTCGGAAGTTCAGCCATATTCAGTTCGGCAACGTCTTGAAAAACCACTGCCTCATTATTGGTTTGGCCAAGCAAGCCCACTACCTCTGCATGGCCGTGCTTGCCATAAATGTAGATATTCTCCGATTTGTCGTAAGAATTCTTAATTCTATTCTGAAGCTTTAGCACCACAGGGCACGAGGCATCTATTAGTTCAATATTATTATTGAGGGCCAACTGGTAAGTGCTTGGCGGCTCACCATGCGCACGAATGAGCACTTTGGCATTTTTCACCTCCTTGAGTTGTTCATGGTTAATGATTTTTAAACCACGCGACTCAAGCCTTCGCACCTCCTCATCATTATGCACAATATCTCCCAAGCAGTATAATTCGCCCTCCTCGGCCAATATATCTTCAGCCATTTCAATGGCGTAAACCACGCCAAAGCAGAAGCCGGAATTAAGGTCGGTTTTTACCTTGAGATTGAACATATGCTGTAAACAGAATGTAGGACTGAATGTTTCTTTTTAGCCTGAAAATCAGCTGTTAAATTTTCGTTACCTAAGTGTAAGTCGGTGAGTAAAGTAGCTCGAAACGAGAATGGACATTTTTCGGATGTCCGGAATGCGAATGCGCTCCTCTTTGATTTTTCCTGGAGGGCAATTCTGGATTTTCTTAAATAACTTCAAGTAATACCGGTACGCCAAGTAAACTCCCATTCTCGCTCCGGAAGGCAGGTTCATAATGCCAACCAATGCATCATCGAAGTCGCGCTGAATATCTTCTTCAATTTGCTGTTTGTTCGACTTGGTAAAATCATTAAAGTCTACCCCAGGAAAATACACACGGCCTCTTTCTTCGTAATCGCTTTTGATGTCGCGAATAAAGTTCACTTTTTGAAAGGCCGCCCCCAGTTTTCGGGCAGGGGTAACTAACTCATCGTACTTTGTTTGGTCGCCTTCGCAAAACACTTTTAAGCACATTAGACCAACCACTTCGGCAGAACCATAAATGTATTCGTTGTAGCTATTTGGATCGTGCGCTGTTTCTTTCAAGTCCATGCGCATGCTGTATAAAAAAGCTTCAATCAGCGCCTTGTCTATGGCGTAGTGATTAACAACCAGCTGAAAAGCATGCAGCACAGGGTTTAAACTAATACCTTTCTCTATGGCCCAGTAAGTATCTTTTTCAAACTCTGAAAGCAACGCTTCCTTGTCATGCGAATGAAAAGTGTCTACTATTTCATCGGCATAGCGCACAAAGCCATAAATGGCATAAACAGGGAAATGAAAGCGCTTATGGAGCGTTTTTATACCCAATGTAAATGAGGTACTGTACCGCTGAGTTATCAGTCGGCTGCACTCAAATGTGGTTTGATCAAAAAGCTCCATCATACAATTTACGTTTTTAAGCGATCATTTAAATTCTTTTGCCACCTCTTCTGCCACTACCAAACCAGAAATAAGGCTAGGTGGCACACCAGGTCCTGGCACTGTTAATTGGCCCGTGTAAAACAGATTGTTTAACCGTTTGTTTTTTAATGCGGGTTTTAAAATTGCGGTTTGGGTTAAAGTGTTTGCCAAACCGTAGGCATTGCCCTTAAATGAATGATAGTCAGTAACAAAGTCAGAATGAGCAAAGCTGCGCTGATATACTATGTTGTCTTTAATGCTATTGCCGGTTATATCTTCCATTCTATTAACGATCAGGTCAAAATACTTGGATCGAATCTCCTCAGTATCTTTTAAACCAGGGGCTGTCGGAATAAGTAAAAAGAGGTTTTCGTGTCCTGCTGGAGCCACCGTAGCGTCAGTTTTCGAAGTGAGTGACGCGTAGAACAAAGGCTTTTCAGGCCACTTAGGGTCGGTATAAATAGCCTTGGCATGTGGAGCAAAATCCGTATCGAAAAACAGGTTGTGGTGCAGCAGCCCATCGAGTTCACCCTTTACCCCAACATAGTAAAGTAAAGACGAAGGCGCCATTACCCGGCTGTCCCAATACTTTGCACTGTAGTTTCTGTCTTCAGGCTTTAGTAATTTCGTTTCCACATGATGGTAGTCTGCCCCTGCGATTACCACATCGGCCTCAAAATCGCCCTTTATGGTTTGTACATTGGTAACCTTGCCTCCTTGTGTATTTATGGCTAGCACCTCGCAATTCGTATGAATGCTTACCCCTAAACTTTCGGCCAAACTTGCCATGGCCTCTACTATTTTAAACATGCCACCTTTTGGGTACCATGTACCTAATGACATGTCAGCATAATTCATTAGGCTGTAAAGTGCTGGCGTGTTTTCAGGTAGCGCACCCAGAAAAAGCACCGGAAATTCCATCAGCTCAATAAGTTTAGGATGCTTAAAGAACTTGCGCACATGCTTGGCCATAGACTGAAACACATCCATTCGCAGCACATCGGCCAGGAGTTTTACGCTGGCAAATTCGGTTACCGATCGGCCAGGCTTATAAACCAGTTTGTTTATGCCTACCTCGTATTTATATGCCGCTTGTTTCAGAAATTCCCGCAGTTTTAGACCTGCGCCAGCTTCAATAGACTCGAACAAAGCTTCCAATTCCGCCATATTGGCGGGTATGGGCATTTCTTCGCCCTTGCCATAAACTACTTGGTAAGACGGATCGAGCCGAATGAGCTCGTAGTAATCACTTACAGATTTGCCAAATCGATTAAAGAACGACTCGAAAACATCGGGCATCCAGTACCAACTTGGCCCCATATCAAAAGTAAAGCCCGACTCGCTAAACTGTCGGGCTCTTCCTCCAATGGAGTTATTTTTTTCTACAATAGTAGTTTCAAAACCTTTGCTTGCTAAGGCAATTGCGGCAGAAAGACCCGCGAAACCTGAGCCAATAACAAGCGCTTTTTTGTCCATCATTTACGCTAAGCTAAAACTATGCTCGGTAAATACGGAGCTGGTCTTTTAGTTGTTTGCGGGCAATGTGAATTCTATTCTTTACCGTTCCGATTGGAATTTCCAATCTGTCGGCAATTTCGTGGTATTTAAATCCTCTGAAATACATCATAAACGGAGTTTTGTAAACATCGTCTAGCTTTTCAATCGAGGTATTAATGTCCTTTAACGCGAAGTCTCCATAAGCCCTATTCTCAATCTTCACTTTAGAAGAATTGATAAAGTGTAGGTTATCAGTTGTATCTATGAAGGTACCGCGTCTCATCATTCGCTGATAATTCGTGATGAAGGTATTCTTCATAATAGTGTAAAGCCAAGCTTTAAGGTTGGTGCCTTTCGCAAACTTGTCGCGATTTGTATAGGCCTTCAGCATGGTTTCCTGAAGCAAATCATTCGCCTCTTCTCTGTCCTTGGTCAGCTTTAGCGCAAAAGGCTGAAGTGTCTTGGACATTTGACTTAATGAGTAACTAAATTCTAGGGCTGTCATGGTCGCTTTTAAATTTGTTTAACAAAAATGATTAATTATTAAACAGAATGCAAGAAATCTTTGTAGAAAGTTTTTACGGAAACATTAAACAAAAGTTTAGAACATAGTTAAAAACTACTCTAAAACATTGATGTACACCGTAAAAGCTAAACAATTGGTTAATTGAATGCGGCTGCATTCAACTCTATGAGGCATTAGTAAGTTAGATAAAATCTACTAATTGTTTAACAAAAAGGAACAGTTATTTAGCAGCGACCGTCACTTGCTCTTCGATAAAGCTTACTAAAATATGGGGATTGGCTATTTGTGTTATGTTTTCTGGAATAGATAAATCTTCGCCAATTACTTGGCTGCCCGAAAGCAAAATCTCCGTTTCAGGAAATGCTTCTGAGAGTTTACTAACGTAGTCTTGCGCAGAAAAACCATTAGGCTTGCTTGTCATTACCGTTAATAAATAGTCTGGCTTGTGCACTTGGTAGGCTGCTTCTAGGTCTTCAAAAGGCATGTTCTGACCCAAATAAATCACCCTGTTTTTTCGCGATTGAATTAAATAGCTTGCAAAAAGCAAGCTGAGCTCGTGCAATTCACCTTGTGGTAAAAAGAGCATGTACTTTTTAGCATTGTCCATAGACTGCGCAGAATGAAACTGCCCATCAATAGCCACAATAACCTTTTGGCGAATTAGGTTAGAAATAAAATGCTCTTGAGCCGGATTGATAGAATCCGTCATCCACATTATACCGATTTTGCTCAAAAACGGATAAATAATGTTCAGCATGGTTCTTTCAAAACCAAGTTTGAGCGAGTTGGTTGAGATGATTTTTTCGAACCTTTCCTCGTCCAAATCAATCATAGAAAGCGTAAGAGCGTAGATCTGATCGGCAAAACCACTTGGTTTTTCGGCAAGTTTCTTCACCTCCTCGTGCATTTCCTCAAGCGACATTTTAGCTATGTTGGAAATTTTGTGCCCGTGATCTTTCAACAAAGAAACATTCAAGATCAGTTTCAGGTCATTCTGATCGTAATAGCGAATATTCGTGCCGGTTCTTTTGGGATTTATCAGGTTGTAACGCTGCTCCCAAATGCGCAAAGTATGCGCCTTTATACCAGATAAATGCTCTAAGTCTTTAATTGAATAACTTGCCTCTGCCATGCCAACTACTTTCTGTAAAACCTTTTCGGAACTAGAAATAAGCCAAACGAAACGGCATCATCGCGCTCTTTCGTGCTGTGGTGTGCTCTGTGTGCGTCTGTAATGGCTCGCAAGAATTTACCCTTCGGCCTGCCAAACCATTTAAGTCTTTTATGAATGAGCACATCGTGCAAAACGAAATAAAGCATTCCGTACAGCGTAATGCCGCAACCCAACCAAAATCGATAGTCCAAGGCAGGAAGCCCCAGTAGGATCAATACAATGGCCGAACCGCCAAAAAAAGCTGTAAATACATCGTTTAACTCGAATACACCTTTGGTATGTACGTGGTGGCTTTTATGAATTTTCCATAGTACACCATGCATGATGTACTTGTGAATTGCCCATGAAAAAGCTTCCATGAACACCACCGCTGCCAATATCCAAAGTACCGCTTCCATATTATTTTGAGTCCAAACCAAATGTGGTTTGTATTGTTTTAGAATTTTTTGCGAATTCTATTGTTCATCGCTTTTACCCAAAAGCTTAAACAAAGTTGAGTACCGCAAAAAAGGCTATTTCAATATATAAAAGTCGGATTGCCAGCGGATTGTTTGAGGTTGGCATTAGTTTTTTGAAAGTAAGGTGAAGCAAGAAGCTTACTATAAACCACGCAAGGTAATTTTGAATGGGAATGGAGCTTTCTTGCCAGCTCCAAAAATCGAAGCGAATGGCAACAGGCTCAATGAGCACATCTAAACCCACCATTAGCGCAGCGCCTATAATCGAAAGTAAGAGTATGTTCGAAGTGAATTTTTCCGCAAAATGCCGTGTGCAATAAATAAGTATAACCCAGTTTAGCCCAATGACCAAGGGCACGTTTAACCATTTGAAACCAAGCGTTTTTCCATAGGTGTACTCACCAAAAATAGCTCCCGTGCTTACGCCCAATACCTCCACAAAAAAGCCAACCAAAAAGGTAATGGCTATAAATAGAAAGTACTTGGCGTTTTTCTCCTTTTCGAAATGAAGCGCCACAGCAAAAGTGGCTAATAGGTTGAAAGGTGTAAGTGCTTGAAAAACTGCTCGGCTTTCTTCAATACTCAAACCAATGGCGCCTGCAATATGCATGGCGGCCAAAAGGCCAAAAGCATTGCGGTGATTTACAAAGGGCAACTCGTCTATTTTGGCTAACATATTTTTCAAAAACATGGGGCTGGCAAGAATGTTTAGGGTTGAATGTCTTTACTTTGTGGCAAAAGTAAGCGGATGATACTATATAACGTGACCGTTGCGGTAGATAAAAAGATTGAGCAAGAGTGGTTGATTTGGATGAAGAACGTGCACATTCCTGAAGTAATGGAAACGAATATGTTCGAGACGCATAAATTCTTCAAGGTTTTGAACAGTGAAGACCCACAGAGCTCGTCTTACAGCGTGCAGTATTTTGCGGAAAGCATGGACAAGATCAAACTGTATATGTCGGCTTTTGCACCAGAGCTACAGCAAAAGGTTGCACTAAAATTCCCAAATCAGCTGGCGGCATTCCGCACTTTGCTAGAGTCTGTTTAATAGTTGGCAATTTGGTCTGCATCGAGCGTGCAGTTGAACCACTCTTCGTCAATTGTAGCACCTAAGCTTTTGTAAAAGCCAATGGCCGGTTCGTTCCAATCCAGCACCTGCCAGCGTACCTGCTTGCAGTTTTCAGCTTTGGCCTTGTGTACAATAGCATCGAGTAAAAGCTTGCCATAGCCTTTACCCCTTTGTGCTTCTTTTACCACTAGGTCTTCTAAGTAAATGGCCTTGCCCTTCCAAGTAGAATAGCGGTAATAGTAAATGGCAGTACCTACCACTTCGCCATTTTCTTCGGCCACAAAAAACTCAAAAACGGGTTTTTCGCCAAAGCCGTCTTCTTCCATTCTTTCTACAGAGTTCTCTACTTCTTCTGGGGCTTTTTCATAAATGGCAAGCTCCATTATTAGGTCGTAGATTGCTGGCAAATCTGCTTTGGTACCGGTTCTAATCATGGTAAGTTCTTTTGGCAAGTTTATCGAATCAGCTGGAATTCTCCACGCTTCTCCCCATTAATCACTACTTCGTTGGCTTCAATTATCCAGGTTGCCGCATAGCTATAGTTGCCATCGGGAGCGGGCGAGCCTTCAAAGTTACCATCCCAACCTTTGGTAGCATCGGTTGTTCTGTAAACTAAGGCGCCCCAACGGTTAAACACGGTCATCTGAAAAGTAACTGGGCAAGCATCGGCCGGCCCAAAAGTGTCGTTTTCTGTATCTCCATTTGGGCTAAATGCATTCGGAAAAATAATTTTCGGAATTGCTTCTTCCACAATTTGAGTACCTGTGGCCTGGCATCCATTGGCATCGGCAACGGTCACTTCATAAGTACCTTGGCTGAATCCCGTGGCGTAAGCTCCTGTCTCTGAGTTTGACTCCCAAGTGAAGGTATAAGGCGCTGTTCCACCACTAACCACTGCTTCCAAAGCGCCATCTGACCCACCAGGGCATGAAACCTTGTAGGTATAAATTTCTTCAATTACTAAAAGGTCTGGTTCACCTGTGTAGAAGCTATCGCTCCAGGTACAGCCGTTGGCATCGGTTACCGTTACGGAATGGTCGCCCTCAGGCAAGTTTTGCACAAAGGCACCAGTTGAAGAAGCATCGTGACTCCAGCTGTAAGTATATGGTGCAGTGCCCCCTGTTGCGTTTACTCGTATGGTTCCGTTCGACTCACCAAAACAAAGCACATCGTTCTGATCGGAAAAAGAAGCGGTTAATTCGGTTGGCTCCGTTATGGTAAAAGGCACATTAATGGTGCAGTCATCAACAGTTACATCCACAGCATAATCACCTGCCGGCAGGTCAGAAATACTGTTTCCGTTTGGCGTACCGAGCCCCCCTGTTTGCCAAACAAAACTACTAGCGGCACCATTGCCAGCGGTTATGGTTGCCACTGCCGTGGCATCACTTCCTTGATAACAGCTTACATGTGTTAGGCTCATATCCACCACAATTTCATTTCTAAGATCGATGGTCAAGGTTGGTGAGTCACCATCACAAACATCTGTAGCTGTTCTGGTAGATTCGGTAAAGTACAGTGTACCGGTACCCGACCCACTCCATAGCACGGTTATTTCATTGGTACCATCGCCACTGGTTATTGTTCCATTAGTAATGTGCCAATAGTAATCGGAACCGGGCGTTATTGGTGTGGAATAGGTTTGCTCATTGACCAAATCAGTATAGCACACAAAATCGGGGCCTTCGGGCATTGGTGGCTCCAGTTGCTCATTGATTTTTACCGCATATGTTACCACGGTAGTGCATGCAAAGTCAGAAACAGCTTCTACCGTTACTTTGGCATTAGCATTTGTACCTCCCCAATTCACAACAATTTGGCTTGTTCCTTGGCCAGAGTCAATTGTTCCGCCATCTACAGTCCAGTTATAGGTGTAACCATCGAGTGTGGTGGCAGTATACGGCACACCATTAATGTTGGGACAAACAGAGATAGAGCCCGCAACCTCCACATCTCTTTGTGGGTCCAAAACTGTTGTTCCAGAAATTGATGAAAGCACATCAGGGTCGCCCGTTTGCCCTCCGTACTCTACTATATAGCCAGTTGGTTCGTATTCATTGGCGCCTCCTCCATCGGGCAGGTCGTTCCATCTGCCTGGCGGAGAAGTCCAGTCCATCATATGCGCATAGTGCTCATTGCCTCCGCTATTATTCGGCTCAGCAGTGTTCCAGTTCTGATAGCCTGACGTCAGTAACATTCCAAGGCCACCGTTTATTTCTCCTTCAGGCCCGGTAACCCAACGCCAAGTACCTTCTTGAGCCTCATCGCTGGCTCCAATCCAAGCCGTCCCGCTTACTCTTTCCAGAATGAAATCGTTTTCCTCTTGGGTTGTAATAGTGGTTAAATAGCCTTGCAACCCAAATATGGTTTTAGCCTCTGCGGCTGCCTTAGCATCGCTCCAAGAAATTTGGGAAGCAGCGAAAAACTGATAGAAGTGCCCCGTTGAAACCAAGAAATCTACACCAGATAAGGTAAAGTTGATAGACTTACGGCTAGCTGGATCTGTTGAAGAAAAAGTTATCTGGGTAATGATTTGGCGATATTCATCTAAAGTGGCTTGGCCATTTAAGGTCAGAATACCATTAGCACTGTCGAAGTTGCTACTTACTGCACTGCCATTGTAGGCCAATAGGTCTGTGGAGACATCGTAATTCTCAATCGTTACCTGAATTCCTTCAAGTTGCTCATTGTTATCGCCATTAATGGTTACAAACTCCGAAATAGCTACTGGCTGCCCTGCTGTATAACAGTAGGCATCTTGCGCTTGAACCTCAAGCGTTTGGGCAAAACTGAATGCACTAGTGAGCATCAGTAAGCACACCAAAATGTGGAGTCGTGTAAAAATCAATAGCAGCGCGTTCTATTCACTTCGTTATAAAAACGAAGGCACGCAATATAAGTATGTAGAACGCGCTCTACAAAATCGTTTTTATATTCTGTCGAACCCAGTGTATGAATGAAGCACCTGAGGAATGTTAATCCCGTGCTCATCTTGGTTGTTCTCTAAAATAGCTGCTATTATTCTAGGCAAAGCCATGGCACTACCATTTAAAGTATGCAACAGCACCGATTTTTTCTGATCGTTTTTGTAGCGAAGCTTCAACCTATTGGCCTGGTAAGTTTCGAAATTAGAAACTGAGCTCACTTCCAACCACTTTTCTTGCGCTGCAGAATACACCTCAAAATCGAAAGTGAGGGCAGAAGTAAAACCAAGGTCACCACCACAAAGTCTCAAAACTCGATATGGCAACTCAAGTTTTTCTAAAAGACTAGCCACATGATTGCACATTTCTTTAAGCGCCTCATAAGAGTTCTCTGGCTTCTGAATTTGTACAATCTCCACTTTATCGAACTGATGCAAACGGTTAAGGCCGCGAACATGCGCTCCCCAGCTACCTGCTTCTCTTCTAAAACAAGGTGTAAACCCAACATGCTTTACCGGCAGCTCTTTTTCATCCACAATCACATTTCTGTAAAGGTTAGTAATCGGCACTTCGGCCGTTGGAATCAGGTATAGATCATCGTTGGTAATATGGTACATTTGGCCTTCCTTATCAGGTAATTGGCCTGTAGCGTAACCCGAAGCTTCGTTTACCACAATTGGCGGCTGTACCTCGCCATAGCCTGCCTTAGTAGCTTCATCTAAAAAGAAGTTAACCAATGCACGCTGTAAACGGGCCCCTTTGCCTTTGTAAACAGGAAAGCCTGCCCCGGTAATTTTAATCCCAAGATCAAAATCGATGATGTCGTGGTCTTTGATTAAGTCCCAGTGTGCTTTAGCACCTTCATGCAAGGTTGGGAACTCACCATGACGTTCAATCTCTACATTGTCTTCATCGCTATTGCCAGTAGGCACTGTTTCATTCGGAATATTCGGAATGTTGTAAAGTGCTTGCTGCAGCTTAGCTTCTATCTCATTCTGCTTATCGGAAAGCGACTTATTCAAGCTTTTGAGTTCGGCAGTTTTGGCTTTCACCTCTTCTGCTTCTGCTCTTTTGCCCTCTTTCATTAAGCCGCCAATTTGCTTTGCCAAGCTATTGGCTTCTGCCAAGTTACTATCGAGCGTGTGTTGGTTTTGCTTGCGCTCATCATCCAATGCAATTACTTCTTCAAGTAATTCGGCAGCATTGTTTAGGTTACGCTTTTTTAAACCTTCAACGTATTTCTCTTTATTAGCTATAATATTTCCGACCTGTAGCATGAGATTCTAAATTTGGAGGGCAAAATAAATGATTTAGAGCCAATAAATGAGCTCATTCTGTGGCTTTTTGGGAGAAAACTCTAAATAAGACAACCAAGTGTTGCCAGTCTCGTTCAATTGGTCTATACTTGCAGTACCCTATGAGATGTTCTCACGGTCTTTTCCCCAGAGACATCAGTATCTAGAAATCATTTAATTAATTATACCTTTTACTTTTCGCTCGATTCTCGAGCAATCCCAACAAATGTATTTATGTATACAATTGACGAACTGAAGATCAGACTTCTTTCTGAATTGAAAGAAATCGCAGAGTCTCTCAATGTTAAAAACTACAAGAAGTTGACGAAGCAAGACCTCATCTATGCTATCCTCGATCAACAAGCAATTACTCCGGAAGATCAACTACCTGGTAAGAAAGAAGAGACTAAAAAAGAAGAAGAAACTCCTGCTGTAGAAGCAGAAGAGAAACCAAAGGCTAGAAAAAGAGCTCCTCTCAAAAAAGAAGGAGACGATGAAAAGCCTGCGGAAGACCAAGAAAACAAGCGAAGCAGCCGTCCGAAGCGTGAAAACGTGAAAGAAAGTGCCGATACCCAAGAGGCACCAAAAGCTGAGCAAAAAGAAAAAGGCGAAAAGCCAAACAGAGCTGAGAAGCAAGACAGACGCGAAAGACAGCAAAACGGTGGCGAAGAAAACGGTAACGGCAGACGCGACAACCGCAGAAACCAAAAGCAACAGTACAACCAAAACATCAAAGAGTTTGATGGCCTAATTGAAAATGAGGGTGTGTTGGAAATTATGCAAGACGGTTACGGTTTCTTGCGTTCTTCGGACTACAACTACTTAGCCAGCCCTGACGATATTTATGTTTCACCTTCTCAAATCAAACTATTTGGTTTAAAAACTGGTGATACCGTAAAAGGTCAGATCAGACCTCCAAAAGAAGGCGAAAAGTACTTTGCCCTATTGAGAGTAGAGTCTGTAAACGGAAAGACTACAGAGGAAATCAGAGATAGAGTTCCTTTCGAATATTTAACGCCACTTTTCCCAGACGAGCAGATTAAGCTAAGCACTAAGCCAAGCCAAATGTCGACCAGAATTCTGGACATGTTTGCGCCAATTGGTAAAGGGCAGCGTGGTATGATTGTAGCACAGCCAAAAACTGGTAAAACGGTGCTATTGAAGCAAGTGGCTAACGCTATTGCAGAAAACCACCCTGAGTGTTATTTGATCATTCTACTAATTGACGAGCGTCCTGAAGAGGTAACGGACATGGCACGTAGCGTAAAGGCAGAGGTTATTTCTTCTACCTTCGATGAGCAAGCCGATCGTCACGTAAAGGTTTCTAACATAGTGTTGGAAAAAGCCAAGCGTATGGTAGAGTGCGGTCACGATGTGGTAATTCTATTGGATTCAATCACGCGTTTGGCCAGAGCTTACAACACAGTAGTTCCGTCTTCAGGCAAAATCCTTTCGGGTGGTGTTGATGCTAACGCATTGCACAAGCCTAAGCGTTTCTTCGGTGCGGCTCGTAACGTAGAAAATGGCGGTTCACTTTCAATTATTGCTACTGCATTGATTGAAACAGGTTCAAAAATGGACGAAGTAATCTTTGAAGAATTCAAAGGTACTGGTAACATGGAATTGCAGCTTGACAGAAAGCTTTCTAACAAGCGTGTTTACCCTGCTATTGATGTGCCGGCTTCTGGTACACGAAGAGAAGACTTACTAATGAGCAAAGAGGAACTTCAGCGCGTATGGATCCTTCGCAAGTTTATGAATGACATGAACTCTGTAGAGGCCATGGAATTCTTGCTAGAAAGAATGAAGGGCACTCAGAACAACGAAGAGTTCTTGATCTCTATGAACGGATAACAAAGAATAGTTATAAAGTGAAAGCCTCTCAGCGAAAGTTGAGGGGCTTTTTTTATATTGTAACTGTTAACCACATAAAATTTACTATCAACAACTTTTATGTGTTAATGCAAATAGGCTCAACCAAATGAAAAAGAATGTACTTGTGCTGGAAAACGAAGTGCTGATCGCAGATGATCTTTGCGATACTTTAGAGGATTTGGGCTATGCCGTGTTCGAACCAGCGCTTACCTACCAAGCGGCAATAAATACACTCGATTCAGAAAATGTAGACATCGCCATTTTAGACATTGACTTGGGCAGCAAAAAAACCGGAATGGATGTGGCCATGTATATTAGGACCAACCATAATATTCCATTTGTTTACCTCAGCTCTCACTCTGACCAAAAAACCATAGAATTAGCCAAAAACACCATGCCCTATGCGTTTTTGGTTAAACCCTTTGTTTCGGCCGATGTGCTTACAGCATTGGAAATTGCCTTAAATAACCATGCCTGGTATGCAAGTGCGAAGCTTACACCTAGCCAATCTGAAGTTTTCGACCTTACCCCAATGGAAAAGGTAATAGTGCGGTTAATTGCCGAAAACAAAACAACCAAGGAAATTGCCGATGAACTTTTCATAAGCCAGAGCACGGTAAAAAACCATCGACACAACATATGTGTGAAGCTAGAGCTAACGGCTGGCACCCATTCTTTGTCAAAATGGGCAATAGAACACAAGCACTCATTGAACTAATAACACACACCAAATGAGCCCAAAATTTCGGAATTTTCTTACCCTTATACTGCCCTTACTTTTTGTAGCCAATGGCGGTTTGCTTGCCCAAACACCTGAGCAAGCAAAGATCGATAGCATACAGCTGGTCTTAGATAAAACGCAAAACAAAGACAGTATCCTTAGCTTACTATCGCAGCAGCTAGACCTGGCAGAAAAATTAGGAGATGCTAAACAGCAGGCCCAAATAGAGGTGAAGCTAGGTGTAAATTCTGATTATGATGGCTTTGAAATGGAAGAGCATATAAAACGGGCAATTGTGCTTTACGAAGAGTTGAATGACACTGCTGGCGTAATAGCAGCAACTTATCAGCTGGCGAACGCCAAGCAGCTTCAGGGTGAGTACGACAGCACCATTCACTATTCGAACCAGTTAATTCTGCTGGCTGAAGATGCTGCAGACACGGCTTCTATCATTCGTGCCCGACTTTTACTCTCATCGGTACACAATCACCAGAGCAATTACGAAGCTTCTTTGCAAGAATTAGACAAAAGCCGCAGGATGGCAGAAATGCTCGAGGATAACCTCAGCCTTACTTTAGACATTTACAATCGGGAGTCATTCATCTACTACTCCTTGCAAGAATTTGACAAAAGTGCCGAGCGAATTGAGAAAATAATCGAAGCATTAAAAGCATCGAACAACCAAAGAAGACTCAACCTTTGGCACAATAACTTAGCAAGTGTCTATTCACTTTGTGGCAACTGCGTTTCTTATGAAAAACGGAAGCAAATCCTTAGGCAGTCGATTGAATATGGTGAGGCCGCCAACTTCTCTTATGGCTTAGCATATGCCTACAAACACCTTTCTGATGTTTATCGAGAAGAAGGCAAACGTGATAGCACCAGATACTACTTAGATCAGATTGAAGTGCTGCTTCCTTCCATAAACAAAAGGGACTTTACGGGGCTGGTAAGTGTGGCTCAGGGCTTTTATTGGGAACAAGGCGGAAATAAACCAAACGCCATAAAATACTACGGAAAAGCGCATGACATATGGGCTGAACTGGGCAAAAAGAGAGAACAAATGGACATGGCCTGGAACTTAGGCCACCTGTATGAAAGCACCGGAGATTTTAAAAAGGCTAACAGGTACCTGTATACCTATGTTAGCCTGCGCGACTCACTTTACGATGTAGACAATGTGCGAAAGATAAAGGAGCTTGAAATGAATTATGAGTTCAGGCAACAACAAGTAACCGACAGCTTAAAAAACCTAGAGCAAGTAAACCTGCTGGAATACGAAGCAGCAGCACAAAAGAAGACAAAAAACCTGCTGATCATTGGCGTACTATTAGTTCTAATTGTCTCAATAATCGTTTTCAATAGCCTGCTAAAGCAAAAAAAGCTGGGCAAACTTTTAAAGGTTAAAAGTGCGCAAGTTGAAAGTGAACTCGCTCAGAAAGAACTACTACTAACGGAAATTCATCATAGGGTAAAAAACAACTTTCAAATTTTATCGAGTCTACTAGAGCTACAAGCAAAAGGCACCGATGACCAGCAAACAAAAGAACTCATTTCTGAAGGAAAAAGCCGCGTGAGATCCATGGCGCTTATTCATGCACAGCTCTATCAAAAGGATTCATTGGATGTAAAACTGCACGACTATTTGCAAAATTTGGTGGCTGAAATTCAGAAATCATTTACCGGAAGTACCGGGCAAGTAAACCTAAATGTAAGCGAAGAAACCACCATAGATGTGGACAGCATGGTGCCACTGGGGTTAATTGCCAACGAGCTTGTGGTGAATTCATTTAAATACGCTGATGACCAAACCGATGAGCTTAAACTGGAAATTAGCCTATATGAAGAAGGCGGTTTTCAAGTGCTTATGTTTAAGGACAATGGCCCTGGACTACCCAAAGGTTTGGACTTGGCTACCTCAAAGAGTACGGGGCTGTGGTTAGTAAGCCGATTGGCATTGCAGCTACACGGTAAGTCCGAATATGCCTATGAAAACGGAGCTGTGTTCAAAGTTTATTTTAAACAAAGCGAATTTCTAAACAGCTAAATAGGCCATAAGGTCTATTTACCCTGCAGAATTGCACTACTAACTTTGGCGCAATGCTCAAGCCTATCTCTCTTAGAGACAAAAGCGTACTCATTGTCGAAAACGAAGTGATAATTGCCGATGATATTGCCCGCCTGGGCCATGAGCTAGGTGTCGGTTATTGCCATATTGCTTTCGATTACCAGCAGGCCATCCAGCAATTTGTTTCTTATCAGCCCGAACTGGTTATCATAGACGTCAAACTACGGGGGCAGCAATCCGGCATTGAGTTTGGCCAATGGATGCGAAAAGAGAGTGTTAAACCCATTATTTACGTTACCGTTACCAACCACCCCGATGAAATAAAACAACTGATACACACAAAACCTTTGGCCTACATACCCAAACCATTTGATGATAAAGTGCTGAAAATGGCCATGAAACAGGGTTTATCTATGAAATGAACCTTAAGGTCTATTTACCCGCCTTCACCATTCAATTAATTTCACCAAGAGTTCTTAATAAAATGGACAAGCGAATTTTAATTGTGGAAGATGAAGGTGCAATAGCCGAAAATTTGTGCGAGCAATTAGCACTTTTTGGTTATTCCAGCTGTGCCACAGCCAAAAGTTACCAAGTAGCCATTAACCAAATACACGATTTCAATCCCGACCTGATTATACTAGATATTGACCTTGAAGGGCAGCTTACAGGCATTGATGTAGCCCGTTACATCAACAAAAACCACGCAAGGCCATTTATTTATCATAGTGGTAATCTGGAGCCCGAGATTTATGAAAGCGCTCTACAAACTGCTCCCTTTGCCTATTTAACTAAACCCGCACTATTTACTCAGCTGCATCAGACTATTGAAAAAGCGCTTAGCTAAAAATTTGGATTAGAGTTGGCGACTATTTGACAGGTTGAGGTCATAAATAGTCCTAAAAGCCACCGCACGGGTGGCTTTTCTATTTCTGTTATTTTTCTATTTTTAAGTAGATAAATGATAAACACATGAATTGGACAAACATTAAAGCCCTTGAGAATGATTTAAGACGGGATAATGTTCCCTCAAAGGAATTTATGTACTACATGGTGATACCTTCAGTATTTTTTTATTTGGTATCCGCTGGGAATAGAAGTGTAGACTATTTTTGGATGGATTTCACCTATAAGGTAATCTCTGGCGCGCTTCTTTTTGGCTATAGTGTTTACTTCTTCAAACTATGCCAAATAAATAATAAGAGTAGAGATTTTCTGCAGCTGTATTTTAGTATAGGGTTCGTAAGAGGCCTTAGACTACTATTGTATGCCATAGTATTATGCATTCCAATTTTTGTCATAGACGAAGTCCTAACTAATGGGGCTTGGACTAAAATCACAAAAAGTGATTTAGGTATGTATATCATACTTCTAATCATCGAAATAGTCTATTACCAGTCTATTTCACTCTCATTTAAACGAGTACTTAATAAAGGATAGAGTTTCCCTTCTACCATTTACCTAATCCCTCAAAATTTCCCATCTTAGCCCTATGAAATGGGGATTTATAGGATTCGGAAGAATAGCACGAAAATTTTTAGCCAGCCTTGAAGTAGTGCAAGGCGAGACACCTTATGCGTTTGCCTCTCGCTCTAATGCCGCGGCTTTGCAGAAGGAGTTTCCGCATGTAAAAGTTTATGACAATTACGATGCACTTTTGGCTGACGAACAAGTCGATGTGGTATATATTAGTACCACACATAATTTTCACTCCCAAAATGTAATTGATGCGTTAAGAGCAGGTAAACATGTGCTTTGCGAAAAGCCTATGGGCATTTCTTCTGAACAGGTGTTAAAGATGGCTCAAGTAGCAGAAGAAACAGGCATGTTCTTAATGGAGGCCATGTGGATGCGCTTTCTGCCTGCCTATAAGCAAGTGATTACCCGCATTAAAGCTGGTGAAATTGGAGAAGTAAAACACATGACCGCAAGTTTTGGCTTTCGTTCGGAAGACAAGCTATCTAAAGATGGCCGCTTAATGAACCCCGACTTAGCCGGTGGCGCCCTGTACGATGTGGGTGTGTACCCGCTTACAATTGCCTCAGACCTCTTTGGCTGGGAACCAGTAGATTTCAAAGCGGATGCTATTAAATCGAGCACTGGAGTGGATGAAAGCATTCAGATTCAGCTCGATTTTGGTAAAGACCGTTTGGTGCAGCTCTTTGGCAGCGTAGCCCTGCAAACTAATAAGGAGGCATACATTTATGGCACCAAAGGGTATGTGCGGATGCCTTTGTTTTGGAAAGCCCAGTCGTACGAAATTGTAAGGGAAGAAGAAGTTGAACACTTTGAAGTACCCTTTGTGAGCACAGGTTACGCTCACGAAATTGAGGAAGTGGCCAGGTGTATAGCCAATGGGCAGCAAGAGTCAGAGAATTTCTCGCTTAACGATAGTTTAATGAGTGCAAAATTGGTTGAAAGCATACTTTCTACCATATTCAAGTAAAATAAAAACAGTGCCATGCCTAAGGGTTTTTTAATTGATCAGGACGGAGTAATGTACGTGGAAAATGAAATGATTCCGGGTGCAGATAAATTCATCAAAACGCTTCAGAAAGAAGGGATTCCTTTCACTTTTATGACCAACAATAGCCAACGTTCTCCGCTCGATGCGGTGCGTAAGCTGCAAAAAATGGGCATAAAAGTAGACCCTGAAAATGTGTACACATCGGCCATGGCAACAGCCCATTTTATGGGGCAGCAGTTCCCTAACGGTACCGCCTTTGTACTGGGCGAAGGTGGCCTTATTTCTAGCCTGCACGAGCATGGTTTTACCCTCGTTCAAAACGACCCAGATTTTGTAGTGGTTGGAGAGGGCATCAACTTCACTTTGGAAATGGTGCGCAAGGCAATTGACTTTATATTGGGAGGAGCCAAACTGATTGCTACTAATTTAGACCCATCGCCTAGAAAAGCCGGCTGGAACAACCTAGGCATTGCCTCTGTAGTGGCTATGATTGAAGCCGCCACGGGCAAAACCGCATTTTCCGTTGGCAAACCTAGCCCAGTAATGATGCGCCAGGCACGTAAACATATTGGCTTGGCCACCGATGAGGTTACCGTAATTGGAGACACCTTGGCCACTGATATTCAAGGAGGAGTTCAGGTTGGTTACAACACAATTCTTACCCTAACGGGAATGAGCAAGCGAGAAGATTTAAGCAACTTCCCTTTCAAGCCAGACATGATCATTAATTCTATAGCTGACCTTACCTTACCATTGCCTTGGTGGGAAGAGAAGTAATTAGTTCAGTGGTTGATGGTTCTCAGTGGTTGGTTAGAGTTATTGATCTTCCCGGCAATTATTCTTTGCCTTGGAATAAAGGCGTATCTCCATTTTGCACTTATTAAATCTGAAGACGGAAACGAGTTTACTTTCTTGGGCTTGATTAACTCCGTTTTAACTGGTGAATTTTCAAAGAAAGAAGAGCCAGAATTGGTCAGTGGTTTAGAGCAATCAGGTATAAGTCAATACTACAGAGTATTCATTCCTTGGTTTTTAAGAATTAGATCAAAGGACACTTCATTGCTAATACTAATGAAGCTTGGAATAAATATCTTGAGCTGTTCTCCATTGTTATTATTAATTGGATAAATAATCACTAGTCAAATTCTTTTGGAATATTGAGTTAAAATTCAGCACCTTGCTGACTGAACCAAACCGAACCACAGTGCAAATAAGCAATCACCTGAGCAAGCTAACTGTAAACCCAAAACGTGGTGGCGCTATAGACGAGCTTGTGCTTAATGGAAGAACAATCATTCAGCCTATGGAAGGCTTAGGCTACGAAAGCTCACTGCTTTTTCCTTTTCCTAATCGCTTGGCCGAAGGCAAATTTAGCTTTCAAGGGCAAAGCTTTGAGTTGCCCCAAAATGACGATGGTCGCCCAAATGCCTTGCATGGCTTGGTTCACGATAAAGCATTTGAGGTTACTGCCTCTTCAGAGTATTCCGTAACACTCGTATATAACTACGATGGTAGCTTACCATATTTCCCCTTTCCATATAGCCTGCAGGTAACATATACTTTAGAGGCTACTAGTTTAGAAATGAATGTAACGGCCAAAAACACCGGCAATCAAATGATGCCATGGGGCTTTGGTTGGCACCCATATTTTTTGGTCGAAAAGGTAGATGAATGTGCTTTACAGTTACCGAAGGTTAACAAAATTCATGCGGATGACATGCTATTGCCCAATGGCAAAATCACAGCAGAAAACACATATAACACCGCAACCCAGATAAAGGAAACGGAATTCGATACTTGCTTTAAATTAAGCGACAAACAAGGCTTGAACCATACCCATCTTTACTACCCTGATGGTAGTTTGCTCGATATTTGGCAGGAAGATCTCTTCCCTTTTATTCAGGTTTATACCCCAGCAGACCGAAAAACTATCGCAATAGAACCCATGACTTGTGGTGTAAACGCCTTCAATTCCGGTGATGAACTTAAATTCTTAGACTCAGGCAACGACTGGTCAATGCGATTTGGACTTACCTATAGTGGGGTGGAGTAAACACTCCTTAACAATAACAGTCTTTTTTTACAGATTTGAAGTGCATTTTCTCATAATGCAAAGATTTTCAAAATGAAAAAGGGCATTCCGCAGCGGAATGCCCTTTTTCATTTTTGGACTGCCTTTTGGACAATAGGAAGTACAAAATCAATGTTAAACCAAACACTATTATTATGCTTTACTGGGCAATTATATTTTTCGTAGTCGCATTAGTTGCAGGGTTGTTTGGTTTCCGCGGAGTCGCATCTGTCTCTTCGAAAATCGCACGATTCCTGTTCTTTATTTTCGTAGTACTATTTGTTATCTCACTGGTTATGCAAGTACTCTCCTAGCTTAGCACTAACAACCAAAGCATAACAAATCGATATAAATATTGAGTCGTTTGCATCCCTGACTTTAGTAATCTTAAAGCAAGGTTGTAAACGACTTTTTTGTGTTATTGACGCGCTATTCAAAAACTCAAAACACTATAATATTTAGTTTTAATCTATTAATTTTAGTTTTACTAAATATTATAGAAAAATGTACAAAGGGAGAGGCGCGCAAAAACAGGTAAAGAATCGGTTCTTAATGCATGAATATGTGCAAGAACATTTAGAAGCAGTTGATGAATACGATGAAGAAGCGCCATTTACCAAGCACATTCCAATATACCCCAAAACCATTGTAAATAAAGTGGAAAGCCCCGATGTGGGCATGGAGTTTTCCATGAATCCTTACCAAGGCTGTGAGCACGGTTGTATTTATTGCTATGCCCGCAATTCGCATGAATACTGGGGCTATAATGCTGGCCTCGACTTCGAAAGGGTTATCCTCTATAAAATGAATGCCGCACAACTGCTCGAAAAACACTTGCAGAAACCCAATTATCAGCCAGCCACCATTGTACTTTCTGGTAACACCGACTGTTACCAACCCCTGGAACGCAAGCTCCAAATCACCCGCAGTTTGTTGGAGGTATTTGTAAAGTATAAGCACCCTGTTGGCATTATTACTAAAAACGCGCTGGTAACCCGGGATGCAGACCTGATAAAACCATTGGCCGAACAGGATTTAATATCGGTTTACTTTTCTCTGACCACACTAGAGGAAAGTATCCGTAGAAAACTAGAACCTAGAACCTCCACGGCACGCCAAAAGCTTAAAGCAATGGAGTTACTTTCAAGCATTGGTGTGCCCGTAACACTTATGATTGGCCCTGTCATTCCCGGACTAAACGATCATGAAATTCCTGAACTAATGAAAGCTGCCAAAAATGCTGGGGCAACACGCGTGTCTTTCACCATGATTCGATTAAACGGACAAATAGGCAATGTTTTCGAGCATTGGGTAACCCAGGCATTCCCCGATAGGGCAGATAAAATACTGAACCAGATCAAAGGAGCCCATGGAGGACAACTAAACGACAGTAGGTTTGGTGCTCGCATGCGGGGTGAAGGACGCATGGTGCAGTCCATTCACCGGCTGTTCGAACTTAGTAAAGCCAAATACTTTCAGCATTCAGGCAGGCCGAAGCTCCGCACCGACTTATTTGTTAAGACCAATCGTGGGCAAATGGGATTGTTCTGAAGGGAGTGAGAGGGTATATTTTATTATTTGACAAATATTGAAAACTCTCGTGCATTACGTATATTGAGTCATGGGTAAGATTAAAAGCATTAACGTACCATTAACTGATGAAATGAAGCGATTTGTTTCGGAACAAGCAGGCGATGGAACAATGTATTCCACCCCAAGTGAATATGTACGTGATTTGATACGACATGATCAGGAGAGAAAGGAAGCTGAAGCACTTAGAGAGTCCATTCTAGAGGGCTACCAAGATGCTATTAGTGGAAGAACTAGAAAGTTTTCAGGCAATCTTCGCGCTGACCTTAAGGCATTCAAAAGCTCAAAATAGTGGGTACTGTATACCTAACAGACAGGTTTTTCTTGGATATACAAGACATCTACGACCACTCTGTAAAGAAGTGGGGAGAGGCTACCGCTGAGAAATACTTAGATGCAATCCAAAATTCATTGCTATCTCTTGAAGAGAACCCCGAACTACTTTTACAGAAGCATCAAATTTCAAAAAGGTTCAAGCTTTATCCATCAGGAAGGCACTGGTTAATTTGCGATACAGTAGGTGATGATATTTATGTGTTAACAATAAAGCACATGTCTCTAAACCTAGTTGAACGCTTAGAGGTACTGCAACCAACTTTGGAAGCGGAAGTAAAAGTGCTTTATGATAGGCTAAAAAGAAAAGGAAGGCCTTAAGCCTTCCTCAACAATTTCTCTAACGAGGTAACCTCTTTCAACTTTGCCTTGAGTTCTTCCACAGAAACTCTAATTTGGCTAAGGTCATCTCTATCTCTAATGGTTACGGTGTTGTCCTCAAGGGTTTGGTGGTCTACCGTTACACAGAATGGCGTACCGATTGCATCTTGTCTTCTATAACGCTTACCGATGGCGTCCTTCTCATCATACTGGCAGTTGAAATCGAACTTCAGGTCGCTCATGATCTCGCGTGCTTTTTGCGGTAGGCCAGAGTCCTCTTTCTTCAACAATGGCAATACAGCCACCTGATATGGCGCCAAAGCTGCTGGAATTTTCAGCACTGTTCTTTCGCTGCCATCTTCCAATGTTTCTTCAGTGTAGGCTGCAGAAAGTACGGCCAAGAACATGCGGTCCAAACCAATAGACGTTTCGATTACATACGGCACATAAGACTTGTTCTCAACAGTATCGAAGAACTGCAACTTCTTTCCAGAATGCTCCTCATGTGCTTTTAAATCGAAGTCAGTTCTTGAGTGAATACCTTCTAATTCCTTAAAGCCCATTGGGAAACGGAATTCAATATCGGCCGCAGCATTGGCGTAGTGCGCCAAGTTAATGTGGTCGTGGAAACGGTAGTTATCTTCTCCCAAACCAAGTGCTTTGTGCCAGTTGATGCGCTTTTCTTTCCAGCTTTCGTACCACTCCATTTCTTCGCCAGGCTTTACAAAGAATTGCATTTCCATTTGTTCGAATTCACGCATTCTGAAAATGAACTGGCGTGCAATGATCTCGTTACGGAAAGCCTTACCAATTTGTGCAATACCGAAAGGAATCTTCATTCTACCCGTTTTTTGCACGTTTAGGTAGTTCACAAAAATACCTTGAGCAGTTTCGGGTCTTAGGTAAATTTTATTGGAATCGTCAGCCACAGAACCAAGTTCTGTCGAGAACATTAGGTTGAACTGACGAACGTCTGTCCAGTTTTTAGAACCTGAAATAGGGCAGGCAATTCCCAACTCTTCAATCAAAGCTTTGATGTCGGCCAAGTCGCCTTTTTCCAAACTTGTTCCCAAGCGGTTTTCAATCTCATCGATTTTAGCTTGGTTTCGCAACACATTTGGGTTGGTCGCTAAGAACTGTACTTTATCGAAAGCCTCACCAAAGCGTTTTTCGGCCTTGGTCACTTCCTTTTCAATCTTCGCTTCGTACTTGGCAATGTGCTCTTCAATAAGCACATCGGCACGGTAGCGTTTTTTGGAATCTTTGTTGTCGATCAACGGATCGTTAAAGGCATCAACGTGACCAGAAGCTTTCCATGTAGTTGGGTGCATAAAAATGGAGGCATCAATCCCCACAATATTTTCGTGCATTTGCACCATGGACTTCCACCAGTACTGCTTAATGTTGTTTTTCAACTCTACCCCATTCTGCCCATAATCGTAGGCGGCAGCAAGGCCGTCATAGATTTCGCTCGATGGAAAAATAAACCCGTACTCTTTTGCGTGAGCCGTGATTTTCTTTAGCAGATTATCGTCATTTTGTGCCATGCCGCAAAGATATGTAAAAGGCTAGCAAGAAAAACAGCGAAGAAACCAAAATTGGCACGCCAACTGCACGAAAAATATGCAGTTCGGCAATTAAACCCTGAGCATGGAAATGAAATCAATATATTTACAAGAATGAAGAGACGGGTTATACTGATTATTGGTGCTATAATTTTTGCCTTGCTGATTGTAATTGGCTGGCAGCAATATATGCTTTTTCAAACCAAGCAATATAGCCCCGAGGCTACTGTGCAGTATGTAACCAGCGATATTCGGGTTGATGTTTTCTATAACAGACCTTACAAAAAGGGGCGAAATATCTTTGGCGAACTAGTGCCGTTTGGCGAGTGGTGGCGCACCGGGGCTAACGAGGCTACCACAATTACCTTCTCTCGCGATGTAGCCTTTAACGAGAATGACATCTTAAAGGCAGGCAAATACTCTGTGGTGACAATTCCTAATACAGAGGAATGGGTCTTAATTTTTAGCAACAAAGTACCCGACTGGGGCACCGACTATGACGACAGTGCCGATGCTTTAAGAACCTTTATGGCCGTAGAGCAGTTGCCTGAGGTGGTAGAACAATTCACCATTGACATAACCGAAGACAACCATCAGCCCCAACTGATAATGGCTTGGGATAAAACTAAAGTGAGCGTTCCGTTTAGGGTGCTTTGATACTTCCCCAGCACTTAGAGCCGAAGACTATAACAAACTCGTATTTACCTCTAATCCCTTGGTCAGCGTTTTGTGCACAGGGCACTTATTGGCTATTTCTACCATTCGGTCGCGCTGCGCTTGCGTAAGATCGCCCATAAGCTCCAAATGCCTGTCAATCACTTCAATTTTGCTGGCTTCATCCAATTGCTCTGCATGTTCGGCATGGCGCTTTTCTCTGGTCAAATGCACTTTCACCTCGTCCAGGGCTATCTTTTTATGGTCAGCATATAGGCGGAGTGTCATCGCAGTGCAAGCACCAAGTGCGGCTACCAGCAAGTCGTATGGCGTGCCAGCCAAATCTGTTCCACCAACATCTTTGGGCTCATCGGCAGTTAGGTAATGCCCGTTGGCCATTATTTCCGTAAACAAGCCATTCTCCTTTTCGTTTCTCACCACTACCTGATGGTCTGTCTCTAGGTCATCTTCCTGCATAGCAAGGGTAACATAGCGTGTAGCCCAAGAGGCAATCACTTCACCCACATAGTTCGCATCGGCTTTATTTGAGAGTAAGTGGTCGGCTCCATCGAGCGAAATATAGCTTTTCGGATGATGTGCAGCTACGTAGATCTTTTCCGCATTCTTTATATCCACAATTTCATCTTGTGGCGAATGGAAAACCAAAAGTGGCCTTCGCAATCCCTTAATTGTATCGGCCAGGTCGTTCTTTTCCAAATCGTCTATAAACTGCTTTTTAATCGTAAATGGCCTTCCACCAATAGAAACCTTAGCAATTCCTGTCTCCTCAATTTCTTCAATAGAATTTTGAAAAAGGTGTTTAACATGCGGAGGATCTGATGGAGCACCAATTGTGACTATCGCCTCTATGCTCTCTAGCATGCTGGCAGCCATAAGCACCGCAGCGCCTCCAAGTGAGTGGCCAATAATTATCTTAGGTGCTTGGTAGTTTTCGGCCAAAAATGCTGAAGCACAAACCAAGTCGCTTACGTTACCCGAAAAGTTAGTATCAGCAAAATCGCCTTCGCTTTCACCCAAACCCGTAAAATCGAAGCGTAAAACGGCAATGCCTTTACTGGTAAGTGCACGACTAATGTTGGTTACCGCCATTAAGTTTTTGGTACAGGTAAAACAGTGTGCAAAAATGGCAAATGCAGTAGGGCGTTGGTCCACGGGCATTTCTAACCGAGCAGCAAGCACTAAACCTTCTTCGTTTTTAAAATTAACTTTAACAGTTTTCATAGGCGGATAGTCTAATAGTGGAAATCGCAGTTCATGCGTATCAATTTAAACAATCAAACAGCAGCAAACGGCTTTGGTTCCCAAAAGCTTATCGCTTAAGTCGGCTCAATAGCAATACGCATAAAACCAATATTGATTTTAGTAATAGCCTATCGTGCTATTCGGCTGAGTAAATAAGGTGTGCAATACAAAAACAAATATCTTTGCACGCAGTTTAGCAGTGAAATAAAAGCGATATGTCGAAAAAGATCACCGGTGTTTTACTGGTTAATTTGGGTACGCCCGATAGCCCTAGTGTACCAGACGTAAGAAAATACTTAAGAGAGTTTTTAATGGATGGCCGAGTAATCGACATTCCGTATTTCTCTCGGTTTATGCTAGTAAACGGCATTATTGCTCCATTTAGAGCGCCAAAATCGGCTAAAGAATATGTTAAGCTTTGGGAGCAACGTGGCTCTCCGCTTAAATACTATGGCTACGATGTGCGCGACATGCTCCAGCAATCTTTGGGCAATGAATACAAAGTGGCGCTTGGTATGCGCTACCAAAGCCCAAGTATTAAAGAAGCGCTAAATGAATTAAAAGCTGCTAATGTAGAGCGCATTATTGTCATTCCGCTTTTCCCTCAATACGCCTCTGCCACCACTGGTTCGGTTTCCGAAAAGGTGAATGAAATAGTGAACAAATGGCAGGTCATTCCTTCCATTACCCATATCAACCAGTTTGTAGACCACCCCAAGTTTATCGAGGCATTTGCCCAAAATGGCCGAGCCATGCTCGATAAAAAGGACTACGACTTTGTGCTTTTCAGTTATCATGGGGTGCCCGAAAGACACATCCATAAAGCATCGGTTGGCAGCCAATGCCAGCTAAGCAGTTGCTGCAACAAATTTCATGAACGAAACCGCTACTGTTACCGCGCGCAATGTTTTTACACTACAAGACTATTGGTGGAAGCGCTTGGGCTGAAAGAGGGTGAATACGCAACAACATTCCAGTCGCGGTTGGGTAAAGACCCTTGGGTCCAACCATACACCGATGAGTATTTGAAGGATCTTCCCGGCCAAGGCAAGAAGAGGGTTTTGGCCTTTTCGCCAGCATTTGTAGCCGACTGTTTAGAAACAACGCTAGAAGTAGGCGAGGAATTTAAAGAAGAGTTTATGGAAGCTGGTGGCGAAGTCTGGGATTTAGTACCAAGCCTTAACGATTCGCCTGTTTGGGTAGAATGCCTGGAGGATTTGGTAAAAACGGCTTAGTTTAAATCTGAAGCCTAAAAAATTATTTAGCCTATGTCAATAAGTAAGGAATCGGAATTAATTGGAATGAAGGCCATTAGCGAGGTGGTTGGTAAGACCCTACGTTTAATGCGCGAACATGCGGCTATTGGTATGTCTACCAAGGAACTAGATGAATTCGGTGGCGAGATACTAAAAAGCCACGGTGCCAAATCTGCACCATACGAGACATACGGTTTTCCGGGCTATACCTGCATAAGCGTAAACGAAGCAGCAGCCCACGGCATTCCTTCCGAAAAAGTAATTCTAAAAGAAGGTGACCTTATTAATATTGATGTGTCGGCTGAGCTAAATGGCTTTTGGGCCGACAACGGTGGCTCTTTCGTTTTGGGTGAAGACATCCACAACCACCAACCCTTGGTTAATGCCTCTAAAGAAATTCTTCAGAAGGCTATTTACAGCATTAAAGGCGGGGTAAAAATTGCCGACATTGGCTACTTAATAGAAACTGAAGCCAAGAAATGCGGCTTTACAGTAATTAAAAATTTGGCTGGTCACGGAGTGGGTCGCAGCCTCCACGAAGCACCAGAAGATATTCTGAACTATCGTGTACGCTCAAACAAAGAGCGATTTAGAAAAAACACTACCGTAGCGGTGGAGACTTTCATATCGACAAAATCTACCGTAGCGGTACAGCAAAACGATGGCTGGACACTAGTAGGCAACCGTGGCGGCTTTGTAACCCAGCATGAGCATACCATTCTTATTACCGACAACGAACCGGTAATTCTTACTGAGGCAAATGGGATTTGGGAGTGAGCTTCTATAGGGTAAGCACTACTCCTTATCATGCTCATAAGCCTTAGCATAGGGTAAATTTACAATCACTCTACCTCTGCAACGAGCGATATCAAATACCTGCGGTTATTGCTTAAGTCAAGACAAAGGGCGCGGGTGCGCTTGGTTTCCAGCTTTTTAAACTTTCTTTTTCTAAGCTCGAAAACTTCACCCAAGGCAACCTCATTGAGCGTTTTGCCTTGCACTTTATTCAAGTCATAAGCGCTTACTGCTTTTAGCAAAACCGGGTCGGTCGCAGTGCTTGCCTTAGGGTTTTTCATATGCCTGGCAAGTGGCCTAAGGACATCGTCAGGAAAAACAGCCTCGTTTAAAAGCGGTAGCATTAGGTTTCGGAATGCCAGTTTCCAATGGTCGCCATGAGGCTTTAGCCTACGCTTGGGGTCATGTACCCGCCTGTGCGCTACCTCATGCACATAGGTAATCAAAAACTGATACTGATTCAGGTCCGTATTTACCGACACCTGATGCGACCTATCTCGTGGATCGTAGCGATAATCGCCCAATTTGCTTTTTCGAGCGCGCGTTAGCTTTAACCGAAAAGGAGCATCTTCCCAAAGCGAAACACAATACTCAACTGCCGATAGTGGCACTTTTCTTGCAAACAACTCTCTTAAATCACTCGTCATGTTTCGCACAAAACTACTTCTCGCACTGCTTTTAATCACGCCATCGCTACACGCACAATGGTTCTACAAACTTAAGGTAACATCCGATGCATACGGCATTCCAAACATCAATAGTTCTAAAATCAATAACATTTATGTTGAGAATGATTTTCTGGAAATGGACTTGTCGCTTCGACCCTATTTACAGAAGATAAAAATGCGGCTAATCGATATGGGGTACACTACCACGAGTAACAAAAGTAAAAGCGACTTTGTACTGCATTTTAATGTGTTCAGCGAAGGAATAACCGAAGTAATTGACGATTGGGATTACGAACCTTCTGACGTTAAAACAATCACCAAAACGAATAGTGAAGGCAAAGAAGAAAAGATAACTGTAAAACGAGACAGCCGATTTATTTCAAACTATGTTGAAAAAACCTATTACAAGAAAAAGCTAATAATGACCCTCAGGCAGCGAAACTCTGATCGCCTTATTTGGCAAAGCCTCACTTTTATAATAGATGAAAATGAGTTTCATGCAGACTACGCCAACTACCTTGTTTACGATGCCATGCGCAACTTCTTACTCAGCACCGAACAGCATCCGCAAGAGGCATACTACGCAAACCGCCATAGAAAGAGAATTCACGAATTATTCTCTCCCTACAGTCAGTTTAGCAGGTATTAGTTATTTCTTACGGAAAACCAGTTTTACCGGTACACCTTCAAAATCAAAGTTCTCTCTGATTTTGTTCTCCAAATAACGCTCGTAAGGCTCCTTAATATACTGCGGCAAATTGCAGAAGAAGGCGATTGTTGGCGTAAGTGTAGGCAACTGGGTGATGTATTTAATTTTAATGTACTTACCCTTAAGTGCTGGTGGCGGGTAACGCTCAATTTCTGGTAAAATGGCCTCATTAAGGTCAGAAGTAGCCACTTTTCTAATTCGGTTTTCGTACACCTTCACGGCCAATTCTATCGCTTGAAAAATTCTCTTCTTATCGGTTACTGAAGTAAATATTTTCGGGATCCAGCTCAAAGTACCCAAGCGCTCATCAATTTCCTCTTTGATTTTGTGCATGGTATTGGTTTCCTTTTCAATCAAGTCCCATTTATTCATCATCAGCATAATTCCTTTTTTGTACTTAAGGGCTAAACTGATAATGTTCATATCCTGCGCTTCCAGTCCACGCGTTGCGTCAATCATAATCACGCAAACATCAGAATCTTGCAAGGCTTGCAAGGCACGCATTACAGAGTAAAACTCAATATCTTCATGCACTTTGGACTTCTTTCGAATCCCTGCCGTGTCGGTAAGAATAAAATCTTGCCCAAATAATTTGTAGCGAGAATTGATCGTGTCTCTTGTAGTACCAGCCACATCGGTAACAATGGTTCTTTCTCTGCCTAAAAGGGCATTTACAAAAGAAGATTTACCAGCATTTGGTCGGCCCAAGATGGCAATACGCGGAATACCGTCATCAGGGTTTTCAGAGCCTTCATCCTCAAAGTGTTTCACCACTTCGTCCAATAATTCACCAGTGCCTGAGCCACTAGCAGAAGATATCGGGAAAACATCGCCCAAGCCTAAACCATAAAATTCAGCCGAATTGTAAGACCATTCGGCAGTATCGGCCTTATTGGCCACCACCATTACGGGCTTTTTCAAGCCGCGCACAACTTTAGCAAAATCTTTATCCAAATCGGTGAGCCCGTCATGGCAGTCGGCCATAAAAAGAATAACCGAAGCCTCATTCATAGCCTCTTCAACCTGCTCGCGAATAGCACCCTCAAACACATCCTCCGACCCGGTTACATATCCTCCGGTATCAATTACGGTAAAGTGCTTTCCAACCCACTCGGCATAACCATAATGACGATCGCGGGTCACACCGCTTTCATTATCCATAATCGCCTGTCGCCTTTCTACCATTCGGTTAAAAAAGGTAGACTTACCTACATTCGGACGCCCAACAATCGCTACAATATTTGCCATATTTCAATTTATGATTTTCGACTGACGATTTTTGAAAGGATTGACCAAAAATTGTCAGTCAAATATTTCTAATTCAAATAACCGAAGTTCTTCAACTTCATTTCTTTCTTCCTCCAGTCTTGCTCCACCTTTACGTGCGTTTCTAGATGAACCTGCTTACCAAAGAATTTTTCTAATTCTTGGCGTGCTGCAATACCCACCTTTTTAATCGCCTCGCCTTTATGACCGATGATAATGCCTTTTTGGCTTTTGCGCTCCACATATATATCAGACATAATGCGGATGATCTTATCATCTTCTTTAAACGACTTGGTTACCACCTGGCAGCTGTAAGGAACTTCCTTTTTATAATTTAAAAATATCTTCTCGCGAATAATCTCATCAACAAAAAAGCGCTCAGGCTTATCCGTCAGTTCATCTTTAGGAAAATAAGCAGGATGTTCCGGCATCAAATCGATGATCTTGTCGAATAGCGGCTCCACATTAGTTTTTTCCAAAGCCGAAACCATAATCACCGCATCAAAATCAATAAGCTCTTGCCAATAAGCCACTTTATCTTCCGCCTGAGATCCCTTTGCCTGATCTATTTTGTTCATTACCAGAATTACCGGAATGCCCAGTTCTCTCAAAAAGGTAATCTGCTTTTCATCAGCAAACTTTTCATAGAGGTCCGTTACAAACAAAATAACATCTGCATCTTCAAACGAGCTATTTACAAAGCCCATCATAGATTCATGTAGTTTGTACTCGGGCTTAATAATTCCGGGCGTGTCCGAATAGATCACTTGAAAATTTTCTCCACTCAAAATACCCATGATTCTATGTCGGGTAGTTTGGGCTTTCGATGTAATAATTGAGAGTCTTTCCCCAACCAATGCGTTCATCAGGGTAGACTTGCCTACGTTAGGCTTCCCTACTATAGCAACAAAGCCGGCTTTATGTGGTTTTTCAGACATTTTTTAAATTATGTTGCAAAGGTACTTGTTTAAAATGAAAGTATCACCTACTTTTGTAGCCCATTCGGAAATGACCGAGTGTGTAAACATCGCGGGATGGAGCAGTTGGTAGCTCGTCGGGCTCATAACCCGAAGGTCGCAGGTTCGAGTCCTGCTCCCGCTACAGATAGTAAAAGCAGCCCTTACAGCTGCTTTTTTTATGCCCTAAAACGATCAATCGGCTCATTTCTCAGCCATTGTTTTACAATTTGTTGTACACTTTCTTCAGGCAAAATTCTTTTCCTTATAAATTGTCGGTTCACTCACAGCTTTATGGACAAAAGATTTTTTTTCACACTCTTACTACTTTTTGGTTTTAGCGCATCTGCGCTTTTTGGGCAGCAAAAACAATACACCGCCAATTGGGATGACCTAAAGTCGCGGCCGTACCCAGAATGGTTTACCGATGCCAAGCTGGGCATCTTTATTCACTGGGGCGTTTATTCTGTGCCAGCCTATAGCAACAAGGAGGACTATGCGGAGTGGTACTTGCGCGGATTAATGTTGGGCGATTCGTTGCGCACCAACTTTATGAAAAAGAATTATGGTGAAAAGTTTACCTACAACGACTTTGCTCCATTATTTACTGCCAAGCTTTTCTACCCAAAAGAGTGGGCAGAGATATTTAAAAAATCGGGCGCTAAATACGTGATGATGGTGGCCAAACACCACGATGGTTATGCGCTTTGGCCAAGCAAATATGCCCGCAACTGGAACAGCATGGAGGTTGGACCGAAACGCGACTTGGTTGGCGAATTGTCTGAAGCAGTGAAAGGTGCAGGTCTCAGAATGGGGCTCTATTATTCGTTGCCCGAATGGAACCACCCGCTACACCGTTGGGATACCGACCCACATAGGAATATTGGGCAATACGTGGATCAACACATGATTCCGCAGTTCAAAGAATTGATTGGCACTTATCGTCCCGACCTGATTTTTGCCGATGGCGAATGGTTTAACTCCGCAGAAGAATGGCACTCTGCCGAACTGATTTCTTGGTACTTCAACCTTGTAGGAGATGAGGCGGTGGTGAACGACCGCTGGGGAAATGGCAGCCAAGGTATGGGTTTTATTACACCAGAGTATAGTTCGGGAATTGAGGCTACTGATAGACCTTGGGCGGAAGTTCGTGGGCTCGGTCGCTCATTCGGACTAAACCGTTTTGAGAAGCTAGATGCCTATATGACCGGCACTGAGTTGGTGCATAGTTTTGTGAAAGCCGTGGCCAATGGCGGGGGAATGATTATAAATGTTGGCCCAACTGCCGATGGACAAATTCCGCTTTTGCAACAAGACAGACTGATGCAACTGGGCAATTGGCTGGCCATAAACGGAGAGGCCATTTATGGAGCTAAAGTTTACGAAGTCACTGGTGAAGAACGCCCAGTTGAAATGAAGCGAATAGACCCTAACCTCAACTTTAACTGGGTAAGAAACAGCCCGGGCAGTCCTATAAAAGAGGACAACTTTACTGCAATTTGGGAAGGATACTTAAGCCCAGAAATAACTGGCAACTACGAACTGGAGGCCAGTGCAGATGATGGCATTCGCGTTTGGATTGACAACCAACTGATTATTAATAAATGGGAAAATGCCCCCGAAGGCGCGAATGGCTTTGTAATGGGTAATAACGCGGCCAATTCCACCAAAGGCGCAGTAAAACTTGAGCAAAACAAACGTCATACCATTCGTGTGGAATATTTTGAGAGCACACACAATGCAAAAGCGGAACTTTATTGGAAAACAGCTTCTATCGAAAAGCAAATCATTCCAACCAAGTATTTCTTTACAGACAAATCCGGCCAGCAAAACGGCTTGCGCGCTACTTACCAGTCCATGCAGCAACACATAGCTTACACTCAAAATGAGGGAGGTATTTACGCAATTGTAATGGAATGGCCCGATGATGAGCTGGTACTTTCTATACCGAAACCTGCTAGTGGAACAAAAGTTAACTTACTAGGCTACCAGGCCACAAACCTTCCATGGCGCTATCGCAACGGAAAACTTTACATCGACACTTCTGAGATCAAATTTAGCAAAGTGGAAGGCAAACACGCCTGGGTGTTTAGGTTGGGCAAATAGAACAAAAGGGCTTTAGCCTATGCCAATTACCTTAATTGCAAAACTGAAAGTATGCCAATCCGCCCCAGCGGAATGCTCTTTATTTATACCCCTCTTAACATATATCATTCACTAAAAACACATCTTATCCTTATATTCAATTTTTAAAAGCATCAACCGACAAACTATGGGATACAATCGTAGAGAATTTTTAAGATTAGGAGGCGCGGCTGCAGCCGGTTTGGCTTTGGCTCCTATGGCTTGCACTCCAGCAACCAAAGAAGCGGCTACCAATACTTTTGGGCTTCAGCTTTATACTTTGAGAGACGACTTTCCAAAAGACCCAAAAGGTGTTTTGGCTAAAGTAGCATCTTACGGCTACAAGCAAGTAGAGAGTTTTGAAGGCCCTAACGGTATGTTCTGGGGTATGACAAACAAGGAGTTTAAAGCCTATATGGACGAATTGGGCATGAGCATCGTTTCGAGCCACTGCAACATCGATCAGGACTTTGAGCGCAAAGCTGCCGAAGCTGCCGAAATAGGAATGAAGTATTTGATCTGCCCTTGGAGAAGCCAAGAAAAACTAGATGATTACTATGCTGTTGCCGAAGATTTTAACGCCAAAGGAGAAATCTGTAAGCAAAACGGAATTAAGTTCGCCTACCACAACCATGGCTACACGTTTACCGAAACCGAAGGTAAATTTCCGCATGATATTCTAATGGAAAACACCGACAAGGCTTTGGTTGAATACGAAATGGACATTTACTGGGTGGTGACTGCGGGCCAAGATCCTATTGAGTGGATTAAGAAATACCCGGGTAGGTTTACCAGCAGCCATATTAAAGACAGAATGAAGGGCACCGATGAGCGCGAGGCAACTTGCACTTTGGGCACAGGCGTTATCGATTTTCAATCGATAATTAATGCAGGTAAACAAAACGGAATGGAGTACTTTATTGTAGAGCAAGAGCGCTACGATGGCACCACTCCGCTAGCTAGTGTAGAGGCAAATGCCAAATACATGAATAAGCTTACCCTGTAAAAAGGCTATTTAGCAACAAAACAGCTACCCTTCAGTTTAAGTATAACTGAAGGGTAACTTTAACAACGCGATATGAAAAGGAAAAGAAGAACTCAGAGGCTCTTTTTACTTTTATTAATCATCACATTTAACACACTAAACGCACAAGATTTTTATTTAGGATTAAAAACTGGAGTAGGCGTGTCGGACTTTCAATACGATGGTTCGCCAGCGGAAAACCTCAGCCCGAAAATTATGCCTAATGTAGCCCTAACTTACAACTATAGGTTTCCTGAGTCTATTTTCGGGATGAATATAGAAACGGGCTATTCTAACAGAGGCGCTAATATTGATAGCGAAAACCTAGACTACCGATTAAACTTTGTGGATCTTCCCATAATGCTAGACATCTACCCTGTAGCGTTTGTCAGGCTAAATGTGGGTGGAGAAATGAGCTATTTGGCCAGTGCAAAAAACAGGCTAGATGATGGTTCCAAAGAGGACGTTACGCGAAATTTTGATCAAAGAACGGTCTTTTCAGCTCTAGCAGGTATAAACCTTTCTATGACTTACTTTATGGATCTAGGTGTAAGATACAATTACCCCATTACCAATGTTAGCCAAAACGATCCGCTCTTGGGTATAGAAAACACCAAAGTGCATTATGTGCAAGCCTACATGATGCTCAAAATCGCCAACTGAGGTTTTAACAAAGCATTAATAGGGTAAGCTAATTGGCTTACCCTTTTTTATTCACTTAGCTTATCTTTAGCTTTGAATATTATTTTCGCCCATGAACCTCAAACTCTTTTTTAAAGCACCTAAAACTGTTGAAGCCCTAAAGCCTTCGACTATTGGCGCCAGCATAAAATCACTTACCGATGAAAGCCTAGACATTGCCCAAACCGACATAGCCATAATTGGCCTGACGGAAGATCGTGGAACGGAAGCAAATCTTGGGGTGTCTGAAGGAGCCGACATTATTCGTGATAAATTTTATCGCTTAAAGAAGAGTGCCGTAAACTATAGAATTGCCGACTTAGGCAATCTGCAAAACGGAGAAAGCTTAGCCGATACTGTGGCTAGATTAAGAGAGGTTTGTGAGTTTCTTTTTAGCATTAAAGTTACCCCGCTAATTATTGGTGGCACGCACGACCTTTCATTAGGGCAATACTACGCGTACGAGTCGAAAAAAGACTTAATTTCTGTGCTAAACATAGATGCACGCTTAGATGTAGAGCATGAAGGAGATGCCAACGAAACGTTTCTTTCAGACCTGATAACACACCAACCAAATTATCTTTTTAGCTACAACCATTTGGCGCACCAAAGCTATTTGGTAGATGCAGAAGCCTTGGCAGCACTAGATAAACTTTACTTTGAAGCAGTGCGCTTAGGCGACATTCGTGAGGGTGTTCAAAAAGCAGAGCCAATCATTCGAATGGCCAATATGTGCACGTTCGATATTTCGGCTATTCGAAGTGCCGATGCACCGGCAAATGCCAACGCTGAGCCTTTTGGCCTTACGGGAGAAGAGGCCTGCCAAATAATGTGGTATGCCGGAATGAATGAGAAAATGAGTTCGGTTAGCATTTCGGAATACAACCCTACGCTAGACGATCAGCATGAAAAGACAGCCGCCATTATCGGCACCATGTTGTGGTATTTTGTGGAAGGCTACTACCACCGAAAAGATACAGGCCAGTTCAACTCGGACCAATACACTAAATACACGGTGAGTTTTGAAGGCACCGAAGACACCATGACCTTCTACAAAAGCAACCGTTCTGAGAAATGGTGGATGCTGGTGACTTATGGTGAAAAGCACATGGATAGGGCTTATTTACCCTGCAGTTACGAGGATTATACCGCAGCAACACATGGCGAATTTCCAGACCGTTGGATCAGAGCACAAGGGAAGCTGATCTAAAAAAACGAGCCCCAATATTCCATATGAACATTGAGGCTCTACTGGGTCATTTAAATAATATCTTAATAAATAGTTTATAGATACTACTTGTATTTGGTACTCCAAATGCGAATCTTACCCTACCCAAACGCTGATTTTTTTACCCTTTTAATCAATAAAAATGTCGATAAAAGCCAAGCTACTATTGTTTGCATCTGCCATAGTGTTGGTTGCATGCAATAGCTTTGAAAGCGAAACCTGGTACAAAGGCAACTTGCACACCCATACCTACTGGAGCGATGGCGATGCATTTCCGGAAATGGTACTGGATTGGTACAAAACCAATGGCTACGACTTTGTATCCTTAACCGACCACAACACCTTGCAGCAAGGTGAGAAGTGGAAGAAAATGCCTAAGAGCCACATTTACCAAAAAGCATTTGACGATTACTTGGCAAAATATGGGGAAGACTGGGTGAACTACGAAAAGGACTCAACCGGCACACGGGTAAAACTAAAGACGGAAGCGGAATACCTACCACTTTTTGCCGATGACAGCTTTATGATAATGCGTGGTGAAGAAATTACCGATAGTTATGACGGTAAGCCCTTGCATATGAATGCCACTAACGTGCAAGGCATGATAGCGCCTCGCCATGGCAATAGTGTAGCCGATGTGCTACAAAACAACATTAATGCTGTTTTGGAACAGCGTGAAGCCACTGGCAAACCCGTAATGCCCCATATCAATCACCCTAATTTTGGTTGGGCAATTTCTGTAGAAGACATGAAATCGCTTAAGGGAGAAAGGTTCTTCGAAGTTTTCAATGGGCACCCATCGGTAAATAATTATGGTGATAGCACTAGAATGGGCATGGAGGAAATGTGGGATCAGATAAACATTGCTTATTTGAGCAGAAACCAGCCTCTTATGTATGGCATAGCCACAGACGACAGCCATTATTACCACCAGTTTGGTCCGCAGTTTAGCAATAGTGGGCGTGGTTGGGTTATGGTTAATACCAAGACGCTAGAGCCAGATGCCATTGTGCACGCTATGGAAGCCGGCAAATTTTACGCTTCTACCGGTGTAACATTAAAAAAGCTGAAGCAGCAAAATGGAAAGATAGACCTAGAAGTGGCAACCGAGCCCGGTGTGAGTTATAAGATTGAGTTTATTGGCGTTAGGAAAGGTAGTGAGATGTCTGAGGTATTTCACACCATAAAAGGGACAAAAGGCACCTGTAAAATAAGCAATGAGGTACTATTTGTGCGCGCAAAAATAACCTCATCAAAGCTAAAAGAAAACCCGTTTGAGGAAGGAGATTTTGAAACGGCCTGGACACAGCCGGTAACGCATTAGTTGTTTTTGGAAAAATCCAACTCAACCACTTGGCCAGCCTCACCGGTAACATGTATTTCCAATTCTTTATAACGGGTGGAAAATTCTCCCCTCACTTCATACACTATTTGCGTTTTGTAGACTCCTGCTTCTACATCAAAACCACGTTCCCAGTTATGCTCTGGATTATGTCGGTTATACATGGGTTTAGCTCCTTTAGGTGTAAATTCAGAACTAAATTTGACCTTGCTATACTGGTGGTTTGCAACACGAACTAGGAGGTTCCCTTTACGCACTTGTTTGGCCATTTCTTTGTCAGAAATCTGCATGGCCTTTTGTGCTTCATAAACCAAACCATAGCCCCTCAGGAGATAATTACGCATCACAACTTTGTTCTTATCATCAAGCAGAAAATACTTAGGGTAGCCTGTGACGTTATAGTCAGATAGGACTTCATCAGTTTCTGAAGCAATTAGCTGTGGCCATGTTATTTTCCTTCCTCCTATAAATTTCTCTACACGCTCCTTTGTATCATCGGCTATACTTACAACCTCGAAGTTGTAGTCTTTAAAAAACTCATTGACATCGAGCAGGTATGGAATTTCTTCCAGGCAAGGTGCACACCATGTGGCCCAAAAGTCTAATATTCTGAATTTGCCTTCTTCCGATTTAAAGGGTTCCCCATAAATAGTTTCCCCTTCAATCATTGGTGCTGTTGCACCAATTTGTGTTCCATACCATGGTGCATTTTCATCCTCTTGCAGTAGCTTAAGTTCTAAACCATTCTCACTTACACCAACAATTCTATAGCTTCCATACGCTGTGGTTATCCGCTCTCCCAACTCAAGCTGCAAAACGGGGTTCATGGCCATAGTAGCAGTATCTTCTTCACTAAATGGGTCGGATAATGCCATAACCCGAAGCGTATTTTTATCAAACCGGATGCCAGCCCCTCTGTTACTGAGGTATATGTGCTTGGTTTCACCATCAAGGTTAAGACTGGTGTAGGAATGAGACCTAACGCCAATTGTAACCAAACCTTTGAAAGGGTTTAATGCCAGATATGCTGAGTCCTGCACAACCTTTCCATCAATTACTCTTTCCACTGCAGCCGCAGTAATTGGGCTGTTATAGGTTAAGCTCTCTAACCCCGGTTTAGGGCGCTTTAAATACTGCGGAACTTCATCTATAAATTCCTCATCATTGTCGGTATCGACTATAAAAATGTGTTCGTCTCCTTTCTCAGCATACAATAAAGACACCTGGGTATCCACAAATTCATCTACAAACCGAGCAAGCTCTTCTTCTGTTAAATCGTTGTACCAAGCAGATTGAAACCGCGTAGAGTCAATAAGCCCCGTTTTCAATCTAGACCAGGCAGATTGAAGCACATCAGAATTCCACACACCAATGCTAAATATGTGGTCATCTAAACCCTCAGGTAAATTTTTGTAAAGCTCTGTTAGACCATAACTTCTATCGGTGGAATCCGTGGTGGCAGGATTGATAAGCGTGGAAGCATGAGGGAACGGACCATTGCCAACTCTTCGCTCCAACTTCACCGTGATGGTGTCGCTTAACACAAGCTCTTGCGCACAAAGCTCAGTGTTAATCTTCAGCGACAAGAGTATGAAGATTAGGATAATGATATTGTGTGAGCTTACCATAAGCTCAAGATAAACTAAATAAATAGTTTATTCAATTCAGGCTCACTAAGAATACCAAATGTGCAATATGTGATGAAACTAGCCTTTTAAGTGACCAGGCAATTTGATGTCTTTCTTTTCGGTGGGGCTGCAAGCATTGCAGCCGGAAGAGGCGCAACCAGACTCGGACTTATAATCGCGGTAAAACTTACGCGCCATAAAACCTATTGCTGCTACAAATACAATGATGAGAATGACTTCTTGCATATCAATCGGTTAACGGCTCAAAATTAAAAATAGTTCTAGAAGGATGAAAGGTCGATGAGTACAATACGGTCCAAAAAGCCAATGGCTGCAGTTTTCCCATCTTTGGTTACATCGGCAGAAAGCGCCACGGTGCCCAATCGGCCAAAGTCGTGCGCCTCTGAACCGTCCTTATTCACCAACTTTACTTGGCCGCCACTAAGCGCCAAAAGCACCTTTTCTTTTCCCGCTACCCATTTGGCAAACAGTATTTTTCCTTCATTGGTAAAATTGCTCTTTTCCTCACCATCTTTAAAGAAGCGCACGTATGGCTCATCTGATTTAAAGAAGTAAAATTCCGTTGCCATCAATTCTCCTGAAGGCAGTATTTCGAGCATTTTGCCGCCTAGATCCAGTTCGGCCCTTACCCATTCCTCAGTTTTTAGGTCTACAATTTCAAGCCAAGTTCCGGCAGAGGCTATGATAATGTGCGATTCATCCGGCCAATAGGTGCTTGCCACATAAAGGTCTGGCGCCTCAAATTCATGGGTTTGTTCCCACTTTTCATTAAAAAGAATCACATCATCATCGCACGAAACAGCAAACTGCTTTTCATCTGGTCGAATGGCCATGTGCGAGCCGAATTCGCAGCCTTTATATTCAAGTGTTCTTTGCAGTTCTCCTGCTTTAGACCAAATCTTTATGGAAGGCCCTACGCCTGACGAAGTATAAAACCAATCGCCAGATGGAGCCCAAAGCCCCTCGGTTACCGCATCGGTAAAGCCCTCCAGTTCCTTAATGCGCTCGCCTGTGGCAACATCTACAAGGTGTGCCTGATTTGTGCTTACACCGCTACCTGTTAAAAGTGTTTTGCCATCAGGCGAAAAGGCCATTAGGTGCACACCATTCATATAACCTTCGATGGTTCGGAGTTCTTGACCAAAAGTGGCCAAAGAAGTGAATAGGCACAGCCCAAAAATCAGCTTTCTCATTTGTTCCAATGGTTTTGAATAATCTGAAGGATTTCAGGCTGCGCAATGTTACCTGCAACAATTTCACGACCGAAAAGAAAGTCGTCTCCACCTCTAAAATCGGTCACTATGCCGCCCGCTTCTTTTACTAAAAGCGCGCCTGCAGCAACATCATAAGAATTCAGGTTATATTCAAAAAAGCCCTCGAATCTTCCGCAGGCGGTGTAGGCCAGATCGATGGCCGCACTTCCCATGCGCCTTAAGCCGTGGGTGCTTTGCATAAAGTCGTTCAGAATAGCCAAATATTGGTTCATCTGCTCAAAGTTGTAGTAAGGAAAGCCCGTTGCTATCAAACCCTTGTCTATGGTTTTAACTGGCGAAACACTAATGGGCATGTGGTTTAAGAATGCGCCACCGCCTTTTGTGGCATGAAAGCACTCGTCTCGGCTAACATCGTAAACCACGCCTAGTGTCAGTTCTCCTCTTTTGAGCAAAGCCACTGAAATGGCATATACCGGCAAGCCATGAGTAAAGTTTGTTGTTCCATCCAGTGGGTCGATCACCCAATTGTACGAGTCGGACCTTTTGGTAGAGGTGCCCTCTTCGGCAATAAAACCGGCACCAGGAAGAATTTTGGAAAGCCCAGCCACAATAAACTTCTCGGTTTCCTTATCTACATAAGAAACCAAGTCGTTTTTGCCTTTGTATTCAATCTTAGATTTATCGAAAGCTTGTGCCTCTTTACGAATAAAATCTCCGGCTTCTTTCACCAAAACAATCACTTCCTGAAGTAGCTGCTGCATAGTATTAGGTTTGATGCAAATATAGTTTTAATCGCTGCCAAGCCATAGCAATGCGTGTTGCTGAAAGGTAAAATGTTTCGGTGAGAGGGGAAATGTCAATTGACCCAGGCAATTACAAGCCTCGGGCGAGTTTAATGCCTTTCAATTACTGGAGGCTTAGAAGTCATCACACTCAATCACGCCACGTTCACCGGCTCCATTACCGATTTAATTGCCAAACGTAGCCCTTCTTTAATGGCCTGCATTTCGGTGCGGTGATGGTATTTCTGATTCACCTCAATTTCTAAACCCATGTAGTTTTCACCCTTAAACTCCTTGCGCAAGTGCGTAGTAAAACCATCAGCAGTTCCTTTGTAAGGGTAATTGTGCTTAATGATCACTTGCGGTAAGTAAGCTTTCAACTGAGCTTCCAGCGCCTGGGCTAAGTCTACCTCGTTCTTTCTCTTTTCGTCATACAAAAGCCCAATATCGGCAGTTCTCACTTCGCCATTTAGCATAGGGGTAAATGAGTGAATGGAAAAGTGCGCTACCGAATCAGTTTTACGGGCATGCCCCTTAATCCATTCATAAACTGGCTGTCTGTAGGCCGTATAATAGCGCTTGATCAAGAACTTTTTCACCACCGAATCCAGCCCACGGCTATAGTCCGAATAAAGCTCCGGATTGAATTTAGAACGGTTCACATCTACCAACAGGCGACTCACCATATGCACATAAAGCGGTAGCTTTAGCGAATCGGCCAAGAACTGCGCCACCTCGCCCGCGCCAATATCATAGCCTCGGTGCGACTCTAACACGGGTTCGCTGCCCAAAAACAAGTACCTATAGTTGTTCGGTACATAATTACCGGCATGCTCGCAGGTAATTAAAAAGCTTCTTCTAGACATTCTGTTAACATTTGGTTTTGTTCTAAGCAATCGCAAAGCTCTGAGTACACCATTTTTAAGTTGGCATGCTCGTAGTTGGCTTCAAGCGTGTTTAAAATTCGGGTTGAAAGCGACCCTTCATCCAGCAGCAGTTCAATTTGCTGTTTCCATGGCGCTATTTCGTTGCCATAGACTTTCTTAATGCGTTTGTATAAGTACTTCCACACGTCCGTTGCTGTCATTTCTTCTGCCGATTTAATGCCTAGCAATTGTAGGTAGTTTGCATCATCAATCACGCTGTGTTCGCCATGCTTAATTACTTGGCGAAAAATCTTTGCTAGGCCTTCTGTACTAGCAGATTGCTGTGCTGCCAAAGGCGCAATCTGTTCTGTTACCAAAAGCTTAATGGCGTGAATAATGAAAGTGGCAATTGCCAAGTCAGCACTTGGGCACTCTTGAATATCCAGCACACGAATTTCAATGGCGCCTCTGTCAAATCGGGCAATGGCTCCGCGTGAGTTCAGCCATATCGGTTCCAAAACACCTTCTGGATCGTGCGGCCTTATTGCCTCGGCAATCTGATCGAAAATCTGCGCTTGATAAGCCGCTTCGCTAAAGACTGGTTCAGGAATTACCTGCCCGGTAAGCATGGGCACAGCCTTTTGGTTGCTGCGATAAAAGTCTAGTCGCTTGTCCCAAAAGCCGGTGTCTTTACCGTCCAAAATGGCAGAACTGGCCGCAAGTGCTGGCAAAATTGGCAACAGCAAACGTATAGCCGCATGAAGTTTTTCAAACTCGGCATCGTTGGCAAATGGCAAGTTTATGTGCATACTTTGTAGGTTACTCCAGCCATGGCCCTTGCAATTAAATATGCTATCGTATTTAGCGTAAATCTCTGCATTGTCGTGTGGCCAGCGCACTGTTTCTGTTTCGGGGTTCATCCATGGGTGCGCAGCAGTTGGCATCAGCTTGGCGTTAAAGTCGGCTAAAATGGTGTTCATTTGCTGCACTGCTTCCTCAAAATCGGTAGCCAAAGCCAATAAGTCGGCTGTTGGGTTAGCACACTTAAGCTCAATTACATGCAGGGCCAACTCGTTGGACCACGTAACATTGCCAAAGGTCACATCATTGGTTATTTCTCCGGCCAAAGAGGCTAACACCTGATCTGCAATGGGCATTACATCAAGTGTATCTTTGTCCACAATCATGTATTCCAGCTCTATTCCGAATGCTTGGAACAGTTGCAGGCGGCTATTTTCCGTTTTCATTGTTTTGTTTTAACTCGCTCCATCATGGTTTCCATTATGGTTTCGTAGAGTCTATTCTTTAATATTTTGTCTTCAATTCCAGCATCGAGGTTTGGGTTATCGTTCACCTCAATCACGTAGAATTTTTTGTTTACTTCTTTAATGTCTACTCCGTAAAGCCCGTTTCCAATCAGTTTAGTGGCCTTTAGGGCAGTAGTAATCAGTGCTTTTGGCACATCGGCAATGGCATAGGTTTCGCTTTTTCCTTCGTACACTTTGCCGGTTTTCTTCCAATCGATGATTTGCCAGTGATTGCGCGCCATAAAGTATTTACACACATAAAATGGCTGGCCGTTGAAAATTCCCACGCGCCAATCGAATGGCGTTGGCATAAATTCTTGGGCTATTAACAACTCCGAGCCTTTGAAAAACCCTTTGAGCAGCTCATTCAATTCTTCTTCATTCTGAACCTTTTTTACGCCTTTAGAAAAGGCGCCATCTGGTTCTTTCAGAATAAAAGGAAAACCAATTTTTTCTACCGCGGCCATCGGGTTCTCTTTCGATACTATGGCTCCTTTTGGGGTAAGAATTCCATGGCTCCTCATCAATTCATTAAGGTACACCTTGTTGGTGCAGCGCATAATGGACTGTGGGTCGTCAATCACTACCAAGCCTTCGGCCTGGGCTTTCTTTGCCAAGCGAAAGGTGTGGTTGTTTACGTTGGTGGTTTCGCGAATAAACAGCGCATCGTATTGCGTTATTTTGGCGTAATCGTTCTTGGTAATCAGTTCGGTGTTAAAGCCAACATCTTCTGCCGCTTTGATGAATTTTTGCAAAGCTTTGGCGTTCGATGGTGGGTTCGGATCGTCCGGGTTTACCAAAATGGCCAAGTCAAACTTCCTTCTCTGATGGTTCTTTCTCACCACCTTTTTATGGCTTAAAAACAAGCCCAAAAAGTGCTGTAGCTTTTGGCGCTCTTCAGTCACCAGATCGTAAATGTTAAGTGGCTTTAAACCATCTAACACCCATTTATCTTGCTTTACAAACACCACCTTAAGAATTGGCGACTGAAACAAATTGAACAATAGCGTACCTACTGCGGCTAGAGAAGGGTTATCTGTATAACCAAAGTATACTTTAAACTCCAATCGGCTACCGAACTTAGAGTTCAGGCATTTTTGAATCGCGTTGTCAAAGTCTTGCGCATCATCCTTGATCATGCTCGGAAAGCGGAAATCTTGAATGGTGGCAACCTCTGGCAATACTTTGTGGCCACGGGCTTCGGCCAGCAGCGATACATAGTAGCCAACGCTTTGGTACTGGTACGATTTGCACAGGTTAATTACTTTGGTGTGTTTGCCAAGCTGCCCTGCTGTATTCGACAGGTATTCATGTGCCGACACCAAGTCGGTATTTGGTATATCGAACTGCCATTTCTCAGGCTTTTCCAGTACGATTATTTTGTTCATTGTTTAGGTTTTATCACCAGTAGGTTGGCATCGTAGGTTACCATACCCAGCATGATGGAGTTGATTAATCGGTGAATATCTACTTCGTAATGATGGCCCTCACCCGTTGGGTTGTTCTTTAACGGATCGGCAATTGAGACGGTACTCTCATCGAGAGAGATACCGTCCAATACCACAAAGTGCCCTACCGGAGCGCCTCGCAAGTCATCATACTCCACTTTAAAATCCCCAATCTCGCGAGGGCTGCCGTATAGGTAGGTGGCACTTAGGCCTGTTAAGATGGGCTGGTGCGATAGCAAGTGCTGTTTAAGCAAATCGGGGGTTAAGTCTTGAAACTTAATTTTTCCGCCCAAGCGCAAAAACTTTTGATAAGCCGTAGAAGCGAACCTAATCTTTCGCTGCGGCTTATAGTGGCACTGCATGGCCAGTTTGTTTACCAAATCGGTATCTGGGTCTTCGAACCATGAAGGATCGAAAATTTGCAGATTGTAAGTGTAAATGGTAGCCTCGTAACCGCGCTTTAGCGCATGGTTAGCAAGGTTCACGGCCAATGTTCCTCCCGATTTCAACTGCTTTACTTTGGCAATCACTTCGTTTAACTGAATACCATCGTTGTAATACTCGTAAACAGCCTGCAAACAAGTGGGGCCACAAGTAAAGTCGTTGGGCTGAGCCAACATATTTATATCGAGTGTAACCTTATCGGAAACCAGCATCTTCTTTATACATTAGTGCTGATTAGACGCAGGTTTTGCAAAAAGTCACATGGCAGAAGAAAATATTTTTAGTGGACTGAAAACTAGCAGTTTGAGTGACGAGGAATTGATTCAATTCATTCAGAATGGTGGCCCTGAACGCTATTTTTCCGTTCTGGCCGATAGGCACCAAGCTTATGTACTGAGAAAATGTAAAGGCTTTGTGAAGAGCGATGATGAGGCTGAAGACTTATCGCAAGAGGTATTTATTAAGGTGTTTATGCAGCTTAAATCGTTCCGGAGCGAAGCCAAATTCAAAACTTGGCTATACACAATCATTTATCACACCTGCCTAGATTATTTGCGCAAAAGGAAGAAAAGTACGCACGATATTATCTCGGAAAAGCTAGCGGAAGAAATTGCCGAAGTAATAGATACCGATGAGGTGGATCAGGAGTTATTGCTACAAGCACTAGAGCAGCTTTTGGAAAAAATCACCCCAGAAGAAAAGCTTTTACTTATGCTGAAGTATAAGGAGAAGCAGCCGTTGCAGGCCATTGTAGCTACACTCAAGCTTTCTGAAAGTGCCGTAAAAATGAGACTAAAAAGAGCTAAGGAAAAGGTGAATAAGCTCTATAATGCACAGCAAAAATTGAGTGAGGGTTAATTCTTATTTGACAAATCAGCTCACCCCTTCAACCACCACTACAAACTCGCCTTTTACACCTTTTTCGGTAAAGTAGGTAATCAGTTCGGACAGAGTACCACGAGCAGTTTCTTCGAACATTTTCGTTAACTCCCGAGACACGGAAGCTTGGCGATCGCCTAAGAATTCTTTCAACTGTTCTAGGCACTTTATCAGCCGGTGAGGCGATTCGTACAAAATGATGGTACGCTCTTCTTCAGCAAGTTTTTTCAGTCGCGTTTGGCGGCCTTTTTTGTGGGGTAGAAAACCTTCGAACACAAACTTATCGGCTGGTAGACCAGAGTTGACCAATGCCGGAACAAAAGCGGTTGCTCCCGGTAAACAGTTCACCTCAAGTCCGGCCGCTATGGCTTCTCTTACCAATAGAAAACCTGGGTCGGAAATGGCCGGAGTACCTGCATCGCTTACCAGTGCGAAGGTTTCGCCATTTTGCATGCGGCTAACGAGCTGCTCTACCGCCTTGTGTTCATTATGAATATGATAACTCTGCAGCGGCTTAGAAATAGCCAAATGCTTTAGCAGCTTGCCAGAAGTTCTGGTGTCTTCAGCCAGTACTACATCAACCTCCTTTAGCACCTTAATGGCGCGCAAAGTGATGTCATCTAAATTGCCAATGGGAGTTGGCACCAGGTAAAGGTTAACTTCTTGAGGCATTAGGCCAGTGAATCTATGATTTCGGCCAATTTACGATCTTTCTCTGTTACGGTGTTGCCAGCATCGTGGGTAGTTAGCTCAAAGCTTACCGTATTCCATACATTCGACCAGTTGGGGTGGTGGTTCATTTTCTCTGCTTCAATGGCCACTTTGGTCATAAAACCAAAGGCCTCTGTAAAGTCTTTGAACTCGAATGTTTTGGTTAGTTTATTGTCTTTTTCTTGCCACATACTACTTCTTTTTTGCGGTAATAATGTACTGAAATTCTAAGCTCTTGGTATCAATGTCAATCGATCGGAATCCAGCCTTTCTCAGGTCTCGCCTTACATCTTCCGGCTTACCCTTAAACTGATCTGACGGACCAACAGGAATTTCGCCCAACTTAAAGTCTACCAATACAAACAAGCCACCTGGCTTTATACCTTCTAACAAGCGTGGCAGGTACTTCTGTTGGTTTGGCAGAAAATGATAGGTATTCACTAAAAGAGCCGCATCTACTTCCTGAGGCAATAGGTTTGGCACGTCTGGTGGGGTCAACCTTGCTTCTATGTTATTTGCCCAATCGCCCACTATGCGCTTTTGGCTTTCAATGTATTCTAAAGCATTGGGATCAATATCGAGTGCTATTACCTTCTCGGCATTTTTTGCCATTTTAAAGGTAAAGTAACCCGACCCTGCCCCAATATCGGCAATGGTTTTACCTTCCAAATTACCCAATACATCCAGCACTAGGTTTGGGTTTTGCCAGTCAGTTCGTTCCTCGTCTTCCTTAAGCGGGCTTTGGCCCGGAACAGTTCTTATTTCTATTTCAGAAGGAGCAACAACCTCTTCTTTGGGCTGTTCTATTTCGGTAGACTTTTCTTCTTTAGCCGATTGGCAGCCTAAAATAAGGAGCGATAATATGAACAGCCTGAGTTTCATTAAAGCGCAATTAGCCCTTCAATTTTGTGTGCTTCTTTATAAATGTCAATAATTCTTTCGGAATTTGGCATCATAACCTGAGCTGTTACACTTACATATTTGCCTTTGCTCGATGGTTTGAACTTTAGCTCGGTGTTTGAGAACAGCGCTTCAACCTGCGGCCTTTTGTCTTCAGTAACAATAAATTTGAACATGTATAAAGCCGGAAAGTCCATTGTGACATCCAGCTTTTCCTTAAAATCATCGGTGGTAAACTTGCTCATGCTGATAGAACACAAATAAGAAAAGAAAAGTTACGCAAAAAAAATCGGCCCGAAGGCCGATTGATATCTTAGTAGAATTTGTATCGTTGGTCTTCCACATCCACTTTGTCAATTACCGAGTTTTGGAGTTTTCCTGCGGCAGTTGCGGCTTGTGAATTTATCAGCTGATTTTCGTAGCTGGTATAGTCGCCAATTTCGGCTGCTGTAGATTTCGATTTAAGAATAACTACAACCACTCCTTTTTCATCCACTATATGTGGCGCTGTTTTGTCGCCTGGGTTTTGCAAGGCAAAAGCAGCACCAATAGCTTCTGGAGAATCGCCACCAATTTGGCCAAGTGCCAAATCGCTCATCTTAAGGTTCGGGTTGTTGAAAACCTGCGCCTCAGGACCGTAAGAAGAAGAGATACCCATTGCATTAACATCGCCAGAGGCAGCTGCTAATTTAGACTTAATGAAATCAGCTTTCTTCTCGTTTCTAATAATACCTTCAATTTCAGATCTAGCAGACTCGAAAGATCTCAACCCTTCTGGCGTTCTGTTAGCATAAACAGCTACAACGTACTGATCTTCCAATTCGAACTCTTTTACATCACCCATTTCAGCCTCGCCATACAACCAAGAAACTACTTGACGCGCGTTGGTCAACTGACCGATTGAAGTAGCCGCATTTGAAATACCAGTGCCAGAGAATACTGAGTAACCTTGCTCACCAGCTTTGCTGTTGAACTCATCAGGACCGTAAGCAGAAGCAGCAAATTCTGCAGCTTGCAAGTATACTTGGTTAGTAGTTTCGAAAGAAGGTGCCATTTCAATGATAACCTGAGCCACTTTGTAGCGGTTGCTCATTTTAGTTTCGGTTACATTGATAATGTAAATGTTGTTATCGCTTTCAATCAACTTGTTTACAACACCTGTTCTTCTTGCAGCGAACAATTCGCTTTCAATATTCTGAATGCTAGACTGGCCTTTTCTAACCCAGCCCATATCGCCACCAGTGTTGGCAAAAGCACCTTTGCTGTACTGACGTGCCAATTGAGCGAAGTCTGCACCGCCTCTTGCCTGACGCAACACATCGTTGGCAGTCTTTTTAGTTTCAGACAGCTGAGCAGGAGTAAGGTTGTTTTTAGGGAATACGATTTGGCTTACTCTAGCAAACTCATTTTCTGAAGGAACAATATCAACCACTTTATGGATAGAGAAGATACCATTGTTCAAGTCAGGACCAATAATGTCGCCTGCCTTTACAGTTGATAGTTGGCTAGCTACTGCAGTAGGTAGCGCAGTAGGGTCGTAAGTTGTAAAACCTAAACCTTGCTCTGTTATGCTAATAGCATAAGTTGAATCGTTGTTGTTTTCATCTTCGAAACGCGCCTTGATTTCAGCCATTTGCTGCTGGTAATCGGCCGTATCGGCAGCAGAAGGAACAACCGGGAAAGTAACGTAGTCAATCGCTCTTGTTTCCTCTACAGTAAATTCGTCTTCATTCGCGCTAAGGTAGTTTCTAATCTCGCTCTCAGAAACAGCACCGATCTGGTCGTTGCTAACAGTTGAGAATGGAACGAAAACATAGTCTACATCTATAAAGCCCAGTTCGTTTTGGTAAGCTCTTTTGGCCTCTTCCAAAGTAGCGTAAGCTGTTTTGGTAATTAGGTTTTGGAACTTGTTCATTCTGCGTTGGCCCATAGCCTGTGCTTCGGCACTAGCAAAAATGTATTGCTCGTTCGGGTCGAACTCGATGGACTGCAAGTACTGACGAATTGCAGTTGGGTCTGCAGTACCGATTCTCTGCTGGAAGAATTGTAAAATGGTTGGAGAAATGTTTTTTCCCTGCACCATATCAACTCTTTCGTTGGTACCGATCTCAAGACCTAGTTGTTCAAGTTTTTGTGTAAATGCAATGTCAGAAACCAACTGGTTCCACGCTTGATCGCGTACAAACTGCATAGTTTGATCATTGCTTGTTGTAATTCCGTAATAACGCTTGAGGTTCTCTACTAGCTGAGCATATTCTTCTTGAGAGATTTCCTCCCCATCAATTTCACCAACATTTCTGGCACCAGCACCAAATAGGTTTTGGTTAGAAGCCAAGTCGGTTAATACAAATGCTAGAATTGAAATTCCCACTACGACTACCACGAGTCGTCCCATCTTTTCACGAAGCGTATTGATAATTGCCATCGAATCTATTTTAAATAGGCGCAAACATAACTGAATTATCCTCTAAAGTCAAAGGAAAAATGTGACAAAACAGCCTAAAAATCAGTCTTCTTGCTCGGTTTGTAAGGTGAATAAAACATTATCGATTCGAGCATCTTCCATAGAAATGATTTTGATACTAAATGGCTCGTATTCAATAATGTCATGAACGGCAGGAATGCTCTCGGTAATAGAGAGTATAAACCCACCGAGGGTGTCGTAATCGCCCTCCGGAATGCCCCAACGGTACTTGTCGTTCAGGTAGTCTATTTCGTGCCGCGCACTTAAAATGAATTTGTTCTTTTCTACTTTTTGCTCTACCCAGTCTTCGTCTTCATCGTGCTCATCCTGAATTTCGCCAAAGATTTCTTCAATCACGTCTTCAATACTTACCAGGCCGCTGGTTCCTCCAAACTCATCCACTACAAGTGCCAAGCTTTTTCGCTCCTGAATAAATTGAATCAGCAACTCATTGGCCAACATGGTTTCTGGCACAATGTTAATTGGCGTGAGCATCTCTTCAATTTCCTTGGGTTTTTTAAAGAGGTCTTGCACATGGCAGTAGCCAATCACGTCATCAATAGAGTCGCGATAAACCAGAACTTTCGAGTGGCCCGATTCAATAAATTCGTTGCGCAAATCGTCCATTGTATCGCCAGCGTCTACTGCCGATATTTCCGTTCGGGGAATCATACACTCGCGCACCTTAATGGTTTTGAATTCGAGCGCATTGTTAAAAATCTTAGTGTCTAGCTCAACCTTGGCTTCTTTTATGTCTTTCTGGGTGTTTCGCTTAATGTAATTTCCTAAGTCGGTAAGCCCGAAAACCTGACGGTCTGCAGAATAGGTTTGTCGCAATACAAAAATGATGATGAACTTTGACATCTGCTCTATGATCCACACCAAAGGAAACATAAACCAATAGATGAGAATAATTGGTAGGGCCAGAAAATTAAGCAGGCTGTTTGGGTTTATTAGAAAGATGCTTTTTGGTGTAAACTCGGCCGTAATCAATACTATCAGTGTAGACAGCACTGTTTGAATAAGCACTACAGTTGTATCGGAATTAATGGCTTCGGGCAAAAAGGAAGCAATCCATGGCTCTAGTAAGGAAGCCATAAAAATACCGTAAATCACTAGGGCAATGGTGTTGCCCACCAAAGCGGTATTTATTAATCGCGAAGGCCTTTGTGTAAAGAAAGAGAGTATTCTTCCGCTAAGTTTGCCTTGCTGGCTTTGTAGCTCAATTTGCAGCTTACTAGCACTAATAAAGGCTATTTCGGTTCCTGAAAAGAACGCTGAAAAAACTAGCGTGGCAAGAATAATCGTTACGCTGTATGTATCCATTAGGGTTTACGTCTGCGCTTAGTTGGTGTGGTATTTTCTTCTTTATCTTTTCGCCTCATTCTCCTATATCTTACTAAAAATAGCATTCCTAACGATAGCATAAAAATGAAGTAGGAAAACTCAATGCCAAAAACCATGGTTTGGTGTACGCCTATTACAAAGAATACCACGCACAGCGAGAAGAGTATGGTATCACCTAAATTCTTCATTGTCCTTTAAAATAATCTCACTATCTCTAACATTGATTAACTCATAAGTTGAAAAGTCCTGAGGGGCTTTCATGCCTTCTGCAAGCACCAGTTGCTCTTCTGTTTCAATCGTCACAAACTTATCGGTATAAATGATTTCTTTGGTAGGGTCCCAGTACATTTCTTCCGAGCTCAGTGTTTTGTTCTCGATCAGGTCACGAACCAGTACATCGCCTATTGCTTGATATACGTTTTGGTCGGCCTTTTTGTAGCCTTGCAAAGCCGTGATTTCTGTGGTAGTGTTTTCATTCTTATCAAAGAAAGTGATTCTAAAACCTTCCGGAAATTCAATGTCTCCGTTTTGCTGCTGAATCTGCTTTTTGCCTCTAAGAATCAGCTTGAGTACAGTTGAGTCACTCATATAAACCTCAACATCGGTCGACTCGAAAATAGGACCGGTGTACTCTTCCATATCGGCAAGCTTCTGTTGCTCGCCCACACAGGCGCTTAGCGTGGCCAAAAAGGCCAATGACAGAACTAATTGAAAAAACTGTTTCATAAACAAAAAGGGTCTTCTCCGATAACCGAAGAAGACCACTTTATATTTTCTATTATCAAGTGAATCTATTATTCAGGTCTTCTCTGAAGCTTCACAGACTTCTGAATCCAGCAGCCAACTTGAATAGTTTGTCCTTCTTCTTTGTTGGCAGTAAAGATATCACCGATGGTCGGGAATTGTGCTTTAGCCTGAGACATTTTTGCCGCGTTACCGGCAGCAGCGTAATAATCGTAAGCTGCAATAAAACGTGCTCTATCATCTACCTGACTCTGAAGTTTGTCACAGCTAGAGCTAGCCATTACCATATCACCAATCATGGTGTACATGTCTTCCTTCAAAGTTGGGTCAACTTCAACTGCCTGAATCGCATATTTTCTTGCCTCGCTGTAGTTCTCCTGAATTCTCTCAGTAGTTGCAATTTGCTTAAATGCTTTACCCTTGTCGGTATTGTCATCAGTCAATTCAACAGACTTTAAGAAGTACTCTTTAGACTTATCAAATTCTTTGTCGGCACCAAACTTAACACCCAACATGTAGCCTACACCGTAGTTCGGGCTGCTAGTAAATACAACCTCGGCCGCTTGAGTAAACCAAGCCTCATCAGTACACCCGCCAGAATAAGCAAAAGCAAAGATTTTGTTGGCTAGTTCTGCATCATTAGGATTTTGCTGGAATTCAGGAACCAATTTCTCTGTAATAAATGCACAGTCAATAAGGTTCAAGTCAGCAAGCTTGTTATCAATATCCTCTTTAGTTTTTACGTAACGAGAAGTTGATTTATTAGCAGCCTTAGCTTGAGCAATTTGGTAATCGATATGCTCTGAAACTCTATCGTAAATGGCGAGAATCTCCTGATCCGTGATGCCTGTTTTACGTGTAAACGCCAAAGCGGCAGCTTGCATGTAATATCTGGCTACAGGGTAGAATGCTTCATTTCCTTTTAGCTCATAAGTCTTTTTAAACAAGTCAAGCGTGTAGTTTGTCTTCTCTGCATCTTTGAAGTAGTATCTAAATGCATGGTTAGCCTGACGGTCAATTACTTCTGCTTCATCACCTGGGAAGTTATCGTAACGCAACTGATATAACTGCATTACTTTATCTGCTGCAGCTATTCTTGCCGCATCGTCTTTAGCCGACTCAACCGATTCGTCCCAAACTTTAATTCCGTTGATGTAAACAGAACTACTCAATTTCGGGAATTTGGTGATCAGTTTTTCTAAAGGAGCTTTTGCTGCTTCGTAGTTGCCCTGCTTGTAGCTATCGTCAAATAGGGTCCACAAAGTTTGCGCTTCTGATCTTTGTTCTGGATCTTCTGGAAAGTTGAATTGGGCGTTTGCCACAAAACCAACCGCCAAAAAAGCCACTATTAAAAGAGCTTTTAATCTCATGATTCTAGTAGTTTTAGTTAAATTTCTGTCTTGCGAACCAGGTTACGTCTTGTAAACTGAATCCTAAATATACCTTAATGTAATCTTCTCTTATTTTTCCGTTCGAAGTATCACCACGCTGCCCTATGGTTGCGCCAACATTTATGTGGCTAAGCCCCCAAAAGGCGTTCAACGGTAATGCTGCTCCAAAACTTATGCCAAGATCATTAACCTCGTCATTATTAACCAAATAAGGAGTCCTTTCGTAATGAACCCCGAATCTATAACTAATTCTTCCCAAATACTTAGGAGATTGGAAATTTGGGAGTAATTCTCCACCAACGGCAATTCTAAAGGCTTGACCGAAGTTTGGCTCCTCTGTTCCATTAACTCTTCTGTACTTTGTCCAGTCCTGAGTTTGAAAATCTACTCCAATGGCTAACTTCTGAAATCGCTCGTAGCTAATACCAAAACCAAATCGCTCTGGCACAAGCACCTGAGTTTCCAAATTATTTACCAGTGTATCTGTACTGAATACATTACCACCAGAAGCCTGATTCTCTAAAGTGATGAAAGCAGTTTCCTTTAAAGTTACTTCAGGATTATAGAAACCTCCAATATTTAATCTACTTAAATCTGAAATTGGCGCTTTGTAAACAAAGCCACCCGATGCCGTAATTTGGCCAAAGTTAACCACTCCATTTACTACCGAAGTACCAAATGAAGTAGGTCTTAATCCTTCAAGGTAGAAGCGGTCTTCTTCTTGAATAGAACCAAAAATATACGAAATTTTTGCTCCAATTAATAAGTTACCAAAACGAAAAGCATTGGTTACCGCAGCCTCATCAAGGCCGCCAACACCCGACACTTCCGTAATTGCAGTAGAACCTTCTGGCCCCGGCTCAGACTGTGTAAAGGCATATTTTACATTGGAATATGGGCTCAAATTGATTCCGATATTCCACTTAGTAAGCTTTATAGGCAGGTTGATTGAAAGATCTTTAAACCCCGCGGTAGTTCCGCTATATTTTTCAACACCATTGGCGTGAGTCCTATAATCTAAGGCTGCATCGAACTGGAAAATGGCCTCGTTGGTAGTTGCTGTAAGGGCTGGGTTAATGTTATTGGTATAGAACCTGTTATTGTAGGTAACACCCAAACCGCCCATTGAAGAGTTGTGAGAATATCCGCCCCAGTTAGGGTCTCCGACACCATAAACCGAGTAGGCCGACTGCGTATTTTGTGCCATAGCAGGCATTAATACAAAAAAGCCCAAAAGTAGGGCAGCTATAAATTTCTGACTTCTAAGCATTGTAAAGTTAACCCGATTCAATCCAACCAGCACTTTTTCGAGGGCTACAAAGATGTCAGATTTTATTTTAGATTCAAACAATTTGACATTTGCTGCCATCTTAATGGTCTTTAAATCAGGATTTTTTAACATTAATTGGGAGAAGGGGGCGATTTGAAAACCTGTATGGCATACATCTGCCCAATTCACCACTATTTAGAACTTATTTAATTCTATTGTATTTGAGGCATTGCGCCTAAATCATCACCCTAAATACAAGCTTTGAAAGCAGAACCACTAACCCATTGGGCCGATTTACACTTTTTTAACATCTGCTAAATAGCCGCTTTCATTGTACCTTGCTACAGAATGGAGAACAGAGATAGTTATAAGGTTATAGGCGTCATGTCGGGCACCTCGCTCGATGGCCTCGATATTGTGTTAGCCAATTTTCAGTTGCACAACAACCTTTGGTCATTCGAAATTGAAGAAGCCAAAACGGAGGTTTATCCTGAAACCATAGTGGGCCAATTAAAGAGGGGGATCAGGCTAACAGATTCTGAAATAAAAGATTTGGACCAAACACTTGGTGAGTTTATTGGCGAGGCCATAAAATTATCAATGGGAGAAAAGCTGTCCCAAATTGACTTTATTGCTTCACATGGTCATACCATATTTCATCAGCCCGAAAAAGGCATAACCCTGCAAATTGGGAGTGGTGAGTTTATTCATCAAATCACTAAAACTCCTGTGGTCAATGATTTCCGCTCGCTCGATGTTTCGCTTGGCGGCCAAGGCGCTCCGCTAGTTCCTGTTGGCGATAGAGACCTTTTTCATGAATTTGATTTTTGCTTAAACCTTGGCGGAATAGCGAACATTAGCACTAAGCAAAATGAGGAAATGATTGCCTTTGACATCTGCCCTTTTAATATGGTGTTAAACAGCTTGGCCGAACGAATAGGGTTGAGCTATGATGCAGATGGAAGGCTCGCCAGCCAAGGGCAAATCGTTCCAGAACTTTTACAGCAGTTACAAGCTATACCTTATAATAATGAGTTAGGACCAAAATCTTTAGGTGCCGAAGACTGCGAAAAGAACTGGAAACCGCTGGTGGAACCAAGCAAAAACAGTCCAGAGGATTTAATGTGCACCTATTGTGAGTATGCTGCCATAGAAATTGCCAAAGCTGGAAGCAGTAAAGCGGAAGGTAGCATGCTGGTAACCGGTGGCGGTGCTTTTCACCAACACTTTATTGAAAGGCTGAAAAGCCACTTTAAAGGTCAGGTAATTGTACCAACTGAAGAGCTTATCAGCTTTAAAGAAGCCTTGGTTTTTGCCTATTTAGGGGTGCTAAGAGTAAGAAACCAACCCAATTGTTTGGCCTCTGTAACTGGGGCAAAACGCAATAATTCGGGTGGAAAACTCATTGGTTTCTGAAACGAAACATAATCTTAATCTTTCCGAATATTCGCTTACAATCTGATTATAAGCACATTAAGATTTAGCAAGCTTCACCAATTCTCCCGACTACATGAACGGGATTTGAAATCTTAACTAAGAAGTCTATTTTAGCGATTCACATCAATCTACATGAGACGCAGCGCTTTATTCACATATTTAGCAGTAATACTTCTTACTGTATTTTCTCAAAACCAGATCGTTGCCGCTCCTTTTTTTTCCGAAACCAATGCAATCGTTGAGCAAAACGAGCACGGTAGTGAGCACGGCACGGAAGAACACGGAGAGGACCAAGGGCATGGGGAGGCTGCCGAACATGAAGAAGGCGGACACGAAGGAGATGCACACGGGGCACCTCCGGGCTGGACGGTAATTCCTTTTGTGCTGCTATTGGGTATGATTGCCACAGGCCCGCTTTTCTACGAACATTTTTGGCATAAGAACTATCCAATTATAGCAGTTGGTTTGGCCTGTATTGTGGTATTGTATTACCTATTTGTATTACATGATACACATGGTCCAGTTCACGCTTTGGCAGAATACCTGCAGTTTATTGCACTTTTAAGCTCCCTATATATTGCTTCTGGGGGTATAATGATTAATGTGGACAAGCGTGCTACACCAATGGCCAACGTAATTCTGCTATTGGTTGGGGCTGTTATTGCCAACCTAATTGGTACTACGGGAGCTTCAATGCTATTAATCAGACCTTTTATAAGGTTGAACAAAGGTAGAATTCAGCCTTACCATATTATCTTCTTCATTTTTATGGTGAGTAATATTGGAGGCGCTTTAACACCAATTGGTGACCCACCACTGTTCTTAGGGTTCTTAAAAGGAGTGCCATTTATGTGGACCGTAGAACACAACTTTGTGGAGTGGGCTTTTGCGTTGGCTCTTTTAGCCGTAATCTTCTACTTCTTCGATAATAGGAATAAAGAGGTTGATCCACTAGTTCAGGAAACCACTTTTACGAATAAAATCACCATTATAGGCACCAAGAATTTCTTTTGGCTTGCAGTTGTAATTGCTTCGGTATTTTTAGATCCGAACGTAATTGAAGGTGTGCCAGCAATTGTATACGATGGACAGAAATTCTCTTTTCTTCGTGAGTTGATCATGTTCGCGGTAGGGTTCTTCTCTTTCAAATTCGCGAATAAGGATGCCATTAATGGTAACGAGTTCAACTTTGAGCCAATCCGTGAGGTAGCTTTTATCTTTATCGGAATATTCGGTACTATGATGCCTGCCTTAGCATTGGTAAGTGAGTTTGCACAATCGGAAACTGGTGCTTCTTTAATCAATGCTAACTCCCTTTATTGGGGAACAGGGTTTCTTTCAGGGTTCTTAGATAATGCGCCAACTTATTTGAACTTCTTGGCTGCTGCTTTAGCCTCCCAGGGTGGCGACATTAGCACCATCTCAGATGTTCAGGCTTATGCTGCCGGAGGTACCTTTGCAGATTCGGTTGTCAACCTTACAGCCATTGCAGTTGGAGCCGTATTCTTTGGCGCCATGACTTACATTGGCAATGGACCAAACTTTATGGTTAAGTCAATTGCAGAGCAAACTGGTATCCATATGCCATCTTTCTTTGGTTATATCCTTAGGTACTCGGTGCCAATTCTATTACCAATCTTCTTTATTGTTTGGTTGGTATTCTTTGTGCTTTAAGCGCAGCTCAAAAAAAGCTTTAAAAGAAAAACCGGTGTTAAGCCGGTTTTTTTGTTTAGTCCCCTTTTTTGGCTCAACCCAAAGCGATTGTATTCGTTACCAAAATTTGGTACTTTTAATAAAAGCTATAAAAATGGGCAAAAACACATCTATCTCACTTGGAAGTCATTTCGAAGAATTCATTCAAGCTGAAGTTAAATCAGGTAAGTATAGTTCTGTAAGTGAGGTTGTACGTTCTGCTCTTCGTTTATTAGAAAAGGAAGAAGCGAAAGAAAAAGAGCTCATAAAAGCTTTGGTAACTGGTGAAGAAAGTGGCTTTGTTGATGATTTTGATCCTCAAGAAAATCTTAAGCAGCTACATCAAAAACATCAATGAGAAAATACCGGATAAGCACACAGGCTATTAACGACTTAAATAATATCTGGCTGTTTACATTTAGGAAATGGTCCAAAGCACAAGCCGACAGGTATTACCAGCAAATTATTGATGAAATAGAGTTTGTGGCTCAAAATTTCTATGCTGGAAAATCGCTGGAGCACGCACGGCACAACTATCGATATTCACCAGTTAAATCTCATTTGGTATTCTACCGAAAAGCCGAAGGTGAGGTGGTCGAAATTGTCAGAATTCTCCACCAACGAATGGATGTAAAAAAGCACATTGAATAAGCACCTTATCAAATACCTCTGGTCTTTCAGGAACAATTCTGTTTAAAAGCGAGTATCTTATAGTATGAATGGCTTCTACTACGATATGTTTTTAAGTGGGCTTACTTATGTAATACTGGTTTACTTAGCCTTTAGGCTAATGCGAAAACGCAAAAGGCCGAACATAGGTGGAGATGATGGTGGCCAAAGGAATGCTCCAAAAACCCCGATACTAGATTTACCGCCTGGTATAATCTGGCACAGCGATTTAAAGCAAAAAGAAGATATCCCCGTTTAGTTACACTTGTCGCAAGTGCCGGTAATTAGATAGTTACTTTCCTCGTAAGAAAACCCGCTAGGTAAACTCACCTTAGGAATATGCACATTTTCAAGGCAGGTAGTTTCACCACAGTTGTTACACTTAAAGTGAATATGATCGTGCTGATGCTCCACTTCAGAGCAGGCATCATCGCAAAGGGCATAGTGCATGGTGCCAGTATCGTCAAGCACCTTATGAATTAACCCCTTTTCTAAAAAAGACTTTAGGGTACGGTAAATGGTCACCCGGTCATACTGGCTGTCCATTTCCGCTTCAATGTCGCTATGCGAAATGGCCACATTCTTGTTCAAGAAAACACTAATAATATCGGCACGACCTTGCGTGTGGCGCAACGAGTGGTCTTTTAATATTTGTTTGATCTGCGTATTCACTGCTTAAATGTAAACATTAAGTATTACTCTTGACAAACAGACGTTTAATTGCTCTGCCAAGTTTCTTTTCTTTCTCCCAAAAGAACGAAAACTGTCCAAAAATAAATCCATACACCAAAAGTAAGATTTGGTACAGTGGGAATATGAAGATCAAATAGAGGGCCGTTCCCTTCCAACCATGAAAATGATCGAGGCCTAGGAAACTGAAAATCACTTTTTTAAGAAAAAGTACAGAAGAACCGGTCAGCGCAAACACCACCAAAATCAACACCACTTGAAATAGCGACTCAAGCCCCCATTTCTCTTTCATTCTTTCTAAAAAACTCTGCTTTGCCACGGCTTTTAATTTTACCGAACAAAGGTAAGCATCTTGTAGAATTATAAAACTTTTGGAGCGATTCGCCTTCCATCCAAAAAATAGTGGCAAATGTAGTCTAGCGCATGATTATTCAATATCTTAGGACTCTTAACCACCAAAAACTATGAACCGACTAAGTGATTATTCTAGAATGCTAGTAGCCATGGATTTGACAAAAATGGACGAGTCCGTGGTGAGTTATGCCAGTGTGATAGCACGTGCGTTTAATTTCGATTCGGTTTATTTTTTACACGTTACCACCTCGCTTGAGCTACCTCAGGAAATTCATGAGAAGTATGGTGATATGATGGCTCCTGTGGACGAGACGCTTGAAACGGAGATGAATCAGACCATTAAAGAGTTTTTTGATGCACCCGATGCCTGCGATGTAAAAGTACATGTAGCCACAGGCAACATTACCAACGAGGTGCTTAAGTACTCAAAAGTAAAAATGGTGGATCTTATTCTTTTGGGTAGAAAGGCTGAATTGACTGGCTCTGGGCTTCACTCTAAAAAGATTGCCAAAAGCGCCTCGGCATCCATTCTATTTGTGCCTGAAAAGCCAATTCTCAAACTAGAAAAGCTACTTATTCCGATTGATTACTCTAAGTACTCGGAAATGGCCTTTATGTTAGGGGTTGATATTCAGAAGCACTTTGGCTGCAAACTATTGAGTAACCACGTTTACCGTGTGCCAACAGGCTATTATAAGTCGGGAAAAACCTACGAGGAATTTGCCGATATTATGTTGGAAAACACCAAAAAGGATTGCGACAGATTCTTTAGCAATATGGAGCTTGATGGCGTGGACTACGAGCACACTTACGCACTGGATGATGACCCGCATCCGGCAGATAAAATCTATCGCACCGCAGTTGAAGAAAAGGCCGATATGATTGTGCTAGGCTCTAAAGGTCGCTCTGGCGCTATTTCAATGCTTATTGGTAGTGTAGCGGAAAGACTGGTAATGGAAGACAATGATATTCCGTTATTGCTGGTAAAAAAGAGAGATGAGAATATCGGCTTGCTTGAAGCCTTGTTCAGAATTTAGTGGACAATTTCTGCCACCATTTCCATTTGCATATCCTTTTTCAAAATCATCGACTCATTAGCCGTAATGGTGTAGCTAGTAAGCAGGCCTTGGTTAAATCGTAACAAATACTCGTTTTCTACCTGGTAAATGATGTTGTTGTCTTTGGTTTGAACACGCACTTCGGTGAGTGACTCATTTTGATACGCACATTCAATTACTTGCACCAAATTTTTAGGGCTTTTGCTGGTATAAATGTCTTTGGTAATGCCATCGCCAACAGCGAGAGTCTCCTTATTATATGCGTCTACTAGGCCAAACTTGTTAATGTTGGCCGCATAGAACAGTTGAAACTGGCTTTTCCATTCTTTTTCATTGGCAATTACGGCTTCAAAGCTCTCCGTTTCACCGTTAATGGTTACGCGTTTATTTAGCGTAAGTGTTTCAGCTGCTAACAGCCCCTGCTGCTCATCGAGCAATTGCTCAATGTCGAAATAAAGGTCTGGTCGCTCTGCTTCAGCATTTTGCTCTTTAGGAGCGCAGCCAAACAAAGCGACCAGTAGAAATATTGCTAATGTTTTTCTGATCATAGTAAAATATCGCCTGTCATTTCTGCAGGAATTTCTACACCCATCAATTTCAAAATGGTTGGTGCCAAATCACCCAGTTTACCATCTTTCAATTCAGGACGTAGCTCTTCATCAACCAAAATGCACGGTACTAAGTTCGTGGTATGGGCAGTATTTGGGCTTCCGTCAGGGTTTACCATAATATCGGAATTACCGTGGTCGGCAATCACAATGGTAGTGTAGCCAGTAGCCAAGGCTACATCAATCACCTCTTTGGCACAAGCGTCTACCGTTTCACAAGCTTTTACTGCTGCATTAAAGTCGCCAGTGTGGCCAACCATGTCGGCATTGGCAAAGTTTAGGCAAGTAAAATCTACAGATCCTGCTTCCAATTCAGGAATGATGGCATCTTTAATATCTGCAGCGCTCATTTCTGGTTGCAAATCGTAAGTAGCCACTTTTGGCGATGGGCAAAGTAAGCGTTTCTCTCCTTCAAACTCAGTTTCTCTACCTCCACTAAAGAAGAACGTTACGTGCGGGTATTTCTCAGTTTCTGCAATTCTTATCTGCTTTTTGCCATTGTCTGCCAAAACCTCACCCAGAGTTTTTTCCAAATTGTCTTTGTCAAAAATTACCTGAACGCCCTTGAAGGTATCGTCATAGTTGGTCATTGTTACATAGTCCAACGCCAGTTTTTTCATACCAAAGTCAGCAAAGTCTTCTTGAGTCAAGGCTTGGGTAATTTGCCTGCCTCGGTCTGTTCTAAAATTGAAGCAGATTACGGTATCACCTTCTTCAATTTTCGCAATTGGGGCACCGTTTTCGGTTTGAATAATCGGTTTGATAAACTCATCGGTTACACCCTCATCGTAAGAGGCTTTAATACTTACGAGCAAATCCTCCGTTTCGGCACCTACGCCATTAACCATAGCATCGTAGGCAAATTTTACACGCTCCCAGCGTTTATCACGGTCCATGGCATAATAACGCCCCGTAATCGAAGCTACTTTTACACCGGTAGTTTCGCCATGGTTAATTACATCATTCATGTAATTGTAGCCACCTTTAGGGTCGGTATCTCTACCATCGGTAAAGGCATGTACAAAAGCATTATCAATTCCAGCATCGGCACAAATGCTCATTAGCCCCTTAAGGTGGCCAATGTGACTGTGCACACCACCATCGGATACTAAACCGATTAGGTGAACTCTTTTTCCGCTTTGTTTCGCTTTAGCGAGGGCTGCTTTCAATGTTTCGTTCTGCGCCAGAGTGCCTTCCTCCACAGCTTTGTTAATTTTTACCAGATCTTGGTAAACAACACGGCCAGCGCCAATATTCATATGGCCAACTTCTGAGTTACCCATTTGTCCATCGGGCAAACCAACCGCCAAACCGGAAGCTTCCAATTTGCTGTGAGAATACTTAGTATAAAGACTATCTATAAATGGAGTTTCTGCTTTGTCGATGGCCGAAACAGTGGTGTCTTGCGCCAACCCCCAGCCATCCAGAATCATTAATAATACACGCTTATTCATGCCATAAATATAAATATTAATGAGGGGTTTGTATGGCACGGGGCATTGTATTAATTTAAATTTCCATTACTGGTAAGAACGAACATTGGCATCATTTTCGTTAACCTTCTGGCGAACAGAAAGAAATGACTTCAGTCTATAGATATTTTTTAGTAACAATGCTCCTTTTTGGAGCCACAAGTGCCTTTGCTCAAGAGGCAGAGATTATTGATTTGGTAGAAGAAGCCCTTAAATCGAGCAGTTCACGCGAGATTTCTAAGCACCTTCATAACAAAGTTGAGATAAAGCTTGATGGCGAAAGAAACGAGTACAGTAAGAACCAAGCCGAAGTAGTACTGAAACAATTTTTTCAGGACAATACGGCAGAAAGCTGCGAGTTTGTACATCAAGGTAACAACAACGCAGGTGGAATAATCTACGCTATTGGTTCTTATCAAACTTCATCGGTGAGCTACCGTGTGGTGGTAAGGGCCAAAAAATTCAGCAAGGAATTTAAGGTTTACCGCCTCGAATTCACCAAAGAACGCTAGCCTAATTCTGCGCTTCTCCTCGTTTGTGCTACTTTTGTAGCATGAGACCTACCTATGTAACTGATAAGGATTTACACGAATTTGTTGACCGCGCTTTAGCCGAAGACTTGGGTGACGGAGATCACTCTTCGTTGGCTTCAATTCCGGCTGAAGCGGTTAGTTCTGGCTACCTTTTAATGAAAGAAGATGGCGTGATTGCTGGTCTCGAGTTAGCAGCCGTTATTTTTCATAAGCTCGACCCTGCCATGGAACTTACTGCCTTGGTAAAGGATGGCGATTTAGTAAAAAAGGGAGATGTGATTTTCCGATTGAAGGGAAATGCCAGAGCCATTTTAAGCGGAGAAAGGCTCTTTTTAAACTGCCTGCAACGCATGAGCGGCATTGCCACAAAAACACACGAATTGACACAACTTATTCGCGGTACTAAAGCAAAATTGCTAGATACGCGTAAAACCACCCCCAACATGCGTATGCTCGAAAAATGGGCTGTGGTACTAGGAGGTGGCGTAAATCATCGGTATGGTTTGTACGACATGATTATGTTGAAAGACAACCACAATGATTTTGCCGGGGGCATAACCCAGGCTGTAAATGCTACCAAGCAGTACCTAAAAACTGAAGGAAGGGACTTAAAGATTGAAGTGGAAACGCGTAACCTAGCAGAGGTAGAAGAAGCATTGGCAGTAGGTGGCGTAGACCGCATTATGCTGGACAACATGAGCCCGCAGGAAATGACTCATGCTGTGGCACTTATAGATGGCCGCTCAGAAACCGAGGCGTCCGGTGGAATTACCGCTGACACCATTCGGGCCGTTGCGCTAACCGGAGTAGACTATATTTCCGTTGGTGCTTTAACCCACTCTATAAAGAGTCTGGATATCAGTTTAAAGGCCGATTCATTTGAAAAATAAGAATAAACGGAATTTTTTAGTCATGTTGGTTGAAGCCTTGGTTTTGATCATTATGTTTGTGTTCCTTTTCAGACACTGTGTTTAGAAATTCCAAAAAATGATAGTTAAAACGAAGAAATACGCACTCGATAAGAAAGCCTATATGAAGGCCGGGTTGAAAAATGTGCTGAGTGATCAGTGGTGGGTATTCCTAATCGCCATTGCTATTTCGGCCATGACATTCGTGGTGCCGTCAAACTGGTGGTGGATCGGTGCGCTAATTGCACTAACCCTGTACATTCTTTTCTGGGTAATTCAGTTTGCGGGTGTAACGCAACTAGAGCAAAGTAAAATGCTTTTCGAAAAGCTTTCTTACGAAATTGATAGCCGACAAATCTTAATTAAACTCAACTCTAAGCAAGGCATGCCTATGAAATGGGAACAGATTAAGAAAGCTTGGATTGATAAAAATCAAATTGTACTAGTGGTGAGCAAGGCACAGCTGATGCTTTTCCCTCACAACGTTTTCAAAACTCAAAACGAAGTAAAATTTGTTGAAACAATTTTGAAGCGAAAAGGGTACATTAAATAAAGGATAACTTTTTCAATAAGAACTTACCTGCACAGCCCAAAAGGCTGTGCTTTTTTTATCCAATAACCTTTTATCTCGGCTGGTTGGATTAGCTTTGTGGCAGAAATCAATCACTTGAACTCTCGCTACTACATAGAAGGACTTTTGGCCGTGCTAATCTTTGGTATTACACCGCTCTTTATAAAAGAAGTATCGGCTAACGCCTACACCATTGGTTTAGTAAGGCTAGTAATTGGCAGCAGTTTTCTGTTTGTAATGGCTAAGCCTAGCAAGCTCAAAAAGCTTAATAAGTCTGAGTGGAAAGCCTTGGTGTTTATCGGCTTGCTTTTCGGAGTTCATTGGATCACCTATTTCATTAGCATTAAGTTGGCCACACCTTCCATGGGTATCTTGGCGGTCTCTTCCTTTGGCCTGCACATGATTTACCTTAACTGGATAATTAAAGGGCAAAAGCCTAAGGCTATGGACTTGTTTACAGTGCTATTGGCCGTTACGGGAATCTTCTTTATTGTACCCGAATTCACATTGAAGAACAATCTTACGGCCGGTATTCTTATTGGCTTAGTAAGTGGTTTACTCTTTGCAGGGCTTCCTTTTTTACAGCAAAAACATCAGTCAATTTCTTCGTTTTCGCGTGCTTTCGGTCAATATGCATTTGCGTTACCGGTCTTTTTGCTTTTCACCCATAAAACCAACTGGACGCTCAGTACCACAGACTGGTGGTACTTAATTATTTTAGGTACACTCTGCACGGTAGTGGCCCATACACTTTGGCTGCGAGCCACAACCATGCTAGAGCCAACAACCACAAGTTTAATTTTTTACCTAGGCACGCCAATCGCCATGACCTGCAGTTACTTCTTTTTAGATGAACCTATGGGAACCTCCAAAGTAATTGGTGCGGGACTAATTATCTCTGCAAATGTGTTGGGCGTTATTTCGAGGAGTAGAAAGAAGCTAAAAAGTACATCTGTAAAGTAGGCACTAAATTCCTACTGCAGCAAGGTAGTTTTAACCTAAACCCATCCCTTAAAGATTCAATCAGGCTTTATTCTATCTAGCAGCTTTTCAAATGCATAGAAAGGAAATGCCAGAATCAATATTCCCAGCGGAAACCATAAAGCTGAGGTAAGCAGCCCGGTAAGTTGTGGAGAAACTATATAAAGGATAGCCCTTAGAATAAGACATCCACCTGCCACTTTAGCTAAACCAATAAGCTTTCTCTTATCAGAGCCTTTCTTTAGTTTAATTTCAGCTTTAATCTCTTCAACAGACTTTTCCTTAATAGCCATAACCAGCCCCCATACTATTTACTCAATACCAGATACTATCATCCACCCAATACTACTTCAATCCGGCCCCTTTAATAATGTCGTCAACCACTTCAGGGTTAAGCAATGTGGAGGTATCTCCTAGGTTTGACAGGTCTTTGCTGGCTACTTTTCGAAGGATTCTGCGCATGATTTTTCCCGAACGTGTTTTTGGCAAACCAGGTACAATTTGCACTTCATCCGGCTTAGCTATAGGCCCAATAATTTTTCTAACCGTATCCTTTATTTCGTTCTTCAAGCTTTCTTCTGTTCTACCTTCCATATCGCAGATTACGTAGGCGTAAATGCCTTGGCCTTTTACCTCATGCGGGAAACCAACCACGGCCGACTCTATTACTTTAGGGTGCTCGTTAATGGCATTTTCAACTTCGGCAGTGCCCATTCTATGACCGGAAACGTTGATCACATCATCTACACGGCCCAGAATCCTGAGGTAGCCATCATGATCTCGTTTGGCACCATCGCCTGTAAAGTACATGCCTTTATAGGTAGAGAAGTACACGTTTTTGCACTTTTCATGGTCGCCATAAGTGGTGCGTAAAATCGATGGCCACGGGAATTTAATGCAGAGGTTTCCTTCCACATTGTTGCCTGTTAGCTCATTGCCTTCTGCATCTACAATTACTGGTTGAATACCCGGCAGCGGCAGCGAAGCATGAGCCGGTTTATTCGGGGTAATTCCCGCTAGGGCAGAAATCATAATTCCACCTGTTTCGGTTTGCCACCAAGTATCGACTAACGGGCAATTTCCTTTGCCAACATGATCGTGATACCAGTGCCAGGCCTCTTCGTTAATCGGTTCACCTACCGAACCAATTACCTTAAGCGACTGCAAGGAATACGGCTCTAAAGGCTCTAAACCATGGGCCTGCAAGGCACGAATGGCCGTTGGGGCGGTGTAAAACTGATTTACCTGATACTTGTCGCAAATTTCCCAGAACCTACCAGCGTGAGGAAAAGTAGGCACACCTTCGAACATTAGTGTGGTTGCACCAGCCAATAGCGGCCCATAAACTATGTAAGAGTGGCCTGTGATCCAACCTACATCAGCAGTACACCAGTACACATCGCCTTGCGTGTATTGAAACACGTTTTCGAACGAATATTGCGTGTACACCATGTAGCCGCCTGTAGTGTGCACTACACCTTTTGGTTTACCAGTAGAACCAGAAGTGTAAAGGATGAAGAGCATGTCTTCCGAGTCCATTTCTTCCGCTTTGAAAGCTGCTGAATGACCCGCAATAGCATCGTGCCACCAAATGTCGCGATCGGCCTTCATTGTCACTTCCTCGCCAGTACGTTTTAGCACAATCACCTTTTCGATGCTCGGGGTATTTTCAATGGCTTCGTCCACCACAGCTTTTACCGGAATCTGCTTAGCACCGCGGAAGTTACCATCGGAAGTAAGCACCATTTTGGCCTCACAGTCATTAATTCTGTCGGCTAGTGAGCTGCTGGAAAAACCCGCAAAAACCACGGAATGCACAGCACCCAAACGCGCACAGGCCAGCATGGCAATGGCCGCTTCGGGCACCATAGGCATGTAAATAATTACGCGATCGCCTTTTTGAATGCCTTGCGCTTTGAGCGCATTACAAAACTGGTTTGTTAACTCAAACAGCTCGCGATAGGTGATAATTCTATTGTCTTCTTTAGGGTCATTCGGTTCCCAAATAATGGCAGGGGTATCGCCTTTGGTATGCAGGTATCGCTCGAAAATGTTTTCAGTAATATTCAGTTTACCATCTACAAACCACTTTACATCCGGTCCTTCAAAATCCCAATCGAGGGTTTTGTCCCAAGTTTTCTTCCAATGAAAAGACTCAGCAATGCGCGCCCAAAATGCCTCGGGCTGAAGCACGCTTTTTTGGTACTCGTGAATGTATCCGGATAGGGTTTGAATTTTATGGCTCATAGGTATTATTTAATGCTTGAAAAATATACGCGATTTGAACCGGAGGTCAAATCTAATTCGCTGAGAAGGCTCTATTCTTCTCTTATCAGTGGTTTGGCCTATCTGAGTGAAAACGTTTTCCAATCAAATTCTAATGACTGAAGGCTGATTTAATTTATTGCAAACTGATTCAAACCAAAGCACCGCTCGTAATAATGATAGTATTAGTCATACATTCTGGGGTATCGTATCATTTCAACCAACTCTTTTATGGCCTGTGGAGTAGGACGGGTAAACCGCGATACCACTAGGGCTACCACAAAGTTGATCAACATGCCAAGCGTACCGATGCCCTCTGGCGAAATGCCAAACCAGTAGCCATCGGGAGTGCCGCCTCCACCCAATTGTGGTTTGAAGTAAAAGATGTAGCAGGTGGTGAAAAGTACGCCTACAACCATTCCAGTAATGGCACCTTCCTTATTCATCTTTTTATCGAAAATGCCCAAAATGATCGCGGGAAAGAAGGAACTAGCAGCCAAACCAAAAGCCAAGGCAACTACTTCTGCCACAAAACCAGGAGGATTTAAACCCGCCAAACCTGCCGCCACCACGGCCACAGCAATACTTATACGTGCAGCTTTTAACTCGCCTTTTTCAGAAATATCTGGCTTCAGATACTTTTTGAGCAAATCGTGCGAAATAGAGGTGGAAATTACCAATAACAAGCCTGCCGCAGTAGAAAGTGCAGCCGCCAATCCGCCTGCCACCACTAGCGCCACTACCCATGCCGGTAGCTTGGCAATTTCTGGGTTCGCCAACACGATGATGTCTCTATCAATGGTCAACTCGTTCTTTTCGGCATCGGCAACATATTGAATGCGGCCATCTCCGTTTTTATCTTCGAAACCTAAAAGTCCTGTGTTCTCCCAGTTGGTGAACCATTCTGGTACATCATTATAGGCACGTTCTGACATAGTATTGATCAAGTTGGTTCTGGCGAAAGCAGCCACCGCAGGTGCCGTGGTATATAGTATGGCGATAAACAATAGTGCCCAACCTGCAGAAATCCGTGCGTCTTTAACCTTGGGGACGGTGAAAAACCGCACAATCACATGCGGTAAACCAGCTGTGCCAAACATGAGTGCCGCAGTTATAAAGAACATGTTGGTAAGATTCCCTTTGTTCACCTCGGTGTACTTGGCAAAGCCTAACTCTACAGAAAGCTCATTCAACGTTTCTAGTAAATAAGCACCACCTTTTGTGGTACCCCCAAAACCCATTTGAGGAATTGGGTTGCCTGTCATTTGAAAGGAAATGAATACGGCAGGAACTGTAAATGCGAAAATCAGCACGCAAAACTGCGCCACTTGAGTGTACGTAATGCCCTTCATTCCACCCAAAACGGCATAAAAGAATACTATACCAATGCCTATTAGCACTCCCGTGGTATAGTCAACATCTAAAAAGCGGGCAAAGGCCACGCCCACGCCTTTCATTTGGCCTACCACATAGGTGAACGAAACAAAGAGCGCACAAATAAGTGCTACCAATCGGGCTTGTTTAGAATAGTATCTATCGCCAATAAAATCGGGCACGGTAAACTTGCCGAATTTTCTGAGGTAGGGAGCCAGCAATAGTGCGAGCAACACATAGCCGCCCGTCCAACCCATAAGGTATTGTGCACCGCCAAACCCCATAAAGGAGATGAGCCCAGCCATAGAAAGAAACGAGGCGGCCGACATCCAGTCGGCAGCGGTTGCCATACCATTGGCAATGGGGTGAACACCACCACCTGCCACATAAAACTCTTTGGTGCTACCGGCTTTGGCCCAAATAGCCACGCCAATGTAAATGAGGAAAGTAACGCCTACAATTACGTAAGTCCAGATTTGCGTATCCATGGCTATTCCTTTTCGTCTACATCGTATGCCTTGTCAAGCTTGTTCATCAGCCTCACATATACGAAGATCAGTATCACAAAAACATAAATAGCGCCTTGCTGGGCAAACCAAAAACCAAGCGGAAAACCGCCTAATTGGAATTGGTTAAGTTGGTCGGCAAACAGAATTCCGCAGCCATAAGAAACAACTAGCCATACTGATAACAGTATGGCTAGGTAGCGCAAATTAGTACGCCAGTATTTTTTCAGGTTTTTATCCATGGTGTATCTCGGTTGAAAAGATCAACTCATAAGATACACTTTTTTAAGATTACCGAGTATCACATGTGGCTCGAGTAAAGCCTACTCATACCTCAAGCTTTTAACGGGGTTTGCCCTAGCTGCTCTTACCGAATGGAAGCTCACCGTGATAATGGTGATAATCAATGATGCAAAACCAGCCAGTAGAAAGGCAAAAGCACCAATTTGTATGCGGTATTCAAAATCATTCAGCCAATCGTCCATAAACCAATAGGCAAGTGGGGCTGCGATTATAAAGCCAAACCCAACCAAGCCAATAAAGCCTCGGCTCATAATCATTATTAGGTTTACAATGCCTGCCCCAAGCACCTTTCTTATACCAATTTCCTTAATGCGCTGCTCTGCAGCAAAGCTGGCTAAGCCGAATAAACCTAGTAACGAAATGAAAATGGCGATAATCGAAAAGGCATTGGCCAGCACGCCAACTGTGGTTTCGCTTCGGTAAAGGTTCTCGTAACTTTCATCTAAAAAGCGATAATTAAAAGGGTAATTAGGGTTCATTTCGGCCGTTAGGCTTTCCAAATACTGAATGCCTTCCTCCGTATTATTAGTACTCATTTTGGCAATAAAGTAAGAAGCACTTTCTGGCCTAAGGCTAATTACTATAGGGTCTATGCTGCTATGAAGCGAGCTAAAATGGAAATCTTTTACAATACCAATTACTTTTCCGGTTCGCCCCCAAAAAGTAACAGGATAATTCAACGGATTTTCCACATTCATGGCTTTAGCCGTTTGCTCATTAATAATCACATTCATGGTGTCACTTTTAAGGCTGGGGTCGAAAGCCCTTCCTTCAAGTATTTCCATTCCTAAGGTTTCTATAAAGCCATTGCCTACCTGAAGCACGTTAAAAAGTGTTTCGCTGTCTTCAGCTTTTCCTTCCCAACTGTAGCCGCCCGAGGTTGACGAGCCAATGCTTATTGGTGTGTTGCTGGCCACAGTAACATTGCTAAAATTTGGGTTGTCCAGCACGCGAGACATAAACAAATAGGCACTTTCTTCATTGGCTAAGTCACCCTCAATTGGTAAGTAAACAATGTTTTCTTTTTGATAACCAAGGTTTTTGTTCTTCACAAAATTCACCTGATCGTGAATGATGAGCGTGGCAATAATTAGAAATGTAGAAATCAAAAACTGGAAAACCACCAAGCCTTTGCGTATGCCGTTGGACCAACCCGAAATTCTAAAACTGCCTTTTAAAACACTTACCGGTTTAAAGTTGGAAAGGAAAAGTGAAGGGTAACTACCTGCTAGCAGCCCAACAATTAAACCTAAGCCTAAGAGCGTACCCATTTGGTTGGGATCCGAAAATGAGAAGGTGAGTTGCTTGTCAATCAATTCGTTGAGCGATGGCATTAGCAGCATAATGAGCAAGCCAGCCAACAGTGCCGAAATGGTAGACATAATTACCGATTCGCCCATAAATTGTAAAATGAGCTGAGCCTTTGAAGAACCTACTACCTTTTTTACACCCACCTCTTTAGCTCGTTTGGTAGAACGGGCCGTGGCCAAATTCATAAAGTTGATGCAGGCAATTACCAATATAAATATGCCCACCGCAGTAAAAAGCCTTACATAGGTTATCCTGCCACCCGCTTGTTGACCGTCCTCAAAGCTGCCTTTTAGGTAAACATCCTTCCACGGATGCACAAAAAGCTCTACAACCGATCCTTCATTTTTCTCTTTTACAAAGCCTTTAATCTTCTCGTTGAATTGCTTGTAATCAACACCTTGGTTTAAGGTTAAAAGGCCTCTAATGCCGTTGTTACCCCAGTCTTCCAACCAATCATTTCTTTCTCCCCAAGGGGCATATGGTATTACAAAGTCAAACTCCAATGTGGTGTTTTTCGGAATATCTTCGAATACACCGCCTATTTTGTATTCGCCCCAGCCATTTACTGTTACAGAAGCGCCCAGCGCCTGTCTTTCGCCAAACATGCGTTTTTTCAGACTTTCCGAAATGTACAATACAGAAGGCTCGGTAAGCGAATTCTCTTTAGTTCCTTCGATAAATTTGGTGGAGAAAACATGGAAGAAATCCTCGCTGGCCACACGTCCACTTTCTTTAAAACTTTGACCATCCAGTTTAAAGAGCCGTTCTTGTTCCCACGTAAACTGGGCAAAGTGTTCCACTTCGGGCATTTCTGCCTTCAGGGCATCTTTTAATGGGCCAGGGTTGGCAGTAGTGGTAAAAATAGTGCCGGAGTAATTCTGGTGCTCCATTACTTGATACATCCGGTCTATCTTTTCGTGAAATTGATTTACCGAGCGCTCCCCATCTATATATACCAGCAAAAGCATACTGGCTGTAAGGCCTACGGTAAGCCCAAGAATATTTAGAAATGCATAAGCGCGCTCCTTCCAGAACACACGAAGGGCGGTTTTGATGATTGTTTTGAACATGGCGATTTTGTTTTGAGTTTGCTTGCCTTGGGCAGCGTTGACCTTTTTTGACCTTGACCAAGAAGACGAACTTCTAAATCAATCATTACACCAATGACTTCAAAAACTCAGGAGTGGTTGCAGCAGCCCCTAAAAAACCTATTCTGTTCGAAGTGTTTGGGCGGGGTTAGCCCGGATTACGCGCATGGAAATGGCACTAATTGTCATACCAATGAGCAGCACTACGCCAAGTGCTGTTAGACCGTAAACCAATGGGCTAATTCCTGCTTGGTACGTGAAGCTACTGAGCCAATCTTTCATTAAATAAATTGAAATAGGCACAGCCAAGGCCAGTGACAAAAGCGCAATAAGTAGGTACTTAAAATTAACCAACCAAAGGATTTGTCTGGCCGATGCACCAAGTACTTTTCTAATACTGATCTCTTTTACACGCTGCTTTATTACTATGGAAATAATGCCTAGTAAACCTCCACAAGCAAGAAAAATAGAGATAGCCGAAAGAATAATGGTAATCCTCAGGGTGCGCGCTTCTTCGCGGTATAAATCTTCAATTTGCCCATCCAAAAACCTAAAGCTAAAATCCACTTCTGGCATTACTTCTTTAAAGGCTTTTTCGGCCGATACAATGGTTGCCTGAAGGTTTTGTGGGCTTACCTTAGCCACTAAATAGTTGTAGTTGTTTTCGGCAACCATCATAATTAGTGGCCTAATTGGCACGTGCAGCGAATTGTAGTTGAAGTCTTTAACCACACCCACTATTGTTCCTTTTACTTTATTGTCGTTTTCTGCCCAAACCAGTGGTTTGCCAACAACATCTTCTATGCCTAGTGCTTTTATGGCCGTTTCATTCAAAACAAAGGCTGTTCCGGCCGAGTCTGCTGCAAAAGCTTTGTCAAGCATTCTGCCTTGCAACACGTCAATGCCAAGCACTTTGGCTGCATTTTCATCGGCAAACATCTCGTACGAATCTACTTCTACATCTGGCTGCGCTTCTAGGTAAAATGAATGTTGATTGAACTGGCCGCCAGGCACATTTGAAACCGCGGAGGCACCTGAAATACCTGGTACCGCTGCCAATGCTGTTTTTAGCGTTTCTATTTTATTGCTGAATGGCTCGCCCGATATATCCATCACCATGAGGTTTTCCTTTTCAAAACCAAGGTCTTTACTATTAATAAACTCAATCTGATTTTTGATGATAAGACTTCCGCTAATCATTAAAATGGCAGCGACTAACTGTACCGCCAATAGCCCGTTTCGAATGTTTGAACCACCGAGTTTACTTAGCTTTAGGCCACGCAAAATACTCCCCGCCTCAAAAGAGTTAAGATAAAAAGACGGGTATAGCGCACTGACAATTGCCGTAAAAACAGTAATGCCGAATAGTACCAAAACAGCATCGGCAGTCCATAGGTTTTGTACTTCAATGTTGCCATCAACCAATCTATTAAATGGTAGCTCAAGCCATATCATTGCAGGAACTGCCAATACCAAAGCCAGAAAAGTGGTTACAAAGGCCTCGGTCATAAACTGGTTAAAAACTTCTCTTCTGTTCGCGCCAAGCGTTTTCTTTACACCAATTTCTTTAAGTCGCTGAGCTGCCTTGGCGGTGCTTAAATTAACAAAGTTGATAATGGAAATAAGCAAAATGAAAATGGCGCTCACACCGTAAATCAGCAAGTAGGTGTAGCTGCCGTTGGCTTCTAGCTCCCAAAGCAAATTAGAGTGTAAGTGGATGTCTCTAATCGGTTGCAAGGCAAAACGATCATCGCCATTTTGTAAGGCTTCCAAGTCACCTCCAGACCAATTGAGGTAAGTGGTAACCCAGCCTGGAATTTTCGCTTCTAGCGCCTCGGCATCTGCACCGCTTTGCAACTGCACATAGTTAAAGTGCCCAAAATCATCCCAAGAAAGCCACGGCTCGTTAAACGGCAAGGTCTTAAGCGTTACGTAAGAAAGCATAAAATTGAATCGAAAGTGCGAAGCTTTCGGGGCATCTTTCACTACTGCGGCCACTTCCAAAAGATCTACCATTCCGTTAAAAGAAAGCCTTTGCCCTATGGGGTCTTCTTCGCCAAAAAATCGTTTGGCTGTAGATTCAGAAAGTACTACTGCCCACTCTTTTGTAAGTGCATCTTTAGGGTTTCCGAATACTGGTTCGTAGCTAAAAACATCGAAAAACGTGGTGTCGGCAAAGTAGCCTTCTGCCACCTCGTGAGTAACATTGGTAGCATCTTGGGTTAGTATTACAGGCTGCTTGGTCATGCCAGGGCCATAAATTGGCGATAGGGTTACCGCCCTTTTTACCTCCGGAAAATCATTTACCATGGCCTGTGCCATTGGGTGTGGAGTTCTTGTTTGCGGATTGCTATTCATAAAAGCAATCCGATAAATATCATCGGCATGTTGGTGGTGCTTGTCGTACGAGGTTTCGTACTGCACATGCAGGTAAATAAATCCGCAAACGGTAAAGGCCAAAATTAGCCCAAGCAAATGAAAGCCCGTTTGGAGTTTCTGACGCATCATTCCGCGCCAAGCGAATTTTAAGTAGCTTCTGTACATAATGATAGTATTTGAGTTTTGACCGAGTTTTTTGAGTGCGAACGGGCGAAGAAAATTCAGGAGGTGAAACCAATAGTTAATGTTTGCCCTGAACTTGGACCTTTCTTCTCGCTCAATTTGATAGTATTCAAACAGGTCGCCCTCAATTTCTTCGAGCAACCTTCCTTTGCAGCAAAGGCTTAAGATTCTTTCTGCCAGTTTTGGCGGCTGATATAGCGGGTTTTGATCAGCCAATTTTCAAGCCTTTTAATGCCAATTCAGGAATCTGGTTGAAAAGTGAATTCCTTAGTTCGTGGTTCTTTTCCAAGGCTCCTTTTCCTGCAGCAGTAATATTAAAAAGGCGCTTTCTACGGCCACCTCGTTCGTGCGTGGCGTCCGCTAGTTTCGATTCTAAAAATCCTTTCTCCTCTAAACGACTTAGTGCCGAGTGCACAGCGCCAATGGCCACCTTTCGGTTGGTTTGGTTTATAATCTCTGTACGAATGTTCAACCCATATGCTTCTGGGTAAAGCACGCCAACAATTAGCAGTACCAGTTCTTCAAATTCACCAAGTTGCGTCCCTTTCATTGCAATCAATTTTCGTAAATGTAGAAATTATAATTTACAAAATCTACATTTATGAATTTTGCTTCAAGAGAAAACTTTAGAATAGGGTCTTGCTCCTTCCTTCGTTGGTGACAACACCAACGTGGTTGGGCCGTGTCACTTAAACTGGAATTTGGGGTTCATGCTTTTGGTGAGGACACCAAAAGTGGCAGTTGTTTTTTAGTTGTTTGTGTTGTCACCAATGTAGTGTGGCTGTTCATAGACTATGAACCTCAACCAATGGACATAAAAAAAGCGCCAACCCTGGTAAGGTTGACGCAATAGTTAAGGTTGAAGATGAGTGCTTTACTGATAGTTGGGTGGTTGAATGCCCTTCATGCGCAAATAAGTGACAATTTGCCCGCGATGGTGCGCATTATGATCGAGGTAGGACATTACGCCAGCCGTCAATCTATCATTAGTTTCTTGCTTTAAGATGAAATCATTCATTTCATCGAATTTCTTGTTTGCCCAATCAATAAGCTCGGCTTTCGACATGGCTTCCTCATCTCCGGGTTGCCATTGGGCGTTGCCTCCATTAGCAAAGGCGCGATGAAAATAATCAATACTATAGACAATATGGTAAGCTTGGGCCGCAAAAGTTCGCTGATCTTCATTGGGTTTGTAGGTGTAGGCATCTTTGGGCATGGCCTCAAGTACGGCCATGGTGTATGTTTTCGAAGCGTCTAATCGGGCTTTCATCCAATCGTAGCCACCTTTTTTGGCTGGTGCCACCGACATAAAGCTTGCAAAAATAACAAGGGTAAATGCAGCTAACAGCACTGCGAGTTTTTGACGAGTTTTCATATTTGAGTTTTGTTTGGTTAACTCGTTTATACGTAAGTGCTTACTTAAAAGGTTTTGTCATAATTAAACTAAAGGGTTAGGTCATTGCGTGTGTGATTTGTTATATTAATAACAGCCTTGAACTACTCTTTTATGAAAAAGACAATTTGCACACTAGCACTCTTTCTTATAAGCCTACTTTCATTAAATGCCCAAAATATAAGCTTCGAACAAGCTTGGAGGTCTGTTTATCGCTTGGAAAATGATGGTTTAACTAAGTCTGCCTGGGTAAAAGTAGATTCAATTTATGCGGTGGCAAAAAGGGGGAATTACCAAAAAGAACTTTTCAGAGCCAGTATCTATCAGAATAAATATCAGTTGTTGCTTGAAGAAAATGCACAACAAAAAGTGCTTGAGCGACTTGATAGCCTTATTGCAACATCAGATGAGCCTTACAAAAGGCTGTATCATTATTTGAAAGCAAAATCCTTAAAGGATTATTTAGAGAGAAACACCTATAAAATCAATAGTAACGACTTAGAAGAAACAGACACTACCGATTTTAACTTTTGGGGTGAACAGCAGTTTCTAAATCAAATTCATCATGAGTTTCAGAAGGCCTTAGCCGGTAGCTCTGATATTAAGCTAGATAATAAACTGTTAGCTGATCTTTTCGAATATCCCAGCTGGGATGCGTATGACTTTCTTAGCCTAAAAGACTGGATTACTGCAGAAGCAATTGACTTCTACCTGAATAGTAATGGAAGAAGTTATACAGACTTTTATGAGTCATCTTTCCGCAAATTTCTTGACTGGAAGGAGTTTTCACAAATTGATTTTACCCCGTCCGATAGCTTTAATAAAGCAAACGGCTTCTATCTTCTTCAAATGCGGTCACTGGACAGCCGAAATTCTGGTAATAAAAACTTAGCCACCTACTGGGAGCTAATGCGCTTGCAAATTTTGGAGGACATTTCTTATGGTGAAGAAGTAGAAAAATTTATTGAATCGTACCGTAATCTACTTCAGGATGACACCCTCGAAAAAGACCTCATTAAGATAAAGCTTGCTCAGCTGCTTGTTGCTGTGAACGAAGAGAAAAGCAGCATGTACGATTTTGAAAACAAACATTCGATTAACGATAATGTACTTGAAGAGGCTCATCTGCTAGCTACTGAAGTACTTGAAACCAGTCCTGAAAGCTTCGAGGCGACTCAAGCAAAAAAACTGATTCAAAAAATTGAACGGACTGAGCTGGAACTCAAACAACAGGCTTTTGTACCGAAGAACACCTACTCCCGCTTTCTATTAACTTTTAGGAACTTAAGAAGAATAAACCTTAAACTGTACAAAGTAGATAAGGGACAACTTGATTTTTTAAGTAGATCATATAATCAATCAAACATTGATAGCCTATTAAACAAAATTGATGTTTTTAGTGCGAAAGCCTATGGCCTTCCAGAAACTCATGACTATCAACTGCACTCCACTGAAATATTAGTCGACCCACTCCCCCCAGGCCAATACGCTTTGGCAGTTTTCAACAATGAGGAAAATAAACTTAGCGCTATTTCTAATTTTCAAGTCACCAATCTTTCCTTGCTCGACATTGGCTCAGAAACTCAGAACCAATTTCTTATTGCCGATAGGCTTTCTGGAGAAGGGCTAGCCAACGCTGAAGTTACTTTCAGCCTTAGAAAAGGTGAAGAAACAGCATTCAAAACCGATAATAACGGGCGTATTATGGTGAATGGAGGTTCGAATAATTACAACAATACTGCACGGGTAGTTTATGCGGGCGACACGGCCTATTTCGGTAATATCAACCTCTATTACAATCGATATTTCGATGAGGATGAAGAGGAGTTGTATGATGTAATGTCTCAGATCTTTACCGATAGGTCGATTTATCGGCCTGGTCAAACGGTTTACTTTAAGGGATTACTTACCAAAAGAAAAGGGGCTGAAAGAGGAATAGTTGCCAACGAGCAAGTGTTGGTGAGCATCTACGATGCAAATGATGAAACCATATACGAAGAGTATCATATCACAAATGAATTCGGTTCGTATTCCGATTCATTGAAAATTCCTACGAATACGCTAACAGGAGAATTCACCATAGAGGTAGAAGAAGGTGATAGACCGAGCGATTTTTTTGAGTACCGTACGGATAATTTTAATGATGGTTGGGAGACTTTTAGCGTGGAAAACTACAAGCGACCTAAGTTTGAAGTCACTGCAAATGCAATAGACTCAGCATACGTTTTGGGCGACAGCGTGTCTTTTAGTGGCAAAGCCACAGCCTTTGCAGGCAATAGTATTAGCGGTGCAAAAGTAAAATATGCAGTTCACCAAAAAGGCTATAGAACAGCGCCCGACCCAGCCGCTTATTATTGGGAGAACAATTGGCATAACGATGAAAAACTCATTCTAGATGGTGAGCTTACGGTTGATCCTGATGGAACCTTTACCATAACCTTTCCTACTAGTTTACAGGACGGTGTAAATAAGACCAAATGGCCCGAATATGAATATGAAGCAAGCTTCACTGTTACTGACCTTAATGGGGAATCACATGAATTAACCAAAACAATAATGGTTGGCTTTCATAGTGCAAACACTACCCTAATGCTAAAGCAACCAGTGGTTAAAAGTGATGGGAGTCTAACCGTAAATATTATCAGCAACAGCCTGAATGGAGAACCGACAACTACTGAAGGAAAGCTTGAAATCTTTAGGCTAGACTTTAATCAGGCGTTCCTTTTCGAGCGTGCTTGGGACGCTCCAGACATGCCACTTATGTCGCAAGAAAGCTTTGAGGAATATTTTCCAAATGAACCATTTGATGAGCCTCTTTTAATCCCCGATACCACATTAATTTTTATTAAAGCTGTAAGTCTAAGCGAAGCCAAAGTTACTGTTGAAGAAATAAACGACTGGAAATCGGCTAAATACTATGCTCGATATACTCCGTCCTCCAAAAGTGAAAAACAGGTAACCACAACTTTCGACCTACTGGAAAATTTAGAGGAACGACTAACACCTAGTTTTATCAACATCACTGCCGACAAAACGGCTTATAAAGTAGGAGAAAATGCCAATCTTACTGTTGCATCAGATGCAGAAGAAGTAACGGTATACGTATTGCCTACACGCAGAAAGGGTCCTAAAAAGGAATATGTGTTTCATTTAAAAAATAGGAAAAGGACCATCCGAATTCCTATTGAGGAATACGACTTGGGAGGTTTCAAATTTCACTACATGGCTGTCGGCACAAATCACGCAGAAACCGGGTCACTTTCTATTAATGTTCCTGAGCCTACAACAGAACTGAATATAGAAACCTCTTCTTTTAGAAGTTTACTGGAAGCAGGTGAGCAGGAAACATGGAGCTTTAATATCACTGGAGCCAAAAAGGAAAATGTTGAAGCTGAAGTGCTCGCGTCAATGTACGATGCATCGCTCGACCAATTTGTTCCGCATAACTGGCGCGCTACTCCAATGGCCATCAGTGGTTATAACGTTTATAGCAGGTTTAGTGTAAGTAGTAGCTTCCGCCAGACAAATGGTCAATCACTCCTATACAACTATTATCCCGACATTACATTTAAAAGGACGCCAGCGTTCGAAGCATTCGGCTATAGTTTTACTGATCCAAAAAGTGCACAGTCTAACTACCTAACTACCTATATAACCAGCCGCAAAAGTCACCTCATTTCTAGGGTTGATGCGAGTATTCCCAAAGGCAAAATTCAGGGAGTAGTAAGAGATGAGTTTGGTGCCGAACTACCAGGAGCAGCAGTTATTGAAGACACTAACAACGTTGTTCCAACAAATAGAAAAGGTGAATTCTCAATCAATGCAGAAGAAGGCGATGTGCTGATCTTTAGATTTTTAGGCTACAAAAGTGTTCAGGTCAAAATAGCCAAGGATAATTACCTGGATATTATGCTTTCACCCGATACACAAAAATTAAGCGAGGTTGTAGTAGTTGGTTATGGTAAGCAAGAAAAGAAGTCTCTAACCAGCTCAGTTCTCTTAATGGAAGTTGCCGATGAAGAATCTCTTGATATTGTCTTTGAAGAAGAACCTGAAACACTCCAAGTTCAAGTAGCCGGAGTTAACTGGTCACCCAGTAACTCATCTAATTTAACCATTAGAGGTGCTAGCTCATTGAGTGCAGCAAACCAACCATTGTTTGTTGTCGATGGGGTTGTTGTGGATGCAAGTCAATTGAGTCCTGATGAAATTGCCGATATGTCTATGTTAAAAGGCTCTGCGGCAACATCCATTTACGGGGCACGCGCAGCCAACGGAGTTGTAATAATTACCAGCAAAAAAGCGGCTACAAAACAAAAAGAGCTATTAGATGCGGTTCCGGCAAGAACCAATTTTAGAGAAACCGCCTTTTTTTATCCTCACCTAAAAACAGATGCTAAGGGCAATGTTAACTTCAGTTTTGAAACGCCAGAGTCACTCACTGAATGGAAGCTTCAGCTTTTGGCACATACCAAAAAGTATGAGACAAAAAAGCTTGTAAGTACAATCCAAACCCGCAAAAAATTGATGGTTGTACCAAACCTTCCACGATTTATTCGAGTTGGAGATTCGCTGCTTGTAAGTGCTAAAGTGGTGAATATGCAAGACAGTGCCATTCGAGCCACGGCCCAGTTTACAGCTACAGATCCGTTTACCAACCAGCCAATTGAGCTTTTATCTCAGCAAGACCAACCAGTAAAACAAACCGATATAGCGGCAAACAGTAGTGTAGAAGTACAATGGAAAATTGCAGTGCCAGAAGGCTTAAATGGAATTCAGTACAGAGTTGTAGCCGCAACGGACAATTTTAGCGATGGCGAGGAAAACTATTTACCTGTTTTACCCCAAAAGATTTTAGTCACAGAAAGTATACCTATTTGGGCCGCTGCGGCTGATAGTAGTTTTACCTTCGAACTACCAGCTTTGCTAAATAAACCGGCTAACGTCACAGATGTTTCTTTGAAATTCGAGCTGACAAAAAATCCGGTTTGGAATGTAATTCAGTCATTACCTTATCTGATTGAATTCCCTTTTGAATGCAGCGAACAAACATTTGCCAGAATCTTTGCAAATGCTCTAGGTAACAAAATTTTAAAGGAACACCCGCAGCTAGAAAGTCTCGTTGGCGATTGGTCAAAACTTGAAACACAAGAAACACCCATTACCAGAAATGCCACACTAAAACAATTGGCACTTGAGGAAACACCTTGGCTAAAAGCGGGTCAATCGGCTGCAGAAAGAAAGGCTTCAATTGCCAGATTAATCAATTACGACTCTCTCAATGTAAACCTGAACGAGGCGGTCGCTTCTCTAAAGGAAATGCAAATGTCGAACGGTGCTTTTCCTTGGTTCAAAGGTGGCCGTTTTCCTAACCGAACAATTACAACCCACATTGTTTCCGGTCTTGGCCAAATGAGGTCACTCGGTTTTTCTTTGGATTCACTGGGTTTAGAAGAACTCGCATATAACGGGTTGAGCTACTTGGATGAAGCCTTTATTTCTGGTTACAATCGTAATTCACGAGACTCCACAAGCACCTATCTTAACCCAGCCATAATTTATTATCTATATGCCAGAAGCTACTTTATGGAGGTTGTGCCAACGGCTGAATTGCAAATAGCATTAGACTATTACCTTGGTTTACTAGAGCGAAAATGGAATGACCAAAGCTTGCAATTAAAGGCCATGAGCGCTCTTGTTTTCAAAAGATTTGACAAAAATACCCTAGCTAAAAAACTTATAAGGTCACTAGACGAAAATGCCACATTTTCCGAGGAGCGTGGCATGTATTGGCTCGAAAACGAATTCAACGGAGGCTGGTTTAGTGCGCAAATAGAAACTCATGCTATTATTATGGAAGCCTTTGAAGAAATCTCTCCAGAACTTAATCGATCAAAGCTTTTGAACCAATGGCTGTTACAACACAAGAGGGTGAATGCCTGGCCAACCACCAAAGCAACTACTTTGGCTATTTATGCTGTGCTTCAAAACTCAAATTCTTCTGAACCAGCGCAGTTGAGGTCCATAAAAGTAGGAAGTGAGAATATTGACACAAGCAGCTCAACTAGCGATTTGTTTATTGAAAAAACATGGGCATCAGAGGAAATTTCAGCTGAGCTAGGGGGCGTTGAAATTAGCAAAATGAATGATACACCAGTTTGGGGTGCATTGCATTACCAGTTTTTACAGAATTCAGACGAGATAGTTCGCCAAGGCGGTGCACTGCAAGTGGACAAACGCCTTTACGTAATCGAGCAAAATGGTGATCAAAAAGAAGTCACCCCGTCCACAAACCTAAAGGTTGGCGATAAAGTTAGAGTTCAGCTGCTAATTTCTATAGATAGAGACATGGACTTTATCCATTTGAAAGATGGGCGTTCGGCCAGCTTTGAGCCACTAGATGTGCTTTCTGGCCATCAGCGATTTGGCAATGTTTGGGCCTACCAAAGCACCAAAGATGCTAGCACGCACTTCTTTTTCGATGAACTAAGTAAAGGACAGCATCAATTGAGCTACGATGTAGTCATAAATAATGCTGGTACATTTTCAGGAGCTCCAGCTACTATTGAGAGCATGTACGCTCCAGAATTTAATGCGAGAAGTAAAGGAGGCATCTTGAAAGTAATCAAACAATAAACCGTTAAGGACTTAATAATCGAACGCTTGAACTTTCCCTTCCTCCACTTTAAAAAACCTCGATTCCTGATCGATGCCTTTTACAAAGTTGATGGAACGTTCTGGGCGGGCATCGGTAATAAATATTTGACCAAATGATTCGGAGGCTACCATTTCGATGAGCTTTGCAATGCGGAAGTCATCCAGTTTGTCAAAAATATCATCAAGCAACAGCAGCGGCTTCATTCCGGTACGCGCTTTCAAAAAGTCGAAATTGGCGAGTTTGAGTGCTATTAAGTAAGACTTTTGCTGGCCTTGCGATCCGAACTTCTTTATTGCCCTACCATTCATTTCAAAGTCAAAATCGTCTTTATGCACGCCAACATTGGTGCGTTTCAGTACGCGGTCCTTTTGCAAACTTGCCTCGAACTGTTCCTTAACCGACTGATGAAAATGAGACTGGTAAACCATGGAAACCTGTTCCTTTTCTTCACTCAAAACCTGATAGTGCCTTTCCAAATAAGGGGTGAAAAACTGCACAAAATCCTTCCTTACCTTATAAATAGCTTCTCCCAATTCTATCAACTTCAGGGTAAATGGTTCAAGTAGGTCTTTATCGAAACGGTCGTTTTCGGCAAAGCGCTTAAGCAAGCTGTTGCGCTGCTTTAGCGCATGGTTGTAGGCTATCAAGTTATTCAGGTACACAGCATCGACCTGAGAAATAATGGCATCAAAAAACTTTCTGCGTTCCTCGCTAGCACCACGTATTACATCCGTATCGTTTGGTGCAATTAGCACAGCCGGAAACTTTCCAATATGTTCACTAGCTTTTTTATAAGGCTTATCGTCTAGTTTAATTTGCTTTTTCTTGCCCGTTTGTAAAGCACACAAAACCTTGCGCTGCTTTTCATTTAGGTTGAACCTACCGAGAATTGAGAAATATGACTCGCCATGTAAAATACATTGGGCGTCTTGCGATTGCTCTGCACTTTTGGTGAATGCGAGGTAAAAAATGGCATCGAGCAAATTAGTTTTGCCACTGCCATTTGGCCCCAAAAAGCAGTTGATTTGCGGAGAAAAAGCCAGTTCAGCTTCTGAATAGTTTTTGAAATTGCTAAGTCTGATGGATTCCAGGTGCATTAATTTCAAAGTTGAACGTTTTTGTCTTATTTTCGCACTCCTATTTAAATAATTGAATTAGTCGGGGTTAAACCCTTTCAAATAATCGCTCATGGCAGCAACGAAAAAAACTACTAAAGCAAAAGCGGAAAAGAAGGAAAAGTTCTCAAAAGAGACTTACATGTTTTGGTTTGAAAACATGCTTCTACAAAGAAGGTTTGAGGAGAAGGCGGGTCAGCTTTATGGCCAGCAGAAGATTAGAGGTTTTTGTCACTTGTACATTGGCCAAGAGGCTTGTTCTAGTGGATCTGTAACCGCTTTAGAAAAAGGTGATAAGTGGATTACTGCTTACCGCGACCACGGCCAGCCATTGGCATTGGGTACCGACCCTAAGGCTATTATGGCCGAGCTAATGGCTAAAGAAACCGGTATTTCTAAAGGTAAAGGTGGTTCTATGCACATGTTCGATAAAGAGAATGGTTTCTTTGGCGGACACGGAATTGTAGGTGGTCAGGTGCCATTGGGTGCTGGTATTGCCTTTGCAGAAAAGTACAATAAAACTGGTAAGCTTTGTATTTGTATGATGGGTGACGGTGCTGTGCGCCAAGGTGCTTTCCACGAAGCGCTAAACATGGCCATGACATGGAAGTTGCCTGTAATCTTTGTGATTGAAAACAACGGTTACGCTATGGGTACTTCAGTAGAGCGTACGTCTAACGTTAGAGAGCTTTACACTTTGGGCGAATCTTACGACATGCCGTCTGCTCCTGTAGATGCCATGAACCCTGAGAACGTTCACGTAGCGGTAGAAGAAGCTGCAGATCGCGCCAGAAGAGGTGACGGACCAACTTTGTTGGAGTTCAGAACTTACCGTTACAAAGGCCACTCAATGTCGGACCCTGCTAAATACAGAAGCAAAGAGGAACTTCAGGAGTACAAAGACAGAGACCCAATTGAATATGTAAGAGCTAAAATTCTTGACAACAAGTGGGCTACTGAAGACGAATTGAAGGGCATTGACAAAAAAATTAAGGATGACGTACTAGAGTGCGTTAAATTCGCTGAAGAGTCTTCATACCCAGATCCTAGCGAAGCTTTCAAAGATGTTTACGTTCAGGAAGACTATCCTTATATAACTGAATAAGCTTAAGGCTTTATTTTTCAACATTTTATTTATATTTGCGACCTAATTTTCAAGAGATGGCGGAGAATACTTCTTCAGAAGAGCAAAAACCAAAAGGCGGCAGCGCAATTGACAAGTTCAAAAACGAGGTTGGCCCAATTGGTTTTATCGGAGCGATAGTAGGTTTAGTAGTACTTGTGGGAGCAAGTGTTATTTTCTTTTTAAACTTCAGAAATGACCAGCGTAACGAAGACGCTCAAAACGAGATCTTCCAAGCACAATACTATTACGAGAAAGACAGCTTAGAATTTGCATTGGATGGTGATGGAAGAAACCTTGGTTTCCTTCAAATCATAGACATTTATGGCGGTACCGAAGTAGCCAATTTGGCGCACTATTATGCTGGTGCTAGCTACCTAAAAATGCGTAACTATCAAGAGGCTGTTAACTACCTAGAGGATTTCTCTACATCAGAAGTAATTGTACAAGCAAGAGCGCAAAAGCTTTTGGGCGATGCTTACATGGAGCTTGGTAACTACAGCACTGCTGGCGATACTTACACAAAAGCTGCGAATACTGTAGACGATCAGTACTTCTCTCCAGGTTATCTTTTGAGTGCCTCTTTGGCTTACGAAAAAGCTTCTGACTTCGATAACGCTATCGAAGCATGCGAAACTGTAATTGAAAAGTACAAGCAGGCAGCAGAAATTAAGACCGCTCGAAAACACAAGGCTCGATTAGAAGCCCTTGCCGGTCGTTAATGATTAGTAACAGAAAACATTAACTATATAAGGTAAGGCGGAAGTCTTACCTTTTTTTATTTAAAATCATGGCATCAAGCATTAAAAACCTAAGCGAATACAGCAGCACAAACGTGCTAAACGTTGCCGAAAAGAAGTTCGGTATTGTAGTGTCTGAATGGAATGAAGAGGTAACCGAAGCACTTTACAACGGTGCTTACGAAACCCTATTGGCCCATGGAGCTAAAAAGGAAAACATTGTTAGAAAGACCGTTCCGGGTAGCTTTGAGCTTTCTTTGGGTGGCCAGTGGATGGCTCAGCAAGAAGATATTGATGCAGTAATTTGCATTGGTTGTGTGGTTCAGGGTGAAACCAAACACTTCGACTTTATTTGCGATGCTGTAGCCCAAGGCATCACCAATGTGTCGCTTAAGTACAACAAGCCAGTAATTTTTGGTGTGCTCACACCAAACACGCAAAAACAAGCCCTTGACAGAGCAGGAGGAAAACATGGCAACAAAGGCGATGAAGCTGCTATTACTGCTATTAAAATGTTGGGTTTCTAATTTAAAACCATGCAAGTATTAAAGTTTGGAGGTACTTCGGTAGGCAAGCCGGAGCGAATGATGTCAATCGCTGAGTTGATTACCCGCGATGACAACCCAAAACTTGTTGTGCTTTCTGCGCTTTCTGGCACCACCAACGCCCTAGTGGGTATTGGCGAATCGTTAGCAGCAGATAACAAGCAAGAGGCCAAAGAGAAAATAGCTACACTCAGAAATCACTATGAGGCATTCATTGGCGATTTGCTATCAAACGAAGCTAAGCGAAAAGAGGCCGAAGAGATTATTGAGGAGCACTTCGAGTTTTTACTCATTACCCTTAAGATTTCTTACAACGAGGCGCTTCAGCGCGATATCTTGGCACAAGGAGAGCTAATGTCTACCAAGCTTTTCACCTTGTTGCTAGAGGAGCGAGGTATTCGTGCGGAGCTATTGGCTGCGTTAGATTTTATGCGTACCAATGAGGATGGCGAGCCTGATTTGGCTTTTACAGAAACTAAATTGCCAGAAGTACTAGCACAGCACAGCGATTGCAAGTTGTTTGTAACGCAAGGTTACATTTGCAAGAACCACAAAGGCGAAATAGATAACCTACAGCGTGGAGGTAGCGACTATACCGCTTCGCTAATTGGTGCGGCCATTCGTGCAGAAGAAGTACAAATTTGGACGGACATTGATGGCATGCATAACAACGACCCTAGGGTTGTGGATAAAACCATGCCTATTGCCGAACTAAGCTTTGATGAAGCTGCCGAGCTCGCATATTTTGGTGCTAAAATTTTGCACCCAGCATCCATTTGGCCAGCACAGAAATACGGTATTCCGGTAAAATTGCTGAATACCATGCAGCCCGAAGCGAAAGGCACCATGATTAGCCAGTCAACCATTTCGGACGATGTGAAAGCCGTGGCGGCAAAAGATGGCATTATCGCTATTAAGATCAAGTCTTCGCGCATGCTTTTGGCTTATGGTTTCTTGAGAAAAGTCTTCGAGATTTTTGAGAAGTACAAAACGCCTATCGATATGATCACCACTTCTGAGGTGGCTGTATCTGTAACCATAGATGATGCCACCAACCTGAAGAAAATCGTGAAGGAACTCGATCAGTTTGGTCAGGTTGAAGTAGACTATAAGCAGACCATTATTTGTGTGGTGGGCAACTTTGTAGCAGAGCAAAAGGGAATTGTGAACAAAATCTTCGAATCGCTTTCACATATTCCAATCCGTATGATTTCATACGGTGGTAGCCGACATAACATTTCGCTTTTGACAGATGAAGAGCACAAAGTAACCTCGCTCAAAACATTGAATGAGCACCTTTTTGGGCTTTAGGAGCTAATAATTTTATAATGAGCGGCCGGTTCAGAAGTGTTTTGCTTTGGAGCCGGCCTTTCTTTTTTTACAAAAAATCAAAAAGCTTAAAATATTTTCCTCTTTCATTTGTCTACCTAAGCAAGCGCACATTTTAATAGTACGACAATGAAAAAGGTTATACATAAATACAAGTACTTCTTTTACCCGCTATTTGGGGCTGTTGCCCTGTTTTTGTTCGGCTCGGTAATTATGCTGCTATGGAACTGGCTAATGCCCGAAATCTTTGGCCTTACAACCATTAACTTCTGGCAAGCATTGGGCTTGTTCATTCTATCCAGAATTCTTTTCTCAGGAATGGGAGGCAAAAAGAAACATACCCATAAACATAAATGGGGCGACCAAAAAGGCCGTGAAAAATGGATGAAAATGAGCTCAGAAGAGCGCAAAGAGTGGTTTAAGAAAAAACGATTTGCGGAGTGGATGGAACACCGCAGCAACTGCTTTGCAGATTCAGACACCAAAGAAAAGAATGGTTCTGACAGTGAGTAATAGCGAACATAGGGAAAACCTTGAAAGGCAAATTAGAGAGCACCAGCCTCGTATTCGCTCTTTCATTAAAACCAGGGTTACTTCGCAAGAAGATGCGGATGATATTGCCCAGGATGTGTTTTTCCAGTTTGTTAAAACCATGGAGACAACCCACAACCCCATTGAGAATATCTCGGGCTGGTTGTTTCGTGTGGCCAAAAACCTAATTATTAATAAAGGCAAGAAGCGGAAAGAGAGCAGCTTGCCCATGGAGGCAGATTATGACGAAGACGGTGATATTATTTCGTCCCTATTTCCTCAAACGGAAGAGTCCGATAGCCCGGTAAATGTATACATACGCTCGCTCATGTGGCAAGAACTAGAGCAAGCACTGGCCGAACTACCAGTAGAGCAGCGCGAAATATTTGAATTAACCGAAATGGAGGGCTTTCCGGTAAAAGACATTGCTGAAACTACAGGGGTGCCTGTAAACACACTATTATCAAGAAAACACTACGCAGTAAAGTACCTTCGTAAACGGCTAAAGTCTACCTACGAAGAGCTGATCAACCAATAATTATTATCACTAACAATGATACACGTTTTTAAAACATCGGTAAAAAGTGAAAAACAGGTTAGCCTCGTTGGCGCCTTTCTCAACATTTTGCTGCCCTACGAGGCCTGGAATTTCGATCTGGAGGACACAGATAGAATTTTGCGAGTAGAAACAGTAGACCTAATGCCTGAAACAGTGATTACCATTTTGAACAGTCAAGGCTTTGAGTGCAATGAGCTAGAGTAACCAACTCGGTACATTCTAACACAAAATGGACCGAGGAATTGGTAAAGAGATTCGGTAAATTGATTGAAACAATCAAACTCAAACATTTTCATTATGACAACAATCAACGTTTACCTCACTTTTAATGGCAACTGTAAGTCAGCATTCGACTTTTATCTTTCGGTTTTTGGCGGAGAATTCGCCTCGGAAAGCACCTTTGGGGAAATGCCACCACAAGAAGGTATGCCACCAATGCCCGATGAAATGAAAGATCAGATTATGCACGTGAGTCTACCTATTAGCCAAGAAACGGTGTTAATGGGTAGCGATACTGGTGGCGAATGGGCTGCTTCTCATATTCAGGGCAACAACTTTTCAATCTCCATTAGCACTGATAGCAAGGCCAAGGCCGATAACTTTTTTAATGAGCTCTCCGCTGGCGGAGAAGTAAAAATGCCAATGGAACAAACTTTTTGGGGCGACTACTTTGGCATGCTAACCGATAAGTTTGGCATTAACTGGATGATAAGCTTTAACGAAAAGCAATAAGATTTTACCCATGATTCAATTCATCCCTTAAACCATAAGGGAAACAAAAGAGGCCGCAATTGCGGCCTCTTTTTATTTAGTGTTTTATGAAAGCAATTAGTTACCACCGTTTGCTTTTTGCATTGGGTTAGCCCCGAAAGATTGACCCCTTGCTCCTCCACCTCGGCTCTTGTATAGCTCAAAGCGAGTTGGTTGGTTGTTTCTTGGCCAGTAGTTATTGGCTTCGTCAGTATCTGCGGTTTCTCTGTAAGGGTCAATGCGGATTTGCGCAACTTCTTTATCCTTCATGAAGGCTTTGGTCACTTTATCCTCATTTTTTCTCCAGATGTAAGCAGGAATAGTCTCTACTTCAGTAGAACCATCAACGTACGTCCACTCAATAATAATTGGCATTACAAGGCCACCAACATTGCTAAATTCAATTTCGTAGAAGTTTTTATCATCGCCTAAAAGCGCCTTTTCTTCATCGGAAAGTGTAGCTGTAAAGCGCTGGTAAGCAGTTCTTGCTTCGTCAGTCACTTCAAATTGGTTGTAAGAATAGTAGAAATCCTGAAGCCTCTCGTCCTCTTCTACATAGAATTCCAAGCCTTCTTCTCTGTTGCGCTTATCGGCAACATCCGTATTAGCCTCTTTAAATGCTGCTTCAGCAATTGGGTATTCAACATCAGGATTTTTAGTGTCTAACTTAAACCACTTCACATTGTCTACCGAAATATCTACGTTGTCAATAGTAAAGTACCAGCCTCTAATAAACCAGTCTAGGTCTACTGCCGATGCATCTTCCAAAGTTCTGAAAAGATCATCTGGCGTTGGGTGCTTAAACGCCCATCTTTTAGCATACTGCTTAAAGGCAAAGTCGAATAATTCACGACCCATAATGGTTTCGCGAAGAATATTCAAACCAGTAGCGGCTTTAGCATAAGCGTTGTTACCGAAACCAATAATGTTTTCAGAGTTGGTCATAATTGGCTCCAACTGATCTTTTGGCAAAGCCATGTAAGGCGCAATTTTAGCTGCAGGACCTCTTCTGTGCGGGTAGTTGTTGTCAAACTCTTGCTCGGTTAAGTACTGCACAAAAGTGTTCAAGCCTTCGTCCATCCATGTCCACTGACGCTCGTCAGAGTTCACAATCATAGGGAAGAAGTTGTGACCCACCTCGTGAATAATTACGCCAATAGCACCATATTTGGTCGCCTCAGAGTAAGTACCGTCAGGCAATGTTCTACCGTAGTTAAAGCAGATCATTGGGTACTCCATACCGTTCGAAGCTTCTACAGAAATAGCCACAGGGTATGGGTAAGGAATGGTGTATTTAGAGTAGGTTTTAAGCGTATGTGCTACAGCTTTGGTAGAGTAACGCTCATAAATTCCATAAGCCTCTTTAGCGTAGTAAGACATGGCCATTGGGTGGTCTTCTCTACCTTCAATGTCGGCTGCCATAGCATCCCACACAAATTTTCTAGAAGAAGTCCATGCGAAGTCACGCACGTTTTCTGCTTTAAAATTCCATGTTTTAGTGGCTGTAGTACCTTCTTTCTCGTTCTCTTTTGCTTCTTCAAGCGTAACGATTTTCACAGGCTCAACAAACTCTTTCTGTGCTTGCGCCCATCTTTGTTGTTGTTCGCTGGTAAGTACTTCTTTAGCATTTTGCAACGAACCTGTAGAACCCACAATATGGTCGGCAGGTACTGTCATTTCTACATCGTAGTCGCCAAAGGTTAGGGCAAACTCACCACGACCGGTAAACTGCTTGTTGTTCCAACCTTGGAAGTCGGAGTAAACAGCCATACGCGGGAACCAGCCCGTAATGGTGTAGATGTAGTTGCCATCTTCAGGAAAGTACTCGTGACCGCCACGTGCACCAGACTCAGAACGGTTGGTAGTATTGTACCACCAATCGATGTTAAAGCTTATTTTTTCGCCTGGCTTCAACGTTTTGGCTAAGTCAATACGCATCATTGTTTGGTTAATGATGTACGTCATTGGCTGCCCTTTGGCATCTGCCACTTTGGTAATGTGGAAACCCCAATCGTTGTCGTGTCCATCTAAAGCATCAATTTGGCCATAAGACATTCTTGGGCGAATGCTGCTTGGGTCGAACTTGTAAGAATCGTTATCTGGTTGTCTTACATTTTCATCCAAAGCTAACCAAAGGTACTCTAGCGGATCTGGCGAATTATTGTAATAAGTAATAGTTTCAGAACCTGTCAGTCTTTGGTTCTCATCGTCCAAAGTAGCCGAAATTTTATAATCAGCCTTTTGCTGCCAGTATTTAGGCCCTGGTGCACCAGAAGCTGTTCTGTACACACTAGGGTCACGTAGCATTCTTTCTAACTGCTCAAAGCGCTTGCCATGGTTGCTATTTACCACCTGCCCATAAGTGGCAGTGGCAAAAAAGCCCATCGCAATGATTAAATAGGTCAGTTTTTTCATATTAAAATTAAGTAGTTGTTGTTACCAAAATCTTGCGTCAATCATCAATGTGAGGGCAATACCCGCCACAGCCGATGAAATTACTAAGTTCCAGTCTCTTCGCGAAACATTGAAAAGACTTACGAACACAAAGGCCGCAACCATAAAGAATAGTACTATGATTAGCTGCCCCAATTCAAGGCCTAAATTAAAGGCCAACAAAGGTGTTACTATGCTGTCTTCTCTGCCCAGCATGCTCTTTAAATAGGTTGAAAAACCAAGGCCATGAATAAGCCCAAAGAACAAGGCAAAGAAGTAATTGATGTTAAAATTAGAGGGAGTTAAGGCGCTTTTGGTCCTGAAAAGGTTTACAAAAGCCGTAATAAATATGGTTACCGTAATCAAAAACTCCACAATGTCTGTTCTGAAGCTTACGATCTGCAAGGTGCTAAGCGCCAAGGTAATGGAGTGTCCAATGGTAAAGGCGGTAACAAGGATAAGCACTTTCTTCCAGTCTTGCAGCTGGTAAATTACACATAGGGCAATAACAAATAGAATATGATCGTACCCGTTGATGTCGAGAATATGTTCTCTTCCTAAGTCGAAGTATATGCCGAATTGGCTCATATATTGCGGTTAATTAATGGTCTCTTTCTACAAGGATTGCAATAATAACCGTTAATTTTGAATCGACCCATAAAAGTTAGTTGCATGCCCCTCAAACTGTTATATTCGGTTATTTTGACAGCATTCTTAGGAGTGCACCCCTTTCACGTAAGCGTGACAGATATTGAGCATAACCCCGATACGCAATCGCTGCAAATAAGCCAACGCATATTCATTGACGATCTTGAGCAGGGCCTAAAAAAGCACTACAACATGGAGTATGTGGACACCTACAATCCTACCGATGCTGCTAAGCTTGATAGCCTTATTGGTGAATACTTAAAGTCAAAAGTGTTCATTTTGCTAGAGGGTAAGCAGGTTGAGTTTACCTTTCTGGGGTCTGAGGTAGAGAGCGATGCGCGCTGGTGCTACTACGAGGTAGAAGGTGTGTCCGCAATAAAAGAAGCTGAGGTAACAAACGTTACCCTGATGGAGGTTTTTGAAGATCAGCAAAACATTATCCACTTTAAGTCGGGTAAAAAGCAGAGAAGCTATAAACTGGACAGAGACACGAAACACTATACTTTTAATTTTACTAAGTGAAGAAAGCATTTCTAGCAGCCATATTATTAGGCGCAATTTCTAGTTGTCAATTTGGTTCTAAAAAAGAGCCTGTTCGCGAAATTGAAGGCGAGCCCGTTCCCAAGTATGTAGAATACGAGGTTAAGAAAATTGATGAAAAAAGTGGCCCCTGTGCCACCAATGAGGCATCTAAGCAATGTGTAGAGTTTAACATTGAGTACCCGGTAATTACCGGCATGGTACCCGATGAGGTGAGCCAGAAAATCAATCAAGACATTCAAAACGAGATTTTCAGCTTTGTAATGATGGGCGATTCGCAAGCCGAAACATTCGAAGTACTAATGAATGACTTGGGAACCTCTTACGATAGTCTAATCAAGGAGTTCGAAGACTATGAAAGCAGCTGGCTGGTTGAGGTAAATGGCGATATTCTATACCAAGCCCCTGAATTCATTAGCATAGCCACTACCATTTTTACATACACCGGTGGTGCCCACCCCAACGGACAGCAGATTTACCGTAGCTACAACCTAAAAACAGGCGAGCCAATTACGCTCGACCAAGTTATGATTGATGGTTATGAAGAAAACCTAAACGAATCGGCCGAAATAGAATTCAGAATGTTGAAGAAAATTCCGCCAAGTCGTTCTTTGGAAGAGGAGGGCTACTGGTTTGAAGATGGAGAGTTTAGGTTGAACAACAACTTTGCAATCATCAATAAGAGCCTGATCTTCTACTTCAATGCTTATGAAATAGGCCCATACTCACTAGGCCCAACAGAGCTTGAATTAAAGTTAACCGATTACGTTAAGCTGCTGAATAAAAACGGAGTACTAGGTAATTTGGTGGGTGAAGAATAAAAGCAGTTTTAACCTCCAAAAAAAACATCAACCAGCTGATGAGCTGCCTTTAAAGCCGGAACCTCTCCGGCTTTAACTTTTTGGGTGAGTATCTCCAGCTCAGCCTTCACTTGCTCCGATCGGTAGAATTTGCTACCCAACAGTTCTTGCACGTTTTCTTTAAACCAACTGAGTTGCTGTGCTTGCCTGTTACTTTGTAAAAAACCGTTGGTGGTTACTTGTTCAGAGTGCTTTTGCATCATTTCCCATACTTCGGCAATTCCCGTTTTATCTCGTGCAGAGCAAATTTTTACTTGTGGAACCCAGCCTGAAGGATCGGCCGGAAAGAGATGAAGCGCATTCTGATATTCTACTTTGGCGCGCTTGGCAGGCTTTAGGTTATCACCATCGGCCTTGTTGATTACTACAGCATGTGCCATTTCCATTATGCCTTTCTTTATGCCTTGTAGTTCATCGCCAGCACCGGCCAGCATAAGCAGCAAAAAGAAATCTACCATGCCATGTACCAAGGTTTCGGATTGACCGACCCCAACTGTTTCTATCAAAATCACATCAAATCCGGCAGCTTCGCATAGCAGCATCACTTCTCGGGTTTTGTTGCTTACACCACCCAAAGTACTACCCGAAGCAGACGGACGAATAAAAGCATTGGGGTCGCGGGCCAGCTCTTCCATTCGGGTTTTATCGCCCAAAATGCTCCCTTTGGTTTTTTGGCTACTGGGGTCTATGGTGAGCACCGCAAGTTGTTGGCCATTGCTTGTTAAATGACTGCCAAAAGCTTCGATAAAGGTACTTTTACCTACGCCAGGCACACCTGTAATGCCTACGCGCATGGCTTTGCCCGTATGCGGTAACACATCGCTCAAAACCTCATCAGCCAAAGCCAGGTCGGCTTGGTTGGTACTTTCCACCAAAGTAATGGCACGGCTCAAGACCAAACGGTCTCCTGCCAGTATCCCTTCAACATATGCTGCTTTAGAAAGTCGGTTTTTGCGTTTCAAATCGCTTTAATTTTGATGCTCTTCTGACAATTCACTCGAAATATAGGGAATGGAACATCCATTTAGGCAAGCGCTTCGTAAATTCGTGAAGATGTTTCGATCGCGATTTGCCAAATCCTTTATTGTTTTCGCAATCCTCTTCTTTACCATTTGGGTAGTGAGAAATCGCGGCTTTTACACCTTGGCAACTATGGGGAATATTCAGCGAATAAATAAAACAGAGGCCAGTGCTTTGCTGGAAAATAGCCGTGTTCAGATTGTAGATGTTCGCGAAGCCAGAGAGTTTGAAACCAGCCATATTCCAAACGCCATAAGATTTACAGAATCACTTACCCAGCAGCTCGATAAAAACCAACCTGTGTTTGTGTATTGCACCGTAGATGTACGCAGTAACAAACTGGCCAAAAAACTTTCAAAAGCGGGGTTTAAAGAGGTTTATGACCTAAAGGGCGGCATAATCCACTGGGTAAACAAGGGTGGTGAGGTAATAACCGAAAGCGGAGCATTGACCAATCAAGTACACACTTATTCCAAATGGTTTGCACCGCTTTTAAGAAAGGGAGAAGCCGTTTATTAAGATTGCCCTAAATATTCCCCAAAACCCTTGAATTCCCTAAAGGGATTAAGAAGTATCGGAACTTCCCTTTAGGCTTGATTAATTGAAATGTTAAATGAAAAAATCAGCACTCATAATATTCGTAAAAAACCCTATTGAGGGTAAGGCGAAAACGCGTTTGGCCAAAACCATTGGCAATAAAAAGGCCATGGAAGTTTACCGTGCACTTTTGGCTAAAACCAAGGCCGAAACCATAAGCTTAACCTGCGACAAACAGGTGCACTACAATGATTTTATCAATGAAAATGATTTGTGGCAGCATGATGTTTACAGCAAGCAATTACAGATAAGTGCTGGTTTGGGCGAAAAAATGCAACATGCTTTTCAGCAAGCATTTGACAGCGGCTACGAACAAGTATGCATTATCGGCAGCGACTGTTACGACATAACACAGGAAATTCTTGAAGAAGCTTTTGCGGCATTAGCCCAAAACGATTTGGTTATTGGCCCTTCTGAAGATGGCGGCTACTATCTGCTCGGAATGAAAAAATTAATTCCCGAGCTTTTTGCGAACAAAGCCTGGAGTACAGAAAGCGTAGCAGCCGATACTCTAAAAGATGCCGAAAATCTTAACTTGCAGGCACATCAGCTCACGACTCTAAACGATGTAGATGTGGAAGCAGATTTGGGCAATTGGGCCGATGAAATTTTGAAGATTGAATAATCCATAAGACTAGGTATGTTCTCCAAACCAAGCTTTCTTGAAACCTTTAAGAGAAAAGGCAAATGGAAAAACTTTGATGGCAACATAAACATCTTGTCCAACATTAATGATAGTGACATTTCTAAAATTCTATCTGAAAAGGGCATTCATTCTATTCAGTTGTATGAATTTACGCAGCCATCTAAAAGTACTTGGCAGTCATTAAACAAGCTGTTCGAAAAAAATCCTGACATAGGTTTGAGAGTGCTAAATCATGAAAAATTAAATTTTTCATTTTATGAGTTAATCCCTTCAGTCAGACTGAGTTTCAATTGCCTCGTACAACACTAAAGATTTTACCCCTCTTCTATTCAACAAGGAACTCAAGAGTTTAGGAATAGAAGAAACAAAGTCAACCACGACTGACCTTTCTTTCATAAAAGAATTTAAACAGCTTGAATCGGTTTACATTGATGGAATGAAGAAAGGGCTTGAAAACATTCAGCACTTACCATGTCTCGAAACATTGACTTTAAGAGGAATCAAAATGAAGAGTCTAAACTTCATTAAGGATTTGAGCTCTTTGAGACATTTAAACTTACTTTTTGGGAGCTATAAAGATTTAGATGGGATTTTCAACCTGACCAAATTAGAAAGTCTAGAAATTAGTAGAACCAGACAAATACCCAATTACGACTTTCTTAATGGGCTTAAGAATTTAAAGTCTTTAACCCTTGAGGGCATGTCACAACTTGAAAAGCTACCTAACTTATCCGAACTCAGCAGGCTGTCTGAAATTCGCATTGAGAATAACAGAAAGTTGATTGACATTAGTGGATTATCTGGGTTAAAAGCATTAAATAAAATTATACTAACCTTTCCCGAGAAGATTAATGCTAGTCAGAAGAAAGCGCTCTTAGACCAAGTTTTTGAAGTGATTTTAAGCTCGAAAACAGTATTATCCACAAATGTATGGTTTTGGGCAAACAAGGAATTAAGAGATAAAATGAAGAAGAAAGGTATTGAATTCTATGGTTGGAATCCATCTCTGGAAAAGGAGTTAAAAAAATAAAAGTTAAAGGAAATTAATATGATGACACCACACATTAGCGACCTTATAATCTACCCTATCAAATCTTTAAAAGGTATTCACCTTAGCACTGTTGATGTTACAAACCGGGGTTTGGCAAACGACAGGAGGTGGATGTTGGTTGATGAAAACGGCACTTTTATCAGCCAAAGAAAGCATCCGAGTTTGGCACTGCTTAAGCAAGAAATTAAAGGCAATGAAATACACATTAGCCATAGCCAAACGGGTGAGGAACTACTCGACTTTAGCATGGAAGAGCCTAATACCACCCCATTTGAAGTAACCGTTTGGGACGACAGCTGCTTGGCCAAACCTGTTTCAGAAGCAGCAGATACTTTCTTTTCTGACTACCTGAAAATGCCCGTAAGATTGTGCTACATGCATGAAGACAGCAACCGGCAGGCAGACCAACACTATGCGGTGTCTGAAGCTGACCAAGTAAGCTTTGCAGACGGTTACCCCATACTTATTATTTCGGAAGAGTCTTTGGACTTGCTCAACAGCAAAGTGAACGAACCGCTTTCAATGAATCGTTTCCGCCCTAACATTGTGCTAAAAGGTTTGGCGCCACACGAAGAAGATACGCTGAAAGAGATTGTAATTAACGGCCTAACGCTACACGGAGTAAAACCTTGCGCACGTTGTGTACTCACTACCGTAAATCCTGAAACAGCAGAAAAGGGCAAAGAGCCGCTCAAAACACTGGCGACTTATCGCAAAACTGGGAGCAAAATCCTTTTTGGTGAAAACTTTATTCCTGCTTCTGCCGGGCAACTGAAAGTCGGCTATGCTGTGGAAGTGAAAGAGCGGAAAGAAGCGGCAATTCAATAGAATAACGGCCTTTTTACCTACACTCTAAGCCTTTGATGCTTACCTTTGCGCCAGCATGGCTGATCCGTATATCAAATCGCTGCACATTATTTTTATTGTAACCTGGTTTGCGGGCTTGTTTTACATTGTAAGACTCTTTGTATATCAAACTGAAGCACTGGCCAAGGCCGAGCCCGAGCGGACTATTTTAGCCAAACAGCTCAACTTAATGGCCAACAGGCTATGGTACATCATTACCTGGCCTTCGGCAGTTATCACGCTCATTCTAGGGGGCACCATGATCGCCCAATTTCCAGAAATGCTAAAGCTGCCATTTATGCACATTAAGCTCACTTTTGTGTTTTTACTTTATGTGTATCATTTCTATTGCCATCGCATTTATAAGCAACTGCAAAACGGCATAGCAAAATACTCTTCAACCCAACTAAGAATTATAAATGAGGGCGCAACCCTCATCCTTATTTCTGTCGTTTTCATTATCGTTCTCAAGAATCAATTCGACTGGATAAAGGGTACTTTGGGCTTTATTTTGGTAACGGTAGCCTTAATGATTGCCATTAAAATTTATAAGCGCATTAGAGAAAAAAAGAATAGCTGATATGAAATTGTGGAAAGAAGCATTTGTAGTTGGCCTATTGGTTTTGGTAGTAAGCTGCGGTGGTAGTGGCTCCAAAAAATTACCCATAATGGGCCGCCAAGAGTTTAAGGAGGTAAATGGTAAAATTGACACCATTTATCATACTATTCCAAACTTTCAGTTTGTAGACCAGGACAGCGCCATTGTAAATGAAAAGACCTTTGAGGATAAGATTTACGTAGCCGATTTCTTCTTCGGTACTTGCCCAACCATTTGCCCAGTTATGAAACAGCAAATGTTGCGCATTTACGACAGGTTTAAAGACAATCCCAACTTTGCCATTCTTTCGCACACTATTGATCCGGAACACGACACAGTGGCTTACTTAAAAGATTACTCTGAGAAAATTGGTGTAATGGACAACAAGGTTTGGCACTTTGTAACTGGCAATAAAGACGAAATTTACGAAATGGGGAGCGCAGCTGGCTATATGGTACCTGTTGGCGAAGATGGTGCTGCTCCGGGCGGTTTTATTCATAGTGGCGCCTTTATTTTAGTTGACAAAGAGCGCAGAATTCGTGGCTACTACGATGGCACCAAAAAACTTGAGGTAGATGCCTTAATGAGTGACATTCCTAAACTATTGGCTGAGTATGAATAAGCTGGCAATGGCTTTGTTGATAGCTTGTTTACTTTCCGCTTGTGGTGGAGCCAAGTCAGAAAACGAAGGCGTTCAGGACAGGCTGAACACCAAAGAGCTGAAGTACTTTACCAATGGCAAGCGCCTTTACACCCAGTATTGCAACAACTGCCATATGGATAATGGCGAAGGACTTGGCCGACTGATCCCGCCTTTGGCCGAATCGGACTACCTGATGGAAGACCTTGGCAGAGCGGCTAAAATTATGAAGTATGGGCAAAAGGGGCCTATCGCAGTAAATGGCACGGAGTACAACCAACCCATGCCTGCAAACCCGCAGTTAACCCCATTAGAGATTCTTCAAATTCTTGCTTACGTTTCGAACACCTGGGGCAACGAGGCCGACATTATGACCTTGCCAGAAGTACAGGAAGCTTTAAAAGAGCAGTAAATCTATTGAGAGCGAAAAGGGGTGTCCGCTTTATTGAGGAGTCTCCGTCTTTTCCACAAACTCAGGATATCGGGCGGCCATAAACTTTAAAAAGGTGTAATTAAGTACCCTGTCCAATGCATCCGTATTGCGTATATCACAAGTGTAAGCAAGATAGTCAGCATAGGCTACCTTTTTAGCCTCATTATCCATTATATAAAAGTAAACCTCATTCATGTTTTGGTTATCTCTATCGTAACCAATTTGGCCGTTGATTAGCACCATGGCAGTATAACCTGGCTTATCAGTATTAAGAATTTGCTTACCTACCGACCACAAGTTGTAATCTACGCCAACTTTGTTTCTTACTTTGTTGGTCATTTCGTCCCAAAGTACATTACGGCCGGTCTCGCTATCAACCGTTTGGGGCATGGAGTAGGGAATAAGCTCTCCAGACCATTTTTCGCCTAAAAACTTATTTTCGATGCGCGAAGCGATGAGTACTCGCATTCTATCGAAATAGATTGAATCATCTTTGGTTTTGAGGTGCCTCGAGCCCAGCATGACTTGGGGAGTCAAAAGGTCAATGCTAGTTTCCTTGTCCATGTTAAAGCCAAAAACCTGGAGCGGATCAGAATCTCTTACTGGAATTTGGCTGGGGCACTTGTAAATCGGCACGCGTTGCTCAAAGGCATTAGCAACCACAGCACGATCGAAACCACTGCAGGTAGTAGTCAAAACTGCAATAATTAGCAGCCCACCATATGATAAATATTGCCGCATGCCCTATAAAGCTTACGACAATAAAAGAATTTGAGTCGGAAAAAGTTTACTTAAGTACAGATTTTGCTGCTTCAATGGAAGAATTAATATCCTCACGGACTTTCTCAACCTTTTCCATTTCACTATTCAAAAAGGCTTTTCTTTCCTCTACGGTAGTTTGTTCATTAATATGCGGTTGAGCGTTGGCTTGCCAAGCACGCATCCATTTCATCATACCGTCATTGGCGGTTTCAAGTTTATCGGCTATATCTTTTAGCTCAGCTACTTTGGTACTATCGCCATTGGCTTCTTCTAGGGCAGAGGCTTTCTCAAGTACTTGCCTTTTTAAGGCCATTACTTCACCCATTTTTGGCATTACTTCATCGTGTACATTAAATACCTTATCGATGTGTTCTTGCGTGTTGTACGACTCGCCACAAGCCACTGCAAAAACAAAAATTGCCAATACTGCTAAAACCTTTTTCATGCCGATTTATTTGCGGCAAAGGTAATGGCTCAATAAGTATTTTGGAAGAAATAAAGGGATTTAAGAAAGTTCTTTAGAGTTTTTTCTTGGAGGGGTTCAGCCTAGTATCAAAGAAAGTAACTAGCTCTATTTTTAATTCATCTACTTTAAAATACAAGCTAACTTGTTTTGCAACTACACACCTGCGAACATGCTTTCTTTGCCCACTTTGCGGATAGATATTTGGTGATTTACTAATGTGGGCTAGGACTTCTTCTACCCGATTTATAAACTTGATTGCCGAACTCTTACCCCATTTGTTAATTAAATATGCTACAATTTTGTCGAATTCATTTCGAGCCCTTGGCGACCACTCAATAATTCTAGAGACCATACTTCTTGCGAGTCTCTTCCATAACAACATTATGCGGAATGCCCTTGCCTTCTTCAAGTTCTTTTAAGCCGTAGTCTATAGCCTCTTTTTCCTGATCGGAAATCTGATTCCACCAATCCTCATTTTCTTTGATTAGTTGTACCTGCTTTAGCACTTCCGCATCCTTCAGCTCTGTTAACCACTGAATTAAATCAAGTTTTATCGATTGGGTATCCATATTTGAATTTACTAAAACAGATGGTTAATTAATAACTATCATCTGCAAGGCCAACAAATACCCCGTCTGTAAGCAAGTACATTAGCTGGTCAGGATCATCGGCATTTAGCTTTAGTTTCCCTCTAATTTTTACGCGCTTGGTTGTGTACTTTATCTTCTCCTTCATAGAAATTTCCATCACGGTTTCTGGCCCACCCGAACCACAGAAAAAGCACTCGCTAATAGGTAGCGAAGAAAGAATCAGCTCAGTTGGCTTAAACATTCCATCAAAAGGAATAATAAAACCCTCAACCTCTACTACCTCGCCTTCTACACCATTTATGGCTTCACTAAAAACAGGAACGTAAAGGTCTCCATATTCATCTTTCTTAATTTCGAAGCTCACATCGGCTAAGGTCTTCCAAAGCGCTGCTCCCTTCATTTTTACTTCTTGCGCCTGAGTTTTGGTGGCCGAAAGTCCTAAACCAAAAAGGCAAAGCATCAATACTGTTCTTAGGTTAATCATCTGCTAATACTTTTGAAATATCTGTTTTGTATGCGTTGAAGGCCGGTAGCAACGATGCTACAATACCCACACCTACACTTATAAGCAATACATATAGTTCTTCCTGAACAAAAATAAGGCCCGTTACGCCAACTTCGTCCGACTTCTCATAATAACCGGCAAGCAATTCCATAAGGCCGTGGCCAAAAAGCAAGCCAAGCAAACCACCCAAAGTGGTAATGATAATGCCCTCTAGCACCACATGCACAAACAACTTGCTACGCGATGCGCCCAATGAACGCATAATTGCCAAATCGTACTTTCTATCTTTCAACGCATTGTAGAGCGATATAAAGATACTTAGCCCCGAAATGAAAATAATGATGTAAGCAAAGCTGCGAAGCATGTTTACACCAATACCTAACAAGGAAAATAAGCGCTGCGTTTCAAAAGCCGGAGAAGCGGCTTGCATATTGGTTTGGCTGTTGATCATGCGTGGCAAGGTTACAGCCCCCATTGGCGAACGGAATTTGACCAATAAAGAGGTCACTTCTGCACCCTCATCACCAGCTGGCAAGCCAGTTTCGTAGGCGCTACCCAGTACCTTTTCATGAGCATGTTCTTCGCCTTCTTCGTGCGCATGCTCTTCTTCATGCTCATGCACGGCCCAAACACTTTCAATATTTGTAAGAATAAGGTTGTCCAACACACTGCCAGACGGTTCCAAAATACCGGCAACAATGTAGTCCTTTTCGTCATGCTCCAAATCGGTTACCGACATGCCGTGCGCCCCATGAAAATGGTCTCCCAACTTTAGGTCAAGTCTTTTGGCCACATTCGATCCTAGCGTAACATCTAAATTGTATTTAAAAAGTTCGCCAGCAGCAATTTTTCCTTCGTAAAGATTTATGTAATCGTGATTAGTCCCTACAATTCTGAAGCCTTGGTAATTATCACCCAAAGCCAACGGAATGGTTGATTCAATAAGCCTGTTGCGGGTAAGCGACTTGGCTTCGGCCAGCTTGATATTACCGGTAGGAAAATCGATATGATATACATTGGCCAGAATAAGTTGCAGAGGACTACCCTTTGCACCTACCACCAAGTCTACTCCTCGTTTGTCCTTAGCTAATTTTTCTTCCAGTTGACTGCTCAAAAGAATGAGCACCAAAATAATGGCAATACCCAAACTCAATAGCAAAACATTCAGCAGTGTATTGAGTGGCTTTGATTTTATGTAGTTCCAACTTAAGGAGAATAGGTTCATTACATGTTCAGGTTAAGTTGTACTTCAAATTCGTCTTTTACACGCTGGTCGTGCGTGGCTATGGCCAGTGCAGCCCCATAATTCTGGGCTTGCCTCTTTAGCAATTCAATTACTTTAAAGGCATTGTCATCGTCTAGGCTGGCGGTTGGCTCATCGGCCAAAATCACCCGAGGCCTGTTAAGCAAAGCTCGCGCAATGGTTACCCTTTGCTGCTCGCCTTGGCTCAATGCTTTTACCTTGCTCCTCACTTTATGCCCCAAGTTTAGTTCTTCCAAAACCTCTTTTACACGCCCCTTATCTTGTGCAGCACCAGACAGATACTGCGCCAATAAAAGGTTACCGCCTACATTGAGTGCACTCACCAAATGCGCCTTCTGAAATACTAGACCAATATTTTGGCCGCGGTATTTATCTCGCTGGCTTTGCGAAAGTTTGTAAATATCGGTTTTGCCGATAACTACTTTGCCTTCATTTGGGGCGAGCAAGCCACCCAAAATGTGCAACAGCGTAGTTTTACCGCTTCCACTTTTACCAAGAATTAACAATTGCTGGTCTTCCTTAATTTCCATTTTTGGAATAGAAAGCACTTTGTGGTCTGAATAGCCAAAATTGAGGTTTTCGATAAATATCATCTAGGGATGTTTATTTACAGCGGCTAAATAACGCAAGGCATTTGAAGATTGAAAACCGCTGATAAATGATTACTGAAAAACCTTAAAAGAGGTTTCATCGTAATTTAGCCCAACAGAACGCGGCCATCCCCAAAAGTTTGCCAAATAAATAATACATTTACGCCCAAATTACTTTTTATCATGCTTGATTTTCTGAAGCGAAAGAAGAAAGAAGAAAGACAAAAAAAGGGATTCTTCAGAGAGCTTTTTAACGATGTACTCTTCGCACTGATTGCGGTTACCATCATCAGAGGCTTATTTATTGAGGCATACGCCATTCCTACGGGGTCCATGGAAAACTCCATGCTCATTGGCGACCACCTGTTTGTGAGCAAGGTGCATTATGGCCCTCGAACTCCAAAAACCTTGATCCAATTCCCCTTAGCGCACCAAACCTTCTGGGGTTCTGGCGTTCCTTCTTATTCAGACATTATTCAGTTGCCTTCTTTTAGGCTACCAGGTTTCAGAAAGCCAAGAAGAGGCGAGCCTGTAGTGTTCAACTACCCACCAGACATGGCGCACCCAACAGATATGAAGACATTTTATGTAAAGCGCTGTTTGGGCGTTCCGGGCGATACACTTACAATAGTGGATCAGCAGGTTTACATAAATGGTGAGGCACTTGAAAACCCACCAGAAATGCTCACCAGCTACTTTGTAGAAACAGACAGGGGTGTAAACGCTAGGTATATGAGAGAGCTTGGCATTACAGATTACTACGACACAAACCCTGGCGACACCTACGCTACAGATGCTGAACCAAGATATACTTACAATGGAAAAATCGGCTTCTTTATGAACACCACACAAGCAAGAGCCGACAAACTAGCCGCTTACAACTTTGTAAAAAGTGTTGAAAAAGTAGTTTACAATAAGGGCGAAGGCGACACCGCCTTCCCTAAACGCCAAGGCTACCTTTCTTCAGAATACACGGCATATCAGCCAATAACAGACTTTGATTGGACCATTGATAACTTTGGGCCGCTCGTTATGCCTGCCAAAGACATGACCATTGAATTGACTCAGAAAAACATCGATTTGTACCGAAACATTATTGAGTTTTTTGATGGAAACGATAATGTAGAGATCAAGCCTGGAGAAGTATTAATTGACGGCCAAAAAATTGAGACATATACCTTTAAGCAAGGTTACTACTGGATGATGGGTGACAACCGCCACAACTCAGAAGATTCTCGCTCTTGGGGTTTTGTGCCATACGATCATATTGTTGGCAAGCCGCTTTTCATCTTCTGGTCTGTTGACAGAACCAACCCGAACGCTGGCTTCTTCGAGAAAATTAGATTCAACAGAATTCTAGACTTAATTAAATAATGCGCATACTGTTAGTCGCTCTATCACTACTTTTCATAAACCCTGTGCAAGAAAAAAGCACTTGGAAAACATTAGCTAAAGTAACCATTGAAAAGAAGTTTGATGAGTTAATGAATTTTGAAATTGACTACCCAACTTTTAGCGAAGAGGTAAAAGCTCTTGATGGCAAAGAGATTTCGCTTGAAGGCTGGATGATTCCTTTGGACGAACTTAGAGGTGAAAATTACTTTGTGCTTTCGGCCTTGCCATTTGCCAACTGCTTTTTCTGTGGTGGCGCAGGGCCCGAAACGGTAGTGGAAGTTTTTACCACAGAAGGGTTCGATTTTACAGAAGACAGGGTGAAAGTAACGGGTACACTTAGCCTAAATGCCGATGATCCATCGCGCCTTATGTATGTAATGAGTAAAGCCGAGGTTACCGACTAAACCAAGCCTTTCTGGAGTAGCCGCATTAGGTCAAAACCTGATTTACACTTATTTTAGGTTTTTACTCATTCGACCTTATGAAAAAGCTATTACTATTCAGTGCACTCATCTGCACATTTTTTACTCTAAAAGCACAGTCAGACAAAGACACAAAAATGGTTCGCGCCATTTTTGACGAAGCCCTAGAAAGAGGTGAAAGCTATCAAATGCTTCACTTTCTTACCAAAAACATTGGCCCACGATTGGCCGGTTCACCAGGTGCAGCAGCTGCCGTAGAATGGACTCGCCAGCAAATGATGAGCTATGGTTTCGACACTGTTTTCTTACAACCGGTAATGGTGCCCCACTGGGTGCGTGGCAAGCAGGAAAAGGGCAGAATTGTAAACTCACAGAAAATTGGCTCAATGCCCATAAAAGTGGTTGCACTTGGCAACTCTATTGGCACTGGACCTGACGGAACCGTAGCCGAAGTTGTTGAAGTGCAGGATTTTGATGAGTTGGAAAAACTAGGAAGAGCAGCCGTAGAGGGTAAGATCGTATTCTTTAACCGACCAATGGACCCTAAGTTAATGGACACATTTGCGGCTTACAGCGGGGCGGTAAACCAACGCGGAGCTGGCCCCTCGGAAGCAGCAAAGTATGGAGCCATTGGCGTGGTTGTTCGCTCAATGAGCTCGTTCAAAGATGATGTTCCGCATACCGGCAGTACCAACTATGCGCTCAATGTTCCGAAAATTCCTGCTGTGGCCATTAGCACCAACGATGCCGATTTGCTGAGCGGTCTTTTGAAGGACGATGACGAACTGAAATTCTACTTTGAGACACACGCTCAAATGCTGCCGGAAGTACTTTCTTACAATGTTGTAGGGGAAATAAGAGGAACTGAAAAGCCTGACGAAATCATTGTAGTTGGTGGCCACTTAGACTCTTGGGACCTATCGGAAGGTGCGCATGATGATGGAGCCGGATGTATGCAGTCCATTGAAGTGCTTCGCCTTTTCAAGGCAATGAACTACAAACCGAAAAGAACACTGCGTGCAGTAATGTTTATGAATGAAGAAAACGGTTTACGTGGTGGAAGAAAGTACGCTGAGCTAGCTGCAGAAAATGGCGAAAAACACATTGCTGCCATGGAATCGGACAGAGGTGGTTTCTTACCGATTGGTTTTGGTATGACAGGTACCGACAAGCAGCTAAAGAAATTCATGGGCTGGAAATCGCTCTTTGAGCCATACAACATTTTCCAGTTTAAAAATGGTGGCGGTGGAGCCGATATTAGTCCGCTAAGGGTGCAGGATGTTCCACTAATTGGGTACATACCTGATAGCCAGCGCTATTTTAAGTATCACCACACTGGCATCGATAATTTTGAAACGGTAAACCAACGCGAACTAGAGCTTGGAGCGGCCGCTATGGCCTCAGTTATCTACCTTATTGACCAATACGGACTTTAAGTCTGCCTCTCATCAACCTTTCGTTTTGAATGAAGGGTTGGTGAGACTACTTTCCACTAACCGAATTACCCTACTATGAAAAAGACCACAATTCTGCTGGCGCTCGCCATCACCACTTTAGCTTGTTCTAAGCAGCATAAACTCACTGAGTTTGAATACCCCGATAAGATTGACACCAGCGACCATCCAATTGACCCACAAGAAAAAAGAACTTATACCATAATGGGCGATGGCGTAACAGCTGACAACCTATTTGATGCCGCCAGAATGAATGACTTTTCGAAAATTGAAGCCAATCATTATCAGGTGCAGATCAACCCAGAAAATAGCCCTATCAATATGAGCCCATGGTACGCTTTTCGGATTTATGCCGAAGAAGAGCAGGACGTAAAAGTGACCATAAACTATGGCAAAGGGCGTCATCGCTACTGGCCTAAGTTGAGCGCTGATGGCAAAACATGGACACCAATGGATAGCACCTTATTCTCATCTGGAGTAGATTCGCTTACCTTTACCATGAACCTTTCCATTAGCCCTGACACCCTGTGGGTGGCCGCACAAGAGATCATCAGCTCAAGTGATATGAAAGCATGGACTTCCTCTTTAAAAAGCGATAAAATTGAACACTCCGTAATTGGAAAAACTCGTTTGGGCCGCGACTTACTGCATATGGACATTACTAATGGCAGCAAAGAAGATAAAGATATTGTGGTAGTGTTGAGCCGCCAGCACCCACCAGAGGTTACCGGTAACCTAGCTATGATGGCCTTTCTGGAAGAAATAATTAGTGACACCAAACTGAGCAATCAGTTTCTCGATCAATACAGGTTACTGGTTTACCCAATGTTAAACCCTGATGGAGTGGATTTGGGCCATTGGCGCCACAATGAAGGTGGAATTGACCTTAACCGCGATTGGGCCTACTATCGTCAACCCGAAGTAAGACAGATTTGCGAAGACATTATAGCCAAAGTGAATGAAACCCAAGCAGAGGTAAAGCTAGGCCTAGATTTCCATTCCACTTGGTCCGACATATACTACATCTACGAAGACACGGTGCAGTCATCAATTCAAGGTTTTTCCAGAGAATGGATTGGCAATATTTTTGAGCGTGTGCCAGAAGATCAAGGACGCATTAGCCCATTTGCTGTAACTTCTCCTGTTTCTAAAAACTGGTTCTACAGCCAGTTCGGAGCAGAGGGCATTACCTACGAAATTGGCGATCAAACCCCTCGCGATTTAATCAAAGAAAAAGGCCAAGTTGGCGCCCAAGAAATGATGAAGCTGCTTTTGAATAAGTATTGATATCTAAACCAGCTCCTCCTAAAATTAGGAGGAGAATGGAAGCTCAAATTCTTATCAAAGAGGAAAAATGCTTTAGAAGAGAGATAATAGACCTTTACTCCGCAGGCCTAATCTGTTCTATTCTAATGTAATTGGGCTGGAGATTGGTGGTGGAACAATCGGCCAGTTCTTCTAGAAATGCTACTTTCAAAAGCACTTCTAGGCCATCTTCTTTATAACCATTATTCAGGTATTTGGGCACGTAATAGGTGCCCTCAATTTCTACCAACCATTCGCAGTTAAACAAAGCACCTACATTGGCAGCATCTACAATCGTACCCGAAACGAATTCCGCCTGTGGCTCCTGATCGTCCGAGGAGCAAGCAAACATTAAGGGGAAAATAATGATTAGAAAAGCCGCTTTCCAGTTCATGTTTAATGCAACGGATTAAACAACGGCTGGTTCCAGAATTTCAACCACTTTAGCCACAACAAAGTCAACTTCTTCTTGCTTGCTGTATTTGCTAAAAGAGAAACGGATACCTTGACGGTTAGGATCTGCTTTTATACCTGTAAGCACGTGTGAACCTGTATTAGCACCGCTAGAACAAGCACTACCACCAGAAGCTGAAATGCCATTAATATCAAGATTGAAAAGCAACATGTCGTTATCCTCATGCTCGGGAAAACTCACATTCAGCACTGTGTAAAGACTATTTTCTGGCTTTATGTCGCCATTGAAATCAACGCCCGGCACCTTTTCTTTTAGCTGCTCAATCATGCTGCTTTTTAGGCCCTGCACATGGCTTTGGTGCTCATCCATTTCGCGGTAAGCAATCTCTAGTGCCTTCGCCAAGCCCACAATACCATACACGTTTTCAGTACCTCCGCGGTGATTGCGCTCTTGGCCTCCACCTTCAATAAACCTACCAATTGGTCTGTTTTTGTTTACACGAAGGAATCCAACTCCTTTCGGGCCATGGAATTTATGGGCAGCGCCTACTATAAAGTCAGCCTTAAGCTTTTTCAAATCGTGTGCGTAGTGCCCCATCGTTTGCACCGTATCCGAGTGGAAAAGAGCACCATGTTCAGCGGCCAATTCACCAATCGCTTCAATGTTATTTAGGGTACCAATCTCGTTGTTGGCGTGCATTAGCGAAATCATGGTTTTCGGATTGTCCTTTACCAACGATTCCAAATGCGCCATATCTACATGCCCTTGTGCATCCAGATTGACAAAACTTGCACGCACTTTTCCTTCGGCCACTAATCGATCTACGGTTTGGCCAACGGCTTTGTGTTCAATTTCGGAAGTAATAATATGCTCAATGCCATACTCATCGACCGAGCAGCGCAAAGCCGTATTATCAGCCTCGGTTCCGCCAGAGGTAAAAAAGATTTCGCTCGGAATGGTATTTAACAATTCGGCAACCTTTCTACGGGCGTGTTCAATCTGCGTACGCACCTCACGACCGTGAGCATGGGTAGAAGATGGATTGCCGTACATGTCGAGCATTAAAGGCTTCATAGCCTCAAATACCTCGGGGTCTAATGGAGTAGTTGCCGCATTGTCAAAATATACCTTCATGACTAAGCTATTTAGTTCGAAACGATCTCTTTAATATCTGCAATTATTTTGTTTGCCAAATGGTCGGCTGTAGCGTGGCTTTCCGACTCTGCATAAATTCTTATGATTGGCTCAGTGTTCGACTTGCGCAGGTGTACCCACTCTTTGTCAAATTCTATTTTCACACCGTCAATAGTGTTGATTGGCTGCTTTTTATAACGCTCCTTCATTTCAACCAAAACCTTGTCTACATCAATATCTGGAGATAGGTCAATCTTGTTTTTCGAAATGAAGTAGTTAGGATAACTCGCACGCAACATGGATACACGCTTGCCAAAATTAGCCAAGTGTGTAAGGAATAGCGCTATGCCCACCAATGCATCGCGGCCATAGTGCAACTCTGGGTAAATAATACCTCCGTTGCCTTCGCCACCAATTATGGCATTGGTTTCTTTCATTTTAGTAACCACGTTTACCTCGCCAACTGCAGCGGCTTGGTAAGTGCCACCATGTTTTTCAGTAACATCGCGCAAAGCTCTGGTAGAAGATAGGTTGGAAACCGTATTCCCTTTTTGCTTCGATAAAATGTAGTCTGCCACAGCCACCAAGGTGTATTCTTCGCCAAACGGCACACCGTTTTCATCTATAAAGCAAAGTCTATCTACATCTGGATCTACTACAATACCCAAATCGTGATGCCCCTTCTCTAGCACAGAACAGATTTGCCCTAAGTGCTCAGGCAGTGGCTCTGGGTTGTGCGGAAAATGGCCGTTTGGTTCGCAGTAAAGTTCTTCGATTACTTCTACGCCAAGTGCCTTCAAAAGCGGTGGTAGGGAAATGCCACCAGTAGAATTAACGCAGTCGATAACTACTTTGAATTTCGCTTTCTTAATGGCCTCAACATCTACCAAAGGTAGTTTAAGCACTTCTTCTATGTGCTTAGCAATGTAAGTATCGTTCTTTGAGATTTTGCCCAGTTTCTTCACTTCGGCAAAGGTGTATTTATCGGCTTTGGCAATTTCTAAAACTTCCTTTCCGTCATCGCCACTTATAAATTCGCCTTTGGCATTTAAAAGTTTAAGCGCGTTCCACTGCACAGGATTGTGGCTTGCGGTAAGGATTATTCCTCCACCAGCACCTTCGGCAGGCACGGCCATTTCAACAGTTGGCGTGGTGGATAGCCCCAAATCGATCACATCGATACCCAAACCGATAAGCGTAGAGCTCACCAAATTCGAGATCATTTCGCCTGAAGGGCGTGCATCGCGGCCAATAACGATTTTTGAGATACCTGATTTTTCCTTTACCCAAGTACCGAATGCCGCAGCAAATTTTACTGCATCAATTGGTGTTAGGGCCTCATCTACTTTTCCTCCGATAGTACCTCTAATACCGGAAATTGATTTGATTAATGTCACCTTGGTCGAATTTATTGTGGGACAAAAGTAGTAAAAACTACTCTACTAAAGACCCAATATGGGTTTAGAAAACAAATGGTGGGAGAGGGTTGAAATTATTTGAATTTCGCTAATACTTTATCTACCTCGTTGCCTGGGTTTCCGCAAGATTCTCCTGGGTTCACTTCCTTTCCGCAGAAACCACATTTTACGCCTTCTTTATTCAGAAATGGGCTTTGAGAGGCGCAAGTTCCTTTGAACTCACCATTCTTAAGCAGGATAAGACGAACAGACATCCCTACAAAAAACAATCCTACTAAAACCAATGTCAAAATTAACGTTGTCATACCCGAGTATTTTGGTGCAAAAATAACATACTTGGCCTCATAACACTACCTTTGCGCCAGAAGTTTCTCTACTATACCTTTAAGCGTATGATCGAACCGGCCAAAGATGCACGAAGACAGGAAAAACTAGCGGCATTCGACCGCTTACTCACCATAATGGACGAGCTGCGACTTAACTGCCCGTGGGATAAAAAACAAACACTGGAGAGTATACGCCACCTCACAATTGAAGAAACCTACGAGCTTTCCGATGCTATTCTGAACGAAGACTTGGAAGAGGTAAAGAAAGAAATTGGCGACCTGCTACTACACATGGTTTTCTATTCGAAAATAGCCGATGAGCAAGGCAAATTTGATGTTGCCGATGCGCTAAATGCCATTTGCGATAAGTTAGTGCACCGTCATCCGCACATTTATGGCGATGTGGAGGCCAATGATGAGGAAGCTGTAAAGGCCAATTGGGAGAAAATCAAGCTGAAAGAAAAAGGGAATAAGTCGGTTTTAGGCGGTGTACCCAAATCGCTACCGGCTATGGTAAAAGCAGTGCGTGTTCAGGACAAAGCCCGAGGAGTAGGCTTCGATTGGGAAGAGAAAGAACAAGTATGGGAAAAGGTTGAGGAGGAAATGCAAGAATTCAAGAATGAATTCAACATTGAAAACGGGCAACAGGTTGATAAAAAGAAAGCCATGGGTGAATTTGGCGACCTGCTCTTCTCATTGGTAAACTACGCTCGATTTATCGATATTGACCCTGAAGAAGCCCTAGAACGCACTAACCTTAAGTTCATTAAGCGCTTTCAATATTTAGAAAAGGCAGCCAAAGCTGCGGGAAAAGACATAGGAGAAATGAGTCTAGCTGAAATGGATGTTTACTGGGAAGAAGCCAAAAAACTGAAATGAGTTTTAAACACCTACTCTCGAAATTTCTTGTTTGGAGAATAAGACACCTAAGCACCAAAAGCTTTGTGATTATTTTGGGTGGCATAACCGGTATAGTTGGCGGCTTGGCAGCAGTTACGCTTAAGAGCACCGTACACTTTTTGCAAGCCACTTTTGAGGGACTGAACTTACCCTGGCTCTATATTGTACTTCCGCTTATCGGTATTTTCATCACCGCTTTTTTAGCCAAAAACATTCTTAAGGAGCAGCTAGGCCATGGTGTTACCACCATACTTTATATTATCTCCAAAAAATCGAGTAAAATCAGCCAGAACAAAATGTTCAGCCGTATGATTACCTCTGGCATTACCGTTGGCTTTGGTGGTTCTGTGGGGCTAGAGGCGCCTATTGTGGTTACAGGCTCGGCCATTGGCTCGAACATTGGTAAGCTAATGCACCTAAATTACAAGCAACGCACACTGTTGATTGGTTGTGGTGCGGCAGCGGCTATTTCCGGAATCTTTAACTCGCCCGTTGCGGGGGTTATTTTTAGCGTAGAGGTAATTCTCACAGATGTTACAGTGGGCATTTTCATTCCGCTGCTTATCGCTTCGGTACTTGGCTCTATGGTTTCTATGCTGCTTTTGGGTGAAGATGTACTCTTCTCTTTTAACCTTACAGACCCCTTTTTAGCTTCTGACTTTCCGTTTTACATAGCACTTGGTATTCTGTGCGGATTGGCTTCGGTTTACTTTACAAGGTTCACGCTTTTTGCCGAAAAGTTTATTGGCGGAGTTAAGTCGGTGTATGTTCGCGCAATTGTTGGTGGCTTGGGCCTAGGCCTCATCATCCTCTTCTTCAACCCAATTTATGGTGAAGGCTACGAGTTTATAAAGCTTATTTTGAATGGCCGTGCCCATGAAATATTGCTGGAGAACCGCTGGCTTAATGAGTTTAATGACCAATGGGTGGTGCTTGTTTTTGCATTGTTGGTATTGCTTATAAAACCATTTGCCACTGGGCTAACCATTGGCGCTGGTGGTAATGGTGGTATTTTTGCGCCTTCATTGTTTGTTGGTGGACTTACGGGCTTTGTTTTCGCCACGTTTACCAACTTGCTCAACTTGGGCAAGGGGCTTTCTATTAGCAACTTTGCTTTGGTGGGCATGTGTGGAGTAATGAGCGGAGTAATGCACGCCCCACTTACGGCCATATTCTTAATTGCGGAGATCACCTCGGGCTATACGTTGTTTTTACCGCTAATGCTCGTTTCGGCCATTGCATTTAGTACCAGTAGCTATTTTGAGAAGTACTCTTTTTACGCTAGTAAACTCATTAAATCGGGCGACCTAATTCCTTACGACAAGGATAAGCAAGTGCTCAGCATGATGCAGATTACACGCCTGATTGAAAAAGACCTTTTGACCATTCACCCAGAGCAAAAACTAGAAGACTTGGTAGCCATAGTAAAGAAGTCGAGCCGAAACATTTTCCCCGTAGTGAATGAGGAAAACCACCTAAAAGGCATTATCACGCTTGACGATATTAGGGAGATGATGTTTGATGCTGAATCTCAGAAAAATGTAATTGTGGCCAGGCTAATGCATAAGCCACCAGACATTGTTAATTCTCAGGATAAAATGCTAGAAGTGATGAGTAAGTTCGAAAAGACGGGTGCTTGGAATTTACCTGTGGTAGATAATGGCCAATACGTGGGAATTGTTTCCAAGTCTAGGATCTTTAACGCCTACCGCATTCAGCTTAAGCGCCAGAACAAAGAGTAGACAGAAAGAGGGCAATAACTATCACATGCTCAGCACATTAAATTATACACTACATTCCTGAGAAAAGCAAACCCTTCATAAAGTTATCAACAGAAATCGACTTTAAATAATCACACATAATCAACTGAATAACAGGTAGTTACATTGAATCAGTGGAAAACTGTGGATAAAAAAGCGAAAATGTGGAAAAAAACTATCCGCAAAAATTGATTCTTTTTTTTGTCTAATATTCAGGCCATTTTAAAGGCATTTTAGCAGCCATAAACTAAGCGCATAGGCTTAATTTTAGAATGCACAAATTGCATTGTTCCTACTTCCCAATTTGAAACTTCCCACAGCGGGATTTTGCAAAAGCTTAAAGGAGCCTCATTAAGCGTATATTACCCGCTTATCTCTCAAAAGTTAGTAATATTATCGGCAGTTTAAGTTCTGTGTATTACACTTAAGTGTATCGCTGTAAGTCAACTTAAAATAGTACAATTGCTATGTTTGAACATCCTGCGCCTTCAATAGAAATCATTATCTTCATACCCAATTTCAACCAATTCATTTATGATAGAAAATACACACATGATTGGTTTAGGTAGGTGGCTTAAAACTACCGCCCTCTGCTTAGCGCTTACCTTAAGTTTTCAATCCTTTGCGCAAAACGAGCAGTCGTACAGCATTGGCGACAAAGTGGAGCCTTTTAGCTTGCCCAATGCTTATGGCCAAATGATCAATGCGTTCGACAATGACAGCAAAGGCTACATCATCGTATTTACCAATCAGCAGTGCTCATATGTGAACTTATACGAATCGAGAATCCAAGCACTCGATACTAAATACCGTGAGATGGGCTACCCGCTAATAGCCATCGAAGCGGAAATAGAATCGTTTGAGCTTTCTACCAGCGCATTGCCAGACTACATTAAAAAGAATGCAATTACTTACGACTACCTGATAGACATGGACAATTCCATTTCCAAGTCGTTCCAAGTGCAGAGCAGTCCGCAGGCACTTATTTTGGTAAGAACCACAGATGGTTTAAGACTCATTTACTCTGGCAGCATTGATAATAACAGCCGCAGACCAGCCTCTGTTACCCGTAAGTATATTGAAGAAGCAATGGATGATATTCTTGCTAACAGAACATTGCGACAGCCGCAAACCAAAAGCATTGGCTGCCACATTACCTATTAAGCCTCTGCTCCTTGTAGCATTTCCAGCAAATCGTCAAGGTATTCTCGAGTATTGGAAAGCCTCGGCACTTTGTTTTGACCACCAAGCTTGCCTCGCTTTTTCATCCATCGGTAGAAACAGCCAGGCTCGGCCTTATGCACTATTGGCAAACTGAGCGCCAATCCTTTGTGCCTTTTAGCATCGTAATCGGAGTTGATCTTACGCAACGATGCATCCAAAGCCTTAGTAAACTCTTCTAAATCGTTAGGCTCATCTGTAAACTCAATCACCCATTCGTGGGCACCCTTTTCGTTCTCACCAAAATACTTTGGTGCAGCCGTAAAGTTGATAACCTCAGCACCGGTTTGCTCAGCAGCTATTGAAACTGCGCGTTCGGCATTTTCCACCACCACTTCTTCACCAAAGGCATTTATAAAGTGTTTGGTACGGCCAGAAATTTTTATGCGATAAGGACTTACTGAGGTAAACTGAACCGTATCGCCAATTTTATATCGCCAAAGACCCGCATTGGTCGAAATAAGGATGGCATATTGCTCACCAACTTTCACATCGCCAAGCCCGATTACTTTCGGATCGTCCTTATGTATTTCCTCGTAAGGAATAAACTCGTAGTAAACGCCATAATCCAGCATCAGCAGCATTTCGTCTGAGTTCTTTTGGTCTTGAATACCGAAAAATCCTTCCGATGCATTATATGTCTCTAGATAACTGATGCCTTCTGGCCCAGTAAGTTTTTTGAAAATACCTTTATAAGGGCCAAAAGCAACCGCTCCGTGAAAGAACACCTCTAAGTTTGGCCACACTTCTTTAATGTGTTTAGCACCGGTTATCTCTAAAATGCGCTGTAGTAAAACGATTGTCCAAGTAGGCACACCAGAAATACTCGTTACATTTTCTTCTATGGTGTGGTTGGCCATTTTCTCAATCTTCTCCTCCCACTCATCCATTAAGGCTATGTCTAAGCTTGGGGTACGCACAAAACGCGTCCAATACGGTAAATTAGACATGATAACCGCTGACACATCTCCATAAAACGATTCGCTTTCGCTATCGAACTGATTGACTTGCTGGCTACCGCCAATAGTTAGCCCCTTTCCATCAAACATTTCCGTTTCAGGAAAATTGTTGCAGTAAATGGAGAGCATGTCTTTTCCACCTTTAAAGTGGCAGTCTTCTAACGCCTCGTAAGAAACAGGGATAAATTTGCTGCGGGCATTGGTAGTACCCGATGACTTGGCAAACCACTTAATATCCGAAGGCCAAAGCAGGTTTTGCTCTCCCTTCATATTACGTTCTATGTAAGGGTGAATATCTTCGTAGGCAAAAACAGGCACTTGCTTTCTAAACTGTTCTTGGTTAGAAACCTCAGCGAATCCATGTGTTTTGCCAAATTCAGTGTTTTTTGCTTCGGAAATAAGTTTCGTAAATAACTCGTCTTGTACTTCCAATGGGTATTTCATAAAAAGCTCGATGTCGTGCATCCGCTTTTTCATTACCCAAGTGATGATGGAATTAATGATTGCCAATCAGATCTTTCGTTTTAGTTCAAAGTGTTTTCCTAGGTATACTTTTCTCACCTGCTCATCGGCTGCCAATTCTTCGGCAGTACCTGCTTTTAGCAACTTGCCCTCAAACATTAAATAAGCACGGTCAGTAATCGACAACGTTTCTTGAACGTTATGGTCGGTTATTAATATACCAATATTGCGGTCTTTTAGTTTAGCAACTATGGTCTGAATTTCTTCAACAGCAATTGGATCTACACCAGCGAAAGGCTCATCGAGCAACACAAACTTAGGGTCAACTGACAGAGCGCGAGCTATTTCCGTTCTTCTTCTTTCTCCACCCGAAAGCACACGACCTAAATTTTTTCTTACATGAGTTAAGCTAAATTCTTCGAGCAAAGATTCCATTTTCTCTTTTTGCTCTTGTTTGGAAAGGTCCGTCATTTCCAGAACAGCCATAATGTTTTGCTCAACAGTTAGCTTTCTGAAAACCGAAGGCTCCTGCGCCAAATAGCCAATACCCATTTGGGCACGCTTAAACATTGGCTGTGGCGTAATGTCCTTTCCATCTAAAAATATATGACCTTCATTTGGCTTAATCAGGCCCACAATCATGTAGAAAGAAGTGGTTTTACCAGCACCATTCGGCCCTAGCAAACCAACAATTTCGCCTTGTTTCACCTCTACTGAGATGTCGTTAACAACCTTTCTTTTCTTATAAATCTTAATGAGGTGCTCTGCGCTCAGCTTCATAGGGCGTAAAAATAATGGAATCAGTCGAACTTAATATCTTTCACAAAAAGCTGCAGCGATTTGATGCCACGGAAATCATTTTCTTCAATGGTAAATGCGAGGTGAAAACGCATACCACTATCAATCAGATCAACATATTCACCAAAGCCAAAACCAATGGCCTCAATGGCGGCATCGGTACCTTCTTGGTTCACCGTGAACTTTAGGTGTTCTCCCTTTAGCACCTTGGCATTAGTTGCATGTACATTCTCAGCCACAAATACTGGCTGCATGTTTTTAGGACCAAACGGCCCCATTTTATTGATGATATTGAAAAAACGTTCGTTGATTTCGTCCAGGTAAATCACCGTATCAATAGTAATTACAGGCTTAAGCTGCTCTTGGGTAATTCTGCTCGAAACCACCTCCTCGAACTTCTTCTTAAAGGCATCTACATTTTCCGATGGCATGGTAACACCTGCAGCATACATATGGCCACCATACTGCTCCAATAGCTCAGAACATTCCGTAATGGCCGAATACACATCAAAACCGTGAACCGAACGAGCCGAACCGGTAACCATATCGTTCGATTCGGTAAGGATTACGGTTGGCTTATAGTACTTTTCGATACAGCGAGAAGCCACAATACCGATTACGCCTTTGTGCCAGTCGTTTTTGAAAAGCACGGTAGATTTGGCATTCAACATGGTTTCGCTAGATGAAATCATGTCCAAGGCCTCCTCGGTAATGGTACTATCAAAGTTTCTTCGCTCGTCATTCTTATCGTTAATGGCATCGGCTAATGCCTCGGCCTCATCTATTGTTTTGGCCAATAGCAGGTCCACGGCAGCTCCGGCATGGTCCATTCTGCCTGCAGCATTTATACGCGGACCAATCCCAAATACAATACCAGAAATGGTGAGCTCCTTCCTACTTTTGCAAAGATTAACAAGTGCCTGAAGCCCCGGCCTTGGCGCAGCATTGAGTTTGCGCAGACCAAAGTAAGCCAGCACGCGATTTTCACCGGTAATAGGCACAATATCGGAGGCAATACTTACCGCCAATAAATCCAGGTATTGCAAGAGCCTGTTTTCCTCAATTTCTTCCAATTGGCAATAGGCTTGCAACAACTTAAAGCCTACACCGCAACCCGAAAGCTCTTTATAGGGGTAATCGCAATCTGTTCTTTTGGGGTCGAGCACTGCCGTAGCAGCGGGCAGTTCATCGCCCGGCATATGGTGATCACAAATGATTACATCTATACCTAAAGCATTTGCCTGATTAACACGGTCAACAGCTTTAATCCCGCAATCGAGCGTTACTATTAGCGAAAAGCCGTTTTCAGCAGCATATTCAATTCCTTGCTCAGAAACACCGTAACCTTCCTGATATCTATCGGGAATGTAAAAGGCTAGCTTGTCGTAAAATTCTGATAAAAAGCCGAAGAAAGTAGCCACGGCCGTAGTACCATCTACATCGTAATCTCCATAAACTAAAATAGATTCGCCCTGATGAATTGCTGTGGACAAGCGCTTGGCGGCTATATCCATATCTTTCATTAGAAATGGATCGTGCAGTTGCTCGAGCGATGGCTTAAAGAAGGACTTTGCACCATCTAAATCGCCAATTCCACGCTGATTTAAAACTCTTGCTAAGCTCTCCGAAACGTTTAACTCTTGTTGCAAAGTGCTTACTACATCACCATCAAATTCCTCTTCAAAAATCCAGCGCTTTTGCATAACTCCAAGTTAACAAATAAATATTTTCACACGCATAAAAAAAGCAGTGCCACGCTTTTGGGCACTGCTCAAAACAAAAAACTGTAAAACTTATTTAGACCCTTCAGGAAGATCTATCACCTCTTTGAGAGGAACGCGTTGGTTGTCTTTGTAAGGAACGATCCAGGCATCTTCAACACCCATCTCCCTTAAATATCTCTTAAGCACGTTGGCATCTTCATAGTTTCTGAAGTTACCAATTACATACTTGCGTAGCTCTTGTGCTTCTTCCTCACTAAACTCCTTAGAGGTTTCAGCATACTTTTCAAGATCCATTTTGCGGAAAGCACCTACCTGAACTTTGAATACCACACCAACACTAAAGTCTTCGCCATTTACCATATTCGGATTATAGGCCGGTTGCTTTAGTTGTGCTTTTAGGTTTTCGAGCTCGCGCTGAGCAGCTTGGTAAGCTGCTTGCATGCGGGTTACTTGCTTTTGCAAATCGCTAATCTGAAGATCCTTAGACGTTACTTGCTCCTCTAAAGAATTGATTTCGCCTTCTTGCGCAGCGAGTGCTGCTTTTTGCGAAGAATTTTCTTCATAAAGCGTTCGGAAGTCTTCTACCGACATCTTCTTCTTGCGCTTTTTCCACTCTTTCTTTTCTTTTCTGGTAAGCGGACGTTGCTCAGAGCTTTGCGCCAATGCAATAGTGGCCACAAATACTCCGACTAAAAGCAAAATATATGGTCTGGTGTTTTTCATCTTTCTAGCTGATAATTACGACAAATTAGGATATTAAATTCAGCTTTTCAAGCTACCAATCATATCTTCAGGGCGTACCCACTCATCGAATTCCTCTGCAGTAAGGTAGCCAAGGTTTACAGCCTCCTCTTTTAAAGTAGTGCCATTTTCATGAGCGGTCTTGGCAATTTTAGCTGCCTTTTCATAGCCAATTTTTGTATTCAAGGCAGTTACAAGCATCAATGAGTTGTTTAAGTGCGACTCAATGCTCTTGTAATTTGGCTCAATTCCGATGGCACAATTCTCTTCGAAAGAAACACATGCATCGCCAATCAATCTAGCCGACTGCAATACATTGTAAGCCATTACAGGTTTGAATACGTTCAACTCGTAATGCCCTTGCGTACCACCAATAGTTACAGCCACATCGTTACCCATTACTTGGGCACAAACCATTGTCATGGCCTCGCACTGCGTAGGGTTAACTTTGCCCGGCATAATAGATGAACCCGGCTCGTTTGAAGGAATAATGATCTCGCCAATTCCAGAACGAGGACCAGAAGCCAACATACGAATGTCGTTAGCGATTTTATTTAGCGAAACAGCCAGTTGCTTCAAGGCTCCGTGTGCCTCCACCAAAGCATCGTGGGCTGCAAGTGCTTCGAATTTATTTTCGGCAGTTACGAAAGGCAAACCGGTAAACTCAGCAATTTTCTCAGCCACCAATTCTGCATAACCTTCTGGGGTGTTGATTCCTGTACCTACTGCAGTACCACCAAGCGCCAACTCCGAAAGGTGATCTAATGTATTTCTCAATGCTTTCAAGCCATGGTCTAGCTGAGAAACGTAGCCAGAAAATTCCTGACCCAAAGTAAGTGGCGTAGCGTCCATCAAGTGCGTTCTACCAATTTTCACCACTTTCATAAAGGCATCAGACTTGGCCTTAAGGGTATTTCTTAATTGCTCAACACCCGGAATGGTAGTTTCCACTATCATTTTATAGGCAGCAATGTGCATGCCCGTTGGGTAAGTATCGTTAGACGATTGCGATTTGTTCACATCGTCATTTGGGTGAATAGCACGATCGCCTTCGCCTAATGTACCACCGTTTATTACATGTGCGCGATTGGCAATTACCTCGTTGGTATTCATGTTCGACTGTGTACCCGAACCTGTTTGCCAAACCACCAATGGAAATTGATCGTCATGCTTTCCTTCTAAGATCTCGTCACAAACGGCCGAGATCAAATCTCTTTTCTCTTCAGTAAGAACACCCAGCTGGCAGTTGGTGTGCGCTGCAGCCTTCTTTAAATAAGCAAAGCCATAAACCACCTCTAGCGGCATGCTGGCTTCTGGCCCAATTTTAAAGTTGTTGCGAGAACGCTCGGTTTGTGCTCCCCAATATTTATCGGCAGGTACTTTAACCTCGCCCATGGTGTCTTTTTCAATTCTGAATTCCATAAGATCTGAATGGTTTTAGATGGGCAACAAATGTAGCCACTGCAAGGCGCTTTTAGAAAGGAAATGTGCGCAATTGTCTGCTTTGTGGAATTGTGGGTATTATCTTGTGGGTTACAAACCCACATCTCGAACATCCTCGATGCAATCGAGGAAGAGGTTTGTTGATGTAGTTGAGAAAAGCAAATAAAGTAGAATGATTACGGCTTACATCTAAACTAGAGATTCAGAGGTAATTATGGGAGTAATAGGAAGAAGAGTAGTTGTTATTATTGGGGGACTTTTTAGATGGGCATTTTATTATCGGAGAAAAAGAAAGCCCTTGAAATTGTACTTTGAAAATGAAGATGGCACCGAGGATCTAAGACAAAGAAAACTTAACTTTACGCTAGGTGCCTTTATAGTTTTGACTTTTGCGACATTGGTTGCCTTCTTTTTCACACCCTCCCTATCATAGTTAAGCATCACTTATCTGCAGGCAAAGAAAAGCTAGTTGAAATAACTTATACTATCGACCAATTGGACTTTTCAATTTGGTTCTTATTAGATAAGAAGAACAATGTAATTGATTGGATTTAAGTAAATTATGATTCTTTTAATTGTGAAATGACACGGGCTTATAGATATATATTTTTCAAACTTTATAAGTATGCGACAATAGTAGAATCTAAACATTCTACAGATGGAGGAATACCGCACTTGATTGCTTTTTGCTCTATTTGTGTACTGATGTTCCTTAATATAATGACAGCCTTTGTTCTATTAAATCAGCTTCTTAAAGTTGATTTGTACTTTACCAGAACTAGTGCAACCGTTATAGCCATGCTTTTTATGTCTTCGAATTATTTTTTATTCTTGTTTAAAGGGAAGTACAAGAATTATGAGCGACTTTTTATTAGTGATAAAAGGAGAGAGAGGGTAAGGACCATTGCATTTTGGGTTTATGTTGTTCTAACCTTTGTTTTATTCTTCACAATCTTGCCATTATTCGCTCCCCCAAGATGAATCTCCATCTGTGCTCACTAGTCCACTAACCTAACTAGTGCTTACACATTTTGAATACTTTCCTCACAGAACAGTTTTACTCCCGCAAAAGAAGTAACCTTAAAGCCACTCCAAGCCCCTCGTTCCAATAACACTCAAAAAACCTCACAACAAAAGTTAGCTAACAAGGCGCAATTCACCGATATATCCATTTGAGGGCAAAACATGGTCGAATGAAAAGTTCGTTTACCGATGGCTGGCGTTCGTTTACCGATTTGCGTCAACATTAAGGGGCATACTTGGCGTACATTTGAATAGTCAAAAACAACAAAACAACTTGGTCAACGATTTACTGTTTGGTCGCAGTAATTCAGCCCAAAGGCAAAGGCTCACAACAGCCACTAAAAACTCAAAAGCAACATTAATTTTTAAAACATGGACTCAAAAATGAACAAACGGATGGTTACAGGGGGCATCTTCCTACTATTGGGAGTGCTCTTAACACTAGACAATCTGGATATTTTACGCTTTAGTTTGCCAGATTACCTATTCGGTTGGTACACCATCCTTATTGTAGTGGGTATTTTCCTTTCTACAGTAAGAGAAAAAGTAGGCTTCGGAATTACACTGATCATTATTGGTGGCATATTCCTACTAGATGAAATGGCCTATGAATACTATTGGGACTTCGATTTCAGAGATATTTTCAGATTATGGCCGCTAGTATTTGTAGCCATTGGCGTATCGCTGATAACGCGTAGAAATAAAAAAGACGACTACGAAAAAAAAAGTTTTGAAAACGAGGTAGACTTTGTAGACGAGCTCGCTGTTTTTAGCGGGGCGGAAAGAGTAGTAACCTCAAAGACTTTTAAAGGCGGAAAACTCACTTCGATTTTCGGAGGTACGGAGCTAAACCTTATCAACGCAGACCTAGACCACGGCACGAATGTTTTGGATGTATTTGTTCTCTTTGGAGGCTGCGATATTAGGGTTCCGGCAGATATGAACGTGAAAGTAAAAGTGACAGCCATTTTTGGCGGCTTCTCCGATGAACGTAAGATCATCAACGAAAACGAAGCCAATACCGGAAAAGAACTGGTAATTAAAGGACTGGTACTCTTTGGTGGTGGCGAAGTGAAATAGCCAAATCAACAACCAAGAGGCTGTTTCAAAAGCTAAACGTCATTCCCGACACCGATCGGGAATCTCTTCAAGTTGAACTAAAGCTAGAATGAGATTCCCAGTCAAGCTGAGAATGACGAAAACAATCGGCTTTTGAAGACAGCCTCTTTTTTCGTAAAAGCTTCTTACTTTTTACTAATTTCCGCCTAGCGCGGATTTTTTATGAACCATCCCTTTATCCGAAATAACAACATTATTGTATATGCAGTCCTCTGGCTGCTTACAGGAGGTGTTTTCACCTTTGCTCTGTATTTCTTCTATGGATTTACGTGGAAACAATCGGCCATAGACAGCGCCATTTTTAATGGTTTATTTATGGGCGTAGGGCTGGCCTACTGGTTCAATGTGCGGTATAGTTCGTACCAAAAATCGCAATTGGTAAACCTGCTTATTAGCCACATTGCTGCGGCTGCCATTTCTGTTGCTCTGGTAGTTTTTCTAAGCCAAACAATTCTAAAAAGTCTTTCTGTAAATGATGAGTACACGCTGTTTTTGGCCGACTCGCTACCATGGCGCGTGGCGCTGGGTGTGCTTTACTATGCGGTAATTACTTTGGTCTATTACCTCATTCTTTACTACGATGACCTGACGGAGAAAAGTACTCGCCAATCGCAGTTGGAGTCTATGCTGAAAAGCTCGGAGCTGGAAATGCTCAAGTCGCAGATCAATCCACACTTTATTTTCAATAGCCTCAACTCTATTTCATCGCTCACCATTATTTCGCCCGAAAAAGCACGCGAAATGATCGTGAAGCTTTCAGACTTTTTGCGCTATTCACTTGGCAAAGAGAATGACCAAATGAATACACTAGAAGATGAGGTGAACAACATTCTACTTTACCTGGAAATTGAAAAGGTGCGCTTTGGCGACAGACTCAGTGTTGAAACCGACATGGACAATGCCTGCAAGAAAATGGTGCTGCCCAACCTTATTCTTCAACCACTTTTTGAAAATGCCATTAAACACGGTATTTACGAAAGCCTGGAAAAAATCAACATCCAGCTAAGGGCAAGCTGCGAAGGAAACATTCTGAAAGTATCGGTAAGTAATGAGTACGACCCCAATGCTGTAACCAAAAAAGGGAAGGGAATTGGGCTGCAGAACATCCGCGACCGAATTCGCCTGATCTATGGCGTTTCGCAAGCAGTTTTTATTCACAAAACAGATCATATTTTTACAGTACGCCTTGAAATACCACAGCTAGCATGAGCACGATTAAAGCCATAATTATTGACGATGAGAATTTAGCCAGAGAGCTGATAAAAGCCTATTTGGCCAAGCATACCGAAATAGAAGTGGTGACAGAGTGCCCCGATGGCTTTCAAGGATTAAAGGCCGTGCAGGAACACCAGCCCGACTTGATTTTTCTAGATGTGCAAATGCCAAAGATCACTGGGTTTGAAATGTTGGAGCTGCTAGACGAACCACCAGCGGTAATTTTCAGCACTGCCTTCGACCAGTACGCCATTAAGGCTTTCGAGCTAAATGCTACCGATTACTTACTAAAGCCCTATTCAGAAAGCCGTTTTGATGAAGCTGTGCAAAAAGCCAAGGCAAAGATTGACCAAAGGGAAAATGTAAGCAAAGAGATTAAATCGCTCACCGAAACCCGCAGAGATCAGCAAGAACAACTGGACCGCATTGTAGTAAAAACAGGCAACAAAATCCAAATCTTGCCCATTGAGCAAATCCATCACTTTGAAGCGCAAGACGATTACGTAGCCATTCACTCCGAGGCCGGCAAATTCTTAAAGTTGATGCGCATGAAGCACTTAGAGGACGGCCTTCCCGATGGCGAATTTGTGCGCATTCACCGCTCGCATATGGTGAATGTAAAGATGATTGAGAAGCTGGAACTCTACGAAAAAGACTCTTATCTGCTCACCCTGAAAAGTGGTGCTCAACTACCCGTAAGCCGCAGTGGCCATGGCAAGTTGAAAGAGGTTTTGAAGTATTAGGGTTAGTGAAGTAAAAACTCATAATAGTTTTCGGAGTTTATTACAGCCCTATTTGCTGCAGGATAGTTCTTTGAAAAAGTAGTTGGAATCTTGGCTTTAGACTTAGGACTCCATTTAAATTCATAAACATTCATTTCCGAACCAGTTTCTTCAATAAAGTCCACTTCTTGCTGTTGTGTCGTTCTCCAAAAGTAGTTTTGACTTGGGATTTGAAGTTGATATTGCCTTTTTACTCTTTCGCTAATTAAGTAATTCTCCCAAAGTGCACCAATGTCTGTTCTTTTCTGGACAGGAGCTAGGTTAGCTGTTACAGTATTCAAAACCCCATTATCATAGAAGTAGATTTTTCTACCTTTTTTAATTTCGTTTCTAACGTTTCTACTCAATGCAGGCAAAGTGAAAATAACAAAAGACATTTCGAGTAGAGATATATATTTTTCTACTGTTTTGTTGTCTGCTCTGACAAGTTGTGCGAGTTCATTTATGTTTACTTCACTTCCAACTTGTAAAGCAAGTGCCTTTACTATTTTCTGTAACAATTGGGGTTTGTTTACCCTGTCTAATGTGAAGATATCTTTATAAAGGTAGCTATCCGTTAGAAGCTTAAGGTGCTCTTCGGCTTTTGCTGGTTTCATTACAATTTCAGGATATGAACCAAAAACCAGCCTTTCATTTAGCTTTCTTTTCTCTGTGATCAGGTCACTATCGCTAACCAATTCCTGAAATGAAAAAGGGAGTAGTAGCATTTCGTATTTTCTTCCAGTTAGTGGCTCGTTAATATGGTTTGCCAATTCAAAGGAAGAAGAACCCGTGGCTATAACCTGAACAATCTTTATTCTATCGACTATTATCTTTATTAGGATACCGATATTATCAATTCTCTGAGCTTCATCAATAAAAAGTAATGTATTATCACCAATGATTGACTGCAATAAAGTGACATTCGGATTTGACAGTAGTTCTCGGGTATCAGAGTCATCCCCGTTTAGTGACAGTACTTTCTGACCTTTAATATTTTGAAGTAATAGCTCAACAAAAGTAGTCTTGCCTACTTGTCTAGGACCGTAAATAATCAGTGCTTTTCCATTGAAAAGCCTATCCTTAGCGTAAGAAAGCTGGAAGCGATTTATCATCATTTTGGATTTGACTCCAAAATAATCATAATATTATTGGATTTCAATCCAAAATAAACATAATAATTTTGGATTATTGGTGCGATTACTTTCATGACATGTATAGAAAATCGCAAATTCTATACATGTCGTCAGTGACGTGTATAGTTTTGATATACTTTCTATACATATTAAATCCATCAACTCATCCACCTAATTCTACGGTTCGGTAAGTCCTTTTTAGAAGCCGCTGGGCTTTGGTGCACCTTAGCATTGTCAAAAACAAAACATTATGCTAAGTCAACGCACCATTATTACAGCCATACTTTTACTTCTGGTTAATCAGTTAATTGCACAAACAACTATAAAGGGAACCGTAACCGATCAAAACGGAACTTCCATTCCTGGAGCCAATGTTTACATCGAAAACACTTTTGATGGCACCAACTCCAAACCAGACGGATCATTCGAATTCAAAACAACAGAAACAGGCGCTCAGCAGCTTATTGCCAGCTTTATTGGCTTTGAGCCTTTCAAAAAGACCATCGATATTAAAGGCGATGTGCTGACCATTGAGATAGTCTTGAAGGAGAGTATCAACAAATTGGATGGCGTAACCATAACGGCCGGAGCTTACGATGCCAGCGATGAACGCGCCACTGTGCTCAAGCCCCTAGACATTGTGACTACCGCTAGTGCAGCAGGCGACATTATGGGGGCACTCAACACATTGCCAGGAACCACAACTGTGGGCGAGTCTGGTCGGTTGTTCGTGCGCGGTGGCGAAGGCTACGAAACCAAAGTTTTTATAGATGGCCTTGAGGTTCGCAATGCTTTTAACAGCACCGTACCTAATGTACCAACGCGCGGTCGTTTTAGCCCGTTTTTGTTCAAAGGCACCAACTTTAGCACGGGTGGTTACTCTGCAGAATACGGTCAAGCGCTGAGCTCGGTGCTTATCCTCAACTCTTTCGATATTGCCGATGAAGACAAAACCGAAATCTCGGTAATGTCGGTGGGGGCCGATATTAGCCATACAGAGCTATTTAATGAGAATAAAACCTCTGTTTCGGGCAAAGTACAATACACCGATTTGAGACCTTATCAGGAAGTAATTTCCCAAAACTTCGATTGGAAAACCGCACCACACAGCGCCATTGGCGAAATAGTTTTCCGCCAAAAATTTAATAAGGACGGACTTTTGAAAGTCTACACCAACTTCGACAATTCGTACATGGCTTTGCGCCAGCCAAATGTGAATAAAGGTGGGGATAAGGACACCGTAGGGCTCGATAACAAATACCGTTACATCAATGCTTCGTACAAAGACATTCTACATAAAAAATGGAGCGTACGTGGTGGCGTTACCTACACTTACAATAGAGACAAGTTCGATTTAAATCAAGACAATTACACCGCCACCGAAGATGGTTTACACATTAAACTCGCATTTAATTGGGATGCCAGCGACAAGGTTTCCGTAAACTTTGGTTCGGAACAATACACCAAAAAATTCAAGCAGGTTTATGCTGGCTCCGAAGCGGAAAGTGGCTCCATGAATTTTCATGATGACCTAAGCGTGGGCTTTATGGAAGTAGACTATTTCGCTTCTAACAAACTGGTTTTCCGTGCTGGCTTGCGCTCTACTTATTCATCTCTGTTGCGCGAGTATTACAATGCGCCACGCTTTGCTGCATCGTACAAAGTGAGTGAATTCGGGCAGTTCTCTTTTGCGCATGGGCAGTTTTACCAGCAGGCACAGAACAACTATTCCGTAGTAAATAACAGCCTAACACCCGAAATGGCTACGCATTGGGTGTTGAATTATCAGCGTATAAAAGCAAATCGCATTTTGAGAATAGAGGCTTTCAAAAAGGACTATGATGATTTGGTTACTTACAATACGCCAAACGATTTTAACCCGAATAATTACGCCAATGCTGGCAGCGGTTATGCACAGGGAATTGACGTGTTTTGGAGAGATGGCGACACATTTAAGGAAACCGATTATTGGGTAAGCTACAGCTATACGGATGCTGAGCGCATGTATTTGAACTACCCGGAAAAAGGTGTGCCGAATTACTTGGCGAAACACAATTTCAGCTTTGTTATAAAGCACTTTGTGCAGCCGCTAAGGACCCAATTTGGTGCTACTTACTCTTATGCCAGCGAACGCATGTTTCACAACCCGAACAAACCAGGTTTTATGAACGACAGCAGTCCGTTCTACTCCGACCTGAGTTTGAATGCAGCTGTGCTCATTAAACAGAACATCATCCTATACATGTCGTCATCCAATGTGTTGGGTAGAAACAATGTATTCGGTTATGAATTTGCCGACCAAGCAAATGGCAATGGTGTTTATGAAAGCCAAGAGATCATTCAGTCGGCTAAACGATTCGTTTTCTTCGGCCTGTTTATCACACTCACCAAAGATGGCACAGAAAACCAACTGGACAACCTATAGTCGGTTATCAAAAATTAGTTGAATAGTAATTGGGAGGCTACCTCAAAAGCTAAACGTCATTCCCGACACCGATCGGGAATCTCCTCAAACTAGACTTAGAGCTTGAATGAGATTCCCAGTCAAGCCTGCCTTCGGCAGGCAGGCTGAGAATGACGAAAATAGTTGGCTTTTGAGACAGCCTCTTTTAGGTTTAGAAAGTTCGAGCAACTACTCTTTATTACGAGTAGTTTCCTAGAGCAAGGCGTTTAACCAAAAAGTATTAATAGAAATATCTTAAGTTCTGCTCTTCAATCTAGCAGAGCTAATTCCCCCTTTTTGGAAAAGGGGGATTAGAACAAAATATTCTACTTCAAAAGCCAATCCTCCCAACCTCCTTCACCAAGGAGGAGTGTTTGTGCAAAAATTCTTGGATAGAATTTCATAGATGTGCCCCTTGCAAGGAAACCACTTTTAGTAAGAGAATAACTTTATATAATCTGTTTAACTGAAAACAAACTAGGCCTATTCCCCTCCTCCAAGTAAAGGTAGACCTGCATGCCGCAGACATGGGGGGTTGGATGCTTTATCAATCAACATCAAACCCCTCCTACAACTCATCTTGCAAATTCTACGGTTCGGTAAGTCTTATTTATATAGGAGCGCGCCAGCCTGCATCTTTGGTTCATAATCATTTAGCAAACAATCAAAACTCAATACAATGAAAAAGTTGATCATCATTCTCGGATTAATCGTAGCCGGTTTTAGTCTAAAAGCACAAAACCAGCAAGCCTACATCAATGCGATGGTAAAAGGATTACAAACCCTTGGCGCTGCGCAATCTATTGAAGACCTACAGTCTGCCGCTGGCCAGTTCGAACGCATTGCAGGCGTAGCCAAAGACGATTGGTACGCTCCCTATTATGCCGCACTTTCCTACACACGCATTGGGCTAATGGCCGATGGCATTTCAACCAAAGACGAATACATTCAGCAGGCAAAACAACATGTAGACAAGGCTTTGGAGCTTCAACCAAAAAACTCAGAGGTTAAAGCACTAGAAGGCTTCGTTTATCTAGCGCAATTAGCTGCCGACCCAAACACACGCGGCCAAATGCTATCGCCAAAGGTTATGCAAACGCTTAACGAAGCATTGGCAATGGATAAAGAAAACCCACGCGCAATGGTACTATTGGCTCAAATGCAATACGGAATGGCAGAGTTCTTCGGGTCACCAGTAGAAAATGCTTGTGCGCTGGCTAAAAAATCAGAGCCGTTGTTCGAAGCCGAAAAGCAAGGTCAGAGTTTCGACCCAACCTGGGGAGTAGATGTGGCCAAAGAAATGGCACAAAAATGTAATAACTAAGCAGCCCAAAGGTCATGGAACTGTTTTCTCAAATACTCATCATATCACACGTGGTAGCCGGTAGCCTCACTCTAATTTCGGGCCTGGCTGCCGCCTTTATAGGTAAAAAGGGAGGGAAGTTGCACAGACAAGTAGGTCAGGTTTTCTATTGGTCAATGACCTGGATCCTTGTTAGCGCATTGCTTATCATCTCCTTTGTTCGCTTCAACTTCTTCCTACTCATAATTGCCGTATTCAGCTACTACATGAATTTTTCTGGTGTGCGCGTACTCAAGTTACGCCACAGCCTAAAACCCATGTGGTACGATTGGGCCGCAGCCATTATCACCACTCTGTTTGGCTTAAGCCTTTTCGGGGTAGGCATTAATATTTTTGCCACGCGTGGTACAGGTCAAATGATCGCCTACCTCTGTCTGTTCTTCGGATTTTTCACTGCCCAAACTGGTGCTTTAAACCTGAGAGGCTTTCTGAGGGTAAATAGTCAAGAAAGAATGTGGTGGTGGTTTGCGCACATGAACTCAATGTGTGGCGCTTTAATCTCCAGCATTACTGCCTTTTTGGTTCAGAACGGAGAAATATTCAACATGCCCAACAATTACAGCTGGTCGTTATGGGTGCTACCGGCCTTTGTAGGCATACCGCTTATGTCTTTTTGGGCGAATAAATACCGCAAGCAATTTAAACTTGGCAAATACGCGGTTTCACAAAACTGATTTTTACTTAGCTTTAGTCAATGAGTTACCTGAAAACCATCAATTGGAAAAAAGAGATTAGGGATACCTTTCTGATCTTCCTATTCGGATCGTTAACCGTATTCTTCTGGTGTAATTGCTGGGCAGACCCATGGTCTGAAAGGTATTCCATGCTGTTTACAGGGCTTATGTGGGTATTGCTTTGGCAAGGTAACGGTCATCTTTCCGATTTCATTTCCTACAAAATTCCCTGGCTCGAAAACCCTCAAAAACGATTCATTTGGGGCATTGTTGGCGTAATTGTTTATTCGCCCGCTGCTGTCTATTTCTTGTACATACTTGTTTGGGTCCTTTCTGGCATTCGCATTTACGATATAGGCGAAATTGCACTCGTTGCCGTAGGCGTAACCTTTGTTATCAGTTTCTTTTTAAACGCTGCACATTTTCTTAACAACTGGAAAAAAGCCGCGCTCGATGCCGAAAAGCTTAAAAAAGAGCAAATGGCTACCAAGTATGAGTCGCTTAAAAATCAGGTGAACCCACACTTTCTTTTTAACAGCCTGAACGCCCTTACCAACCTGGTTTACGAAGACCAAGACCGTGCTGCCGATTTTATCCGCCAGCTTTCCAAGGTTTATCGCTATGTTCTCGACACTCGTTCGCAAGAACTCGTTCCGCTCGAAACGGAGCTAAAGTTTGTAGAGTCGTATTTGGTGCTTCAAAGCGCACGGTTTGACGACAAGCTAAAAGTGAACATAGATATTACCGGGCACGAAAAAGACATGATTCCCCCCATCGCACTACAGATGCTGATGGAAAATGCAGTAAAGCACAATGTGGTTGCTCAAGACGACCCGTTAACGATTGACGTAAGCATCGAAAACGAGTACTTAGTGGTGAAAAACAACCTGCAAAAAAAGAACATTCCAATTGAAGAATCTTCGGGCATGGGTTTAGCAAATATTAAAGCGCGGTACGAGTTTCTAAGTGAAAAAGCAGTTGAGATAATAGATGGCCCGTCAAAATTTATTGTAAAACTTCCTTTACTAAAATTAGCTTTATGAACATCTTAATTGTTGAAGATGAAAACATGGCCGCCAAGCGGCTAACCACCTTGCTCAATCAAACACTGCCTAACGCACAGATTGTCGCTCAGCTCGATTCTGTAAAACGCGCAGTAGAATGGCTCGGCAGTAATAGTGCTGATTTACTGTTCTTTGACATTCAATTGGCTGATGGGTTAAGCTTTGAGATCTTAGAGCAAGTCCAGGTAAAATCACCCATTATTTTCACAACCGCTTTCGATGAATATGCCATCCGTGCTTTTAAGTTGAACAGTGTGGATTACTTATTAAAGCCCATTGACCCAAATGAGCTTGAGGCAGCACTGGACAAGTATCAAAAGTTGTATGCGGACAATCAGGCACCGACCTTAAACCTCGCCATGATTGAACAGGCCATGCAGCAAATGACCAAAAAGTACAAAGAGCGTTTTGTGGTGAAAATTGGTGAGCATATTAAAACCATTGCTACAACCGATGCTGGTTATTTCTTTAGTCAAGAGAAGGCTACTTATTTACAAACACTGGAGAAAAACCGCTACATAATCGACTATACTTTGGAGCAGGTGGAGCAGTTAGTAGATCCAGAAAAGTTCTTTCGCATTAACCGCAAATACTTGGTTTCGCTAGAAGCCATTAAAGACATAGTAACCTATTCGAACAGCCGTTTGCGCCTTATCCTTCAGCATGACGACAGCATGGACGCCATTGTAAGCCGCGAAAAAGTGCAGGATTTTAAGAAATGGCTCGACCGTTAAACTAAACTTGCCGTATATTCAGGCATGCGCAATACTATCGCCTTAATGGCTCTTTTCGTTTCCTTTTCTGCTTTTGCCCAACAACCCCAAGGCACTTGGCTAATGGCCTATGTAAAAGCCAAACAGCCCATTTTTACCATGGTGCAAGAAGATGGCAGCTACGCATTGGCCGATGAAGTGCCACAGGATTCTACCTTCTTATTCTCTCCAGGTTTAATGACTTTCTCATTCGAGAACAACGACATCGTAAGCTATTCTTGGGAAGGAGAAGAAAGCTGGGGAATTAAAACCGTTCGTGATAGCATTTACCTTTATGGCCAGCTCGACACCCTTTTTGGTGTATTCAATGAGCAAAAAATCATTCTGAGCTCAACCTTAGACGACCGACCAACGGAATACCATTTCGATCCGTTTGATGAAAAGAAATACGATGAACCAGCACTATTAGGCTTTGGCTGGGAGGCATCGGTAACAGATCAAGCCTTTGATGGCCAAACCCTGCGCTTCAGCCTTCAACCAAACGATGCCCCATTCACCTACAAGCCAATCGATCTCGGGCCAATGAAAGCTTTTGAATACAGTTTGCCTCCATCTTCGCCCGAAGCGCAAGACCAGGAATACGGCATTGTCTACTTATTTCAAACCAAAAGAAAGGTGGTAGAAGGTGTATTCTATCCATCGCAAGACGATACTCAGCCGCCTTACAGGCGCACTTTAAAGTTAAAACGCTGAGCGAAATCGTGACAAAAGCTTAACAACAGCCGCTACTTCAAACGCATTGTAGCCACTAGCTTTGAATTTCAACTTTTGGCTTCAACCTCATGAAAAGACTTGCGATTTCTTTCTGTCTCCTTCTAATTCTATTTTGTTCTTGTTCCCCTAAAAAGGAAAGTGAAGTGTTGCCTGAGCTGGTTAGAAAACCCTATTTACAAAGCGCTATTGCCGATAGCGTATCCATTTTATGGAGAACCAACATTGGGCAAGAAGCGCGTGTTGATTACAGGGTAAAAGGCAAAAACAACTGGCAAACAGCAAAAGGCTTGACTCGAAAAACCAACACCAACCTGATAGAAAATGAGGTTGTTTTAAAGCAACTCAAGCCAAACACCATTTATGAATACTCGGTTTTTACAGACCACGAAAGCCCACTAAACAAGTCTCCTTATCACTTTACTTCTCCCGTGTCTGCCACCGATTCGGTGTTTTCCTTCTTTGCCGTGGGTGATATTGGCGAGCCGGTAGATGATGGCGGAACACCAGATAAACTGGGCGAAGCACTGGCTCCTTTTGTCGATTCCCTAAGGTTTGGCCTGTTACTTGGCGACATTATTTACCCTGATGGAAAAAGCGAAGTGTATGATGAAAATCTTTTTCAGTACTTCGGTTCGGTGTTCCCGTATGTGCCTGTTTTCACCGTTTTGGGAAATCACGACTGGCATGAGCCGCAACAAAACTACATGAAGGAGTGGAAGCTACCGGGTAACGAGCATTACTATAGCTTCGATTACGGAAACGTTCATTTTACTGCACTAGACACCAAGAATGGCGAAATGCATGATTATGACAAACAAGTAGAATGGCTGAAAGAAGATCTTGCCAATATTCCCGAGTCGGCTGAATGGCGCGTGGTTTTCCTCCACCACAATGGCAGGTCTTGCACCTATAAAGACGATTACGAAGCTGTGGTAAGCCTTTACACGCTATTCGATGAATACGATGTTGACCTAGTTTTGAATGGCCATGCCCACACCTATGAAAGGCTTAGACCAATGAACGCCAACGGCCCAACGATGGAACAAGTGCTGCAAGATTCCATTTATTCTAACCCAACTGGTTTCGTGAGCATAACCGTGGGTAGCGGAGGTAAATTGCGCGGCATTGGCTCCGACCCAACTCCATGGGAGCCAAGTCCTGAAAACTGCGACTACCCAAATCTTGTAGCGGCCTACACGCACGATTGGGCCTTTCTAAAGCTCGATGTAAATGGCAAAGTACTCACCGGAACGGCCATTACTACAGAGGGTAATCAGGTGGTAGATAGGTTTAGTATTGAGAAGAACTAAGCACGTTTAAACCGAAAATTATTCGGCTCACGGCTGAATCAAAAAGCAAACCCCTCTTCTATATTTGCGCGCTTTTTATGTCGGTAGTGCGCAAAGTGAGGGCGGTGGAAAAGGTTTTTGCTGTACTCGATAGTGAAATCAAGATCTTTCAGAATCGTTCACAAATTCAATGCTTGGCAGGCTGCGGCAAATGCTGCTTAAACCCCGATATTGAGGCCAGTCCCCTAGAGTTTCTTCCATTGGCTTTGGACCTATTCTTAACCAAACGAATAGAAGGCTTTTACATTGAGCTTACACAAAACACGGGACCGTACTGCAGCTTGTTTCGGCCAAAAGCCCTGAGCCTCGACAAGGGAACTTGCGACCAATACAACTACCGCGGCTTAATTTGCCGCCTTTTCGGTTATGCCGCAATGAGGGACAAACTGGGCAACCCAAAGTTTGTTACCTGCAGGACCATTAAACTAAGCCAAGCCGAAAAAGTAGCAGCAGTAGATGCTGCCATAACCAAGGGAGAGAACCCGCCATTTATGAGCGACTACTACTTTAGGCTACGGTCTATCGATCCTGAGTTAGGCACTCAAAGACTCCCTATAAACGATGCAATTAAAAAGGCGCTGGAATATGTATTGGCTCATTATGCGTATAGAAGAAGGCCTCCACTGAAAGGAAGAAAGGTGGCTTAAGCACAAGGGAATAAAAACAAAAAAGCCCCTAAAAAGGGGCTTTAATGTACCAGACCTGCCTGCCGGCAAAGGCAGGGGCGGGACTTGAATCTACCTGTCGGTAGACAGGCCTTCCCACGGTAGGCAGGCCCGCACGAGCAGATGCTCACAAGATTTTAGATTAAAACTCTTTACCAACTCCCGATTTAAAATACTTTTCTCTTTTTCTAGCCTCAGCTCTAGTCGAATGCGTCTCTGAATAAATCAGTTTGAAAGGGGCGTAAGGCTTTGTTGTTCTTTCATACCCTTTGTTGTGTCTATCAATTCTACCGTCTAAATCTGATGTTAAACCAACATAGATATAATTTCTACGAATACTTGAAATAGCATAAACCCAAAACACATGGGAATATAACAAAAAAGCCTCCTCGATTTCTCAAGAAGGCTTTAATGTACCAGAGGCGGGACTTGAACCCGCACGAGCAGATGCTCACAAGATTTTAAGTCTTGCGTTATTCAGTTCCATACAGTTCAAAATAGCTCTATATAGTGCTTAATAGCTATAATTAGTACACTTTGATATGTATGAATTTGAGTAAAACCGAGAAATGTTGTACCTATGTTGTACCCATTAAAAACACCTAAGTTATCTCATGGCCTCAATAGTTGCAGTTCTTCGAAAAAAACCAAATAAACAGGGGGAGTACCCTCTAGCAGTTAGGGTAACCAAAGAAAGAAAGTCCTCCTATATCTACACCGGTCAATATGTACTCGAAAAACATTGGGATGAAAAACTAAAAAGGGTTAAGAAGTCGCACCCAAACTCAAGGCGCTTAAATAATTTGCTAGCTAAAAAAATATCTGCGGCAAATGAGAACCTTCTAGAGCTAGAGACAACACAACCATTTAGTTCGGCAAAAACCATTAAAGAACAGGTTAAAGGCAACTATGGAAGCAAATCATTCTTTAAGCTTTCTGAAATTTATTTACACGAACTCAAGCTTCAAGGAAAACACAATAGAGTTTCTGCAGAAACGCCACTAATCAACCGCTTTCGAGAATTCAACAAAGGCGACATCACCTTCCGTGAGATAAATGAGAGTTTATTAAGGAAGTATCAAGCTTATTTATCCTCAACTAGAAAAGTCTCTGATAGAACTATAATAAACCACTTAATCCCCATCCGAACCTTGTATAATAGAGCCATTACCGATGGTTTAGTTGATAGAAAATACTATCCCTTTGGGAAAGGTAAAATTGTTATAAAATTCCCCGAAACCACGAAGCTTGGTTTAGATGAAGAAGAAGTTAAGCAACTTGAGGGCTTATCACTTAAAACAGGCAGTCCTGCATGGCATGCTAAGAATGTATGGTTATTTTGCTTCTATTTGGCAGGAATGAGAGTATCAGATGCTCTAAGAATCAAGTGGACTGATGTGGAAAATGGGAGGCTCTATTATTCCATGGGAAAAAATAATAAAGCAGACTCTTTGAAGCTACCACCCAAAGCTATTCAGGTAATTAACCTTTACGAACCCGGAAGCAACGACATCTCGCCGACAATTTTTCCCGAGTTAAGAATGACAGATTTGCGTGATCGAGATTTAACTCAAAAGAGAATTAAGAATGCAGACAGGAAGTTCAATACACACTTGAAGAATATTGCCAAGGAAATTGGCTTAACAAAACCACTGAAAATGCATATAGCTAGACATACGTTCGGCAATATTTCAGGCGACCGTATACCTATTCAAATGCTTCAAAAACTCTATAGACATACGGTTGTTACAACCACGATAGGGTATCAATCGAATTTTAAACACAAAGATGCAGATGAAGCGTTGAATCAAACAGTGGAATTCTAAAAGAAAGAAAACAGACTAATCTTACCCAGCACTTACAAAGCAACATTAGACCTAAAAAAGGTTGCAACGATTTCTTGATAAGCTGTCTGGCTTTATGCTTGTCCTGTTGGCAACCTCAATACGGGTTCTACTTTAGGCTTGAAATTTTTTAAGTTGACGACTTTCATTATCCCATTTCAGGAACCCCAAACCCTACAGAATCTTACTAAAATCTGAATTCAGCGATGTAATTGTGGTTCTTCGCTGGAATCTTGAAACCTTACCATCCTTTTTTCTCCAAACCTTGTAACACTGAAGAGTATCAAATGTTATCACAAAAGCCTCTACGATACCTAAATTATTGGATATTAGATTGAGTACTTTCGCTTTGTCCTTCTCCAGCTCTGAGTCCCAACAAATTTCAATTATTATTGAAGTACTATCTATGCCTTTACGCCTATTCCATATTAGTAAATCTGGCACTTTACCAGAGTATGGTGTCTCTGGAGTCGCAACTATATTCTTATACCTCTTATTATTTGCAAGGCGATTGTTCAAGAAAGTAACTAAATCAGCAATTAAAAGCTGATGTTCGGGGCTGTTCCCGGTTCCTGATAAGCCGATATTTTTACTCTCCATGCTAATTTAGAATATTAAATAGTGGGGTATTCATTCTTCCCATATAACACTAAGAACCGTATTGTATTTTGGAGTTACAATGCAATATTCATAAAAAGAGAAGTCAGAATCATTTTCCCAATTTTTCAACTCAAACCAAGTTGACTTCCAAACCTCTTGTTGACTCTCATTCTTACTATAAATTATACCATTATTAAAATACTCTGCTGCCACAGAGTCTGACGGTGGGGTTAAATTCCTACAGTCTTTTATGAAGTGGTCATAATTATCTGGACGCATCCAATATTTTACTTTGTTAGCAAAACTATAAACAAGGCAAATAGGGTGATTACCGTATTTGAAGTACCTGTATGCTACAGAAGTAATACTACTCTTAAAATAGTCTGCTAAAAACCTTAAGAGATCAGGGCCGAACTCATACTGGTCGGATATTTCTCTAAATTTTGCTTCCGGCATAATCAATTCGGACGCAAACTCATTAGCTTCTGTCTCCTGATTACCAGACTTGAAGTATTCTAGAGTCGCATCTGTATCGTTGTGCATTAAAAAATGATCCCTATGCATGCAAAGGTGTCCAATTTCGTGTCCTAATGTAAAGCGTTTTTTTCCTAAAAATTCTATGTTTGAGTTTATAGTGATTAATGTCTTACGGTTACCAAAAACAATTCTTCCGTCTGCAGAGTTCATTGGTTTTTCAACGACAGTAGCCCCCAAACCGGCAGCAACAAGCTCTAAGGGAGTTTCTGACAAATCCTGAAGACCGTGCTGATTCATAAGCTTTCTAGCTGCAATTTGGCCTAATTCCATTGTGCTTTACTCTAGGTCTTCTAAATCTTCTAAAAGCTTTGCTATATCTGCATCTCCTAATACTTCCCGAAGTTCGTCATCTGACCATTTTTCAAGATTTCTGAATTGAAATGAGGCTCTTCTTTCAGACAAGGTATTCTTTAAAACTTCTCCAGCTAAAGTGGCATTGTGTTCTATAGATTCTTTAATCTTAGAACGCAACTTCTCTAAAAGGGATGTATCACGTGCCTGGTTAGCCTTGGCTTTAGCAAGAAATAGTGCTTTATTAATCTCATTTACGCCTTTTAAACTTACTTTTTCAGAATCAATTTTCAACTCAGCCAAGAATTCCTTTGCAGCATCTAAATCCTCCATAATTACATTGGCCGATAGCTCATCAAACTTTTCGAAAAGCGATATGCTTAAATTTTTAGTCATGACTGGACAGTTTCTTTCTTAATTTCAAAATTCTTGGTTTCAATCGTCTCCAAGCATTATGGAAGTCAGTTTCACTCATACCAAGATCCTTTCTAATGGCTTTAGGTTTAATTATACCGTCTGCCATGCATTCAAATATCATCAGTTCATCATCTGATGCACCATTTTCAAGGAGGAAGTCATAGGCTTCACTTCTTAGCTCCTTATATAATACTGAGTCCTCGGGGCTCAGGTCATTAGAGGCATCAGGTATATCCAAATCCGGACTTTCCTTTGGTGAAGCCTTTCTAAATGAGTTATTGATATGGCTATCTATGACGCTCTCCAAGAAATCCTTGAATGTTGGATATTCATCTGTATTCCAATTTCGAGTGCCTTCAACAAGTGTAAGAGATAAGACCTCACTCAGCTTTTTTTCTGCTAGTGCTAACAATTCATCCTTACTTCCTTTAATTCCATATCGAGTAATCAGGCGCTTTATAGAGAAGGCAATAAGGTTAATCCAAAGCTGTTCCCAATCTTCCTTTTGAGCAGCCTCCTGAAGGCCATTTTTTGATATTATATTGTTGGATACTTCCATCCTTTCAATAACAAATGCTGAGAACGTTAAAAAAAACACAAACTGTCTTGTAAATTTTTTTAAATGGTCAGCATTAGATAGTAGAGGTCAAAACATGATTTCGATTAAACTTTAAAGAAAGAAAAAATAGCGACAATGGCAACAAATAAACCATATGGCGATAACGCCAGAAAAGGGCAAGTGAGAGGTAGGTCTCAGACCCTTAACCCAAAAACAGGACAGTGGACTAAAAGAGATACCGGCACTGGCAAGTTTATGGATGGAAAAAAGGATGGGACTCCCTTCAAAGGGGTTCGAAAAGAAAACTAAACAGATTATGGGAGTAGCTTCGACAATATTACTTACTGCAGCAAAACCGCTCCTATCCAGGGGAGCCGCTGTCGTATGGGAAAATCGCAATCACATTAACCTGCTGAGGAAGACAAAGTTTGGTAAGTACAAAAACATGAGTATTCGTTTCTCAATGAGCGGTCTTTTCAAGATACAAATTCCTGGTACAAACAAATACCTGCTTGTTTTTAACAGGAGAATTGAGAATCAATTGCAGCCAGTCGGAGGGGCCTATAAACGCTATGGAGATGATAGTCTGTTTAATAATTGGGGATATAAACCCGACAGCTCGCGAAACGGATTAGATGTTGATGAAAAAAGCTCATCAGACCTAAGATTTTCCGTTGAAGGCCGATATGCTAGTGAAGTACTTAACTGGTTTGAAAGCCGTAGGGAAAGAGAAGAAAACCCAAAGCGTGAATTTAATGAGGAGCTATTGGAGACAGGTATTCTTGACTCTAAAACTTTTTCGCACTTTGACTTTAAACATATTAGACGGTTTTCTAAAACGCTGTCATGGAGCGATTACTTCAGTTGTTATGAGATTTTGACTTATGACATTTTTGAGATGATTCCTGATGAAGCACAAAAACTATCCTTAATAGAGTTAGCTAATCAAGAACTAGATATCACAAAAGGATATGCTGTGGTGAGTTGTGACGACATAGAACAGCTACGGCTTATGGCAGGCGGTAAACAAATTGCTCGCATCGGACAACATGCTAAGTTATTAATCAATCAAAGCTTTTAACCATGATAGATATATTTAAGAATTATGATCTACAACGGGAAGAACTCTTAGCAAGAATTGCTCAAGAGCTACAACTTGACCAAACTCGTTTAGATAGAATGGATTCCGCTTACAACGCTGTGTCGAAACTACTTGAGAGCGATGAAGAGTTTTTTGATGGATTCCAAATTGAAATTTATGCACAGGGATCAAAGCGTATAGAAGCAACCGTAAAGCCAATCAACAATGAAGATTTTGATTTAGATACAGTATTACACATTTATGATCCGTATTTCAATCATTCCCCAGAAGAAATATACAACGCGCTTGTAAAAGCACTGCAAAAGGACTCCTATTATAAGGAGATTATGGAGAAGAAAACACGTTGTATCAGGTTAAACTACAAGGGAGACTTTCATATGGACATTCTACCTGCCTGTATGCCAAATGCTTTTGAAAAGGAAATAATTAAAATTCCCGAAAAGGCCCTTAAGAATTGGTCGTCAGGGAATCCAAAGGGCTTCGCTAAATGGTTCTTAAATATTGCTAACTCAGTAGAGGAACCAATGTTGAAAAGGTATGCTGATGTCCTTTTGGAAGCCCAGATTGATACAGAGCCACTCCCTCAAGAGCTTTATATGAAAACACCTCTTCAACGTGTGGTTCAGCTGTTAAAGAGGTATAGAGATATCTATTATGAGAATCGAGATTATAGGGTATCCAGTATAGTTATTACCACTTTAGCTGCCAGATTCTATCAAGGTGAAAGCTCAATTTTTGATGCGATGGATCATATTCTTACAAGAGTGACGGGCAGCTATACTGATTCAATAAGGAGTGGTCACAGGTTCAAAGTTCTTAATCCAGTTAACAAGGATGAGGACTTTACGGACTCCTGGACAAATAAACACTATGAAAGCTTCAATCGCTTTATTACACACCTTTATTCAAAATGGCAGAAGTTAAAAGGTTCCTTTGAAACCAGTAAGAACGACTATATCGAGCTTTTTGGAGAAGGGGTCTACAAGAAATCATTAAATGAACAGTTCATGAGTTTCTCAAAAAGTACGGATGATGTTCTTACAAAATCCAGTAGTCTCATAAACGGAGGCATGGCATATACAGATTCTAATGGACAAATTAATAGGGAGAGAGGTGTTAAAAATGGGACCCATCACAGCTATGGAGGAGAGTATTAGAAAAGAACACCAGAACAATTGCCATTTGTTCTTAAGCTTTCAAAAGTTTCTAGCAGAACAGCACTTTGATTGGTTGAGGTTAATGATTAGTTCAGATAGAAAATCTTTAATAGGGAAGGGCATTTTAGATGTAAATGGTAAGAATTATGAAATTTTAATATCATACTCTCCATTTAATAAATTTAGATACGATAGGATTTATATAAATGACTATAAAATAAAATTTCATAGAGATATTCATCTCTATTATGACCTTTCTCTATGTCTTTATCATCCGCTGATCGATCAAATTGCTTTCAAAAAGATTAACCTATTTGAAATGATTCCCTGGATATCGGAATGGATCGTATTTTATGAACAGTGGAAAAAATACGGCGTTTGGCTCGGTAAGGAGATAAAGCATTAGGCTTTTTTTATGTTTTTTAGCTCTCTTCGTCATAGTAGATTTTATAGTATTTCCTTCCTTTTGAATCTACTCCCTGTTCAATCATATCTCTGTTACCATGAATGTATATGTGAAAATTTTTATCAAGCTTTAGAACACTCTTAAATGAACGAGCTTGTTTCTTGACGGCTTGTTTTGAGATGCCAAATTCATTGGAAAAAGTAACTTCATTTTGTTCTCGGTAGATTTGGTCAAACTTGTTGAATGATTCAATTACATCTGCATTCTGAAAGACTTGATTTTCGAATTCAGTTTTGTCAAAACACTCATGATTCTTGAAATATTCTACTGAACGATTTAAATAATTGATCTGATCTGCCTTTTCTATTCCATTGTCTCCAGAAAGTTCCTTGGTAACAAACTGTTTGGTTAAGCCTAAAAACTGGTTGGTATAATGGTATTCGTTTTTCTTGTTTTGAATGCCCAAAAAATCATCCTTCCAATATTGAGCTTCAGTGTTTCGATTTGTATTGTCTATAAGCGAAATTAAATAACCATTTTGGCTTTCAGTATTAAAAATAAGGCAGCCTTTGTCGATTTTTCGAGTATTTATGCCTTTGACGTCAGTCAAGCCATATCCGTCATTTGTAACATCAATTTTTAGGACTGTGTCCTTTGTTTCGGACTTGAATAAACCAATACAGTCAACTATATCATCATTAAGTTGACAATCCTTTAAATAGAACAGACACAGTTCACCACCCTTAATTTGTGGGTGAGTACTTTTGTCATAAAGGAGTCTGCCAATATTCTTGGATTGCTCAATAAATGAGTCCGAATTCTGAAAGACTAAACTCGCAAAATGATTCATGGGGTTCAATTCCACATCATGAATAAAGTGAAATTGATAGAGTTCCTCCGATTTGAAATTACTTTCGATCAATTGGTTTAAGCAACCATTAATGCGCGAAGTGTCAGTGAGGGTCTCGGAAAAGCGTGCCCCGTCCCCGTTACTTTTATTTCCAATATGATGAACGATGAATTTTTGAAATTCTCCAGGTCTAAAGACATGCATAATCAACTGCTATATACATTATTTGGAATTAAGCCTTTTCCATTAATAAATTCATCAACGGTATGGAAGTATTGTAAATCATTATTTTCCCAGTAGTCTCTTGGAGCATGTTCTACCATAAAAATTTGAAAATGATCCTGCTTATCCACTATTATATATTCCAGAAAGGTGTTTAGTAATTTGAAGGCATCAAGCAATTTTGTTTTATCATCATTTCCTTTGTCATTATCACCTGTATAATATGGAATGCTAGGCTGATCAATAAAGAGAAACTGCGGTACATGAGTTTGCTCAATGTTAATCATATGCTCATGGAGACCCAAGTAGACACAAAGATGCATGAACATATAATTTGATTTACTTCCCACATTATCTAGAGGGAACAGTTGTCCTTCTGGATACAACTGTAGAATCATTCTCTCTGGATTGAAATCAATTCGGCTATTTTGATAAGCTGGAAGAGAATTCAATAAATTGAAATTTCTTTGGATACTCTCATTTAACATAGACCTCATGTTGTGCTTAATTTGAGAGGATTCAGCAGGGATTTTTTCAAGCTGACCTTTTTCTTCGTTCAAGTTATTAAGTTGTACTTCATCTATGGGTTTTGGGTCGTAAAGAGGTAGATTTTGAAGAGCATGTTTAATTTCGCCAAGAATCATAAACTTCTCTCCTCTTGAGAAGTAGTCTTTCCTTATTTCAAGAAGTTCAGCCAACCTTTTTGTAACGTCCTCCAACTCTTTCTTAAGTTCAGCTAAATTACCTGATGGTTCCGGTGAAGGAGTAACCTTCCTTGATAGACTGGCCTTAATTTTTTGAAGAGATTCTTCCAGAGTGTCTACGAACACTCTTGTCTCATAAGAATCAACAAGTTGATCAGAGAGTTTAGAGTTTAAAAATTCAATGGGTTGAAGACTATCAGAAGATTTTTTTAGGTTCCTGTAGTATGATTTAAGCTCCCTTTGATACCGGTCAATTGAGTTGACTTCACTTTGAATCTGAATTCGTCTTTTATCCAAATTTTCTATCTCCTCAAACAAATTAGAATTCTGAATTACTTCTTTATTTGTGCTTACAATATCATTCATGAATGATATTGCCCATTCTGGGTCTCTAAAGGAGGTAGTGTATTCAATAAAATTATATTGTTTGCATCTATTAAAGAGGGCTAATACAGAGCTTTCGAATGATTTCTGTTTTCTAACATTTTTGTTTTGTTGTCTCTGGATTTTCTTCAATTCAGCTTCAATTTCCACAAGTCTTTCCTTGGCTTTGATAATTGCCATATCATTCACCCCAATAATTAAATTAAATATGTGGGTCAGGGCATCATCATATTCAGTCTTCCCATAGAACGTTGTATCAAAATACGTTTCAGGGGCACCTATAACGGTTTCGGTTAAAGAGTTGAAAAGAAGAAAGTGCCTATAGGAAATATTGAATGATGACTGTCCCAAATCCTTGCCGAAGGGGAATCGCAGTGAATCATCGATACCAAATTCAGCATCTAGGAATGTCTTTATTTCAGGTATAGTACTATTTACCTCTGGGGTCTCAGGAAGTGCCTTAGAATCGAAAAATACATCTGCTGCTACAGTGCCTCTCTTTGGGCTTTTTCGGGCAATAGAAACTTCCTTATCATCGACACTAAGGTGTATGCCAAACCATTCGACTTTTTCATAAATGGTATTTGCTATATTAACCTTGCCAGAAAGGAGACAATAGTCAATTATACTCCAGAAACTCGTTTTACCAGTTGTTGCATCACCTGTAATTACATTAACTCTATCAGCTAAAAACTTGTAACTCTTTGGATCATCACCATTCTGAAACCATAATTTTATCTCATGAAGGACGAATCTCATAATTGTATTTTTAAGAGGCTATATAATTCAGAAATACTAAGTAGGCTAAACATATAAAGAACCGCAGGTATGGCCTTTTCAATTTTCGTATACCTCTCTCCCAAATTATCATCCTTAAGTAAGATACTGTTACGGGCTTCTATATGTGTTCCAATTTCTATTTGACCACTTTGCTTAAGAATCATGAGTGAATTGATCATGACAGGGAGTAAAGACAAGAACCTTTGATTAAATGAAGTGAACAATCTAGGTTGTTGCTCAATCAAGATATTCAACGATATTTCACTGTCCTCCACGTTATTTATATAATTTACGCTTCTATCGTCCAAAAGCAATGGTAATATTAGAGGTGCGATACCCATTTCTAGTTTGTCAGTTTTACTAAGAACAGATAAGAATATACAGCTAGATAGAGCTTCGTTATTGTATGTGTAATATACTTCTTTCATGTTTTTTGATATTTTCTTTCCCAATCAAAGTGCCAACCTATTTCTAATTTGTCGGATAACGCATAGAAATGACCGTTGCTAAACTCAATTCCAAGATTGGGGAATTCAGAAATTTGAAGGTCTTCTTTTCGCAAGCTATCAATTAGGTCGCTAACCTAAGTCTCTAATTTCAGATTCCAAGTCTCCAAGTGAAGCCCCGGTTTCAAGTTTACGCTCAATCCGCCTATATTTCGCTTTAAATTCATTAGCCCAGATTTCAATACTATTCTTTCTGAAGTCATCCATTTCCGTAGGTAAAACAAAGTTTTCGTCTACCCAGTATGAAAAATGATTAAGTGTCTTGAGCATTTTTGCAGTATACTCCTCGATATATTTAGATCCACTTTTTACCTCACCAATATCCAATAGCTGTTTAATGAAAGTTTGGCTCTCTAAATCCTCAGTTAAGTGAATACGAAGTTCTCTTTTAGGCAGTGGTTTATCTTGAAACGCTGGTCGAAAACACCTTCCAAATCTTTTTGAAAAATCATCGAAAGTAATTTCAAACTGTTTGCGACCCTTAATACCCAAGTATTTTGCCTCATGCATGTTTGAGGATAATTTTTCAAAAATTGGATCAACAAGCTCAGCTTGATTGCATTTACCCCATATTTGTTGTTTGACTCTTTCGGTAATATTATCGACTTCAGTATCAATAGTTAGCTTCTTAAAGAAGCGTTTCATTTTTCGTTTACCTAGACTCAAGATGTTCTTTATGTTCTTTTTGATTGTGCTATTCTCTGTTTTGCCTAATAGCTCTTTAAGAAAATTAACTAGCACTTCTAGATTCTCATCATTTTTGAATTGAAGTAAGGAAGTGATAAAATTATTGTTTCCATCGCTTTTATTCGTGATTAAAACAAAATTGTGAGAGTTTAAGAACTTTTCGTGGTCATCACTAGACTTTATAAAATCAACCCAATTGCTTATAGTCTTCCATAAGTCTACGTCTAATTCAGTAAGGTTTTGTGATTTATCGTACGAGCCTGTTAGCACTGTGTGTTTGGCTTGGAATAGAATTGTACTCCCATCAGGAAGATCTATGTGAATATCATCCTTGACTTCAAAACCAATTTTTTGGCCATAACGAAGTTCAAGTGATAGATACATAAATAAGTAAAACTGATAATCAAACCCTATTCCCTGTGCCGCAGCGGTATGTTGTTTTTGTATTGATTGTGTATTCGTCATTTAATTGTTTTGCATGCGATAATCCCGAAAGGGTTTAGCTTCAATTCACATAACCAAATCGAAGGGTTTCATAAAACTCAACCCCAACCTCAAACATGCTAGAGAACCCCAGCATTCAAGACATAATTTCAATAATTTTAATCGAACTTGAAAGAAGTCCAAGAACAAATGTTGCAGTTTAAAGAATTTAAACAACAAACTTAAGGATGTGTAGGACAGTTACTTTTCAGTTAATATGTAAATTGTAACTAGGCCCCCACAGTGTAACTCAATCTATATGATGGATGAGTTTTGCCAACATATTGCCTACAGCTTTTTCAGAATTGTTTTATTTCAATAGGTTATTTGCAGAACTTGTCCAATCCATCATCGGCGCAACGGAAATGTGCTTGTTCTTAATGTTTCCTACTAAAGTGCTTGAATACTGGGTTTTTTGAGCTTTTTTGTTCTTATCCGTTTTCATACATTTTCACACATTTTAGTACATTTTCTTGACAATTTGCCTACATATTGCCTACAGTAGGCAGTGTAATAACCGAAGGAATATTAGCTAGTGCCGTACTTTAGTGTTTCTCCTCGAAATGGTAAATATTGTTGTCAGGTTAGGTGGGTTCAGCCGGAAAGTGATGAGCGTAAATCCAAAAACAAGACCTTTAAAAATAAAGCATCCGCAAAAGCATGGGGAAAGCTTCAGGTTAATCTGATTGAAAAGAGCATTTCCCAAGGTCAAGATTTCTCAAACAATCATACATCCTTATTACTTCTTAGAGACTTATTGGAAAAATATCTATCTGATGAACACATAGGTATGGGGCGTTCTAAAAGATACTCTTTAGAAGCAATTAAGGAATTTAATATAGCGAGCACAAAGCTTTCAAATCTTAAGCCAAAGCATATCGTGGATTTTTGTAAGGAAAGAAAATCGGGTGGCGCATCTCCGGCTACCATTGCATGTGACATAAGCCATATAAGAGCAGTTTTGAAATCTGCAAAGGCGCTATATGAAATAGATGTTAATGCCTCTTCAATCGTAGAGGCAATGCCAACCCTACGAATTCTGGGATTAATTGGGAAGTCAAATATTAGAACAAGAAGGCCGTCAAATAATGAGCTTCAAAAGCTCAGAAAAGGATTGGCCGTAAGGCAGGGGCACACCTATTCGTCTATACCCTTCACAGATATTCTGGATTTCTCAATTCTATCATGCATGAGAATATCTGAGGTATGTTCGATTGTGTGGGAAGACTTGAATGTTGATGAAAGTTGGGTTTGGGTGCGCAATAGAAAGGACCCTAGGAAGAAAATCGGCAATCATATGAAAGTACCTCTTTTAGGGGATGCTCTTAAGATCGTAGTGAGGCAAAAGAGAAATGAAAAGGATAACAGAATTTTTCCTTATAATTCTCGTTCAGTAACGGCTGGATTTCAGAGAGTAAGAAATGATCTGAAAATTTCCGACTTGCGTTATCATGATTTGAGAAGAGAGGGAGCATCTAGGCTATTTGAATTAGGTTATTCTGTCGATCAAGTTGCTCAGGTCACCGGCCACAAGGATTTGAATACTCTTTGGCGAATTTATACAGACCTTAACCCAGACCGACTTACTCTGAAATAACTCCAACCCATTCATTCTTCGCTTCATTAGAGTTTTCTTCAATGAAGTAAGCCAAGTCTTGAATATTTATCATCCATGGGAGCTTTTGAGATTTACCAAGCCTGAAGGCAGGGATAGGGAGTGTGCCTGATTTAGCCCTTTGCTTCGCTGTGTTTTTGTTACAACCAAAATAATCATAGCATATTTTGTCTAATGGTATTACAGGCGACTCAAATTTCATTAATAGCATCATTTCAATTTTATTCATTCATACCTCATTTTCACTGTTAGGATTATACTCCTAAATCTAATTTGGGTCAATGAGATGTACATAATTTGTTCTAATGATGGTACAAAGTATCTTAGGAATAAACAAAATCAAAATTCCATGAATAAAGAAGCATTAAAAGCCATTCAAGAAGTTATCGTAGAGTGGAGAGGTAGGAGAAGGTTTACCTATGAAAATAAGCAAATATCAGCAGATAAAAGTCCTATAGTTAAAGATGAATACCTTTTGAAATTCCACAATTCGATAAGCAGTTTTTTCTGTGAAGGTAAGAAGATCGAAATTCAATTAAGCTCAAAATTATTTCAAACAACCGTTTTGAATTCTGATGCTAGCAATGAAAATAGTAAAGCAGACGCATACAGATTGAAGGATATGTTGAAAGAGTTTGACGATGCCTTTTACAATGAGATGGAAAAGAAAATTGAAGGATGTACCGACTCACTTACGATATCTGATCCAATATTCTTCTAAGCGATTGATCGTCTTAGACGTGATGTCTGTGTGTAGAAAAGTAATGCGGTTCTCATTTTGCAATTGGTGCAGTATACAGTCTATGAACCGTTCTATGGGAGCTCATTGATGACTCACATTTCACGAGTTGAGCTTAATAACTTGTTATTTATTTGCACCTCTTCAGATCCGAAGATTTTCTTAGCAGGTAAGATTTTTAGAGTCCAAACTCTAAATCCCACGCTTCTTTGTACTTTTCATCATCGTAGAGCTTAAGCCATTTTAAGTGTGGATTCTGTTTAGAGTAAAACTTGTTGCCCAGCAACCTGTCCAAGTAATTCTTATCATCTAAATGACATTTAAAATCTTTCACCAAGCCTCGGTAGCGGCTAAGTATCGGTCCGTCAATGAAGTCTTTACCTATTAATTGCTCTAATACAACGGACACATTCTCTCGAATAAAGGTATATTGATCTTCAGGTGACATTTTCCCGATAAGTTTATCTATATCACCTTCCATTTCATCTTCACGTTGACCCCAATACTTGTAGCTGGTTGAGCAATTCAAGGATAGTAGAGTATTAGCGTTTTTAAGTTCGGTCAGTATTTTGAAGATCGACTTTGGATCAAACATTTCTATGATCTCAATAAATTTTTCAGGTCTCCAGTTAAAATCTCCGGCCAAGCACCTCTTTTCAAAGATTTCAGACTTTCCTGCAAGGGTGTCTATAGGAAGGTGGCTTCTGAAGAAGCTGAAAAAATTAACTGCCAACCTTGGTACGATATCAATGAGTTCTTGATGTTGTAAATGCTCTTTAGGAAGATCTTTACACAGATCGTGCAAGGCAATTATATAGCATGCATTAATCGCATATTCTCCCTTTTTAGAGAGTTTTGCGATGTATTGGTTAAGTCCTTCAAACTTGTCATTTGAACTTGAGTTTTCAAATTCTTCAAGAATTTTAGGCACTTCATAATACTCCCTATTGATGGATTAAAAATTGATATTAATCACAAGGGGTGTTAATATGTCAAGTGATAAACTATACGATATGAATTACTTTCCGCACAAGAGCTTAGAGTATTTAGCTTCTCAATTAGCACTTAATCACTTTTATGGCACTTCATTAGATATTTGTAACAATCGCAAATCGAAATTTAAAATTGAAGAGGCCAAGCTTCGAGAAGATGTTTTCACAAAAAAATTGAACCGTATTCAGACCCCGGAAGGAGTCAAAGACCATTTGGGGAAAACAAGAAATATTCTCGTGATCGGTGCGGGAGCTTCTCAAAACGCATTTTCAGATCTGTATTTAGCAAGTGATGCTCAGGAAGAAATCGAAAAAAGAATAATAATTACTGACCAAATAATTCACCCAAAACGGCGTCGTAAAAATTCTGGTGAGCCGATTAAAGAATCCTTAAACCTTAATTACTTTCTAAAATTCTATAAGTGCTGGCACGGAATAGATAGTAACACCCGAGAAGAGGCGAAGAAGAGTAAAAATCTAAATGTGATTAATAAGGAATTATCTTCTGAGCTAGATAACAAAACACTTAACGACCACATAATTCGAGAGCTTTGGAATGAAAACAGTTACCTCAATAGTCTAGGTCAAAAATATTACTCTGAGGTCAGAAAAGCTCGACTTATGAAATCAGAGTATGACAAAGAGCAAGCTATTGATTTCGAAACTTCTTTAAGCATTTTAGCTGAGATTATTCCATTATCTCAAGTTCGAGATGCAATCCAAAAATTATATCAGTGTTCAAATGGCCCAACCCTTTTTTATCACCTTGTGGCTCATTTGCTTAAGCATAGGTTTATCGATGCAATTATAAACTTTAATTTTGATGAGCTATTAGACGAAATCCTTGATGAAGAAATTGGAGCTAATAGTTATGATAAAGTCTTGTCTGATGGTGATTGTAAGCCGTTAAAAGACTTAGTTAAGGATGGGCGATTAAGGCAACCGCTTTACATTAAACCACATGGAACAGCTAGCCATAAAAGTAGTTTACGGTTTACTAAGGATCAATATCATGAGCTACCTTCTGATATGAGGATAATGATCACAGACTTTCTAAAAACGTCTAGTGAAAAACCTAAGAAAAAAATTAATCTGATAACGGTTGGATTCGAACTAAAAAGTATTGAATTCAATGAAATACTTAGTGAAACATTAAATGCTGATTCTCAAATCTTCAATTTTTTCTATCACAACAAAGATGATGATGATGATTTGTTTGAGGTTGATATAAGGAAGAAAGAAGACCTGTTTGATATTTTTGTACCGTCTCACGAAAGACACAAACAATCAAAAGATCATTTGTTGGATACTTATTGCCCTCGTTATGTAGGAATACCACATGAATCACACATTCCAGAAGATGGGGAGTTGGAAATTTCAAGGGACTTTCATTCTAAAGATTTTTATAATAGCCTTGATACAATATTCTTATCTCTATTTGATCAAATAAGTCAATTTTTCAACAATGAATTCAAACCAAGAGGAATATATCGGCATCTCATAATATCTAAAATCTTTGGGAATAAGCTATTTAGATGTGTCGCAAACAATTACGATCTTAAAGGCAGATCATTTTCTGATTTTAACAAGATAAAACTCCCATCCTATTTTCATAGGTCAGACTACTATAAGGATAGAGTTTTAATTGAGGTTTTAATAATTGCCGCGACTAATCATGGAAAGGTTAACTCTTTCTCATTGATGGATGGTTATGTAGGTCTCCTTTATTCAAAATATTATGAACTAAGTACCGAAGAAAAAAAGAAGCCAAAGACATTCAACGAATTACTAAATTCTTTAGACTTCTTTCCTAGAAACCCACAAAATAAATTTAGCACTAGGTTTTTACCTAGGCTCAATGAGAAATCAGAGGATATACAAACCGTAATTGACAAGGTAGTAGACTACTATTTACAAAGTAAAAAAGGGTTTTCAGTTACTCTAAAAAAATATTTTAGTCACATGACGGATGATACTTTCCAGCAGGGAGCAATATGTGTTCAAGGTTTGAAAAGTGCATTCCGAAACCTATTTTTTTCAGATAATGCTAAAATCAAATCAGAGTATCGCAGTGCTCGATATCATATTTTCGAGAAGTATAGTGTCGTAGACCTATTGCCAACGGAGCTGTCAATCAACGCCACTTACTATTTGGCAATTACGAAGCATAGATTAACGCATATTGCGGTTGTGGCAGATTATGGCTTAAGAGTGGCTAAATTCCTACCCTTAATCAAAGAGAACAATCCTCAGGCTATCGTTTTTTTAATTGCTCAGGAGAATCGAAAAGGAAAATCAAAATCGAGCACTGACGAAAATTCTGAGCTTTACAAAGCTCAGATGCAGATAACGAGACATAATTTCGAGCAGGTCGATTCTGATTTCTTCAAAGACAAAAATAATGACGAGTGGATTAAGAATCATTTGAGAATATTGTATTCACCCGTAGAGCAACATAACCATCATATGACCATTTTTGCCTCTATGGATAACGGAAAGTTTACTCAAAAATCAGTGAATGACGATTTTCAGGCTATTTATTACTATAAATGGGGGCTTTCACAGGAAATTGATCCGGTTTATTTAAATGAGCCGAGTAATATAAAGTTTGTATTGAACCTTTTTAAGTCTCAAGTAGAGGAGCTAAGTAAAAACAATCGGATAGAAACAAAAGAAAATTGGAATTGTTGGTTGTAGACTGTGATTAATGAATTAACCCTTCATTTGCCATAGAGTAATAGCCTTCTTCACTGACAATAAGGTGGTCGGCAAGAGTGATTTCCAATATGCGACCGGCTTCATGGAATTTCCTGGTGAGGGAAATATCGGCACTACTCGGCCTTAAAAGGCCCGAAGGATGGTTATGGGCAAGGATAATTGTTGAGCTCCTCCTTTTGAGGGCGGTAGCAAATACGATCCTAAGGTCGATCACTGTGCCTGACATACCTCCTTTTGAGACTGTTGCTATTGACATCATTCTTAACTGATTATCGAGAAACATAACCTTTGCTTCCTCGACCAATGAGATCTGATCATCATCCCAATGAGCTCGCAATATTTTGTAAGCACTTTCTGCACAATCAATTTTTGGTCGTTCACTTGCTCGGGTTTTATTTCGATACACAAGCTTCACTTCTTCGAACTTGTTGGACAATTCGAACTTATTCTTCTTCGACATTGTAGACCTCCCAGTTTCCGGTACCTTCAATTTCTGTGAATTTGCTACCGCACAGCTCCTTTGCTTTTTGATAGGCTTCCTCCTCCGAGTTGGCTATGATTTTGACCTGTAGGTAAGTGCACATTTCAGCCTTGGCGATGTAGGTTTTCATTCATTTTCCTTTCGTTTTGATTTAGAAAAGTGTGAGCTGATGGGGTGGCTCTGTGGTCTTGGCCTGAACTTTTTTGTCAAATTCAGGTGTCTTGATTTTCGGGGGCTCAAGCCAGAGTTGAGATTGTTCCTTTTCAATGGGTGTGATGCCAAGCCCATTCATGTTGATATGCCAGCCTCCAAACCACTCCATGCTTAAAGAGTTCATCCATGCGACTTCACCCTTTAGCCCGTTAAGAAAGAAATTCAGGGTTGCCATTTTTGCGCAGGTGCTTGAATTGTCTGCACCGTAGAAATAATTGCGGTGGTTAATCTTGGCCGCACTCAAAAGCATGCGACCTGATCCGCAGGCAGGGTCTTGAATCCTTTTGCCTTCGCCCTCAATGCCTTCAAGGTTTATTTTTGCCATCATGTCGCACACAGGCTCGGGCGTGAAATACTGCCCGTTCTGGCCTCTTGTTATCTGCTGCATGAAGAATTCTCCTAGAATATCGGAATATTGATTTTCATAGACATTCAGTTGTATAAGGCTTAAGGCCTTGGTGAATTCTTCAAGCTCTTCTTTTTTGTAGGGCTTGATCGTTTCAAGGTAGAGGCGTTCATTCACCTCGTCCTTTTCCTGCAACCGGCTTTTGATGTTGGTGGAATGATATGAGCAGATCCCCATGGTCAAAAGGTCGTTGAAAACACGTGCTAAATCATACCTTCTGCCCAATTGGTTCATTTGCTTGGTCAATTCATTAAAGTAATCGGTCATGGTTGGGTTTCTCCCATGACCAGTTTATCGAGATAATCAACGGCTTTGGCTGCTTGTGCAGATGCTTTGAAGATGAATGTTTTGTCATCCTTCAAGGCTTTCAACCAACTCTTGATGTAAAGGGCATGATTGGGGGGATGGCTTTGAGCAATGCCATGATGTGCACAGAGGAAGGCGGCACCGAGTTCGGCAACCAGTTCTTCAAAGGCATATTTTTCGCGCTCCTTTTGGTTGTGAGCCAAGTCGCGCTCAAGTCTATGCTTTGCTCCTGTCCAATGGGTCAGTTCGTGGAGGAGGGTGGAATAGTAGTTTTCTGTGGCGGTGGATTGCTCGCTATCCAGAAAAAGCCGTGTCTCAGGCATCTGGATATAGTCTTCCATCGGGCTGAAATAGGCTTCGTCTCCACCGTGGCGAATGTCTGCCCCTGTGCCTTTGCAAAACTCATCGACTAAGGATATGTGCTCAACATTATCAGTCTGAATATCCGCTGGAGTCGTGTCCGGCTCAATATTCTCGACCTGATTGGCATTGAAAACGGTGTATAGCCTGAGCATCGGGATTTTATGGGTCTCAGTTTCGCCTTTGCTGTTCTCTTCTGTTTTGATCAGACTTTTGTAAAAAATGATCTGTGTGCCTTTCTCCCCTTTCTTGACATTCGCGCCTTTGTCCTTCCATTGCTTGAAACTCGCCCAATGGTTCGAACTGAACTGCTTGGCTTGTTGGTTAAACCAAAGGTTTAGGATATTGATCCCTTGGTAGTGATTTTTTGTGGTTGGGTTTACCGGTAAACCTTTTGCGGCAAGGCTCGCAAAGGGTGGCTGATAATTGTTCAAGTCAACCTGATCGAGTAGGCTTATGATTTGATCTGTGACTTTCTGGTGAATATCAGTTCTGGGGGCTTCACGGGGCATGGTGTATTGTTCCTTTCGGGAAAAGAGGAGGGCAAAGCTTGCCCTCCTTGGTTCGGTTGATCATTCCGGCTCGTAAAGGCCTACCTGTAAGGGGGTGGGCAACCAACCGCTGTTTTCGAGCCTGTTTTCTGCCTCTTTGGCCAGTTCACTTTTTTTGAGCTTTTTGAGTGTGTCGGCTACCTTCACGCCTTTCACATCCTTGACAGCATTCAAAATGTTGTCCTTGGCGATATGGTTAAAATAAAGTGCCGCGGTCGGTTTCCAGTATTGTGTCATATCCAGTTTAAGAAGATCGGCCAGCCAATTGACCGTGTCCTGTCGGCTTTGGGTAAAATGTGCCTTTGGGGGAATGACCACATCAAGGCAACCCGCAAAGCAAAAGGCCAGCAACTTCATTTTCTGCTCTTGTTTCATAGAAGAAACGGCTTCATAGAGCACAGCCCCATTATCGGTCCTGAGGATCGAAGCCCATTTTTCAAAGGCTTTTTGCCTGTTTGCGGTCGCAAAACTGTCTTTCAGGCTTTCATCATCACGTGGAAGGCTTGCCGAATCCATTCGGAGGTGAAAGCATGAGCCGCTCTGCCCCAAATTGTCCTGAAAAGTGTTTTTCACCATTTCGCACAGCATGAGGTCAAAGCCAATCTGTGGTGAATTGCTCAAGACGTCCTGCAAGGCAAGTGTTTTGTGGGCTGTCAGGCGTTCAAGCAAACGCTCTGAAATTTCCTTTTTCGGTCTTGCCTCTTTCTTGTTGGCGCTGGTCGGGGCGGAGGCCTCAACAAGTCCGCGTGTGATAAAGATTTCACCATGACGATAAGACACATAAGCTCCGGCATTTGCCTTTTGTTCTTTGGTATAAGCCTCTTTTTTCTCTTCGAGTTGCTCCTTCTCGATTTCAAGGGTGTCCAACTTTTCATCAAGCCCGTCTTGATTGTCAGCGTCAGCTTCGTTGTACATATCTTGAAGGCGCTCGATTTCGTCTTCAACGGCCTTGAGCCTTTCAGCATCCTTATCTCCCAATTCAACTGGTTCAGGCCAGATACGGTTATATTGCTGTACGAAGTCATATTCATATTTTGATGAAACCTCAACAAAGCCCCATCCCTCAGCTTCCACTGCTTTGGCGGTTTTGGAGACTTTATCGCTGACAAGCTTTTCGATAAGCTCTAGGTTTGAGAGATAAATGTCTTCGGAAAACAAATCCGCCTCCATATGGCCGCCAGCCTTTTTATAGGCTTCGAGGGTGATGAACCTGACACGGTGGTCACTGGAGCTGACCTTTTTTTCGGTCAACATGGCCTTGATTTGATGTGGGTTTTTCTGCCAGTCGTTCAATTGTGACCAAACGGTTTCTTGCTTTTCCTGATCTTCACTCAGGGTAAAGGCCTCCAGTTGTTCAAGCGACATTTCCCCTTCGCGGTACTGTGCAAGAAATTGTGGCGAAACGCTGGCCAGTTTCAACCTTTGTTTGACCGTTTTTTCTGAAATTCCGAAACGTGCCGATATATCGCGAATAGAAATGTTCTTTTGGCTCATCTCAAAAAATGCATCAAACTGGTCTGCGGGGTGCATGGCCTGTGTTTGGACATTGGCAGTCAATGAAAGTTCCTGCGCTATTTCGGGGTCAATCTGCTCACACTTGACCGAAATTGTGGGTTTCAGGACCTTGTCTTTTGCGAGGGCTTTCAGTGCCAAAAGTCTTCTTTGCCCGTCCACCACAAAAAAATGCCCTTTTTGATCCGCAGGCCTGACCAACAAGGGCTGTAGCAGTCCATAAGCTTTGATAGAGGCTTTTAGTTCTTCTTGCCTTGCGGTGACATTGGTTTTGCGCGAGTTTTCCGGTGCTACTTGTAGTTTGTTCAAGGGGGTTTGTTGTTGCATTTGATTTTCCTTTCTTCAAAAAAGAGGGAAAGCCATTAAAATGACTTTCCCTTTTAGGTTTAGGCTGGTTGTGGATTAGCTTCTGAGGCTTCGCCTTCATCAGGAACTTGTTCGGTTTTCTCTTTCTTCAAAACCACTTTATAGGCAAATGTGGTGACGCCCGTATCCTTGTAGCCTTCAACGGTGTCGATGGAGCGTGAGCTGTCTTCACCTTTGATATAGACCCAATCACCTTTCTTGAGGCTCTGTGCTATGGCAAAAGCATCCTTGAGATTGCTTGAGACTATAATATTGAAATAGTTGGCCATATTTCGAACTTTGCCTTCTGTGTCCAAAAACTCCTTGTTTGTTGCAATTCTGAACTTGGCAAATTTTCCATCACCGATCAGTTCGGCATCTTTTACAAGGTGGCCTGACTTCATGCTGATGTTGGTATCCGCAAAAAGGTTTTCTAGTGATTGTTTTTCGTTGGTTTCAGTGTTTGACATGTTTTTCTCCTTTATGTCGTTGGTTAAAAATCCCTTTGGTAAAAGGGTTATGGGGTCGCCATAACCCCTGCCATGTGGCGAACAGGGGGTGAGCAAGGGACAAGGCCTGGACAAACCGAGGGGGATCACCCGCTTTGCACAATCCCGAAGGGTGCGGAAAAGCGGGGATACGGTTTGAACAGCTCGTATCAGCCTTGCCTGCGCGAGGGGGAACTCCCTAAAGTATGATGAGAATAGTCGTGTTCGAGTGTTTTACCGCTCTTGTCGCATTGTGTGACCCGGCATTCTTCGATTGAATTGGAGACCAAGGCAACAAAGTCTGTCATTGCCGGTATCGTTCCTTTTAATAGAAAGTTCAACAATTTCTGAATGTAGGTATCAAGGGCTTTATGCCAATCAACAAAATGCTCCCCGCTGAGGTCTTCGATCTTATCAAAGACCATGGCCGCATCAGAGCAAATCGTCCATAACTCGTCCTTTGCATGATTGCCTTGAGATTTCTTTAGGTTTTGATGTAGCATTTTGAGAATACATGGATCGTGGTGCATATACCCTGATATCTTGGCCACGAGCTCTCCGAAGTACATAGTGTTTGTCATTGTTTATTCCTTTTTGATTTGGGATTATTTTCCTAGACGCAGTCGAGAAGGTGTGTTTAACTGCATCAGACTGATACGTCAAGAAGAAAGGGGAAAATATTCCTACGATTGTGTGTTGAACTTAAGAGCCTTGAATTAGGTGCTTATAATGACAAATGTGTTTTAAAGTTTGGAGCAATTTAACCTGCTCAAAGTAAAGAGAAGACAAGAGTTCATTACACACTAAGATATGAAACAACAAGATTTGTAATTTCACTCAAAACCAGCGATGCCGAAACTTATAATAGATACTACTTAAATTCTATCCAAATTAACCCAAAGGAACCCGTCAAACTTTCACCACTCTCATTGAATGGGATGTTTGAACCCCTAAGAGTAGATAAAATTTGCTTTAATTGTTTTGGGTTAGCGCTCACTAAGAGTCTATTGTTAACCCATTCAAGAACAGTAAAGGGGACACTGTCTGTTCCAAAAATAAAACCCTGAATCAGACCATCATTTCTATCAATAAGTATATGGTTTATATGCCCTTTCTTTAAAGGCTGAAGTAGCAAATAATCTGTTGAAACCCAAGAATTGAAAGAAGCAACCTTCTCAGGATTATTGGTTAATTTCAAAAACTCATTCTGCGAAAGACCATCAAGTAATGTTTCATCCCTCAAGAGCCAGCTCTCTCCAAAATCTATGTTAAATGCCGGTTTGAGGTCTCTTTTAGAAATTCGGTATATGGTTTCCGAATGTGGTTGATGGTAAAATAATTGGTCATCTAATTTGTTGAAATTTGAAAGACCTGCCCCAGTATTAAATGGCAGCTGGTACTTAAAAGGATCTAATGACTTTACGTGCTCCATTTGGTTATTAAATACTTCGATATTGTGAAGGCTGTTTTTCAACCCAAATGGCGGCATTCTGTTCATATCAAAGTAATAATTCCCATCATCACCAATGACACTTGTCGCATTAGTTATTTTTACACGAATCTTCTTCTTAAAAAGCCCTTTAATATCGAATATATAAATACTAGCTGATGTGGCGTCATATAAATATAACTCTTCATTATGCCTCCAAAACTGACTGATAAAAAAGAATGTGCCTTCATTTTCCCCAGAGTTTAAAGACTTAAAATCTCCAATCTTTTTACCCTCTTTGTTGTAAATATATACATTCGGCGCCCCAAGGTCTGCGACATAATGCAACCCATTATATTCAAGAGCACTCAATGGCCCTGAAAGTAAGCCATTGGAATTTAGATAAAGAATATGCACTTGTTCAACCACCATATCAAGTGGGGTCGGATTATCAATCAAGTCATTCTCTATCTTATAGTTTTCTGAAGCAGTGTTTTTGGTGTTTTCTTGGGCAAACTGGCACGCCTGATTTATAAAAAGAATTGTAATGATAGATAAAGAAATGACTACATTACGAGTTGCTGATCTCAAACTAATTGGATTTTAAATCATTTAAGTTAATCGGGGAGTTGGGGCTGATATAATCAAAAGAAGACACCTTGCCTTTCTCTAAATTAAACAGTGTTGGATAAATGCTATATGTCCTTCCTTCATTCAAAATACTATTCTCATCAAACACTAAGAATTCTTGGTCAAGATTAATCCCAGTTTTGAGCTTTAAGACCTTCTTGGAACGAATGCTCGTAAAAATCACGAGTATCTCATCTGAAGAATCAAGGGTTTTAACAAACTTTTCTGTTGATGAAATGCAACCAGAACACCCTTCCCCTGGCAATAGCAGAACATATTTAAAGCCTGAGAGTTCTTCCTCAATTCCCAAAAGACCGCACTTACTTTCAAACTCATTGATTGCCTTTTCTTTAAGAGAGCAACCATTAAGCCCCCAGAACAACAGTAGTGTGAATAAAATTAACCTAATTCTCATTACTAATTAGTTCAAATTTATCGAATACTAAGTGATCTTCATCATCTGTATTTCTAAGAAGGTAAATATACCCCTCTCTAAACAGTACAGCATTGGGTGAATATTGATTTGACCTGAATTCTCCAACCTTATTAAAGTTTTCATCACCCAGAATTATATATTTTTCATACAATGTTGTATCGGCATATGGGGCGTTAGCATCAACTTGTCCATCCTTGACCCCAGAATAAGCAAAGCGCATGAAAAGAGACTGTTCAGGACTGTAATAAAGATTTGCATAAGAGCCTTGTTCATATAAGAATGATGCCTTCCTTTGAAAATCCATTAGTACCTTTTCTTTATTCTGAGGAAGGGGTATCCTTTGTTTCACCTTGTCAGATCCCAGATAAAACGATGAAATTTTATTATCGGGTGCCTTAACAAAAATACTGTCACTTATTGGCCAACTATAAATAAAAGAACGATCTCCTGAATCAAACACCCTGTAGTACCTCAATGACTCTGTCAACCAGCTTCCATTGACATATTCTATAGGGATGGGAAGAAAAGACTTTTTAACTTCATTGGTCATCAAATTTAATTCAAACTCAAGCGAGTCCAAGCCATACGGAATATCTTGAAATGAGTATTTAACTACAGCTCCAGACAGGTTATAGATATTCCTATCCGTTTTTGATATCCAGTCCCCCCACATACCATATGGGCTTTCAGGGTTCATCATACCAAAAGGATGCTTTAAAAGGAGTTCTTTATCGGCTCCCGAAACATACAACACTTTTTTTGTTCTATCATAAAAAAAGGTTGTGTCTCCGTCCATAACGAACTCTGTTACATTAGTAAACTTTCCAACGCCATTTGGGCCTTCCTCTGGGTATGAGATTATTCTATCCAGCAGGCTGGTTTCAAGGTCATACAAGTAAATGGAATTGGTGTAGATATTGAGTAAAGCAAAGTAGTCTGTTGAATCCGTTTTTAAATGGAAATAAGATGTCACCACATTAGCGGTTAAAGAATCTAAACTAAGCTCAATTTGACCTACTTTGGATAAAATCACTTTTGAATCAAAATGGTCATCATCAGTGGACTCTCCACATGAAAAACAATTCAAAACGATATAAAGCAGAAACGAAACACTGATAAGTTTTTTCATAAAATAAAGAGGCACACCAATGATTGATGTGCCCAGTTTCTAGTCTAATAATTGTTTATTCCTCAACCTCTATAATTTGCACAACTGTACAGCTGTAATAAGGAGTAACTATAAGTTCACAATAATTACCACCTCCTTCACCACCTCCAGTGCAAGTACCGCGTCTTGTATTAGGGTCTGATGGATTCCAATCACAAGCAAAGGAATTAGTGAATGCGAAAAGTCCAGCAACGGCAAAGCCTAATGCAACTTTTTTTAAATGTTTTTTCATTTTTAATTGGTTTAATGTTGTGCCTACTGTGTTAAAGGGGGTTCGGCAATCCCCATGATTTCATCAAAGAATGGTATGAACACAAAACTTAGCTCTAAGGAAAACTGTGTGTATTTTTAATCCAAGACTCTCAAACAAAAGCTGTCATTAAGTCAAATACTTTGTGTTATTGTAAGTATTTAAAACTATAAAATAGACCGATATCATCCAAATTTTAGCAGGATTTGTTTTATATAACAGACATATCCATTGTTATATATTTTATTTTAAAATAATCAGTCTATACACTGGTCGTTTGAAATGTATTCTGTAACTGATATACTATAGGCCCTAAGTCTCACATGACTAACACATAAAGTTCTGGTTTAATGAATTATGCAGTAGATCGTTAATACCGTTTTTAGGGTATTGGTTTTAAGGATTGGAACCACGAAATTTATTAGACAATAAACTCACAATCATGGACTTATTAGAATTTGCAGTCGATTTCTCTGTGCTATTCGATGTCTTGGTGCTAATCGTGGTTTTGTCCCTTTTAGTAGAGCGCGCACTCTCCGTAATTTTTGAATCCTCCTTTTTTATTGCTTGGTATGACCCTGAGTTTAGTCAGGAAGATCAACGCAACAAGGGAGACAACACACCTTCAGATGACCGTATTACACCACCTTCAAAACCCAAGAAGAAAAAGAAAGGGGCTAAGGAAATTGTGGCGATCATCGTGTCTATCATATTGGTTTGGAACATTGATTTTGATGCGATTGCAGTTCTTATGAAAGATGAAAGTCTTTCTCCTGAGCTAGGGTACTTCATCACAGGTCTGATCATTGCCGGTGGAAGTAAAGGGTCGATCAAGTTGTTTAATGATGTTCTTGATTTCAGAAGCGATGTAGAGCGTAGAAGAAAAGAGTTTAACACACAAACCCATTAAGATGAGAGCTCCCCTAATTATTCTAATTGCAGTATGTTTTAGTTCTGCTTTAAAAGCAGACTATGTAAAGGTTTCAAGGGACGCGGTTATCAGGGCTGAAGGCAATAGTTCAGCAACCATTATAGAAAGGGTTGAGGCAGGCACCTTGTTGCCTCTATTATCTAACGAGCTGATTGGGACGGGTTATTTAAAAGTTACCACGCCCCTAGGAAAGACAGGGTTCATTTATAAATCCTGGGTTCGGATCATAAAAGGTGATATTCCGGCAGAAACAATTACTCCCCAAACAACCAATGAGCTCACGACATCAGGGAATTTAGAGGTTCACGTCATTAATGTGGGGCAGGGTGATGCAATTATTATCCGATGTCCCGATGGTAATCATGAAATGTTAATCGATGCAGCTGAGCTCAATGCAGGCTTTCGCTACCCAGGCTCTCAAACAGAATTCAGAAACTACATTTCAGCATTTCAGCAAGAGAACAATCCAATAGAAGTGGCCATTTCCACACACCCGCATTCAGACCATATTGCCGGTATGAGTTGGGTGCTTTCAGAGTATCAGGTCAGCCTTTATGTTGATAATGGGATGAAAAACACATCTGGCACATATGGTTCATTGGAGCAAAAAATCATAGACGCTAATATTAACAGAAAACAACTGAATGACAGTGTCATCCCAGATATTGATTTTTGTCCTAGAGAAGATGTAAATGCACGAATATTAAGGCCTGCAGGTTATGACGAAGAGGGTATGGATCCCAATGACTATTCTGTCATAGTAAGGGTCGATTACGGTGGGTCATCATTCCTGTTCACAGGGGATGCGGAAAGAGAAATGGAGCATAAACTCATGAATGATCCAGAGACTGCAGCCCTGCTTGATGTAGACTTTCTTAAGGTAGGCCATCACGGTTCCCATTCTTCTAGCGATACAACGTTTCTCAATGTTGTTACACCAACAATAGCAGCCATTTCCTGTGGTGCGGAAACGGTCGGAACAAATGTTAGCCATAAACATCCAAGAATGGTTACAGTCAACAATCTTATTCCTTATCTGGGGCAACGAAACGGTATGGAAACCTCTCTTGAAGCGTATAACAGAAGCTCGGGCAAATGGGAGGTCGTATCCTCTAAAGCCGCTCTGTATATTACGAACAATGACGGAGACATGATTTTCCTATCCGATGGCTCAGAGATATGGAGGAGGGGTGATCGATAGGCGATTGGATATAGTTTGCTAATGGTATCTCTAGCATCTAGCAAGTCATTCATATATTGACAATATTTGAATAATCGTGTATATTTGTATACGAATGAAAGGTTTCAAATGAACAAGTCAAAATCACTAAATATCCCTTTAACCGATGAAATGAAGCAATTTATTGCCTCGCAATCAGGAGAAGGGACACTTTACTCGACCCCAAGTGAGTATGTGAGGGATCTCATTCGACATGACAGAGAGCGCCAAGAGGCTTCCAAGCTAAGAGCATCAATTATTGAAGGATATCAAGATGCTATTCATGGTCGTACCACAAAGTTCTCCGGTGATTTGCGTAAGGACTTGAAAGCTTTCAAAGGCTCTAAATAGAAATGCCGCAGATTCACTTAACAGACCGGGCATTTCTGGATATCGAAGACATCTATGAATACTCTGTTGAGAAATGGGGCGTGAAAACGGCTGAGCGCTATTTGGATCAGATACAGGATTCATTGCTCCTGCTTCAAGAAAACCCCAAGCTACTTCTCGCAAAGCCAGAAATATCCAACCGCTTCAAGCTTTATCAATCGGGCTCACATTGGTTGATTTGCGATATGATTGGAAGCGACATCTTTATTTTAACGATCAAGCATCTTTCAATGAACCTGCTAGATAGACTAGGGCATTTGGAGCCAATGTTAGAGGAAGAGGCCGCTTTCCTTTATCAAAAACTATCCAGTAAGAGAGATTAAAGCGCTTACAGCCCCTTGAAGAATTCTTCAAGCGACAATTCGTGAACATCCAGAACTTTAAGCAAGGTCTTTATAGTGAAGTTTGCTTCTCCCGCTTCGAGACGCCAATATTGTCTCGGCTGAATATTGGCATGTTGAATTGCGAACACAGCATAACCACACTTGTACTTCCCGTTCACCCTTAATTCCCTCAACCGATTTCCAATCGCCTTAAGCTGGTCATCCATAGCCTTTTCGTCCTGCATTTTTCCGATCAAGGAGAAGAAAAGAGTCATAAAAGTCAGCGACATATGTGTCACTAGTGATAAAAATTACCTACCTTGTGTCTTATAAGTCACTACTTAAACACAACATCATGAAAAAAGTGAAATGTACAATGTGTAAGGGAACAGGTAGCATTCATAGTCCTTCAAAAGGAATGGTGACCTGTCCAGACTGTCAGGGCAAGGGATATAACTATCTCTAAAGCGTGTGATGTGCAAAGCCTGGAAAATGGTCGGGGGAGTCACAAAATGCGGCTCCCCTATCTTCCAAAACTGCACACACAAGAATGATTAAGATTTTAAGAGGTTTTAATGATTTCGTTGCGCAAACGAGTCAATAAATGATACAAATAATATAGTAAAAAGGATAAGGATTATGAATCCCGCAAAAAAGATAGCAACAGGCGTAGCCGCATTAGGGCTGATATTCACCCTGAATACTCAGGCACAGAGCAATGATAACGGTAATGCCGTTGCGTTTAACAACGCCGCCAAAACCGAAATTCGCTCTTACACTCCTGTTATTAAAACGGGTGGTGCCGGTGAAGCCCAAACATTATCGATTAAAAACTCAGCCTTGGTCATTCATATTTCGGGCGGTCAAAAGGATGATCGTTACACGGCTGAACAATACGCACGTATGTTACAAGTTATGTTTAGAGACCCTAAGCGTACGGAATTCCCCACTGATATCTCGGTCGTTTATGACGAAGATGGTGGTGACCGTCATACATTCGGTTCCGTTTATACCAATGGCTATACCTACGACAAGAATGGTGGAGCGTATCAGGATGGTGATGGTGTGCTTCACCCGACACAAATGGTCAAGTTGATTCCTGTCATCACCAAGATTCACGCAGAGAAAAACGGCCTAATCACACTAAATACAACAAAGCCCGATGAATCCAATCAGGTTGTTGCTTCTAATAATTTAGAGAATAACTAGAAATTCATACCCTTATTGAAAGACTGGCCACCGTATGTGGCATCTTGTACCTGTTGTTCCAATTCCTCAGTCACCGTATTATCAGGCACTTTGCCCTCTAAGCCACCGGCCTGATTGAATGATTGGGTAATGCTGCCCGCAGAAGGGCTAAATTGATTGTCTTCATCTAATGTGTCGGCAAAAGAAGAAGAGACGGAAGAAAATTCATCAAAAGCAGCAAAATCATCAAATCCATCTGGCTCTGTGGCCATTGAGTATTCATCAGCCTTCTTCGTATCAACAACTCCGCTAAACAGTGATGAGTTTCCATCATTCTCCACCCGAACCTCTGTCATTGCCCGTTCTCGATCAAGATGGCCTGCTTGTGCATCGATTTCTACAATCCGGGCTTGGCTCTCCGCCTTATAGAGTTCTTTCATACGCTCCTGGGCTTCTTGAGGGAGTGCATGAAATTCATCGCTGTTCAATTTCTGCTGCAGCGCCTGTTCCTCTTTGATGTATTGTTCCTTGAGTTGACCGAATGTCAGTACATCACTTTCTAAATGCCCCCTTAACGCTTCGGTCTTTTGCCAATCGTTCATGCCGTCAATCTTACCCTGAGAATAGTCGTGCTCACTCATTAACTGGAAAGTGATGGCATCCATGTTTCCGCTCTCAAGGGCTGCCCTATCTTTGTTGATACGGTTTCCGACCCGGTTCATTTCATCGCGCAGATCCTTTAAGTTATCCAGCATGTCCCCGATATCATTCTCGAAATCGGTGATAAGCTGAAGCATGTCCCAGCTCATTTTCTGCTTCTTCTCTTTTGAACCCAGTGTGTCATTCGCATTACCGTCAGCTGCGGAAGACACCTCACGAATACCGGCATTCTCGGCCTGACCATTCAAGGTCAAGTCGAATTGTTGCCTGCTTAGTTTATCAGCCTCTTGCTGGGCCTTATTGATATCGTTGCTAGACATTGTTTTCCCCTTACAATTGCCCCAATTGTTCTTTTCAGACACAACAATGGTAACAAAGTGAGGTAAATACGGATTTAATATTATCTAAAATTTTATCTATTTATTTTTGATTTTCAATGGTTTACAAAAGGTTATTAAACCACCGTATTTGTCTAAAATTTTATCTAATGCTTAAGGGTGTTCCAGGGGTGTTGGCGTGGGCTAATTATTCATTCCTGAGCTCATTTGGAGCATCGGACAATAAATACTGTTTTCTGGCCCATTTGCGGATATCCTCTGTGCGGAGTAGCACTGATTTTATCAATGGGTTTTGGTATTTGGCACCAGCAAACCACGCAAAGTCATTGTCGGTAAATCCCAACAATTGGGCAATTCGTTTGTGGCTGTTAAGGCCATGCAAAGGTGGATAATTCTCTTCCCCGACACCGTAATAGCGCGCATATAGCTCTTTTCCCTCGGCAACCTTATTGCTCTGCGCATAAACCTGCACCAGTTCCTCTATCTGAAAATCACTTGCGTTTAAATCACCGCGCTCCACGGATTGTTCCAGTTCATCGCTTATCGGCATGCCTTCATCGACCCGGATCGGTTCTAATGCAGGAATGGAGCCTTTTAGCACAGCAATCATATTTGGGGTGGTTTTCGTCTCATAGAGTGCCATTTGGAACGCTGATATTTTCGCATGTAATATTTGCGCCCAGTCCTCGGCCTTTTTACCATCTTTTGGAAGGTTATAGAAATCAATAACCAAACTCACATCATTCGCATCTGGCTGAACCCTTGTTTTAAAGAAAGACTTTAGAATCCCTGAAACCTGCGCTGCGCTATCCTTCACTTTGGGGGTGTGATAGATGCGATAAGTCTTTTCGAATGACTTCTCTCCAACCTTAACAATAGCCCCTGAATCAATGTGCGCCTGCATTTTGGCATCAATATCATTGGGCGACATAATTGCCACCGGCTTTACTCCGGCACAAAGCAATTCGGCCTCATATGGCGTATGGGGATTGCCCAAGCCGTGCTTGGAAATCGCTTTGAAAATTGGTTTTAGATACTTTCGAGCAGCTTGTTTCATCGAAGTATATTACCATAATAAAGGGGCGGACGTCCAGTTTTAGATTATATCCATATTTGCTAATTTTGGACATATTTGATATATTGAAGTATAGACAAAGGAGTCATTATGAATGTTAGCCTTACAGACAAACAACAGGAATATATAGCCGCACAGATCGGATCAGGCGATTATCAGAATGCCAGCGAATTGGTGCGTGATGCCCTTCGCTTGCATCAGCTCTACCGTGACAAAGTAATCAGAGATTTGCGACTGGAAATAGAAAAAGGCTGGAACAGCCCTGACAGCAAAAGGAGCGTTCAGGATATAATTCAGGCAAAAAAATCAGAGGGGCAGCATTGATGGGGCAATTAAGGCACTATGTGCTTTCTCAATCGGCTGACCACGACCTTGAAGACATATTCGACTACACAGTACAAGAATTTGGAATGGATCAAGCTGTAGCTTACCTAAGCGGTCTTGATGAGCTTTTTTACATGCTTTTGGACAATCCCGAGTTAGGCCGGTTGCGACCTGAGCTTAAGGCAGGTTTAAGAAGCATAGCCAAGGAAGCGCATGTCGTTTTCTACTCTGTTAACGATGATTATATACGCGTTATCCGTGTTCTGCACGGAAGCCGTGATATGATCAACTTCCTGGGGGAAAATGAGTGAAAATAAGAAATGGCTATATGCCCATTACAAAAGAAATCCAAGACCTTATTAAATCAGAAATTGAGCGTACGGGAATAGGGCCGCAACGGATTTTGAAGGGAAATAAAGAAGCACGTGAACTGGGACTTACCTCTGGAACGATATATAGAATCATAGGGAAGAATGGCTCGGACTTAACGGCAAAAAAAGCTCATATTGAATTGGTTTTGAAACTGTGGAGTTCCATCTGATAGGGCTTTGAATGATAAACATTGACGTTTTAAAAAAGCATAATTCCACCTATGAATTAGACAATTCCGTTAGTTTAAATAAGAGGGATTGCTTTTATGAGCTTAAGCCTGAAATGACTAGGTATTAATGTTGATATAACTTAAATTAAAGTAGCTACATACTCAGCTTCTATAGATAGTAACACTTCGCTCAGAGGGACTCCTGTTTGATACAGAAAAGGAGGGTGGGGAGAACTTCGCGCCTTCGATAATTGTCATAGTAGGCTAGATCAAGTGTATATCAAATTATTAGGTGCTTGGCTAATTAAATGGGCTAATTCAAAAACTCAACTCGCTAGGGTGAAATTTAACATGAGCATCTAACATTGATTAACTCCTGTAGGTTACTCTCCCATCAGAACTGAACCAAAATGAATAGTAATTTTTCGTTCGACTCACTTTCGCCAGAACACCTGAAGCACCTAACATATGCGCTAGTATCCAAGTGGTTAGCAACCAGTCAAAAAGATGCCCTCAGCATATTTTCAAATTTTGAGGCTTTTTTGAGATATGAGCAAATTCAACTACCAAAATGGATCAACTCCTTAGATTCAGAGGAGGTGAACATTTGTCTAAAAGTTTCTTTAAAAGAAATAAACGAAAGCGATGGCTATCACCCCAAAAAATGGCTCGAAGAGCTCTGCACAAAATTAGAAGGGCAAACAAAACAGTCTCTACCGCCAGCCTTACTCACCAAAGGCTTTGTTCTAATGCTTGTAATCTTAGCTGTTAGGAGCAAGGCTGTCCAAAAGGACAAAGCTGATTTTTACCAGGGTATCCCAAGTGATCTTTCAACAATTATTTATAAATCATCTAACCTCCTTAGAAGAGACTTATATACCCCAGTTTGATGCTATCCATGTCCTGCAGTCACAAACAAAGTGTGGCAAAAGAGTAGCCCACTTATTAAAAAATGGCATGGATAAACAACTTATTTGAAATAAAGGATATCGAAAAATTCAGTTGATCAATTTATCATTTCCACTACACGCGTAAGGCATCCAACTTTTTAACTTAACTAACCCTAGACTGACAAAGATTCCTGACATTACCTTCACACCTCCCCATTTTCTTTCCTTAGGCCGCCAATTGCTAAGTACAAGGAATAAACCAAGAGGAAACGCAATAAACATGCATAGCCTTTTTGAGCCCTGATTTTATGAAGGAGTCTTGCTGTTAACTGACGGAGACTGCTTAATAATATGAGTAAGAAAGGTTCGAACATTTTTTTGCAGGACAACCAAATATTTCCTAACAAAGGGATTGATTATCTATGGTCTATAGATCCCTTAAATACTTAATCGGATTGTTACCTGCTTGTCTGACCAACAAGGCTCCTACAATAACCAAAAACAAGACTGACACAATAATTACAGGAGCCACATAGACCCAAACATCAATTTCCGGTCGATAAGGGAAGTTATGCAACCAAAACTCTATGGCCACAAAGCCTAATGAACAAACCAACATGGCTCCAAAGAGCAAATATTTCCAAACAACTCCAGCGGTACTTCTTAAAACAAGAAGTGGGCTGGCTCCAAGGACCTTGCGTATACTGAATTCCCGTGCCTTGCTTTTTCTTAAAAGTGTTGCATGACCAATCAGTCCGATAACAGCAATAAACACGGCAACGCAGACCAAAATATTAATAGAATGTAAAACGCCCTTTTCATAGCTATAGAGCTTTAAATTGTCATCTTCCAGAAGACTGTATTCCATCGGATATTTTTCATACCTCTTTGACCAAACCTCGGCCAGGTTGTCGATTTTCTCCCTATTAAATCCGGTAGTCGAGCGTACCGACACATAACGGAGCGTAGGTAGAAAATTGTAGATGATGACCGGTTCAACCAAATTGTGCAAAGAATTAACCTGAAAATCTTCTACAATCCCCACAATTTCACCTGTTATTTTGCCACTCACCTGTTTGCCTATTGGTTCATCAAGCTCCAGAAAGTCGACTGCTGATTGGTTCAAAAGTATTCCCACATGTCCATCGCTTGATGAAAGGGAGTTTAAGCGTCCCCTGATCAGCTTAATATCATAGAGCTTACAAAAAGATTCATCTGCTATTACAGTTGTGAGGGCCACATCAGCCTTATTCGCACCAGAAATGGTGTAGGTATAGGTCAATGCATTACTGCTTCCCGGTGTGGAGGATGAGAATGAGGCACCGTCTATTCCTGAAACGGACTCAATCTCACTCAATATTGTCTTGTAGTCTGCATTATGAGTACGGTCTTTAATTGGTATCACCAAAATGGAAGCCCCGTTAAAGCCAAGAGAGGTCTCCTGTAGAAAGTTTAGCTGTTGGGTAACCGCCAGCATGGCCATAATGAGCAGAGAGGATATGCCCAATTGTGTGAAAATTAGCCAATGGGCACTTTTCGCCTTTGGTTTCAGTCCTTTATCAACCGCAAGGTTATTGTTTCGCAATAGCCTGAACGCTGGTGGAATACCCGAAAGCACCCCGGTACCCAGTGCTATTAAAATGGCAAGCAGCCAGAACCACGGCTCATAGAATTGAGTTAGGTTTTTACCCGTTAACTGGCCTATTTCTTCGATGGAAAGGCTAACTGTGGTCATCCCAATAACCAAAGCCAACATGCTCACCAAAACAGATTCGGCAACAAGGCTGATCAATAGTGCTGTCTTTTTAGACCCTAGAATCTGTCTAATTGCTATCTCCTTGATACGCGACATATATATGGCGTATGACAGGTTGATATAATTGAAAGAGGCGACAACCAAAATCAAAAGAGCGGCTGAAATAAAAACCAAATAATAGGTACTGTTGCTATTTGGTCTCAACTCACTTTGGCGGTTAGAGCCTAAATGGATGGATTCAATAGGTTGAAGTTTAAGTGTTATTTTCTCTGAGACCCATTCAGGTGCTTGTGAGCTTAAAAAGCCCGTCATTTTTGCTTCAACATCCATTTTTATGGAGCCATCAGCAATCTTGAGGTAGGTGTAATGATCGAATTGCCCCCAATGGTTTAGTCGTGAATCTGCAAAAATATCATCCAATAAATTGAACGAAACAAGCACATTGAATTGGATGTGAGATTGAGAAGGAGGGTTTTTCGCTATGCCAGTCACTTTAAGATCAAACCGATCATCGAAACGCACGATCTTTCCGATAGGATTTTCGTCACCAAAATACCTGCGGGAGATCTCTTGTGTTAAAACAATTCCGTTCTTTTCTGCCAATACATCATCAACATTACCCGCTATCAATTGAAATCCAAAGAGGTTAAAAAATTCTGGTTCAACCATCAGTAAATCTGGTTCATAGAAAGGAACCTTACCGATTGTAATCAGATCAGTACCGGGGTTCTTCCTTATTCTCACCCTTTCAGTAATTTCAGGAATTGCGCCATCTGCAACTCGGCCAACGGGAAAACTGGACCTCGCCCAGTTTCTTTGAACCCCATCGCCATCCCAGTCTACAACCAATCGGTATATTCTGTCGTGTGATGGATGGAACTTATCATAGGAAACTTCATCTATACTATATAGGGAGGCCACTAAAAAACTGGCAAGCCCCACGCTTAACCCTAAAATATGGATTGCGCTATACCCGAGTCTCTTACCAAAAATTTGCCTAATGGATGTGCGGATAAAATATCTTGCATTTGAAAGCATGATTTATTCTTAGAAGATATAAAAAATACTCCTTAAAACTTGAGATGATAATTTTTAGGCAGGTCAATTTAAGCAACTCTTTATTAACTGAAGCATCTACGTGTGACTTTTCAATTTCCCATTGATGTAATGAGTAATTTCACTCCCAGACGGAAAAACAGCTTAATCTGAAATGCAATATGATTCCAAAAGAAGATAGATCTAGAAAAAGTTTAGGTTAGAAATCAATGTCGAATCTAGACTTTGCAATGCCATTGCATTGTTTAGCCGCGTATATTTGCGTGAAATGAAAATAGGGTGCTTCATATTAAGTTTTTACTTTATGGCTCTCGCAGGGCTAGCATGTGCGGACACGCAACCCTTAGACACTAAAGAAGACACAGTTTCAATTTTTGAGGGCAATGATGGTGACCATAATAACCAGCAGAGTAGTTGGGATGGATGTTCTCCGATATGTGTATGTCACTGCTGCCACGCTCATTTTCTATCAATATCAGCATACAACTTCACGCTGCCTGTTAAATTACCTGTGACTTTCTCATCTTATTTTCAAGATTTCAGAAGTGTTGAAATCTCTGAATTCCTCAAGCCTCCAAGGTCATAATTTTCAGTGTTTAGGAGGAGAAGTATGTCTCATCGAAAAAGTCTTTAAACAAGATTTCAAGTCAGCAGTCATTCTGATAGCCTGTTAGCACTCCTTCAGATGTCTTTTCTCAAAGGCATCCTTTCATTCAATGTTCAATACTATTTGTACAGCTTGAAAAAACTGAATAGGAAAAAAAGAAAAAAGAGAAGGAATAAAATCACTGCCAAATGGGCAATCAAATGGTTTTTCATTGTGCTGTTCTGCCTCATCCTGCTCGCAGCGATGGTGGCTCGTGTCCATCACTTCTTTTCTGTCCATGTCAAATAATTAATAACTCGTATGATCAATAAAATCATTTCTTTTTCAATAAAGAATAAATTCATTGTGGGCTTGCTTACGCTGGCCCTCATCGGGGTAGGTATCTACTCCATGTCCACGGTCAACCTGGGCTCTGTTCCCGATATCACCAACAATCAAGTGCAAGTAATCACTGTCTCTCCTAACCTGGCCACCGAGGATATAGAGCAGTTTGTTACCTATCCTGTAGAGCTTGCAATGGGCAACCTACCGGGGGTAGATGAAATCCGGTCTATTTCCAGGTTTGGCCTATCGGTAGTGACCATTGTGTTTGAAGACGATATGGGTACCTATCTGCCTCGGCAACTGGTGCAGGAAAAACTGAACGAATTAAAAGAAACCATTCCAGAGAAATTCGGAAGCCCATCAATGGGTCCTATTTCTACTGGTTTAGGCCAAATCTACGAATACACCATTCAACCGCAAGAGGGTTTTGACTCACTGTATTCTCCTATGGAGTTACGGACCATTCAGGATTGGATTGTCAAGCGCCAATTGACATTGCTGGATGGAGTAGTTGAAGTCAATTCATTCGGGGGCTATATCAAGCAATATGAAGTGGCCATCAACCCGGAAAAACTCAATGCACAGAATGTGAGCATCTCTCAAGTGTATGAGGCACTGGCCAGAAACAATGTAAATACAGGTGGGGCTTACATTGAGAAGAACAGAATGTCCAATTTTATACGTGGAGAAGGCTTGGTGCGATCTCTGGATGATATCAGAAAAATCGTTATTAAAAATGAAAACGGTATTCCTGTAACCATAGGGGGCGTGGCTGAAAAAGTTCATTTTGGGAGTCAGGTACGTTACGGAGCTTTCACACAGGATGGAAAAGAAGCTGTCGGGGGCATTATTATGATGCTGAAAGGCTCTAATCCCAATGCGGTGATCCAAAATGTAAAAGAGCGAATGGTTGAGGTAGAAAAGTCACTTCCCGAAGGGCTAGCGATTAACTCAATCATAGACCGAAGTGACCTTATTTCCAGAACTACAGATACCGTAAAAACCAACCTATTGGAAGGCGCATTAATTGTGATTTTTGCTCTGGTAATACTTTTGGGTAGCGTCCGTGGTGGCATTATCACCGCCACCACTATTCCGCTTTCCTTGCTTTTTGCTTTTATCCTGATGAAACAGTTTAATGTCTGGGCCAACCTCATGAGCCTGGGGGCTATTGACTTTGGGATTATCATAGATGGGGCGGTGATCATTATTGAAGGTACGGTATACGAAATCCAGAAGCGCATCCGCTCCGGTAAAATCAAATTCAATCAGGGTGTGATGGATGAAGTGGCTTATGATGCAGGAAGTACCATGATGAGTTCGGCTTTCTTCGGACAGATTATCATTCTTATTGTATTTGCCCCTATTTTATTCCTCACCGGTGTGGAGGGTAAAATGTTCCAGCCCATGGCCTACACCTTTGGGTTTGCCATGATTGGTGCCATTATCCTGTGCCTGACTTATGTGCCTATGATGTCGGCTTTATTCATGAAGCCCATTCAAAATAAAAAGAACTGGTTTGGCCGGTTTGAACGCTGGCTGGAAAGGGTAAGTGATAAAATCATTGGTGGTATTCAAAAAGCCTACCTGCCCCTGCTAAAAAGTGCCCTGCGTTTTAAAGCAATAGTGATTATCGTAGCTATAGTTCTGCTGGGAATAGCCGGATTCATTTTTTCACGGATGGGAGGTGAGTTTGTTCCTCAGCTTGATGAGGGAGATATCGCCATGCAGGCACTCATCAGGCCCGGAAGTTCACTAAGCGAATCAAAAGAAGTATCCATCAAGATTGAGAACCTGTTGCTGGAAAGTTTCCCTGAAATAAAAACAGTAACTGCCAGAATCGGAGTGGCGGATATTCCTACTGATCCCATGCCCATGGATATTGCGGATATGTACCTCATATTAGAAAAAGATAAAGACAAATGGGTTTCAGCAGAAAGCAAAGATGAACTGATTGAGGCCATCAAGAATAAGCTGGATGAGCAATTGACTGGTGTAAATCTGGTATTCACCCAGCCCGTTGAGTTGCGTTTTAACGAGTTGTTGGAAGGAGTACGGGAAGACATAGCAGTAAAACTCTATGGCGAAGACCTGGAAGTGCTTTCTGCAAAAGTGCAGGAAATGGCCGATATCATTTCTACCGTGCCCGGGGCCGGTGATGTGAACCCTGAACGGACATCAGGACTCCCCCAAATGACCGTTCGTTATAACCGAGATAAAATTGCACAATACGGCCTGGATATTCAAAAGCTCAATGAGTATGTAAGTTCTGCTTTTGCCGGTGGTGTTGCCGGAGTAATCTTTGAGGGAGAAAAAAGGTTTGATCTGGTCATCCGCTTTGATGAAAAACACCGGAAGAGCATTGACGACTTGCGTACACTTTATATTGATTTGCCGGATGGTACACAAGTTCCTATTAAAGAAGTTGCAGATATCAGCTATGTGCCGGGCCCCATGCAGATCTCCCGTGATAACACGTATAGACGAACCTATGTTGGAGTCAATACCAGAGGCCGTGATGTGGAATCAGTGGTCAATGATATACAGGACAAACTGGATGCACAACTAGACTTGCCTCCTGGCTATTACATCACTTATGGCGGTGAATTTGAAAACCTGGAGCGGGCGAAAAGCCGGTTGCAGATCGTAGTGCCTATTGCGCTCTTCCTGATTTTTGTGCTGCTGTACTTCGCCTTACAATCCTTTTCACAATCTATCATGATTTACATCGCCATTCCACTGGCAGCCATCGGTGGTGTATTTGCCTTATGGATTAGAGATATGCCATTTAGCATTTCAGCGGGTGTGGGCTTTATCGTTCTTTTCGGAGTAGCGGTGTTGAATGGTTTGGTCTTGATTAACCGATTCAATTCCCTGAAAGAAGAAGGGGTCACTAGCATCAGAGACCGCATTCTTACCGGTACCAAAGAAAGGATCAGGCCGATCATGCTTACAGCTACTACAGATATATTCGGCTTCTTACCGATGGCATTTTCAGGTTCTGCCGGAGCTGAGGTACAAAGGCCGTTAGCCACAGTGGTAATTGGCGGAATGCTTACAGCTACACTGCTCACATTGGTGGTGCTTCCGGTGCTTTACACTTTTGTGGAAAGCAGAAGTGACAAAAGAAAAAGCCTGAAAGGGCCAAATGCCAACGTGATTATTGTACTGCTGGTTTGTGGAGGTCTATTCGGGCTGCCTGCCTTGGCCAATGCCCAAAACCAACAACAACCACAAGACAGTTTGCCAACGATCACGCTGGATCAGGCCAGAAAACGAGCGGTAGAAAGCTATCCGAAAATCCAATCGGCAAGACTAGAGATAGAAAACCAGGAAGTGCTTAAGAAAACAGCCTGGGACTTTGGGAATACGCAGGTATTTACCGGAAAGGAAGAAGTGGGCAATGGCTCTGATGGAGTTTACACACAATTTGGAATTCAACAACAACAGATAGATGTGTTTGGAATAGCCCCAAAGCTGAAATTGCAAAAAGAACGGGTAGCACTTGCCGAGAAGGCACTTGACCTATCCGTCATTGAACTGGAGCGGGAAGTAAGCCAAGCCTGGGCTAGGGTTTATGCTACCAAAAACAACTACCAGGTTTATGAACAGTTGGATTCGGTATTTTCAGATATTGAAAGAGCGGCCAGGATTCGCTTGGAAACGGAAGCCACATCTAAACTGGAATATCTGGCTACTTCCAACCAGGCCAATCAGGTACAGATACAAAAAGAGCAGGCATATCGGGATTATCTGAGTGCCTTACAGCGCCTGAACCTTTGGTTTGCCAATGACACGCTGTATACCGTACCGGATGTCCCAACCAGTCAATTGGACGAACCGCTCAATTATGTAGCTGATTCATTGATGAACCATCCTTTGCTGAATGTATCAAAGCAACAGGTAGATGTAGCGGATGCCACCATAAAAGAGAGGCGTTCGCAGTTCTTGCCTCAATTACAGGGGCAGTATGGGCGACAGCAGATTGCCGGGCAATCTGGATTTTATCAGTACCAGGTAGGTGTCAGAATCCCTTTGTTTTTCGGACCTGAGCTGGGCAGGACACAGTCGGCCAAAATCCAACGGGATATTGCCGGTCAAAACCTGCGCCAAAACCAGTTGGAACTGAATGCCGCCTATCAGAACATGAGAGAACAATACCTGAAGTGGCTGAATTCATGGAACTACTACCGGGATGAAGCACTCCCGCTGGCTCAGGAGCAACGGGACGGAGCTATTTTGGCTTACCGGGAAGGGGCTATTGATTATGTGACCTTCCTGCAAAATATCCGGGATGCCATTCGCATAGAAGTTGATTCCTGGAATGCCTTTGGTAGTTACCTGGATAGCCGCTACCAATTGGAATACTACTTAAGAACATCAAACTAAAAGTAAACTGATCATCAGATATAAAAATAGAAGCACAATGAAAAAGCAAATCATATATATAGTGGCACTGGCACTTATGGTATCGGTATTTACGGGCTGCGGCAGCAAGTCGGCTGACACTGAGGATAAACAAGAAAGCCATACCGAAGAGGAAGGAGGTCATGGTGAAGAAGAAATGGGAGTGGTTCATTTGTCGGCTCTCAAGTTTAACAGCCTCAGGATGAAAGTGGACAGCTTGCCTACCCGGGCGCTGACCGGCACAGTAGAAGCCAACGGGCAACTGGAAGTCCCCCCTCAGTATGAGGCCACGGTAACGGCCATACTTGGTGCAAACGTGACTTCAATTAAAGTAATCGAAGGAGATAAGGTTAAAAGAGGGCAGGTATTGGCCTACATTTCTCATCCTAATATTACCCAGTTGCAAACCAATTATGTTAAAGCTTATGGTCGACTGCAATACCTTGAGAAGGAAATGCAGCGGCAAAAAAGGCTATATGAAGAAGAAGTAGGTTCGGGAAAAGCCTATCAGGAAACCCTGGCCGATTATCAGTCTATACAGGGTGAGGTAAAAGGACTAGAGGCTCAGTTAAAACAATTGAGTATCAATGTTAAAACAGTGAGAGAAGGTGACATTTACCAAAATGTGCCGGTAGTCAGCCCCATTGGTGGCAACATTGAAAAAGTGCTGATACAGATAGGGCAGTTTGTAGAACCCCAAACCAAAATGTTCATGATTGTTAATACAGATCATGTGCATGCCGACCTTATGGTATTTGAGAAAGATGTATATAAAGTGAAAGAAGGACAGAAAATTTCCTTTACCATAGAATCTGTGCCGGACTCTCAGCTTTCGGCAGAAATTTATTCGGTAGGTAAAAAATTTGAGCAAAATCCCAAGGCGGTGCATGTGCATGCCGAAATAAAAAGCAAAGAAGATTTTCTAATACCGGGTATGTACATCAATGGAAAAATCCATACTGAAAGTAAAACAGTTAAGGCGCTACCGGAAGAAGCCATTATTGAAGAGGAAGGTAAGCCCTACATCTTTCTGGCTGAAGCACGAAAAGAAGAAGAAACAGAATGGGAATTTAGGGCGATAGAAATAAGAACTGGTGTTAGCAACGATGGTTGGGTAGAGATCAACCTGTTGGAACCTTTGCCGCAGGGAGCGAGGGTAGCCTGGAACAATGCTTATTATCTAATTGCAGAAATGAAAAAAGGCTCAACTGAGCATGGCCATTAATATAGAAAAATCATGATCAGAGCATTAGAAGAAAATTTAAAATCACACAGTATCAAGCCAACAGCCATGCGCCTGCTGGTTTTGGAATACTTGCTTGAAAGAGAAGCTGCCGTGAGCCTTACAGATATCTATGAGGCATTTGAGAAATCTGACCGGACAACCCTCTATAGAACATTGAAGGTGTTTGAAGAAAATGGGATGGTACATAGTATTGATGATGGTACCGGTGTGCCCAAGTATGCTTTGTGCGAAGATGGTTGTAAATGTGAAATAGAAAGGGATTTGCATTTGCATTTTCACTGTAGAATATGCGGACAAACCAAATGCCTGACCAGCTACAAAATACCCAATATAGAATTGCCTGAACGATATCAACCGGAGGAAGCCAACCTGGTAGTGAAAGGAGTTTGTGATGTCTGTTCAACCATTCCAAAAAACAACTAACATGAAAAAACTACAGATAAAAATTCCCCTGATACTTCCCGAAGTGACTGATGAAAAAGACCAATGCGTAGAAAAACTCATCGAGCAACTTCAGGGTAAAAACGGGCTGGAAAAAGTGCATGTGGCTGATGTAACAGATAATGGTGTGCCACAGCTTTGCATTCATTATAACCACGAACTAATTTCGATTGATCAGATTCAAAAATTAGCTAAACGGGCTGGGGCTTCCATTGGTGATAAATATGGGCATAGAATGATTGAAGTCGAAGGAATTCGTCATACCCGTCATGCTAGAAAAATTGAAGAAACACTCAATAGATTAGATGGTGTTCTTCAATCATCAGTGTCTGCTTCGGGCATGATTGGATTAGAATTTGAAACCGCAAAAATAGATGAAGCCGAAATCCTTAAATCATTGCGTAAAGACGGCCTAGACATCATTACCACAGAAGTAGAAGTCGAACGGTACATAAGAAAGACTGCTGAAGACGATGAACAAGTGCGAAAAAATGAAGAAAAAGACCGCAATGACCATGAGGAAGGTGAAGATGATGAACATTCGCATGGTGGCATTTTCGGTAAAAATACGGAGCTGATTTTTTCCATTATCTGTGGAGCATTGCTCGGAATTGGCTTTGGATTGTCTTATGTAGAGGCTGTGCCTTCCTGGGTGAGCCTCGCATTATACATCGGAGCATATTTCTTTGGCGGATATTTTACGGCCAAAGAAGCCATTCAAACAGTGGCCAAAGGAGGTTTTGAAATTGACTTTCTCATGCTGGTGGCAGCCATTGGTGCAGCAATTTTAGGCGAATGGGCAGAAGGTGCCTTATTGCTATTTCTTTTCAGTATGGGCCATGCGCTGGAACACTACGCCATGAACAAAGCCCGTAAATCCATTGCTGCTTTAGCAGAGCTCGCTCCTAAAACAGCATTACTCAAGAGAAATGGTAAGACCGAAGAAGTCGGTATTGAGGAATTGAGCATCGGTGACATCATCGTGGTGAAGCCCAATAGCAAAATCTCAGCCGATGGGGTGGTGGTCAGCGGTACAAGTAGTGTTAATCAGGCCCCGATAACAGGGGAAAGTGTGCCGGTAGATAAAGAACCGGTGGATAATCCCGAAAAAGACTGGTCGCAGGAAAAAGACATCAAAGACGAGAACCGAGCTTTTTCGGGTACCATCAATGGCAACAATACGCTGGAAATCAAAGTGATTAAAGTGGCGAAGGACTCTACGCTTTCGCGACTGGTCAAGCTGGTTAATGAAGCCCAGACCCAGAAATCACCTACGCAGCGGCTTACTGATAAATTTGAGAAGTATTTTGTACCGTCCGTATTGGTACTGGTCGTGTTGCTCAATTTCGCTTTTCTGGTCATAGATGAGAGCTTTAGCGAAAGCTTCTACCGTGCAATGGCCGTATTGGTGGCAGCCAGCCCTTGTGCTTTGGCCATAGCCACTCCGAGCGCAGTGCTGAGCGGAGTAGCCCGGGCAGCCAAAGGCGGGGTGCTGATCAAAGGTGGCCGTCCGCTGGAAGATCTGGGGGTACTCACCGCCCTGGCTTTTGACAAAACCGGAACGCTAACTGAAGGTAAGCCCAAGCTCACTAAAGTAGTTGCTTTGGGTGATGTAAACGAGGAAGAACTGTTGAAAATAGCAGTAGCCGTAGAAAACCTCAGTGACCATCCACTGGCCAAAGCCGTGGTTCGGGATGGGAAAGAGCGATTGGATGGTGTTGACATACCCGAGGCGAAAGACCTGGAAGCGGTGCTTGGCAAAGGGATTAAGGCCTCCCTGGGTGATGACAAAGTGTACATCGGCAACCTGGACCTGTTTGAATCCCTGGACGACAAAAAGCCATCCAATGAAATAGAAGAAAAAGTAAAGTCACTTGAGTCAGATGGCAATACTACCATGCTGATCCGTCAAAATGACGAATACATTGGCATCATTGCCCTGATGGATACCCCTAGAAAGGAAGCTAAAAATACCCTGGAGCAACTCAAAAAAATCGGAATTAAGCGTATGATCATGCTTACGGGAGATAACCAGAAAGTAGCCGATGCAGTGGCCAAGGAGATTGGACTCACGGATGCCTGGGGCAGCTTGCTGCCTGAAGAAAAAGTAGAAGCCATCAAAAAACTCAGGGAAAAAGAATCCAAAGTGGCGATGGTAGGTGATGGCGTAAATGATGCCCCGGCCATGGCCAATAGCACCGTAGGTATTGCCATGGGAGCAGCAGGCAGTGATGTAGCCCTGGAAACAGCCGACATTGCCCTGATGGCCGACAAGCTTGAGACTTTACCTTTTGCTATCGGTTTAAGCAGAAAGGCCAAAGGCATTATCAAGCAAAACCTCTGGGTTAGTTTGGGAATAGTAGCCTTGTTGATACCCGCCACGGTTTTCGGTTTTGCCAATATCGGTATTGCAGTACTCATCCATGAAGGCTCCACTTTGGTAGTGGTATTTAATGCGCTGAGGTTGTTGGGGTATAAGAGAAACTAAGGATTCTCTATTGCCCTCTTGAGGAATGTATTTAAGAATTTGCTTAAATAAGCAAATAAACTACCTTTGTAAGCATGGATCACAACTCTTGCGTAAGACAACAGGCAGACCCTGAACAAATAAGCCGCTGTAAAGACAGGGTTTCAGAGCTTAATGACACATTCCACTATTTATCCAACGGACTAGCTTTGGCGGGTAACAATGTGAGGTTAAAAATCCTATACCTACTTTACGAAGAAAAACGGCTTTGTGTCTGCGACCTGAGTGACATTCTTGGAATGAACATCTCAGCGGTATCCCAACATTTACGTAAACTGAAAGACAGAAAGCTCATTCAGACTGAACGGGAAGCACAAACCATTTTTTACTCTTTGACAAAAACTTACGAAGAACTGATGATCCCGTTTTTCAACATTCTTGATGAAAACCAAATATTGGAAACGATATGAGATCAAATAAAAAACTAGCCGGAGCCGGGCTCGTGACAGCTATTGCAGCTTCATTGTGCTGTATAACACCGGTCTTAGCCCTTATTGCGGGAACAAGCGGGATTGCTTCAACTTTCTCCTGGCTTGAGCCTTTCAGGCCGTATTTAATTGGTTTGACCGTTTTGGTTCTTGGCTTTGCCTGGTATCAGAGATTGAAACCCCAATCACAAGAAGAGATAGAATGTGCTTGCGAGGACGATGACCTGCCTGCCGGCAAGGCAGGAAAACCTTCTTTTTGGCAATCCAAAACATTTCTGGGAATCGTTACTGTTTTTGCAGCACTCATGCTTGCATTTCCTCTGTATGCCGATGTTTTCTACCCAAAGTATAATAAACAAATAATGGTTGTTGACAAGGCGGATATACAAACCATTGAGTTTACAATCAGCGGCATGACCTGCAACGGGTGTGCAGAACACGTAAAACATGAAGTGAACAAACTTGACGGAATAATATCAGTCAATGCTTCCTACGAAAATGGAAATGCAATTGTCGAATTTGACCAAACAAGGACCAGCAACATACAAATTGAAAAGGCAATTAACTCAACTGGCTATAAGGTTACGGGCCAAAAGTAGAAGAAACCATTAACCTGTTTGCAATGGCGATGAACGCTGGCTTGAAAACCAGCCAACTGAAAAGCATGGTATTCTCTTACCCAACCCTTTCTTCCGACATATCACATATGGTTTAAAAAAGCTTATAGAAAAATGAAGGTCATCTTAAAATCAAAAATCACTTGTCCAAACTGCGGGCATCAAAAAGTAGAGGAAATGCCAACTGACGCTTGTCAATTCTTCTATAAGTGCGAAAACTGTAAAACCGTTCTGAAACCAAAGCAAGGGGACTGCTGTGTATTTTGCAGCTATGGTTCGGAAAAATGTCCGCCCATTCAGCGAGACAAGGGTTGTTGCTAAAAAAGCTATGAAAAAAAGTACCTTCCATATCACCAAAATGGACTGCCCTTCTGAGGAGCAGATGATCCGGATGAAGCTGGAACCTTATAATGAGGTAAAGCGACTTTTATTTGATATCCCCAATCGCAAACTGGAGGTATATCACACTGAAGAAGTTGGAAAAATCCATCGAGCCATTAGCGAACTCAACCTCAAAGACAGGCTGGAGGCTACGGAAGAAGCTGATATGCCTTTAGTTGCTGACGAATCGCACCAGCGAAAAATACTTTGGTGGGTGCTGGGCATCAATTTCGCTTTCTTTGTAGTAGAGATGACTACCGGATGGATATCCCGCTCTATGGGCTTGGTGGCCGACTCACTGGATATGCTGGCTGATTCCATTGTTTACGGCCTGAGCTTACTTGCTGTTGGTGCAGCCATATCTCGTAAGAAAAAGGTAGCCAGAATCAGTGGTTATTTTCAAATAGGATTGGCACTCCTAGGCTTTTCAGAAGTATTGCGCAGGTTCTTCAATGAAAGCGAAACACCCTTGTTTCAATGGATGGTCATAATCTCAATACTGGCCCTCATTGGAAACTTGGTCTCCCTCTGGCTGATTAACAAAGCCAAGAGTGAGGAAGCCCACATGCAGGCCAGTGCCATCTTTACCTCCAATGACATCATCGTTAATGGAGGAGTGATTCTGGCTGGGGTATTGGTTTATTTTCTGGATAGCAAATGGCCGGATCTGGCGATTGGAGGCATTGTTTTCGCCTTTGTGATGCGAGGGGCAATTAGGATATTGAAATTGGCGAGGTAAAAAAGTAGGTGTATCGGAAGAAAAAGTCAAAATCCCCCTTGAGTCCCCATTTTAATTTTTATCCTTATTAAGGCCGAATCGTTTAACATTTTTTAAAATCACCTTTGCTCCGTATATTTGATACAATGATCAATACCCTGCATAGAAAAAAGTTTGGCCTGAGCTACTCCCTGATGTTTACCATCTTGGGGGTTTTCCTGTTGAACCTATTCTGTGAAATTGGAATCGAACCAACATCTCTTAAAGCAAGTGCTTCTACTCATCATTCTGATGAGCATAGCCATGATGACGGTGGGCATTCTGGAGATCATAGCCATGGAACACATGGGGATGATAACTGTTGTGGTGATGTAACGTCTCAATTTTTTTCGCAACTAATAAAAGAGAAAGTACCTAGTTATACTTTCCAATCGGCAACGAAGGTGTTGTTATTTCATGCAGCTACTTCCCTCACAGAGCAGAAACTGGAAAGGGATTTTAGCCAATTAAGATATTATCATAATTTACCTCCTCCATTTCAGGATCATAGTAAACAGATCTTGTTTCAAACTTTTCTTATTTAGAATACCCTAACGGCATTGTCAAGGATAGGCCAATTTGGCTTTACTAAATATTGCCCATATCTACTATACTCTTTGGTCTAACTTCAGACCATCTGATCACTCAGTTTTATGATGATTTTCAGAAAATAGAGTCACCATACTTTACATGTAAAATTTAGAAACGCAGTACCCAGAAGATGGGTGGCATGCGCAATTAATTTGATTCGAAACGCTGTTTTCCGAAGTGAGAATGAGCAAGATAGAATCATCAGATATCAAACATTAGTAACCACTAAAAACAAAACCATGAGAACGAAATTATCCATATTCATCGCTCTATTATTAATAGGAGCTGTATCTGTTAACGCACAAAGTAATAACGATACAAAAGCTGCAGAACAAGTAATGAAAGCCTATAAAGAAGGGGTTGAGAGCTTGAGTACTAAAGGGCTGACAAACTTTTTCACTAAAGATTCTGAAGTATTTGAATCGGGTGGAGTTGAAGGTACATTTGTCCACTACCTGGAGCATCATTTGGGGCCGGAACTTGGTCAATTCAAATCTTTCAAGTTCTCGGATTATAAAGTAGAGACAAAGCTGGATCTACCTTATGCTTTTACTACCGAAACCTACATCTACACCATAGTATTACCCGAAGGTGATAGAACAATAAAGAAATCAGGTGTGGCCACTTCTATTCTAAAGAAGGAAAATGGGGAATGGAAAATAATGATGACCCATACCTCTTCAAGAAATGCCAAATAATTAACCCAGATCGACATGGATTTTATACCAGATTGGGCTCCGAACTTGCATCCAATGATCATCCACTTTCCAATAGCATTATGGATGGTGGCGGTCCTGTTCGATTTTTCTTTGGTTTTCAGGACCAAAGAATGGCTTAGAAGGGCAGCTATATGGATGTATGTCATAGGGGCCATTTCAGCTTTGGCAGCTTTTCTAAGTGGTAGCCAGGCCATTGACTTGGTTTCTGTACCCATGCAAGGGGAGGTAACAGCCAGCAAGCATTCTGACTGGGCACATTATACGCTCTATTACCTGGGTGGCTATGCCCTGCTGCGATTATTTATCTTTTGGCAGCGACTTGATAAGAAAAAATGGGTGCTGATCCTTCTGTTCATACTTGGTGCAACGGGCATGGTGCTGGTTGCCAAAACAGCCGATCTGGGAGGAAAGCTGGTCTATAAGTATGGAGTGGGTACAACAAAATAATTTTAACGAAAATCTAATTACATCAACGATGAAAAAAGGAACAACAATAGTTTATACAGTACTGTTTTTAGCGGGCATTTTGAGTTTGAGCTCCTGTAACGGTAAAAAGAAGACCGATAGCTCATCTATGCCTGAACATGAGGAAGCTTCGGCTCACCATCAACCTGAGAATGAGACTGCCCAGCATGCACATGGTGAAGAAATGGGTGGACATGCACATGGCGAGGAAGCACCGGACAATGGAGGTTCCAGTATTTGGACTCCTAGCGGTGATGCTGTTGCCTTGCTGGCCTCAGACTTTCACTACATAACAGGAGCAACGCAGAACATTGCACCCAAAATGGTGGAAACCGAAGGTGTTAGTACACTGGAACTTACGGCAGATGGAACTCCAACAGCCTTTGTATTCCACAAAACCTACGGCAACATTGGTATGATTGCCGCTGTTGATCCCAGCAATTTTAATGGAACATTGAAACTGATACACCATGCCAAAAGCACTGAGAATTATGAGTTTGTATCAATAAATGGTAACCACCTGAAGTTGGGGAGAATTGTAAATGGAAAGGAAACCATTTTTGATGAGGGTGATTTTGAAAGCACATCCGGCTGGATAAACCTTCGTGCATCTGCCGCTGGGACACACTTTAAAGGTTACCTCAACGATAAGATGGTTACGCATGGTCATGGCGACAAAATGCCAAACGGATTTGTTGGGATCATGCTAGAGGGTACCGGAAAACTAATGTTGCGTTCAATTGAAATTGCGCAGTTAGAAGACGAATAACCCTTGAGTAAAGGTGAGGTTGCAAAGTGCAGCCTTGCCTCTCATAATCAATATCCATAGTTGAACAGTTACCAATTAAAGACATTGAAGAATGAAAACATTACAAATATACGCCAGCCATTTGAAAGCCATTCGCTATATCTGCTTCCTATATATCCTATCGCTTGGCTACGTTTCCATCGCCCACGCCCAAACAGATACTGTCACATATCATTTGACCATTCGGAAAGAAATGGTGGACAAAGCCGGTAAGCAGGTTATGGGGATGACTTTGAATGGTGGAATCCCTGGTCCAACGCTTACTTTTAAAGAAGGGGGCTACGCTGTGATCTATGTGAAGAATGAAATGGGTGTGGAGACTTCAATACACTGGCACGGGCTCTTACTTCCTAATTTTTATGATGGTGTTCCTTATCTTACCACACCTCCCATAGAGCCCGGGCATACCCAAAAGTATGAGTTTCCCCTGAGGCAGTCTGGTACATATTGGTATCACTCCCATACCATGCTCCAGGAACAGAGCGGGGTATATGGTTCTATCGTGATTCAGCCTAAGGAAAAAAGCTTTCAATACGAAAAAGAACTTGTAGTGGTTCTGTCTGACTGGACAAATGAAAAACCTCATAACATTCTACGCTTTTTAAGGGGCGGGACCGAGTGGTACAACATAAAAAAAGGCACGGCAACCCCGCTCAATCAAGTAATAGCAAGAGGGGGGCTGAAAGCCCAATTGAATTTTTGGAAACAACGGATGGAAGGAGCTGACATTGCAGACATTTACTACCCTGCTTTTTTAACCAACGGAGCCACAACCCAAGAATACCCGGATTTTAAGCCGGGAGAAAAAGTCAGGCTCAGGGTGATTAATGGTGCTGCCTCAACGTCATTCTGGATGACATTTGGAGGAGAATCCCCAACCTTAGTCTCTGCGGATGGTCTTGATGTTGTGCCGGTAAAACATGATAAAACCTTTATAGGAGTAGCCGAAACCTACGATTTTATCGTCACCATACCTGAGCAAGGAAAAATTGAGTTCCGGGCTACCGCTCAAGACGGTTCCGGCCAAACCTCTGCATTCCTTGGACAGGGAAATGCAATTCTTGCGCCAGACGTACCCAGGCCTGATAAAATAGGAATGATGATGAAAATGGCCGAAATGGACATGAAAATGGGTGCGCCTGCACTTAAGTTTAATCCCAAAAAAGACGAACCCTACAAAATGATGGAAAAGTGGGGAATGCAAATGAAAGACGAAATGGAGGCCATGCAGGAAATGGATCATGGCATGCATGGTGCTCATTCAAAAAACCAGATGGGCAGCATGAATATGGCTAAAGATACAACCATGGCACATCATAACATGCATGAGATGGATATGGCAGATGAAGAAGGAAAAATGCAGAACATGGAAGGTATGTCTATGTTTTCAGAATATAATTACGATTATCTAAAAGCGCCTGAGAAGACCACTTACTCTTCCGATTTACCAGTAAAAGAGATTCTACTCAATCTAACAGGAAACATGCAAAGGTACATTTGGAGTTTGAACGGCATTCCTCTGTCCGAAACCGACAAAATAAAAATCAATGGTGGGGAAGTGACCAGAATTACCTTTAACAACCTCACCATGATGCATCACCCTATGCACTTGCATGGCCATTTCTTTAGGGTAATCAATGAAAATGGCGAATACTCACCGTTAAAACACACAGTAAATGTGCCCCCAATGCAAAAAATAACCATTGAGTTTTATGGTAGTGAAGAAACAGGGGACTGGTTCTTTCACTGTCATATCCTTTACCATATGATGTCGGGAATGGCGCGCATTGTCAGTTACGATACTCCAAGAGATCCAAGGATGGATGAGTATCCGGTGTCTAAGTTGATTGATGAAACCGATCAATACTATTCTTTCAATATGCTCGATATGGCCTCCCATATGACGGCAATCAATTTAAGCACTGCTAATATTCGAAATCAATTTAACCTCTCTGCAGAATATGGTTGGAACAACAATTTTGAAGCAGAGTTCACCTATGAGCGGTATTTATATGACTACCTTACTGTATTTGCGGGTGTTAATGTTGAAAACACTGTTCCTGAAAGCTTGGACGACACCAATACCACGGCTGTAGCTGGTATACGCTACTTAACCCCCTACCTGTTCAGCCTGGACGCACGCCTGGACAATGAGCTCAGGCCTAGAATAAGCTTGGCCAGATCGGTCATGGTTTTTCCAAAGGTCTCCCTATTTGGCTATTATGAATATCAGGCCGATTTTGGTTTAGTGAACGACTTCGAGAATGGTGCCAACTATTCGGATGAAGTGGTTTGGAGCGCAGGGGCCGAGTATATGCTTTCCAAGAATGTTTCGCTTGTAGGTAGCTATGATAATCGCTTCGGTATGGGGGCTGGTCTATCAATAAGATTTTAAATCAGAGTAGAATGGATCAATACAACAAAAATAGCCTCTCGCTTACTGGGGCAGTTGCTTTGGGAACTGGCGTTATGATCGGGGCCGGTATATTCGCTTTGTTAGGTCAGGTGGCAGAACTATCGGGAACATTCTTCCCTGTCGCTTTTATATTTGGCTCGATCATTTCTGGTTTCAGTGCCTACTCCTACATCAAAGTATCCAATAAATATCCTTCGGCTGGAGGAATAGCAATGATCCTGAAAAAATCATATGGTAAAACCACCATAACAGCCGCTGCTTCTTTGCTCATGGCATTTTCAATGATCATCAACGAAAGCCTTGTCGCCAGAACTTTCGGTACATATGTACTACAATTGTTTGATGTGGACAATTCGGAACTCCTTGTACCGATTCTCGCAGTTGCTTTAATCGTAATTGCCTTTTTGGTCAATATTTCAGGCAATAACTTTATCGGGAAAAGTTCACTCGTAATGGCCATTCTAAAGATTGGCGGTATAGTCATTTTTGCTTTAGGAGGCCTTTGGGCAACCGGGTTTTCATTAGATGATGTGGTAGTGGCCCAAAAGTCAGAAAATTATTCCGCTGTTAGTTATCTTGGTGCTTTGGCACTTTCTATTCTTGCCTTCAAAGGATTTACGACAATTACCAATAGTGGGGGAGAAATAACCAAGCCGAACAAAAATGTTGGGCGGGCCATTATCATTTCATTGGCCATCTGCTTGGTCACCTACATGCTTGTTGCACTTGCAGTTTCAGCCAATTTAACTATCCCTGAAATAATAGAAGCAAAAGATTATGCGTTGGCCGAGGCAGCACGCCCGGCATTTGGTAAATACGGGGTATGGTTTACAGTCGGCATTGCAATTATTGCTACAGTTTCAGGCATTATAGCCAGTATTTTTGCAGTTTCAAGAATGACGGCAATGCTTACAGATATGGGTTTGATTCCTCATAGCCACTTTGGAATGCCTGGAGGAATTCAAAAACACATGTTGGTTTATATTGCTGTAATCGCGATTGTTCTTGCCATATTTTTTGACCTTAGCAGAATAGCCAGCCTTGGAGCTATTTTTTACCTAACCATGGACATTATTATTCATTGGGGAGTGTTGAGATACCTTCGCAAGGAAGTAAATGCTAAAGCTCCAATTGTCGTAACCGCAATAATACTGGACAGTGTAGTCCTTGGAGCATTTTTGTGGTTAAAGGCAACATCCGACCAACTTATCATTTATGTGGGGCTTATTTCAATGATCCTTATCTTCATAGGAGAAAAATGGTTTCTGAAAACCAAGAATATTTCCTTCTAATTATGAAAGCAAAAACATGAAACATACCTACCAAATTACCGGAATGACCTGCAGCGGTTGCAGAAATCATGTAGAGCAAACCCTCAAAGAAGTGCAGGGTATTTCTGATGTTTCTGTGGATTTGGAACAACAAGAAGCCACAGTTTACATGAAAGAGCATGTTTCGATTGAAACATTAAAAGAAGCACTCAAAAATGACGGTGGCCGCTATGGCATCCACCTTCCCGGAACTTACAAAAAAGAATCTAAACCTATGCCCGAAATCAAAAAACGGGATAGGGGTGAGAAGGGAAAGTATTATTGTCCTATGCTCTGTGAAGGAGATAAAAAATATGACAAGCCGGGTGACTGCCCTAAGTGCGGTATGGATTTGGAAAAGGAAAAATCAGTATCGGAAACGGTAGAATACACATGCCCTATGCACCCAGAGGTTGTTCAAAGTGGCCCGGGGAGCTGTCCTAAATGCGGTATGGATCTTGAGCCGAGAAAAACAACCGGCAATGATGAACAGGAAGAGTTTAGAGCCTATAAAGTCATGCTTAACAAGTTCTGGGTTTCCGTCATATTTACATTACCTGTACTATTTATTGCCATGAGTGAAATGGTTGGTATTTCACTATCAGGTATTGCCAGCCATAAAACCTGGGGCTGGGTTCAGTTTGTACTCAGTACTCCTGTCATTTTTTATGCCTGCCGAAGCTTCTTTATTAGAGGTTTTAAATCAATCATCCACCGTTCTCCAAACATGTGGACACTCATAACGCTGGGAGCTGGTTCGGCTTACATTTTCAGTATTGTCGCCTTACTCTTTCCTGAGATATTCCCCGACCAGTTTAAATCAGAAGGTGGTGCCGTTCATCTCTATTTTGAGGCAGCAGTGGTCATTCTTACCTTGATTTTATTGGGTCAACTAATGGAAGCAAAAGCGAGGAGCCAAACGAACTCGGCCATTAAAGAGTTACTCAATCTGGTACCACCTGAGGCTACAGTCATTCGCAATGGCGAAGAAGTTACCATCCCCCTCGAACACGTCAAGCTGAATGACATTATTAAAATCAAACCGGGGGAAAAGATCCCTGTTGATGGGGAAATTACACAGGGCAATAGCGCCATTGATGAGTCCATGCTCACGGGGGAGCCCGTTCCCGTAGAGAAGAAAGTTGGAGATGGTGTGATTGGAGGCACAATAAATGGCACTAGCTCTTTTCAAATGAAAGCCCTTAAAGTGGGAAGTGATACGCTGCTTTCGCAAATCATTGAGATGGTAAATAAGGCCAGCCGGACCAAAGCACCAATTCAAAATTTGGCCGATAGAGTGTCAGGCTACTTTGTGCCTATTGTGGTGGTAATTGCCCTTGTTTGCTTTACGGTTTGGGCCATTTGGGGGCCAGATCCGAGATTTGTGTACGCTTTTACCAGTGCCGTCACAGTTTTAATAATTGCTTGCCCCTGTGCTCTAGGCCTTGCCACACCAATGTCTATTATGGTTGGAACAGGGAAGGGGGCCAAACAGGGCATATTGGTCAAAGATGCCAAAGCAATTGAGGAAATGCACAAGATCACTACCTTGGTGGTTGACAAAACGGGCACCATTACACAGGGCAAGCCATCCTTGCAAAATGTGCAATCCATTTCGGAGAAATATGGCGAAGACGATATACTGAGAATAGCAGCTTCTTTAGAATCTAGCAGTGAGCATCCTTTGGCACATGCCATTGTTGTTGCCGCAGAGAAAAAAGGATTTAAACCTCAAAAAATAGACAATTTCAACTCCATTACCGGTAAAGGAATAATGGCAATTACTGAAGGAAAAGAGGTGGCCATAGGGAATAAAAAATTGCTGGAAGAATTTGACATTAAGCTGGAAACTGAACAAGACAAAGATGTAGAGAAAAGACAGCTAGAGGGCGAAACCGTGATGTTTGTGGTTATTGATAAGAAAATTACCGGGTTTATTGGTGTATCGGACCCAATCAAAGAAACATCTGCACCCGCCATTAAACATTTACAAGATCAGGGGCTTGAGGTGATCATGTTGACCGGTGACAATAAAAATACAGCCAAAGCAGTAGCTGATAAACTAGGGTTGGATGGATATGAAGCAGATTTGTTGCCAGAAAATAAATACGAAAAAGTCAAGGCATTGCAAGAAGCTGGAAAAATAGTGGCGATGGCTGGCGATGGGATCAATGATGCTCCAGCATTGGCACAAGCTAATGTGGGAATTGCCATGGGCACCGGAACAGATGTTGCCATTGAAAGTTCCAGCCTGACTTTAGTAAAAGGGGAACTCGATGGCATAGCAAGGGCTAGAAAGCTGAGCACAGACGTTATGCGAAACATCAAGCAGAATTTATTCTTCGCCTTTGTTTATAACGTGCTGGGAGTACCCATTGCCGCAGGCATTCTATTCCCTGTATTTGGCCTTCTGTTAAGCCCAATGCTAGCTGCTTTAGCAATGAGCCTAAGTTCTGTAAGTGTCATAGGTAATAGTTTGAGGCTTAGAGGAAAATAAATTAGATAAACTCTACTGATAGCTTAAGCCAAGCTTTTTATCAAAAATAGAAGTTTATCTCAAAACCATCTTGAGCAACCACCAATTAAGCCAATGTCATTCACACCTCCCCATTTTCTTTCCTTAGGCCGCCAATTGCTAAGCCCAAGGGATAAAGCAAGAGGAAACGGAATAAACATGCATGGCCGTTTGTGAGCGTTGGCTTTATGCCGTAGTCTCTTGGTGTTTACTTGGGCGGGGCTAGCTTTGCTTAATGGAAGAAAATGATTACCCAGGGTAAAAGAAAGATTATTTAAATTAAAAGTGAGACTTTAGTCAAACTCCACCATAATATGTTTGTTAAATCAAAACACTCTTAATTGTCTTTAAACTACTCAATGCTAATAGCCCAAATTTAACCAAATGATATGCGTGCAGAAAAATAAACGTGCTCTCCGAAAACGAATTTCAGAATAACATATTTCGAGTTGTTTAACATGCCACCAACCGCATGAGATTAATCCGTCAAGGTTTCAGTATGCTCTCAGCGTATACATCGATGTAGAGTAAAAACTATGTTAATCCTTAAGTTTTGACATACACACACCCAACAAAAACGCATACATTATATTTTGTATTTAACTAAATTCATAGGATATTAATTGTTATAATTCTCAGTAATAAACACATAACGGTTGGAAATCACTAAACCACCAGTTCTTGACTTCAACGAAGAGAACCTCATTAAGGCAATAATGGAGTGTAATCCACTGCAGTCAGAAATCAAACTAAAAAGTAGCTTCACATTCAGATATCTTATCAAATACTTTGATTACCAGTATCAAGGAGGAAATGGAAACCAAGACCATTGTAAGGCTAAAACCATAGTAATAGAAAAGAACTATGTAAGCGAATCCTACCTGGAAGACTTTAAGTTCTATTCATCAACCTCCTTTAGAAATATATCTAAGTTTTCTTCCCGCATCCACTTCTTTCATAGTCCATTTAACCAAAGTGACTTTGTATCAAATGCTATTGGGGGCATTAAAGAAAATAAGGGGGAGGAAATTTGGAGTGGTTACTTAGGATATGTTACAGTAAGGCCATTAGGAGTGTCTCCCTTTGGTGTCTGTCTAGTAAAACCATACCCTTATATTGAAAATGTTCGGAGGAGGTATATAAATTCTGTTATACCAAACTTAAGACTTGATGTTTTTGGGAGACAAATAAACCTGCCTTCACTGGCTTTTCAACAACAGGATAAAACGGTAGGAGTTTGTGCCACTTTTGCAATTTGGTCAGCCTACCATAAACTTGCCCATTTGTTCAAAACAAAGTTACCGTCTCCATATCAAATAAGCCAAATGGCCGGTACCTCTTTATCAAACCCAAATACGTCCATGATAGAGGGATTTGATGCTGTTCAAATTACATCTGTCCTACAAAATTCAGATATTTCAAGTCTAGTGTTTACTTTAAATAACCAAGAAATAAGTAGCGGTGAATTAAAAGAGTTAATTTATTCTTATAATAAATCAGGTATACCTATCCTCCTTGGCTACGGAAACCCTGAAAACATACTAGACAGCCATTTAGTGACAATTGTTGGATATAGGATCAAAAGTAAGGCCTCAAAAAGAGGCTTTATTGGGAAAACTAAATTTGTCGCCCATGATATTTTTCGAATATACTCCCACAACGACATGTTGGGTCCATTCAGTAAAATTGATATCCTCCCTCAAAGCATTAATGGTACTATTAAACTTAAAACATTTCAAATTTCTGGAGAGTCCTCCACTATTTCTACGGCAATGAATATGTGGATACCACTAGAAAAAAGTATTAGAGTAAGCTACTATAGAATCAAACTTGCCGTTGAGAAAATTGAAGCACTAATTGTGAAGAAACAATTTTTAAGTTCTTTAAAGTCTATTCAATGGGATATAGCTCTTTTAAGAGCAGTAAACTATAAGCAAGAATATGCAAGTATTTCTACTGATGATCAAAGGTTTATCAACCTTAAACAAAAAATAAGATTATTCAGTTACCCCAAGTATATTTGGTTAGCACGTATGATGAATGGGGATGACGTGCTTTGTGATTTTGTATATGATGCATCAGCTCTACCTAATGACAATATCCTTTTACAAATTAACTGTTTGGATGAGGATTTGATGACTAAAATCGAAAAAGCTAGAAACACCATTAAGGATAAAGACGACCATGGCAGCTTTTCTGAGTACCAGTACGAAAACACTTATTAACTGACTTTCAGTACATTAAATATTGTTAAAACACTAAAATTGTGTAACTTTGCACTTCCATTTTACGAAAAGGACATATATGAAAACAAGCGAAATTAATTTTATACACAATAACTTCCCCAAACTTAGAGAAGAAGACCTTTCTGAAAAGGAGGTTAAAAGTATTTTGAAAGAGTTTGATCGTATTACGAAACGGATTGGTAAAATCCATAAAAGTATGCAACCTACAAAGAAGGATATGGAAGTGGTTTTTTCTGCCTCAACACCCGAAGTATTCATCAAATAATAAATCCCACAATAACACTCACTAGATTTAATGGATACTAACCCCGAAACTACAGAACTGTTTTACATTGCAGCTGTACTATTACTAACACAGACATTATATATGGTTGTGAATATTCCAAGACGGATGTTAATTCTTTTTGCCTTAATTATTTCATTTGGCTTATACTTTTTCTTTAACAAAGCACTTCTACTAGACAGTAGAGATTATTTTTTTGCTTTCCTTAATTGTATTACAGTTTTTCTTTCGTCAGCAGGGATTATTCAGACTTTTGGTAGAAATCCCAATCACAGAAAGGGATTAAGTAGATATTCCGGAAGAGAAAATTCAACTATTAAAAAGCACTTTTTAGACAAATGGATCATTTAAAAGGCTATCCCTTTTTCCTATTAAAGAAGAAATGACTCTATACTAGTGTTCGTAAATTAGTGGAAGTACTGCCTACTTTCTACATTCCGGATTAGAATTACTACTAAGTAATCTACTTATCCATCGCCCTTTCATATTTAGCCTTATCAAAACTATGCTTGAACAAGCTAGGTTCAGGCTGTTTGGACTCCCTGAAGTCTTTGGAAAGGCTATTATTGGTATTATAATGAGCCTTAGCCTTGGCAGTAATGTCATCCCTTAATTCCTGATCCTGACTTTCATATCCAAGTTGGATCTGCTCGTAAGGAGCGCGCAACAATTCTTTCTCAACACTCATCGAATAGTTTAATGCTACCTTTCCGCGAACTTCCTCGCGTTTTCTAAGTTCCTCCATGTACTCTTTTTGAATCTTCTGTATGCCGAAAGATTCTTCAGGTGTTCTGCTGTACTTATTTATCATATCCAACCTGTTTCTTAATTCATGATCTGTTAAACCTGCCTTTTCAACTTCCTTGTTGTCATTCGAGGAGGGGATTTGAGTTGGTGCTAGATGGTCTTCCCTTTGATCTGGATTCTTTTTCATATTTAGTGGGTTAAAATGATTTAGTGCATAAGATTTTCTCCTTCGAGCGTTATATTTTCAATAAAAACAGATGAGTCTCCATCATCCTTTCCGCAAGGGTGGGTTTTGATGTAGGTTAGAACCTCCTTGGATAGAGCATCCTCAATGGCCGATAATCCTCTACCGGAAATTGTGATTTGAACCTCATAGGCTTTAATGATCAGCTCCTGATTATCCTTAAGGATAAAAATGGGAAGAAGAGAGTAGGGAATACTATATCGTTCGCCACTTCTCATATGGATATAGAAGCGCTTGACCAATTCGTTAGAATGAGCCACTGCATAAGGCTGATAATCCAGTATTGCCAAGGAACCCTCATTATTATCCATGTCCTTTCGGTTTTGGCTGGTTTGAAATACCCGGTGAAGCCCATTGTGCTCTTCTTCTGGTCTGGTCATGTTCCCTTATCTTCTCATTGAGAGAACGATGGTGATTTCTTTGATATCTCACCAAAGTTTGTTGATGCTGTTGTACTATTTCATGTGCGCTTATTCGTTGTTCGCTTTTGGCTATTGCCTTTTTCAATTCTGCCTTATCAGATGTAAAGAGCTTCGCGGAATGCTTTCCTCTGCTGACTGAAACATACAGACCTTCTCTTGAAAAACTTCCATTGGAAGGGTCAACTGAAATAAGGACATGGTCGGCATCTTTTCCTTGGCTCGAATGGCTGGTGTCACATGCTGAATAACGAATATGTCCGATGTCCTTAGCCAAAGTCTTTCCATTGGAAAGTTTGATGTCGCCATTTTTAGTAAACCCTGTTACATGATAAGATGTACCATTTAGGGCTTTCGTACCCTGCTGTGTTTTGGTGTTTATCGTGAGCCTTATCTGGTCACCTTTTGCTAAATGAATCTTTGACTGCTGGTAGACTTCAAATCTATCGGCATGTTGCAAGGGTAATTGCTTGATCATACCATGCTTTCTATCCCTGACCTTGAGCTCATTTGGTTTCTTGCCACATATGACTTCGAATTCAACACCGGCACGGTAATCACCCTTGCTATTGGAAATAAACCTCAGAACCATTCCAGGCTCATAATTGGCCTTTTCTCTTTTCTCATCTATTGTGAAGGATAAAGTCTGTAGTCTGTTGAATTCACGTTCTTTTCCTTTAATTAGCCCTTCTTTTTTTTGGTTCTGGCGAATGATGTTATTTACCAGATTGACCTCTTTATGAGTTGGGCTGATTACGAGACATGATTTTTTAGATTTAATAGTGTCGAGATAGGCATTTGCAATTTTGTCGAGTCTTTTATCCCTATCAGGCTCTTCAATTACCCCTCCCAACTTGTCCAGCTTCTTGAAGCCTTCGTAGATTCTATTCTTGGCGAGGGACTGTACAACTGAACGATAAGGCTCATTTTGCTGCCGAACTATTTTATTGACCGTAACAGTATTGACCTTTGCCTTTTCAAGCAAATGCCGCATAGCATCACCATACTGAGCAGGCGGAACATGCTGGGAAGTATCTCCAGACATAATCAACCTGGCCTTCTTCTCTTTGGCAATGGCCAAAATTTGATTGGTAACTTTGGTGCCACACATTCCTGCTTCGTCAACCAGTATTACCTGTCCGGAAACTTTCTCTTGAAGAGCTTTATTCTTAAGGAACCCAGCGATTGTCTCAGCCTTGAAATGCTTACCCCTTAAAACTGAGACAGCTTGAGAAGAGGGTGCTAGGCTAAATAATTGTTTCCCGGATAGAGCAATGGCATCCCTAGCTTCAGTCAATAATGTTGTTTTTCCTACCCCGGCACTCCCTTTTAAGGCTGTTATAAAATCCCTGGAGTTCAGAATTTGTTTGACTGCATTTTTCTGCTGATCGTTCAATAGGTGTTGCTTAGGCGTGTAGTCCTGAAAGATTGGAGTGAAAGTACCTTTTCCCTCATTGGCCCGCATGACAAGTTCAGATTCTTGCCTGATCATTTCCTTTGTTGTTAGAAAAGGAACCGTGTCAATTTCAGCTTTGATAACGTCACCCCTCCTTCCTAAAGCTGCTTTAACATCTTCAGGCAACAATGTGCCATAACCCAATTTGAGCGCGTATGCGAGGACATCACTTTGCTTAAAAGCGGAGTTCCTTTCACAGTGGTGTTGAATTGATTTTTCAATGGCCTGATCAGCTGAAACACTGTCTATTTTATGTATTGTCTCGCTTTTTAACTTGAATAGCGCCTCAAATTCCTTCTCACTCAATCGGCTCTTCCAGTTCTCGTACTGCTCTTCTTCTCCAACTACTTTTGCTTTGGCATTTCTGGTTAGAAGTGCCAGTTTGGACTTGTCTGAAATTCCATTTTCTAAAGCGAATTGATCTATGGTCTTGCTTCTATTTGAGTAAAGCATGATTTGTTCGCGAGTGATGCCAACAAGCTCGAAACGATCACGGGTGATCCTAGTCCTAAAGCCTAATTTTTCAAGGTTTTTGGCTAAATGTGAGTGGTAAGCAGCTTCGAAATATTTGGCCTGTCGATGAACTGAATTGCCTAGCTCAAGGGCCTGAAACCTGTTATTGATATGGCTAAATGTTACGTTTGGGATTAGACAGTGCGTATGCATTTGAGGATCTGATACATATATAGTTTTTCCATCCTTTTTTATCTCACTGGGCCTGCTCAAAAAGTGGTCAAAATTGGCAATTAGGAGCTCACCACAGGTTTCCCATCCTCTTTGAGTCGCTGAATTATGCTGACTCTGGGCGTTTGCCTCGATCTCCGTCAAAACGGATTTATATGCCTGAATATGACATTCATGGATGGCTACATTCTTGGTCAATCCGAAAAGCAATGATACGCTCTTGGGAGCGGAGAAGGTGAAGTCGTAATAGCTTCTGGCATTATCTACCTTTCTTACTTTAAAGCTGATATCTGAATTTGGAACTTGTCCTTTGCCAAAGCTGATAAAATCTGATTTTTTGACTTGGACACCATCATAGCCAATGCGCTTGCTGATTTTACCAAACCAAGTCGCCTTAACCTCATGCTCTAAATAATAAGCACTCTCATGAGAAAGGTTGATATAGTAATCGGATGCAGATTTCACATCCTTGAAAACATTAATTCCAAGCATCGTTCTTGTCTTAATATGTAGGTGATTTGTTTACGGTCGCTGGACGGAGTCCGGCTGTTGATAGATAGTTTGTATCTGTTTTTGACATACACGTCAAGGTTGTAAGAATGCTTTTCACGAAGCATTCAAATAAGCCTGACGATTAAGCTGAGCTGTTTTAGATTTGATTTGAGTAATGAACTCAGCGCTGGACATTAAGAAGCAGAATAATCCAAATGTTTGGTCTTGTGCCACCGACCAAAAGTAGTAGCCGATAGATGCCGTGATTCCACACTCAATAAAAGTATTAACTACAAACTCATTCGCTTTCAGCTTCAGCCGCCCTTTGGTGAGTCTTTTGATTTTTGAGAAAAGTTTATTTAGCCCTAATAGAATCAAGCTTTCTCCAGATTTACTCATGTCATCCGGATTGCCTTTTCCGATGTAAATCATGGTTGTATTTACAAGACCTGCCAGAAGTAAGAGGCAGGAATACACAAGAAGAGGGAGGCTTCGTATATCAACAAATATCCAAGAATATAGGGTATCCCAATCTTGTATGAATGGTAGAAAGGGCAATATCAGCAAAGAAAAAGAGCCTAAGACCAGATAAGAATGTTCCGAATTGGCAATCAGGGCAAGTCCTACAGAACAGAAAGTGAGTATTATGCCTTGATTTAATAATCCAAACCGATATCTAAAGACTGTGTTTTGACAATTGGCCAACACTGCTGTCGTAAATTCGACCCATTGACCCAATAGCCTTAAAAGAGCCAGGGGTGGATTATTGAATAGGAGTTTGTAAACCTCAGTCTTGGTGGCACCGAAAAAAACGGAACTGTCACCAAAACACTTTTTTCTGGGTTTGAAGTCTTGATTTGATTTCTTGGTTATCATAGCTGTAAGGTTTGATTTTGAGAAGGCAAAGCGATCCAAGGCAAGGCCTTTACCAAGCCTTGGAGAGTACTTTAAATAGAGTTGGGGATTATTTAGTAGCTAGACCTTATGGACACGACTAAATTATGTTCCTCATAAAAACGCTTCCAAAACTTGGCAGCTTCATAAGTAACGAGAGAGTTCTCAGGACAGATCAAGACAATCTCAGTACCTTCGAATGCATCTGAAACAGTTTCTGATGCAACCAACAGGTCTTTGAGTTTTTCGTAATCAGTTTGAAGTTTTCCAGGCTCCTTAAAATAGTCTTCTCCCATTTCCATCGTTATCGACGATTCTATATAGTCTGCAAAAACAATCATTTTTCGATGTTGAGCGGAATGGTCTATTTGGGATAGACCATTTAGCATCCCTCTGTAGAGGTTACTTATTTGATCTGTGGCATTTCGAGACAGTAAATCATTGGTTCGTTGCCTAGATAGATCATAAAAGGCATTGACTTCATTTATTCTATCATCTCTGGGGTTTAACATCCATATCTTCGGCTCTAACTCGGCTTTACTCACAATTGGTAGATAGGACTTGCCCATGTATGAAAAGTGAATTCTGGCCCCATTACTGGTTGGGGAATTCTGCTCGATCCCCATTTCTTGCATTAGTGAAGCATGTAGGTCATTCCCATTTAGTGTGGCCTTTGAGCCTTCATACGACATAGATACATCAATCAGCAAAACATACTCATAGTTGTCTCCTATCAATTGTTCTTTCTCTTCACAAGAAATGACAGTGGCTGATAGTATTAGCATTGCCCCAATTAGTGACAATGCATTGAAAATATTTTTGTTTGATAGTTTCATGGATATAGAGTTTTAAGGGTTGAATAATCAGGCTACGTCACGGTAATCACTGTAACCTCTTTTAATTTCAGCTATGATCTCTCTTTCGAGGTGTTCAATAGACTTTAACTCGGCCTCTTTCTCCTTGGCCAACTTTTCAATTCTGTTTGAGGTGTAGGCAATGCTTTTGTTGAGCGATTCAAGCTTATTATCCATGGATACTTGGGCTTTAATCAGCAATTGATCTTGCGCTCTTTTAAGGTCATTTTTCAGCTGGATTTTACTCCCTTTGAGCGCATTAATTTTATTGTTTAGAAAGGCTTTGAGTCTGGGAATTCTGTATTTCTCTTCATCTATGGCATATCCATAAGAGAAAAGAATACCTACCATAAAGACGAGAAGAATGATCAGGCCGAAACCAAAGTCGACTTGTTTACTTACAAGATATAGCACCATACCCAAGCCGACCATGAATGAAATTATGGCCCTTTTCCATCTCTTGAGTGCTAAAGACTTCCCAATGAACTGTGCAAGTTTCATTTCAACAATGCTCATGCACAATGAAAGGACTAAACCGAAGAAGTAAACCCCTCCTGAAAACTCCTCGAATGTAGGACGATTCAAAACAGTGCATAAAATGACATACACTATTACAACAAACAAGTATGACTTTCTGTACAAACTGTTATTTCCGGTGGTTTCTAATTCATTAATCATGGCTATTTTCATTTTGTAGCTCTAATAATTTTACTGTAGTATTTTGAAGTTCATCCTGAACCTTAGTTAACTCTACCATAAGCTTTGTGACACTTTGATGGTCAGCTTCCGGTAGTGTATTTATGAGCCTTTTGAGATAAGCATCAGGATCAGCACTGATTTTTTCCAACTCCTGTTTATCTGCTTTTAAGGAGTTATTGCTTTCTATAATTTCCTGATCATAGATTGAAGAGGTAGAAACCTTCATTTCAGACATAGCAGTCTGAGCTTGAGAGATAACTTCTGTGTCTTCAATGTTTTTAGAGGCACTGTCAAAAGATTTTTTCCGCCATTCGGCAGTCACTTTAGACTTTGACAGTCTTTGGTACCTTTCTTTCTTTTTGGACTCTTCTACGTTACCACCTTGCAGTATGAGAAGTAGCCACTTTTTCATAGTTGGAATAAGTTTCATATTAATTTCAAGATTGATTCTAACAAACCTATTGCTTATCCCCCTGATAATCAGGCCTCAACTCAGGTATGAGCAGGAAGCGCAATAATTCCTGAAACCGATAATTTCCGGGAATTAGGAACATGGTTCTCGAGCAGGAATTATTCGGAGTTTTCAGGAATTATTAGGAAATAAAAGTCTATTTTGGCTGGTAATATGTACACACAATTAAGGGAAGAATTAGAGGAGTCATACAGATCTTTAAATAGGAATTGGGATAAGATCAAAACATTAATAGGAGGCAAACCCGAGTGGGCACGGTGGCTCAAAGACAACAGTCACAGTGATGACGGATATAGTTATTCAGTTATTTCAGGAACACTCTCTTGGCTTAAAGTGGTCTATGAGGTAAGAAATGAGTCGAGAGTTGAAAACTATTCAGAAGTTGAAATTGAGAAGTACTCTCAAAAGGCAACTAAGCTCTCACGTTTTTTAGAAAAGACAATCCTCGAGTTTGAAGAAAGCGAATTTGCATCTGAGGAGTTGGTGAAGTCGGAGAGTCAATCAATCAAATACCATTACTGGCATTTTAATTTCCTACATGTAACACCACCTGGTGGTGCAGATAAACGTCCTAAAATTGCAAGGACTTTGTTAAAAGTTTCAAATAGCCCAAAAGAGGCTGTTTTAATCAATCTCGAAGATCCGCAAAGTGAAGATTACCAAGGAAGGTATGATGAAATAGGTAAAAGTGGAGTTTACGCTTTTGACCTATGGAATAAAAAGAGAAACAGGAAGCTTTACTTTAAAATTCATTTTCCAAACACTAAGTATAGAGTTGTTATTGGAGCTTATACAACTTTCGATTCTGAGAAGATTTACTCCGGAAGAATTGTTTTAAGAAGAATTGATTCACAAAATAAGGATGATTTAAAATCAGTTTTACTGGGCAGGGATGTTACGAGTGGCTTCGATTCCATCGTTGATCACTCCATTCAAGAGTTTTTGTCCCAACGCGACAAAAACTATCTAATGGTTCCGAATTCAAACGGCACATTAAATGGTATTAAAGCCAAAACAAAAGATTCTGGGCCATTTCAGCATATTGAAAGGAGGTTCTTCGACTTTGAAAACCCGCGCCTTTTCCTAGCATGCCCTATATTAACTGCGCAACATAGTTCCAGAGAAATCGACATTCTTCAAGACTTGCAGACAGAGCTTAAAACTGGATTCCCCAACTTAATTGTTGATTTGAATGAAAGAAATAGGCGTCATTTACAAGATCAGGAAAATGAGTTTCGTCTCATAAATCTTGAAAGTTTCGAAAAGCTTCAGGGCACTAGGTTTTTCGTAATCATCATTGAGGAGACCCAAAAGTCTTCCTTTTCCTTAGTAGAACTTGGGTTTGCTTTGGCAAAATGTAAGTATGTTCTTATTCTTCACAAAGCTGGAACAGTTTCAAAAAAGATAGAAGAGCTTAAAATGGTTGAGTCAAGACATGTGCGGGTACAGGATTTTAAGAACAGTATTGTGGAAGACTTTCCTTCCATCAAACAATGGATTATTAGTTTCATTGGTGATTTTTCTTGACATAACAACTTCTCTCATGTAAGTACTCTAGAAACCTTTAGGAGAGAACGAAATGCATATTTCAAGAGAAGAACGAATTTTTTTTCATGCTTTTTCACGCTTGTTTCCCGAAACGGGCCTTAAAGTCTTACTTCAAGAATACAAGGCTTGCACAGACCTCTTAGAGCTCTATGGTAATGATCCACTGTTGCTAGGACTGAGCTGGAAAATAGAAGACTCTTTGAGTGAGGCGACAATAGCTGAAAAAAGGCTTTTGGGAGACTTATTTAATTTAAAAGCAACTTTAAAGCCTAAGCCTCAGCTTTCTCCTATGGAGAAGGTTAGGTCGTTTATTGATCTAATTGAAGGTAATAATGGCACAGTTGATGGAACTGATATATCAAGCAATGATCTAATGAGCGCGTTCTCTTATTTAAGAAGTGAGGCCTATGAATTACCATTTTTGAGGAAGCCCGAGATGTTATAGAGTTAAACTTGAAACTATTGCTTGAACTCCACTACTGCAAAATTGGAATCCTTATCACCCCAAAGCTTTCCGGACTTAAAGACAAGAGCCTCCACTTTATTTCCGTTTTCTTTTCTGCCTGTTTTTAGAGTAGTAAAATGATCAGGAGTAACCTTATAGTGAAACTGCATTGATTTGGACTTGGTTAAATCACTGTCTTTACTGTAGCTGGACGAGTAAACATCAATCCAATGTTTTCCAATTAGATTTGAAGCCCACTCATTGGTAGTGATATCAGCATTGTTTGCAAAGTATTTAAGGTTCAAATTACCTAAAAGGCTATATGCCCTAGCTTGAGGCTGACTATCTCCCATTACAAAGAAAAGGTTATTGAGGTTCTGAGTAATATAAACACATGCAACCCATGAACTTCGTGCCGTTGCCTGAAATAGACTATCGGAAACCGGATTGCAAAAACTTTGATATTCATCAATGAATAACCCAATAGGTTTAGGGTCTATCTCACTTTTCAAATCCCGTCTTTCGCAAGCATTTTGGAACGCTGTTTTATATATAGTGGCAGCATAAATAGCGCTCAAACCGAATTCTTTTACTGGGAAATCAATAATTAAGATACTCTTCTCTTTAATTATGGATTCAGGTGACAATTCCTCACTCAACCCTTGAGAGAATTGTTCCTTTAAAATCCCGTTTCCGATAAACGCTTCTACACACCCCATGAAACTCTCAATTATGATTGAGGCTGTTTTCTCTGATATATTAGCAAATTCTTTAAGCCAATAATCCAAGATGATGTCTGTTTCTTCAGAGCCGTAGTGCGAGCTACTAATAATTGTATCAATAACCTCAATAAAATAGTTGGATGACTTCCACTCTGTTAAATCTTGAAAGGCTTGGTCTATGACTCTCTTATCTATTTGTTCGTTACTAAAGGCGACTTTCGTAAGATAAAAATAACGCTTGGCCTCTTCTTCTCGAAAGCAGTTCACAACTATTTTACGCATGTTGTATATACTAACTTCTTCACCCGCAAGACGGAGTAGGGCAATTGTTCGGGAAATCAATCTCCTTAATGACTCATCCCAGAAGCGTTCATCTTTATTACCCGAATTACCGCTTTGGTATATTCGGCTTTGTTCATTGAGGTTCATTAAAATATTTAGGGCATTCAATACATCTCCTGAGCCATCACCCTCCCGTTCTAACTCATATTTAAGAAAATTGAACTTTAAACCACTTGACTTATTAAATACGATCTTATCATCCGCACGACCGCAATGTTCTATGTAAGCCTCCCATCGCTCTCTTTCCTCCTTCTTCGCACAGAAAATAACCATCCCAAAGCCCTTATTAAGCATGGCTAACCCCACATACTTTCCAATAGCCGAAGTCTTACCGCTACCGGTGGCTCCGGTAATTAATGTTCCTTCAAGACTGTCAGCCCATGAAATAGAAGTATCAGTAGTTGGAACCCTGTATAGTTCATGGTTAAGAATTTTTTCGAGATTAGACTGTTGATCACGTTTTCCAAAGAGACCCATTGAAGTACGGTTAGGTATTAATTCCGATCATCTTTTCCAATATCTTTAGGCTTTTCCGGGTTTTCCTTTGATATACCATATCTCTGGTTCATACGCTGGTATGGATTATCCTTCATGAGTTCCTGTACTTTTCTGTGTTCATTTATTCTATCTTCAAACCCTTTAGTATAGTCGCTTTGCTCCCCCTTAGGCCTTTCAAGTTGATTAATGATGTCTGGGAACTGATTAATCACTAATTCAGCATCATTATATGCTCTTTTATATAAGGCAGATAATTCAAGCTGCTCTTTATCGGTTTTGTTTTCCTGATTTCCCATCATCAAAAGGTTTTGGATTTTTTACTCTCTATGAATTCCTCAATTGAGAATCTATTGTAGAGTATATTTTTCTCATTGATTTTGGAGAACTCGATTTCTCCGTTATCCCGCATTTTCTGAAGTGTGCTTTTCGCACCAATATGCAGGATTTCCATGGCTTCTTTGCCATCAATCCATTTGTTCAACTCCTTTTCTGTAGGCTGGAGTCTTTCAACCAATTGATTCAGTAGTTCTTGAAAGGCTTTGCTTTCTATAACTATTACCTCCATATCTTTTCTCTTGGTACTGTGTTGAATTCCAATTCTAATGTTTTTGATAATCAAAAACGAATTTTGACATTAGGAAATTATAATTAATCCGGTCGGTCATAAGGTATGAGTATTCATCTCTTACGGAAGGGGGGAATCTAATTTTGTTGTACCTATGTTGTACCCAGTTTTTGAGCAATAAAAAAAGCCCCTAAAAAGGGGCTTTAAATGTACCAGAGGCGGGACTTGAACCCGCACGAGCAGATGCTCACAAGATTTTAAGTCTTGCGTGTCTACCAATTCCACCACTCCGGCTCGTCTCTAAAAAAGCTAGGCTTTTTTTGACGGCAACTACAGCGTAGTTGGATTGTCTTTAAACTAAAAAAGCGAGAAAGGATTGGCCCTTGTGTAAGGGAAAATCGCGTTCACGCTTCCTTAGTTAAGAGCGAGAGACGGGATTCGAACCCGCGACCCCGACCTTGGCAAGGTCGTGCTCTACCAGCTGAGCTACTCTCGCTTATTTCAACTTTCAATCCGCTCTTATTGCGAATGGGAGTGCAAATTTAATGAAGGGGTTTGAATATGCAACGGCTAATCGAAAAAAATTATTCTTTTAATTTCCCTTTTAGCTCATTTAGCTTCAAAAGTGCCTCTACAGGCGATATTGTATTGATGTCGAGCCCCTCTAAAAGCTCTTTGATTTCATTAAATGTTGGATCGGCCTCGAATAAGTTAAGCTGAAAATTATTTTTCGGCACCTCTTTAAGCTTGTCTTCCGTTTGGTTGCGGATCTTGTCTTTTTCTAAATGATGCATGATTTCCGCAGCCCGAATAACTACTGGGTTGGGCATTCCCGCCATTTGCGCCACATGAATACCAAAGCTGTGCTCGCTGCCGCCCTTCATAAGCTTGCGCATAAAAATCACCTTGTTGCCCACTTCCTTTACCGACACATTAAAGTTTTTAATACCCGGGAAGTCCTCTTCCAGCTGGTTCAACTCGTGATAGTGCGTAGCAAAAAGTGTCTTTGGGCGGAATTTATCATGGTTCTGCAAATATTCTACAATAGACCAGGCGATGGAAATACCATCGTAAGTACTGGTTCCACGGCCAATTTCGTCCATCAGTACCAAGCTACGCTCGGAAAGGTTATTGAGAATACTAGCCGTTTCGGTCATCTCCACCATAAATGTTGATTCGCCCTTTGAAAGGTTATCCGAAGCACCCACACGGGTAAATACTTTATCGGTAATGCCCAACAAAGCCTTTGAGGCCGGTACGTAGCAACCCATTTGCGCCATAATTACTATCAGCGCGGTTTGGCGCAATAGTGCCGACTTACCCGCCATGTTCGGACCGGTAATAATCAGAATCTGATGCGTTTGATCATCCAGAAAAACATCATTCGGCACGTAGGTTTCGCCCACAGGCAGTTGCTTTTCAATTACTGGGTGTCGACCTTCTTCAATATCAAGGATCATCTTGTCATTGATCTCGGGTCGGCAATACTTGTTTATTTGCGCTACGGTGGCAAAAGAAATCAAGCAATCGAGTGTACCAATTACACGTGCATTTTGCTGAATTGGCCCCACAAAATCATTGGCATAGGCCACCAATTCGCTAAAAAGCTGTTGCTCTATTACCTTGTATTGATCCTCTGCATTTACGATTTTCTCCTCGTAAGTCTTTAGCTCCTCCGTAATGTAGCGCTCTGCATTTACCAAAGTCTGCTTTCGAATCCACTCCTGAGGCACCTTGTCTTTGTGCGTATTGCTTACCTCTAAATAGTAACCAAAAACCTTGTTATAAGCGATTTTGAGGGAAGTAATGCCGGTTGCCTCAACCTCGCGCTGTTGAATTTGAACCAAGTAATCTTTACCACTAAAGGCAATTTTTCTTAGTTCATCCAACTCTTCATTTATACCATCTGCAATTATTCCACCCTGATGCATCAACATTGGCGCATCTTCCTTCAACTCAGCTTTTATTCGCTCCAAAAGTTTGGCGCAGTTGTTTAGCTGGTCGCCTAGTCTTTCAAGCGCTTTATTGCCAGAATTCTCCAAATACCCTTTAATAGGGCCAATATTTTCCAGCGCCTTTTTAAGCTGAAGCATTTCGCGCGGGTTTATTCTGCCCACTGCCACTTTAGAAATTAGGCGCTCCAAATCGTTGATGCCACGAAGGTGCTCGGTTATCTCATCACTCAGTTCCGAATTTTCCACAAAAGCATCTACTATGGAAAGGCGCTCTTCAATTCTTGCCCTTTCCTTCAGCGGAAGCACCATCCAGCGTTTAAGCGTTCGCGAGCCCATTGGTGTAAGGGTTTGGTCAAGAATATCGATAAGCGGAACGCCACCTTCGTGCTGCGGATAAACAAGTTCCAAATTGCGAATGGTAAATTTATCGAGCCATACATATTTATCTTCCTCAATTCGGCTAATCGAAGAAATATGGCCAAGCTCTTTGTGTTCGGTATCTTCTAAGTAATAAAGAATAGCGCCAGCCGAAATAATGGCATGCTCCATTTCTTCAATACCAAAACCCTTGAGGTTTGAAGTGCCAAAATGAGCAGTTAATCGCTCGTAAGTATAGTCGTAGGCGTAAACCCACTCATCTATGTGGTAAGTATTATAGCTGTCTTTAAACTGATTGCCGAAAGCTTCTCTCTGCCCTTTAGAGTAAATAATTTCTGAAGGATTCAAGCCCTGAATGAGCTTATCGATATAAGCGGCATTGCCTTGGGCGCATAAAAACTCACCGGTAGAAAGGTCCAAAAAACCAGCGCCAATCTCATTTTTACCAAAGTGCAGTGAAGCCAAATAGTTGTTTCGCTTTTGTTCGAGCACATTGTCGTTAAAAGAAAGCCCTGGAGTTACCAATTCGGTTACCCCGCGTTTTACAATTCCTTTTACAGATTTAGGGTCTTCTAACTGGTCGCAAATGGCCACGCGATTCCCTGCGCGCACCAAACGGGGCAGGTAAGAGTCCAAAGAATGATGTGGAAAACCAGCAAGTTCTATATGGCTAGCGGCACCATTGGCGCGTTTGGTGAGCACAATTTCCAGCACTTTACTCGCCTTAATGGCATCTTCACCAAAGGTTTCGTAAAAATCGCCCACCCGAAACAACAATAAAGCACCTGGATGCTTGGCCTTAATGGCATTGTACTGCTTCATTAACGGGGTTTCCTTGGTTGCCTTAGCCATAGTGTTCGCTACTGATTGGTCGGTTTTATGAATTCTTCAAAAATAGAAAAAGGTAGTTGGCTTGCCATATTATTTAAAGGCTAAAAGCGCACAAAACTTTATAAAGAGATAAGGCTACTTACTGAGGCCTCGAGAGATGCATCTTACCTGCTGCCATCATTTGTGCCTGCCTGTGGCGTGAAGTAATGGCTTTCTTCCTATGCAATTTAAATGATAATCCTATCAAGGAGAAAAAGCGATTCGGAAATAGGTTAGTTCTTTCATAATGAAAAATAAATTTTCACAATGAAAAGAAAACTTGGCTCGATCGATCTTTTAAACACTGATTAACAGTAAGTTATGTTTTGGCATTCGATTGGTAAAAGTAATGGCAAATCTAAAAACGGAATTACCATGAAAAATTTTAAAACATTAATCGCAACGCTATTTATCGGTACGGGGCTTATTACCATGAGCTGTGACGATGATAACAACAACAATGAAATGTCGGGGCAAGGATCTGCCAGAATTGAGGCAACAGATGCCGCAGTTGATGCAGAGAATGTTTCCGGAGTATTCTTGTCTGTAGACGAGGTTCAAGTAATTGCCAATGGCGAAGTAGAGAATTCAATTATGTTCGATGAGCCAGAAGTATTCGATATAATGGCTTACCAAAATGGTGAAACCTATTTTATGGGTGAAGTTGATTTGGATGCCGGTGCTTACGACCAAGTAAGATTGATGCTTACTAGCGGTGCCGAAGCATTTATTGAGTTTACTGATGGTACAACACAAGAAATTGATGTGCCAAGCGGTTCTCAGTCAGGTTACAAAATTAACGGTGAATTTGAAGTACTTGCTAACGGTGTTTCTGAAGTAGTACTTGATGTTGACTTGAGAAAAGCACTTGTTATGACCGGAAACGGTGAATATAAATTGAGACCAACTGCCCGTTTAATTGGCAAGTCTGAGTCTGGTACCATTATGGGTTCAGTAGATGTATCTCAAATGAGTGCTGATTCTAAAACTGTAGTGTATGCTTATGCTGAAGGTTCTTACTCTGATAGCGAAATGGGCGAACCAGCTGAAGGTTCTGCCAGATTTGAAGGATCAGTAAACAGTGCAACTGTAGACGCTAGCGGAAACTTTACTTTGGCCTTTATGCCAGAAGGTGACTACGAGATTATTGTAGCCAGCTACGAGGAAGACCCAATGGACGAAGATGGGTTCACTTTCACCTCTGCTACTAAAGTAGAAGTAGAAATCAACGGTTCTTTATTAGACATCTTCTCGGTAGAAGCCAGAAGCACTACGAACCTTATTATTGACTTATTCTAATAAACAATCATAAAAAAAGCCCTGCTAAATAAAAGCAGGGCTTTTCAAATAACAATGCTCTCACTTGCGAGTTGATAGTAGTATATTAAACTGGTTACTCCAGATTTTTTACTGCTTAATATGACCAAACTGCCATTTTTAAAGAGAAGAGTTCTTGCTTGGATTATAAACATAGCCCTTCTCGTCATCACATTCATAATTCTTTTTACGGGTTACCAAGGCTACCAAAGGCTGAATACAATGGTGCATACCCTCGAAAAGAGTGCAGAGCCGAACTATAACTTATTAATTCTAAAGGAGGTAACCTTCTTTATTAATGAAATGGAGCGAACCATAGACATTTACAGAAATGACCTAACACCTGTATACCTCAGGACATTCAATGATGCCCTTGAGGAAACACACTATTTAATAGACTCTCTTAAAAACCAGACACCTTCGCAAGAGTCGCTCGAACTATACGACAGCCTTTCGTATAACATTAAAGAGTGGGCCAAAATACAGACCAAAATGGCCAACGTTAACTCCGATTTACTCGGTAGCACTTTGGAAGAGCTAACGCAAAAAATTCAGAACCTTTCCAATAACCCAAGCCAGCCAAATGCGCAGATCACTCCCGATGCCGATACGCTTAGCGCGGAAGAAAAGAAAAACGGCTTCTTTAAAAGGCTTTTTGGCAGAAAGAACAAAGTGAATGAAGAAGCCCTGGTGCCCGATTCGGTAGACCAAGGCCCAACCCAATCGGAATTACTACAGAGAGAAATTCTTGCCGAACTGGAGGCTGCCAAAACACAAAGCCTTAAAAAGAACAGTGAGCTCCGATTCGAAATACATCAGCTAGAACAAGAAGCAGCAGTTTATCAAGAGCAAATTGTAGCGCTTATTGAACAGTTGGAAACAATTGAAATTGAAAACAGCAACGAGAATGTAAGAAGTGTAGAAGCCTTGGCCAAAAGCACCAACCAAGAGATTGTGGTTTTCTCTGCACTATCTAGCGCCCTGTTGCTTATCACAATCATCAGCCAGCTCAACTACATTGCCCGAAACAGAAAGTATCAACGAGCACTAAGCAATGCCAAAGTACATGCCGAAGAATTGGCATCTACCAAAGAGAAATTCTTGGCCAACATGAGCCACGAAATTCGCACACCAATGAATGCCATTGCCGGTTTTACCAACCAGTTGCTAAAAACCGACATGACAGCCAAGCAGCGCGACCAGCTGGAAGTAGTGAAAAACTCTTCTGACCACCTGATCCATTTGCTTAACGACATTCTAGACCTCTCTAAACTACAAGCCAATAAGGTGAAGTTGGAAGAAGAGATCTTCGATATAAAAAGCGTGCTTTTCGAATCGATGCGCATTTTTGAAGACAAGGCCGAAGCTAAGGGCATTGCACTAAAAACGGAGTTTGAAACCGTACCACGCTATGTTACGGGCGACCCACACCGTTTACGCCAAATGATGACCAACCTGATTAGCAACGCTATTAAATACACAGACCATGGTTCGGTTACCTTGCATGCCAAAGTAGAGCGCAAAGACAACAACCAAATGACCATGCGCATTGCCGTAAAAGATACCGGCAACGGTATTCCAAAGGCCAAACAAAAACGCATTTTCGAGGAATTTGAACAAGCCCATACGGCCGACCAACAACAAGGCACCGGCCTTGGCTTGGCCATTACTAATATGTTGGTGCGCCTACACAAAGGCAGCATTCTTATAGATAGTGAAGAAAACAAGGGTACGGAAATGACCTTGCTTATTCCTTACAAACTAGGCAGAAAAAACCAAAAGCCTGAGAAAGAACCAAAAGCACCTAAAATTGAACTCTCGAACCTGCACATTTTAATTGCAGACGATGAGCCATTCAACTTAAAGTTGCTAGAAGCGGTTTTCTCATCGCATGATGTTTCGCTTGTGCTGGCCCACGATGGCTCTCAAGCCTACGAACAGCTTGCCAACCAGCATTTCGATTTAGCTATACTCGATGTAAAAATGCCAGGTCTTAGCGGTTTCGAAATCGTTGAAAAAATTAGAAATGAAAAAGGGCCAAACCAATCGGCTCCGTTTATTGCGCTTACCGCAACCATTTCCGACCAAGAAAAACTACAGAGCAAAAACTCTGGCTTTAATAGCATAATGCGCAAACCGTTTGATGAGCAAGAACTCCTAGCCACCATTAAGGACGTAACGCAGAAAAAACCAGATACCAGCTCCAAACCGAAAGAGCCAAATGCTAGCCAACTAGGTTTAGCTGCAGGCGAAGTACTTTTTGATTTAAGCACATTAAAATCTATTGGCGACAAGGACTTTGTGGACGAAATGATTCACACCTTTAAGCAAAGCGCCAATACTAGTTTAAAGAATTTGCGCAAAGCCGTAAAACTGCAAATTAGAAATGGCATTAGTGACGAAGCCCACAAAATGCTTCCACCAGCCAGGCACTTAAGTGCCAAAACACTGGTAACTGCCATTGAAAAATTGCAGAATATGGCCAACACTGCCTCATTCGAGCAAATTAGTAATCAGATTGACCGTGTAGAGAGTATCTATACACTGATAAAAAAAGATTTAGACGCCTAACAAAAAGGCGCTAAATTTATTCCTGTAATCAACCAGAAACTATGAGCGAAAACGCTTTCTCCATTTACGTTGTTGAAGATGACGAATGGTACCGCAAACTGTTAGTCTACACATTAGAGTTAAACCCCGATTTTGCCGTAAAAGCCTTTGAAGATGGCGAATCTTTATTGGCCGCGGTTAAGGCAGATCCTCCGCAGGTACTTACGCTAGACTACCGCCTACCCGATACTAATGGAGAGGAGCTGCTCAAAAAAATTGTAACCGTTTCGCCCAACACCAAGGTGATTGTAATTAGCGAGCAAAGCGAAATTGAAACAGCTGTAAACCTGCTAAAACTTGGCGCTTACGATTACATTGCCAAAACCAAAGACATAAAGGAACGCCTCCACAACATTATAAAGCACATTCGCGAAAAATCTTCTTTAGAAGAGCGCATAGAAGTGCTACAAACCGAGGTAACCGAAAAGTACGATTTTCAAAAAACTATTATTGGTAATAGCGAACCCTTAAAAAAGGTATTCAACCTTATTCAAAAGGCTACCATTACCAATATTTCCGTAATTATAAATGGCGAAACCGGTACTGGTAAAGAGGTGGTTGCCAAGGCCGTTCACTATAATTCCGACAGAAGCGATAAGCCATTTGTAGCCGTAAACATGAGTGCCATACCAAAAGAACTGGCCGAAAGCGAATTGTTTGGGCACGAAAAAGGCGCATTTACCGGAGCGGCCAGCAGGCACATTGGTAAGTTTGAACAGGCCGAAGGCGGCACCCTGTTTTTGGACGAAATGGGTGAAATGGACAAAACTCTTCAGGCAAAAATACTACGTGCACTGCAAGAGAAAGAGATTGTGCGTGTAGGTGGAAAAGACACCATAAAAATAAACTGCCGTATAATTGCTGCCACTCACCGCGATCTTTTAAGCGAGGTAAAAGAAGGCAACTTTAGAGAAGACCTTTACTTTAGGCTGTTTGGTCTAACCATAAACTTGCCACCGCTTAGAGAGCGAGGTAAAGACATTCTACTTTTGGCCAATCACTTTATTAAGGCCTTTTGCGAAGAGAATAACCTGCCAAACAAAAAGCTCGACAAAACGGCTAATAAAAAGCTAATGGGTTATGCATTCCCAGGGAATATTCGTGAGCTAAAATCGGTAGTAGAACTTTCGGTAGTTATGTCGGACAGCGAAACCATTGCCGCTGATGACATAGCATTTGGTACCAAAGATGTAGTAGCCGAGTTTTCGGGCGAAGAGCTTACACTAAAAGAGTATAACCAACGCATTGTAAAGCACTATTTAAAAACTTACGATGACGACATTAAGCTAGTAGCACAAAAGTTAGACATTGGCCAGTCTACCATTTACCGCATGCTAAAAGAAATGGATTCGGAAGGCTAAAATTCCTTTCAATCTGAAAATTTCGCTCTCAATTGTAGAGATTTATTTTACCAAAACCCAGTTAAACCACTGTTTTACAATGTTTTAACTGGGTTTTCTCATTCTGGTTCTGTTTTGGCATAAGTATATGCGAAAAAGAAACAGAATAAGAAATGACTAAAACTAAAGCACTATTAATCGCACTACTTGTTGGCTTTTTCTTTTCAGCACAAACAGCCAACGCACAATCAACCACAGGTTATTCAAATGCATTAGGGTTAAGAGCCATTGGTACTACCGGGCTTACCTACAAGCATTTTAACGGAAGAGGAAACGCGCTTGAAGCTATTCTTGGCTTTGGTCATAATTCCTTTAGCGCTACCCTTTTAACAGAAAAATATTCATCTCCCTTCGATACCAACATTGTAAACCTTTACTACGGATTTGGTGGTCACGTAATCTTCCAGTCCGATTCAAACCTAGGGGTTGACAGAGAACGGTTTGACGATGTAGATGATGAATTTGGCGTAGGTGCCGACTTCATTCTCGGTCTGGAGCTGTATGTGCCCGATACTCCTTTGGCCATCAGCTTAGATGTAAAACCCTTTATAGAGGTTGCCACATCAGGAAATGCCTACTTCGGTATGGATCCAGGTTTAGGAGTTAAGCTATTCTTCTAAAAGAACATTAATCAGAATTAAAAACACGAAACCCATAACCCAACAAAAATGAAAACTATTAAAACCAAAAGATTATCCGCACAAATCATCGCGGTGGCACTGACTGCCGGGTTGGTTGTAGGGTGTGATAACAAGCAAGAACAAATCGACAAGCAGTCGAACACCATAGACATGATGCAGCAAGAGTTGGCGCAGAAAGACTCTACGTATAACTCGCTAATTGGCCTGCTAAACCAAGCAGAATCTCAGGTGGCCGAAATTGCCCGAAGAGAGAACCTAGCGGTAAACGCTTCGAACGAAAGTGGCAAAGCTGGTAACTCTAAACTGGTAAATGAGCTAGCAATGATTGACAGCTTGGTTGCCGAATCGAACCAATCGATTCAGAAGCTTAAAACTCAATTGAGAAAGAGCCAAGTAAACGTTCAAGCATTCGAAGACAGACTCGATAAGCTTTCGACCGTTTTGCGTGAGCAAGAAGGTACAATTACCGACTTAAAAGCGCAGATAAGACAGAAAGACAACCAATTGCAAGTGTTTGCTACGCGATACGACTCAATTAAAATTGAGAATGTAGATCAGAAAAGATTGATTACCGAGCAAGCCGATGAAATTGATGTATTGACTGAAGTTAAAAACGACTTTAACAAAGTACACTACGCAGTAGGCCCTTATAAAGAGTTGAAAGAAAAAGGCCTTGTTGACAAGGAAGGCGGTTTTCTATGGATTGGTAGAACAATTGACTTGCAAGCTTCTGCACAAGAAGAAAGCTTTGTAGAAACCGACATTCGCGAGTTCGATGAACTTAAAATTGAAGGAAAAAGAAACCGTGTAAAACTAGTAACGGACCACCCAGAAGGTTCTTACGAAATGGTGGCAGATGAAATTGAAGAAGACATCGTGATCCTAAAAGTTAAAGACCCTAAAAAATTCTGGGAAATGTCGAACTACTTGGTGGTAAGCACTAAGTAATAGACAAGTAGGCTAGCCTCAATCCTCCAGTCGATTGGGGCAGCCTATTCAGCCGAACCATTTTTTAATCAACAAAACAGACAGTAATGAAAAAGAGAATAATATTAGCCGTATTGCCAATGCTTTTACTAGCCGTTTCGGCACAAGCTCAAGTTGGCGGCCTTAAAATTGGTGGTACCCTTTCTAACCTTTATGTAGAAGATGTGGACGATGAAAACTCTAAACTCGGCTTTACAGCCGGAATATTCGGCCGTACCTCATTTGCCGAACCAATTGGTTTGCGCTACGAGTTGCTTTATTCATCTAAAGGTGCAGAAGTAACTTACAACAACTTTATTCAAGGTAGCGGTAAGTACAAGTTCAACCTGAACTACATTAAGTTACCGGTAATGTTTTCGGTTAAAGCCGGCCCGGTAGACTTCCATGCAGGTCCCTACTTTGGCTATTTAATTGGCGCAAATGTAAAAGATGTGGACAGTGATGGAACTATTAATGAAGTAGAACAGCTAGATAGAGACGATTTTAATACCCTAGACTACGGTGCCGCCTTTGGTTTGGCCTTTGGCTTTGCTGGTGGCGAAATTGGTGCAAGATATAACTATGGTATGCGCAACATTGGCGAAGAAGGCTCATTTGCCGGAGAAGCAGCCTCTGATGCAAAAAACCAAACCTTCACCATTAGTTTGGGTTTAAAATTCAACGAGTAATTAACCCCTATATATAAATCCCTTTATGGGCACCCGCCATTCTCAATTAGTTTTGGGAATGGCTTTTTCTTTACCATTTATCCAAAGCACAGGCAACTAGCTAATTAAGCAGTTTGTGCTTAAGCGGTTCATCACTAAATTACTCTTCAACCTTAATTATATGATGAAACATACCGCTAAACCACTGAGCTTGCTACTCTTGGCATTGGCCATTTGTATGCCTGTCAAGGCTTTTCAGGCAGAAAAAGATGCGCCCGTAACCGAGCTTTACGAGTTTATAGTTCAAATGAGGGCCGACTATGGTAGCCTGCGCAGATTCTACTTTATAGAAAATTCACCCGAACGCAGAGAACGCTTCGTTACCTTTTTCCAAAATCAAACCGACAAACTGGAGAAATTCTCCTTCAACAGACTGTCAACCGGAGGCCAAGTAGATTATACGCTCACCAAGCGATATTTAGACGATAACCTTTTTCAACTAAACGAGGAAAAAGAAGAATATAACACCATTAAAGCTTGGGTAGATTTCGGCACTCCAATTTATGAAATCGAGCAAAAGCGCAGAAGAGGCCTCCACATGGATGGCGATAAAATTGCAAAGCAGCTTGACGACATTGCAAAGCAAATTGAAAGCACTACAGCCAAACTAAAAGCAGAGAACCCGACTTTTCCAAGAAACCTAACAAGGCGGGCTAGTGGTGTAATCAGAGGCTACAAAACAGCATTAAAAAGCGTATTTGAGTTTTATGAAGGTTACGACCCTCAATTTACTTGGTGGGTAGAAAAACCTTACCAATCGCTTAACGCTGCGCTTGACGAGTACAGCAAAACCTTTGCTGCCCAGGTTGATAAATCTACCCTACCGCCAGACGATGGCAGCGGCATTATCGGCAACCCAATTGGCAGAGAAGAGTTAATTCGCCAGCTAAAGCTGGAGATGATTCCTTACACGCCTGAAGAGCTTGTGGAAATTGCCAACAAGGAGTTTGCTTGGTGCGATGCTGAGCTGCTTAAAGCCTCGCGCGAAATGGGTTTTGGTGATGACTGGAAAAGCGCCCAAGAAAAAGTAAAAATGAGCTTTGTGCCTCCTGGTCACCAGCCAGAAGCCATGCTCGATCTGTATAACCAGTCGGTTGAGTTTTTGAAAAAGCACGATTTACTAACCATTCCGCCAATTGCTGAAGAAAGCTGGAGAATGAGCATGATCTCGCCAGAAAGGCAGCTTATTAGCCCATTCTTTTTGGGTGGCGAAACACTGCAAATCTCTTACCCAACAGACGAAATGGAGCACAATGATAAAATGATGAGCATGCGCGGCAACAACCCGCATTTTTCTCGCGCCACGGTACACCACGAACTCATTGCCGGCCACCATTTACAAGGCTTTATGAACAGACGCTACAAAGATTACCGCTACTACCGCACTCCTTTCTGGACGGAAGGCTGGGCGCTGTATTGGGAGCTTTTATTGTGGGACATGGATTTTCCGCGCTCGCCTGAAGATAGAATTGGCATGCTGTTTTGGAGAATGCACCGTTGTGCCAGAATCATCTTCTCGCTTAACTACCACCTAGGCGAGTGGACACCTCAAGAGTGCATCAACTTTTTGGTGGATCGTGTAGGCCATGAGCGCGCCAATGCAGAGGGAGAAGTTAGAAGGTCTTTTACCGCTAACTACGGCCCACTATACCAGCTAGCTTATATGATTGGCGGCATGCAATTTTATGCCATGAAAAAGGAGCTTGTTGATGGTGGAAAAATGACCATTAAAGAATACCACGATGCCGTGCTACGCGAAAATAGCATGCCAGTAGAAATGGTACGTGCCCTTATTACCGACAAAAACCTAAAGAAGAATTTTGAAACCTCTTGGAGGTTTTATGATAAGTAAGTACCTAGTTAATACTGTTAACACAAAGACTATTTCTTGATGCCAATAATTCACTTACGAACTATTATTAAGGCTAGAAAAGAAATAGTCTTTGACCTTTCAAGAAGTATTGACCTACACAAGATTTCAACAGCTCACACCAATGAAGAAGCAATTGCTGGCAAAACGTCTGGTTTAATTGAAATGGGTGAATCTGTTACCTGGAAAGCTAGGCATTTTGGTGTTTATCAAACACTAACTTCTAAAATAACCTCTTTAGACAAGCCGAACAGCTTTGTAGACGAAATGGTGAAGGGAATATTTGTCAGTTTTAAACATCAGCACATTTTCAAAGATGACGAAGGTCAGACTTTAATGACTGACATATTCGAATACAAATCGCCCTTTGGTTTATTGGGAAAGATGGTCGACAGTCTATTTCTAAAAACCTATATGGCGAACCTACTTAAAACAAGAAATTCAATTATTAAAGAGTTCGCTGAATCAGACAAATGGAAGCAAGTGGTGGTTGACGCTTCTGTTAGTGAAGAGTCAAATAGCGCCCGTTAGATGAGTTTAATAATGGTTCTTTAATTTTTGGAGGGTTTTGTTTTTAGTTAAAAGCTGTAATTGCGAATTTTCAATTCACAATTTTGACTGATAGGAGGCCCTTGCGCCAAACCATATTTGGGTGATAAACTACCTTAAAAACCTTATTGAAATCCCCTCGATATTCTTTTTTGTGCTTAAAAATTATAAGCAACAAAAACAGTTTATGCAGCATACTATCCTTTCGGATTTAGAGGATTTCAAAAGAACAAATGAACATGACTTAACCGAAGAGGACTTTGAAAAAATCACGTTTTATTATGGATTGGCTGTGCCAGTTATTGGTGAGCTGTACTGTTTATTAAGGGGTTTCAAAATCTCACATGCCGAAAGAACTGCGCTTACTTATTTAGGTGGAACAACTGGTTTATTTGACGATTCTTTTGACAAACCAGGCACTTCAAAAGAGCACCTAAAGGAGCTAATCAACAACCCTAGCCTTGAACTGGCCAGAAACACCCGCGATAAACTGCTGATTAAACTCTACCTTAAAGCCCTGGACCAAAGCCCTTTTGTAACAAGAATTAAGCAAGCTGCCAACTCGGTATTCGATGCCCAAGTACAGAGTAAAAAGCAAACGGACATTGCCACATCAGCCCAGGAGATTGTTGACATTACCCGTCAAAAAGGAGGCGCATCTATACTTTTTTATAGAACAGCACTTGAGGGTGAAATTGATGAAACAGAACAAAAGCTACTACTTAATATCGGGTTTATTGGCCAGCTAGAAAACGACCTCTTCGATATCTATAAGGATCGTGAAGATGGTATCCGCACCTTGGCCACTATTTCAAAATCTATACCCGCCCTTAGAACACAATACGAATCGATAATAAGCGAAACATTTCTTCTGATCAATCAAGCTAACTTTCCAAAATCGAATAAAAGGAAGTTCGCCCGAATGCTAGCAGCGGTTACCACTAGAGGACTTGTATGCCTTGACCAGCTCGAGAAATTAGAGCACAAAGGCGTATTTGAGCTTTCCCGTTATTCCCGAAAACAGCTAATCTGTAACATGGGAGCACCAAAAAACATTATGCGCTGGGTGGCCTATTATCTCCGGTGGAATGCCAAGGCCTAAAAAGCAATGTTAAGGAATAACGCTCTCCATTCTTAGCGTCCTCACCAAGACTTATCTATCTAGGATTTCACATCACTATCTTTAATTACCAATTTGGTAACTTTTTAATTACTTTTACGTCAATTGAATACGACTTGAGGGTAATTGCTAAACGTACTTTAAGAGACTTTTGGGAAAAGCATGCAGACTGTGAGCAACAGTTGACTGCATGGTATCGAGAAACCGAAAAGTCTAACTGGAAGAGCATTAATGAGCTAAAGAAAGATTACCCCAGTGCGAGTATTCTCAAAGACAATCGAGTGGTTTACAATATTAAAGGCAACAACTATAGACTTATTGTAAAACTTAACTTTGAGTACCAGATCTGCTGGATAAGGTTTATCGGTACGCATGCAGCATATGACAAGATTGACGCAAACACAATTTGAAAATGAAAATTGCCCCAATAAGAAATGAAAGAGATTATCAACAAGCGCTTGAGCGACTTGAAGATATTTTTGATGCAAAAATGGGAACTGAAGAGGGGGATGAGCTAGAAATTCTGTCCATTCTAATAGACCGTTACGAGAACGAGCATTTCCCAATCGGAATGCCCGACCCAATAGAAGCCATTAAGTTTCGCATGGAACAAATGGGTATGAAGCAAAAAGACCTGGCCGAAGTCGTAGGCTTTAAAAGTAGAGTAAGTGAGGTTTTGAACAAAAAACGAAAACTCACTTTAGATATGATTCGAAAACTAAATGCCTCCCTCCACATACCTACCGAAGTTTTGGTACAGGAGTATTAAGACTCTTTCGCCTCACACTTTTCGCTGGTTTTTGTGTTTCTGGAACCCCTCCAAAAGCTACTCCATCTCCTAGGATAAACTTTTGGAAGGTTTTTATTTAATACAGAAACAAACTTCGCAAGCTTCTTGCTCATCCTCGATTAAATCGGGGATGATAGGAAAGCAGGTTTGTAACCTGCTTAATAAGCCGCAAAGTACTCTTCCAGGTCCTTCAATGTAGATTCGCTGGTATGGATATCCTGCTTTATCTGACCTTTTTCGAGCAACACAATTCGTTCGCAAACCTCGGTAACGTGGTTAAGGTCATGGCTCGAAATAAGCATGGTTAACTGATGCGTTTCTTTCCACTCCTTAAGAATGTTTTTTAGCCTGATTTGCGTAGTTGGGTCCAGGTTGGCAAATGGCTCATCCAGCAAAATCACTTCTGGATTGCCCATAAGTGCAGCAGCAATACCCACTTTCTTTTGGTTACCCTTAGACAGGTCGCGGATGTACTTTTTCTTACCCGTAATCTCATCGTTAAACAGTTCTTCAAAGCGATTCAAAAACTCTTTCAAATCGCCTGTGCTATAGCCATGCAGCGAGGCCAAAAACTCAAAGTACTCATCTGGAGTTAGGTAGTCTATCAGAAAAGACTCGTCCAAAAACGAACCTGTATAGTTCTTCCAGTCTTCAGACTTTGCTACGTTCACGGCTTTAGAATCTACCGATCCAGACGTTGGGCGCACCAAGTCTAGTATCATGCGGAAAAAGGTGGTTTTTCCTGCGCCATTGTTGCCCACAAGCCCAAAGCTTTCGCCCTTAGGAATACTCAATTGAGGGATGTTCACAACTTCTACCCCCTTATATTTTTTGCTAAGTTCTTTTACTTCAATCATAGTTATAGCATTTATTGTGCGCGGAAACCAGCCGCAATCTCATGTCGTTTTTTAGTGAATTCTTTCGTTAGCCAGTCCAGCAGTTTATCGCGAAGCAAAAAGCCGATTAGGCCAACTACTGCCGTAAGCACCAAGCCCATATTGGCATAGCCTGCTATGGCCAGCGGCACATAAAACAAGTAAGGTAAAAGCAGTACCGGAATGGCAATTATAAACTGTGCAGCACCAACACCTTCGTAGTTAAAAGCCGCCCTTTTATTCAGATCAATCTTCTTTGGGCTCATCATGCTCAGGCGCATTATTATAAAAGCATTCACCCCAATATTAAAGAAGTAAGCCGCTAGGTTGAAAAGCACAATTCGCCATCCAAAGTAGGCGTACCCCAATGACACAACAAAAGCAATGGTGGCAAAAGCGACAAACATGTAATACTTGGCCTCGAAGAACTCCTTAAAAGTGGTTTTTCTTACCAACACAAAATCGAAATAGCTGCTTTCCCAGCTGAGCAAAAACTGCCCATGTTGAATCAAGAAAATACCGGTTATGAAAATGCCCACAAACAGAAACATGTGATCAAACTTTTCCATGTAGGTGTCTTGTGTGTAGAAAATAAGCCCGTAGAAAAGTAGAAAGCCCCCCATAACAAGGGTGTTTCTTGGCCTTTTGTGGCGCAGAATAAGCTTTAAATCAAGCGCGATCAACTCCCCAATACGGCCAAACCTTTTAAGAAAGGCAAAGTCGCCCGAAATTTTGGCCTGCTCCTTTTTGGTGGCCAGCTCTTCAGGATAGGTGTTGTTAAACAGGTAACCGTGGTTCAGCCTATAAAAAACAAGCCACAGCACTATGGGCACAGCAGCAAAAGCTGGCTGGCCTATTACCGCTCCAAACAACATGTCGGACACGCTAGAAAGCGAAACTATTTCAAAATAATCGAGTGCACCAAGTCCTAGAAAAACTGCCCATAAGCCTACCAATAAATTCGGCATATCGTTCAGCTTCTTTTTAAAGAAGATGGTGGCAAAATGAATTGTCATGGCTACACCAACAATGGTGAGCCACCACACAAAACCGGCAAGTGCGCCATATTCACTACCAACACCCATTATAGCAAATGGGGTAAAGGTAAAAATGGCCATTAGGTTAAAAACACTGAGCTGGCTTTTGCGCAGCATAAAGTGAATGATGCTTCCCTTTTTTATTGGCAGATGCAGATAAGGCTGAATACTTAATACAGGAACATTCTGTAGAAAAAACCTGATGGTGAATTCAAAAAAGAAGTAATAGATAAGCGCTCCATTTACTAGTTGAATTGGATCCTCATCGGGAAAAAACTTGTAGAGCAGCGGCTTTAGCGATATACCCAAAATGAGCATATAACTACAAATCATAATGGCTGCAAAAGCCAAAAACAAATTGGCCAGCATGTTCTTTGCCCAAATGGGCGACCGCATTTTCTCTTTCCAGGAATGGCTGATTAAGCTTGAAATCATGGTTTTAGTTAAGTGATGTGTCGAGTGCAATAATGCAGTCGAGTATGGCATGTGCAGCCTTTACATAGAAAGCCTGATTCACATTGGCAAACTCGTCTGTTTCTTTATGGTAATGGGCGTGGTCTTCAACCCCGAAATACAAAAACGGAATTCCCTTTTGGTGAAAAGCCCCGTGGTCCGAAGAATTCGTCCAGTCGTCATGTCCTAAGTCTTCCGTATCGTGCCCAAACCTAAGTTTAAGCGGTGTAGCATCAATTTTTTCAATGATTGGTTTTAACTCAGGGTAATGGCTAGTGCCAGCCACATAAAGCTCGTTTTTGTCATTTATGCTTATCATATCCATGTTCACGTTCAGCTTAATTGCTTCTAGCGGAACGCGCTCATCTTCTACAAAAGCACGGGCACCACGCAAGCCAGATTCTTCGGCATCTAGTGCGGCAAACACAAGGGTGTGGCGTGGTTTGTTGTTTTCAAAATACTCCATCAAAGCCAACAAGGCCGCTACACCCGATGCATTGTCATCGGCCCCGTTGAACACCTTACCATCAATAATTCCCAGGTGATCGTAATGAGCTGTGATTACAAAGACACCGCTGCTTTTTTCGCTACCCTTTATGTATCCAACTATGTTGATTCCGTCTTTACTTTCACCGGCTCTGTTCTCATAAGTAAAGTCGTGTCTATAGCCCTTAACATAGCTTTTCGCGCCTAGCGATTTCATTTGTTTTACAATAAACAAACGCGCAGCTTCGGCACCTTCAGTTCCGGTTTTTCGACCTTCGGCAGCATCGTGCGATAGCTTTCTCAGGTCTTCAAGCATGTACTCATTATCGAGCCTATCTGTTTGGGCATTGGCCAAGCTTACCAAGAACATTAACAAGAAAGCGTAGCGAATGAAATTTGAATTCTTTTGCATCGTTATAGCGTTTAGAAGCATATTTTCTTACATATTTAGGGATTAACCGTCTTTAAACTTAGCGAAATACCCGTGCAAGTTTTGCGTACCAATGGCTTAAATTTTTGCATTCTGCTATTAGCACTCGTGTTTGGGCATAGCGCCAATTCACAAACACTCAGTACCGAGCAGATTTTAGAAAAGCTGCGGCTTAATGCAGCGCTTTATCCTCCTCAAGATATTTTAAGTACTAAATCTTTGGTGCTTCTTTCTGTACCTGAGGATGATAACAGCAGTGAGTGGCGCGAATCGGTAGATGAGCTTCAGCAATTTTTCGCAGAGCAGGGCATTGATGCCGTGGCTTACGTACACCAAAAAAGCCTGCTTATGCTACCTAACCAGGTACAGCCATTGCCCAATTATTTAGCCAATAGAGGCATTAAAAACATCATTCTATTTTACAAAGTAAGCGCAGAAGGCCCTGTATTTCTGGCCTTTGGACCACATAACGAAAAACCATCTCTTTTCTCTCAAAGTGCTACTTTTTGGGCAAGAACAGGTGCCGAGTTAGCTCCCATTTTAAGCGAACTAGACACCTATTTTAAAACAGGAGCACTGCGTAGAGAAAACCTACTCGTTAATGACAGCCCCGAATTCTTTGGTCCACAGTTAGATTCGGACGGACTTACGGCACGCAGCATTCCTAGCAACATTGCCAAGGCCAAAGTGGCTTTAAATAAGCTGAATGTTGGCTTGTATAATCTGGCTGGTGCACAGCGATTTTCGCAGGCCATGCTTTTTAACGAAAGTAACTACTTAAACAAACTCACCGACAGGGACCAAATGCTGCAAAGTGTTGGGGTTGATTCCACCAATACCATTACCTATTTGGACGCTCCGCTTGAAACCAACGAACTGAGAAGGGCCGGTTATGACTTGGTATTGAGCTATGTGACCACTACAGCTGAGCAAATGGTAAACTTTTTTCCGTCAAAAAATGCCGATTATGCCTTTGAAGGCTACCAAACCAAGTTTTACCTGAGCGACTTGAGGACCAACACACGCTACATTGGTAAAGAATGGGACGCCAATGCCGATTGGCAAACAGCTCTTTTCAGCTTTTTGGCTCAAATTAAGGCACGCATGGCCGAGGCCAACGACTAATTACCAATAACCTGCCTTGCTTAATTCTGCAGCTAACGGCACAAAACCAAGCCGTTGTTTTGCCCCAATTCCCGTTTATTTTCCGCCAATAAAAAAGCGGGGCTGTAAATTCACTTTACCCGTTAACTTAAAACCGTTACAACTATAATTCAATAACCAATGAAAAGAGGAACACTATTTTTTGCACTGCTATTAGCAGTTAGCATTCAGGCCCTTGGGTTTCAGAATACCCAAGTAGACTACGATGCTGTTTACAGAATTAAAGACGAAGGTTTCAACAACAGTCAGGTAATGGACATTGCTTGGAACCTAACTGATAGAATTGGACCAAGACTTACGGGTTCTGAAGGTCTTAAAAACGCATACGACTGGACATCCGCTACTTTTAAGGAGTGGGGACTTTCTAATGTTGAAGTTCAGCCTTGGGGTGAGTTTGGTAAAGGTTGGGATGTGCGCAAAGCATACATCGCTATGACAGTGCCTTACTACCAAGCACTAATTGGTATTCCTAAAGCATGGACTCTAGGTACAAACAAGCTTGTTTCTGCCGAGGTTGTTTATGTTGATGCTGCTGACGAGGCTGCCTTGTCTGAATACAAAGGCAAACTAAAAGGTAAAGTAGTGATGCTTCCTACTTCAATTGAAGCTAAAACCACTTTTGAAGCTGATGCAAGAAGGTTTACTGACGAAGAGCTTGATGGCATGACAAAGCGCAATGTAAGTGGCGGTGGCAGCGGCTGGTCTGCCAGCAGAATTGCTGAGTACAGAAGAGCTGCAAGAATGAGAAACGCTGCTTACGAACTGTTCAAAAGCGAAGGTGTAGCCATGGTACTGAACACGCACAGAGGTGGTGGCCAAGGTACTTTCTTTACTTCTAACGGATCTAGAAACGATGACAGTGCTTTGCCAGAAATGGAAATTGCTCCTGAGCATTACAACAGAATGGTGCGTTTGGTAACTAAAGGCGAGAAAGTAATGATTGAAGCCGATACTAAGACTTCTTTCCACACAAAAGACCAAAAAGGTTACAACGTAATTGCCGAAATCCCTGGTTCGGACCCAAGCTTGAAAGATGAAGTAGTAATGCTTGGCGCTCACCTTGATTCTTGGTTTGCAGGAACTGGTGCCACTGATAACGCTGCTGGTTCTGCTGCTATGATGGAGGCTATCAGAATTTTGAAAGAGTCTGGTGTTGAGCTAAAGAGAACAGTGAGAGTTGCACTTTGGAGTGGTGAAGAGCAAGGTCTTTATGGTTCAAGAAACTACGTTCAGAATACTTTTATGAACGACAAAGCCCCAAATGGCGAATGGGAGAAATTCTCTGCTTACTTCAACATGGATAATGGTACTGGTGCTATCCGCGGTATTTACTTGCAAGAAAACGAAGCTGCAAGACCATTGTTCGAAGAGTGGTTCAAGCCTTTCCACGAAATTGGTGCTAGCACGGTTACTATCAGAAACACTGGCGGTACCGATCACCAAGCTTTCGATGGTATTGGTCTTCCTGGTTACCAATTCATTCAAGACCCAATTGACTATGGTACAAGAACGCACCACACCAACATGGACTTGTACGAGCGTTTGCAAGCTGCTGACATGAAAAAGAACGCAGTGATTATTGCTACTATGGTAATGCAAACTGCCAACATGGATGAGAAAATGCCTCGTAAACCAAAGGTTTTCGAAAACAGATAATCGATAGCGATTAGAAGACAGTAAAAAAGGGCTGTCTTAAATGCTTGCCGTCATTCCCGATCGGAGTCGAGAATGACGAAGCTCATAGCATTTGAGACAGCCTCTTTTCTTTGTCAATACTTTAAGCTAGTACAACTCTTGGTTGAGAAAAGGAATAAGCGCTAGCACCACTGCAGGCTCGTAGTATGCCGCCCTATCGATAAGGCCATTGGTAAGAATACCCACAGCGCCATTGCCTTGTTTGGAGTTAGTGCGTTCAAAAACCATATCATCCGCATGGCCCAGTTCCACACCTTGGTTTACTAAAGCCCTAATTTTTTCGGGTAGGTCGAAAGATGCCGTTCTGGCTTTACCTTCATTAGTTTTACCCATTATGCTGATCCACGCAAAGGCTTCCATTGTGCCGCTTTCTTGATCAATTCCGCCTTCAATGCCCACCCAATAATCCGCATCGGGCTGGGCTGACCAGGCATTTTTAGCGCGGTTTTTCGCTCCTTCCAATGTTTCAGCGTCTGTCATTGGTTGATCACTAACGTTAGAAGGTACCGAAACACCTTGCACATCGAGTATTGCACTTGGAAAAGCCTTGCTAAAAGCTTGGCTGGTACAATTGATTTTTACTGGATTTTTTGAGGCGACTACTACCTTAATGCTCGTCATTTAGCTGCTTCAGTTTGTCCACCAAAGATAGTCGTTCATAATACACTTTAAGGGCAGTGATTACTTTTTCGTCATCAGGCTTTATGGATTTGGCTTTTTCCATATAGGGCAACGCTTTTCTTGTCCACTCATGGCCAACTTCTTCTACCTCTTTACCTCGAATATCGTATTCATCTTTGCTCATTAAATTTATGCGAATATAAACGCGGTTGGCCCGCTCGTTGATCATTACCGAGTAGTTGTAGTTAGCGGTAAATTCATTCGGAAAAGCACTGAGGTATCGCTCATATTTTTCACTGGCCATTTCAAAGTAATGGTCCGACTTCTCCGGTTCACCATTCACAAAGGCCTCTTTAAAAATACGATCGTACAAATCGGCTTGGCGCAGCACCAATTGGCCGTTGTTAGGATTTCGTTTGATGGCTGTGTTCAGGATAGACTCAGCCTCAGTAAATCTGTTTAGGTTTACTAACAACCGCACTTGCTGAACTATGTAAGGTACGTGGTTAGGGTAGTTGTAAACCGCATCCTCCACAAAGTCTAGCTGTTGCTCCAAAGGTTTTTCAGCAGCCTGAGAAGATAGGATAAGCCCGTTATAAACTGATTTATCGAGTTTGCTAAAGTCTTTCAGCGCCAAATATGTGGCAATTGCTTCATCGTAAAGCCCAGCATTTTGGGCACTTAAACCAGCATAAATATAGGCTGTGGTATCGGCCGGCTTAGAAACCTGCGCAGTTTGAAATGAAGTATAGGCCTTGTCGAATTTACCTTCTTGAAATGAGGAGACTCCTTTGTTAATGGCATCGGCCCACATAAGCTCTAACTGATTGTTGGCCAATACGTGCAAGTTGTTGGTTTCGGGGGTTAATTCTACCGTTTTAGTGTAGGCTTCTACCACAGCAGCAACAAATGCAGTATGGTTTGCCTTGGTAGCTTTTAGCTCCGCATTGTTACTTTTTAAAATTTCGTGATAAACTCTGGCCTTAGTGTACCAGGCTCTAGGGTTTTGGGCGGCATCGGGTGCTTCAAAAGCCTCATCAATCGCATCTTTGGCCTCCACGTAGTTCTTATCGTTCAAAAACGTATTGGCAATGGATATTAAATCCTGCGCACTTACGCTCTCAGCCGAAAAGCAGAAAAATATGAATAATAAAAGCCTCAACGATTTATTTAAATAACCCACAGTAAATTTACGGTGTTTAGCGATGATTGAAAACAGCAGAGCCTTTGATTTCAAATATATCACGTATAAACCAGTATTTAAATACGAAAAAATGTAGTTTAAATAAATTAATTAAGAAGTCATAGTTAAACGGTCGCTGTTCGGTTTAACAGGAAAACGTAATCAGTTTCATAAAAAAGGCCACACTAAAATTTAGTGTGGCCTTACTTTAAGTTTCAAAAGTTATTTCTTCCAGTTTGGCAATTGGCCTAAGGTTACTGGGCCTTTTCCGTTACCAACTCTATCTCCAAGTGCCTTAACTTCTTGCACCAACTTTTTGGCTTGCTCTAGTACTGGGGCAAATTCATCGGCAGCTATTTCATAATTGCGCAAAGAAGTGCCTGTTACGTTGGAAAGGTTGCCAAACACATCGTAAGCTGCATTTTGCGCACGCTGTCTTGTGCTGTATTCTCCATCCAAGTCGAGTCTGCTCAAAGTTGGGTTGCCATTCATTTGGCGATTTACCTCCTCTAAATGCTGCTCCACTTGTTCTATTTCGCTCAAGAATGTAAGCGACTCGTTAATAGGCAATGTTTTAGCAGCGGCTTTCAGCTCGTCTAAATCTGAGTTTAAGCCCGAAAGCACACGGCCTGTGGTACCTATTGCACTGGCCAAAGCAGCAGCTTTCTTTTTAAAGTTGGCCATGGCTGCCCAATCCTCGGCAGGAATTGTTCTGTTGTCAAGCTCCTTCACAGTAAAAGCAGTAGGGCCTACCAACTCAGACAATTCGCCCTTAAGCACTTGGCTTACCGAAACGGTATAGGTCCCTGGCACCACAAAAATACCAGAAGAGCCTAAGCTCGAAGTCGGGCTGGCTTGGCGTGCACTTACTCCATCAAAGTTCATGTACGTCATGTCCCAAACAATTTGATTTAGCCCTTGCTTTACAGGACCGCGAAGCTCGCTTACAATATCTCCGGTTTGATCTTTAATAGTGAAAACTAAGTAAGAGGCCGCCTCGTTTTGCTCTGCTTCATACTCATCAATTGTTGGGTAAGGAATAGTTTCTCCGTTCTTAAACTGCTCTTTTTCGCGTTTTGAACGCTCACCAGCCAATGTGGTAACACCCTCTTTTATCCAATATTTAATAATGGCTCCTTGCGTTGGGTTAGGTGCGGTGTAGTGCATTTCGCCTTGGAAGCCGTGTTCTCTAGAACCAAGGCTACCCAGCGGAGTCCAAGTATTGAACATTACAGCATCTTTAATTGGCAACACCGCTGCAGTCTGCTCTTTTAAGTCTGGTGTTAGGTCGCGAAGGGCTGCGTAGTTGTCGAGCACGAAAAATCCACGGCCGAATGATGCTGCCACCAAATCGTTCTCCCTTTCTTGAATAGCCAAGTCGCGAATGTTGATCGTTGGCATTCCTGCTTTTAAGGCAGACCAATATTCACCGCCATTTACCGATACAAACACTCCATATTCTGTACCAGCAAAGAGTATGTTTTCATTTACATGATCTTGCTCCAATGCATAAACAGCACCTTCTGGCAGGTTATTGGAAATACTCTTCCACGTTCTGCCCTTGTCATTACTCACATAAACATAAGGGTTGAAATCGCCACTTTTGTGATTATTGAATGCTGCATAAACTGTATTCACATCGTGCTTTGAAGCAATTAAATCGTACACATAAGTATTGGCTGGCACACGAGAGAAGCTATTTATTTTGAACCAATTGTCGCCACCATCTTCAGTAACGCTAATTTGGCCATCATCAGAACCTACATAAATTAGGCCTTCCTGAATACGAGATTCGTCCAGAGAAACCGCAGCACCGTAACGCGATGTTGATCCATTTTTCGCCACCGCATCCATTGGCCAAATTTTGCCCATTATCGGTAGCTCGTTTCTATCAATATCTTGATCTATTTCTCCAGAAATTACCTCCCACGAATCGCCACGGTCTGTACTCTTAAACAGCTTGTTTCCGCCAAAATAAATAGTCTTATGATCGTGCGGACTTACCATTAAAGGGGAGTCCCAGTTAAAGTTGTATTGCTTTTCGCCTTTTTCAGGCCTTGGTACTATGGTTACGGTTTCGCCACTTTGCACATCGAACCGCACCAAGCCTCCATTTTGATACTGAGAATAAACAATGTTTGGGTCTTCAGGATCTGGTACAGATTCAAAGCCATCGCCACCAAGGGTTACAATCCACTCGGGACTCGTAATACCATGGCTCGAAACATTTTGCGATGGACCTCTTAAACTGTAGTTGTCTTGCGTACCACCCATAATGTTGTAGAATGGCTCAGCATTATCAACCGAAACCTTGTAAAACTGAGTAACAGGCAGGTTTGTAAAGAACTTCCAAGTTTTGCCTTGATCGAACGATTCGTATACGCCACCATCACATCCTTGCAAAATGTGCTTGTTGTTCTTTGGGTTAATCCACATGGCGTGATTATCCCAGTGCTTGCTTTCTTCACCCAGGTTAGAAAAGTTCTTACCACCATCTACTGTAACGTTAGTGAAAGTATTGAGCGAATACACACGGTCCACATCAACGGGATCGGCTACGATTTCTTGGTAATAATTACCGCTGGTTGAATAGGAAGACTGTTTTTGCCAGGAAGCGCCCCTGTTGGTACTTTTATAAAAACCACCTTGGCCACGTTGTGCTTCAACAATGGCATAAATAATTTCCGGATCGGCAGGAGAAATAGCCATACCAATACGGCCTTTGTCACCACCAGGCAATCCTTTGTTTATCTTCTCCCAAGTCTCTCCGGCATCGGTCGACTTGTATATGCCCGACTCAGGGCCTCCACCTAAGTAGGTCCATTGTCTTCTTCTGCGTTGATGAGCCGCAGCATATAATACATCAGGATTTCGAGGATCCATATGCACTTCGTTCACACCAGTGTGTTCGCTTATTTCTAAAACCTTGCTCCAAGTTTCGCCACCATCGGTGGTTTTATAAAGGCCACGATCGCCACCTGAGCTCCACAGCGGGCCAACGGCTGCTACATAAACCACATCAGAGTTTCGTGGGTCTATCGCGATCATTCCAATATGCTCTGATTTTTCAAGCCCAACTTTTTTAAATGAAGCACCTCCATCGATGGATTTGTAAAGGCCGTCTCCATAAGAAACCGAACGTTGGTTGTTGTTCTCTCCCGTTCCTACCCAAATCACATTATGGTTATTGGGATCCATGGCCAAAGCACCAATGGAATAACTACCGTAATTATCGAAAATTGGGGTGAAGGTAGTCCCGGCATTGGTGGTTTTCCACACGCCTCCGGCAGCCGCTGCCACATAAAATTCACTTGGGTTATCGGGGTTTACCGCAAAATCGGCAATTCGGCCGGAGGTTAATGCCGGACCAACATTGCGAAATTTGAAACTGCTTAAGGAATAGCCCTCCAACGGGTTTGTTGCTGCAGCGGGTTCGCTGTTTTTAGATTTTCTGCGCTGTGCATGTGCCGAATCGACAAATGTGACCAGCAAGAAAACAAGGCTGAGTACATAGTGTATTCTCTTCATCTCTAGTTTTGTTTGATACACTAAAGATAGTGGAGTTTTTGAATGACCGAATGCCGTATAAATAAGGCATAAAAAAAGCGCCCAAAGGCGCTTTTAGCCAATAGCTATTATTGCTTGGAATCTATTTTGGTAGACTCCGGCTTGGTAGCAGCATTTTTCACGTGCTCCTCCAACCAAGTGTCCATTTCCCATAGCATATGTAAAATTGACTCTTTGGCTCTGTAACCGTGGCTTTCATCTGGCAACATTACCAAACGGGCAGTACCACCATGGCCTTTTACCGCATTATAGAAGCGAATACTCTGAATTGGGAAAGTACCAGAGTTGTTATCTGCTTCACCGTGAATTAGTAATAATGGCTCATTCACTTTATCGGCATGCATAAATGGCGACATATAGTTGTAAAGCTCTGGCGCCTCCCAGTAAGTTCTTTCCTCTCTTTGGAAACCAAAAGGCGTAAGGGTACGGTTGTAGGCACCACTACGGGCAATACCTGCTGCAAATAAATCTGAATGAGCCAATAGATTGGCTGTCATAAACGCACCGTAAGAGTGTCCACCAACACCAACTCTGTTTCTATCGCCAACACCCAGCTCAACCACGGCATCGATAGCCGCTTCGGCATTCATCACCAGTTGCTCTCTAAATGTATCATTTGGCTGCTTATCGCCTTCACCAATAATTGGAAACTCCGTATTGGCCATTACAGCATAGCCTCTAAGTACCCAAAATAGTGGAGAGCCAGAGCTTACACGCGTAAATGAATAAGGAGTACCTCTAACTTGCGCTGCATTGGCTACCGACTTGTACTCTCTTGGGTAAGCCCACATTAATACTGGCAATGGACCGTCTTTATCTTTATCGTAACCTTCTGGTGTATAAAGCACAGCCGTTAAGTCCACACCATCAGCTCTTTTATATTTGATAATCTCTTTGTTTACACGCATCATTTCTGGCTGCGGATGCTCAAAGTCGGTAATGGCCTCTAGGCTGCCTTTTTTAAGGTCTCTTACAAAGTAGTTTGGAGGGTCGTTTTCCGACTCGCGAATGGTAATAATGGTATTCGCTTTTTTGTCGATAATGTCAATAGGGCGTTCGTAATAAGGTGCCTCAGATCTGAAAAGGATCTCGGTTTTTCCATTCTTTAAGTTGAAGGTGCTCAAGTATGGTCTATCACCTTCCGGAGAACCACCAATACTCGACATGAAGAGATTGTCTTTTTCAATCTTCAATACATAGTGACCGTAGGCATTCTTAACCATCATTGGGTTACCCGGGTCTGTGTATCTATCAGTAGTCGATCTGTCTATGATTACTTTTCCTTCGGCAGAAGGGTTCGATGGGTCAATTAGTGTTCTTTTATCGAGTCTCTGTGCCCACCATCTTTCATTTACAATGGCGCGGTTTTCATCGCCCCAGTCTATTCCTCCGTAGCGTAGCGATGTAGTAGCCAATAAAGTTGGTTGCGCAGTAAATGGCGCTTGCAAGGTATAAACAGCATCTCTTTCATTGGTTTCAACAGCTGGGTCGCCACCATCTTTGGCCTCTGCCCAGTAAAGTGTTGCTGGTGCATCAGACCTCCAGCTTACGCTTCTTTTACCTAGGCGCGTAGCATCAAAACCTTTTGGTCGAACCTCGTCTAAAGGAATTTGTGCCAATGTTTTTACTGGCTTTCCGTTAGCACCCCAAATTTCGTAATTGAATGGAAAGCGAGAGGCAGGAACTAAATAAGAAAACGGCTTCTGAATAGTTTGCACCAATACATAGCTACCATCAGGCGAAGGGTTGTAATTTTTAATGATGTCTTGACTACCGAATTTCTCGGCATTTCCGTTTACATCAATTTTCATTAACTGAACCGTGGTGTAATATTCGAAAAGATCTTCGTCATAGCTGTTCTTTAAAAGATCTTGGTAAGTTCTTGAAGCCGCTTCTGCACCGGCAGTCTCCTGAATTACCGGCCCCTTAGGCGCTTGAGGTTTCTGCGGCTCACCACCTCTGTTTTGTACAATAGTACTCACCAATAAGGTTTGGTTGTCTGGCAACCAATCGAAGGCTTTTACATAAGCATTGTTAACAATCGCATTAGTTAGTTTGCTGGCTTTTCGGCTGGCAACATCGGCCACCCAAAGCTCAATACCATTCGATACGGTGTTGGTAAAAGCAATCTTCGATTCATCGTTCGACCAACTTACATTACCGATTTGCGGGTTGCTTGGCATGCCATCAAAACGGAATTTATCGCCAGTTTTAATGTTTTGCATCTCAAGGCCCGTCATGTGTGAGGCGCGGCTTCTTCCATTTGTTCTTGGGTTAATTCGCGTTCCTCCAATTCGTAGTTCAGGAGAAGAAACCTCTTCGATACTTGGGTATCCTGGTCTTTCCATCAAAAGCATCCATTCTCCTTTAGAATCGATACTTACAGAAGGCGTTGAAGGCGCCTCAATCAGTTTGGCAATTACTTCGGGCGGTTTTTGATAGCCCTCTTGAGCACTAGCTGGCTCAGTACTCATGCAAATAGCCACCAAAATGGCCATGAAGAGTTTTTTGAATGTGCTGAATTTCGACATAATTATAGGGTTTAGGACAGTTGAATTTAGGCTATAGCAGGGTATAGTCAACTCAGCTGATTTAAGGCAGTGTTTTGAGGTTTTAAACGGTCAATTCTAGCAGCTTGTAATAGGCCAAGCCTCCATTATTGGTTGTTTTAAATGTCAAATTGAGTTAAAACCCACTCTTTATACGAACAATTTCGTATTAAAAATTGCATCTACGAATTTATTCGTATATAATCGTAGTACGAAATCTATCGTAGACAAAGTTCTAAAGCGCAAGTGATGATAAAACCTACCGAAACCGAGCTCGAAATACTCAACATACTTTGGCAAGAAGGGCCAAGCAGTGTGCGCATTGTGAATGAAAAAATGAATGAACAAAAAGAAGTTGGCTACACAACTACTTTAAAGCTGATGCAGTTAATGACTCAAAAAGGCTTGGTTAAGCGAGACGAAAGCAAGCGTACACATATTTACAATGCCGCAGTAAAAGCCAAAGATTTGCAACAAACTATGGTGAGTAAACTTATGAATGCTGTTTTTTCCGGTTCAGCTGGCCAGCTCGCCTTAAGCGCCCTGGGCAATGGCAAAGCCTCTAAGCAAGAACTAGACGAGATAAAAGCACTAATCGAACAACTAGAAAATGATGCAAAGTAATCAACTACTCGAGTTAATAGGCGCCACCGTGCTAGATTCACTTTGGCAAGGTGCGATCGTTTTTATTATTGCCCTAATCGGCTTGCTGGCGCTACAAAAACAAGGGGCTAAACAGCGTCACAACTGGCTACTTATTTGCCTGCTTGCCTTGCCCATTGGATTCGGTTATTCGGCTATAACGCACTATCAAAACTTATCCACCAATAGCTTGCACCAAACTATCGAGGGTGCTAACTCACAGGTTGTCAATACTTTTAATAATCAGTTACCAACAGCACAATCCACAATGCCAGAAAGGGCTTCTTCAAGCCTTTCTACCTGGAATATAAGCACTTGGTTTGGAGCGGCTTGGCTACTCGGCTTAATGTGCTTTTTCCTAAAAACATCTACAGCATTTCTTCAGCTTAAAAGCCTTAAGGCAGGAGCAACCGCCTGCACAGATGAGCGCATAAACAAGCTAATGGAGCAATTAAAGGCACAATTTTCACTAAAGGCATCAATAATTATAAAAGAGAGCTCGCGAGTAGCCAGCCCTTTGGTAGCCGGAGTATTCAAACCTATAATTCTATTTCCAATAGGGTTGACTCAAGGGCTTTCAACAGCAGAAATAGAAATGATTCTGTTGCATGAATTGGCACATCTGCAGCGAAGAGATTTGCTTATCCACATGGTTATCAACGGGTTGAAATCCGTCTTTTTCTTCCACCCCGTTTTTTGGTGGTTGGAAAGCCAAATTGATAATGAACGCGAGTTTGCCACGGACGAATGGGCACTCAGCCGCCAACCAAACTGCGCTTCACTGGCAAGTGCCTTGGCTAAAACGCAGGAATATAAAATGTTAGGCATGCAACTGGCCTTGGCAGGCCGTTCCAAAAGTCAATTACTCAAACGTATCTATAAAATCATGAACAAAAAACAACAATTCAATTGGTCGGGTGCCTTGGTTACGGTACTTGCCCTCAGCGGCATACTTGCTTTGACAAGTATGCAGACACAGCAAAGCGAAGAATCACCTAAGTATGAGAAGGCCGAGCCAAAATCCATTAATGGTACGGTTAAGCCTAATTCCATCAAAACCGATTCATTAGGTGGTTTTAATGGGTTAGTTGCTAATGCTCAAAGCGACACGACCAAACTAAACCAAGCCGTTTTAGAGATTATTCAGCCTAATTCAGCAATTGACATTAAGCTTGATGAAAAAGGTGAAGTGCAAGAAATAACTAAAAACGGCAAGCCACTAACTGGCGCTGAGTTTAAAATATTTAAAAAAGCGCACGAGCAGCTAAATGAATATACCTTCAGTAGAATAGAAAAAAGCAATGATAAATGGCTTAAGGAAATGGACGCCCGAGCCGAACTTGAAAGACAGAAAGAAGTGGAACTTCAACAAGTAATAGAAGCACGGGAGCTTATACAAAAAGAAGAACTGGAGCAAGATTTGAAACTAGAACTGATGAAACGAGAGATTGAACTCAAGCGTGAACTCATCAGAATTTCGATTGAACAAAAAACTGCTCTAAAGCGGCAAAACGAGCAGCTCCTTTTACAAGAAATTAACCAGTCGTTAGACAGCATGACCATGGCAGAAATGCGTGAAGTAGAAGAGCAGATTCAAGCGCGCATGAAGGAAATCCAAAAAGGAACGCAAATTTTTCGAGGTGTAGTAAAAAGCAATGATCTAGGCACATACACTTTTAGAGATGCCAAAGGTAAAGTTAAAGAACAGTATGTCTTGGAAGCCCTGAACTACTCAAAGTATGGTAAAGAGGATCAGTTGATTGATTTAGACGGAGAACTAATTGATGCAGCTACTTTCGACCTTGACCAACTCGACCTAACGACAGTTGAAAAAGTAGAATACTTTGCGAATGATGAAATGAGAAAGATTTACCCTAAACGAAAGGTTAAGGGTGTTAAGTCAGTTATCCGTATTACCACCAATTAATTTAAAACAACGCCAAGTTGAGCCGCCCACATTCTGTTTGGGTGGCTTTTTTATTTCTTCTCAAGGCATTCACCTTAAAATACTTAACTTACAATATGGAAAGATGCGGCTAAGGGCTAAAAACCCAAAGCCTATAAATTTATTGGCAGAAACGAGTGGAAAAGGTAGACTTAAGTGCGTTGCGGGATTTGACTTTGGGGGATACAGAGTTTATGAAAGATTTGATAGAAACTATTCTAAAATCCGTACCTAAAGAACTTCATCTACTCGAGGATAAAATCGCTTCGGCCGACTTTGAATCCCAAGCCAAGATCTTACACAAGCTAAAGCCCAGTGTGGAGTACTTGGGCATTCATTCACTAGCTATACAGAGACGCAAACTGCACGAAAAAACGAGTACCAAAACCCCAATATTCTCTGATTATTCGGCATTCAAGTCGCGCGTTGAAAACGCCCTTCAAAACCTGGCTGAACAAAAAGAGCAAATACATTAATTTTTTTGCCTGCTAATTAGTTTTATACACCACACCATCCTTCATTACAAAAGACACCTGCTCCAAAACCGTAATATCCTCTAGTGGGTTTCCGTCAACAGCAATCAGGTCAGCCAAAAAATCCTTCTTTATATTTCCCAAGTCTGCAAGGTGAAACAGATCGGCATTTCCAGCAGTCATTGAATGTAATGTTTGTTTTACATTAATACCGTATTCTACCATCATAATAGCCTCTATTACATTTTTTCCATGTGGAAAAACCCCGACATCTCCACCGAATACAAGGGTAACACCCGCCTCAATTGCTCGATTTATTGATGCCTTTTTATTCCGAATTCGTCCGGGCTCATTGGCCTCGGAACCGTCCCAACCACTGTAAAGAGAGATGGAGTGACCGGCAGCAATTGTGGGGCAAAAGCCAACGCTCTTCTCCTTCATTAGCCTAAAAGTTTCGAGGCTACCACCATCGCCATGCTCTATGGTTTCAACACCGGCCTCAATGGCCCTGCGCATACCTTCATCCGAAGAGGCATGCGCCACCACATATCGTCCACTACTTTTGGCAACGGCTACTATGGTTTTTAACTCCTCCACCGTAAAGGTTGGAGCCGCCACCCCATTTGGCCCCCAACGGTAATCGGCATAAACCTTTATAAAATCCGCTCCATGCCCAATTTGATCTCGTGTAACACGAACTAAATCTGTCCCGTCTGCTGCCTCTGCACCTAACGGAACCGTTACGCCCTCATGAAATCCCGCAGGCCCGTAACTTCCAGTGGCCACTATGGCCTTGCCTGCCACTAACAGACGGGGGCCAGGAATTACCCCCTTTTCTACAGCCTGCTTCAAACCCACATCGGCATAACCTGCGCCTTCGCTACCTAAATCGCGCATGGTGGTTACGCCAGCCATTAATGAGGCTTTTAGGTGATTAACCGCCCTTGCAGATCGCTCTGCCACCGATTCTACCAAAACCTGATCGTTCCATGAAGTTTCGTTGTATGGGTGAAGTAAAATATGGGAGTGGCCTTCGATAATTCCCGGCATCAAGGTTTTGCCCTTCAATTCGATGATTTGCTTTGCGCTAATGTCTTTGGCTGGGCCGGCATAGGTTATGATGTTCCTCTTTACGGCTACCACCCAATCGGAATGCATTTCCGTTCCATCGAAAACGCGGTCGGGTTTTAATAAATAATCGTGCTGAGCTTTTAGACTAAAAGCTGCTATAAGAAGGAAGAAGGTTAAGGTATTTTTCATGGTGTGTTGTTTATCGATTCAATATTAACCCAAAAAAGACAAAAGTTTATCACTCCCTAAAATTCTGGGTTCACTCCTGATATAAGCAAAAAACCGAGCGGATTCCCGATCAAGTCGGGAATGACGCACCTTTTTTGGGTTAATTGAAAGGGCTATTTCGCAAAGATCTGGCTTGGATCCTTAAAAGACTTGAATTCCAGAGCATTACCGCTTGGATCTAGAAAGAACATGGTGGCTTGTTCGCCTACTTCTCCTTCAAAGCGAATGTAAGGCTCTATTACAAAGTCAATACCTTCGGTTTTTAGTTTATCGGCCAAATCGTGCCACTGGTTCCACTCCAACACGGCCCCAAAATGACGAACCGGAACGTTTTTACCGTCTACACCATTGGTTTGTGCTTGCACAAGCTCTTCGGGCTTTACGTGTGCACTCAATTGGTGGCCAAAGAAGTTAAAGTCGATCCACTTATCAGTAGAGCGGCCAATTTCGCAACCCAGCAAATCGCCAAAAAAGGCGCGAGTAGATGCAATGTCTTTTACAGGAAAAGCTAAATGAAAAGGGGTGTTCATGTTTCAGTTTTTGGTTATCAGTAATCTGTAATTTGGTGTCAATTTAAACGTAAAATGATCAATTGAATAGATTGTTTGAAATTCGTCACTTTTAAGGGTTGATTGGTCACAGTTTTTTGAGTGACAGCTAACTCTGCAGTAAGATTGAGGAAAAATAAACGCATGAAGAATCTAATTCCTATATCAATTGTTGTCTCCATTTTTCTGTTTGCCGTTGCAATAGGAATCATCCTTCAGGTTAACCAAGGACACTATTTTGTTGAAGCTGCAGTGAAGGATGGGTATGCAGAAATAGATGCAAGACAGTTATACATTAATACCAATATTGCAAAGTCTATTTCAGCTGCGCTATTACTGGTGCTTTTCTTTGTTGGGGCCAGAACTACAAAGCGACTATTTCAGGTAGGCCAGCTTAAATTTGCACTCCCAATATTTCTACTTTACCTAATGTTTTATAGTTCTGTTTGCACTATGACACATGAGCTATTGAACACATCATTCAGTTTTAGCATATTAAAGAGCCAAGCACCTACCTACGTACCAGCTCAAGCAATCATTTCAGCAATTTATTATTCAATAATTGGATTAGCAGGACTATTAGCCTCAACCACATACACAATAATTAAATGCTCTAAAAAAGTTAAAGGCATATCACTAAAAGCCCTGGGCTCCAAATTTAGAGCCATCAACTTCTCAAGTAACTTTACGCTTTTTTTAGTCATATACATCATTAGAAACCCGAACTTCTCCATTTCTTTTGGCACTATTGGGTTACTGACTTCAATGGTGATATTTAGCATACTTAGCTCAAAAGCTGGTTCCCTAGTATTGATTTCATTTCTGAGCAAGGGGCAATTAACCTTTAGCAAACCAATAGAACGCATTAGCCAAGCAATCCTCTCAAGCTTTGGTATATACTCTGTTGGCTTTCTTCTGTTTGTACTCTCATTTAGTTTTGACTCCGCATTTTTTAGTGCCTTAGAAACATTCCCATCGACCATACTACTCCTTTTTATCATCATTGTAATCGCTGGCTTAATAGCCATTGCCTTATGGAAGTACAACATTGCAGGAGTTAGAACAGAAGCAGCCCTTAGCACAGCCAAGTCCGAACTCTCCTTTCTTAAATCTCAGATCAATCCGCACTTTTTGTTCAATTCGCTCAACAGCATTTACGGTATTGCTTTGGCCGAAAAAAGTCCGAAAACAGCCGATGGCGTACAAAAGCTCAGCGAAATGATGCGCTTTATGCTCAAAGAAAACACACAGGAAAAGATCAGCCTGAACAAAGAAATTGAGTACATCCATAACTACATCGACCTGCAGTCGCTGCGTTTGGATACCAATAAACACGTACAATTAAATGTTTCCATCGAACAGCCGTGCGATGGAAACATTAGCCCAATGCTGCTAATCCCCATGATCGAAAATGCCTTTAAACACGGTGTGAGCATTGATAAACCGAGTTTTATCGATATTGCGCTAAAGTGTAATGAGCACTATGTGAGCCTAAACGTCAAAAACAGCAACCATCATAAAGAAAAAACAGCAGCAGAGGAAAGCGGCATTGGGCTAGAAAATGTGCGCAAACGCCTTGAGTTACTTTACCCAGAAAAACACTTGTTTCAAGTCTACGAAAACGAGGAAACCTACGAGGCATTTATTAAAATTGAGCTAGCATGATAAAAGCCATTGCCATAGATGACGAGCCAATTGCACTAAAGATCATTGAGGATCACGCCTCGAAAATTCCCTTTCTGCAGATTGACGCTTCGTTTACCAATGCTTTTCATGCAATTGAGTATTTAAAAAAGCACACGGTCGATTTACTCTTACTCGACATTAACATGCCCGATATTTCCGGGTTGGATTTTCTAAAAACGCTTACGCAGAAACCGCTGGTTATTTTCACCACGGCTTACAGCGAATATGCGCTGGAAAGTTATGAGCACGATGCCGTTGACTATTTGCTAAAACCCTTTGAGTTTGGCCGGTTTCTCAAGGCTATTAACAAGGCCAGTGAACGACTGAATGAATCGCCTCAAACCTACATTTTTCTAAAATCAGGTTATGAATATGTGCGCTTAGAGCTTCAGGACATTCTTTTTGTGAAGGCAGAAGGCAACTACATGAAGTTCGTGTGCAAGGATCAAACCGTGCTTTCACGGCTCACGCTGCAAGAAACAGAGGAAATACTCAAGCACTCTGAGCTAATTAAAGTGCACCGATCTTACTTAGCCAACTTTCAGCTAGCCGATAAAATAGAAAAGCACCAGATTCACTTTGGTGAACACTTGGTGCCAATAACTGCTGAAGGTTTCGATAAAATTCAGCAAGCTCTTTAAACCTTACACCGACAGCGGAGACAGAAGTTATTTAGCCTTAAGTCTTTACTCTCTAATCCCCCAAACCCCCTTTTCAAAAAGGGGGAAGCTGCATTAACGAATAGCTTTCAATCCCTCGTTGGGACAATACCAACGAGTAGAGCAAAGGGCTGTTGGTGATAACACCAACAGCGGAGAGAACTCAGAAGGCGATTTAACCCACAGATTTATCTGTGGGAATTAACTAGTAGCCTTCCAATATCATTAATGAGTTTGAGCTTGCGAGAGTTACCAGCTACCGCCAGAACCGCCTCCACCAAAGGAGCCGCCTCCGAAGCCGCCAAAGCCTCCGCCTCCACCACCGAAGCCGGAACCACCACCAAAACCACCTCCGCCACCGCGGAAGTTATCCCAGTCATCATTTCTGTGGCCACCCATTCCACTGCCCATCATAAACCAAGCCCACCAAGGCAAACCACGGCTACCAAAACTGTTACCTCTTCTTAGGCCGGCAATAGCAGGAATAATAAAGAAGAACAGAATGAAGATGAAGATAAACGGAACGCCTTTCTTCTTTGCGCTTCTTCTACCTTGAGCCACCTGATCGGCAGTAAACTCGCCCGAGGCCAGTTTAAAGATCACATCTGTCGCGTCATCCAAACCTTGGTAGAACCTGCCCTCGCGAAAGCGCGGATTCATATATTCCTCACGAATGGTATAGGTAGCCGCATCTGTTATAGCGCCTTCCATCCCATAGCCTGTTACTATGGCCGCTTTTCTGTCGTTTATGGAAACCACAATAAAAACACCGTTATCCTTAGCCGTACCTACTTTCCACTTCTGTCCTGTTCTCTGCGCAAAGTCAACTACTTCGTAACCGCCCAAAGACTCCACAATAAGAATGGCCACTTGGGTAGATGTTGTATCCTCATAATTGAGCAACTTATTTTCCAAAGCAGCAGCTTCAGAACCTGTTAATGTATTTCCTGTAAAATCGTTTACCAAGCGTTGAGGACTTGGCGGATCGGGAATACCTGTTTGCCCAAAAGCAACTGAACTAATTAAAAATGTAAGTAGGAGTAGAGTATATCGCATATTAGTTTTTGCCAAATGAGATGTCGTCAGAAAGCTCATTTTTGTCGTCTTTCTGGTACGGGAAAAATTCTTTCAGGCGTTCGCCTGCACATAAAATGCCTTCTTCGAGCCCAGCGGTTAAGTTACCCGCTTTAAAATGCGCTAACATCTTTTCTTTGGTTACATCCCAAAAATCTTCGGCTACTTTGGCGTTGATTCCGGCATCGCCAATAATGGCAAATTTGTGATCTTTTACAGCCATATAAACCAGCACGCCATTTCTGGCGGCTGTTTTATGCATATCTAGTTGGGCAAAAACCTGTGCAGCACGATCGAGCACGTTAGCCTTACTGCAGTGGTTTTCAAGGTGCACTCGAATTTCACCACTCGTGTTCAGCTCGGCCTTTTCAATGGCTGCTTTAATCCTTGCCTTTTCGTCTTTTGAAAAACTCGCTTCAGCCATTAGTCAAAACTTACTTCTGGTGCTGTATCTGCTCCTGCCGAAGCTTCAAAGTACGCTTTCTTCTCGAAGCCAAACACGTTGGCATAAATGTTCTTCGGGAAGGTTCTTATGTAAGTATTGTATTCTTGTACAATGCCGTTAAAGTTTCTTCGCTCTACTGAAATGCGGTTTTCAGTACCTTCTAACTGTACCTGCAATTGCTGGAACTGGGTGTTAGCCTTTAGGTCAGGGTAACGCTCTACGGTTACCATCAATCGGCTAAGTGCTCCGCTCAACCCTTGTTGGGCTTGCTCAAAGTTGGCAATAGCCTGAGGCGTTAAGTTACTCGGGTCGATGCTTACTGAAGTAGCTTTTGCACGTGCTTCAATTACACCGGTTAAGGTTTCTTGCTCAAAATCTGCATAGCCTTTTACCGTGTTCACAAGGTTGGGAATTAGGTCGGCTCTACGCTGATACTGGTTTTCTACCTGCGCCCAAGCACCATCAATGCTTTCTTCGCGCTGAACCAGCCCGTTGTATGTACCTTTAAAAGTTGAATAGCCAATGAGTACCACCAAGGCAACCACAATTAGCACAATCCATTTTTTCTTCATAATCAATGTCGGTTTTATAAAAACTACGTGAATGCACCCGCAAGATATATGCTAACTTTGTTATCGGACAATATGACAGATAAACGTTAGCATATGGACGCAGAATCTTTCCGCAAGCACGGACATGAGTTAGTAGACTGGATGGCAGATTACTTTACAGAGGTAGAAAACTACCCAGTAATGCCACAGGTAAAACCAGGCGATATTTTAAAGCAGTTGCCAAAATCGGCTCCGCAAAGTGCCGAAGGCTTCGATGATATTTTTAAAGACTTTAAAGACATCATTATGCCAGGCATGACGCACTGGGAAAGCCCCAACTTTATGGCCTACTTTCCTGCCAATAAAAGTAAAGCTTCCGTGCTAGCCGAAATGCTAATGAGCACATTGGGTGCACAGTGCATGGTTTGGCTTACTTCGCCCGCTGCTGCCGAGTTAGAAGAGCAAATGATGGAATGGCTGCGCGAAATGATTGGTTTATCAGAAAATTTCACCGGAGTAATTCAAGACACGGCCTCCACCGCCACACTGTCTGCATTAATTACAGCTCGGGAAAGAGCAACTAAGTATCAGATCAACGAGAAGGGCTTCAAAAATGAGCGCTTCGTAGTATACGCTTCAAAAGAGATTCACTCATCTATTGATAAGGCCGTGAAAATTGCCGGCTTTGGTATTGAGCAATTGCGCAAAATTGAAGTAGATGAGCACTTCGCTTTAAAGCCAGAGGTTTTGAAGGAGCAAATTCAGGCTGATATCAAACTCGGCTTACAACCATTGGCAGTGGTTTCTGCCATTGGCACCACCAGCACCACGGCTATAGACCCAATTGCCGCCATTGGAGCAATTTGTGAACAGTACAACTTGTGGCATCATGTAGATGCGGCTTATGCTGGCACCGCTTTGGTGCTGCCAGAAATGCGCTGGATGGCCGAAGGTGTAGAATCTGCCGATTCATTTGTTTTCAATCCACACAAATGGATGTTCACAAACTTTGATTGCACCGCTTACTTTGTGAAAGACCCAAGCACTTTGGTGAACACCTTTGCCATAATGCCCGATTATTTGAAAACCTCGGTTGACGATGAAGTGAAAAACTATCGCGACTGGGGAATACCTTTAGGCCGAAGGTTCCGTGCACTTAAACTCTGGTTCGTAATTCGCGAAATGGGAGTGGAAGGCATTCAAGAAAAAATCAGAAAACACATTGCACTGGGCAAATGGTTAGCCGAACAAGTAAATGAACACAAAGACTTCGAATTACTCGCTCCGGTTCCGTTAAATACCGTATGCTTTCGATACAAAAGTGCCTCGGCCAAAAAGCTGGCCGACATCAACAAAGAGATTATGAATAGTGTGAATGCCACAGGCAAACTGTTTTTCACACAAACCAGTATAAATGGAGTGTTTACTTTACGTTTAGCGTTTGGAAACACCAATTTAGAGGCCTATCATGTGGAAAACGCTTGGAACCTCATTCAGGAGAAGGCTGTGGAAGTGATGGAAAAATATGCCTAAATTCTACTCCTTAATCATAATATTGAGCTGTTTATTGCTGGCTTGTAACAACCAAAAGCAGCAAGTTGAAAGCCCTGAAACAATCAGTTTCAAAACAGATGATTCTTCAAGGCTATTTTTCAGAAATGTAAGGCAAATAGCTTACGACAAAGAAGAGCTGACTGCCGCCAAGCTGAATATCTATCGGTACAAAAAGCGCTTGGAAGAGCAGCACATTCCCGTACTCAATCTGGCTTTGGTAGAAAACTGGCGATTTGATGAAGCATACCTGCTCATAGAGCCGAATGATTTCATCAAGCAAAATACGATTCTAGTAAAATGGGAAAACCCGACCACAGAGGAAAAGGGCCTGATTGAATTTACTGCTAGCAACAAAGAGAGTCACCAGCTTTTTGCCTCAAAAGTATATGAGCAGTTAACAGCGAATAGCCGCTTAGAAATAAAAATGGAGAATGAGTGGCACAGGATATTGCATACGCAGGAACAGCGCGATGCTTTTACAACCACCGTTTACGATTATTATCGCCTCACACTAAGACTGTAGCTTAGTGCTGCTCTTTCTTTTTCTTCTTGCCTTTGAATAGGGCATCATTTTGGCTCAATGCACCCACAACACCAATTAGGATTACAACAATCCAGATGAAAGTATTCGCGCCACTAGCAATAGGAGGATCAAACAACATAGTCTTTCGTTTTACGCGAGCAAAGATAAATCAAATTACATATGTTAAGAAGTAGTTCACACATTTTTAACAACACTCTAACAAAAGGCTCATCTTTCGCCCCAAAATGTAATATAAAGTTAACCAAATTGCAGGCGACTAAAGAAATAGCACGCACTATCTTGTGCTCTGAAAAATTTGAACCTAATGAAGAACTCATTAAGGACTGAGAGAAAGAAAAGAAAAATCACCCAAGAACAATTAGCTAACCTTGTGGGTGTATCGCGACAGAGTATCAACGCCATTGAAAGAGGAAAGTACACGCCTTCAACCGTGCTTTCTATGAAGATTTCAGAAATCTTCAATACCAGCGTAAACAAACTTTTTGAGCTGGAGCCAGTGGATTACGAAAAGTCGAACTAGCCGTATTCACATCTTTTTTTACTAAATTAATAGCTTCAACAAACACACACTGATGAAGCTAAATATAACGCATACAGGTTTTTACAAGGCTGGAAAAGCCAACCTATGTAATAGCCTGAACTTTGTGCGTTTAACCACAACACCAATAAACCACACTTACCATGAGCAAGAAAATCAAGATCCTCTCCATTGATGGAGGCGGAATAAGAGGTATTATTCCCGGCACCATTCTCAATTACATCGAGTCTGAAATTCAGAAAAGAACCAATAATCCTGACTCACGCTTGGCCGACCATTTTGATCTGGTAGCCGGAACGAGCACAGGAGGCATTCTTACCTGCACCTATTTAATGTGCGATGAAAACGGCCAGTCGAAATACTCGGCAGCCGATGCACTGAATATTTACCTAGAGAGGGGCGGAGATATTTTCAGCCTTTCCTTTTGGCGAAAGCTGTGGACAATTTTTGGTATTAGACGCCCCAAATATTCAGTAGATGCGCTAGAAAGTGCCCTACACGATTATTTTGGGGATACTATGACAGCCGACCTGAAAAGGCCCTGCATTATTACATCGTATGATATTCGCGATAGAAAAGCCGTGTTCTTTAACAAAGTAGATGGCGTAAATAACCCAGTTAGAAACTATAAGGTAAAAGATGTGGCGCGAGCAACTTCAGCCGCGCCTACCTACTTTAAGCCCGCCAGAATAAAATCGGCCATTGATGCGCCTTTGGTTTTGGTTGATGGTGGCGTTTTTGCCAACAACCCAACCCTTTGTGCTTATGCTGAAGCAAGAACACTGGATTTTGGCAAACAAGACACACCAGGCGATATAGCTTTTCCAAGTGCTGAAGATATGTTTGTGCTCTCTTTAGGAACAGGCACCGAACAAGAACCTTATTACTACGACAAAGCCAAAAACTGGGGAATGGTAAGTTGGATTCAACCGATTATCGACATTATGATGTCGGGTAATTCGGAAACTGTTGATTACCAGCTAAAGCAAATGTTTAAGGCCGTAAAAAAGCAGGGTAGTTACCACAGAATTCAGCCAAGCCTGCACAACGCCAAATCGCAAATGGACGATGTTTCTCCTCAAAACTTAAATGCCTTGCACGAGGCAGGTTTGGTTTACATTGCAAACAATGAGGAGAAGATCAACAAAGTGATCGATCAGATTTTGGCCGATTAATCGCCCTGAGCCGTAATTACCAACCTGCGGGCACCACCATAGTTTCTGTGTTCGCAGAGGTAAATACCTTGCCAAGTACCGAGGTTCAGTCTGCCATTGGTAATAGGTATAGTAACCGATGGCCCCAACAAGCTTGCCTTGATATGCGAAGTCATATCATCAGGTCCTTCAAAAGTGTGTTGATAATGATTCAGACTTTCTGGCACCAAATAGTTAAAGTGCGTTTCGAAATCCTCTCGAACCGTTGGGTCAGCATTTTCATTGATGGTTAAGCTGGCCGAAGTATGCTTAATGTGCACGTGTAGCAGGCCAACTTTGATTTGCCTGAGTTCAGGAAAGGCCTCCACCACTTCGTGGGTAATTAAGTGGAAGCCTCTGCGCCTAGGTTTCAGCGTTATTTCATGCTGAAAGAACATTAGTCTTGGCTACCGTCTTGAAGCTTTTCGGCATTTTCTGCCATACGCAAGTTATCAATGAAATCACCAATTTGCCCGTCCATTACGGTTGGTAAGTTGTGCACAGAATAACCAATTCTATGGTCAGTAACACGCCCTTGTGGATAGTTGTAGGTTCTAATTTTATCAGACCTATCGGCATTGCCTACCAATGATTTTCTGGCGCCTGCAATTTCGTCTTGTTGCTTTTTAAGCTCTTGCTCGTACATGCGCGAACGTAATACTTGCAAGGCCTTATCGTAGTTTTTGTGCTGCGAACGCCCATCCTGACATTCCACCACAATACCCGTAGGAATATGCGTTAATCGCACGGCCGATTCCGTTTTGTTTACGTGCTGACCACCCGCACCAGAAGCACGGTAAGTGTCCTTCTTCACGTCCTTCATGTCCAAGTTCACATCCACATCTTCAACCTCTGGCAATACCGCTACCGAAGCTGCCGAAGTATGCACTCGCCCTTGCGACTCTGTAACCGGCACACGCTGCACACGGTGAACACCTGATTCGAACTTTAACGAACCATAAACATCTTCGCCCGAAATACTGAAAACAATCTCTTTAAAACCACCCGATGAAGCTTCGCTTAAGCTGATCAGCTCTTTTTTCCAGCCTCTTTCCTGAATAAAGCGATCGTACATGCGGTAAAGGTCGCCTGCAAAAATTCCCGCTTCATCGCCACCAGCTCCTGCCCGAATCTCCATAATCACATCTTTATGATCGTCCGGATCTTTCGGAATCAGCATGTATTTAAGCTGCTCTTCTAATTCTGCTTGGCGCGGAACAAGCTCATCCAACTCGGCTTTGGCCATGTCGCGAAACTCCTCATCCTTCTCATTCTTGATGATTTCCTTAGAAGATTCAATATTGCCCAGCACATTGGTGTATTCATCGTAAACCACCACAATCTTCTCAAGGTCTTTGAATTCCTTGTTCAGCTTAGTGAATTCCTTGATGTTAGACGCAATGTCCGGTTGAACAATCAGTTGTCCGACTTCTTCGAAACGTAGTTTTATGGCTTGCAGCTTATCGAGCATATATTTTGAATTAGTGCGTAAAATTAACAAACAAAACCAATCGATGTTACATTTGTGAAAAGCTTCGTTTGAGATGAAGAAATACACATTCCTAATTACCCTTTCCTTTTTGCTTGCTAACGCGTGTGGCGATCAGAAAATTGACACCGAAAAGGCCAAGGCCGAAATGAAAGCGCGTGAAATTAAGAAAGTTTCTGATGCCGAAATATTAGAAAAGGCCATGGAAATGGGTAATGAGCTGGCAAAAGACTTCAGTTATAGCACAGACGCTACGGTTTTAGAAACAGATGCTCAATTTAGCAGCAAGCTTTATTTATTCGATAGCAAGGCCAGTGGAAAAACCCAGCAAATTTTGGCGGCATATAAATACAATGCCGCAAACGATATTGCCTCTGAGCCGAATGTGCAGATTTTGGAAGACCCAACAATTATTTTGTATTCAAAACCAGCATTCAATCAAGCAAACGTGCCAATCGGCATGTGGGCCATTGAACTACCCAGAAAAGAGGTGGTTTTGGCTATTGAATGACTTAAGTACCACACGCTGCTTTAATGCATAAAAAAAGCGCCCTGTTGAGAGGCGCTTTCGTTCGAATTATGTTGGTGGTTAAAAACCTCCACCGTCCATTCCTCCAGAGGCAATAAACAGTGCAGCAATTGCTCCATAGAAGACAAACGTCAATACTATTCCTATCGCATACCAAATAAGCATTGCTTTGGCAAAATTTGATTTGGTAGTGGGTGCATTGCCTCCAAAACCCCAAATAAAAAGCATAATTATACCTACCAGTGGTATAGCAGTAAGTAGGATGGTTACTAACCAATCGCCTACTTTCATAGGTTGTTCTGTTGATTCTGTCATTATAATTATGTTTAAGGTTGAATGATTAATATAGAGAAATTAATGCACATAACTCGCTGCATTAATATCTATTGTGCTACCTGTGGCATGATCGGCCAAGCCGCTGGCCAAAAAAACCACTGTTGGGGCCAAGTCTTTTGGCTCTGTAAGCTTATTCAGCGCAATGTCGTTCAGCGCATAATCCTCACCGTATTGATCCATAAAATCCCGAGCCATATCGGTGCGCACAAAACCTGGCGCAATATTAAAAGCCATAATATTCTGCTTTCCGTAATAACGGGCAATTGTTCGGGTAAGTGATACCACTGCTCCTTTAGAAGCACCATAGGCTAAGTAACCTTCCGTATCGCCACGGAAAGCTGCCCGCGATGAAATGTTAATAATGCGGCCTCCACCAATTGTCTGCATATGATTCACCGCCTTTTTACACAATAGGCCTGTTGCCAAAGCATTTACTGCAAACATTTGGTTCCAATCGCTTACCCAATCCTCATCATCCCCATTCATAGCCGAAGAAATGGCCACTCCTGCATTGTTCACCAGCACATCAACCTTACCATAATGTTCTTCTACTTGCTTAAACAAGTTAGTAACAGAAGCGGTATTTGATAAGTCAGCCTGAAAGGCCCTTGAACCATTACCAATTTGTGCCGCAACAGCCTCGGCCTTACTTGCATTTTGGTTAAAGTGTATGGCCACAGTTGCTTCGCTTTCACCTAAAGCCTTGCAAATACCTTCGCCAATTCCCCTCGAACCTCCTGTAACTAAGGCAACTTTTCCTTTTAAAGAAATCTTCATGTTTTCCCGCTTTTAGTCGAATATATTACATTCTTAATCCGTCCACTAAAACTAATTGGTGGAAAATACGCTAAACTACTGGCTATGTTAAAGAAATCAATCCTGCTGGCGACCGTGGCTTTTGCAGCCATTTCGCTTAATGCACAAACCGTTTCGTTCGAAGAGTACAATCCGCCTTCTTCTTTGGTTGTACCAGAGCACCCTACTACACGCGCTAAGTTTCCGTTTATAGATGTGCACAGCCACCAATGGCGCATGGGCGAAAAAGACCTCGATAAATTGGCCGCAGAAATGGACGCCTTAAACATGGGTTTAATGGTTAACCTTTCGGGGGGAAGTGGCAAGGCCATTGCTGATGCCATGAAAAACATTCGTGAAAACCAGCCGAAACGTTTTTTGGTTTTTGCCAACCTTAATTTTAGCAATCTAGACGATGCTTGGGGCGAAAGAGCTGCTGCACAGCTAGAAAGAGATTACGAACAAGGTGCGCGTGGACTTAAAATTTTCAAAAACCTTGGCCTAAGTGTAGAAGACGCGCAAGGCAACAGGGTAGCGGTTGACGACCCAAGGCTAGATCCTGTTTGGGCTAAATGTGGCGAACTCGGTATTCCGGTGCTTATTCACACAGCCGACCCTAAACAATTCTGGGAGCCTTTTGATGCGGATAATGAGCGCTGGCTAGAACTGAAAACACACCCAAGAAGAAAGCGTGAGGACAACGATCCGGCTCCTTGGGAAACAATGATTGAAGAACAGCATAATGTCTTCAAAAAGCATCCGAACACTACTTTTATTGCTGCGCACATGGGCTGGTACGCCAACGATTTGGCCAAGCTAGGTACACTGCTAGACGAAATGCCGAATATGATGGTGGAAATTGGCGCAGTAATAGCCGAGCTAGGCCGACAGCCAAAATTTGCCAATCAGTTTTTTCAAAAATATCAAGATAGAGTGCTCTTTGGCAAAGACGCTTACAACCCTGATGAGTACTTTACCTACTTCCGTGTACTAGAAACCGAAGACGAATATTTTCCATACTATAAAAAGTACCATGCTTTTTGGCGCATGTATGGATTGGGCCTACCAGACGAGATATTGAAAAAGCTTTACTACAAAAATGCGCTACGGATTATTCCCGACATAGACGCCAGCATTTTCCCCAAATAGAAGGCCTAAATGAGCGAGCAATATTCCCGATTCAGTTTGAGAATGGGCGACTACATCCTGTTTAGCTATTTCTGTGGCAACTACCAACCTATGTTTGTAGTATGGTTACAGAGAACCAAAAACATAGTGTTATGAGAAAAGTGCTGCTGTTTGTAGGGGTTGCCGTGGGGTTGATCATTATCACCACACAGGCAAAGGCTCAAACCAACATGTTTATGTATGGCGAAGTAATTACCATTGACGGTGATCGCTACCAAGGCTTTTTGCGCTGGGGAACCGATGAGGTTTACTGGCACGATATGTACAACGCTTCTAAAACATCGAACGATTTTAATCGCTTTCTTTCTAGATCAGAAAAGGCTGAAATAGAGCAAAAGAGCTCCGGAAACGGCTGGTCTGGCATTGCTGCGGGCGTTTTAAGTATTTGGGAAGACAAGTACTCTGGAAGCAACCACCAGTTCGACACCCGATTTGGCGACATCAGTTCCATAGAGTTCCGCAGAGGTTCGCGGGCATTAATCAAGCTTAAAAACGGGGTGGTGTTAGAAGTTGGTGGCACAACCTACAGCGATATTAACCCAGACATTCGCCTAATGGACGATGAGCTTGGGGAAGTAACACTCAAGTCGAGCAGAATAGAACAAGTAAACTTTTTGCCGAGCCCAAATAGTGGCAAAGCATTCGGCACACCAATTTATGGAACGGTAAACGCAGGTCGTAAAGGTACTTTTTCGGGCATTATTCAGTGGGATAATGACGAGCGATTTAAAGAGGATATTCTGGATGGAAAAGATAGAGACGGTGATAAAAAGATTCCGTTTGAAAGCATAAAGCGCATAGAAAAAATGCGAAGCGGGGTTGAAGTAACCCTACATTCTGACCGCAAGTTTTACCTTACCGGCAGCAACGATGTAAACAGCGAGAACCGCGGCATTGTAATGCTAATTCCGGATGTTGGGCAGGTTAAAATCCCTTGGAGGGAATTTAACGACCTAGAAATTACCGAAGGCAATTTTGAAGGCTTTGCTTACAGCGATTTTCCGGTATCGGAAGGGCTATCGGGTACGGTGGTTACCGTTGATGGCGATGAGTACACTGGCTTGTTGGCCTACGATTTGGACGAAGCTTGGGAGTTTGAAATTTTGGATGGAAACGATGATGATGTGGAGTATCACATTCCGCTGCGAAACGTTAAAAACATTATTCCTAAGAACTACAGCTACTCATCGGTAATACTCAAAAACGGTATGAACCTGCTATTGGGCGGTAGCCGCGATGTTGACGAGGACAATGATGGGGTGCTAGTTTTCACCTCGAAAAATGATGACCCAGTGTATGTTCGCTGGTCAAAAATTGACGAAATTATCTTCGATTAAATCAGCTATAAGTGGCCTTTTTTCGAAAGAACCTTATTCAAATAATTGTTAGCGTAGTATTGGTAGGTGGTGCTTTTTTGGCGCTTTACCTTACCAATGCCTCGCGCGAACTGTACCTTACAGCAGGCTGGATCACCACCACACTTCTGCTTATTTGGGCTTCGAACAAACTGCTAACCCGTAAGCTCGACAAGCGGTTACCTTGGTTAAAGTATGGCAACAAGCGGTTTTATTGGCAGTTGGGCTTGGGCATTTTACTTTCACTGCTCATCATCAACATCAGTTATTTAGTACTCAAGTTCGGACTTACGCAAGATCCGCCCGATGAAATTCAGGTGATTAGCATGAACGTAATTGGGCTATTGGTACTGCTACCGCTTATTTCGATCAATTTTGGCATTCAGTTTTTAAGCAATTGGAAAAACGCACAATTAAAGGCAGAGGAATTTCAGAAAGAAACCATTAAAGCCGAGCTGGCCACACTCAAGCACCACCTCGATCCACATTTTCTGTTCAATAACCTGAATATTCTTTCTTCGCTTATTACGCTAGACCCAGATCTATCGCAAACCTATTTGGAAAAATTTGCCGAGGTGTATCGCAACATTTTGCAAAGCAGCAAAGAGGAACTTGTTACGCTCAACCAAGAATTGCGCTTTATCACTTCTTACCTTTACCTGCTCGACATTCGGTTTGAAGACACCATACAGACATTTATAGATGTAGATAGCAAAGAACACCTAAAGTATTTGCCGCCATTAACACTACAAATGCTGATTGAAAACGCCATTAAGCACAATACCATTACTGAGGTGCGACCTTTGAAGATCTACATTTCGAGCCAAAATGGGTTTATCTCAATTAAGAACAACTATCAGCCTAAAAAGGTGGAAGCCCGAAACAGTGGTAAAACCGGACTTACCAACATTAAGAAAAGATATTCCTATTTTACTGATAAGGAGGTGCAGGTATTTAGCAACCCCGATAATTTTATAGTAAAAGTACCACTGATTGAAATGGAGGGGTAAAACGGATAATACCGTCTCAAAAATAGAAGCTTTAAAAAATGAAAGTAGTTGTTTTCGAAGATGAAAAGTTAGCCTCAGAAAGGCTGATACAATTGTTGCAGTCCATAAGACCCGATGCCGAAGTTTTAGCATCGATGAAGTCGGTGGAAGCAGCATTGCTATGGCTCGAAAACAACGAACAACCCGACCTGATCATCAGCGACATTCAGCTGCTCGATGGCACCAGCTTCGAAATTTTTGAGCAACACAAAATCGAGTGCCCAGTCATTTTCACCACAGCTTTCGATGAATACGCCATCAAGGCGTTTGAGGTGAACAGCATTGCTTATTTGCTTAAGCCAATTCAGAAGGAAAAGTTGGAAGTTGCGCTCAGCAAACTGCAGGCGCAACAATCATCGGCCAGTAGTTTAGATATTGACAGCATACGCGAAATGCTGAAGAGCGAAACTGTGGAATATAAATCGCGATTTCTGGTAAAACTGGGCCAGCGCATTCGTGCTATTCCCGTTGAAAAGATCGCTTATTTCTATTCGCAAGACAAACTCACATTCTTGGTCACTTTCGAAAATCAAAAATACCCAATTGACCAAACGCTGGAAGAGCTTGACGCACTGCTTAATCCGAAAAACTACTTCCGTGTAAACCGTAAGTTCTTGGTGCATTTTGATGCCGTGGCAGACATTCACCCTTACTTTAAAGGCCGCGTAAAACTTGGCTTAGAACCACAAATTGATGAAGACATTGTGGTAAGCTCTGAAAAAACCCCCGTATTTAAGCAGTGGTTGGATAGTTAGAGAAAGACCATTCTATCCCCATACCTAGGCCAGACCAATCGGATATTGAAGCGCTAGCTTTATCAGTTTCACTTTTCCGTCTGACCTACGGTACTGACGGAAAGCCCCATCAGTACCGCAGGTCAGATGGGACCCTATAACAAAAAGCCTCTCAATTAGGCTCACAAACCGTTTTGCCTCCATTAAATCACCCCCCTTGTTTTTCTGATTTCTGACAACCAATCAACTAACCCCCAATCAGGCATTCCTATTCAGTATCCACTCTTCCCGATTCGGCACTAAAAATCCCCGATAGAACTGCGAGGTATTTCTTGCGAATTCATAAAAACCCACCTTTGATTCAGTTAATTACAAAACATCAAATCAAAAAAAAGGTCATGAACTCAAAATTTAAAACACTCGCTTTAGCCCTGGTTGCATTGGTCATCAGCCTGGGTGCTAAGGCACAAGATGCCGCACTTATTTATGGAAAACTCACTACCATAGATGGCGATACTTATACCGGTCAGATTAGGTGGGGAAAAGAAGAAGCCTACTGGACAGATCTATTAAATGGTACCAAAGAAGAAAACGACAACTATCGTTACCTATCGCGAGAAGATCGTGATGAATTGCGCGATCGAAGCAGAGTAAGAAGCAGCTGGGGTGGTTTCCGAGTAAGCTGGAACTCTGACGACTATCGAACAACGCACGAATTTCAAGCCCGATTTGGCGATATTTCCAAATTGGAAATCACGCGTAGATCCGAAGTAAGGCTCACCATGCGCAATGGCGAAACGATGTATGTAGATGGCGGATCGAACGACTTTGGGTCTGACATTCACGTAATGGATGCTGAGTTAGGCAAAACCACTTTCAGATGGAGCAGGGTAGAATCGGTAGAATTTATGGACACGCCAGCATCATTCGAAAAAATGGGCGATGTACTCTACGGAACGGTAGAATTCTATGGTGGCGAATACAAAGGTGTAATTCAGTGGGACCACGATGAGCGATTATCAACCGATATTTTAGATGGTGATACCCGCGATGGTGATGTAAAAATCGAATTCGGTAACATTGCATCCATTGAAAGAGAAGGAGGAGGAAGCCAGGTATTGCTAAAATCGGGTCGCGATATGTACTTGAGAGGCTCTAACGATGTAAACAGTGAAAATCGCGGCATTATCGTTACCACCGAATTTGGTCGCGTAGATATTCCATGGAGGGAATTCAAGAAAGTGACTTTCTCTGATGCACCCGCCAACCTACCGAGCTACAGCAGTTTCGCTAACATGAAAAAGCTTTCGGGAACAGTAAAAACAACTGACGGTAAAACGCTTTCTGGAGAATTGATTTACGACTTAGACGAGGAGTACGGTTTTGAAATGCTGCAAGGCGAAGATGACAATGTAAAGTACATTATCCCGATGGAAAACATCAGGAGCATCGTACCGAAAAACTATGAGTACTCTACCGTAACCATGAAAAATGGCACAACAGTTACCATTGGCGAAGCCCGCGATGTGAGCGAAGACAATGACGGTGTGCTGGTATTTACTGGCAGTGGCGACCCAACTTACGTGCTGTGGGAAGACATAGAAGAAATTACGATCAACTAAAGAATTTTAATTTTCATAGGTCAAGTTCCAAAAAGGTCAGGACAGCCGTTCTGGCCTTTTTAGTTTAAAAACTAAATAGAAAGTAAAAGAAAACAACCACCCAAACCACATCTACAAAGTGCCATGCGCTGGTGAGTAGTTTAAAGCGCACTTTTTGGTATGGGTTGGTAGCATACAGCAATTCCTTCACGGCATCTTTAGAGGTTTTGTGGCACTGCATAAGCAAGTACAGCAGGTAAACCATAATGCCGAGCACGTGCGCAACATGCAAACCCGAAAGCACATAGAGATAAGCGCCAGAACGTTCGCCAGAAAACAGTATTTGATGGCTTTGTAGTTCACGCCAGCCTAAAAACTGCAAAGTGGAAAAGGCCAACCCGAGCAAAAAAGTAATGCCGAGCCATTTCTTCAATTCCTCCTGATTATCGGCTTTGTACATTGGCAAAACTTTGGCCACCGAAAAGCTGGATAACAGCATTACAAACGTACTGACCACAAAAGATTTGGGAAATTCCATGCGGATAAGCTCTAGCTGAGGCGGCCGGGCCACGGCAAAAGCTACCAACAAAAAGAAGAATAGAATGCCACTACCTACCATAGCCACAAACAGTATGATCTGGTGTGGATGCAACTCCTCCATTTTCTTGAAGGTTTCCCTTCGCAAACTCACACGTTTTTTCTCCTGTGGCATGACTTACGCATCAATAATTCTACCAACTCATTATTACTTTTTTCCCTAACCCTAAAGGGTAAACAAAAGGAATTGATCCTCCCCCTTTAGGGTCGGGGTAAACACTCAAAACCAATTGAAGTAGTGTTCCTTTTTTCATTAAATGCCTTTTTTGCATAAACTCATTTACGCGCAAAAGGGTTTGTAAACTGTTGAATTAATGTAGGATGAATGAACAGGTAATTTACTTCGCCTGAATAATCGCTACATTTGCACCCTTGCAAAGTTTTACGGTTTGAAAGTAAGAGATTTTCTAAGAATATATCGCGAAGACGCAGTGATTCAGACGATCGCTGAAAAGCTAAAGCCCAACGAGGGCGGAAAACTGCGCTTAAAAGGTTTGGTTGGCAGCTTAGATGCCGTGGTAGCTGCTGCTGTTTATCAGCTCAATAAACAAACCATGATTTTTGTGCTGCACGACAAAGAAGAGGCGGCCTACTTCCACAACGACCTGCAAAACCTGATGGGCGAAAAAGAAGTGCTGCTTTTCCCTACCAGTTACAAAAGGCCTTACCAGTTTGACGAAACTGAGAATGCCAACATTCTAATGCGTGCGGAAATCCTAAACCGCATTAACCATAAAGCCAGCTCGGGAGAGTTGATCGTTACTTACCCCGAAGCGCTTACGGAAAAGGTAATCAACAAGAAATCGCTTAGCTCTAACACTTTCTCAACCAAAATTGGTGAAAAGATAGACGTAAGCTTTTTAACAGAGCTTTTGCAAACCTTTGGTTTTGAGCCAGCCGACTTTGTTTACGAGGCAGGTCAATTCTCTGTGCGAGGCGGAATTATTGATGTGTACTCTTATGCACACGAGCTACCGTACAGAATAGAGCTTTTCGGAAATGAAGTGGACAGTATTAGAACCTTCGATCCCGTAAGTCAACTTAGCCAAGAAACGGTTAAGGAAATCAACATCATTCCAAACATTCAAACCAAGTTGTTGGAAGAAACGCGGCAGTCGTTCCTAAGCTTTATTCCTAAAAACACCAAGGTTTGGTTTAAAGACTATCAGCATACGCTCGATACCATTGAGAAGTATTTTGCCAAAGCAGGCGGTAGTTTTGATGAAGTGCTTTCGGTTACCGACACGCAAGTGGTGCTTAGCCCTGAAGAGCTTTTTGAAACCACTGATTCATTCGAAAAAGAAATAAACCACTACCATCAGGTAGAGTTTGGCAACCGGTTCTACGCCCAAGCAGATTTTGAATACCCCTTTGATACAGAGCCACAACAGTCATTTAATAAGAATTTTGATCTGATTGTTGAAAATCTTTCAGAATGGCAAGTAAACTCGACATCGTTAATTATCGCAGCAGAGTCGCCTAGCCAAACAGATAGGCTGGACACCATCTTTACCGAACTTGATCCCAACATTAAATTTCAGCCATTACAAATTGGGTTAAGAAAAGGCTTTATTGACAAGCAGAGGGATATTTTGTGCTATACCGATCACCAGCTTTTCGATCGTTTCCACAAATACAAAACCAAAACAAAGCATTCAAAATCGAAGGCGCTTACACTAAAAGAGCTTCGTTCGCTACAGCCAGGCGATTACGTTACCCACATTGACAATGGCATAGGCCGATTTGCCGGAATGGAGAAAGTAGATGTAAACGGAAAGATGCAAGAAGCCATCCGTTTGGTCTATCGCGATGATGATTTGCTATATGTAAGTATTCACTCGCTGCACAAAATCTCGAAGTATACTGGTAAAGAAGGCGTGCCCCCAGCCATGAGTAAACTAGGCTCGCCAGAGTGGGAAAACAAAAAGAAAAAAGTAAAGGGTAAGGTCAAAGACATTGCCAAAGACCTAATTCAGCTTTACTCTAAACGAAAAACAGCCCCTGGTTTTGCATTCGATAGAGACGGTTATTTACAAGCAGAGCTAGAGTCTTCTTTCATTTATGAAGATACACCAGACCAAGCCAGCGCAACAGAAGACGTAAAGGCCGATATGGAACAGCCACACCCTATGGACCGATTAGTTTGTGGAGATGTAGGCTTTGGTAAAACCGAAGTAGCCATTCGAGCAGCGTTTAAAGCGGCTGTTAATGGCAAACAAGTGGCAGTACTTGTGCCAACAACTATTTTGGCCATGCAGCACTATCGCACCTTTGCCGAAAGGTTGGCCAACTTCCCGCTTAAGGTGGAATACATTAACCGTTTTAAAACCACAAAGCAGATAAAAGAGACCCTGCAGCGCGTTAAGGAGGGAAAAACAGAAATTTTAGTTGGTACCCACCGCATCGTGAATAAGGATGTTCAGTTTAAAGACCTTGGGCTTTTGATTATTGACGAAGAGCAAAAGTTTGGGGTGCGCGTAAAAGATAAATTGAAGGAGTTCAAAGTAAATGTGGACGTGCTAACGCTTACGGCAACACCAATTCCGCGAACACTGCATTTCTCTTTAATGGGTGCACGCGATTTGAGTGTTATAGCCACTCCTCCGCCAAACAGGCAGCCGGTTACTACCGAGCTGCACACTTTTAATGAAACGCTACTGCGCGATGCAGTAAGTTTTGAGCTAAAGCGTGGCGGACAAGTTTTCTTCGTGCACAATCGTATTAGTGATATTGAACAGGTCGGAAACATCATTCTTCGTTTGGTACCAGATGCGCGCATTGGTATTGCACATGGCCAAATGGACGGTGCCACGCTAGAAAACCGCATGGTTAAGTTTATTGAAGGTGAATATGATGTGCTCGTTTCTACGAACATTATCGAATCGGGGCTTGATATTCCGAACGCGAACACCATTATTATCAACCATGCGCACATGTTTGGGCTTTCCGATTTGCACCAAATGCGTGGTCGTGTGGGGCGTTCTAACAGAAAAGCCTTCTGCTACATTCTTACACCGCCAACCATTGGGCTTTCGTCCGATTCGCGTAAGCGTTTGAGTGCGCTTGAAGAATTTTCTGATTTAGGTGATGGCTTTAAGGTGGCCATGCGCGATTTAGACATTCGTGGAGCCGGAAACCTGCTTGGTGCAGAGCAAAGCGGCTTTATTTCAGATCTTGGCTTCGATATGTATCATAAAATTTTGGATGAAGCTGTACAGGAACTGAAGGAAACGGAGTTCAAAGATCTCTTCCAAAAAGACTTGGTAAAAGAAGCTGCCAAGGCCGTAACACAGGATACTACCATAGAAACCGACTTGGAAATTCTTATTCCAGACAATTACGTTTCGAATATTTCGGAGCGCTTAAGCCTTTATTCAAAACTGGATAACATTCCGAATGAAGAAAAGCTCCAGCGTTTTATTGAACAGATGATTGACAGGTTTGGGCCTTTGCCAGAATCGGTTGAGCAGTTAATTGAAACCGTGCGATTGCGCTGGTTGGGCGAAAAATTAGGCTTTGAGAAAATAGCACTGAAAAACGGTGCAATGAAGTGCTACTTTGTGCCATCTGAAAAAGAGGCCTATTTCCAATCGGAAATCTTCGGTAAGATCATTGCTTTTGTGCAACAGCAGCCAAAGCGTTTTAAAATGCGCGAGTACAAAACCCGCTTAATTTTAACGGTTAGCGATGTTTCTGCAGTAAAACAGGGTATCGAGCTACTAGCAGCAATCTAGTTCTCTGAATTATAGGTGCTCAAAAACTGCTCGGTTTCTACCATATAGGCTCGAATGCTACCCATTACTAGGCCAAGCTGAAAGTTGAAGCCCTTCACCTTGGCCAAAAACTCTGCACTTTCCGGATGATGAGTGCTGGTAGTTAGTTCGCCCATGGCATCGAAGACATCGAGTGCTTTTTGGCTGTAAAACTCCTGGGTATTGTAAATCTCGGCAAGCGCCATGTTAATTTCGAAATCTATGTAAGTCATAGATTGGTTATTTATGGCAACATCTAGCGCGGCTCTATTCAGAAAAGAATAGTCAAAATTGAGGCTGAAATCGTTCTTCTCGCTTTTTTCTTCAAAGTCGGTAATCCAAGCCTTCATAAACCTGAGGTCTGCTGCAATTTTTGCAGAATCAATGGCCAGGTCATCTCTATTATCCTGAATTTCAGCAATGATATTCTGCAGCGACTTTTCTGCCAGCTTTCTGTTAAGCTGGTTTTGGCGCCACTCCGTAAGGGCCATGGCAAGCACTACTGCCACCACAATGGAGATAAATTCGAATAGGGGACGTTTGAAGTTGACTTTGGCCAAATTAGAAACTCATTATGTCCTTGAATTTAAGCGTTTGCCTTCTCGAAACATCAATTTCCTCACCGCCTTTAAGGTAAATTCGCAAGCTTCCACTAAACCACGGTTCAATTCGCTCAATCCACTTTAGGTTTATAATTTGCTGCCTGTTGGCCCTAAAGAAGGTTTTTTCGTCCAATCGAGATTCCAAATAGTTGAGCGTACGCGTAATCATCGGTTTGGAGTCACCAAAGTAGACTGTGGTGTAGTTACCGCTCACCTCGAACAAGCGAATATCGCTTAACTGTACGAACCAGCACTTTTCGCCATCCTTCACAAACACTTGGTCGTTTATTGTCAGAATATCATCCTGATTCTCCTTCTCTTCCTTCTTCTTTTGAATTTTATCGAAAACCTTCGCCACAGCACCCGCCAAGCGTTCTTTTTGCACGGGCTTTACCAAGTAATCCAAGGCGTTGTATTCAAAAGCCTTTAAAGCGTGCTCATCGTAGGCAGTAGAAAATATCACTTCCGGCACAGCCTCCAGTTCTTCCAACAAATCGAAACCATTTTTACCCGGCATCTGAATATCCAAAAAGATCAGGTCCGGTTTCAATTCGCCAATTTTTTCAATCGCCTCGTCAACACTGGCTGCTTCACCAACCACTTGTACTTTGTCAAACTCTTTAAGCAGTCGTTTCAGTTCGTTTCTCGCTAATCTCGAATCGTCAATTACTAATGTCTTCATGGTTTAAGCTTTCAAATGTTGGTCTAAGGGTATTTTTACGGTCGCACAGACCATTTTTTCGTTCATATTTTCCACCACCAAAGACGATTTTTGGCCATAAAGCAGTCGCAATCGTTCTTTGGAATTGTTAATGCCAATACCACGCCTATGGCCTGGTATTCTGTTTACCTTTAACTGGCCTGTGTTCTTCACATAAATATACAAGAAGTCTACATCCAGCTTAGTTTCAATGATTATTTCGCCACCGTTTGGCAATTCGTTAATGCTATGCTTTATGGCATTTTCTACCAACGTTTGCACAATCATTGGCGGCACCTGAAATTCTTTGGTGGATTTATCAATTCTAAAATCGTACTTCAGGCGCTCTTCTAATTGAATGGCCTCTAAGTTCAAATAATCCTTTACAACTGCCAGCTCTTTGTCTAGTGAAACCCTTTCGTATTGGTCGAATTGGATAGAAAAGCGCAAAAGGTCGGATAAATGCGTAATGGAATCGCGCGCTCTTTCGTAGTCTTCAATAACCAGCGACCTAATGTTATTTAGGCTATTGAATATAAAGTGAGGGTTAATTTGAGCCTTTAGGGCACTTAGCTCGGCATCTTTTACCGAGGCAGAAAGCTTCCACTTTTCAATCTCCACTTCGCGGGTTCTTTGCAGGTATTGGTAAGCAAAATAAATGGAAGACCAAGAGATAAAATAGACAGCAAAACTGATTATAAAGCTGATTAGAAACACAATGATTTTAGTTGGCGTAAAGCTTTTCATGCTAGCCTCTTGCAGCAACTTCTGCGTTTCTTCATCTACCCCCTCAATTTTTGGCAAGCCCGTCATTCCTTCCAAAATCTCTGGGTTTGACTGCGCAATTAGGGCAAAGCCAACAATTATAAGCAACAAACTAATTACCCCGTGAACAAGCCCCTGCAGTATGCTGGCCAAAAAAACTCTTGGCACCAATTGCTTGATTTCCAGATTTTTCCAATCCTTTTTCTTAACATATCGCCTGTACAAGTGGCTAATAAGAACACCAAAAACCACAAACAGCAAATTCATGCTAAGTGCCAACCAAGTAGGCGTTAGCATAATCATTGCTAAAAAGGAGGTGAACATTAGGCCGGACCACCCGCCAAACTGCAAAAGCCAGTACAGTTTAGATTTATTCATGTTCCAAAGAAATTTATTTCTGAGCTAAAATTTATACAACAGGCAGTGAAAGGTCAATCGACCTGATTAGCAGTTAAAACTCCTGTTGAACTTGTTGAATACGGTAATTTGATGATAGTAGATATTTCTTTGTAAAAGCAGCAACTACTTAATGCAATAAATATCTGGGCATCAATGTTTAATTTTAAAATAACATCAAGAAATTCACGTTTTTCAAAGAAAATAGAACTTTGCGATACTTATGCTAAAGTGTATATTAGCAAGTTCAAAACACCTAAGCATTAAGAAATAACGCCTTAAAAATGAAAAACTTCAATGCGCCTATAAAAACTATCATAGCTTGCGGCCTCATGGTGTGCGCTGTTAGCTCATGTAAATTGCTCGGTATTGGGGGCAATAAGGGAGGAACCAGCTCCACAACAGGTGCGGCTTATGCAACTGAAAATGACCTACTTGGTTATAAACCTTACGATGATCAAGCGTTGCCAAATCCTCCGGGAATGGTGTTTGTTCAAGGGGGTAGAACTGTTTTAGGTTCATTCGAACAAGATCTTTACGGATCTAGAGACAACATTGAGAGAACGGTAACTGTGAACTCATTCTTTATGGATGAAACAGAGGTAACCAACAAAAACTGGAAGGAATATGTGCACTACCAGTTTTACCCAATGGACATTCCGCTTCCAAGAAATGTTGAGATCGAAGATCCAGCAAACAATAACGCTCAAGGCGGTGGCACCCAAATTCCTCCTTACATTCCTGATTGGACAAGAGGACACAACGGCCAGAGCAAAGAAGAAATTGAACCAAACGATGCAGTTTGGTCTTCAGACTTCTCTTTTAACGATGTTTATGCAGAAAACTACTACAGCAACCCGGGCTTCAATGACTATCCGGTAGTAGGTGTTACCTGGAGACAAGTTTCTGACTTCTGTAAATGGAGAACCGATTTCGTGAACATGCGAATCATCTTCGATATGGAAATTGAAATGCTTCCTGATGCTTTTGTAGAAGAGTTTTTTGTTAAGCAAGATGACGATAGTTACTTCTTTGGTGTAGGTGGAACTCCATTAACCGGTACAGGCGGTGGTGCTGCAGGTGCAGGTAGCCAAATGGTATCGATGGATGAGTTTGACCGTTGGCAGCAAGAGGTTATCCAATACATAAACGAGCCTGCTAACCGCGGTACATTCATTGAAAGAGGTATTTATTTGCCTGATTTCCGTTTACCAAACGAAGCGGAATGGGAATATGCTGCTAAAGCGACTATTGGTACTGTTTACCTAGATGAGAACGAAGAGTACGGTAGAATTTACCCTTGGGATGGTAGAGGAACACGTAACCCTTATGGTAAAAACAGAGGTGACCAGTTAGCTAACTTTAAGCGTGGCCGTGGTGACTATGCTGGTATTGCTGGTGGTGTAAATAACGATGGTTCCGTTACCCCAGAAAAAGTGGGTGGTAGAGAGCCAAACGACTTCAACCTATTTAACATGGCTGGTAACGTAAGCGAGTGGGTTTTCGATACCTACAGACCGCTTGCCTTCCAAGAGTTTGAAGACATGAACCCAGTGAGAAAGCCACTAGGTGACAATGATGTGAGCGACCCTCAATCTAACTATGGTTGGGAAGAAGCAGATCCTGAGAAGAAAGGCCAAATCACTAAAACTACTCCTGATGCAACCTATAGATCTTTGGTAAACGATAGATCTAAAGTGTACAAAGGTGGTTCTTGGAAAGATGTAGCCTATTGGATGGCTCCAGGTACTAGAAGATACCTAGACATGGACAAAGCCACTAACACTATTGGTTTCCGTTGCGCTATGATTTCTATCGGAACGCAGCAGTTAGACCAATCAAACGGATTCTTAGGAATCGGTGGAGAAGAATAAGATTAATACTTAGATAAATTTAGAGGCTACCTTTTCGGTAGCCTTTTTTTATGCAGCAGCCAGTGTAAGAATACTTACCGACTTGGGTTTGGCCAAATGCAACTGCTCTGCACAGGCAATTAAGGTAGAGCCTGTGGTTAACACATCATCAATTAACAGCACACGTTGGTCTTTTAGCCGTTCAGGCATCATCATTCTATAAGACTGCTGCATATTCAAAATGCGCTCAACCTTATTCATCTTGGTCATGGTGGAGCTCTTTTTGGTTCTAATAAGGTATTCCTCGGCTATAGGTAATTTGAATACTTCTGCGACTCCACGTGAAACAGCCATACTCTGATTATATCCGCGTTGTTTTAAGCGAGAAGGGTGTAAGGGTACAGGGACTACCAAGTCAAATTCCTCAGCAAAGCCATTGAGCAATAATTCATGAGCATACCAGCGACCAAGCATTTCGCCAAGTTCGGGGCAGTTGTTATACTTTAATTCGTGCAGCAATTTTTGAACTAAACCCCTTTTATGAAAGTTGCAGTAAACCAAAACATGTGCAACGCTGACAATTCCATCAAACTTTTCTCGGAAAGCAGCAATTTCAGCTTTGTGGTTATTAGTTTTGGGCAAATTATACTGGCAGCTCGGACAGATGTGTTGCGTGCCCTTGGGCAGCGGACTGTCGCAACCAACACAAATAGCGGGGAAGAACAGCGAAACAAAGTCAGCAAAGTACTCCTTCAGCTCCATGTATTAATATATTCATAACCTTTTGAAAATCATGGAACTAGTAGAAGAATTCAATGATTACCGCGCCAAAATGAATGAAAAAATTCTGGATGGCAACAATGTGGTGCTTAAGCGCCTTTTCAATTTGGATACCAACGCATTCTCTCCGGGAGAATTAGACAAGAAAACCAAAGAGTTGATTGGCTTAGCTTGTTCAATGGTTTTGCGCTGCGATGACTGCGTGAAATACCACTTGGGTAAATGCCACGAAGCAGGCCTAAACAAGAAAGAAGTCTTTGAGGCTTTTTCTATTGCCAACCTAATTGGCGGTACCATTGTAATCCCTCATTTGCGCAGAGCCGTAGAGTACTGGGATGCCCTAGAACAACAAGAAGCTTAGTATGTACAAAAAGGACCTCGAGCTTCAGGTTCGATGGGTAAAACTGCTTACCCATTTAAAAGACGTCATTGGAAAGCGCCCCAAGGACCTTAACGGGGTGCTTTTTCTTATCGGTGTGCAAGAACTTGGCAATGGCGTACAAACTTTCTCTAAGGAGGAAAAACAAGACCTGATGCACATTGCCATTTGTAGGGTATTGAGCCTTTCTGGCTATTATGAACTGGAAGGAAAAGATGCAGAAGGCTGGCCACACTGGAAACCACTGAAGAAACTTCCGCACTTCGACTTATTAGAGCAAGAAAAACTGCTCAAGCTCCATGTTTTGGAGTATTTTGAAAAAGAATACCAAATCAGCTTTACCGCATGAAAATCATCTCGTACAACGTAAACGGAATAAGAGCAGCGCTTAAAAAAGGCTTTGAAGAATGGCTAACAGAAGAAAACCCAGACATTCTGTGTTTGCAAGAGCTAAAGGCACTACCTGAACAAGTACCTGATTTTTATTCCGAGCTTGGTTACGAAATGTACTGGGAAAGTGCCGAAAAGAAAGGCTACAGCGGTGTGGCAATCCTTACCAAACAAAGCCCTAAACAAGTGGTTAATGGCTGCGGAAACGAGCTTTACGACAATGAAGGCCGCGTAATCCGCTGCGATTACGAAGATTTCTCTGTAATGAGTGTGTACATGCCAAGTGGCACCAGCGGAGACATTCGACAGGACTTTAAATACGAGTGGCTAGATTTCTTTTACGATTATGCCCAAGAGGTTCGTAAAGAACAGCCAAACCTGATCATTTGTGGTGATTATAACATTGCTCATACGGAAATTGACATCCATAATCCCGTATCGAATAAAAACTCATCTGGTTTTTTGCCGGAAGAGCGCGAATGGCTTACTAAGTATGTAGACTCTGGATTTATAGATTCGTTCCGCGAGTTTAATCCGGATCCGCACCATTATTCATGGTGGAGTTACAGGGCAAATGCACGTGCCAATAACAAAGGCTGGCGAATTGACTACCTGATGGCTACCGAACAAATGAAGAATAGGCTTTCTGCAGGCCGAATTTTACCAGACGTAAAACACTCAGACCACTGCCCGATAGTACTGGAAATTGACTGATTATATCGTATATTCCCTTGTTTGTCAATTGTTTTACAATCCTTCTGCAAAACAATTCGTATTAAAGTAAAGACAAAAGACAGGCTATGGGGACCAATGCCGACATTTTCGAGCAATTAAAGCAGTACAAGCGCAAGTATTACCTAAACAAGGCCATAAAAGGCGGTATTATTTGGGGTGCTGCCATACTCGGTTTATATCTACTTATTAATACCATAGAGTTTGGCGCACGCTTTAACTCCACTGGTCGTAGCATACTCTTTTTTGGGTTTGTCCTATTAATTCTCGTACTCTTTTATCAATTGGTCGGTCGGTATTTACTCGTTCTCAATCGTAGCGATAAGCAATTAAGTAATGAAGAAGCCGCTAAAGAAATAGGAAAATTCTTTCCTGAAGTTTCGGATAAGCTTCTGAACCTCATTCAGTTAGAATCACTTTCAAACCAACAGAATGATTTACTTATTGCCAGCATTAAGCAAAAAAGTGCAAGCATAAATCACGTTTCATTCACAAGCGCTATCGACTATAAAGTGAATCGCAAATACTTAAAGTGGCTGTACCCACCAGTGTTTGTTTTGGTGTTGCTGCTCATCTTTATACCTCAATTTATTACGGAAAGCTCTACCCGTATTGTCAACTTCGACAAAGAGTTTGTGCCTGAAGCACCTTTTAGATTTATTATCGATAAAAACCCTACAGCCTTTAAAGGTGAAGCCTATAATTTTAAGATTGCGACTGAAGGAACAGCTGTACCGGCCGATGTATACCTAAACATAAACAACCGTACGGTAAAGGCGAAAAAGGAGGGCAACGGCTCTTTCAGTTATCGATTCAACAACCTGAATGAAGATGTGGCCTTTGAGGTTACGGCCGAAAGCATTACTTCCGGCACAGTGCGATTAAACGTTGAAGAACGCCCAAACCTGGAACTTTTTGATATTGATGTTAACTACCCAAAATATACTGGTAAAGAAGCTGAGAAGATCAAGAACTCAGGCAACCTGTTGATACCTGAAGGAACAGAAGTTACCTGGAAACTGAATACGAAGGCCACCGACATCATATTTATGCATTTTTTGAATGCCATAGACACGCTTGAAGAAGCCAAAAACGGTGTTTTCTCAAACACCAAGCAAATTACCGCACCAACTCCCTACAGCATTCAACTGCAAAACGATCTTAGCAATAATAAAGACACCCTCGCCTTTAAGATCGAAGTAATAAAAGATCAATATCCAAAAATCACTCTAGACCAATACCAAGATACGGTACTGTATAGTGAGCTGGTATTAGCAGGCCAAATAGATGATGACTATGGGTTCTCGGCTCTAAGGGTAAGGTATAAGTTTGAAGGTGAAGAAAGCTTTCATCAGCAAAAAGTAAGCATTAATAGCGAACTCAATTCACAAACCTATTATCACATATTCAAACTAGACTCTTCAAAAATTAAGGCAGGTGGAGAGCTTCAATATTACGTTGAAGTAGTTGATAATGATGGAGTTAATGGAATAAAGGCGAGCAAAACCGGCACATATTCTTTCAAAATTCCATCAAAGGAAGAAATAGCCGAAGAGATTGACAAAGGCAATCAAAAAGTGCAGCAAGAGATTGATAAGAGCATTCAGCAAGCGCAAGATTTAAGTAAAAAGATTCAAGAAGTTGACGAGCGCTTGAAAACCAAAAAGGAAATGGACTGGAGAGATGAGAAGCTCATGGAAGAAATCCTCCAGCAAAAAGACGACCTATCCAAAAAACTGGATGACCTGAAACAACAAAATCAGCTGAATAATAAGAAGCAAGATCAGTTCAACGAAAAGTCTCCAGAGGTAAAACAAAAGATGGAGCAACTTCAAGACATAATGAATAATGTGTTGGACGATGAAACTAAAAAGCTCTATGAGGAATTGCGTGAATTACTCCAACAACAGTCTGATATAGAAGAGTTTAGAGACAAAATGGATGAGCTCAATAAGAACAGCAGCAATTTAGAAGATGATCTAGAAAGAACCCTGGAACTCTTTAAAAAACTACAGTTCGACATGAAAATGGAGCAGACACTTGAAGAACTAGAAGAAGCCATACAAGATCAAGAACAACTAGCGAAAGACACTGAAAACGAACAGAATCCAGACAGTAAAAATGACCTGCTGGAAAAACTGGAGGAAGAAAAAAGGGGAATAGACGACCTAAAGGAAAGGATTGATGAATTAAACGAACTTAATCAAGACCGAAAAAACCCAGAAGCACTTCCCAAAGATGTAAAAGGTGATTTAGAGGAAATCCAAGAAGACCAGGAGAGAGCTCAAGAAGAGCTTGGTGAGGAACAAGCAGAAGAGCAACAGGAGGGTCAAGAAGAAGGAGCACAACAAGAGGAGCAGGAGGGCGCCAAGCCTTCATCAAGCCAAAGGCAGAAATCGGCACAGCACCAGCAAAGAGCTGCACAGAAGATGAAGGAAGTAAAACAAAGCCTTGAATCCATGCAAGCTTCGGCACAAATGGAGCAAATGCAAGAAAACCTAGAACACTTACAGGACTTAGTTGACAACCTTGTTACACTCTCTTTCAGCCAAGAAACCCTCATGGACGAATTCAAAGAAATACGCCAGAGCGACCCAAGGTTTGTTACGCTTTCCCAGCAACAACTTAAACTGAAGGACGATTCTAAAATCATACAAGATAGCCTTGTAGCGCTTTCAGAACGTGTTTTTCAGATCAGCTCGTTTGTAATGAAAGAACTCAGCGAAATGAATCGCCAAATGGACGGAGCTGTAGAATCGCTTAAAGAAAAGCGCGTAAGCCAAGCTATAGGCCAGCAACAGTTCACCATGACATCCATTAATAATTTAGCCTTGCTATTAGACGATGTTGTTCAACAAATGCAAAACCAAATGGCCCAAAGCATGAATGGACAAGGTAAAGGTCAAAAGAACAAAAAGAACAGCCCAACCATGAACGGCCTTAGTGAATTACAACAACAGCTAAGCGAACAAATAAAGGAACTAAAACGTAGTGGTAAATCGGGGAGAGAACTCTCTGAAGAGCTAGCAAAACTAGCTGCTCAGCAAGAAAGAATTAGAAATGCGCTAGAAAATTTTGAAACAGGTTTGGATGGAAATAAATTGGGCGATAAGATTGACAAACTGATTGAGCAGATGGAATTGAATGAAATGGACTTGCTCAATAAGAACGTTTCTGATCAAACCATTGAAAGGCAACGCGACATTTTAACCCGTATGCTAGATGCTGAAAATGCCATGGAGCAACGCGGAGAGGATGAAAAACGTAAAGGAGAAACAGCCAATGATTATGAGCTTTCAGTGCCACAATCAATGGTTGAATACCTAAAGCAAAAAGAAAAGGAAATAGAATTACTCAGAACAATACCTGCAAAACTCAACCCTTACTATAAGAAGGAAACCAACAAATACTTCAAGAAAATAAAGGAAACGAATCAGAAGTAGTGAATGAAAAACATTAGCATTGAGATCCCCTCACTTCCGGACAATATCCGAATCGTTGAGAGCTTTGTCGACAACGCCAAAGAAAAATATGCGCTTACGGACGATCTATATGGAAACATAATGATTGCCGTGGTAGAGTCTGTAAACAACGCCATTGTTCATGGCAATAAAGCAAACAAGGAAAAAACCGTTTCACTGCAGGCCATTATGAATGAGGCAAACATACAGTTTGTCATTTCAGACCAAGGACCAGGCTTCGATTCGAATGATTTGCCTGATCCAACAGCACCTGAGAATATTGAGAACCCTGGAGGTAGAGGCATTTTCTTAATGAAGCACCTGGCAGATGAAGTAAGCTTTTCAAACGAAGGCCGCACAGTAGAACTTACCTTTTATTTAGACTAGCGAATGAGCGCTATCAACTTCTTCTCTGAGGATGTCTCTTTTGTGTTAAAGCAAAAAAGAATCATCCGACAGTGGGTTAACCAGATATGTACCCAATATGGGCAAAAAATAGATAGTGTGAACTTCATTTATTGTTCAGACAACTATCTACTAAAAATCAATCAAGATTACTTAGATCACGACTATTTCACCGACATCATCACCTTTGATGAACGTGAAGATTTGAGTGAACCAATCACCGCAGATATCTTCATTTCAGTCGATAGGGTAAAGGACAATGCTAAAACTGTGGGTACAACCTTTACACAAGAACTTCACCGTGTCATGATTCATGGCATGCTCCATATGTTAGGAGAAGATGATAAGACCGAAGCTGCAAAACAGCAAATGAGAAAAAGCGAGGAAGCTTCCTTATCTTTGCTACAACTTTGAACGTTCAGAAAACTTTAACTGTTCCACGTGAAACATTTAGAAACTAAACCTTCTTGTGTTCCACGTGGAACACTTTGATTATATAGCTATGTATCCGAATTACGATGTGATAGTAGTGGGAGCCGGACATGCCGGATGCGAAGCAGCAAATGCCGCAGCTAAAATGGGTTCATCTGTTCTATTGATAACAATGAACATGAATACCATTGCCCAAATGTCTTGCAACCCTGCAATGGGCGGCGTTGCCAAAGGACAAATTGTGAGAGAAATTGACGCCCTTGGCGGTATGTCTGGTATCGTATCAGACAAATCTATGATCCAATTCCGCATGCTTAATAAGTCGAAAGGCCCTGCAATGTGGAGTCCTAGGACTCAAAACGACAGAATGCGATTTGCCGAAGAATGGAGATATGCTCTTGAGAGAAACCCTAAGGTAGACTTTTGGCAAGAAATGGTCACAGGCTTCCTAATGGATGGCAACCGTGTTACTGGCGTAAAAACGGCCATGGGTTTAGAGTTTAAAGCTAAGGCGGTAATTGTAACCTCAGGTACATTCTTAAATGGTATCATCCATATAGGTGAAAAACAGTTTGGTGGAGGTAGAACAGGCGAGAGAGCTTCTACCGGAATTACCGAACAACTCGTAGAAATTGGCTTTGAAGCAGGTAGAATGAAAACAGGTACACCACCCAGAGTGGATGGACGAAGCCTGAACTACGATAAGATGGAAGAACAAAAAGGTGATGAAGTACCTGAAAAGTTCTCTTACCTGGATGAAACAAAGCCGCTTTCGCAACAACGCAGTTGCTACATAACCTATACCAACCCAGAAGTACACGCTACTTTAGAGAAAGGATTTGATCAATCTCCTATGTTCAACGGTCGTATTCAGGGAGTAGGCCCTCGCTATTGCCCATCAATTGAAGACAAAATCAACCGATTTGCTGAACGTAATAGACATCAAATATTTGTGGAGCCAGAAGGCTGGGATACCGTTGAAATATATGTCAACGGATTCTCGACCTCGCTTCCAGAAGATGTGCAGTACGAAGCCATAAGAAAAATCGAAGGCTTTGAAGATGTAAAAATGTTCAGACCAGGCTATGCCATAGAGTACGACTACTTTCCGCCAACACAATTGAACCATACCCTCGAAACCAAATTGATCGAGAACCTCTATTTCGCTGGGCAAATCAATGGAACCACAGGTTATGAAGAGGCAGCATCTCAAGGCCTAATGGCTGGTATTAATGCGCACCTAAAGATTACTGAGCAAGAAGAATTCATTCTTACTAGATCAGAAGCATATATAGGTGTACTTATTGATGACCTTATTAATAAAGGTACCGAAGAACCATATCGCATGTTTACGTCAAGAGCAGAGCATCGCATTCTGCTGAGACAAGACAATGCCGATTTACGCCTTACTCAAAGAGGTTACAACATTGGCCTAGCAGGAGAAGATCGTCTCAACAGTATGCTGAATAAGAAGCAACAACTCAATCAACTAAGAAACGATTTGAACCAGAAAAAGGTAGATCCTTCAGTTGTTAATCCTTTCCTAGCTTCTCAAAACAATGCAGAAATTCAGCATAGAACCACCTTGGCCAAGTTGGTAAAGCGCCCACAAATAAGCGTTGGTTCATTGGCAAGCATAAATTCAGATACTAAAGAATATTTGGATCAGTATACGCCTCAGCTATTAGAGCAAGCAGACATTCACATTAAGTACGAAGACTACATTGAGAAAGAATCTAAACTTGTTCAGAAGATGAATGACCTGGAAGACTTGAAGATTACAGATAAAATCGACTTCAAAAAGATTCCAGCACTCTCATCGGAAGCACGTGAGAAACTACTGAAGATAAAACCGAAGACCATCGGACAAGCTTCTCGCATTAGTGGTGTATCGCCTGCTGATATCTCGGTGCTAATGGTTTATATGGGCAGATAGTACATTTATGACAGAGCAATTTTCTACCTGCCGCATTTGCAGTAATTCCAACCTAAAGGAACATCTTCCCATCACTGATTATTTCGGTGAAAAAGAAGTGTTCAATACAGCTATTTGTGAACAGTGCACTACCGTATATACTGTTCCCCGTCCTGACGAGGAAAACATCATAAAATACTATAAATCAAATAGTTATAAGTCTCACGGGGATAAAAAAGGTGGAATAATAGATAAGCTTTATAGTATAGCGCAACAACGTAACTTCGCTTATAAACACAAGCTTATAAACAAGTACAGTTTCGGTAAAAATTTGCTCGATTATGGTTGTGGGGCAGGAGCTTTCTTAAACCACATGCAAACCAAAGGATATAAGGTATCTGGAGTAGAGCCAGATGCAGATGCACGAAACCATATTCCATCAAATATTCCTGTTGTTTCCGACATCAGCGAGCACAGTAAATCCAAGTTCGATGTAATAACATCTTACCATGTTATTGAACATGTTCATCAATTGATGGAAACGATGAATGCCCTATCTGACAAACTAGATAGAAACGGTGTGTTTCACATGGCGCTTCCTAATTACAAATCGTGGGATGCACAGCATTATGGTGAACATTGGGCGGGTTACGATGTACCTCGACACCTTTACCATTTCTCTCAAAAGAGTGTCCATACACTTGCTCAAAAAACTGGTTTGAATATTGTTGCAACACATCCGCTTGTGTTTGATAGCTACTATGTAAGTTTGCTCTCGGAGGAGTACAGAACCGGAAGCAAAAACTACATAAGGGCTTTCAAGAATGGTTTCGTTTCAAACCGAAAGGCAAAGCATACCGGTGAGTACAGTAGTTTGATTTATATTTTGACAAAGTGATAAAAAGGTACAGTTTATATATTGGTTCGGTTATTTTACTAACACTAGCTTCTTGCGCACGTGTATCTTCACCCACAGGTGGAGATGAAGATGAAATTCCACCAACATTAATTCGCTCAGTGCCCGAACCAAACCAGTTAAACTACCACGGAGATGTAATCATGTTGGAGTTTGATGAAATGGTTCAAACTAATCAGATTGAAAGCAATCTCATTATCACTCCAAAAATTGAAGGCAGCTTTAGAACCAAGGTGAACAAAACCACAGTTACCCTTACATTTCAAGAACCTTTAAAAGATAGTACAACTTATAGCCTAAACTTTGGCAATACCATACAAGACATTACAAACCGAAATGTTCCGCCAAATTTAAGCCTTAGTTTCTCAACAGGAGATTATCTCGATTCACTTAGGATAACAGGTAGCATTGTAGATTTATACAGCCAGGATCCGATAGAAGATGTATTGGTAACGCTTTACTCAGATGAGGACACCACAAATATTCTGAATGGTTCAGCATCTTATTATACCAAAACCGACACTGCCGGACTTTTCACCTTTAATAACCTGCCCTCAAAAAACTTTCGCATTTATGCCGTTGAAGATGAAAACGGCAATAGTAAAGCCGACTCAGATGGTGAAGCTTATGGTTTTTATCCCGATACCCTAAAGCTCAATTCAAACATCAATAACGTTAACTTCTCTATACAGAAATTGAATACAAAAGATTTAAGACTGATATCTGGAAGGCACTTTGCTACTTACTACGAACTAACTTTCAACAAAGCAGTTGACTCCTTTAAACTAGTAAACCCAGCAACCGCAGTTTACAACCAAATTACTCCAGACAAAATCAGGTTTTACCAAACCACAGAGGCAATAGGTGACACAACCCAAATGATCTTTGAGGCAACAGACAGTTTAAGCGTTACACTTTTAGATACCGCCAATTATTATTTCTCGGAGTCGGAAATTGAACCCAAAGCACTTAGCACTGAAATATTCCCAAAGACATCTTCCCTTAAACCGAATCAAGAAATCAGGTTAAGATTCGACAAGCCGATTAAGGACTTTCTACCCGATAGTGCTTTTTACTACATCGATAGTACCAACATAGTGAGTCTTAAGAATACCGCCTTTGCTTGGAACTATAACCGTACTGAGATTACATGGCCAATTAATATTACAGACTACATCACTGAGCCACAACAAACACTTAAACTACAGCTGAGACCACAGACTTTTATTAGTTACGACTTAGATACAACAAAGCTCATCGAAAAGCCATTTACCATTGCCAACAAAGATGAAGCTGCCATTATTAGAGGTAGCGTTACTTCCACGAGTGATAACATCATTGTACAATTACTCAATGCTTCCAACCTTAACGTCATCTCAGAAACCACCAATAAACAGTTTGTATTTGATTACCTACCAGCCGGCAAGTACATGGTAAGAGTTATTGAAGACTTAAACCAAAATGGCAAATGGGACATTGGCAATATACTTACCAACACACCTCCAGAACCAGTCACTTTCTACTTTGACACCTATTACAAAACGAGCGAAATAGAAGTTCGTAAGTTTTGGGAGCGCGACAAAATCGACATTCTCCTACGTTGATAACTGTGGATTAACAGTGTGGATATTCATTACAACACTGTGAATTACTTTCGCGTTATACCCACAGGTCAATAAGTTCATGTACCTGTCAAAAGTTTGAATCTTCAATACACATTTCGTGTACTAAATATTCACACTCTAAAAACAGTTGTAATCTTATCCACCAAAACCCTGAGTTGTAAACATCCTAAAATTATTAATTGATTTTCAATCACTTATAATTGAATAGAATGTGGACAAACAAATATTATTCAACATACCATTCACCTAATGTGAATACCAACTGTGGATTAAAAAGTTATTCACAAATCCACAGCCCTAGTAAATAATGATAATTTTAAATAATCTTAAATAATATAATATAAGCGTGTTGAAAGTGTTAATAAAGTCTCTTACCATATCGCTCTTACTTCTTTTGATTTTTAATCCGCATACTTTTGCACAGGATGTTGAAAGCATTGCGCTCGCAAATGAGTATTACATACAAGGGGATTATGAGAAAGCAAAAACTGAATTTGAAAAGCTTTCGCGAGACAAAAGAAATCTACCACTTATTCACGACAACTATTTGAAACTGCTTACACAGGAAAAGGAATTTGCCGATGCCGAAAAACATATCGAGAAAATTCTAAAAGAATACCCACACAATTTTCGGTACGAGTTAGACTTAGCAGTGCTTTACCAAAACCAAGGAGAGAAAGAAAAAGCAGAAACTACCTTTAAAGAATTAATCGATCGAATAACCACCGAGGCGGTAGATGAAAGCAATACCAACAAAGTGAGAATATTAGCGCAGTCCTTTTACGAAAAGAACCTGCGTCCTTATGCACTGCAAACTTACTTAGAAGGAAGAAGGAAACTTGGTGTAGAGGATTTGTTTTCGCTAGAGCTAGCAAATGTTTATAGAATTATGAACAGAAAGCAGCTGATGATAACGGAGTATTTGAATTTTTCACGGTCTCAACCAAATAACATCGGTCATGTAAAGAACTCGCTGCAGCGTTTACTCATTGAGCCAGAAGATTTAGATACCCTGGAAATTACCCTTTATGACTTCATGCAGCAGGAAGCGGGTAATCCGATTTATAATGACCTACTTATTTGGACTCATTTACAGCAAAAAAATTTTTCAGGCGCTTTGCGCCAAGCCCGTGCTTTAGATAGGCGATTGCAAGATGATGGAAAGAATATTCTTAATGTCGGAATGATTGCCTTTCGCAATGAAGATTTTAAAACCGCTGACAAAGCATTTGATTACGTTCTAAGCGACTTTCCGGATAGTCCGAATAGAAGACTTGCAGAACGGTACTCGCTGCTCTCTAGAGAGGAAGTATTAAAGAGCTCCTACCCTTTAGATACCGGTGCCATCCGTTCGCTCATCACAGACTATGAAAACTACAAAGAGAATTCTAGAGATGTTTTTGCCGCAATGGATGCGCAAAGAAGAGTTGCGTTATTACAAGCTTTTCAGCTCAATGAAATAGATACGGCCATCGCTACGCTTACCGATCTGGTCAGTCAGCCTGTAGGAAAACACCGTGTAATTGCCGAAGCAAAAATGGATTTGGCAGATATTTACCTGCTAGATGAACAACCTTGGGAAAGTATTCTGCTTTATGGTCAAGTAGAACGTATGTTTAAAGACGAACCGCTAGGATATGAGGCTAAGTTAAAAAGTGCTAAACTCTCTTACTACAAGGGGGAATTTGAACTAGCGCAGGGTCATTTGGATATTCTGAAATTGGCCACCTCTAGAGAAATTGCCAACGATGCCATTGACCTGAGCATTTTAATCAAGAACAATACGGTTTTCGATTCAACGGATGTAGCCATGCAACAATATGCCAATATTGAATTGCTACTTTTTCAGAATTTAAAGACTGAAGCTTTGCAGGAAATTGACACCATGATGATGAAATATGCAAACCATTCTCTTAATGATGAGCTTTTATACCTCAAGGCTAATACACTAAGAGAATTGGGTAGATCGGAAGAGGCTCTGGCTTCGCTGAACGAGATTAACACCACGCATTATTATGAGATTTTGGGAGACGATGCCCAATTCTTAACCGGAGTTATTTATCAAGACGATTTAAATGACACCGAAAAGGCAATGGAAACGTATACCCAACTTTTGAAAAAATTTCCCGGAAGTATATTTGTTTCTGAAGCTAGAAAAAGACTGAGGGAACTCCGTGGCGATTTCTCAAACTAAGCTACATTTGCATCCCTTATGGCTAAGTCTTTCAACAACATTCGCGTAGGCAAGAAATTTCGAATGATCAATTTTGGAGAAACTTTTGAGTTCGAGATAATTGAAATTATGGGAGATGGCGACTGCCGACTGAAGGACATTCACACCCTTGAACCATATAATTTGAACGATCTTGTTATGTATGGAAAAGGCGAAGATTTTGATATATCTGAGCTTTAACTCAAAATTAACCCTTGTTTAAAACTGCCGTAATCGCATTTATTCATTTAGTATTAAATGAATAAATTATTATCTTCAAGCGCCAACTAACTCTTCCTTAACCGGAGCAGACACATGTTTTTTAATGCACGTCACAAAAAATTGCTTGTAGCAATAACGCTATTCGTATCTCCATTTGTATACGGTCAAACCGAAGCAGATGTAAAAAGAGAAATGGATAAAAGAGGCATTACAACCTATGAGCAAGTACAGGAAGAGCTTCGTAAACGAGGTATGACTGAAGCAGATGCCAGAAGGCAAGCTCGCTTGTATGGCTTGGATTACGATGCGTATGTGCAAAAGTACTTAGTTAAAGAAGAAGCAACAGATACCCCAAACTCGCTTCAGTCTCTCACCGTAGACACAACACAATATCTTCAAGAAATTCCTGATATAGCCGAGGAGGTAGCAGCTCCAGTAGAGGTAGCAGCCCCGAAAAGCGATGGTCTCAAATACTTTGGCTACGATTTATTCACTAATAATCCTTATGCAAATCAACAGGCGTTGGTCGGTAACATAGACCCAGGTTATCTAATTGGTCCAGGTGATGAATTGCGCGTTTATCTATGGGGTGAAGCAGAGTTTCAGTTTGAAGGAAAGGTAGACATTAATGGAAACCTTTTCATCCCAAATGTAGGCCAAGTATTCGTATCGGGTACTACTTACGAAAACCTCAACCTGAGAATGAAGCAGTACCTGTCGCGCTTTTATTCAGGCTTGAACAAAACGCCACCAAAAATCTTTTTAGATGTTTCTTTAACCAAACTGCGCCCGATTAGAATAGTGGTAATGGGTGAATCTAAAAACCCAGGTTCTCAAATGATCAACGCATTTGCCACTACACTAAATTCGCTTTATGCCTCTGGTGGAGTAAAAACAAGTGGTAGCCTTCGTGAAATCAAGGTGTTCAGAAATAATAAGATCATTTCTACCATCGATTTGTATGATTACATAATCAAAGGATCAGTTTCTGAGGATTTGAGATTAATGAATAATGATGTTGTGTTTATTCCTACAAGGATGAACATTATTTCAATTTCAGGGGAGGTGAACACGCCAGGAATATTTGAACTAAAGGCTAATGAAGGTTTAACCGATTTGATTGGTTTTGCAGGCGGACTTAAACCAACGGCATACAAGCAAACCGTAACAGTAAAACGCATTCGCTCAGTCAATTCAATCACTAGCCCTTCTGCATTCGATAGAGAAATTATCACCTTGAACTACAATGAGTTACTCGAAAACGGCACTAATTTTAAGCTACAAGATGGCGATGAAATAGACTTCGGTAGAGTACTTGATAAAATTGATAACATGGTAACCATTGCCGGTTCGGTTTTCCGACCTGGTGATTATCAACTAGAGCAGGTGCCAACAGTTGGTCAACTCTTAACCAAAACGGGTGGCCTCCGCCCTAGAACTTACCTTGACAAAATTGACCTTTATCGAAGAGATAGAAATGGCGATTTGAAATTTCAATCGCTTTCATTAGTTGATATAATGAACAACCCAAGTTCTGACGATAATATTCGTTTACAGCCAGATGATTCTTTGAAAGTATATAGTTTGGATGAATTGAAAACAGAAGATTTGGTGACCATTGAAGGTTTTCTTTCAGAGCCTAAAAGCATTCTCTGGAGAGAAAACTTATCCCTTTACGATCTCATTTTCATGTCGGCAAATGTAGAAGATCTTGAATATCAGAACAGAATCTTGACGAGTCGTGCGGATCTTTTGCGGTATGAAGCTGGAGAAACCGAGTACAAAGTGATTCCTTTCAATTTGGATGAGGTTTTGGATAAAAAGTTTAATGCACTTTTAAGACCTCGAGACAAAGTGATTTTGTATAGCAGAGAAATTAACGAATTGCTCGATACTTATGTGACCATTCGAGGTGCCGTGAAAAACCCAGGCCGATATGTGCTGAATGATAGTATGAGCATTGAAGACGTTATTCTTCAGGCTGGTGGTTTCCTGCGTAAGTCGTTCAAAGATTCAGTTACCATATCTCGCGAGAATTTTGATTTCACAGGGAACAAAATTGCTCACACTACGCGCCTGAATACCGACATGAACTATTTGTTGGGTTACGAAGCAAAGTCTGAATCAACCTTTTTACTTCAGCATAACGACTTTATTTCGGTAGACTATATACCGGGTTCTTCGGAACAGCGCGAGGTAGTTTTGGTAGGAGAGGTTAAATATCCAGGAACGTATTTTCTGGAAAGTAAAGGAGAGAAGCTTTCTGATATAATCGAACGAGCGGGCGGTCTATCTCCCAACGTTTATGTGCCAGGTGGCAGGTTTTACAGAAACAACCAACAGCTGGCTTTCCCTTTTGAAGAACTACTACTGTCAAATAATGACAAAGCTGATATTATTCTTCAACCAAATGATAGCATTTATTTCCCAGAGTCTACTTATACCGTAAAGGTTGAAGGTGAAGTTGCAAACCCTTCGCTTCAGAAGTTTGTTGAAAGCGTAAGAGTAAGATCGTATTTGAAAAACTCAGGCGGACGAACAAAGAACGGCAGACGCATTTACTTAACCCAACCAAATGGCTTTACCCGAAGGGTTAAGTGGCTTCAGAACCCTGTGGTTTTAGACGGTGCCGTAGTTACCGTTGCAGCAAAACCAGTGAAAGAGAGACCTAATAATGGTGAGTTCCTAAAAGACTTCGGAACTATTATGGCTATCATCAGCTCCACCATGCTTTCTATTGCGGTTATCAAAGATTTATAAGCATAGTTAGTATTACCCAAAAATCAATTCTCAGATTCTTCTGAAAAAATAGTATGCATGCATAACAAATTTTTTCTAACTTCGTAAGGCTCATAAGAGAATATGAAGAGAGAAGAAACAGTAGATCACCATATAAAAACTTGCTGGCACGCCATTTACAGAATGTACAATCAAGAGGCCGCCAAGCACGACAGCACAACATCACAAGCATTTGTGGTATTGAACATCGATCCGGTTAATGGCACACCAGCAACTAAAATTGCTCCATTGATGGGATTAGAATCTAGAAGCCTAACCAGAATGCTCAAAAGCATGGAAGAGATGGGCGTGATCTACAAACAAAAGGATCCGACAGACGGTCGTTCTGTAAGAATATTCCTTACCGATTTAGGAAAGGAAAAACGTCAGGTTTCTAAACAAACCGTCATTCTTTTTAATGAAGCCGTTAAGCAAACGATTGCTCCAGATAAACTGGAAGCATTCTTCGAAGTAATAGTTAAGATAAATCAGTTAATAGAATCAAATCCATATTCTAAATGAACCGCAAGATTAAGAAAGTAGCAGTATTGGGTTCTGGAGTTATGGGCTCGCGAATAGCCTGTCACTTTGCCAATATTGGTGTGGAAGTGCTCTTGCTCGACATTGTGCCGAGAGACCTTCCTGATGATCAAAAATCTAAGCCAGCTGCACGCAATAAAATTGTGAACGATGCACTGGCTTTTGCATTGAAATCTAAACCATCTCCAATCTATGACCAGAAGTTTGCTTCGCTTATTAGCACCGGCAACTTTGAAGACGACATGCCTAAAATTAAGGATGTCGACTGGATTATTGAGGTGGTAGTCGAACGATTGGACATTAAGAAAATCGTTTTTGAACAGGTTGAAAAGTATAGAAAGCCTGGAACACTTATTACATCAAATACCTCGGGTATTCCTATGCACATGATGTGCGAGGGCAGAAGTGAAGATTTCCAGAAGCATTTCTGTGGAACTCACTTCTTTAATCCGCCAAGGTACTTGAGATTATTGGAAATCATTCCTGGCCCAAAAACCGATCAGGACATCATCGATTTCTTGATGCACTACGGAGATCTTTACTTGGGTAAGGAGACTGTATTGTGTAAAGACACCCCAGCGTTCATCGCCAACCGTATCGGAATTTACGCCATCATGTCGGCCATGCATACTATTGAAGACATGGGCTTAACTGTTGGTGAGGTTGATAGAATGACTGGTCCGCTAATTGGTCGTGCCAAGTCTGCCACCTTCCGAACCATGGATGTGGTTGGTTTGGATACTACGGTGAATGTAGCGAACAACTTGTATGCGGGCCTTCCAAACGATGAGTCGAAAGAGGCTTTCAAATTGCCTAACATTGTTAAGGAAGTTCATGAAAAGGGCTGGTTCGGTGATAAGTCTGGCCAAGGATACTTTAAAAAGACAAAAGACAAAGATGGGAAGAAAGAAATTCTTGAGCTCGACCTAAAAACCTTTGAGTATGGCCCAAGAACTAGAGCCAATTTCAAAGCGCTCGAAGCAGTTAAGGACGAAGAGGATCTCAAGAAGCGAATAGTTAAGTTGGTCAACTTTGATGATAAAGCTGGAGAGTTCTATCGCAGAACTTTCTTCGATACCTTCAAATATGTTTCGTACAGAATTCCTGAAATCTCTGATGAGCTTTATCGAATAGACCAAGCCGTTTGTGCAGGTTTCGCATGGAAAATGGGACCTTTCGATACTTGGGATTTGCTTGGTACCAAAAAGGTAGTTGAGCAAATGGAAGGCATGGATATGAAGCCAGCCGACTGGGTTTACGAAATGCTCAATGCTGGAAACAGCTCGTTCTACAAAATTGAAAACGGCATTAAGAAATACTACGACATTCCTTCGAAGTCATACAAAACTATTCCGGGTACTGAAGACTTGGTGATTCTCGAAAATATTCGTGAGACCCATAAAGTTTGGGGCAATGCAGGGGCATCACTTTTCGATATCGGAGACGGTGTGCTTTGTCTGGAATTCCACACGAAAATGAATGCCATTGGGCAGGAAATTATCGAGGGAATTGAAACGGCCATTGCTATGGCTGAGAAGGACTACAAAGGTCTGGTAATTGGAAATGAAGGCGATAATTTCTCTGCTGGAGCCAACTTAGCAATGTTATTCATGTTTGCTGGCGATCAGGAATTCGATGAAGTAAACCTGATGGTTGCCCAATTCCAAAATACCATGAAGCGTGCGAAGTTCTCTTCTATTCCGGTAGTAGCTGCGCCTGCTGGCCTTACACTGGGCGGTGGTTGTGAACTTTCATTGCATTGTGATGCTATTCAAGCCCATGCCGAAACATACATCGGTTTAGTAGAAGTTGGTGTTGGTCTAATTCCTGGTGGAGGCGGAACCAAAGAACTTACCCTTCGCGTAGCAGATTCTCTAACGGCAGGTGATCCTGAGTTGAACAGGTTACAGGAAGCCTTTATGAACATAGCGACTGCAAAAGTGGCTACTTCTGCAGAGGAGGCGAGAGCAATGAGCATTCTTCGTCCGCAAGATGGCGTGACTTTAAACAGAGCTCGTTTACTTACGGATGCAAAAGCCAAAGTGCTAGAACTGCATGAAGCTGGTTATACACAGCCAGTGGAAAGAACGGATATCAAGGTTCATGGCCAGGTTGGTTTGGCAAATTTCCATGCCGGAATTAACGGTATGTTACTCGGAAACTACATTTCCGAGCACGATGCGAAGATTGCTAAGAAACTAGCGTGGATCATGTGTGGTGGAGACCTCACTGCTCCGCAAGAAGTATCGGAACAATATCTACTTGATTTGGAGCGACAAATGTTTGTCGAATTAACGGCTGAGCCAAAGACGCTTGAGCGTATTCACTCAATTCTCTTTAAGGGTAAACCACTTCGTAACTAGATATTAGACTTGAGAATTCAGACATCAGATTTCAGATAGAGCGCAATGCATAATTTTAAGGAACTAAAGGTATGGCAGAGAACAAGAGTACTTGTAAAGCAAGTCTACTTGTTGACCCCTGAGCTGCCTAATTCTGAGAAATACAACTTGCGATCTCAAATGGAATCTAGTGCTGTTTCAATTATGTCTACAATAGCGGAAGGTTCTGGTAGAGGATCAGATATTGATTTTGCCAGATTTCTGGATATGTCATTAGGTTCAGCGCATGAGCTTGAAAGTCAACTGATAGTTTCATGCGATTTGGGCTATTTTTCTGAAGATACTTTAGACCAATTCACTTCTGAATTATCTGAGATAGAAAGAATGATTGTTGCATTAATAAAAAAACTAAGAAACAACTAGTCTGACATCTAATGTCTGACATCTAAAATCTAAATATATGGATGCTTATATAGTTGCAGGATATAGAACAGCAGTAGGTCGAGGTAAGCGTAGCGTTTTGAAAAGCGTGCGCCCCGATGATATGGCTGCTGACGTAATAAAACATTTGGTCTCTAAAGTTGATGGATTCGATCCGACAAGAGTAGACGACCTGATTGTAGGAAATGCCGTTCCCGAAGCGGAGCAAGGCATGCAAATGGGGCGAATGATCTCTTTGCTTTCATTGCCAATCGGAGTTCCGGGAATGATCGTCAACCGCTACTGTGGTTCAGGTTTAGAAGCCATTGCTTTGGCCTCTTCCAGAATTCATGCGGGTACTGCAGATTGCATTATTGCTGGTGGAACAGAATCAATGAGCATGGTGCCGGTAATGGGTTATAAAACGGCTTTGAACTACAAACTAGCCACAGAGCACAGCGATTACTATTTGAGCATGGGTCTAACGGCTGAGCAAGTAGCTAAAGAATTCAACATCACTAGAGACGAAGCCGATCAGTTTGCTTTAGAGTCGCACCAAAAAGCGATTAAAGCACAAGAGGCTGGCCTTTTCGATGATGAAATTGTGCCGATTAACGTGATTGAAAAGTTTGTAGATGCTTCAGGCAAAATGGCTGAGAAATCTTACACGGTCGATAAAGACGAAGGCCCAAGAGCAGATACATCTTTAGATGTATTGTCTGGTCTTCGACCAGTGTTTGCCCAAGGAGGACAAGTAACCGCGGGTAACTCTTCTCCAGTTTCTGATGGTGCCTCATTTGTAATGGTGATGTCAGAAAGAATGGTGAAGGAGCTAAACCTTGAGCCAATTGCCAGGATGGTGACTTATACTGCCATGGGTGTTCACCCAAGAATTATGGGTATTGGCCCAGTGGAGGCAGTGCCGAAAGCATTGAAGCAGGCAGGTTTGAAACAGTCAGACTTAGACTTGATCGAATTGAACGAAGCTTTCGCAGCGCAGTCATTAGCTGTTATCAAAGAACTTGACTTCGACAGAAGTAAACTGAATGTAAATGGTGGAGCTATTGCTTTGGGTCACCCGCTAGGTTGCTCAGGTGCCAAGCTTTCGGTTCAGCTCTTCAACGAAATGCGAAGACGTAAATCCAAGTACGGCATGGTAACCGCCTGCGTTGGTGGTGGCCAAGGAGTTGCTGGTATCTACGAATTTTTAAACTAGTAACTAGTACTGGGTAGCTGGTATTGAGACTAGTTCCGATAAACAATAAAACTATGCACAATTACAGAGAATTAAAGGTTTGGCAACAGTCGGTAGACTTCGCAGTTGAAGTTTACAAACAGACAAAATCCTTGCCTCCAGAGGAAAAATATGGTCTTACTTCCCAGATAAGAAGAAGTGCCGTTTCGGTCGCTTCTAACATTGCTGAAGGAGCCGGGCGAAATACTAATGGTGAGTTCAATCAATTTCTCGGGATAGCTTATGGCTCATCTTGTGAACTAGATACCCAACTCATTATCGCCAACAAATTGAATTTTATAAATGATCAAACATTTGAGGAATTGGAAACAGGTTATCTCGGCTTGCAGCGAATGATTTATAGTTTGAAGAAGTCTATTCGCTGATGATAACTGTCTCAATACTCAATACTACGTACTAAAATACTTACAAAAATGTCTGTAGCAGAAGATAAGAAATCAATCAAAGGCGGTGAGTTCATCGTCAGAGAAACAGAAGCAAACGAAGTCTTTATTCCAGAAGAGTTTTCTGAGGAACAGAAGATGATGGCGCAAGCGTGCCAGGACTTTATCGACACGGAGATTACTCCGAAAGTTGAGGAGATAGATTCAATGAAAGACCCTGAGCTTGTTCCAAGTATTTTCAAAAAGGCAGGGGACCTTGGCCTATTGGGCATTTCCGTTCCGGAGAATTACAACGGTATGGGCATGAGTTTCAATACGGGTATGTTGATAGCCGATATTATCGGGGCTGCTGGTTCATTTTCTACTACTTATGGAGCGCACACGGGTATTGGTACTTTGCCAATTCTGTACTACGGCAACGAAGAACAAAAGCAAAAATACCTGCCGAAACTGGCCATTGGCGAGTGGGCGGCTTGTTACTGCTTAACCGAGCCAGATGCCGGTTCTGATGCGAACTCTGGTAAAACCAAAGCGGTACTTTCAGAAGATGGAAGTCACTACAAGATCACGGGTCAGAAAATGTGGATCTCGAATGCTGGTTTTGCAGATATCTTTATCGTATTCGCTAAGATTGAAGACGACAAAAACCTGACTGCTTTTATTGTAGAGAAAGGTTTTGGCGGTATCACAATGAACGATGAGGAGAAGAAACTCGGAATCAAAGGTTCTTCTACGCGCCAAGTATTCTTTAACGATTGCGAGGTACCTGCAGAAAATATGCTTTCTGAGCGTGGCAACGGCTTCAAAATTGCCGTGAATATCTTGAACATAGGTCGTGTAAAGTTGGGTGCCGGAGTATTGGGTGGCTGTAGAACCACCATTTCTCATGCCACCAACTATGCCAATGAGCGCAAGCAGTTTGGCGTGTCTATTTCAAGCTTCGGTGCCATTAAAGGCAAACTAGCTGAAATGGCTGCCAAAACTTATGTAGCCGAATCGCTTTGCTACCGTGCCGGACAAAACATTGAAGACAAGATTAACGACTTGGTTGCCGATGGAATGGACGATGCCAAAGCCAAGCTAAAAGGGGTGGAGCAATTTGCCATTGAATGTGCTATTGCAAAAATCCATGGTTCTGAAGCTTTGGATTATGTAGTAGATCAGGGCGTTCAGATATATGGCGGAATGGGCTACTCGGCCGATGCACCAATGGAAAGAGCCTACCGCGATGCTCGTATTGCTAGAATTTACGAAGGTACCAACGAGATTAACCGTATGTTGATGGTGGGCATGCTTTTGAAGCGTGCCATGAAAGGCGAAATCGATATCTACGGTCCGGCAATGGATGTTTCTAAAGAACTGACTTCAGTGCCTACTTTCTCTACCATCGATAAGTCGGTGCTTTTTGCTGGTGAGAAAGAAGTGATTAAAAACTTGAAAAAGGTATTCTTAATGGTAGGTGGAAAGGCTGCCATGGCTTTGCAAGATAAGATTGAAGACGAGCAGGAAGTAATGATGAACCTTGCCGATATCTTGATTGAGGTTTACGCTTGCGAATCTGCTATGCTAAGAACAGAAAAGCTGGTAAGCCAAAAAGGCGAGGAGGCTTGTGCAGACCACATTGCCATGACGCACATCTATATGGCTGGCGCAATCGATAAGATTATAGCTGCTGCTAAAGAAGCTATTGGTTCATTCACCAAAGGCGATGAGCAAAAAGTAATGCTGATGGGCTTGAAGCGTTTCACCAAAATGGACTTAGTGAACGTAAAAGAACTCCGCAGACAAGTAGCAGATACAATGATCGCCAAAGGCAAGTATCCGTACTTCTTCGGTTGACCCTCTGGTGTTCGGAGATCTCCCTAAAGGGAGAAGTTAAAACTCAAGCCAACTTTCTCGAAAGAGAGAGTTGGCTTTTTTCTTTTCCTATGTTTCATCTACATATATTTAAGAAATGACAGAGAGTGATATAATTGAAAACTTCAGTAACGTTAGGGCTTGGAAAAATGGAGACAGGCGAGCCCCGCATAAACCGTTGCTGATTCTTTATGCCTTAGCACAACTTCAAAAGGGTAATAAATCCATTAGCTTTTCTGATTCAGAGGAAGAATTAAAGGAACTATTGGTTAGTTATGGAACTTCGTCTAAACCTAGACCTGAGTACCCATTTGTTCGATTGCAAAATGACGGTATTTGGAGTGTAGACAAACCGGAATTGTTAACAAATAAATCCTCGGATCCTGGGAGACCATTTTTAATAGAGAATAATATATCCGGGGGATTTAATACTGCTCTTCTAGAGTTTTTTGATAAGCATCCAGAATCCATTTTTAAGATTGCCAATCAAGTATTGGAAGAATCCTTTCCAGACTCACTACAAGAAGAGATTCTTAACACAGTTGGTTTAGAAGAAAACAATCAAACTGCGACTAGAAGGAAAAAGAGAGACTTGGCTTTTAGAGACAAAGTATTGATTGCATACGAATATCAGTGTGCTGTCTGTGGGTTTAATGTCAGATTGGGCCATCAACCATTGGCGTTGGAGGCGGCTCATATCAAATGGCATCAGGCCGGAGGCCCTGATGTTCAACAAAATGGTTTTGCCATGTGCTCACTTCATCATAAGTTATTTGATCTAGGGGCATTCACTATTAATAGAGATCATCAGTTGATAGTTTCAGACAGGGTAAATGGTACAGTTGGAAAAGATGAATGGCTCTTGGCTTTTCACACGAAAGAGATTAGAAAACCTCATTCTCATAGTTACCAACCAAATGATTCTTTTCTTCAATGGCATGAAGAAGAAGTGTTTAAAGGCTATGGAAGAGACTGAAATTAGTATTCTGAGGAATAACAAGTATAACATTCAGGTTTTTCCATACTAGTTCTTTCTTCTTTTCCACATGAGTGGCAAAAGTTCTCTTGATATTTTGGGTTAGCATAATTAACCCATACTTGATAACAACTATAACAATAAGGCCTGTCAGTATTATAGCTGAGTTCTGTTCTACATCTTATACAATAAGCAGAGTCTTCACTTGAGGTATTCTTGACACTTTGTACCTCATATTGATCTTGATCAAATTGTCTGGCGGGTTTTGGGGATTTATCAAAGGCTACAAACTTTTCTCTATCCAAAAACTCGAAAATATTATGTTTCTCGTACTTTCTATTGCTTACTAGATCGTCAATGATATCCCATTCAGTAGTAGATCCGACATAATCCTTAGCAAGGCCTAAAAACTTCTTTTTGTAGTTGGGTCTTCTTGCAAATACCGCGTATCCATCCTTTAAAATTTTACTACTGAAATCAAAAGCGGCTAAATCGAACTTATCGTTATTACCGAGAAGACTTGATTCTCCAAGAACACCAAATTCGATATTATTCCTGAATGAAGAATCGAGCAAATTAATGCTTGTTACCAAACCGATATTTTCATTGGAATAATACTTTGCATGCAGATTAGGAATATATACTATTCCAATGTTCGGAAAGTCTCGGAAAAATTCGAAATCCTCATAATTGAGACTTCTTGATATGTTTTCTTCATTTTTCCCAAAGCCTATTACAATTTCAATGTCCGAATTATTCTTATGTTTTTCGAATAGCTTTTTGAAATGTTCATCTAGTCTTATGTAGGGAGAAATGATTAAAAGCCTTGATTTAGCATTGTAGATGATATCATCTACCGCTTCTACCAATTCTTTTCCTGAAATGAATTTTGCCATGTTTATCGGAATAAAATTCTAATGGACCTAAATCAACTAAATAATTATCTAAAATCTAGCGTCTATTATCTAAAGTCTAAATAGACCTCCCAAACGGAGCAAAAGCTAAACCTGCTAGTTTAAAGTGTTGTAGTCCGAATGGAAAACCGATAATGGTAATGCAGAAAAATATGCCCCAAAGCATATGGGTCACGAATACCCAAAAGCCTCCAAAAAGTATCCAGATGATGTTGAGGGGGAGAGAAAGACAGCCGCTAAGTGTTCTGCCGGGTTGTATTTCTTGCCCAAAGGGTGCAAAGCCTAAAATGGCCAGCTTAAAGCACTGAATACCGAAGGGAATTCCGACAATTGTCATGCATAGTGCTATGCCGCCAATTATGTATTCCAGTGCGATCATCCATCCACCAAAGACAATCCACACAATATTTCCTAGTAATCTCATTTGTTGTTTGGTTAACAGTTATCAGTTAATCGGAAGTTGGAGCACGTAGATTCAGACCAACTAATCTTAGCCCAATTCTTTATAGGCAATTACATCAAGGGCTTCATTGTCTACTTCAAAAATTGCGGCCTTTTCCATGCCGTCTACTTCAAACTGATGGTAATACAGAGATGAGCTCCCTTCGCCTAAATTGATGCTGTAAATGGATAGGTTAAAAAGTGCTAGTGCATCGTTTAGGCTATTGAGTGCCGTGGCCTCGTTTTGTCTGGCAAGCGTAAGCTCGGTTGGCGCATTTTCCCAGTGCTGGTTTAAAAGGCGGTCTACCTTGGCCGATTCAGTCAAATAACTGTCTACGGCATCAATCGGCAATTTTTCACTCCAACTTACCAGCTGTTTCATGTCCATTTGGCTGTTCGAAAGTGCTAGGTAACTCAGCTTGGTGCGCGTGGTATCTTGCAATATTTTCAGCGAGCTTTTTATAATCTGCTGGCCTTCTAAATACGCTTCATCAATTTTCTTCAGGTCAACCACTTTGTAGCTGTTGTAGTTGTGTGCATAATCCATTACAAAGGCGGCAATGGCATCAGCGCGTTTTTCTTCCTCAGATCTTCTGTCGCAACTCAACAGTGCAAAAAAGGCTAACGCAAGGGCTAGCAATGCATTTTTTCTAAAAGTCTTATTCATAACGTAGTGTGTTCGAAGGGTTTCTGCGCGCACTTTTCAGCGTTTGGTAGCTCACTGTTACCAGTGCCACCACTATTACAATAATAGCTGATAGCCCGAAAACTACCCAACCAATAGATGTACGGTAAGCAAAACTTTCCAGCCATCCATTCATAACAAAAAATGTTAATGGCACGCCCAAAGCAATGGCCACAAGAATCAATATTAAGTATTCGCGCGAAAGCAGCATTAAAATGGATGAAATAGAGGCGCCCAAAACTTTGCGGATGCCGATTTCTTTGGTACGCTGAATGGTGCTAAATGCCGAAAGCCCAAATAGCCCAAGGCACGAAACTACTATGGCCAGCACTGAAAATACCGAAAACACTGTTCCGAACTGATTATCCTTTTCATACTGGCGATTAAAGAAGGTGTCCAAATAGAAATAGTCCATTGGGTTGCCGGGGAAGAATGCGTCCCAATCGCTTTCAAGTTCACCTAAAAGTTGTTTGGCCTGAATGCCATCGAACTTAATGGCAATAAACTCACGGCTGGCAGCATTGAGCCAGTAGAGAATTGGTGCCACATCATTTTTAAGCGACATCTGGTTGTAGTTGTCCACTACACCAACAACGAGTTTATCTCTGCCCGAATGCGTAATGCGTTTACCCACTGCATCTTCAGCATTTTCGAAACCCAAGAAGCGCGTTGCCGCCTCGTTCAGCATTACATTTTCCACATCGGTGGCATGCGAGCGATCAAAGTTTCTGCCGGCAACCACATCTATTTCAAAAGATGGAAAGTAGTCATAATCCACTTCCACATTATAAATGGTTTTGAAGTCTGTATTGGGTGCCTCGGCTCTTTTGGCTCCGTTGGTCCAGAATATCTCATCGCCCGGCACATTGCTCGATGTGGTAAAGGCTTCCACATTTGGGTGGTGCAATACCTGATTTTTAAAGTTGAGCATTGTGCCACGGTAAAGCGAATCTACTGCTACATAGCCTGGGCCCTGTAAAACCAATGTTTCGGCCATTTCAAATCCTAAGTCGCGCTGCTTTAAATACTGCAATTGTTTGTAAACAATGAAGGTGCCGGAGATCAGAAAAACCGAGGCTAAAAACTGAAAGGTAACAAGGCTTTTTCTTAAGAATATGCCTTTGTGCGATGTAGTCATTTTGCCCTTTAGCGTAACGATTGGGCGGAAAGAAGAAAGCACAAAAGCAGGGTAGAGGCTCGAAAGAAAGGCTCCGGCCAAGAAAACACCAATCACCAAAAGCCAATTGCCCGAGTTGAAAATAAGTGCCAATGAGAGTGGTGCGTTGGTGAGTTGATTGAAATACGGAAGACTTAAACTAACCAAGCCTACAGAAATAAATGCTGCCACCAAATTGACAATGATGGACTCAATGATGAATTGCCAAACCAGTTGACCCTTCATGGCGCCCATTACTTTGCGCACGCCTACTTCTTTTGCCCGCTCCATCGACTGAGAAGAAGCCAAGTTGATGTAGTTTACCCAAGCGATAATGAGAATGAAAACGGCCAGAATACCCAAAAAGTAAACCGACTGTGCATCACCGTTTTCTTCTGGCTCCGACTCTTGCAACAGTTTCGACTTCAAGTGAATATCCGTCATGGCTTGCAGCGGAAACTCCTGTCGGTTGTTTCTTTCAGCAAACATATTGCCTCTTATTTTGTGGAGGTGCTCATCGTACTTTTTGTTGAAAGCAATCGGGTCGGTGCCCTTGGCCAATTTAACGTAGGTATTAAAGTCGTACCATCCCCAAGCTACTTCGGCCTCGTTATCGGTGGCATCTACCAGTGTTTGGTAAGAAAGTAGAATATCGAACTTGATGTGCGAATTGGAAGGCACATTTTCGATAATGCCGGTGACTATAAAGTCTTCATTGATCCACGAGCTATTCCAGCGGATGGTCTTGCCCATTGGGTTTTCATTCCCAAAATATTTAGTGGCGGCTCTTTTGGAAATTACGGCTTTGTTTGGGCCTTCAAGTGCGGTTTCTGGGTTACCTTCCACCATTCCCCAATCGAAAAGCGTGAGCCAACTAGGGTCGGCAATTTGTAGTTTTTCTTCGCGGTAGCTAACGTCACCCTGCGAAATAAGTCCGCTTATGGGAAAGGCGCGAGCAAACTCCAGCACTTCCGGAAAGTTGTCCTTCATATCGCGGCCAACAGCCGGAACGGCCGCAGCACATTCAAAAATGGTATTGCCGTTTTGGTAGTAGTTGTACTGTACTCGGTAAATATCTTGGTAGTCGGTGTGAAATTTGTCGTAGCTCTTTTCGTAGGTCACGTACTGAAAAATGATCATACAACAGGCCATGCCCAGCGCCAAGCCGAGAATGTTGAGCACAGAAAAGGTTTTGTTTTTGACCAGGCTACGGAAAGCCGTGCGAATATAAGAGAAGAGCATGGTTAAGTTATTTTGAGTTAGACCTGCCCTAATATCCTTAAAATAAATGGGTTGTGAAAGTATTGCGCACTCTTCACCTAGCACCGTCACCCTGAACTTGTTTCAGGGTCTGCCCAGGAAGACTAAAGGTCATTTTCTAAGTCTATCCCAATTGATGTTGAAAGGTTGATTTGTAATCGACCCTGTTTAATGCTTTAGCATTTCCGCAGGAATTGCCTGCTTTTCCATATTAGGGCCTGCTATGGCTACCAACAAAGACTCACCACCACCAGCTTCAAAGTACTTTACTTCAAAGTTGTGGTACCCGGCTTTCAAAGCAACTTGGCCCGAAGCTTCCTGGGCTCCGTGGAGGCCATCGTTGTTAACAACCAACTCACCGGCTACGGAAAGCGTACTTCCATCGTCCGAGGTGGTGTAGAAGCTGTAGATGCCATCGGTAGGTACGTTGATCATTCCTTGGAAAACCAAACCGAATTGATCAGGCTGCGGTTTCGGCAGTTCGATTACTTCGTAAACGGAGGTTTTTCCTTCTCCTTTTAGGTCGCTTACACTGCTAAAGTTACCCAGGTGCATGGTAGTTTGTAACCCGGGATCAGCCTTAAGTGGCTGAATAGCTTCTTTCAATGCAGCCTTTTGGTAAATGCCCGTTGCAATAGGGCTTTTGCCACCCGTGGCTAAAACTGTTACGGCCTTAACACTCACTGGCGCACCATCAATTTTAACAGTAAAAGGCTTGGTGTATTTAGTGGCATTTTCATCAGGTGTTGAGCCATCTATAGTGTAGTAAATGCTACTGTTTGGGTATGGCGAACTTAGAGAAAGGGATACTTCATTTTCCAATGTTAGGCCCATGCTTAAACCTTCTGGCGGGCTCACATGATAGTTCACATCTCGTGCGTCAAGCAGCTGATATTGTTTAGTTAGCTTCTGCTGAAAACGCTCCCAGTCGCGCTGTTCCGGCTGCGACCAAACTACCTCTGAAAGTGCAACGGCACGTGGGTAAATCATGTACTCTACATGGTCGGCTGTTTTGATGTATTCTGTCCATAAATTGGCTTGCGCACCCAAAATGTACTTGTGGTGGGCTTCGTCCAGTTCGGCAGGTATCGGGTCATAATTATAAACTTTGTCTAAGGTTATCATTCCACCTATGGCTAGCGGCTCAGTTTCTGGATTACCCTGATAGTAATCGAAGTACATGCTGCCATTTGGTGTCATTACCACATTGTGTTCTGCTTCAGCGGCTTCAATACCACCTGCTTCTCCGCGCCACGACATTACCGCAGCACCAGGTGCCAATCCGCCTTCCAAAATTTCGTCCCAGCCTATTAGCTGTCGCCCATTGGCATTTAAGAACTTTTCCATGCGCTGAATAAAATAGCTCTGCAATTCGAATTCGTCTTTCAGGCCTTCTCTGCGAATTACTCGTTGCGCAACTGCACTTTTCTTCCAAACTGTTTTTGGCGCTTCATCTCCACCAACATGAATGTATTTGCTAGGGAAAAGATCCATTACCTCAGTTAGCACATTCTCTAAAAACGCAAAAGTTTCTTCCTTAGGGCAGAAGATGTCATCGTAAACGCCCCAAATAGTGCCTACTTCGTATGGGCCAGGGCCACAGCCCAACTCTGGGTAAGCAGCAAGTGCGGCTAGAGCGTGGCCTGGCATTTCTATTTCTGGTACCACCGTAACTTGTCGGGCCTCGGCATAAGCAACCACCTCTTTAATTTCTTCTTGTGTGTAAAATCCACCGTATGGTTTTGCATCGCCTTTGTAGGGGTTGAAATTCTTTTCAACCATCGTTTCTTTTCGCTGGCTTCCAACCTCTGTTAGTTTAGGGTACTGCTTAATTTCTATTCTCCAACCTTGGTCATCGGTAAGGTGCCAATGGAAAGTGTTGAACTTATAAAAGGCCATCAGATCGATGTACTTTTTAATGAATTCAACAGGGAAAAAGTGTCGGCTAACATCTAAATGAAGCCCTCTCCACTTAAATCGTGGGGCATCTTCAATGGCCATAAATGGCAAATTGGCGCTGTGAGAATCTGTAGGTAAAAGTTGCAATAGTGTTTGAACCCCATAGAAAAAGCCTTTTTCAGTAGAAGCCTGGATATGTACACCATTATCGTCTACCGAAAAGTGGTAGGCTTCTGCTTCCAAACCATTGATTAATTCAAAAGAGATATTCGGTTGCTCTTCGTTTTGGGCAATTTGACTTTTCCAGCCAACGCTATTGAGGTATTCGTTTAGAAATTCAGCAGTTAATATTGCCTTATCATCGTCATAAGCCAAGATGGGCGCCTCGGTAATCGTGTAGGCTTGGTCATCATCAATCACCATAGATTGTGGCTCAGGGACAATGTTAGGTTGAATGGTTTCAGGCTTAATATTACAGGCCTGTAATACTACAATTAGGGTGAGTAGGGCTAGGGTTCGGGTCATGCGAGCAAGTTAGGCAGTTAACCAAAAAAATAAAACGCTTTGCCTAAAGGCGGCAAGAGCTTTCAATAAATATTATCTTCAAGAAATTTTTTAATCATGTCGAATCGCAGAAAATTTCTCAAATCATCTTTGTATGGTGGCCTAGCTGTAAGCACCGCAAGTCTTTCAAGTGTAGCATGTGCACCAAAAGCGCCATTAAGAAAACCAGTTGTAATTTCTACTTGGAACCACGGGCAAGAGGCAAACCAAGCCGCTTGGAAGGTTTTGGCCGATAAAGGCCGCGCTGTTGATGCCGTAGAGCAAGGCGTTATGGTAACCGAAAACGATCCTGAAAATGCAACAGTTGGAATTGGTGGATTTCCTGATAGAGATGGAAATGTAACGCTTGACGCATGTATAATGGACGAATTCGAGAATGCTGGTTCTGTGGCATTTTTGCAAAACATTAAAAACCCTATTTCGGTGGCGCGTAAGGTAATGGACGATACGCCACACGTAATGCTAGTAGGCGAGGGTGCTAAAAGATTCGCCTTGGAAAAAGGGTTTAAAGAAGAGAACCTGCTTACGCCAAAATCGGAAGCTGCGTGGAAAAAGTGGTTGGAGAATCAGGATTATCAACCGGAGATCAACATCGAAAACCACGATACGATTGGAATGGTGGCGCTTGATGAGCACGGCAACCTTTCAGGCGCATGTACTACTAGTGGTGCTGCTTGGAAAATGCACGGCCGCGTGGGCGATTCACCAATTATTGGTGCTGGCCTTTATGTGGATAATGAAGTTGGTGCTGCTACCGCAACCGGTCTTGGTGAGTTTGTGATCAAAATATGTGGTTCGCACATGATTGTGGAGCTGATGCGCCAAGGTTATTCGCCACAAGAGGCTTGCGAGCAGGCGGTAAACCGCATTGTGAAAAAATACCCTAATGACTATAAGAATCTACAAGTAGGCTTTTTGGCCTTGAACAAACAAGGTGAATATGGCGCTTACTCCATTCACAAAGGGTTCAACTTTGCAGTGAAAGCTTCTGATCAAGATGAGCTGATAGACGCTGGGCATTATAATGGGTAGCCACCCTTTTAAAATTGAAGTATTCAATCCTCCGCCCTTCGGACACTTCCTTTGTCAAAAGTAATTTCCTAGCAAGTGGCACTTCTATGGAATTCTGACCAACGATGTTTGCACAGACACTCCTCCTTGGCGAAGGAGGTTGGGAGGATTGACTTTTAAGTAATGGAATATGGTTTTCTAATCCCCCTAGCCCCCTTTTCGAAAAAGGGGGAATGGCCTCTGCAAGATTGAAGAGCAACACATTTAGTGTTTTTCAATTCAACATTCAGTTAAATGTCTTTTTCTAGGAAATTACTTTTGTCAAAGGAGGAATAGTTCGTAAAAACCTTCGGCTTTTCGAAGTCCAATCCGCTCCTAAATTAGGAGTGGGCTAATCTCCCTTGGCCAATGGCTGAATTTTTCCGTAGGTAAGCGATCGCCATACCCATTCAAAAGGACCAAACTGAAAGTATTTGAGCCAAATGCTGGAGAACATAATGTTCACTACCCATATGGCTAACACAAAAACTGCTTGTGCCGAGCGGTCTAAATCGCCAAAAAGATTAAACCCGTGACCGTAGAAAATAAATCCGCAAAGGATGGATTGCAATAGATAATTGCTGAGTGACATTCGACCAACATCGGCTAGGCGTTTGGCCAAAAAACTGCGTGTACTGGCTTTACAAAAGAGTACGATTATGCCTACATAACCCAGCGACATTAGCACGCTGCCCCAGTAGTTGAGCTGCGATGTAAAAAAGTAACTTATACGATAATCCCAGTTGTAGAGAAAATCGATAAAAACACCCCCTGCGACCAATGGCAGGCCAATGCCTATGCCATAGATAATCATTTTTAAGTAGTACTTTTTAGAGTGTTTGCCTTTGAAAACGCGCCTTTTATAAAGGGCCATACCAATCAAAATCATCCCGGAGATCTTCCAAAAATAGCGCAGCAAAAACCCTGTTGTCTGGAGCCTAAAAGCCTGAGGTGCACGTGTGAGAATTTGGCGTTCCCAATTGCTATGGTAGCCTTCAATTTCATCGGCCATCACTTGAGCTGGTTGATCCCAAATTTGAGCCCTTCGAACCTCGTATTCTCCCGGTTCCCAAAGCGCTACAGAGTAGCCCAATAGCAGCGAAATGGCCGATCCAATAGCCAAAAAGATAATGCCTGCCCTAAGCTGAACGGCCGTTCTCTTATTCCGAAAAATAAACATGAGCAAGCCGCAAACGGCATACATAAAGAGTACATCGCCATACCAAACCAGGTAGGCGTGTATAAGGCCCAACAAGCCTAAATACACAAAGCGTTTATACTGTAAATCGGTTGAGCGAAGGTGTTCTTTTTGTGCTTTCTGCGAGAGCATAATAATGCTCGCACCAAACAGCAGAGAGAATATCCCCAGAAATTTTTGGTCGGCAAAAACATGGCTAATTAGCCACACATATAGGTCGTTGCCCGAAAGTCGTTCGTAGGTTGATGGGTTTAAGTAGGCGGACATGGGCATGGCAAAAGACTGGATAGTCATGGCCAACATGCCAAGTACAGCCACACCACGTAATATGTCTATGGTTGCTACTCTTTTGCCGGTACTAATTGGAGAGAGGATGTATGAAGAACCTGCCAATAGAAATATTTAAAGGTTTAAATATACACCATCAGTTGTTATTTGCAACTGGTGAGTTTGCATGGCTTGACAGCGATTGTTGGCTTCTTGGCCTGTTTTTAAGTTGAAACGGTATTCGTGAAGTGGGCAAACCACTTCGCCAAAGGTTGTTATGTTGGCCTCTTTCAGCGGGTGCATTTGGTGCGGACACAGCTGCTGAAAAGCAAAAAAGGCTTGCCCATGTTTAGCCAGGCAAACCTTTTTTTCTCCAATGCGAACTATGCGAATGCTCTTCTCGGTAAATGCTGCTTTTAGCTGCTCCTCACTTTGAAAAACTTTTACGTTAGGCATTATTTATTCAATTGCTTCAGTGCTTCTTCAATGGCTCGATCCAGCTGAGGGTCGCGCCCTTTAATTCTATCCTCAAAGGTAGTTCGAATATAAATGTCAGGTTTCACGCCCACTTTTTCAATGTTCTGCCCGTCCAAAGTGTAAGTTCCCCAGCTTGGCAAGCGATAGAATGAGCCATCGACCAAGCCGGCACCACTGGTAAAGATGATCCATCGGTAGGTTTCGGTACCAATTATGGTTCCTAACCCTAGCTCTTTAAATCCGGTGGCTGTCATTTCTGCATCGCTTAAGCTTTGCTCGTTTATCAACAGAATGGTTGGCTTTGCTCCCGCACCAAAATTACCTTGAGGTGTAAGCTTTCCTTCGCGGAATTTCCACTGCAAGTACGGCTTTTGAGATAAGAATTTGAGCACCTCATCGTGCACGTTTCCACCAGTATTATAGCGCAGGTCTAGAATGAGCGCATCGCGGTTATAGGCTTCAGAAGTCATTTCGATAAGAAAATCTTGAAGTGAGCCACCACCCATATTTTTCATATGAATGTATGCCACCTTTTTGTCTGTTTTGCTGTCAACCTCCTGCTGGTTATGTGCAATCCACTCATCGTACAAATTGGTGCGAAGGCTGCCAGTGCTATTTGGGTGAATCTTCACCTCGATTGAATTCCCCGACCTGTTGAGCGTAAGGCTTACTTCTTCATCAATCGATGGTTTGGAAAGGTAGAATTCACGGTTGGTGCTTTGGCTCACCGGTTCACCATTTATGGCGGTTATTATGTCGCCCGCTTGAATATCTTTTTCTGGAAAATCAGCTGGACCTTCGGAAACAACACTTACTATTTCGTACGGATTGTCGTTTGAAAACATAAGCCCCAAATTCATGCTGGTGCTGCCGTAGTAGGTGCTTTCGTCTCTACCAAAAGAGCTAAAACCCATGTGCGAAGAGTTCAATTCACCCAGCAAATCATTCATGAGGGTTCGCAATTCTCTTCGCGATTTTATGTGCGGTAAAAACTTAGCGTATTGCGTTTTTAAATCCTTCCAGTCTTCTCCATGGAAAGTTTCATTGTAAAAGTTCTGCTCAATACCCGCCCAAGTTTCGTAGTAAATCTGCTCGAATTCGCTTTTCAGCGACCTTCTAAAATCGAACTTAGTTTCAATAGCCGTTAGCTTTTTACTGCTCAAGTTGAGTTTGCTTATGCGGCCGCCATTATTCACGTACAGGTTTTTCTTTACCTGAATGATTTCTCCGGCTCGGGCAGAGCCATCAATTTTTTCAGTCTTTGGTCTTTCAAACGGCTCAAAGGTTGTTACCCAAAGCGATCGCTGGGCTTCATCGTGGTTCGATGAATAGACAACCTGCGTTTTGTCGCCCGCTTGAACCACAAAAGGATTGCTCTGGCTGCCAAAGCTAGGGCCAATCTGTTCCATTGCTCTTAAAACATCCGCCTCAAAGTCTATTTGAGTTGCTGGGCCTTCGGCTTTCTTTTCTTCGGTTTTGTCTTCTTCCTCTTTCTTCTCTTCTTCAAAAACCTTTGCCAATTCATCAGACTTAAAGTCACCTTCTTGGCGCACCAAAGGAATGCGATACATGCGGCCATCTCTCAACCCAAACGGGTAGCTTGGTTGTGTTCGGTTGCTCACAAAGTACAGGTACTTGCCTTCAGGCCCCCAAAAAGGGCTGGTTTCTGGCACGCCCGTTTTGGTATAGTTGTGCACGGATTTTTCCGCTATATCATAAATGTAAATGTCTTCTTCAAAATCGTTGCGAACGGTAAAGGTGAGGTACTTGCCATCGGGCGAAAAGCGAGGCTGCGGATTGTAAAGCCCCCAAAGCTCTTCATTGGCTACGGTTTCGCTCTTAAAAGTTTCCAGGTCTAACAGGCGTACTTCGTTGCGGCCACTGTAGTATGCAGCATGCGTAAGCGTTGGGTTCAGTTCAATGTTTCTGTCAAAGCCTTGGTCATTGGTTAGCTGTTTTTCGCTTGTTCCCGTAGCAGCATCAATGGTGAACAAGTTGGTGTAACCACCAGCCGTTTGGCTATAAAGTAAAGTTTTGTTGTCTTTTAGCCACTTTACTTCAACCACCCTTTCGCCAGGCTTGGTTTTGAGCTGCTTAATGAATTTGCCCGAAATGTCAGACACAAACAATTCGCCTCGGCTTACAAAGGCCAGCTTCTTTTCGTCTTGCGAAACATCAAAGGCCGAAACATTTCTATCGGTAGAAAACTCTTGTGCTTGCGCTAGGGTGTTATTCTTAAAAATGGAAATGCTCACTTTTTGGCTTCGCTTTTTAGCTACATCGTAGAGGTAGACCTGATAGTCTTTTTCGAAAACCACAAAACCACCATTGGCATTTACCTGCGGGTCTTTTATGGAGGTTTTAAAATTAGTTAACCTTGTTTTCTGGCCATTTACAAAGGCATAAAGGTTGTATTGCCCGTTTGATTCGTCTGAAGCAAAGTACACGTTGCCATCTTTATCAATGGTGCTCCACATGTCTTTTCCTTCATAGTCGGTTAGCTCGGCATACTCACCGGTATGCATGTTAAAGGTTTTGATGTCTGGGTTGAAAGCACCTTTGTATCGCTTTCGATGTACTTGGTTGCTGCTTTCCCAGCTTTCGTTAAAAAATACTCGGCCGTCAGGATGAAGCGCCAAATTATGCGGCCAGTTAAAATAGTGATCGAATAGGCGCTTTGGTGTGCGGCCTTCAATGTCTACTGTGTAAGCAGCCGTTCTGTTGTATCGGCCAGAGCGAAAGTAAATGGTTTTGCTGTCCCAAGACCAAGTTTCCATTCTATCGCCAGCAGAATTGAAAGTGAGTTGCTTGATTTCTCCACCGTCAATAGGCATTATGTAAATGTCGGCATTGCCATACTGGGTTGAAGAAAAGGCAATCCATTTGCCGTCAGGACTAATTCTTGGGTATTCTTCCACACCGTCCATGCCGGTAAGTCGGGTAGCCGTTCCGCCAGAGCTGCTCACTTTCCACAAATCACTGTCGAAAGAGAAAACTATTTGGCTGCCATCGGGTGTTAAGGCAGGGGTAGAAGTAAAGTAAACGTCTTGTTGAGCCTTGAGCGTTGCGCAAAGTACAAGGCATAAACCAATGAGCGTAGATTTTATCATAAGGTTAGCTTTTACCAATTAATTAAATAGCCGTTTGTATTGTGGGGAAAAGGCGTTTCATTCGCTGTTTGAACCCACTAACTACTAGTGACAGAATAACCATGAATTTAAGAAGATATACCCTAATCATGTTGGTTTGCTTTTGCGCTTTTACATCACTGGTAGTGCAGGCGCAAACCAAGCTAATTATTCTTGATGAACAGTTGAAACCTGTAGATGGCGCTGTTGTGTTTTCAGCACAATTGGGAATTGAGGCAGTTACCGATGTTAACGGAAAGGTGGAAGTAGCGATTGATGAAGCTGCACTTGTGGAAATTTCTCATGTAGCGCACATCACCAAGTCTATGGTACTTTTCCCTAATAAGCGCTACTCAGTTGTACTTTCGCAGCAAGTGCTTTCGCTAGATGATGCCGTGGTTGAGGGCTTTTCTGCCAACAATACCTTGCGCGAACAAGCGGGGGGAATAGAGAAATTGTCTAAGCAATCACTTGTTCGATTTGGCGAGACTTCTCCGGTAGATCCTATCAGTTTATTACCGGGAATCACTTTTGAAGAGCGCGCTGCAGCGAGCTATCGCATTTCCATTAGAGGGAGTTCGTTAAGGTCGCCATTCGGTATACGTAATGTTAAGGTTTATTGGAACGGCATGCCTTTTACGGGTCCGGGTGGAAATACATACCTGAATTTGTTCGATATGGACAACCTTTCTGGGCTTGAGGTGATAAAGGGTCCATCGGCAAGTATGTATGGTGCGGGCACGGGTGGTGTTATGAAATTCAACAGCACCGATTACGCTAGTTTGGCCAATACCACAAGGTTTGGTGCTTTGTGGGGAGCATATGGAGAAAGCAGATATTCTATTCAGCATAATACCACGGGCGAAAAATTTAGCATAACGGCAAAGTTTGCTAACCAAAAAACGGACGGCTATCGGGTGCAGAACTTTATGGATAGAAGTGTTTTTGAACTGAACGGACTTTACTTTCCGAGCGACAAGCAAACCATATCGGCCGACATAGCCTACACTGATTTGTACTACGGCATTCCGGGGGGGCTAAACAAAGATCAGTACGATGAAAACCCACAGCAAGCCAGACCAGGCAGCGTTTTACAGAATGCTTCAATTGACCATAAAATGTTGCTGGTAAACTTGGGGCATGAATATGAGTTTTCGGAAAAACTCTCAAATACAACTAACCTTTTTCTGACCAACAGGGATTTTGAGAACCCTTTTATTCTGGACTATAAGCGCGATGAAGAAACGCGTTATGGCTTTAGAACGCAGTTTGATCACCGTTTGGATGAGGCGGTCCAGTTTAACCTAAACTATGGATGGGAGTTGCAACGTGCCGATTACGATGGTAAGAACTTTGGCAATGTAAGTGGCCACGCAGACACCATTCGTTTTGCCGATGAAATGACGAATACAGAAAGCATGTTCTTTCTGAACGGAAGTTATAAGCCAACAGATTTTTGGACGGTTTCCGCAGGAGCAAGCCTGCACTCACTTACCTATGACATTGACCGAACCATAGATGAGATTAACAATAATCCGCAGCGGCTTAAAAAACGGTTCGACAATGTTTTTAGCCCAAGGGTGAGTGTTTCAAGGCTTTTCAACAATGGCATGAACGCGCACTTCTCGATTTCGAACGGGTTTTCTGCGCCAACTACCAGTGAGGTACGCACCAACGAGGGTAGCCTAAATGAAGACCTTGAAGCAGAAAAGGGGACCAATTACGAATTGAACTTTCGTGGCCCAATTGGGCTCAAGGGGCTTTCCTTCGATTTAAGCCTTTTCCATTTCGATTTGGATCAGTCAATCACCACCTATACCGACCCGAACGGGGTAGTGCTTTTCAGAAATGCTGGCAGTTTAAAGCAAAATGGGTTGGAGTTGCAGGTGCTTAAAAAGTGGTTTTTTGGAGAAGAAAGCTTTTTCGACCAAATAACTTCCACCTTGGCCTATACGCACCACAATTTTGAGTTTGGTGACTATACAAGTGGGGGCGATGATTTTAGCGGAAACGACCTTACCGGAACAGCGCCAAATGTGCTGGGCTTTTCTACCGATGTGGCTTTTGCCAACAGGTTTTACGTAAACACCAGCTATCAGTACACCGATGAAATTCCCCTAAACGATGCCAATTCTGTTTATTCAGATGGTTTTCACCAACTGAACGCAAAACTGGGTTACGATGTAGAGGCTGCCGGCAAAATTGGACTTTCAGTGTTTATAGGGGTGAATAATTTATTGGATGAAAAGTACAGTTTGGGCAACGACCTGAACGCTTTTGGTGGCCGTTATTATCAACCGGCACCCGACCGTAATTTCTATTTTGGACTAAAATTGAATCTGAGAAAATAATATGAGTACATACGACAAAGCACAAATAAACTACCTTATTAGAAACCGCAGATCGGCATATCCGGCTCAATATAGTAGCGAGCCTGTAGCCGATGAAATTATAAACGAGATGTTGGAAAATGCCAATTGGGCACCTACCCACCGACTTACTGAACCGTGGAGGTTTGTGGTTTTTAAGGGTGAAGGCTTAAAGAAATTGGCAACGTTTCAATCGGAGCTTTATAAAGAACTGGCGCAAAAAAACGGCAATTTTAATGAAGCTACATACGACAAGCTGGCTGCTAAGCCGCAAATGGCATCGCATGTAATTGCTATTGGAATGGCCCGCGACCCAAAAGAGAGTGTTCCTGAGGTGGAAGAAGTGGCATCTGTAGCCATGGCAGTGCAAAACATGTATTTGACAGCCGAGGCCAACGGAATTGGCTGCTATTGGGGTTCTGGAGGTGTAACCTATAAAGAGGAAGCCAAAGCATTTTTCGGCTTAGGGCCGAACGATAAGCTGCTTGGCTTTTTATACGTGGGCAATCTCAAAACAGATAAAAAGCCTGCTGGCAGAAGAAACCCTATTGAAGAAAAAGTGAAGTGGGTGGAGGCTTAATGAAATGTACACTTCGCAGATAATCTAATTACCTGTGAGGTGTGACTTTTTTTCAAGTATGAGAATTGCTCCTCTGTAGTGCTTAATTCTAACGTAAGCGTTGTCTCGGCTTAGGCGTTCTAGTGTATTTCTTCCTCGGTATTCAGGTGTAACTAACCCGTAGCCTGAAACTTTAAATGAGGTGTTTGATACTTGAAAGTGAGCGATTTTACCTGAATACTCGAACTTTTCTATCCTGCCTTCAACAGTTTGTAAATTATTGTTTTCGAGTTGTGTTTTGAAGAAGGCCTTTTTTTGTAGGTAGGCAATACTCATGAATATCGTTAGCCCTACTATCACAAATAGACCCAAGCTAACCATCCGATTTCTCTTAAACAGTATTACAGAAATTGCGCAGCAAGCGACCAGTACAACAGTCTGCAAAGTGTAAATAAGAAAATTACCTATAATGACACTCGTGCTCGGATTACCAATATCAAATACTGTTTCGTACATTGGGTAACAGTTAGCTAGCTCAAATGAACAAGATTCTGGTATTATTTCTTAGTTTGAACACCATCTTTTCTGGAATTGACCTAATGTCTCAGGTTAATAAACAAGAAGAGACAGAGCAGTTCATATTAAAGGTAATGTCGGAGTACAAAAACCCAATGGCCTATTACCCGCTGCGCAGGGATATTTTTCTACCAGATGAGGAAGAGGCTGAAGCAATAGAACGAAAGGCTGATTATCCGGAAGGCGCTACAGTTTCGGGTTCTTTTATCTTTTTAGGAGAAGATGATGAACTGGACAGACCGCGCTTTGTAGACAGTCAAGGCAAGCTAATGTTTGGCTACTCTCCTTACAAAGGTTGGTCACAAAAAGGCTCCTATCAATATCAAAAACGAAAGTTCGAATTGATTTCCAATGGCACCCCAGCTTTAGGTAGGTTCCTTTACCTATACGGAAAGGTGGAAGACTGACCCTTGCCGCTCGGCTGATTCCGATTTTCTTTTTAAATTATATTCACAAAGTGTCACCTATGCAAAAAGCCACATTCTGGTCATATTTCCGCTTGCCTTTTTCGTACTTTTTGGTGCCTGCGTTTATGTTTGGTGTGGTACTGAGCCCGAACAATAGGGTTGCTCAAATGCTTTGGCTTTTCGTGATCCTGCACTTTTTTATTTACCCGGCTAGTAACGCTTATCACAACTATTTCAATCCAAAGGATGGTCGTTTGTCCAGTGCTAAGCCCCCAAGGCAGATTTATTTTATATCGCTTTTTTTAGATATTATGGGCATTGCTTTAGCCCTGGTTTGCTTTCCCGGCAACTATACTTTGGCGCTTATGTTGTTTGCATATGTTGTTGCATCGCGGGCATATAGCCACCCCATCATTCATCTTAAGTCGGTGCCGATTTTAAACTGGGTAATCGTTTCGTTTTTTCAGGGCGCTTGGATTGTTTGGATGGTATACATAAGCTTGGCAGGAGAGGGTTTTGGTGCTGTAGCCGACCAAAGGGTGTTTTTGCCTGGCATGTTAGCCACATTAATTTTGTTGGCGACTTTTCCCATTACCCAAGTGCACCATCATGTGCAGGACTTTGAAAAGGCCGATTTTGCAATTTCAAAATGGCTCGGCCTAAGGGGTACATTTGTTTTTGCCGGCATTGTTTACAAAGTGGCTGCGGCAGGCTTTTCTTTCTTTTTAAAACACTACTACAGTATGAATCATGCCATTGTATTTATGGTGTTGATTAGTCCGGCATTTATGTATTATAGCTGGTGGTGCTTTAAGGCATTGCGGAATAAATCGAATGCCAGCTATGCCAATTCACTAAGGTTAAATTTGTTGGCTGCTACATGTTTTGGTTTGTTCTTTATGGTGCTTTTTCTAGAAGAAAGTACGGCTTTTGAATTGCCTCAGCTTGTTCCATAATTGAGGGGCAGAAAGCCACCATAATTTTCGATTAAGAACACCACACCAAATATTTCCCTTCATCGATTGTTGCCACCACTCAAGTAAAATGAACCATAGAATATTACAATTGGTCTTAAGTTTAATTTTTACAGGAAGAACCTAATAAACCTAATTAAAAATGATAAGTAAACTTACAAAGAGGAGTTTCTTCTTACCATGTCTGTTGGCTATGGCGCTTTTGATTTCGCCAGATGCTGAAGCACAGAGAAGAAAGAAGAAAAAGGAGGAGGAAGCGAAGCCTGCTCAAACCACACCACAAAAACCTGCTGCTAAAAAAGGAGGAATTCAACCTTTTGATAAGGTTATTACAAGCGATGCAGAAACAGACGAAGGTTTGTTCAATGTGCACGTTTTGGATGATAAATACTTCTTCGAAATACCTAACGACCTACTAGGTCGTGATATGTTAATGGTTACCAGAATTGCTAAAACTGCCTCAGGTATTGGTTTTGGTGGTGGAAAAACCAACACACAAATGTTGCGCTGGGAAAGATCGAAAGACAACATCTTGTTAAAGATTATTTCGACTACTGTAACCGCTGCCGATTCTTTGCCGATCAGCGAGGCTGTTAACAACTCTAATTTTGCACCAATTTTGGCTGCATTCCCTATCAAAGCGTTGTCGAAAGACTCTAGCGGTGTTGTAATTGAAGCTACTCCACTTTTGACAAAAGATGTGAAGCCACTTGGTTTACCAGACAACAGAAGATCGGGTTACAGAGTGACACGTATGGATAGCGAGCGTTCTTACATTGAAAGAGTGAGCAGTTACCCAGAAAATATTGAATTGCGCCACGTTAAAACTTACTTGGCAGGTAACTCGCCATCTTCAAGAGCTGATGGTTCCATTACTGTGGAAATGAGTAACTCTATGATTTTATTGCCAGAAGTGCCTATGATGCGCAGACTGCACGATCGAAGAGTTGGTTGGTTTGCTAGAGGAACAACAGACTACGGTTTGGATGTTCAACAGTCTAAAACGGTTACTTACCTAGACAGATGGAGACTGGAAGTAAAAGATGAGGATATTGAGAAGTTCAAAAGAGGAGAGCTCGTAGTTCCTAAAAAGCAAATTGTATACTACATCGATAGAGCGACCCCTAAAAAATGGGTTCAAGCCATTAAAGATGGTATCGAAGATTGGCAGGTAGCTTTTGAGGCAGCTGGTTTCAAAGAGGCAATTATCGCAAAAGAGGCACCAAGCCCAGAAGAAGATCCTGATTGGAGCCCAGAAGATGTTCGCTATTCAACAGTGCGTTACTTAGCTTCTCCAATTCCAAACGCAAACGGCCCTCACGTAAGTGATCCTCGTTCTGGCGAAATTTTGGAAAGTGATATCAACTGGTACCACAACGTAATGACACTTTTGAGAAGATGGTTCTTTGTTCAAACTGCAGCCATTAACCCACAAGCACAAAGCCCAGAATTTGATGATGCTGTAATGTCTCGACTGATTCGTTTTGTGTCTTCTCACGAAGTTGGTCACACACTTGGTCTACCACACAACTTTGCGTCAAGTGTTGCATACCCTGTAGATTCTTTGCGTTCTGCTGAGTTTACGCAAAAAATGGGTACAGCTCCTTCAATTATGGACTATGCACGCTTTAACTACATTGCACAACCAGGCGATGAGGGTGTTGCACTAATGCCAAACATTGGTATTTACGATAAATATGCCGTTGCATGGGGTTACAGACCTATTTTGGATGCAAAAACTCCAGAGGATGAATTGCCAACTTTGAGAAGCTGGATTGATGAGAAGAAGGGTGATCCTTTGTATCGTTACGGCAGACAGGGTAACTCGAATGACTACACTGCACAGAGTGAAGACTTAGGAGATGATGCCATGAAAGCAAGTACTTACGGTATCAGCAACCTAAAGGTAATTATGAACAATTTGAGAGACTGGACTTACGTAGAAGGTTCTGATTATACAGAGCTTGGTGAGATGTACGGTGAGGTTCAATCTCAGTTTAACAGATACATGGGGCACGTAAGTCGCTATGTTGGTGGTGTTAAAGAAGACTACAAAAGCACTGACCAAGAAGGAGCGGTTTATACACATGCACCAAAAGCCAAACAAAAAGAGGCTGTTGCTTTCTTAAACAAGCAGTTGTTCACTACCCCAGAGTGGATGCTTGACAAAGAAATTTTGGACAGACTTCAAGATTATGGTGCGGTAGAAGATATGCGTTCTTTACAGTCGCGTTACATCAGTTCTTTGCTAGAGTGGAGAAAACTTGGCCGAGTGATTGAGAACGAAGCACTAAACGGCAGCGATGCCTACGGTATTCTTGAGCTATTTGGCGATGTAAGAAAAGGTGTATGGTCTGAGCTTAGCGCAGGCAAAACCATCGATACTTACAGAAGAAACCTTCAGAGAGCTCACATTGAAAAACTTGAGGAGTTAATGACAGAGGAAATGCCTCCTGTGCCTTCTCAGTTCAGAGCATACTTTGGCCCGGGTATCGATGCGAGTCAGTCAGATATTCGTCCGGTTGTTAGAGCAGAGCTAAAAACGCTTCAGTCAACAATTAAAGCGGCTATTCCAAGAACAAGAGACGGAATGTCTAAAATTCACTTGCAAGATGCGCTTGAGAGAGTAAATAATATTCTTGATCCTAAATAATAGTTGGATTGCGATAAGATAAAAAGGGCGCTCGATCGAGCGCCCTTTTTATTTATATCAGCTTTTTATGTTTTATGGACTTCTTAATTAGTTGTCCATCTCTTCTAATAATGATTACCGTTCGTTTTCCTGGAGACTCTCTCAGGATGTTGTTTATCTCAGAGAACTTGTAGAAGAAAACAGGTTTGCCATCAAGTGCTATAATTTCATCACCTTTTAAAAGCCCATTTTTTTCCGCAGGGCTATTGGGTATAATCTCATTAATAAAATACTGATCTAAATCTTCACCAATAGCGGTTATTCTAAGGCCCAGGGTATTAAACCTGAAGGCATCTTTATAGCCATCGGCCTTCTTAATGTACATGCAGTTGTGCATGTAATCGTAAATCACAATGAATTTAGAGAGCATGTCGGAGCCTATGGTGCCATAACGAACAAAGTTTCCATTGGTACCATCAATTTGCTTTCTGATGTTCCAGTTCTCAGGGTAAGAAGCCACAACTTTTCTGAACTTAAAACGCTTACCAATTCTTACTTTGTTCACCCTGCCAACACGTCCTTTTATCTCTCCAGTAAGGCCGCTGCCAACAATGTGTTTAATATTGTTTTCGGGCAAAACTATTTCTGGATTGTTTTCTTCGTCTAAAAACAGGGCACTGCTAGCTCCGGTGTCAATCAACAAATTAACGTCTACCGGTTTTTGTCCCTTTTGTTTTAACGTAACTTTTACAAAAGGCCTCAAATCCCGAACTTCTATGGGTACTTTTTTAAAGCCCCTAGGCTTGGTGAATTTTTCAGGTTCGTATAAACGAATAGTTTGTTTTTGATAGTCCACTTTTACCACAAAGCGATTGAAAATCTCGGAGCCCAAAACACCCATAGCTTCTACCCCTAGTGTGTTTTTTATATCTAGCTGACTTTCTTCTTGAAAGACCAACATGCTCTGTTGCTTGCCCGAGACGCCTTTTAACTGAACACTTAAGTCATTGGCTACCAGTAAGTCCGTAATCTTTACACCATCGCTGGCATAAATGGGTATAGTTCTGGCATTAACCATATTGTGGTCTGCAATCACCCACTTGTCGAATATTATGCCCGATTCGGAACCGGTGTCGAGTATGAAGTTGTAAGGGCCGTTTCCATTCAGAATTATTGGGACAACTATTAGGTTACTCTCGTTTTGAAAGCTGAGTTCTACTTCATTGTTTTTTTTGAGGAGAGAAAAGCCCAAAGGGTTTTGAGCACCTGCTGAAAGCACAGTGCAAAGCATGCAAAATAAGATGACCCCCTGACGTATCATAGTTTCCCTCTAGTAGAACATTATACTCATAACAATATATAAATGTTCTGAAAGATTTTATCCATTGGCCTTAAATGTGCGTTTATATATTGGCTTTCTGTAAAAAAACAGTAGGTAGAAAAACGGAAAAAGAATGTAAGTGGTTACTTTATTGTTGCTTTGGAACTCAATATTGTCTTCGATAATCGTTTTATCTGTTTTCCTGTAAATGGTATGCCGGTGCTTCCAAAATTTGAGGAAAAAGGGTAATTCTATGCCTTCATCTACAAACTCGTAATAATCATCGGATTGTTTGGCGTCAGTTATTTTACTAGCCCATTTTTGTTTGAAAAAGAGAAAATCGAGTTCTAAGCAAACCAAATCATCTATTTTAGAGCCATCAAAGCGTAGCAAATTGGCTTTTGGAAAAGGAGGAGAGAGCTTTTTAAATAATTTATCGTCAAAGCCTTTAATCACTTCTTCCATTGATGCTCCAACTTCTGTGCTTAATTTTATCCGCATATTCAACTAAACACCGCACGGATTAATGTGTTCTGATTTTTTTAATCTTGACACAGGAAATTAATATGTGTAAATTCAGACTACTCACCTTATAGCTAAATGGTGTTACCGACTCGCCTTGTTTGCCTTGTATGGCTAATTACCTGTCTTTCATTCAATGTTAAGGCTCAAGATTTTTCCGTAAAATCGAAGTATGAGTATGCACCAAAAGAGGCAACTAAGGGTAATAGTCTAATTCAAGGCCTAAAATTTTCGGAAGCAATAGAGGAGTTTAATAGTCTTTTGAAAAGAGCAAACGATGCGGGAGACAACAGGCTGGCGATATTTGCCATGGAAAGAAAAGCCTACGCTGAAAGAAGGAGTGGTGACTTTGAGCAGGCTTTAATTACTATCTCTCAAGCCATAGCTCGCGCAAAAAACCAGCTTGATGAAAATGACATGCTGCTTTCTCGGCTCTACTTTAGAGCAGGAGTGATTCAATATAGAGACTATGAATTTACCAATGCACTCTACTACCTTGATACAGCCCAGGCGGTTTATCAGATTTCTGACTCTTATGATTCCGCCTTCTATAAGAGCTTAGTTGACTATAAATATTATTCGCTAAACTCCACAAATGGCAATTCGGATACTTTACAAAAGTACTTAGACATAAGACTGAAGATTGCTCAACAAAATAAGGATAAGGAAGAGGAGCTGTATATTCTGCAAGATTACCCTGATTTTTATAGCAATCTAGGTGACTTTGAGCAAGCACTATTCTATGCCATAAGGGCGTATAAGCTTGCGACAGAAAACCTACAGCCGAACCCAAAAAATGATGTAAACATAGACATTTCGAATAAGCGAACAATATCGTTCACTATGTTCAAATTGGCGGGTGTTTTAAGAAACAAGAAAGACTATACAAAGGCACTTGAGGTAGCGCTACAAATCATACCTATAATAGATAAATATGGGCCTAAGTCTTTCCCAAATTACCATGCTTACTATCAAGGTGTTGGAGTTATTTATGTATCGCTTGGACAGTACGAGGAGGCACTTCCGTACCTTGAAAAAGCAGGAGAAATCGATATTAAAACAAGTGCTGCTAAAAGGTTTTATGGAATAAATCTGGTGAACATTGGCAATTGTTATCTACAAATGGGTGAGGAGGAAAAGGCTTATGAAATATTGAATAAGTCCTTTGCGGTTTTAAAGGAGGTTGTGTCATTCCCATCATCAGACTATTACTTTCCTCATGAGAACCTAGGTAATTTCTATGTAAAGGAAACAGAGTTTAATAAGGCATTTATTCAGTATGATTCTGCTCTAAGAAATAGTTTGGGTAATTATAATGAAGGGGCTTTGAGCTTTCCTGAAGGTGAAAACTTTTCTTATTATGATTTGGAAGCATTGAGGAAAAAGGCGTCCACGTTACTTAACATAGAAGTTGATACTTTAAGCGAGGTAGAAAGGCTTAGTATTTCAAAAAGCTATGCTGAGAGAACACACAAACTTTTATTTGATAGGCGAAAAGATCTTTCAGCATCTGAAGGTAAACTGTTTTTGTCCAAACAGTTTAAGCCGCTATATGAAACGGCTATTGAGGCATGCTATGGGCTTTGGAAAGCTACTGGTAATGAAAAATACTTTTATGATGCCCTGCAATTTTCTAGGTATAGCAAGGCCATTCTCTTTTTAGAGCAGTCCGAAGAACTTGAGCTGGTAAACAACAACTTGGCAACACAAGACTTAAAGGAGTCATTTTATATGGCTAAGACTCAATTGGACAGCTTGGAAGGTGGTTTTTATGCACTGATCGACTCTAACATTACGAGCGATTCATTATCACAGATAAATGATGTTTTGAATAGCGCTAGAAACAGATTTCAAAATGTGGTAGACTCTCTTAGGGTTTACTTGGGTGAGTTTGAAAATCAGCCAAATACCGTTTTCAAAGATCTGGAAAACCCAATTTCTGCAAGGTCTATAAAGGGTGGTGAAGGAATTATAGAGTATTTCTATGGAGAGGAGTCCATTTTTGCACTCGGTCAGGATTCAGAGAATAAAGTATTCGTTAAAATTGATGAACTGGATAGTATTCAAAATGGCTTGCTAAACATATTTTCAAGTGTTTCTCAGGCACCAGAAATTAAGGATTTCGACAAGAAGCTAGACCACTTTAATAAGCACTCCTTTTATGTATATAAATCAATCATTAAGCCTGTACTGGACAGTTTTTCTAGCAAAACAAAGTATTTGACGATCATCCCGGATGACTATCTATCAAGACTGCCTTTTGAAATACTAATTACATCTGATATAGAGCCATCAAGTTTTAATTCACTACCATATTTGATTCGAGAGTATAGTGTTCAGTATGAACTGTCGAATTCTTTAATTAATAATCATAATTATAAAAAAAGGAAGAAGGAGGTCTCTGGTTTGTTGGGAATAGGGTACCGATCTGGCGATTTGGCAAGTAGTCGATCACAATATGGAGATCTTCCCGGAACAGAGAGAGAGATTAATTTTTTGAAAGCCTCTGTTGAGGGCACTTATTTTTTGGGAGGAACAAAGCAAGACTTTTTAGAAAATGCCAGAAACTATGATATTCTGCACTTAGCAATTCATGGGGAGGCAGATACGGTTAACAAGTACCAGTCGAGCCTTATTTTTAGTGGATCTGGCAATACCCAATTACAAACTAGTGATCTCTATTTAGCCGGACTAAACGCCAGGCTGGCTGTACTCAGTGCTTGTGAAAGCGGTGTTGGTCTAATTACAAAGGGTGAGGGTACATTTAGTATTGCCCGTGGGTTTTCTTTAGTAGGAGTGCCCTCAATTGTAATGAGCCTCTGGAAAGTGAATGATAAGATTACCTCTCGTTTGATGGTTGATATGCACGAGAAGTTTAATAAAGAAGGTGAGCCAATAAATGAAGCGCTGCGCCAGGCAAAGTTAAACTACTTAAACAACTCCGATGCCTATCTCTCACATCCGTATTACTGGAGTGCATTTATTCAGTTAGGAGAAAATGTAGAGAGCAATGAAGGTGAAAGAAATGGCTTATTAGTCGTTGTTTTATCAGCCGGAGTGCTTCTTGCGATTTTGGCCATTTTTATCTATCGCAAAAAAAGAAGGAGAACCATTTGATTCTCCTTCTCGCGTGTGATGTGTGTGTATTTGGAAAGAATGCTTTCTTATCGTCTACCAAGTATGTAGGCGAATCCTCTGTTTTTATTCTGTCTTAGAACAATCATTTCTACTTCTGCACCTTCTTCAAGTTCATCGATTGGGTCGTCTGTAAAAAATCTATATTTGATACCAGTAGTTTCAGAAACAACGGTTCCGAACTGGTATTGTCTTCTTCCTTCAAAATCTAAACTTGCTCCGCTTGGAGCGGCTTCTTCCTCCTTAGGTCTTTGCTCAACAGCCACAATAACACCACCGTCAAGGTCGTTTGCGAAAGCGCCTAATGACTTAAGGATTGCCTTTGCTTTTTCTTTGTAAGCAGAGTTTTCGAGCGTAAGGCCTGCTAGGTTACCAAAAGCTTCTTCCTCAGCACCATTGGCAATAAGCGCCAAAGACATATACCATTTAGCTTGAGCGCTAAGGTCAGAGAAGTTGTTAACTACTACGTTTAGGTTAGTTACTGCTGATTCAAAGTCGCCATTTTCTATATTAGAAAGACCCATATAGAAGTAGTTAGTAGCAGACTTGTCTTCAGCAACAAGAGATTCAAAGTTTTCAGCGGCTAAGATGTAGTTACCAGCATCATAAGCACCGTAAGCTTCCGCACTCAAAGTTTCAATGGTAGCAGCACCCCTTACTTGACCAGCCAAGTTGTCGTAGGAGGTGTAATACTCACTAAAAATCTCTGAGCCCGTAGGTTTCGAGTTCTGCGTAATTGTGAAGAAGCTTACCGCTGCGATAAGCACTACACATGCAGCAATTGATACATATTTCTTCATTGTATGTTTGGTTAGGGTTGATTCTTCCTCTTTTTGAATGTCTCTTTCGAGCGCATTCAAAAAATTGCTCAAGTCGTTTTGAGCATTTGCCTTAGTGGCTAAACGAATTTCCTTCAACTCTTGAAACTCTTTGTTGAAATCAACATCGTTTTTCAAAGCCTCGTTAAAATCGGCCAGTTCGCTAGGCGATAGGTCATTCTGAAAGTAACGATCAATTAGCTCTAAATTTTTCATTATGGGTTATTCAATTTCTTCTTAACTCTTTGGAGACACTTGTATTTCAAATTCTTTACAGTGTTTCCATTTTTGTAATCTAATACATCGGCTATTTCTTCTGTCGATAAATTATTGAAGTAAAATAGCTTTAGTATATCTGCACATGGAGATCCAAGTTCTTGAATAATCTTTTCTAACCGCCTCAATCTTTCTCCTCGATTGGAACTTGGGGAATCAATCACTTCTATCAAGTCATTTTCATCTAATGAGTCTTGGTAAGTGAATTTTGATTGCCTACGGGTATCAGAGAGCAACTTGTTTTTTCCTATAGAAAACAGGTATGTCTTTATTCCCGCATCGTTCATTTCCTCAACACTTTTGTCTATGACATTCTCATAGAGCGTAATAATAGAGTACTGGTAAATGTCTATCGCTTCGTCTTTGCTGCATTTGTGCGTATACACAATCCAGTTAATAAAGCTGGGACGGTACGTCTTATAAATTTCCTCGAGCGCAGTTCGATCACCTCGTTGCAATCGGAAAATCCAAGAGTCTTCACGCATACTCTATATCATTTAGTGATTTAGAAATCGAAAGGTCACCCATTCGGAAGAATTTTTTTTTGAAAAAAAACATTGGTTCCCCCACCAAGCTAAATTTTGAAGAAAAATTCATGTGTACACGTAGAATAGTAATAAAAGCCTGAAGTAACGAAAAAAAATCAGAAAATAAATAGGTCAAATGGGTGACCTTTGGGGTTTCCCAATCACTTAAACTTACAGAGGAAAAGTTTATGGGCGCTAGATCATACTTTTTATTGAATGACGAGATCACATCTACCGATGAGGTTTTTGTAGATAAGTCGCAGGAAGTTTCCGGAAACGCAGATTTACTCAAGGGTGTAAAAATCTTGGTAATCGATGATAACCCTATTAATCTTAGTGTAGCTGAGAAAACCCTTTCCAAATTTGGAGCTGTTAGTTATAAGTCTTATTCGGCAAAGGACGGAATAAAACAGTTTGTTTCAAACCAAGTAGACATTGTGTTGATGGATTTACACATGCCACTTATCGATGGATTTGAAGCAACAAAGCTTATAAAGCAAACTAAAGAGTTTCAAAATAACCCCATTCCTATATTAGCTTATACAACTTATTCTTACAGCGAGGTAAAAGAGGCCATAAAAAAATATGGTTTGGATGGTTACATCGGTAAACCATTTACGCAAGCCCATGTTGTGGAAACTATTATTGCTTCGATTCAAAAGAAGAAATAGCCTACCCGCGGTCATTCATTAAACAATTCTTATTGTAATTCGCTTTCCAAAAACTATTTTTGGCAAAAACTACTGGTATGCCAAAGGATCAAGCAATATTCGATTTAATAGCTAAAGAAAAGGAAAGACAAACCAATGGTATTGAGCTAATTGCTTCAGAGAACTATGCTTCTGAAGAAGTGATAGCTGCCATGGGTACTATTCTCACCAATAAATATGCTGAAGGCCTACCGGGCAAGCGGTATTATGGCGGTTGCGAAGTAGTAGACGAAATTGAAACCTTAGCTATTGAGCGAGTAAAGCAGTTGTTTGGCGCCACTTGGGCAAATGTGCAACCGCACTCTGGTGCTCAGGCAAATGCTGCCGTTATGCTGGCTTGCCTTAAGCCAGGTGATAAAATCCTGGGTTTCGACCTTTCTCATGGAGGGCACCTTACACATGGCTCGCCAGTTAACTTCTCAGGTAAACTTTATCAACCTTTGTTCTACGGAGTAGAAAAGGAAACAGGTTTAATCGACTGGAATAAAGTAGAAGAGACCGCTAAGAAGGAAAAGCCACAAATGATTATTTGCGGTGCTTCGGCTTACAGTAGAGATTGGGATTATGCAAAACTTAGAAGCATTGCCGATGAGGTAGGTGCTTTGCTTTTGGCAGATATTTCTCACCCAGCAGGGCTAATTTCTAGAGGTCTTTTAACTGATCCGCTGGAGCATTGCCATATTGTAACTACCACAACCCACAAAACTTTGCGTGGGCCAAGAGGTGGTTTAATTATGATGGGAGAAGACTTTGAAAACCCTTGGGGTTTGAAAACCCCAAAAGGCGCTACTCGAATGATGTCTCAATTGCTAGACTCGGGGGTTTTCCCTGGCACGCAAGGTGGACCGCTAGAGCATGTAATTGCAGCAAAAGCAGTGGCTTTTGGCGAAGCACTTAGCGATGATTACATGGACTATGTGCTTCAGGTTAAGAAAAACGCTGCCGTAATGGGCAAAGCATTTGTAGACAAGGGTTATGAGATAATTTCTGGTGGAACAGATAACCACTTGTTGCTAATTGACCTTAGATCTAAAGGGCTTTCTGGTAAGATTGCTGAAGAAACTTTAGGTAAGGCTGATATTACCATTAATAAAAACATGGTGCCTTTTGACGATAAGTCACCGTTTGTTACTTCAGGTATGAGGGTGGGAACCCCAGCCGTAACCACTCGTGGATTGGTTGAAGATGATATGCAGAGAATAGTTGATTTAATTGATAGTGCTTTAATGAATCATGAGAATGAGGCAAAACTTGCATCGATTAAATCGGAAGTAAACAACTGGATGAGTTCTTATCCGCTTTTCAAAAAATAATTGGCACTCGATCAGATTTCTGAAAATACAGAAGAGAAGGAAATGACCTTCTTAGACCACCTCGAGGAATTGAGGTGGCATTTGGTACGCTCTGTAGCGGCCATTTTCGTTTTTACTATAGCAGCTTTTTTGGCCAAAAGTTTTATTTGGGATACGGTCATTTTCGGGCCTACTAAGCCTGATTTTTGGACTTACCAGAAGCTTTGCGAATTGGCCGAGGCGGTTAAAACACCTAGCTTATGTATTGGTAAGGATATTCCTATGGACTTGCAAAACAGGGAAATTACGGGGCAGTTTACACAGCACATTCTTTCCTCTTTTATAGCTGGTTTAATTTTGGCCTTTCCATATGCTTTTTGGGAGATATGGAGGTTTATTAAGCCAGGGCTTCGAGGTTCTGAAGCTAAAGCTTCGAGAGGTGCGGTAGTTGTGGTGTCCTTTCTATTCCTTAGCGGGGTTCTGTTTGGTTACTTCATTGTTACACCGCTCAGTATTAACTTTTTAAGTAATTATTCGCTTAGCTCTTCGATAGTCAATTTAATAGATATTAAGTCACTGGTTAGCTTAGTGGTTACCCTTGCCTTGGCCTGTGGGTTAATGTTTCAGCTACCCGTGGTAACCTACTTTTTGTCTAAAACAGGCTTGGTTACTCCAGAGCTTATGAAAACCTACAGAAGGCACTCTTTTGTGGTAATACTGGTTGTATCGGCAGTCATTACACCGCCCGATGTTATTAGCCAAGTACTCATTGCCTTTCCGCTAGTGTTCCTCTATGAGGTGAGTATTGTTATTTCGAGACGCATTCAGAAACAGATGGACGAAAAGTTAGCATAATGAAAAAGATAGGATTAGGAGGAGATCACGCTGGTTTCAGCTACAAAGAAAAAATCAAAGGCTATTTGGAATCTAAAGGCTATGAAGTAAAGGACTTTGGTCCGTTTTCTTCAGAGTCTGCCGATTACCCAGATTTTGTACACCCATTGGCAACCGCTGTGGAAGCTGGTGAAATGGACTTTGGAATAGCTATTTGCGGAAGCGGAAATGGCGTTTGCATTACTGTAAACAAACATCAGGGTATAAGAGGTGCCTTGGTTTGGAATACCGAGTTGGCTGCTTTGGCGCGCCAGCACAATAATGCCAACATAGTGTGTATTCCTGAAAGGTTCGTATCCTACGATTTAGCTCAAGAAATGGTGGAGACCTTTTTAACTACCGACTTTGAGGGTGGTAGACATGAAAGAAGGGTGAGTAAAATCGCCTGTGCCACTAAATAAATAGAAAGACAATTCCATTCAGAAGCACTAACCACACCAGTGCTTCTGATTTCCACTTCTTATTAAAGCCAAGAACGTTTTTCGAAAGGAAATAGGCCATTGGCAGTGATAGAAATTCATAGTGGATAATTCCGCCCTTTACTAAATAGAATGTACCTACGAATAGCGCGAAAAAGAGCAGCCATGTCATTATGCGCTGTACGTAAATCTGGTGGTTGGTCATTCTTGCTCCTGAGAAGCTTGTGAGCGCCCCCCATAGCGAAAACACTAATGGTAAAACCACCACTTTACCCATGGTAAGCGCTTGCGGCTTGAACCCGATATTGGTGATTGAAGACCAAATGTGGGTTAAAAATTCAACATGTTTATCGCTATAGAGAAAGTAGGTGAAAACAACGATTATCGGTAGCAAAAAGCCGAAGCTCATCAGAAAATACCTTCTACTCAAAGTGCTTGAATAAAAGATATATATAAGAATAACAATTGACCAAAACACCGCATAGGGAATAAAAAATAGCGCAGCTAAGCCAATGGTAACCCCAGTGCTTAAAATGTTCTCCTCGCTACCTCTGAACTTTATGTGATCCAGCAAAAAGCCAAGCGCCAGCAACAAAAACGTCATGCCGACCAATTGGGGCGATAGCAGAAGGCTGCTTTTGCTTGCCAGAGTAAGTAAAATGTAAAAAAGGCCAGGGATGTAGGTATTATCTTTTAGCGCATTGTTGCGAATGAAAAGGTCAGAAATTAATACCGTATTAATTAATACAAACACGCCAGCAAGCAGAGCCGAAAGCCAAATGCCGTTGGTTAAATCAACCAATTGCCACAATAGCATATAAAGCGGGCCAACCTCTTTATCAACTCCATTGAGCAAACCGTCACTTATCGCACCAGCAAAGTCTAAATCAGGTCTTGTTACTTCTGCCAAGGGTATGGCAAAAATCACCACGCGACCGACTATTAACGCAATGGTTAATAATACCAGTCTGTAAGGGTCGTTTGTTCGGAAGAGCTTTATCAAGGCGAAATTAATTGCGAGTGCAAATAAGCTAAATTTGACGCATAAGGAAAATACAGTTTTTAATCGGATATTTGCCCCATGACAGCAAGCAAGCGACAACTCAAGTTTTCTAAATTAATTCAGCAAGAGATCAGTGCCATTTTACAATCGCAGTTTTACAGCGAGTTCAATGGAAAACTCGTATCGGTAACCGATGTTGAAATGAGCCCAGACCTTGGTCTTGCACGAATCTATATCAGCGTATTCCCTATCAGCTTTTCAGACGATGCACTGAATTTAATTAATGACAAAAAGAGCAAAGTACGTGGCGAGTTAGGTCGAAAAATTGGCAAGCAAGTGCGTATTGTACCAGAGCTGGCGTTCTTCTTAGACGCAACGGCCGAAAATGCGCAGTCAATAGATAAGCTGCTAGATTCTCTCGAAATTCCTGAAGAAGGCGATAGCGAAACCGAAGAAGATTGAATGTCTCCAGTTTTATAGCAAAGCGGTACTTTACTGCTAAAAAGTCGAACAACTTTATCCAGATTCTTTCTTGGGTTTCAATGATTGGCGTGGCCATTGGCACCATGACTTTGGTAATTGTGCTTTCCGTTTTTAATGGCTTGCAACACGTTTTGCGCACCGTTTATGGTACGTTTGACCCCGACTTAAAAGTAGAAATAGCAGAGGGCAAAAACTTTACGATTTCAGAAGACGAGCTAAATGCCATTAGGGCCATAGACGGTGTCGCTGGTGTAGCCCAGGTAATTGAAGAAAACGTGGTTTTCAGCTATCAAGAAAGCCAAACGGTGGTGCGAATTAAGGGCATTAGCGATGAGTTTTTAGCCCATAATCAATTAGATACGGTTTTGGTTACTGGTCGCGTTCGGTTTGAAGAACGAGGCAAAGACTTTGCCGTAATGGGCATAGGTGTGGCTTACAAACTGGGGGTGCTAATGGAAAGCAACTCCTTGGAAATAGAAGCGATCTATCCGCGAAAGATAAGGCCAGGAGCCCTTATGTCGGCTAATTCTTTAAACAGAAAGAGAATTTTTCCGGCCGCTATTTTTCAGGTAGAACAAAGCTTTGACGAAAAATACGTAATGACCTCACTCGACTTTGCTAGCGACCTTACCAACTTTGGTGATAAGCGAACAAGCTTAGAAATTTATTATGCTGAAGGAGCCAGTGAGAGTCGGGTTAGAGCTGGCCTAAACCAAGTACTGGGTGCTGGCTTTAATATTTTAAATGGAGATGAACAGCATGCCGATCTTCTGAGGGCTGTTAAAATTGAAAAGCTCTTCGTCTATATCGCACTGTCATTCATTACGGCCATCGCTTCATTCAATATTTTCTTTTGCCTTAGCATGCTGGCCATTGAAAAACGCAAGGACGTTTCGGTGCTTTTTGCCTTTGGTGCAGATCAAAAATTGATCAAACGCATTTTTCTTAAGCAGGGCGGAATAATTGCCTTAACGGGAGCCATATTTGGCATTGGTTTAGGCGTAGTCATTTGTTGGCTGCAAGAAACCTACGGACTCATTAGCATGGGCATGTCTAGTTCTTTGGTACAGGCCTATCCGGTTAAGTTGGTGTGGTCAGATGTGGCTTTGGTTGGGCTCAGCATTGCAATAATTACTGTACTTACCTCATATCGTCCTGCACTTTTAGCATCTCGCATTGAACCCATCAAATATTTGGACTAAATAAGCGCCAAGAACCTAAAATCTCTTTTTGGAAACAGCCATTAATCTTTAATTTGCGAATCGGATTTTTGCAAAAATGAAGGTTTCTACTGCTCAACCCTACCAATTAATCTATTCACTTTTCCAACATGAATACCTTGGGTATTTGTTCGAATCCTTTGTGGTTCAGCTCGATGACAAGGGAAGACTCACTTTACAACACCAAAATATTTCTTCGAAAAATGCCAGAGAGTTCTCTAATGGGGTCGATGAAAGAGACATCAAACTCATTGAGCTAATGGATCAAATTCAGCAAGAGTCTATCATGCTGAAGTTTTACAAGAAGAAAGTAAAGCCCGATGAATTCTTTTTGAAGGTTTATGACAAAGAGAATGGGGATAAGGCGCTTCAAGAGGTAATTCATGGCTACATAGAACAGCGCAGAGCGAAAATTCTCGATTTGCTAGGGGGTAAAATGATCTTTGAGATGGGCCGTGATGGCGAACCTGCCTGGAAGCAAATTGAGTGGGTAGAAGAACGCGCAACAGTGCTTTTCCACTTTAGGAGAAACGAGGAAAACACGCATTACTTTCCAACCATAAAGCTGCATGGCGAAAAACTAGAGTGGCAATACAACGGCTCTTACCTAATGTGCAATGAGCCAGCCGGACTTATTTGCCAAAACAAACTGATTAGGTTCGAAAAGAACGTAGATGGCAACAAGCTTAAGCCATTCCTGAACAAGAAATTTATAGTGGTGCCACGCAAGGTGGAAGAAACCTACTACAAAAAGTTTGTCACGCAGTTAGTTTCCTCTTTCGATGTATATGCTAAGGGTTTTGAAATAGAGACCGAGAAGTTTGACTTGGCGCCATCGCTTTCGTTCTCTGAGTTATCAGAATCTTCGAATGGTACATTATTTGGCAAAACCAATGGCAACGGCCATGCCGATGCCGAAGATTGTAAGATTCTGTTTAAAATAAACTGGCACTACGGGCCTTACCAGTTTGGCTACGAAACCAATCCGGTTTCTACCGTAGAAATGGAAAAAACGGATGATTCTTACACCTTCCATAAAATTTACCGCAAGGGAGAAGAAGAGAAGAGCATTCTTACCGAGTTAAGCAGCTTGGGTTTAGCCCTAAAAAATGGGCGTATGACCCTGCCACGAGGCCAAGCCTTTACCTGGATGGCCGATAATTCTGAGAAACTTGAAGAACTCGGAATTTCCGTAGAGCAGAGCCAATCCGACCGCAAGAAGTATTTCATTGGCGAATCGGCCATTGATATTGAAGTAAGCGAAGGGATTGATTGGTTCGATATCAAAGCGATTATACGTTTTGGCGAATTCGAAATTCCTTTTGAAGAACTACGCAAGCTTATTAAGGCTAAAAAGAAGGAGTTGAAGCTGCCAAATGGTGAAATTGCCGTAATTCCAGAGTCTTGGTTTACCGATTATTCGGAATTGTTCTCCTTGATTGAACCGGACCAGCATACACACAAGCTTAAAAAGCACCACTTGGCTTTGATTCAGGACCTGCAGAATGGAAACCTTGCCAAGGTAACCATGGACCGCAAGTTGCAAAGGCTCGAAGGCTTTGAAGAAATTGATGATTATCCATTGGCCGAAAGCTTTAATGGCACACTAAGGCCTTACCAAAAAGCCGGTTACAACTGGATGCGCTTTTTGAGCGAATATAACTTTGGTGGCTGCCTTGCTGATGACATGGGTTTGGGTAAAACCGTACAGACTCTGGCGCTTTTGCAGGCACAGAAAGCTGCTGGGGCGGAGAACGCCTCTTTGCTTATAATGCCTACATCGCTTATTTATAACTGGCAGCTCGAAGCGGCTAAATTCACACCAAACATGAAGGTTTTGGTGTATACCGGCACAAACCGAGACAAGAATCCGGAGCTTTTTCAAAACTACGACCTCATCATTACCTCTTACGGTATTACCAGGCTCGACATAGAAATTCTAAAGGAATACTACTTCCATTATGTGATTTTGGATGAGTCTCAGGCTATTAAAAACCCTGATTCCATCATTTCAAAATCGGTGCGTGAGTTGAACTCAAGGCATCGCCTAATTCTTACGGGTACTCCGCTAGAAAACAGTACCATGGATCTTTGGTCGCAAATCAGCTTTATTAATCCGGGCTTGCTGGGCACGCAGCGCTTCTTCCGCGATGAATTCCAAATGGCGATTGAAAAACGTCAGGATGTGGAGAAAATGCGCAAGCTGAATGTAATGATCAAACCATTTATTCTGCGCAGGCAAAAGTCTCAGGTAGCATCGGATCTGCCAGAGAAAATTGAAAACGTGAAGTATAGCACCATGTCGCCTCAGCAGGAAGAAAAGTATGAGGAGGCTAAGACTTACTATCGCAATAAAATTCTCGATACCATTGAGAAGAGCGGTATTAAAAAGTCGCAGATGTTGCTTTTGCAAGGACTCACGAAGCTGCGCCAGCTGGCCAATCACCCGCTAATGGTAGAGGAAGGTTACGATGGCGATTCTGGCAAAATGGAGGACATTACCTACATGATTGACTCTGCGCTTAGCGAAGGGCACAAGATTCTAATTTTTAGCCAGTTTGTAAAGCATTTATCGATCATCAGAAAATACCTGAACGAGAAGGAAATTAAGCATGCTTATTTGGATGGTGCCACTAAAGATCGCCAAGGCCAGGTAGAGCTTTTCCAAAATGATGATAGCGTAAATGTTTTCCTTATTTCGCTTAAAGCAGGTGGCTTAGGGCTCAACCTTACCCGTGCAGATTACGTATTCTTGCTCGACCCATGGTGGAACCCTGCCATTGAAGCGCAAGCAGTAGACAGGGCGCACAGAATCGGGCAAAAGCGAACTGTTTTCACTTATAAATTTATTAGTAGAAATACTGTTGAGGAGAAAATTTTAGCTTTGCAGCAGAGCAAACTTCGCTTGGCTTCGGACCTTATAACGACAGAAGAAAGCTTCATTAAAAAGCTATCGGCCGAAGATATTGGTGAGTTGTTGGCTTAAGGGCTTTCCCGTTCATCCCTGAAATATCCCGATTCACTACAAAAACCGCGTTTTTTGTGTTAAATGGAGAAATTTTTCTCCGAGAGGTGTATCCTTTTTTCGTTTTAGGAGTTAACTATGAAGGACGTTTTATTCTATTCATACTCTCTTCATAGTGAAATAGAAAAAATGTTTAATTCGGTTGAGCGGGTGCATAAGGTACCCGCTTTTTTTATGCAATTCGCTATCTTTCCGCATGGCTAAAACAAAGTCGGTTTACGTATGTCAGAGTTGTGGAGCAACTGCTCCAAAGTGGATAGGGAAGTGCCACTCGTGTAGCGAATGGAATACTTATGTAGAAGAAAAAATCACTAAAGAGGATAGTTCTAAACCTAGCTGGCGAACGGAAAGTAACCGTTCTAAAATAGCCAGCAAACCCGTAAAAATTTCTGAGGTAGAAGGCCAAGTAGAAAAGCGCCTGAATACAAGCGATGCCGAGCTGAACCGTGTACTTGGTGGAGGTATTGTGGGTGGTTCGTTGGTGTTAATTGGTGGTGAACCGGGCATTGGTAAGTCTACACTTATGCTGCAGCTGGCGCTAAGCGCTCAAAACACACAGGTGCTTTATGTTTCGGGCGAGGAAAGCCAACAACAGATAAAGATGCGAGCCGATAGAATCGGTTATAAATCACCCTCATGCTACATTCTCTCAGAAACCGGCACGCAACAAATTTTTGAGCAGATAGAAGAGTTAAAGCCGAAGTTGGTCATTATTGATTCCATTCAAACCCTACAAACGAATAGAATTGAGTCGGCACCGGGTTCGGTATCGCAAGTGCGCGAATGTACTGCCGAATTGCTGCGCTTTGCTAAAGAAACAAACACACCGGTTTTTCTAATTGGTCATATTACAAAAGAAGGCAGCCTTGCTGGTCCAAAAGTTTTGGAGCATATGGTAGACACCGTGCTGCAATTTGAAGGCGATAGGCACATGACTTATCGAATTCTTAGAACAATAAAAAACAGGTTTGGGTCTACCTCCGAATTGGGCATTTACGAAATGTTGGGCAGTGGTTTGCGTCAGGTTTCTAACCCTTCGGAAATACTCATTACGCAAAAAGCAGAAGACTTACCGGGAGTGGCCATTGGTGCCACTATTGAGGGAAACCGCCCCCTAATGATCGAAATTCAATCTTTGGTGAGTCCCGCTACATACGGAACCCCACAGCGAAGTACCACAGGTTTTGATGCTAAGCGAATGAATATGCTGCTGGCAGTTTTGGAGAAACGCGGAGGCCTGCGTTTTGGTAGCCAAGATGTGTTTTTGAATGTGGCTGGAGGAATTAGAATAGATGAGCCTGCGCTGGACCTTGCCGTTTGCGCCTCCTTGGTGAGTGCATATCATGATGTTCCCGTAACCGATAAAGTGGCTTTTGCTGCAGAGGTTGGCTTGGGAGGAGAAATTCGAGCGGTAAATAGGATTGATAGCCGAATTGCCGAAGCAGAGAAGTTAGGTTTTGAAGAAATTTACATTTCAACCCACAATATGAAGGGGCTGGAGAAGCCAAAGAAAATCGTTGTGAAATCCTTCAATAAGTTGAAAGAAGTTTTTGAAGAGCTAATGGGCTAGGCCGAAACCAGCTCGACCCTGGAGGCCACCAGTATGGATAGCCAAAATACTCGTGCCTTTTTGGAAAGCGCCTTTTTCTATCCTATCAAAAAGACCATAGAACATTTTTGCCGTATAAACAGGCTCTAACAGAAAGTCGTAGGCTTCTTCAAAAGCCTTCATAAAGTCCATTAATTCAAAATTAGTTTTGGCATAGCCTCCAAAGTGATAATCGGTTTTAATAGACCAATTCTTCAAATGCTGTCCATTTACTTGTGTAAGCAAGTTGGTAACTTCCTCAATTAGGAAATTTCCTTTAAGTGCAGAGAAACCTAGAACCTTCCCTTGACCATTTAAACCGTGGATAATTCCAGCCACTGTTCCGCCTGTTCCAACAGGGCAGGCGTAGTAATCATAATTGGATTCTTCTTTTAGCATCTCTGAAGTGCCTTTTATGGCTAGCCCATTGGTTCCACCTTCAGGAATTAAGTAGAAGTCATTGAATTTATTTTGTAATGTTTGTTTTACTTTTTCTGTGTTTTTCAACCGATAGGTGCTTCTATCCATATAATGCAAGTGCATACCGAATTCCGTGGCAGATTGTAAGGTGTGATTGAGAGGCAAATGTTCTTCTCCCCGAATTACCCCGATAGTTTTAAAACCCTCTGCTTTTCCAATGCCCGCCACGGCATAAATGTGATTGGAGTATGCTCCCCCAAAAGTAAGCAGTGTGTCATGGCCTTGTTTTTTGGCCTCTTGTAAGTTGTATTTCAGCTTGTGGTATTTGTTACCAGAGGCAAAGGGGTGGTTTAAATCTTCACGTTTTACGAAAACGCTTACCTCCATTTGCTCAAAAAGCGGTGCATGAATTTGCTGTACAGGTGCATTGCCTAATTCCATCTGCCGAAGTTAGTGAATATTGAAACTCATCTTTGACAAACTTTTGGTTGTTGGAAGAACAGTGTTTCTGAAGCACTAATGCTGGAGTTTATAGTTTGTCAAAGTTGGTGTTGGCTGTAAACTTCGACAAACTGGTTTACCCAATTTAGAGTAACCTGGGCTTTGAGTGCTTTGACTTGCTTAAAGTTTGTCGAAGCCTAGACAATGATGCTAGTTCGTATTTTGTAAATTGATTTTACAATGGCACATACTGATTCTTATAAAACACAATTTCACAATGGGCAGTATTATCATGTTTTTAATCGAGCGATAAGTAACGAGTTGTTGTTTCGTAACCCAGATAATTACGAGTTCTTCCTTCGACAATATCGTAAGTACATGAGTGACTCAGTAGATACAGTAGCTTACTGTCTGCTACCAAATCATTTTCATTTCTGTATCAAGGTTTTAAATCAAGAATTAGTTAGTAGACGATTCCGGTGTTTATTTCAATCTTATGCGCTTGCTTACAATAAGGTGTTTAGAAGGAGAGGGACATTGATGGAAAGACCATTTAAGAGAATATTAGTGACAGATAACCACTTGACTCGTTTGATAAGATACATTCATCAAAACCCGGAAAAGCACGGATACTCAGATGATTTTAGGTGTTGGGAATGGTCCTCCTATTCGGAATTATTGAATGAGGTACCAAGGGTTGTTACGAGTGATTTCGCAGTTGAATGGTTTCAGAATAAAGAGGAGTTTATCGACTTTCACCGTACTATTGAAACAGAAAGTCGTTTGGAGTAAGCCCTCTTTGACAAACTTTTGGTTGTTGGAAGAACAGTGTTTCTACAGCACTAGTGCTAGAGTTTACAGTTTGTCAAAGTTGATGCTGGTTCGTAAACTTCGACAAACTGGTTCATCAAATCTTGTGCTATTTGAGCTTGCGTACTTTCCCTCGCTTAAAGTTTGTCGAAACAAGCTATCAAACTGCTCAGATTGTATTGAAACATATCTTTGATAAACTTTCGGTTGTTGGAAGGCAGAGCGTTTGTACTACGCTTATGCTGGAGTTTATAGTTTGTCAAAGTTGATGCCGGGTCATAAACTTCGACAAACTGGTTCATCAAGTTTCGTGTTACCTGAGCTTTGCGAACTTTCACTTGCTTAAAGTTTGTCGAAGCAGGGTTCTACTATTTTCTTCACTTGGCCAGAATATAACGACAACAACGGCATATTCATTAACTTTGCCATTCAATGGAAGAGCAGGAAGACCTTTTTGAACACCATCGCATTGTTTGCGATCCGGGGCAAGAGCCTTACAGAATTGATAAGTTTTTGATGGACAGGTTGCCAAATGTTACACGTAACAAGGTGCAACAGGGTATTAAGGACGGTTTTGTAACGGTAAACGGAGAAGAGATTAAGCCCAACTTTAAAGTACGGGCAAACGATGTGGTAGTAGTGGCTTTACCCGAACCACCACGCGATACCGAAGTGATTCCTGAAGATATTCCCCTAAACATTGTTTATGAAGATGACGACCTGCTTGTGGTGAATAAAGAGGCTGGTATGGTGGTGCATCCTGCATATAATAATTGGTCGGGTACTTTGGTGAATGCGCTGGCCTATCACTTTACACAATTGCCCACCATGAAGGACAATGAGGGTAGGCCTGGCTTGGTGCACCGTATTGATAAGGATACCTCGGGCTTGCTCGTAATTGCCAAAACAGAGCAGGCTATGACGGGTCTGGCCAAACAGTTTTTCGACCATAGTATTGAGCGGACTTATTACGCTTTAGTGTGGGGCGTGCCTTTGCAAGAAAGCGGCACCATAAACGTGCACCTTGGCCGTAGTGAAAAGGACAGGAGAGTTACTGTTGCTATTGAGGATGGCTCTAGGGGCCGCCATGCCATTACACATTATAAGGTACTGAAGGACCTACGCTATGTTTCGCTTATTCAATGCAATTTAGAAACAGGTAGAACTCACCAGATTAGGGCGCACCTAAAATACTTGGGGCATCCGCTTTTTAATGACGAGACCTACGGTGGCAACAAAGTGCTAAAGGGTACTCAGTTTTCTAAATACAAAGCATTTGTAGAAAATGGCTTTAAGCTAATGCCACGGCAAGCACTACATGCAAAATCCTTAGGCTTTGTACACCCAATAAGTAATAAGTTTATGCAGTTCGACTCGGAGTTGCCACAGGATTTTACGGCAGTATTAGAAAAGTGGGAGAACTACGTTAAGCACGAGTAAAATCGAGCACTTGCAAAATGGCTACGGCATGAAAGGCGGTTCCGCCTAGCACAAAAATATGCCAAATGGCGTGGTGGTATTTTAGCTTTCTCATAAGGTAGAAGGCCACTCCGCCAGTATAACAAAGCCCTCCGTACAGCATATAGTTTACGGCTTGGTTACCCATTACTTCGGCTAACCTATCGAACATTAAATATCCAAGCCAGCCCATGCCTAGGTACGATAGGAGTGAGATAAACTCAAACCTGCCGGTAAAGAATATTTTGAAGATGGTGCCCAGCGCTGCAATGGCCCAAACTGCTATCAATAGGTTCTTTCCGATTGCTTCATTGCCCAAAACACCCCAGCAAAAAGGCGTAAATGTGCCTGCAATAAGCAAGTAGATAGAAATATGATCGAGCTTTTTAAAAAGCAGCTTTTGCTTTTTGGCTTTCACTAAATGATAAAGCGTAGAGCTAGCATAAAGAACAATGCAAGTGAGAAAGAAAACAGCCGTGCTCCAAGCTTGGTAGTTTGCAGCATTGCTGCTTAAGGCTGAATAAACCCCAATTATTCCGAAGACTACGCCCGGAAAATGGGTGAGCACATTGGCTCTTTCTTCTTCAGACGTATAGGCATCTAGTTTTATAGGCTTTTTCAAGGTCTCAGTTTTTCTCCGCAGCGTCTGCAGTAGTTTGCATCGGCACTATGGCCTGCAAGTTCGCACTTTGAGCATTTAATTTTGTCCTCGGCCTCTTTCTTTTCTTTCTGAAGTTCCACCGTTACAATGCCGGTAGGCACAGCAATAATGGCATAGCCAAGAATCATTACAAAAGAAGCCAAGCTCTGACCAATGATGGTTTGCGGAGCTATGTCGCCATAGCCAACAGTTGTGAGTGTTACTATGGCCCAATACACGCTGCGCGGAATACTAGTAAAACCATTTGCCCTACCTTCAACCAAATACATTACCGTACCCATAATGATTACTGTGGCCAACACAGTGCCCATAAATACAGTGATTTTGTGCCTGCTGGCTTTAATTGCCCTGCCGAGTTGTTCACCCTCGCCTACAAACCTGCCTAGCTTCAGTATTCGGAAAACGCGCAATAAGCGCAGCGCTCTTATAATGAGCAAATACTGGGTTCCTACAAAGATCAGGCTGAGGTAGGAAGGTAAAATTGAGAGTAAGTCGATGATACCGTAAAAACTAAAGATGTATTTTTTACTGTTTTCGGTAACCCAAACTCTGGTGATGTACTCTAGGGTGAAAATAATGGTAAGTGCACCTTCCACCCAACGAAAATAATTGCCATAGTTTTGCTGTAGCGAAGGCACGCTTTCCAGCATTACGGTAACTATACTCAATAGAATAATTACCAGCAAAACCACATCAAAGGTTCTGCCGGCAGGTGTGTCGGTACCAAAAATTATGATGTTAAGCCTTTGTCTTAGCGTCATTTTTTAGGTTGATCGTTTTGAATGCGGAACCAAGGTGCCTGATAATCTTCTGGCAAGTAGCTTTGCGGAATGGTGGTTTGGTTGCCATCGCGGTGCGCACCATAGTGTGGCGATAAGATCTCGATACCCGCCTCGTTAAACTTATCTTGAATATTTTGGTGTAACTCAGAGTAAATAGAAGACATTTTCTTGATTTCACGCGTTCTGGCGTTTATCTGGTAACTCACGTAGAAATCATCTAAGCTAGTTTGTAATACAAATGGTTTAGGCAGTTTTTTCACATGCTCTGTGGCCAATGCGGCTTCGACTAAACATTTGTGCACATCGCGCCAAGGCACATCGTAGCCAATGGTTACGGTGGTATGCAAAATCAGACCTTCCTCCTCGTTAGCCGTTGTATAGTTAATGGTATGGCTATTGAGCATTTGCGAATTCGGAATAGTGATGATCTCGTTTTTGAGTGTTTTAATTTTTGTATTCAGCAGTGTTTTTTCAGTCACATCGCCCATTACATCTGCAATTTTTACCCTATCACCAACTTTGAATGAGCGCATATACGTAATTACTAAGCCGGCAATTACGTTTGAAAAGGCACCAGCACCACCAAGTGCTACCAACAGACCGAAAAAGGTTGAAACCCCCTTGAATATTGGTGATTCTGACATTGGTAAAAGCGGCCAAATAGCCACAAAGGATATAGCGATAACTATAACCTTTATCAGATTATAAGTTGGCTTGGACCATTCAGGGTAAAAGCCAGGTAGTACCAATCTGCCCTTTGCTACTTCGGTTCTAAAAAAAGCTAGCCCTTTGAGTAAGTACCGTACTACAACAATAATTACCAGTATGGTCAGTAGGTTTGGTATAAAGTTTAAAAACTTTGAACCTATGCTTTTTAAAGGATTTAAGATGTAACCAAACAGGGTATTGGCTATGCCTTGTGTCCACGGAAAGAGCGAGAAAATAGTAGGCAACAAGAGGTAAACAATGAACAAAAGCAGCGCCAAGCGAGCCGCTTTGGCCAAAAATACAATGTATACTATAAGCTTATCCTCCGATATGAGTTCGTAGTTTTTAACCTTAAAGCCTTTAAACCAAATGCCTTTTTTGGCATGTATTTTCATGTAAACCAAACGGAACAGCCTGTTGTAATAGCGAAGCCCAAAAATGAAAAGTCCTATGATGAGCAGCGCGATTCCAACGTTTATAAAGAAGCTGTTATTGGGATTGAAAGAGCTAATGGTTAAAGCCTCTTCAATTTGTTCTTTGTAAAAACTGGTAGCACCACTCAGGCTTAAGCCAAGTGCTTTGGCATCGGCATCGTTTACGGTCATTACCAGTTCTTCACCATGCATTATTTCGTTTACAACTTCACCGTATTTAATGGTCAATTCGGCAGTAAACGTAGATTCACGAAGTTTCTTGATTTTGTTACCCACACGCAGCGCTCGTGCCTCTCGGCTATAGGGGCCAATACCATTGAATATCATTACCAGCGAGTCTTGATCGGCCGGTTGACCTAAAACGGTAGTGTCTGCAACAGTGGCAGTTTGTTGTGTTGGCCTAACACCTGTAGTTTGTGGTTGTGCAGAACTACCGCTCTGAAACCAAAGGCTCAATAAAAGTAAAAGCACTTTCATAACTGGGTCAAGATAGTAAAAAGCGTAACATGTAAAACTGAACCGAACTTATGGGAAGGTACAATTTTTTCAAAATTTGTTAATAGAACGCCTTTAATAGGGAAGTGTTTGGGTTGGTTCTTCAACCTACAAAAAAACCCTGACGACTTCGCCAGGGTTAGGTTCCATTCCACGCGACTTTTGAGCTTTTACAGGCTCATCATTTCTTTAAAGCGCGCTGCTTGTCTGCGGCTAACTTCTACTTTGTCGCCACCACGTAACACCACCATAAGGCCGCCATTGAACCAAGATTCAATGCTTTCTACCCAAGTAAGGTTAATAATGTGCTTGCGGCTTGCTCTAAAGAATGAGCGATCGTCTAACTTTTCATCCAATGCGTTCAGCGACTTGTGAATCATTGGTTTAAAGTTGTCGAAGTAGATTTTGATATAGTTACCGTCCGACTCGAACAAGCGAATGTTTTCTAGCTTTACAAACCAGCATTTGTCGCCATCTTTTACAAAAACGCGGTCTTGTGGTCCAAGCTTTTTAGGCTCACTGTTTTCTGGCTCTTCTTCTTTTTGGGCTTTGCTAACCAGTTTGGTTACGGTTTCTTTTAAACGGTCTGGCTCAATTGGCTTCAATAAATAATCGAGCGCATTAAAGTCGAATGCTTTTAGGGCGTACTCGTCATAAGCAGTTGTAAACACTACTTCCGGAACGGTATCGAGCGATTCGAGCAGTTCGAAACCGGTTTTGCCCGGCATCTGAATATCTAAAAAGAGTAAGTCTGGCTTAAGGCTTTTTATTTTCTCCTCTGCATCTTCTGCATTTACCGCTTCACCAACAATCTCTATTTCCTGGTACTCTTGTAACAGATTGCTGAGCTCTTTGCGAGCCAGTCTTTCGTCATCTACAATCAGTGCTTTCATATTCAACTTATTAGATGCGCTGAGGTATTCTTACCTCAGTCACGACAAACTTATCATTTTCATTGTACATTTTAAAGGAGGCTTCTTCACCATAGATCAACATTAGCCTTTCTTTAGTGTTTACTAAGCCAACCCCAGACCGTTCGCGCGGTCTTTTACGGCCATAAACCAGTTGGCCGCTGTTTTTGATTCTTATGCTTAACACAGAATCTTCCACCTTGGTTGCTATTTCAATTAGGCCGCCCTCCATTAGGTTAGAAACACCGTGCTTAATGGCGTTTTCTACCAAGGTTTGCAGCATCATTGGTGGCACTTCAAAGTGGTCCGACTGTTTATCAATCGAATACTTTACTTTTAGTCTTTCTTCAAACCGAATTCCCTCTAATGCGAGGTAATCTCTTACGGTATTGAGTTCGCTACGGAAGTTAACAACTCTTTTTTTATCGGTAATTAAAGAATTCCTTAAAATATTAGATAGTTGCGTAATGGCAATTTTGGCCTTCTTCGGTTCCTCATCAACCAAAGCTCGCATGCTGTTAAGTGCATTGAATATAAAATGCGGATTTAGCTGCGCTTTGAGCTGATTTAGGTGCATTTCGTTCATGGCCGCCTCGTACTTCAGCGAGCGGTTATTGCTTTCTAAATAGTGATATAAAAAGTAAACGGTGGTCCAAATAATATAAATGACCACATAGGCCAAATAGGGTAAAACCACCTCGGTAAAAATGGCTTCTTTTAAATATACCTCGTGAAAGACAGAGTAAAGCAAGAGCGAAGCAACCAAAACCAATAGCGCTGCGGCAAAAATTACTGCCAGCAATCGCGGAATTACCCTGTTAATATTGATTTGTACCCACGCCCGCTTAATAATGCTTTTTCGAAGAATGCCATGCGAGACGAAAAAGAGCAGCAATGAATGAATAATGAGCTCTGTTCGCTGAATGGCTTGCGTTTCGGAGTTAAGCTCTTGTGGGTTAGAAATAATGAGCGCGTAGTTAGCCAAAAAATAGACTCCCCAGCCTAGAATTTGTAGTGTCCAGTATAAGCGCTTCTTCCTCATTCCAGCGCGAAAAATAAATAAAGTTCGCTTGAATAACGGCAATCTTTCGTGCCAGTGGTTCAGAGCGTTGAAAATTTGGTATTAAAGGCTGTCGCTTGGTTTATGAGACTTCTTTCGAATAAATGTTCTGATGATCAGGCGTGTACCACGATCGTAGGTCATGTAATTCCAAACCCAGTTGCTCAGGGTTACCAATCTGTTCCGAAAACCAACAATTGACATAAGGTGAACGAACATCCAAACCATCCACGCAAAGAAGCCCCCAAAGTGGAATTTGGGTAAGTCTACTACAGCTTTATTTCTACCAATGGTGGCCATAGATCCCTTATCTCGATATTTAAATGATTTCCAGTCGGCTGTTGATTGGTGTACCAGGTTTTTGCCCAAAGCTTGTGCCTGCTGTATGGCTACAGGTGCCACCATTGGGTGCCCGTTCGGAAACTCATCCGATAGCATGCCAGCAATATCACCAATGGCAAACACATCATCTACTCCAACTACTCTGCTGTACTCGTCTACTTTTATTCGCCCTTTGTGCAGCGAACTTTCTGGCAGACCGTCAATTATGTTACCGGTAACTCCAGCAGCCCAAATCACGGTTTTAGCAGGAATTACAGTGCCATCAGATAGGGTTACTTTTTGGCCGTCATAGTCTTTTACCACGGTGTTGAGCGAAACCTTGACATCAAACTTGTTCAAATACTCAAGGGCTTTTTTACTGGATTTATCGGACATACCAGCCAATAAGCGAGGACCACCATCTACCAGATGCAAGTTCATGATGTTAAAATCAATGTCGGGGTAGTCTTTTGGTAGTACGTGCTTCTTCAGTTCACCCAAAGCTCCCGCTACTTCTACCCCAGTGGGACCACCGCCCACAATTACAAAGTTGGTGAGTCTGTCTTTTTCGCGTAGGTCTTGTGTCATTACCGTTTGCTCAAAATTCTGTAGCATGTGGCTGCGCAAGTCTAGTGCCTGTGGTACTTGTTTCATAGGGAAGGTTCTTTCGTACAATTCCCTATTGCCAAAGTAATTGGTTTTAGAGCCGTTGGCTATTACGAGCAAATCGTAACTGAGCTCGCCAACAAGCGTGGTAATGGTTTTCTTTTCGGGGTTAAGGCCTGTAACCCGGGCCATTCTAAAGTAAAAGTCTTTATGGTTATCAAAGATTTTGCGCAGCGATTCGGCAATAGAGTCAGGTTCTAAACCTGCCGTGGCCACCTGATATAACAATGGTTGGAAGGTGTGGTAATTGTGACGGTCGAGCATCACAATTTGAAAGTTGGCTTTTCTTAATGATTTGGCGATTTGAATGCCACCAAACCCTCCCCCAATAATAACAAGGCGAGGCTTGTTTGAGCGGGGGATATCTAGGTGCAGATGATCGAATGGGCTCATATAAAAAATGTTAAATAAGGAACGAAATGGGCTGATATACCGTTCCTTAACTGTAACATATTTGAGCGAATTTGTTAAAATATGATAAAACGAATAACGCAGATAATAGCATTGAAAGCTTAGCGTTATTTAAATGACACACGGATAAGAAATGTAAGTAATTAAAATCGGTGGAGGTTAATGGAGACATTGACCAAGTGAAGTTGATTCATAGTGTGTTGATTTTAATGTTTTGGTTGAAGATGATGCTGTCGCGAAAGTGGCAGCATCTTTTTTTTGGACTGTTGCGAAGTGGATTAAAAACGAGCATTTGTTACACCATGGATGGAATAGAGGATGAGGTCGGAAACTACTTCATTTGACCAAGCCGCCACAATCGGTGAGGACACCGATTGGATTGCAGTTATGCCTTCAACTCTTCTTTCAAAAACCTTGCGGTATGGCTCTTTTTGCTTTTGGCTACTTTTTCAGGAGTACCTTCAGCTACAATAGTTCCGCCTTTTTCGCCACCTTCTGGGCCAAGATCAATAATGTGATCAGCCACTTTGATTACATCTAAGTTGTGCTCAATAATAAGTACTGAGTTGCCTTTATCTACCAGTCGATTCAACACATCGAGCAAGTGCTGAATGTCTTGGAAGTGTAGGCCTGTAGTTGGCTCATCTAAAATGTAGAGGGTTTTGCCGGTATCTTTCTTAGAAAGCTCGGTAGCCAGTTTTACACGCTGTGCTTCACCACCGGAAAGGGTAGTGGCATGCTGGCCAAGCGAAATGTAGCCTAGGCCAACATCGTTTAGCGTTTGTATCTTTCTCAAGATCTTCGGCTGATGCTCGAAGAACTCTACAGCCTGCTCTACTGTCATGTCCAACACATCGGAGATCGACTTTCCTTTGAAACGCACCTCCAAGGTTTCGCGGTTGTAACGCTTGCCTTTACAAGTTTCGCAAGGCACATGAACATTCGGCAGAAAGTCCATTTCAATCAGCTTCATGCCGGCACCTTCGCAGGTTTCGCAGCGGCCACCTTTTACGTTGAAGGAGAATCGGCCGGCTTTGTAACCGCGGATTTTCGCCTCAGGCAATTCGGTGAAAAGCGTGCGTATATCGGAGAATACTCCAGTATAAGTGGCCGGATTCGACCTTGGTGTTCTACCAATTGGCGACTGATCCACTTCAATCACCTTGTCAATATTTTTCAGCCCATCAATTGAATCGTAAGGAAGCGGAGCCCTTTTCGACCTAAAGAAATGATGGTTTAGAATAGGGAAGAGCGTGTCGTGAATTAGGGTAGATTTTCCCGAACCAGAAACACCCGTAACGCAGATCATTTGTCCCAATGGAAGCGTGAGGTCAACATTTTTTAGGTTGTTTCCTTTTGCTCCTTTCAATTCAATGCTGTTGCCATTGCCCTTTCTTCTCTCTTTCGGCACATCAATATTTCTGGTGCCTTTTAGGTACTGGGCAGTCACTCCGTTTTGCTCCAAAAATTCTTCTGGTGTTCCTGCAGCCACTACAGTACCGCCATGGCGGCCTGCGCCTGGCCCAATATCTATAATGTGGTCCGATGCCAACATCATATCCTTATCGTGCTCCACAACAATAATGGTGTTGCCGATATCGCGCAGGTCGCGCAGGGCATTTATAAGCTTTTCGTTGTCGCGTTGGTGGAGGCCAATACTCGGCTCATCCATAATGTAGAGCACGCCAACCAGCTGCGTACCAATTTGCGTGGCCAATCGAATACGCTGTGCTTCACCACCCGAAAGTGTTCTTAATGGGCGGTTCAATGTTAGGTAATCAAGCCCAACATCAAGCAAAAAGCCAATGCGCTTTCTAATCTCTTTCAGAATTTCTGGCGCAATCTTGTTCTGCTTATCTGTAAGCCTGTCTTCCAAACCAACAAACCACTCACCCAGCGACTCAATGTCCATGTTGGCCAATACCGAAATGTTGGTGTCGGCAATTTTAAAGTGCAGCGATTCTTTTTTCAGTCTAGCACCATCGCAAGTTGGGCAGGTTTTTACGGTCATAAAGTCCTCAATCCACTTGCGTGTTTTTTCGGTGCCTTCAGACTTTTGCTTTTCCAAAAACTTAATAATTCCCTCGAACTTGGTGTTCCAGTTAGTGCCTGGGTACTTTTTGGAGCTAACCGCTACGGGTACATCATCACCGTAAAGGATCACTTCTACCACCTCTTCCGGCAAGTCTTTTATTGGGGTTGAAAGGCTTTTCTTATAACGTTTAAGAATTGCTTCCAGCTTTTTGAAAATCCAGATATCGCGGTATTCGCCCAAAGGAGCCAAACCACCACGGCTAATGCTGAGGTTCGGGTCGGCAATTACCGATTCGCGGGTAATTTCTTCTACCTGGCCAAGCCCGTTACAAGTTGGGCAAGCGCCATATGGCGAGTTGAATGAGAAGTTATTTGGCGCAGGTTCATCGTACGAAAGCCCTGTTTCTGGATCCATCAAGTACTTGGAGAAGTGGTGAACCTTGCCGTCTTCATCACGCACCATCATTACGCCATTGCCGTGCGAGAGCGCTGTTTGCACCGATTTTGTGATGCGGAAACGGTCTCCATCATCGGCTATAATGCGGTCGATTACGATTTCGATGTCGTGTGTTTTGTAACGGTCTACCTGCATTTTAGGCACCATTTCCATTACCACACCATCCACACGCACTTTGGTAAAGCCCATTTTGCGAATCTGCACAAATAGCTCGCGATAGTGCCCTTTTCTACCTTTTACTACTGGAGCCAAAAGAATGAGTTTCTTTCGCTCAAAAGTTTGAATAATGTGCTCTACAATTTGGTCTTCCGACTGACGAATCATCGCCTTGCCCGTGTGGTAAGAATAGGCAATGCCTGCTCTAGCATATAGCAATCGCAGAAAATCGTAGATTTCCGTAAGCGTACCCACGGTAGACCTTGGGTTGCGCGAAGTGGTTTTTTGCTCAATGGAAATAACCGGGCTTAGGCCGTTGATCTTGTCAACATCGGGCCGCTCCATGTCGCCAATAAAGGCACGGGCATAAGCCGAAAAGCTTTCCATATACCTGCGTTGGCCTTCAGCATAAATGGTGTCGAAAGCCAGCGAAGACTTACCTGAACCAGAAATACCAGTAATTACCACGAGTTTATTGCGCGGAATTGTGGTGTCGATATTTTTTAGGTTGTGCTCTCGCGCCCCAAAAATCTCGATTTGTTCGTGTCCTGATAGGTCAACCGGTGCCGGTGAAATGGATGCGTTTTCCTTAAGTTTTTCCATGAATTGCGGGCTAAATCGCAGAATTGACAAAGGTCGAGATTTAGCAATGCAATTACAACAGTGGTTGTGGTATTAAAGTTTATTCTAGGAGCTAGGAGCTAGGAGCTAGGAGCTAGGAGCTAGGAGCTAGGAGCTATTGGACAGGTTGATTTAAAAGGTATCGATTTATAGATCATATTTTGGCGGAAAATGATTTATAAATGTTGTAGAACCTATTCCCCTCATTTTTAAGGAGGGGTTAGGGGTGGTTAGAACTGATAACTCCCCATAATGGCCAAATGATCTGAAGTGATTTTCACCGAGTCGAGCGATTTGCAATTGATGCCTTTTGAGTGAAAAATGTAGTCTATTGGGATTTGTGCCACAAACGGATTCCAAGCAGGGAAGGTGGGTACGAACTTTTTGCGGCTGTCTTCTAAGTCGGTCGAGGCTTTAAACTCCTTCATGCGTTTGTCCCATGGTACCGTGTTGAAGTCGCCCAACACTAAGAATTCACCCCCGTTTTGCTGCACAAACTCGCTGGCTTGTCTTATGTGCGCATTCCGATGCTGCCACTTGGCTTTGTTGCGTGGAGAGCGCGTGTGCAAAGTCAGAAAGTTGATGGCCTCATTTTCAATCAAAACTTGGCCACTCAGGTTGGCGGTGCCTTCCCAGAGGTGTTCATCTATGTTTTGCAAAGGAAATTTACTGAATACGGCAATGCCTTGTCCGGCATCTTTTTGTCTTAAAACCTTAAAGTAAGGGTATTCATCGGCTAGTTTTGCCTCTAATTCATCTGCCCACTTATTGCTTACTTCCTGAAAGGAAATGAAATCTGGGGAGAGATTTTTCACATTTTCAATAGTTTGGTCATAGGCGGTGTTTGATGACAGCACGTTGAACTGCATTACTTTCAATTTGGCATCGCCCTGTTCAAATTGAGAGCGAACGCCAATGGATGTGTTTACTTTTACAAGCAGTAAAAAGTATACCACAAAGTTGACTGTAGACACACGGTAGTGGCGCTTAAAAATCCAGAAAATGCTGAGCAAACCGTAGGCTAACATGGCCTGAAACAAGAATGACTGGAGCATGGTAAGTGAATAGTTAAAGGTGGGCACCAATAGAAAGATGCCCGGAATCATAAACAATGCAGCCCAAATTCGCTCTTTATTGGCCGGTTGCCTAAACCAGCAATACCAGCGAACTAAGAATAGAATGGCCTTCATCAAAAATTTTAACTTATAGGCTTTCATGTGCTATTCTTTTTGTGGGTTTAATGTTATACCAATCAACTTTTCTGGACAAATGCATGCATATTCCTAAGACAACAAGCAGGCCAAAACTACCAACGAGCAAAGCAAAGTCTTCCATTTGTAAAATCACATAAATAAATGTGTAAATGAGTGAAAAGAAGCCGGCCATTGTCAGCGCTAGTTTTTTGCTTTGAAGTATTGAGGCAGAATACACCGAAAGCATTCCGATAATAATGAGTGCCGCCAAAATGTAGGCTGGTGTAAAACCAATTACTTCCGACAAGGACAAAAGCAAAGTGTAGAAAATGCTGAGCGCCAAACCCACCAAAATGTACTGAATAGGGTGAATTTTCTTCTTGTTGAGAATTTCAATAAAGAAGAATGTAATAAAGGTGAGGAAGAGAATAAGCACCGCATATTTGGCCGAACGTGTGTTTTGCTGATAGTTATCTACCGGTTGAAAAAGACTTACGCCAAATGCTGATTGCTTGATGCTGTGCGTTCTGCCAATCCATTTTTGTGGGTAGTTTCTATTGAGGTCAAAAACAGACCATTCTGAAGCGAATCCACTTTTGTCAGTCGTGTAATCGTCAGGCAAGAATTGCCCCGTAAAACTTGGGTGTTGCCAGCTTGACTTTAGCGCTATGCTCGTGCTTTTTCCAACCGGGTTGAAAAGCAGCTCTTTGGTGCCCCTAATGTCTAAAGTGGTATTAAAAGCGATGGTAGATTTGCTTGGGTCTATGGCGATTCGTGCATTTACTCCCGATTGTTTATCGATAGAAACAGGGCTTGCTATTCCGTATTCATTATTCGATTGCCCTAAGTCTAGCGAGAGATAGGCAGGAACTCCCGGCTCCATGTTGTACTTACCTTTATCTAGCGAAAATTTTATGTTCGATTGAATGCCCCGTAAATCGGGTATGCCCATGGATATGGTTGCTTCGTTCCACAGAATGTTTTCGGGCTGATCTGTAAACTCTGAAAAATCGAACTCGGAAAAGCTGCCGGCAATTTTCAGGCTGGTGGAATAAACGATCACTTCATAAATACCTCTTTTGCGTGTTTCAGGAGCTATATCACCATTAATATTGAGTTCCTCTGGTAAAAAGTGTGCATAGCTGCGCACTGTATATGCGCCTTTTTCTCCGCTAAGTTCTTTTTCGAAAGGAATGCTGATTATAGGGCCAGTGAGCTCTAGCGGTGCAGCCCATTTTTTCCAAACCTCTTGGGCTGCAAACTCTTGATTTGATTGCCTTTCTCTTATCAGCGACTTTATCATCGCGTTGGGAATAAGCAAAATGGCGATCAAGAGGCCTATTGAAAGTAGCTTTACGCTTACCGAGTTTTTGATCGCATGATTGATCTTTTCAAATGTGGTTTCTGGCTGCTGTTCCATAATCTGTTTATTTAAAAGTACTTTGTTTTTCAAAGTGAGTGAGTAAAATTTTTTAGTTCATTATTTCTGTCCTTTTATCAATGCCTCAAGTGCATCTATATGTGCTTTGAATGCTTTTTTGCCATCAGCTGTAGCGGCATATTTTGTGTTGGGCTTTCTCCCTATAAAGGTCTTGTTCACTTGAATGAATGCTTCTTTTTCCAGTGCTTTCAAATGGCTTGCCAAGTTGCCATCGGTTACGGCAAGCAACTCCTTTAGGCGGTTAAAGTCCATGGCATCGCCAGCAATTAGTGCCGACATTATGCCTAACCGCACCCTATTTTCAAAAGCCTTATTTAGTTTGTGAATATCCACGCTTAGCGTTCGTACTTGTAATACATTACTGCCCCATAAATAATATGTAGCAGGCCAAATCCGGCCGCCCAAAAGTACAACCCATAGCCGGTATAAACGCAGGCTATCAGGCCTAAAAGTATTTCAGAAAGCCCAAGCAAGCGTATGTCTCTGTAAGTGAAGTAACTGGCGTTTAGTAGGCCAAGTCCGTAGAATATCAATGTCATAGGAGCTACAAATTTAATGTAGCCTTCTTTGTAAAAGATTACGGCCAAAGCACCACCAACCGCTAAAGGAATTAATAGATTTATTACCAGTTGCTGGGCATTTTTATCCCAAAACACCAAGCCTAGTTTTTTGGCTTTTCTTTTAGAAAGAACTACACCGGTAATTATGGCCAAGCTCAAAACACCGAGCGCATCGAGCAAAAGAACCGTTACATTTTCTTTTACACTGCGCACCAGTTGCTCAGTATAGCCTACGGTTTCGTAAGAGTAGGCCACCTCGTAGGCTATATATGCGCCAATAAGTGCATAAATGCCCGCCATTATTCCGGAAAGTCCACTAAGCGAAATAAAGCGAGACGACCGCTCCATGATTGAGCGGATCTCCGAAATGTCTTTCAAGTAATCTTTTTCCATTATAAAAGTACTTTGAATTGCAAAGTAAATAAAATGATGTGAAATAAGCCTTTTTCAAGAATTATTTTTTTGGTTTGCTTTCAAATGCACTCCTCGGCTGAAGTACAACTCAAGCAGTCGCTCGCTAAAGGTGAGCCAGCAGCGTTTGAATCTTTGTTCAAAACGTACTTTCAGATGCTTGCCGTTTTTGCCAAAAAGATGGTTGGCGATTTAGAAACCGCTGAGGACATGGTGCAAGAGGTTTTTATCAAACTGTACGATAAAAAGGATAGCCTCCATTTGCACGGTTCGCTTAAATCCTTCTTGTTTCAATCGGTGCGGAACAAATGTTTGGACCACTTGCGGTCCCAACAATCAAAACAGGGTCATCACGATTATATTAAGGAGACAGCCGAAACACTGGACTTTGATCCAGCCGATTTGATGGAACAAACCGAATTGGAACACAAGATCTATCAAGTAATTGCCGAACTGCCAGAGCAATGCCAGCTTATTTTCAAGATGAATCGCTTTGATGGAAAGAAGAATCAGGAGATTGCCGATGAGCTGGGCATATCAAAACGCACGGTGGAAACACAAATTTCCAAAGCCCTAAAACGCCTTAAAACAGAAGTATTCGACTATTTACAGGTGCTTGTAATATTGTTCATCTATTTTTTTCAAAAATATTTTTAATCTGCATACGTGTATGAAAGCTGCCGCCCGTCTTGCTTGTGAATGATATGAATGACCATAGAGATCATATCGATGAAACTACGCTATTGAAGTACTACCTGAACCAGCTAGATCAGGAAGCCAAAACGGCTGTGGATAAATGGCTGGAGCAGGAAGAAAACAGCAAAGCGTATGAGCAATGGGTGCGCATATGGCAGAAGGCCGATGCGGTTGAAGATTTTGAAAAGATTGATGTTGAAGCAAACTGGCAGCGTTTTCAGCAAAGTGTCGGCACTGGTAAGCAAAGCTTCTGGAGTGCTTGGAAAGTGGCGGCTTCATTACTGCTTGTAGCGGTATTCGCTTTTATAATTGTAAAGTATAATGGACAAAATGAAAGCGGAACGTGGATAAACTATCAGGCACAAGCTAATGACGACTTGGTTACGCTTTCTGACGGCACACAGGTTTGGTTAAAAGAAGGAGCCACAATTCGCTATCCGCAAGAATTTGTTGGGAGCGAAAGACCGGTAGAACTAACTGGTGAGGCTTACTTTGATGTAGCTCACAATGCCGAAAAGCCTTTTAAGGTTAAGGCAAGTGAAACCACAACCGAGGTTTTGGGTACTTCTTTTAACTTAAGAAGTGCTAGTGAAATCGCTCCATTAGAGTTGGTGCTTTTAACCGGAAAAGTGCGTTTTAGTACCGAAAACGAAATGGTGATTTTGCAGCCAGGCCAAAAAGTGGCGTTAAACAGTTCGGGCTTTATTACCAAAGCTGCGAACGACAACGTGAACTACTTGGCTTGGAGAACTGGCTTGTTTGTTTTCGAAAACACATCAATGGAACAGGTAATGGCTGACTTGGCAAATGCTTATGGCTTTAATTACCAATTCCAATCTGCTACATTCTCTTCATGTCCGCTTACAAGTAAGTATGAGCAAGAATCGCTCGAGGACATCTTCCTTTCGCTCGAAGTACTGTTTGGTGCGCAAATTACCCAAACAGGCGATCAGGTTACGATCATCGGTGGTCAGTGTAACTAAGCAATTTTTAACTCAAATATTATGAACAACGTTAAACGAACACTCTTCGTAATGGTCTTGCTTGTCGTAGCGGTAAGCGCAAAGGCTCAAAACTCCGACATCAGAACCATTTTCGACTCTAAAGGAGAGCGCAGCAATGGTGGTTATGGAGGTATTACCACTGGTTATTCGAAAATTGCCGATAGAGATGCCCTTTTGGTCGGAGGGCAAGGCGCTTGGTTAATCAACCATCAATTCGGAATTGGCTTGGCCGGAACAGGCTTTATGACAGAACGCGAATTCGATAGTGAACTGAACAATCGCTATTTGGTAACCGGTGGCTACGGTGGCTTAATGCTCGAATTTATTGCGTTTCCGCAAAGCCCAATCCACCTGAGCTTTCCGCTTGTAGTAGGTGCTGGTGGCGTAAGTTATTCTCGTTCTACCAGAGATTACGAATTGGGTTTTTCTGAAGATAGCCAAGCATTCTTTGTGGTAGAACCAGGTGCCGAAATAGAAATGAATGTTATCAGTTTTATGCGTTTGTCGTTTGGGGTGAAATATCGTTTTACTTCAGACATAGACCTGACATACTTAAACTCTGGCGACCGCATTTTAGAGCAAGATGCACTGCGTGGCCTCACTGGTACTGTGGCTTTAAAATTTGGTAAATTTTAGTGATACAATTATTTAGACCGTAATTTCGTAGCACAATTAAGTCCGGTGAATAGCCGGGCTTTTTCACATTTCCATGGCGCGTTACATACTTACATTTTTATTGCTTATCGGTTCAGTTCAGGCCTTTGCCCAAGCCGATGGACTTTTGAACAGGCCCTTTACCCTAAATGAGCAGAATACCGCAGTAGAAGACATTCTGAAGAAGCTGGAATCTGACGATTTGCGCTTTACATATTCTCCGCAGGTTTTTGATGTTAAACGCAGAGTCACTGTCAACTTTAGGCAAGAAAAACTAAGTGTTATTCTGCAAACACTCTTTCGCGCGCAAGACATGGAAATGGTGGTAATGGGCAGCCAAGTGCTGATTAGAAAAAAGAAGGCTCCGGCAAAAGAAGAGCCAGACACTACCGCCAACTCGCTCAAGCCAGCGGTTACAATTGCTCCAACTATTGCTAGCGAACCGAAGACTAATCCCCAAGACTCGCTGCGTACTGCTGAAGTAGCGCAGCCTGACACAGTTCAGGTTCAGCAAACGCCAGAACCAGAAGGCACTGGTGGAGTAGGAGCAGATGTTGAGCGCACTGAATTGAATACTGCGGCTTTTGTGGCTTCAACCTCAGTTTATGGAAGAGCGCCATTGGCCTTAAAAACCGACTCTACGAGTTATAACCTCCAATTGGCAGAACAGTTGGATTTTCTATTGAGAAGGTACAGAACCTTTGTACAACAACCCGTAGCAGAGGCTAAACCACAGAAAAGCCGAGAAATACGCACTTTAGCCGACCGTAGAGGCTTTAGGTTTGCCGCCTCTCTAAATGTAGCTGCCACACCTATAGTTGATCAAACAGGCATTTTGATTGGTGGCCGATTCAACTTTAAGTCGAGTCCGAGTTTTGGGGTGGGTTTTGCCGGGGCAGGCTTTCTTTCACCTAAAATATTAGACCAACGTTTTGATACCAACCACCGTATTTCGGGTGGTTATGGTGGATTCCTTTTTGAGTACACGGCTTTTCCTAGAAGCAAAGTGCACGTTAACTTGCCTTTGTTAATTGGTGGTGGAGGCGTTACCTACATTAAAAATGATATAACTAGTCCTGATCTAACGCCAGAGGATACGCGGCCAATATTTGTAGCCGAAGGTGGTGTTGAACTTGAAGTGAATATATTCCCATTTTTTAGAATTGGCTTAGGTGCTATTTATAGGCACACCTCTAATGGTGCATTGCGTTATACCCAAGAAAACGGTGGAGGAGTTATTTTTGCCACCGAGGATTTAAGTGGGCTTAGTGGAATGATTAACCTGAAACTTGGCAGGTTCTAGCTTAAGCATCAGCTGTTAGGTTTTCTTTTCTTATCTTGAATGAGGCGAAGCTGTACCCTTTGCACGCCCTCAATTTATAGCATATGATTATAGAGATACTTGCCGCGATAATTGCCACTGTGCTTGGCGGGCTTTTTCCACTAATTAGAAAGTTCGCTAAAAGCCGCTTTGATAAGCTCTACGCCAAAGGTAAATATGGAAAATTCCATCAGTCAGTTGCCAAACTACTTGATATTGAAGTGGGCGAAGAGAAATCCTTCGATAAACGACTAGAAGAAAACTTTGAGAAGCTGCAGAAGGCATTTGAAAAGGTGGAGCACGCCACCGAAGATTTTAATGAGCTACTGCGTGAAAAAGAGGCGAGTGTTCTGGTAATGAAAGAGCAGGTGGAAGTGCTTTCTAGAAAGGAAGAAAACCTAAAATCGAAAATGGAATCTATGGGCGAATCGCCAGACGAGACCCAAAAACTATTTGAGGAGAGTATTGCGAAAATGCGTAAAAGAAATGCCCGAAGAGATTATGCAATTTTTGTATTTGCAGTCATCTTCTCCGGGCTAATTACTTACCTAGTTAGGCACTATGTTAATGTATAATGCCTAAGCTGTAGCTGGTTTATCGTAGTATTTCTTCTTTAACCAGAAAGACACGCGCACTAACAATATAAGTGCTGGCACCTCTACAAGCGGGCCAATTACCCCTGCAAATGCTTGCCCCGAATTAAGCCCAAATACGGCAATGGCTACTGCAATTGCCAGTTCAAAGTTGTTGCCCGCTGCCGTAAATGCAACGGATGCGTTTTTATCGTATTCTGCTCCCATGGCTTTGCTAAAAAAGAAGCCGATTAGGAACATAAGTGCAAAGTATACAAGTAACGGAATAGCGATTCGTACCACATCCATTGGTATTTCCACAATCAATTCACCTTTTAGCGAGAACATTACCACAATAGTAAAAAGCAGTGCAATTAATGTTATTGGCGAAATGGTTGGAATGAACTTGTTCACGTACCAATCTTCTCCTTTTAGTTTCACCAAAATGCTTCTGCTGAGTATTCCCATCAAAAACGGAATACCCAAATAGATGGCCACACTTTCGGCAATGGTAGCAATAGAAATATCTACAATGGCACCTTCGTAGCCGAAAAGAGGGGGTAATTTGGTAATAAATAGCCAAGCGTAAAAGCTGTAAGCAAACACTTGGAAAACACTGTTTAGCGCAACCAAGCCAGCGCCATATTCGCTGCTGCCTTCCGCCAAATCGTTCCATACTAGCACCATGGCAATACAGCGGGCCAAACCAATCAGTATCAGTCCGACCATGTATTCTGGGTAATCGTGCAAAAATGTAAGGGCCAGCACAAACATGAGTACAGGGCCTACTATCCAATTAAGAATTAATGAAATGGATAAGATCTTAACATTGCGAAATACCTGTGGTAAAAGCTTATAGTTCACTTTTGCCAGAGGCGGATACATCATTAAAATAAGGCCAATGGCTATGGGAATGTTGGTACTACCGTAACTGAAAGAATCGATAACGGTGGCGCTAGATGGAAAAACATAGCCAATGGCCACTCCAATGGCCATGGCTAAAAATATCCAAAGCGTTAAGTACCGATCTAAAAAACCGAGTTGCTTCTTTTTGTTACTCATTAGTATTTAATATTTGAGAATACATAGTGCATTTCGCTAGCAATTTGTAGCGAACGCTCATCATACTTTTCTGCCTCTTCGGCCGTGCCATCAAAGGCTTTTGGGTCTTCGTATGTCACCGAAATACGTTTTTCTGTACCGGGTATAAATGGGCAGTTTTCATCGGCATGCGAGCAGGTCATTACCGCAGCAAATTTGTCTGTACGATTTACCGAATCGTCATATAGCTTGGAAAAAGCACTAAGAGGCTCGTTGTCGTCAGAGTTGAAAACAAAATACACTGGGTTAGTTTGGCCTTTGCTGCTTACCCTAAAGCCATTGCGCTTTATAGCTTCCACTGCGCGCTCGTTAAAAGCAGTAACTTCTACACCACCAGAAAGGCTTTTAATCGGAATACCGAAATAATCGGCAGCAGTCTGCGCCCATATTTGCGAAAACTGGCTTCTGCGCGAGTTATGTGTACAAATAAAGTTAAGGTTTACAGCCTCGCCACTATCCAGTTTAGTTTGCACGTAGTTGATCAATGGCTGCAAAATTGACTTTCGTTCTGCGGAAATTTCTTGCTGTGCGGCTTGCTCTAAAGAAGCTAGCACAGGGCTGAGTAGCTTTATCTTTTCGTTTTTCATTTTGTCTAAATAGTTTAGCAACAACCAGAGCCAGGTATACAGGCGTTGGGATCTTGTTGCAAGTCGGCAAGATTTACTTTTGGCTTGGTGGTTTTACCTCCTGGTTTTTCAGCAAATACCGTTACGCTGAATATTCCGGTTGTTCCTTTATTGAAGTCGGCAATTTCTTCTGCAGAAAGGTACTTGCTCAGAATATCGTCAGGAATCGAGATTGGCTTTTCTTTTTGAAGCGTAATATTGGTAAAGCCAGCGTCTACAATGTGCTGAAGGTAATCGCTCTTTTGAATGGCACCAGCCACGCAGCCAGCATACATTTCTGCATCTTCGCGAAGGGCCTCAGGCAGGTCGCCTATCAGTACAATGTCAGAAATACTGAAATGGCCACCAGGTTTTAACACACGAAAGATCTCGCCAATTACTTTTGGTTTATTAGGTACTAAGTTGAGCACGCAGTTACTCACAATAACATCGGCCACATCGTTGTTCACCGGCATATCGTCAATATCTCCTTCACGGAATTCAACATTGTTATAGCCTAGTTTTTCAGCATTGGCACGTGCTTTTTCAATCATGGCCGGAGTAAAGTCTATACCGATAACTTTTCCTTCAACTCCAGTTTCGTGTCGCGCTACAAAGCAGTCGTTTCCGGCACCAGAACCTAGGTCAATTACAGTGTCGCCTTTTTGAATCTGGGCAAACTGAGTTGGTAAACCACAGCCAAGGCCTAAATCGGCATCTTCTACATAGCCGTTGGTGCCAGTGTAGTCGTCCATCATAATGTTGTACACCTTGTTAGATGCATCGGTGGCGCCACAGCACGAGGCGGCATTTTCGGCTTTACCTTGTTGGGCTATTTGAGCGTATTTCTCTTTCACCACGCTTTTTAGTTCTTGTTCCTTACTCATGACTTTTTGATTTATGTTATTGCAATATTACGATGGTTAAAGGCAAATTTTTTTAACAACAGTTATCGCCTTGCTGTGCGGCAAACTGATCGAATATTTCACTGAATTGTTTACTGATCTCAGCCCAACGAACTGGGTTTATACAGTAGCTAATACGAGAACCTTCTATTGTTCCTTGAATTATGCCGATGTCTTTGAGCTCGCGCAAGTGTTGGCTTATGGTTGCCTGAGCCAAACCTAACTCTTGCACCAAATCGCCATTTATGCAGGCGTTGGTTTTTAGCAAGTACTGAATGATGGCTACACGGGCAGGGTGAGCAAAAGCTTTGGCCGCCACGGCTATTTCATTCTGTACATCTGAAAAGAGATTGGTTTTAGTAACTCCCATTTTTAATTAGCTCATTGCAATATTACGATGAAACTAAATGAATAACAAACATCAAGTAAATCAGTTCATCAATGTTTGTTTTTTTCTGAACTAGAAGGCTAGAGTAAAGTAAGGACAAAGCCCAAAATAGCACCACCAATTACGATCCATAGTGCGCTTACCTTTTTAGACTTAAAGGTTACAATGGTGCTTAGTATGGCAATCAGAGCTGTTTTCCAGTCGACTAAAATGTTTTGGCATAGGTTGAAAGTTACGGCCACCATAATGCCCACCGCTGCTATGTTTACCGCATCTAAGAAGCCCGCAGCCAACTTGGAGTTTCTTAATTTTGGCACAATTGGGTTGAGTAAAAGCACAAAGAAAAAGGAAGGAAGAAATATTCCGGCAGTGGCGGCCATGGCACCCCAAACACCATTTACCTGGTAGCCAATAAATGTAGCCGTAGAAAGTACTGGGCCTGGTGTAAACTGACCAATGGCTATGGCATCGAGTAATTCTTGGCGGGTAAGCCAGCCGAGTTTTTCTACCAATTCGCCATCTAAATAGGCTACCAAAACATAGCCGCTACCGAATAATACGGCTCCAATTTTTAAGAAAACGAGAAAGAGTTTAGTGGTTGAAATACCTTCGGCACTTAAATTGCCAAGGCTGAAAAGCAAAAAGGGAGCAAAGGATTTTAAGTTGCCACTGTTAGGGTTTTGGATAATGCCGAACCATAATAAGCCCAAAACACCTGCACCTAATATAGCCAGTACTTCGTTGAGGCCAAATAGCGAGGCTGCAATAACGGCAGCACCAATTACCCCGAGTTGCCAGTTTTTTAGTGCTTTTTTACCCAGCTTGAGTATAGCGCCAATAATAATGGCAATAACAGCCGGCTTAATTCCGTATAGAATGGGTTCTACCGCGGGCACCTCACCATAGGTTACATACAGCCAAGCCAGCAAGCCCGTTAGCACAACGGCTGGCAAAATGAATGATGCCCCGGCAAGAAAAAGGCCGCGCCAACCAGCACGTTCATGGCCACAGTGCATAGTCATTTCGGTGGAGTTGGGGCCTGGTATAAGGTTGGTGGCACCTACTAAATCTAGAAAATGCTGGCGGCTCATCCACTTGCGCTTTTCCACAATTTCTTGCTCCATCATCGCAATATGTGCCGCTGGGCCACCAAAAGCGATTAGCCCAAGCTTAAAGAATACCTGAACTACCTCTAAATATTTGTTTTTGCTTTCCATTTGCTATTGAATCGATACAAAAATAAACCACACAGAGTTTTGAAAATGGTCTATTTGAAAATGGAATGGTATTAATTAAGCTGTTGGCGATAGCTTTTCGGGGTGACTTGGCTATGCTTTTTAAAGAACTTGATAAAGTGAGAAGGGTCTTTAAAGTCGAGCTGATAACCAATGCTAGCCACAGATAACGAGCTATACTCTAGCAACCTTTTGGCTTCTTTAATTATGTGCTCTGCCAATAGTTCGGAGGCCGATTGTCCGGTTTGTTTACGGCAAATGGCGCTTAAGTTTTGTGGACTGGTATTTAACTTTTCGGCATAGTAGGCTACTTGGTTTTTAATGTCTTCAGTAGCGGTGAGCATTTCTAAATACGCCTGAAAAGTATCGTTTGTGGTTTTCCCTTTTGGCTGGTTTACCGGATAGGTTAGCACTTTAGCAAAAATGGCTTTTAGTAGCCCCTCGATGATTGGTTTTTGAAAGGAGCTCTTTTGCGAAAACTCGCCTTCGAGCAACTTAAAAAGTTGCTCTAGTGCCTTGGCTTCTTTTAAGGCAATGCAGCTGAGGTTAGCAATCTGAGAGAGCAACTGGCTTAGTTCCGCATCGTTACTTTGGTCGAAAAACTCTTTTTTCAGAATTAGGACGTAGCCTTCTGGCTCGCTTTCGAGCTGCCAATGGTGTACTTGTTCTCTGCGAATAAAGAAAAGTATGGGCGGTTTGATATCGAAAGTCTGATGATCAATACTATGCTTTCCTGTTCCGCCTGAAAGAAAAACGATCTCGAAGTACTTTTTGTGTTTATGTGGTTTTGTTACTCTAATGTGCTTTTTGAATGGCTCAATCTTCAGCAGGTCGCTTTGGCTCGATTTGTCTTTTACGCTAATTGATTGTTCGCCATTCATTGCACTATTGATTACTGCAAATACTCCAATAGCTCGTCATAATTAGTAGCTAGGCCACTGGTGCCGAGCGCTTCTAAGGTTTCAGCATGGCCTTCTCTAATATGGCTTCCTCCCAAATAGCCAATGGTTTTTAAGCCAGCTCCAACCGATGCGGTTACACCTGCTACACTGTCTTCTACCACTATTACTTCGTCCTTATTTAAGCCGAGTGTCTCTAGGGCGAGCTCATAAACGGCAGGGTTTGGTTTGCCTTTCGGTACCATTTCGGCACTGAATACGCGGCCACCAAACTGCTCGCTTACGTGCAGCATTTCTAGCGCCTCTAATACATAGTCTTTGGCACTGTTGGAAACAGCAGAAACGGGCGTTTTTATACTTGCCAGCATTTGGTGCACACCGTTAATAGGGCGCATATTGTCTTTAATACCGCGGTCTAGTGTGGGCACAATTGTTACGGTATCGAGCGATTCGGGCAAGTGCTTTTCTGCCTTTAAAATACCGATGATGTCGGTAAAGGTTTTGCCGGTGTAGTTAAGGATGAAGTCATCTACGGTGATGCTCATTCCTTGGGTGTTTAACCAGCCACTGACTACCTCAGCGGCAACAATTTCGGTATCGATGAGCACGCCATCGCAATCGAACAAAATGTGTTTGATCATTAGAAGTTTGGAGAGTGTAGGTACTTAGAATAGAACTCGTCAATTACGCGTACGGCATCGGTTGGTGTATCTACCAAATGTACCAGCTTCAGGTCGTCTGGGCTGATGTTTTTTGCCGTGAGCATAGTGTTCTTTATCCATTCGAACAGGCCGCCCCAGAACTTAGTTCCCACTAATACAATTGGGAATTTGCCGATTTTATTCGTTTGAATTAAGGTGATTGCTTCGAAGAGTTCGTCTAGCGTTCCGAAGCCGCCAGGCATTACCACAAAACCCTGTGAATACTTTACAAACATTACCTTGCGTACAAAGAAATAGTCGAAAGAAATGAGTTTGTCTGGGTCAATGAATGGGTTGTTGCCTTGTTCGTGCGGCAGTTCAATATTTAAACCAACTGACTTACCACTTTCGCTTTTGGCACCTTTATTACCGGCTTCCATAATACCCGGGCCACCGCCAGTTATTACGCCATAGCCGTGGCGAACTAGTTTGGCGCCAATTTCTTCGGCCATGCTGTAGTATGGGTCTTCTGGTTTGGTGCGTGCCGAACCGAAGATTGAAACACAAGGGCCAATCTTGGCGAGTTTTTCAAAGCCTTCTACCATCTCGGCCATTACTTTAAAAATCACCCAAGAGTCGTGCGTTTTAATCTCATTCCAGTCGCGGTCTTTAAACGCTTGTTTAATTTTATCTTCGTTTGTCATATCGAAAAGTTAAATGTTAAGGGTGAATAAAGTGTTACCGGCTTTTTAAGTCTTTCAGCGCTTCTTCAAGTTTAGGAAACTTGAACTCGAAACCTTCAGTCATTATCTTCTCGCAGCTTATTCTGCTACCACCGAGTACAATTTGGGCCATTTCACCCAGAAAAATTTTTAAGGCCAACTTAGGAACGGGTATGGGCATAAAAGGTTTTCCGAAGGCGCTTGCGGCTGCTTTGGTTAGTGCTTTATTTGTCGTTGGTTTTGGGCCAACAGCATTGTACGCGCCAGTGTATTTTTCTTCTTCCAGCGCATGCATAAACATACGGCATAGGTCCTCAATATGTATCCAGCTCATGTATTGATTGCCTTTGCCTAGCGGAGCAGTAATTGGTGGCTTTATCAGTTCCATAAGAGCGCCACTTTTTTGGCTCAGCACCACACCAATGCGCAATTGTACCAAGCGAATGCCCAAAGTGCTAACCCTGCTGGTGGCTGTTTCCCAGGCATCGGTAACGTGGGCTAAAAAATCGTGGCCAACGGGCGCACTTTCTTTAATGGTGGCGTTGCCGGTGTCGTTGCCATAATACCCAATGGCCGATGCAGCCACAAAGGTTTTCACCTCATGTTCGGTTTCGCTGAGCTTTTTGAACAACAGGTGGCTGGTTTTGGTGCGGCTGTTGAAGATTTCTTCTTTGCGCTCGGCCGTCCAGCGTTGGCCAGCAACACTGGCGCCAGCCAAATGTATAATGGCCGAAACGTTGTTGAAGGCGCCTTCTTCTATGTAGTCTTTGTGATAGTCCCACTCAAATATTTCGTAGGGTGCAGCTGCATCTTTGCTGCGGCTTAATACAGCTACTTGCCAGCCGGCAGCTTGCAGCATAGGTGTAAGTTCGGAGCCAACCAGACCGGTGCCTCCTGTAATGAGCACTTTCTTGTTCATGGAATAGTAAGTTATAAGAGTAGCCTGTTGTTTGAAATATTTGGGCATAAAAAAACCCCGACCATGGCCGAGGTTCTTTTAAGTGGTGATTAAAATTCTTTAGAAAGAGTATTTGATACCAAGGCCAACAGATGTGCCTGGGTTAAAGCTTTGGAAAACTTGCGCACTCTCTTGTTCGCTACTAAAGTTAGAGAATGATCTTTCGTAGAACTGCTCAAGCTTGTCTCCCAAAATATTTGAGATGCTGAAGTTAAGCGCCCATTCTTCTTGCTCACCAAATACTTTGTTGAAGTTGAAGTTTAAGCTATGGAATGGTTGAGCGAATACGTCAGGGTTAATACCACCGCCTACTACTACAAGGGTTTTACCTTTTACATTGTAGAATAAACCAGCATCTATACCTCTTTCGTAATCATCATAAGCCAATCCGGCATTTACAATCCACGGTGCTTGACCTGCCATGTTTCTGGTGTCTTTAATTTCTTCACCTGTTCTGGCATTGTTTCTTCTGTTTCTAAGCTCAGTTTCAGACAGTTCGATTGCTGATTTTACCAAAGTAAAGTTACCGTACAAGCTAAATCTGTCATTAATAAAGTCTAGAGACTTTTTAAATTCTGCTTCAATACCGTAAACCTGTCCGTCACCTACGTTTCGAGGCTGTAGCTCAATGTTGGTTTGTGCTTGAGGCAACAATACCAATTCTATCGGATCTTGGAATGACTTGTAGAAAGCAGAGAAAGAAACGTTTTGACCTCTGTTCATAAACAGCTCCCAACGCAAGTCAAAGTTGTCAATAAGAGTCTCTCTTAGGTTGCCGTCCCAATCGTCAATAGCGAACAAACCACCATCAAAGATTCTGTTTGATACGGGGTCTAATATCTGAGCAAATGAAAGCTCTTTGAAAGAAGGGCGCGCAATGGTTTTAGAGTATGACAGTCTTAGGTTCTGACGCTCTTGCAGGGCGTAAATAAAGTTAACTGAAGGGAAGAAGTGCAGATTATCTAGTACTACATCGTTATCCAAAACTTGTGTTTGTAGCTGATCTCTACCAGTGTGTCTTTGAACAAAGTTTTCTGCTCTTACACCAATAATACTCTTAAGCTTTTCTGTGGCAGAAAACTCGGTAGAAATGTAAGCACCAGTATTGTTGATGTTAGAGTTGTACTGGTTAGGGTTTGGCTCGCTAAATCCTGATACTAAGAATATAGATCCGTTAGGATAAAGTGTCTCTGGAGTCCAAACCTCGCTGGCATTGCCAGTCCAGTCAAGCTGCTGACCATTGAAGAAGTTAACGTTAAAGTCTACAATGTTATAGTCACGCTCTTTGTATACATGGCTTACACCAAATTTGATCTTACCGTCTCTGTTGAAAATTTTTCTGTCATTGGTAATATCTACTTTACCTACAGTGTTCACCTCTTCAAGAGATCTCCAAAGTCTGCTTGGGTTACCAGCAGCACCTGCTGCAAAGCGTAGGTTGTCATTAATTCTAGTAAAGGCAGTTCTTCTGATATCCGGATCATCTTGAGAAGACCAAGTAGAAGCACCTCTCCAGTCTATTGTCCACTTGCCATCCGCAAGGTGGTGTTCACCGTTTAAGAATAAGTTAGTGATCTGTCTTTCATTGTATTCCAAGTTTTCTGAAATACCAGTGTAACCAGACTTACCAACAGCGTTCTCATCGTCCACAAGGTCGAAATCACCTGCGCGGCTTACACCGTTTTGCAGTCTCATTAACGTTAATCTGAACTTAGAACTTGATGTTTTGTAAGCCAAGCCGGCAAGTCCACCAAGTAATACATTATTCTCAGCTAAAACACCTTGTGTAGTGGCAGCTCTTTGGAATTCGTTTATGTCCGGGTCGATATCGTTCTGATATTCACCGTAGATAGCATTGTCGTAAAGGGTTGTGTTGTTTTTGTAGTTACCTGTAAACATGTAACCAAGTGTGTGTCCGTTTGCTAGCTCTTTTTGATCTGCATAAGTAACCCCGAAGTTGTAGTTCATAGGGCTTGTTTGCTGGTTAACGCCTAGGCTCGGGCTAAATTCATTCAAGAATTCAGAAACCTGAGCATCAGTAGAGTTAAACGGTGTAGGAATATCTGCAAGATCGTAGCCGCTTGGTAGGTCTCTTTCTCCATTGTCAAAACCTAAGAAGTCGGTACCGCTACCATCATAGGTAATGTAATCAGAGTTAAAGTGCATAGAAGGGTTGTACTCGATCGATAGTGAGATATCGAATATTTTCTGATCAGGGAAATCCTTTGTTTCAATATTCACAAGACCACCCGTAAAGTCTGCAGGCAATTCTGGAGTAAAGGATTTTACGATCAACATATTGTCAATCATGTTCGTAGGGAACACGTCAATTTGGATACTGTTTCTGTCTGGGTCAAGACCAGGAATGTCCATTCCGTTAAGGGTTGTTTTGGTATAGCGGTCTCCTAAACCACGTACATAAACGTACTTACCACCTTCTACAGAAACACCTGTAATTCTTTTTGCTGCTGCTCCGGCATCGCTATCACCAATTCTTCTGAAACTTTCAGATGAGATACCGTCCATTACGTTAGCAGACTTTCTTCTTTGTGTTAAAAGAGCAACTTCTGAGGTTCTTATGGCCTGAGCAGTTACTACTACTTCTTCCAGTTCTTCAGTGTCTTCTTTAAGCCTGATTTGATCAATTACTGTAACTTCATCGGCTGTTATCACTACATCGTTAATAACCACCTTTTGAAACCCAATAAAGGATGCTTGAAGCTGATAGGTGCCTGCAGGTGCATTCACACTAAATTTACCGTCAAAGTCTGAAATAGCACCATTGCCTGTGCTTAACAAAATGACAGTAACACCGTACATCGGTTCACCATTAGAATCTTCAATAATGGTACCTCTAATTGTTCCATTTTGTGCAAAAGCCAGTTGCGATAGGCCGAGCACAAGTAGAATAATTACATGCTTAAAGTTTTTCATTTCTAAATTTTACTGGTAAAGAGAAAACCCACTGTATAGCATCAGTGGGCTTTCTATATTTAATGTTAATTAATTCTATAGTCCAAGTTCTGCAAGAGCACCAGAGCTAGCAGCCCAAGTCCAAGCAAAGTCAGCAGCAGTAGGTCCGTAAGATTTGTCGGCTACAGCTACTCCGTAAGTAATAATGTTGCCAGTAACACCGTCAAAGTAACCATCAGCATTGTCAGCAAGGTCAGTTTCCCAGTTAGTACTAGCTTCTGCACCGTTACCACCGAAAGAGTCGATTCTACCCGCAGTGATACCGAAGAAGTAAAGGTTTGTAAGTGTTGCGTTAGTGTCATCATCCCAGTCAACAATAGCATCGATGTCATCGCCACCGTAGATTACACCTTCAGTGAACATGTGGTTTTCACCTCTTGTTCTAGTTCCTTCAGGACCGTCAAGTTCGAAAGCAGAACCAGTTCTTGGAGTGATAATGATGAAGTTTGAAACAGTACCGTTCCAGTCTTGGTCAGTATCCATTGAATCATCGTAAGAGTTCCAGATAACTACGTTTTCTACAGAAACATCTCCACCGAAGAATTCGATACCATCATCAGCGTTAGCTACAACTTCAATGTTGTTGATAGTAGTACCAGAACCAACACCACCTAAAGTAAGACCGTTGATCTCGTTACCAGCACCAATGTTAGTTCCACCGTGACGGATAGAAACATAAGATAGAGTACCTGAGTTATCAGTTGGCTCATTTCCACCGTAAAGACCGTTAGGGTCAGAAGAAGGAATACCTTCGATTTGTAGCTCAGCTAGGTCTTCTACATCAGAAGTGTTTTTTGCAGTGATAGGTGCTTTACCAAGAATGATAACACCACCCCAACGACCAGCGTTTTCAGGGCTCATTTCGCTAGAGAAGTAAGTACCAGCAGCAATATCAGAAGGATCAATTGGGTCTTCGATAGTAGTGAAGATGATTGGAAGCTCAGGAGTACCTTCAGCATCAATCATTGCGCCTCTAGCAACAAGTAGTGCAGTAGCAGCAGCTTGCTGACCAGTGTTACCTTTAATTACAGTACCTGGCTCAATTTCTAGAGTAGCACCTTCTTCTACAGTAACTCTTGTATCTAGTACATAAATGTTATCGGCAGTCCAAAGTGTGTTTTCAGTAATGTTACCTCTTACAGTTACCACAGGAGTTGTAGCAATAGCATCGATAGTAAGAACAGCAGTAGCATCGTCTGAAGAACCTTCAGCATCTGTTACAGTAAGTACAACGGAACCAGCACCTACAGCAGTAGCAGAAAAGCTAACAGCGATAGTACCAGAAGTAGCGTCAGCTTCCATGTCAGTAGTGATTGTAGCACTACCACCTTGTGCAGAAACGCTTGAAGTAGCAAAACCACCTGGAGTTGTAACATCAAAGTTCAAAGTGATTGAAGCATCAACAGTTACATTGCCTGGGTTTGAAGTAGAAGCTGTAACTGTAGGAGCATCCGGAGATGGAGCTGGATCATCATCATTACACGCAGAAACAGCAAAAACCATTGCCGCAGCAAGGAATAGGCTGAATAATTTGTTCAAAGAGTTTTTCATGTTTTTGATTAGGTTTTGAAATTTGGTTACAAAACAACATGAAAGACCCTAGAAAGCTTTTATCCGAGTGTTAAGAATAGTTGTCATTCCGTTTAACAAAAAGTTAACGGTGTTAACGGAATGTTACCAAGAAATTAGTGGTTGATAGGTATCTTTTTTAGCAGCTTTTCTATGATGTGCTCAGTAGTGATTCCATCCGCTTCTGCCTCGTAATTCAAGATTATCCTATGATTAAGCACGTCCGCAGCTATTTCCTTAATATCTTCTGGTAGCACGTAATCGCGCTGGTTAAAGAAGGCAATTGCCTTGGCTGCAAGGTTTAAATTAATACTGGCACGTGGCGATGCACCAAACTGCATGTAATATGCTTCTTCGTCAAGCCCGTACTCTTTTGGGTTACGGGTGGCAAATACAATTTCAATTATATAGCGCTCCAAAGAATCGGAAATGGTTACTTGGTTCACCTCATCGCGAATGGCAAAGATGTCTTCCTTTGTCAATAGGGTTTCCAATTCCGGCTTGAATTTCATGTTCGACATACGTCTCATTACTTCAAGCTCTTCCTCTTTGGTTGGGTAGTTTACCTTTACCTTAAGCATAAATCGGTCAATTTGTGCTTCTGGCAAACTATAGGTTCCTTCTTGGTCTACTGGGTTTTGTGTTGCCAGTACTAAGAATGGTCTATCTAACTGATAACTATGCTCACCAATGGTAACGGTTTTTTCCTGCATGGCTTCTAAAAGAGCCGACTGCACCTTGGCCGGAGCACGGTTTACCTCATCGGCAAGTACTACGTTGGCAAATATTGGCCCTTTCTTAACCTCGAACTCCGCTTTTTTCTGATTATAAATCATAGTACCGATCAAATCGGCAGGAAGTAAGTCGGGCGTAAACTGAATACGCTGAAAATCTAAGTGAAGCACATTGGCAAGTGTATTTACCGTTAGGGTTTTGGCAATGCCCGGTACACCTTCCAATAGAATGTGTCCGTTAGTAAATAGGCCCACCATTAGGCGGTTTACCATATACTCTTGCCCAACCACAATCTTGCTAACCTCGCTGGCAACACGGTTGATCTTCTCTTGATGTTCTTTTCTTATATCGTTAGAAAGTACCTCTTCCATAATAATTCATCTTTCAGAAAGCGCGCAAAATAAAAAATTAAGTATTACTAAAGCATAATACTTATATGAATGCAGAAGGTTTGATGGCCTTCGGTTCATTTTACCCCAAATATCTCTTATTTAATGGGTTGCTCTACACCGCAGTTATCATTTAACAAGAATTAACAGCAGAAAAAATTTTCAAAAAATTTTCGGTTCAATTCATAAGAACTGTCATAAGCTTTCAGGAATAAGTAAAAAATAGCTCACCCACAGCCTTTTGTTGTTTGCACTTTCAAAATTGAATGGCACTTCTATCAAAACCACGTTGACCTAAAATGGCACAATTTTCATAAAGCTTAAATTGTACTATTCTTATGAAATAGATGTGTCCGCATTTATTGTTTCATAATATCAAAACGTTGATATTCAGCTCGTATTGTGCGTTTCCTTCACTAGAACTCAACATATAACAAAATGCAGATAGTCACAATCAAAAAGTCGTTCACTCGAATAATAGTATTATTCGTGGCTTTTCTGTGTGTGAACAGCACTGCACTTTTCGGGCAAACTTTATCTTTTGCCTCTGAAGCTACCAACAGTTGTGTGGGTAGTATCAACGTTAGTGTTACTGGCGGAACAAGTCCTTATACTTATACATGGGAAGACGGTGGAGGTACTGACTTAGGTGTTAATTCCTTTTTTATTAACAACCTTACTCCTGGTTTATATAAAGTAACCGTTGAGGACCAAGTAGGTAATACTATATCTAAAACATATGAAGTATCTAGTCCGCCAGACCTTATAGGGTCTGCTGTTGTGAATGATGTTACCTGTAGAGGAGATTCAGATGCACAAGTAATAATAACGATGGGTAATGGTAACCCAGGTTATGATTGGGAGTTGTTTGACTCGGGAGGAGGCTCACTCAGTACTGGAAGTGTAATGGGCGTAACCATAACTTTAGGGGGGCTAGGAGTAGGAGATTATACGGTCAATGTCGAAGATAGCGATTTATGTACTGGTCAAGTTAATTTCACTATTACAGAGCCATCGGAGGATTTAGGCTTTTCAATTGGTGCCTCTAGTGATGCCACTTGCTTCAATTCAACTGATGGAATGCTTAGTGCAACAGGAACTGGTGGCTGGGGCGACTATGAGTATTCATGGGTTGAAGTTTCAACTGGTACGGTAGTAGGTACTACTGCTACAGTTACAGGTTTGGCCCCTGGTGATTATAGACTTGATATTGTAGATCGAAACGGTACGGGTTGCTCTATTAGTACACCTATCCAAACTATCGATTCCCCACCAGAGATTGTTCAATCTGCGACTATTACCGATGCCCTTTGTAATGGTGACTCGAATGGTAGTATTAATCTTAGTAGATCTGGTGGTGTGGGTTCTTATTCCTATTCATGGTCGAACGGAGCAACCTCTCGAAATATTTCAGGACTTGCCGCTGGAAGTTATACCGTAACCATAACCGATGGTGCTGGCTGTACGGATACCGAAACTTATGTTGTTGGTGAGCCAGCCGTTTTGGCTGCTTCTCCTTCTGTTACCAATGTGCTTTGTTTTGGTGAAAGCACTGGATCGATAGACAGCAACGTCACGGGTGGTACTGCTCCTTACACATACAACTGGTCCTATGGCGGAATTATTACCGAAGACATTGACAACCTGCCAGCCGGAACTTACAGCCTAACCGTTACTGATTACAATGGCTGTTCTGTTACAGTTAATGGAATTACAATAACCCAACCAGCCGCTGCTCTTAGTAAACAGAGCGAGTCGCTTACAAACCCAACCTGCTTTGGTGGGGCGGATGGTTCTATTACCATTACCATGCAGGGCGGTACGGGGTCTTACGATATTGATTGGTCTAATGGAGATACTGGCGCAACAGCCACTGGTTTAACTGCGGGCATTCATTCGGTTACTGTAACCGATGATAACGGTTGTACTTATACCGAGTCTTTCACCTTAAATAATCCAGCAAAAATTGCAGTAACACCAAGCATTACCCCAGTAACCTGTAATGGCGGTGCAGATGGTGCCATTAGTGTAAGTGCTTCGAATGGCTCAGGTTCTTATACATACAGTTGGGATCATGGCCCTTCTGGCAATAGCATTTCGGGCTTAATAGCGGGGAGCTATACCGTTACAGTAACCGACCAAGTAACAGGTTGCGTGGTGAAGGAAACCATTGCCGTTACTCAGCCAGATGTAATACAAGGTAATGCTACTATCAATGTGATTTCTTGTAGTGGTGCTGGCGATGGTAGCATCTATTTAACGGCCACAGGTGGCTCAGGTAGCTACTCTTACTTATGGGATGACGGCTCAACAAACTCGAATCGATTAAACTTAGGCCCAGGTAACTACTCGGTAGATATTACAGATAGTAAAGGGTGTGTAACAACCGAGAACTTCAACATAGTGGATCCAGCTACCATGAGTATTTCTGATACACATGTAGACTTGGTATGTAAAGGAGGCTCCTCGGGTTCGGTTGATATTACCGTTACTGGTGGAACATCTCCATATTCATACGCATGGGATAATGGTAGCGGAACCTTCACCACAACCGAAGATTTGACGAATGTGCCTGCTGGAACCTATTCAGTTATAGTAACTGATGCAGGAGGATGTACCATTTCTACATCTGTAACCTTAACCGAGCCGGCCACAGAGTTGGTGCTTTCTGGTACCGAAACTGATGTTACTTGTAATGGAGGTTCAAATGGTGCGATAGATCTAAATGTAACTGGTGGTGGTGTTGGCTACACTTACCTTTGGAGCACTACGGCAACTACTCAAGATGTAACTGGCTTAACAGCAGGAAATTATACTGTAACCGTTACAGATGCCAACGGTTGTGTCAAGTCACTTGGCTTTACCATTTCGGAGCCAGCTCCCATCACTGCTCTTGAAAGCAAGACAGATGTTACGTGTAATGGTGCCAATGATGGAACCATTGATTTTACCGTTTCGGGAGGCACAGGCTCATACACTTACTCTTGGGCCGATGATGCTGGAATAACCACTAAAAATCGTACTGGACTTGAGCCAGCAAATTATACACTTACCATTAGAGACGGCAATGGCTGTCAGCTCGTAAAGACATTCACAATCGCTGAACCGGCAGTTTTAACTGCCGCTGGCACTGCATTCGAAGTTAGTTGTTTTGGTGAAAGTACGGGGTCGATTAACCTTACCGTTTCTGGAGGTACGACCCCGTATACCTACTCTTGGAGCGATGGGGGAGGTGATATTGAAGATAGAACAAACTTACCTGCAGATGATTACGAAGTAACCATTACTGATGCTAGAGGTTGTAAAGTAACACGGAGATTTACCATAATTGAGCCTGCTGCTCCATTGGCCTTAACCGGCACTGCAACCGATATTACTTGTAATGGCGCTGCAGACGGTATTATCAATCTGACAATTACAGGTGGAACAGCCCCGTACAGCTATAATTGGTCAGATAGCAACAGCAATGAAGACCGAAGCGGTTTGCCTGCCGGCAACTATAATGTAACTGTAACAGATGCTAAGGGCTGCCAAGTAACCGCAAGCTATGTAATTACCGATCCGCCATTGCTCGTAGCTTCTGGCGTTGAAACCGATGTGAGCTGTAATGGCGCTGCCGATGGCGAAATTGACTTAACCGTTTCTGGTGGAGGAGGTACTTATACTTACGTATGGACGACCCCTTCTGGCACAGAAACCACAGAAGATCTTACCGGTCTTGGACCTGGAAACTATTCCGTAACCATTCAGGATGATAGAGGCTGCTCTGTGATTCGCAACTTTGTAATTACAGAACCTACCGCAATGGCCTTTGGCTATACTTCGTCCGATGTGCTTTGTTTTGGCGAGAACAATGGGTCGATTGATATTACTGTAACAGGCGGTTCGGGAGGTTACACGTACAAATGGACAGACGGACCAACCACCGAAGACCGCACAAACTTGGCAGCGGCAGATTATGAGGTAACTGTAACGGACTTGAATGGTTGTCAGCTCATTCGAACCATCACAATTGCTGAGCCTGCTGCCACCTTATCAACTACTGCAAACGTGGTGGACATTAGCTGCTTTGGTGGTAGTGATGGTTACATTGAACTAACGCCTGCCGGAGGAACAGCACCTTATACTTATGAGTGGAGTAATCTTCAAACAACAAAAGATGTATTCGGCTTGGCACAAGGTTCCTACACCGTAAAAATCACTGATGACAATGGCTGTTTTATTGAAGAAACCTACACCATCAATATGCCAACAGCTCTTCAGGTAACCGCATCACAAACTAATTTAGATTGTAATGGAGATGCAGATGGAACCATTGACTTGACAGTAACTGGTGGAACCGGCCCTTACACCTTTACGTGGAGCGATATTGGCGTTGGCCCAGAAGACCGCTCAGGTTTAGATGGTGGAAATTATACGGTAACCATTGCGGATGCCAGCGGCTGTTCAGTAAACAGAAGTTTTACTATTGTGGAACCACTGCAGCTTAACGCAAACCCAATAGTTACAAATGTAAGCTGCTTTGGAGATGCGAATGGCTCGATAGACCTTTCGGTTTCGGGTGGAATTGCGCCATATACCTATTTGTGGAGTAATGGAGAAACCACACAAGACCTCTTTAATATTTCGGGAGGAACTTACACGTTGGATATTACAGATGGAAATGGCTGTGTATCTAGCTATAGCTATACTGTTACAGAGCCAACCGCGGCATTGGCGGTTAGCAGTGTTATTACAGACGAAAATTGCTTTGGCGACAACCAAGGTGCTGTTGACATTACCGTAACCGGAGGTACTGCACCATATACTTATGTATGGAATAATGGATCTACCAACCAAGACCTTAGTGGAGTAGGTCAAGCCACGTATCAACTGAAAGTAACAGACAAAAATGGCTGTTTCGTGGTAAATAACTACACCGTTTCGGGCCCAACCGAGATTAGTGTTAGTGGAAGTGTTGTTAATATTACCTGTAATGGAGCCAATGATGGAAGTATAGACATTAACCCCACTGGGGGCACAGGCACATACACCTATTTATGGAGTAATGGAGCAACAACTCAAGATGTTTCTGGGCTAGCGCCAAATACTTACTCAGTTACCATTACAGATACTAATGGCTGTAGTGAAATGAGGTCCTTCACCGTTACAGAGCCTTTAGCACTTTCTATGACGGCCAGTGTAGACGATGTGTCTTGCGAAACCGCAGCCGATGGAGAAATTAATGTTAGTATATCGGGTGGTGTAACGCCTTACACTTACGAGTGGACTGATGGCACTGCAACGCAAGACCGCACAGGGCTTTCTGGTGGAACGTATGAACTAAAGGTAACCGATGCTAACGGCTGTATAATTACCCAATCATTTACTGTGGCAGAACCTATTGCCCTAGCAGTAACGGCTAACATTGTAGACGAAACCTGCTTTGGTGATAATACAGGAGAAATTGATTTGACCGTTTCTGGCGGAACAACCCCTTATAAATATAGCTGGAATAATGGCGTAACAACTAGGGATCTGAGCGGCTTATCTCAAGGAACTTACCAGGTAACTATTGAAGATGCCAATGGCTGTACTATTGTGGCCAATTATACCGTAGGTGGCCCAACAGAGGTGCTTACCTCCGCAGTTACTTCCAATGTAAGTTGCAACGGTGGTGCCGATGGCCTGATTGACCTTACGGTAACAGGTGGCGATGGTCCTTATGTATTTGCTTGGAGTAATGGAGAAACAACTGAAGATATTTCTGGTCTTACGGCACAGAATTATTCAGTACAAATTACAGACGCTAACGGCTGTATTGTAAGCCGATCTTTCACCATATCGCAGCCGCTGGCTTTAAACCTTACCGGTTCTACTATTGATGTTACTTGTAATGGTGCCGCAAATGGTGCTATCAACACAAGTGTATCGGGTGGTGTTACTCCATACACTTTTGAGTGGGATGATTTAAGCTCCAAAAAGGACCGTACCAATTTATCGGGCGGAACTTATACACTAAAAGTAACCGATGCCAATGGCTGTGAGGTAACCGAGTCATTTACTATTTACGAGCCAGATCCACTGGTGGGTACAGGAGGAGTAACTGACGAAACCTGTTTTGGCGATAATCTAGGAGCAATTGACTTATCCGTAACCGGTGGAACTGGACCATACAAATACTCTTGGAACAATGGAGCTACCACACAAGACATCAGTAACCTTGCGCAAGGTACGTATCAGGTAACCATAACTGACGATAACAACTGTGTGTTGGTAGAGACCTTTACCGTGGGTGGCCCAACAGCATTAAACGTTTCAGGCATTATAACTAACCTAACCTGCAACGGTGCAGGCAATGGAGAGATAGACTTAACCGTATCGGGAGGAACTACACCTTACACATATTCATGGAGTACTGGTGGTGGTACCGAAGATGTAAGCGGACTTGATGCAGGAAATCATTCGGTAACTGTAACAGATGCCAATGGGTGCTCAGTGACTAGGTCTTTCACAATTACACAACCTTTGGCACTTAACTTAACTGGTGTTACCAGTGATGTGACTTGCAATGGCGCTGCCGATGGTAGTATCGATGCGATTATTTCAGGGGGTGTTACGCCTTATACCTACGAATGGGCAGATGGCACAACTACGCAAGACCTTTCAGGGCTTTCTGGTGGCACATATTCACTTAAAGTAACAGATGCCAACGGTTGTGAGATCAATCAATCCTTTACAATAGCCGAGCCTGATGCTTTGGCGGGAACGGCAGTAGTGACGGACGAAATTTGCTTTGGCGATAACCTAGGAGCAATTGACTTATCCGTAACCGGTGGAACTGGACCATACAAATACTCATGGAACAATGGAGCCACTACACAAGATATTAGTAATCTATCTCAGGGAACTTACCAAGTGAATATTACCGATGCGAACAACTGTGTTTTAGTTGAAACATTCACAGTTGTCGGACCAACCGCCTTAGTAGTGGCTAGTACGGTAACCAACTTAACTTGCAACGGTGCAGGTAATGGGGAAATTGATTTAACCGTATCAGGCGGAACTACTCCGTACACATATTCATGGAGTACTGGTGATGGTACCGAAGATGTAAGTGGACTTGATGCGGGAAATCATTCGGTAACTATAACCGATGCCAATGGATGCTCGGTGACTAGGTCTTTCACAGTGGTTGAGCCTTTAGCATTGAATCTTTCGGGTATTACTGCAGACGTAACTTGTAATGGCGCAGGCGATGGTAGTATTAATGCAAGCATTTCTGGTGGAGTAACACCTTATAAATACGAATGGTTAGACGGCCCAACTACACAAGATCGTAGCGGGCTTGATGGAGGCACTTATACACTGAGAGTAACTGATGCCAATAACTGTGTGATTGAGCAGGCCTTTACCATTGCCGAACCTACTGCGCTAGCCGTTACCGGAACGGTAACTGACGAGAACTGCTATAATGATGCACAAGGAGCTATTCAACTTACAGTAAGTGGCGGTACAGGACCGTATACTTACGATTGGGACAATAATGCCATTACCAAAGACATTAGTGGGCTTACACAAGGCACCTATCAGGTTACTATTACCGATGCCAATGGGTGTGAATTGGTAGCAAACTATACCGTAGGTGGTCCAACGGAGATAATACTTTCAGGTACAGTAAGCAACCTTAGTTGTAATGGCGCAGGCGATGGTGCCATCGACCTGACCGTTACTGGTGGTGTAGGCCCATACACATATAGTTGGGGTACCGAGACCACAGAAGATTTGGTGGATATTGCTGCAGGTACCTACTCAGTAACAGTAATCGATGCCAACGGATGTAGCAAAACCAGAACCTTTAACGTAACGCAACCAACCATTTTGGCAGCTTCTAATAAGGTAAACGATGTGGATTGTTATGATGCCGGCAACGGAAGTATTACGCTTACAGTCGGTGGCGGTACGCTGCCTTATACCTATGCTTGGAGTACTGGAGCAACAACTCAAAACGTGTCAGGCCTCGATGGAGGAACTTATTCTGTTACCATTAAAGATGCCAATAACTGCGAAATCACGCAGACCATTACAGTGGGCGAACCAGCTTCACCACTAACCGTGCTTGGCAATACTTCGGATGAACTTTGCTTTGGCACCAACAGCGCAACAATTACTTTAAATGTAACTGGCGGAACAGGCCCTTATACTTATAAATGGAGTAATGGTTCTACTAACAAAGACTTAACCGGCCTAAGTGCAGGTTCCTATCAGGTAGAGGTTACAGATGCAAATGGGTGTAAGCAAATCGAAACTTACCTTGTTTCTTCTCCTTCGGCACTAACAATTGGTGGTGTGGTAAGCGACATATCTTGCTATAATGCTGCCGATGGTGCAATAGACCTTACCGTTTCTGGCGGAACAGGCCCTTATACCTACGTTTGGAGCAATGGTGAAACTACAGAGGACCTTCAAAACCTTGACGAAGCAAGCTATAATGTAATTGTAACCGATGCCAATGGTTGTTCTATCAGTACCAGCTTTAATGTAACGCAGCCTTCAGCCTTAGCCATTGGCTATACGGCAAACGATGTGGATTGCTACGGTGCAAATGATGGCAGCATTTTGGTAAATGTTACTGGCGGAACAGCCCCATACAATTATAGCTGGGGTGATGGTACCACAAGTTCTAATAGAACCGGACTAGCGGGTGGCAACTATAACTTAATGGTAACCGATGCCAACGGTTGTACAATTTCTCAAACCATTACTGTAAATGAGCCGGCAGCTCCTTTAACAGCTTTAGAAACCATAGCAGATGAAAACTGCTTTGGCGACAATCAGGGAAAAATTGAGCTTTTGGTTAGTGGAGGAACAGCTCCTTATAACTACAAGTGGAACAACGGGGCCACTACACAAAATATATACGGACTTAGCCGTGGCGACTATCAGGTGAGCATTACCGATGCTAATGGTTGCCAAATTCAGCATACTTACAATGTGGCAGGGCCAGACTTGTTTACAATTTCGGCCAACGAAACCGATGTAACATGCAACGGAGCCGATGATGGTGCTATAGACATTAACCTAGCGGGAGGCACCGCTCCGTACACTTATGCGTGGAGCAACGGAGCTACTACTGAAGACCTAGAGGATTTGGGTCCGGGCAACTACAGTGTAGTAGTTACCGATGCTAATGGCTGTACCGTTTCTGCAAGCTATACGGTAAGCGAACCTTTAATACTAACCATTAACCAGCAAGTGTCGGATGTAACATGCTTTGGTGCCAACGATGGCGCCATCGATGTGGCTGTAAGTGGCGGTAACCTGCCATACACCTACACTTGGTCTAATGGTTCAGGTTCTGAAGATTTGAACAACCTTGCGGGAGGTGTTTATCAGTTGAAAGTGGTAGATGCGAAAGGCTGTACCGTTACTTCCAACATTGTGGTAAATGCACCAAGTGCGCCACTTAATGTAACCGGAACGGTTCAGGATGTTACCTGCTATGGTCAGCCAAATGGCGGAGTAGCCTTAAACGTAACGGGTGGAACGGCCCCTTACAATTACAGCTGGAGTAATGGTTCTAACCAACCAAACTTGGTAAATGCCCATGCGGGTGATTACTCAATTACTGTTACCGATGCTAAAGGTTGTGAGTTTGTAGCTAGCTATACTATTGTGGAGCCAGATGCACTAGATGTAACCTTTGCAACTACACCGGTAACCTGCTTTGGCGATGCAGACGGTGCCGTGGTGGTTACACCACAAGGAGGCACGGGGCCATATTCATACGTTTGGTCAAACGGAAGCACAAGTAAAGACCTAATCGGAATTTCAGGAGGTACTTATAACCTCACTGTGATTGATGCCAACAACTGTACGGTAACCAAAGCGGTGGTAGTTGGCGAATCGAGCGACTTGATCGTAAATGTGAACAAGCGCGATGTAATGTGTAAAGGAGATGCTTCCGGATATATTGATCTGGAGGTGACTGGGGGTAGTGGTTCATACACCTACGCTTGGGATCATGGGGCTTCCGAAGGAACCCTAACCGATCTTACTGCGGGTGTCTATCAGGTGTTAGTTACAGATGCCGGAGGGTGTTCAACCACTGCGTCAGTCGTTATTGCTGAACCTGCTCAGGCACTTTCTGCCACAGTTAGCGGTACGCTAGACCTTATTTGCTACGGAGAAACTACAGGTGTAATTGAAGTAAATGCCGTGGGTGGCGTTGGCCCTTATACTTACACTTGGAGCAATGGAGCTCGAACAAACCTTATTGCCAATGTGGGTGCTGGTACTTACAACGTAATTGTGCGCGATGCCAACGACTGTGTAGTAGAACTTACTCACACCATTACACAACCAACCTCTCCAATTTCAATTCATGCGCAAGGTAAACTCAACCTTTCTTGTAAGGATGCCAACGATGGCCGAATAGTAGTTGACATTGAAGGTGGCGAAGGCCCTTACGATATTCTGTGGAGTACAGGCAGCAGAGCATCTTCTATCAGTAACCTGTCGGCAGGCGATTACACAGTAAGAGTAAGAGATGCCAAAGGCTGTGTGCAAGAAAAGCTCTTTACCATTAAAGAACCTGAAGAACTCATAATTGCGAATGCTATTGTGAATGAGAGTCAATGTTATAACGACCGAAATGCCTCAATCGAATTGAACATTGAAGGTGGTACGGCACCATATAGTTACCAATGGAGTAACGGTGCCACCACCAAAAACCTCATTGGCATTTCTTCAGGAAACTACACGGTATCGATTACCGATGCTAATGGTTGTCAGGTGCAGGGTAGTTACAGTCTAGATTCGCCAGAGCTGTTCGAAATGAACCCGGATGTAAGCCCAATTAGCTGTATTGGTGCTGGTGATGCTTCAATCTCCCTAAACATTGCTGGTGGAATCGATCCGGTCTCAATCAGGTGGAGTAATGGTGCTTCTTCCGAAGCCATTTCTAACCTTACACCGGGAGAATACAATGTATTGGTTACCGATAAAAATGGCTGTACGCTTCAGAGTACATTCAACATATTCGAACCATTGGAATTAATGCTCGATGCATTTGTACAAGATGCCACGGCTTGTAATAACCCACGCAGTGGTCAGGTGAATGTAATTGTTACGGGAGGAACCGAACCTTATAGATTCCGCTGGTCGAATGGAGATACTACTTCAACCATAGAGAATGTGTTGCCGGGCACTTATGTAGTAGAAGTAACCGATAAGTTTGGTTGTTCTATCCAAGGTACTTATTCGGTATTACAGCCAGAGCCGCTTCAAATTGGCTTAAGTACACAGCCTTACATTGACTGTGACAGAAGAGTAGCCGGAATTTTGGTAACTGCCGATGTAAAAGGTGGCGTAGGAAACTATAACTACAGCTGGTCGCGTGGTGAAGATGGCGGAACAGATGAAATTCTGCTAACTACACCTGGTAGACTAACCCTAGAAATTACGGATGACAGAGGCTGCTTCCAGATGAATTCAATCGATATTGATATTCCAGAATTGGGTGAGGCAGACTTTGAGTACAATGCCATTTCGCTTGACGAAACAGGCGACTTGGCCATGAATGATCCAGTGAGTTTCTTCGACCTATCCGTGGGCGAGATCCTTGACTGGCATTGGGATTTTGGTGATGGTTTCGACTCTGACGAGATCGACCCAATTCACACCTATGATGCATCCGGAACATATACAGTTACACTCACAACTACCGACAGAACGGGTTGTACTTCTACCAAAACTGCTGTGCTGGATATTGGTGAAGGATACCGCGTAATGCTACCAAACGCCTTTACACCAAATGGCGATGGTAACAACGATTTCTTTAGGCCGCGTTTGCTTGGCCTAACGCAAATGCGACTAATCATTTATAACACTTGGGGCGAAGTGGTATTCAGTACCGATGACATTGAAACCAAAGGTTGGGATGGTATGGTCGATGGTAAGCGCGCTGAAAACGGCAACTATGTCTACAAAATTATAGGGAAGAGTTTTAACGGACTCAGCGTAGAGCGCGATGGCGTGTTTGCACTAATTCACTAAAACAACAATGAAAAGAATTATTGTAATTGTATGTGTGGTAATTGGGACGTTCTGTGGGGAAAGGGCTATGGCTCAAGATCCACAGTTCTCCCAATTCTATGCCTCACCACTCTACTTAAACCCGGCCCTTACCGGAGCCACCGACCGTGGGCGAGCGGGTATTAACTACCGAAACCAATGGCCTTCATTACAGCATTCGTTTACTACCATGTCGGCTTATGTAGATGTGTTTTCCAAAGCTGCCGAAAGTGGTTTTGGGGTGATAGTAACAGAACACAAAGAGAGCTTTTTGAACTACAAGGCACAGGAGCTTGGTGGCTTGTACTCTTATAAGCTGCAAATTAGCTCTGGCGCTGTGCTCAGAACAGGCGTGCAGCTGTCATACTTTAGAAAAGACCTCAACTTTGACGACCTCATCTTCGGCAATCAAATAGACATTGTAAACGGGCAGGTAATTGGCCCGAGTGGAGAAGTGTTTGAAAAAGGGGCGGCAGTTAACTTTCTCAGCGCCTCAGCAGGAGCTTTGCTATACACGGATAAGGCGTGGCTGGGCTTTTCTACACACCACATTAATCAGCCCAATCAATCCTTTATTGGGGAGGAGAGTAGGCTTGAGCGTAAGTATTCTTTCCACACGGGTATTAAAATACCTTTTACGCGCGGGCGTAGGCTTAGAACGGTTTCTTATCAGTTTCAAGAACGATCGGCCACAGTGGCTTTAAACTATAAAAAGCAAGGTGCCTTTAATCAGCTCGATGCCGGACTACAACTTTACTTTCAGCCATTGGTAATTGGCGGTTGGTATCGCGGTATTCCTATTCAGAATGTAGATCGCGTGGTTAAAAACGAGTCTATTATTGTACTTGTGGGGCTCGAGATCAACAGCAACCTGTCTTTTGGTTATAGCTATGATTTTACTGTTTCTAAGTTGGCAGGTTCTACAGGTGGAGCACACGAATTCTCACTTACCCTCGAATTCGGAAAGATTGTAAAACGCACCAGACGCGATACTATCCTGCCTTGTTTTAAGTACTAGAAGTGTAGAACTAATTTTTTAGGTTTGAATAATATTTCTTATTTTCAGACCAAACAAAATTAGATATGCACAATATTCAGAGGAACTTCATAATTCTGCTACTTATATCCATTGCCTTTATCTCATGCGATAAGCGAGAGCCCTATGTATTAGTAGGTACGATTGACAATTACAAGTCAGACTCGATTGGTTTCTATTTACCGCTTAATGGTAAATATATGGCTGGGGCAAATACCGTAAAGGTGCCTATAGATACAGCAACTGGACAGTTTACTTTAGAGGTAAGCGATGAATTAGATGCATTTGTTACGTTTTATTCTCCTGCATATGGCAACTATATAACTACTTGGGCAGAGGCAGGAAAGAAGGATTCTGTCGTAATGGATTGGGCATTAAAGGACGCACCAAAGTTTTATGGAGACCATGAAAAGGCATTGAACTTCTACTACACTAGGCCTAGAATGTTCATATATCATGCTTGGAGTGTTCTAGAGAATAAATACATGAAGGATTCTTTGGCTACCGATACTTATAAGAAGATAATGAAAGAGTATCAGTTGGAGCTTGATACAATAAACCAAATGTTGGCGGAAGAGTCCATTTCGGAAGAATTCGCTAGAGGGTTGAAATATGATTCACGCTACCATTGGAAGACCCTGTTTTCGGCAGTTGCTTGGCATCACTATTACTACAAAAATTTACTAAAGCGTAAGAGTGTTTACAACGATGACTGGGAAGCTGTTTATAAGAAACTTTTTGAAGAAGAGGATTTGAACAATTCTGAAGCATTGATGACAAGATACTATTCGGACTTTTTAAAAGACTACAGGCTGATTACACAACAATGGAATGGATACGAACGAGATACAACATTGAATGCCAGTGATGCAGCAGATGCTTATCATAATCAAAACATAGAAATAATAAGAGATAGTTACGAGGGGCAAGTGGAGGAGTATGTATGGGCCGGCTATTTGGCTCATGAAGGTCTACAGAAGAAGTTTGAGAAGTCTCTTTTAAAGTCGTTTGATGATTTTAAACAGGTATATCCTGAAAGCGCATATTTATCTCATGTAAGTAAATACATTGACCCAATAGCTGACTATTACAAGAAGTTGGAAAGGCCTATGGATGATGATATAATATTTCGTGCAGATGCTATGGAATATACAAGCTGGGAAGAAATTGTGGCACCACACAAAGGTGAGATAATTTATGTAGATATGTGGGCAACTTGGTGTGGACCTTGTAAAGATGAATTTAAGCATAAAGATGGCTTAAAAGAGTTTATCAAAGACAAGCCGATTAAGGTGCTTTATGTGTCGTCCGACAGGGATGAGTATGAAGACCGTTGGAAGGAAATGGTTCAATACTATGATTTGGAGGGAGAGAATATGCGAATCTCTCAAGACTTGTATTGGAAGATTTGGGGAATGATTCATGACAAAAAAATGTCAAGTTTACCACGTTACTTAATAGTAGACAGAGAAGGCAATATGGTGGTTAAAGAGGCTAAAAGACCAAGCGATGGTCAGGCGCTTTACGATCAGTTGGCCGAACAATTGATGGCATCTGTCGATGATTAAAGGTGCCCACTTTTTAAGTAGAATGCTATTCATGCTGCTTCTTGCTCATTTTCCTTTTGGAGAAGAGCAAAGCTCAAGCATCTTTTCGAGTACGATTAAGAACTTTTACCCAAGTTTTTTGGACATAGATTTAAGTTATGATTATTCAGCTTTACCAGTTTTTACCACTCGCCTGATTGTTGATGATGATGGGGCTTTCAGGTTTAATCAGAGAATGTCCAGTAATGGGTTTGTGGGTTTTTACCATTACGAAACGGCCAGATACATTAGGTTTTGGCTAGCTCCCAATAGCCAATTGAAAACCAGTTTCGATTGGCAAAATCCAGCTTCCTCAATAAGGTTTGATGGCCAAGGGTCTAATGAGAATGAGCTATTAAATAGCATTGATGCTAACCGGGAAGTGTTGCTTGCCAGTAGTACAAAGACTAGCCAGACCATGTATACCGAGGCTTTAACAAAGGAGTCTACACAAATCAACAGCGCTTTTAAAGCGGGCCATATTTCTTTCGAGTTTCACAGCATTATGTCGCTAGATGCCAAATTCTTTTGGTTGGCCAAAGGATTGGAGAGTGGTCAGCTTTCTCCGGAAGATGTACTCAGCAAAACAAAGCTTTCTAATAGTAAGGCTATTGGAAGCATAAACTACTTTCGATTTTTAAGGGCTTATGGGCTGCGGGCTTTTCAAGAAAAGTCTCAAGAAGAGCGGTATAACGCCTTTGCCGAAATCCTTTCCGAAGGCATATTGGAGTTGTTTTGGGCGTATGATATTCGCCAGATGTCGCAGCAAGAAGAAATAGACTTTAGCTTGTTAAACGCTTACCAGTTGTATAGCAATAGGTTTAATAATAAAGCGCTACTGGCGTATGCCCATAAGTATTTGACTGGGTTGGAAGACGAGCTTTATAGAGTGAATACACCAATTACCAAGGACCTTGTTTTGGTAGAAAACAGCAGTCTGTCAATAGCTGATATTGTGGAGAAGTTCAAAGGGGAGGTTTTGTTTTTTGATATGTGGGCTACTTGGTGCAAGCCTTGTATTGCTGAAATGGGTGCTTCCTCAAAAAAGCCGCTAGAAGAGTTTATCAAAGACAAGCCTGTAAAAATCATCTATTTGTCGGTAGATAAGGACAATGCAGCCGAACGGTGGAAAGAGATGGCCAAAGAATTAAGGCTAAACTCTCACAATTACCGTTTAAGCACAGAGCAGGTAAAAGAGGCCTTGAATTACTTGGGAGAACCCACAAACATATACTCTATTCCTAGATATTTTATCGTGAGTAAAGAAGGTGGACTTGTGAATAGTCGGGCGCCATACCCGAGTAGTGGAGAGCAGCTATACAATGAGCTTTCAAAGTATTTCTAACAAAAGATTCTTCCTATCTTCACCGCGTGAAAATCCTATTTATTCAAACAGGAGGAACAATAGATAAGGACTACCCCAAAACAGATCAGGGCTTTGCCTTTGAAATAACCGAACCTGCCGTGCACAGAATTTTGTCGCGTATACAGCCGGCTTTTACGTTCGATGTGGTGTCGCTTTTTAAAAAGGACAGCCAAGAAATTACCAATGCAGATAGAGCACAATTGAAAGTGTATCTTTCAACCCGGCCAGAACAAAAGGTGGTGATTACGCATGGAACGGATACGCTGATTCAAACAGCGAAATTTTTGGGTACCATTCCTGGTAAAACCATCGTTTTTACTGGGGCATTCAAGCCCGAAAGGTTCAAAGATTCAGATGCCGATGTAAACCTTGGGCTGGCTTTGGGAGCCATTAATGTTTTGGAAGAGGGCACATTTATTGCCATGAATGGTTTGGTAATGATTCCGGAAAACTGTGAGAAAGATCCGGTTTCGGGTCAGTTTATAACGCTTAAAGACAATTTAGAATAGATGAAAAAATATATGCTTTTGGCACTTTTATGTGCTGGCCTGAGTGTTCAGGCACAAGAAGGAAATCAAGCTCCACCAAAAAACTGGTTCAACCTAGACCCAGTAAACGACAAGGTAAATGGAGTAAGTACGGAAAAGGCCTACAAAGAACTTTTGGTAGGTAAACAATCAAAAAAGGTGCTAGTAGCCGTAATCGATTCGGGCATTGATGTGTTGCACGAAGATCTAAAAGATGTGGTTTGGGTGAATACCGATGAAATACCTGGCAACGGCATTGACGATGATAACAACGGTTATATCGATGATATTCATGGCTGGAATTTTATTGGTGGAAAGAATGGAGAAAACGTAGACAAAGACACCTACGAGGTTACCCGAGAGTACAAAAGACTTCGCCCTAAATACGAAGGCAAAACAGCCGATGATTTTAAGCGCAAAGAACGCGCGGAATTTGAGTATTGGTTGGAAGTAAAAGAGGCCTACGAGGCTGATGCGAACGAGGCAGTTGGGCAGTCTCAACTACTCAGAAACATCGACATGCAATTAACGCGTTACAAAAAGCTATTTGAGGCTTATTTGTTTACAGATGAGTTGACTTATGAAGATGTAAAAAGTGTTTCTTCTACCGATCAAGTGATATTAATGGGGCAGAATATTCTTACCCAGCTGTACATGATGACGGACACCACAATACATTTGGATACGCTTTCCATGTACTTACAGCAAGATTTGGAGCACTATGCCGCTGGTGCCGATTACTCTTATAACCTGGACTATAATCCGCGCGAAATTGTGGGCGATAACCCTGACCAACTAGATGAGAAAGGCTACGGTAATAATGATGTGATCGGAAAAGGCACAGACAACTTTCACGGCACGCACGTAGCAGGAATTATCGCTGCCAAAAGAGGCAATGGACTAGGCATAGATGGCGTGGCCAACAACGTAGAAATTATGGCCATTCGCGCTGTACCAGATGGTGACGAGCGCGACAAAGATGTTGCTAATGCCATTCGATATGCAGTTGATAATGGAGCGCAAGTAGTGAATATGAGCTTTGGAAAGGCCTTTTCGCCAAACACGGAATACGTTTACGAGGCCATTCAATATGCGCACGAAAAAGGCGTGATATTGGTGCATGCCGCGGGTAACAGTGCTGCGGATAATGACGAAGTGCCGAACTTCCCTAACGATTACTTTGGCCGCAAGGGCAACTGGTCGCACTGGATTGAAGTAGGAGCCTCTTCGTGGGGTGGAGAAGGTAACTATGTTGGGAATTTCTCTAACTACGGAAAAGACAATGTAGATGTGTTTGCCCCGGGAGTGGCTATTTATTCTACGGCTCCTGGCAATGAGTATAAAGATGCACAGGGAACAAGTATGGCTTCTCCGGTTACGGCTGGTGTGGCTGCGCTGTTGCTATCTTACTACCCCGATTTAAACCCTGAACAAGTAAAAGACATCATGATCAAATCGTCACGCAGTTTGAATAACCTTGAGGTTTCTCAGCCAGGAACAGGCGAAATGGTGAAGTTTTCTGACCTATCAGTTTCGGGTGGAATTGTAAACGCTTACGAAGCCCTAAAAATGGCTGAATCAATGTCCTTAAAAGGTAAGAAGTAGGAATACCCTGCTTGGTATAGAAGAGGCTGTTTCAAAAGCCAACTGTTTTCGTCATTCTTAGCCTGCCTGCGACAGGCAGGCTTGACTGGGAATCTCCTTCAGGCTTTGAGCCCTAATTTAAAGAGATTCCCGATCAGTGTCGGGAATGACGTTTAGGTTTTGAAACAGCCTCTTCCTTTTTTCGGCTCAACTACATAAAAACTTGGAGGTGTTTTTTGAGACTTTTGTCTCACCAAAACCTATTCATGCCTCAAACTTTCAGTTGGGTTTTTGCGGGCAGTGTTCAATACCAAAGAACCTACCAGCACAAAGGTGAGGATAACCGCCATAATTACACCTAAAACCATTAGGCCAATGTTCAGGCTGGTGCGGTACTCAAAGTTGGCATACCAAGATTGCATTACAAGATAGGTTAGTGGTAAGGCTATGAGGCCGGCCAGCAAAATCAACTTTAAAGTAGAGGAGTAAATAAGCGACACAATTTGGGTCGACATGGCTCCCAATACCTTTCTAATGCCTATTTCCTTCCGTTTTTGGTTTACGTTGAAGGCGGTAAGACCCGTAAGGCCAATTAAGGAAATAACAATGCATAGGGCCGTCATAAAGCCAATGAGTTTGTTTTGAGTAGCATCCGATTCGTATTGCGCCTTTAACGATTGGTTCAAAAACCTATAATCCAGTGGGTAATTCGGAACGGCTTCATTCCACACTTCTTCAATAGCCGCTATAGTTTGGGGCTCGCTATTTTGGTTAAAGCGAACAATCATATGTCGGCCTGGGCTGGGGTTAAAAACAATCACCAATGGTTCAATTGGGTTGTGTAGCGAAAAGAAGTTGAAGTCTTTCAAAACACCAATTACTTGCCCTGGTTCTTCTTGGTGAAAAAAGCCCATCTTTTTTCCGATCGGATCATTCCAACCCAGCAGTTTTGCCGCAGTTTGATTAATTACAAATTGCTGATTGCCGCTGTTCAGGTTTTTGTCGTAAAACCTGCCTTCGGCCAATTCAATGCCTAAGGTTGTCAAATAATCGGCACCACCATGAATGTATTTGAACTCTTGCTGCTCCATTTTGCCGTTTTTTTCCACCCTAAAAACCATTTGGCCAATGCCCTCTACTGGTACAAAGTTGGAGGTGGTTACACCTTCAATCGAAGGGCTTTGTTCTAGCTTGTTTTTAAGCACCTGAAAGTTGGCCTGAGCCACAGAGTCGCGCATATTTACCAGCAAAATTTGGTCTTGGTCAAAGCCCATATTCTTTTGCTGTAAAAAGCTGATTTGGTCTTTCATGAGGAGTGTGGCGGTAAGCACGCCAATGGATATAACAAACTGCATAAGCACAAGGCTTTTCCTAAGCATGCTGCCCCCTTTACCGGCTACCCAAGTGCCTTTTAGAGCCTTAACAGGCCTAATTTTAGCAATGTAAATCGCTGGGTAAAGCCCCGAAATAATGCCTGTTGCCAAAACAACAATTAAGGAAAGACCCAATAACTCTGGATTTTGGAACAGGGTAAAACTAAAGTTTACACCCAACCAATTCTGAAAAGGAGAGTGTTCAATGAGTGCCCAAACGGCAGCTATGGAGAGCAAATAAGCAAACACTACCTGTATAAGCGACTCCAAAATGAGTGAAAGCCTGAGGGCATTAATGTTAGAGCCCAGCACTTTTCTAATGCCGATTTCTTTTGCCCTTAAACCAGCCTGCGAAGTAGCCAGGTTAATGTAGTTTATGCAGGCCAGTAGCAAAATAGATAGGCCAATGGCCGAAAAAACAATCAGGTTAGTAGGGTTGCCTTTGGCAAAGTCATCGTCAATTGGCGTTTGATCGTAGTGAATGTCGGCTAGCTTTTGCAGCCTGAGGACGTGATTTCCCTGAATTTGATTGCCAAAAGGCATGTAGTATTTTTCGTTGAAGGCTTCGAATTTCTTTCGAAAATTGTCTTCTGAAAAGCCTTCACTAAAGAGCACATAGTTAAGGCAGTCGGCATTCCAAAGTACTTCGGAATTAAACACACCGTCTACCATAGCAAAGCCGCGGTCACGAATGCCGGCCATCAGTACTTTAAACTGAAAGTGTGAATTCTCAGGTAAGTCTTTAAAAATGCCGGTAACCTGAAGCTGCTGACCATCAATCTTCAGTGTTTCGTTAAGGCCAAGTCTGTTTCCAAAGAGCCGATCGTTTACCGATTTGGCTATGATTACCGACCCGGGGCTGCTCAAAGCTTCGGCACTATTGCCAGCCACTAAATCAATATTAAAAATATCGAAAGCACCTTGGTCGGTGTAAAAGACTTGGTCTTGAGTGAATTTTTCATTGTCTCTGGTAATTTCCGTTTCGCCCACATTTACAAAACGAGCAAAAGATTCTATTTCCGGGAATTCTTCCATCAACATGGGAGGTAATTCCGATGCCGAATAGGCCGTGTTGAATTCAACACCGGGGGCACTCATAATGTGACTTATGCGGTAGGCCCTATCATGGTTGGGGTGGTGTTGGTCGAAGGTGAGTTCGTTTTTAAGAAAAAGCACCAGCCATAGCGTTGCCGATAACCCCAAGGCAAGGCCAAAGATGTTTAGCGAGCTAAAGAAACGATGTTTAAATAGATGCCTGAAGGCGTGAGTGAGGGATATTTTGAGCATAACTAAGAGTTTCGTTCAATGTAAATGAAAAAAACCAGTTCTCAAAACAACCCTCTGTTACTCAGTGGTGTCTAGGTTTTAGAAAACGAATGCGTTAATTAAAGTTAATTTAACATAGTGAATGAAACTTTTCGGATGAAAAAACCATCTATATAGTGTGTTCACTTCGTAAGTATGGTACGGTTGTTGAGTACAAAGAGATAGAAATTTTGGATTACGAGTGAGTAATCCTCTTCATACAGTTAGTAGTTTATTTGTTTGGAACCCGAGGAGTAGTTAACCTCGGGTTTATTTTTTGCCTTTTAATGAATAGCCACCTTATCCTTAAAAATGCCTTCGTAAAAATGGTGGATGCGGAACATTTGTTCGGCACCAATTTTTTGGCCTGCCTGTGCTACTAAGTAGAGTACTAGTGCAAGACCGGCTAAAACCGGAATGGCCCACAGAATAGGCGCTGTTTTATCGAGCAGTATTTGCGAAAGCCCATATACCCCAACAAAGAGAATAAGCACGCCAATGGCTGCATAGCCCATAAAAAAGGCTGCCCAAACACTTGGTTTAGGCTCATAAAGCCCCCGAATGGTCACTCGCTCTTTTTCATCGTCAATGCTTAGGGTTAATTGTGGCGACCAAAAATGTCTTTCGGCCAATGGAATTTTAATGTTGGCGTAGTTTTCCGAAACCATACCAGAGAATTCCTCGGTTGTATCGAGCGCTTGCTTTAACTGCTCGCAGTATTCTGCCACCGTTAAGTGCAGTGTTTCTTTAAACCGGGGGCGAATGTGAAAGCTTGACATACCTAAATGTGAATGACTTTTCCTGCTTGTTGAGCCTGTTTGTCTTTAGCTGTGCCAATGGCAATACCAATGGATAAACCTATGGGCAAACCGATTCCTAAAAATGCGAAATTATTCAAAGCAGAAGAGAATATTAGCCCGAAAGGAATACCAAAGACAGCCATGCCTATGGAAAGCCATAAAGTTCTATAATGGCCTGGGCCAACCATTCCATACTCCTTTTGAAAAACCTTGAGCAAATCCGCTTTTATGCTTTGAAGTTGTCGGTAGTTTGGTTTTTCAAGCGCGAATTGATGAGGGATTCTTTCTAGGTGCTGCTCAAAGTCGGCTTGCTTGTACTTGGCATCATCAATCATTTCTAGTAGTGCAACGATTTGTTTGATCAACTTTTCGTTTTCGGCATTTATGCTTGCTTTTAGTTGCGCAATAAGGTCGGGTATGGATTGCATGAATAATATTAACCATTAATCTGGTTTGGGGAAAATGCGATTAAGGGAGCGGATATTCCACTTACTAAAAGGTAAGTACAAAATGCAGGCTGCAGGAAATCAATTTTTGGAACATGTGGTTTACCAAATGCCTTCGGGCGATTTGTTAGAAAAAAACTAAAAACGATATGTCAACATCAAAACTATTTAGCGAGTACAAACTTGGTTCTATTACCCTTAAAAACAGGGTGGTAATGGCACCAATGACCCGATCGCGAGCAATTGATAATATTCCGAATGCTTTAATGGCAACTTACTACGGTCAGCGTTCCGAAGCGGGATTGATTATTACAGAGGGAGTTTCTCCTTCGCCAAATGGCTTAGGCTATTCGAGAATTCCTGGTGCATTTAGCGAAGCACAAACAGCAGGGTGGAAGCAAACTGCAGAAAGTGTGCATGCCAATGGAGCAAAGATCTTTATGCAGTTGATGCACACGGGTCGTGTTACCCACATTGACAACTTGCCAGAGGGTGCAGAAGTTTTGGCGCCTAGTGCTATTACACTTGTTGGCGATATGTATGTAGATGGAAAGGGCATGTTGCCACATACAACGCCTAAGGAGATGACTAAATCGGACATCGATCATGCCATTGAAGAGTATGTAACAGCAGCCAAAAATGCCATTGCAGCGGGTTTTGACGGTGTGGAACTTCACGGTGCCAATGGGTATTTGATTGATCAATTCATTAACCCTATTTCAAACCAACGTACGGATGAATACGGTGGGAATATTGAAAACCGTTCGAGGTTTGTAGTTGAGGTAGCGAAAGCGGTTGTAGCGGCTATTGGCAAGGAACATGTAGGTTTGCGCGTATCACCTTATGGTGCTTTTAACGGTTTGGGCGAGTTTGAAGGGCTTGAAGAGGAGTACGGTTACATTGCCAGCCAAATGAGCGAAATAGGCATTGCTTACATGCATATTGTGGACCACTCCAGCCAAGGTGCGCCAGAAGTAAAGGATTCAGTAAAACAATTGATTCGTAAGAACTTTAATGGCGCTTACATTTTAAGTGGAGGTTACAACAAAGAAAGAGCTGAAGCTGATTTGAAAGCTGATAAGGGAGAATTGGTAGCCTTTGGTGTGCCGTTTATTGCTAATCCTGATTTGGTTACCAGAATGAAAGAAGGTATTGAATTGGCCGCACCAGACCAGAGTACGTTCTACACTCCGGGTGAACAGGGGTATACGGATTACCCAACAGCTAAGTAATTGTATAAGTCGTCTGGCCGCTGCTAGTGGTCGGACGACTTTATTTTTGAGGGTTCTGTGATGAGGTCCTGAAATAAATTCAGGGAGACGTTGATTTAGGGCAATGGAATGTAGTCGGTTTCGCCAGGTACCATTTCAAAAGCTTTGTTTTGCCAGCGCTCCTTAGCATCTTCAATTGTGGCCTTGTCAGACGCCACAAAGTTCCAGAAGATATATCGCTCTTCCGCAAAGGGCTGCCCACCGAAAAGCAATACGTGGCTGTTTTCGCCTAGGGTAATTTTGCAGATGTCTTCTTCTTTCGAAACCAACATATTGCCCTTGTCAATTCTTTCGCTGCAGGCCTCAATGTAGCCTTCTACTATGCACACACCAATTTCTCCGGAAAGCTGGCCGCTAATATTTAGTTCGGCTTTTGTGGTGGATTTCACCTCTACCATAAACAAATCTGAGAATACAGGAACAGGAGAGACCTTGCCAAAACCTTTGCCGGCTACCAGCTTAAAGCTTGTGCCGTTTTCACTCCAACTGGGCAGCTCATCGGCTTTGGTGTAAGAAAACTGCGGGTCGATAAACTCTTTGTCTTTTGGTAGTGCTACCCATATCTGATAACCATGTACGGCATGCTCTCCACCATCGCGCAGCTGTTCGGGAGTTCGTTCAGTGTGCACTATTCCCTTGCCGGCAGTCATCCAGCCAACAGCTCCGGCTTCTACCAACTGCTGAGTGCCTAATGTGTCGCGGTGCATTATTTGCCCTTCGAGCAAATAGGTGAGAGTGGAAAGCCCAATGTGTGGGTGCTGGCCAATGTCCATGTAGTGCCCAGGCTTAACGGTAGCCGGCCCCATATGATCGATGAAAATAAACGGGCCAACCATACGCTTTTTGCGAAATGGAATTAAACGGCCTACGAGAAAATCGCCAAGATCACGACTTCTTTCTTCTATAATTAAACCTGTGTTGGACATGATAACTTAACTGTTATGGTAAGTTAAAGATTCTATCTTGTGCATAAAAAAACCGGAGCGGCCATCGAAAAATCGATACCACTCCGGCAGGATTACCATTATCTTTAGTCTGTTAATTCTTCTTTATTTCTTGGCCCAAATCACCTTCTTTATACTTTTCTGGCAGCTTAACTACTTTAACCATGTTTTGCTCGGTTAGGTACTGATTAGCCAATTTCACGAGTTCATCTTTGCTAATGGCTTCTGCTCTTTTTTTGCCATTTAGAATTTCGGAAAGGTCGTTGCCATTTCTCAAGTAAGATGAAATCATGCTCTCCCAATAGCGGTTTTGCTTTATTTGCTCATCAAAGTTCTGAACGCTGGCAGTTACCACTTTTTCCACATCTTCATCGGTAAACTCGCCTGCTTTTATCTTTCTCATTTCGGCAATTGCTGCGTTGGCTAGTACTTCTGCATTTTCTGGTTTACAAGGGAATGAAATGGTGAACCTAAAGTTCTCATTAGGATAGTTTGAAACGGAAGCCCTTGCGCCAGCGCCATAGACGCCACCCATCTCTTCTCTCAGGGTTTCAATCATTTTGTTGGAAAGGATCTCCGCAATGGCGTTCATTTTTTCATTGTCGCCTAAGTTGTAGTCGTAGTCGCCACTTAGCATTATGTATACTTGGCTCTTATCGTCAACCCCTACATAGATTTCTTCATCTAGTTTACCTTCTACCACATCAATGCCCACATCTTTGTAAGACTCTTTGCTATAGGTGGCTGGCAAACTGGCAATGTATTGCTCAAGCAATGGTTTAAAAGTTGCCATGTCTACATTGCCCACAAACACAAATTGAAAGTCACTTGCATCGGCAAAGCGCTCTAAGTATACCTTTTTGGAAAGTTCATAGTCAATTGCATCAAAGTTTTCCGGTGTAGGAAATCCTACCCTTGGATGATTGTCATAGAGTAACTCCTGCAGTTTGATTTGATATTGCAAATCTGGACTGGCCATGTAGTTGGCGTACATGTTTTTGGTGCGGTTCAACCAGCTATTGAAAGCGGCCTTATCATCGCGGAAAGAAGTGAACTTTAAGTGAACCATTTGGAAGAAAGTTTCCAGATCTTTGATACTGGAGAAACCCGAAACGCTTTCCTGGTAGGAACCGATTGAGGCGTATACACTGGCAGTTTTACCAGTAAGAAACTTGCGTAGGTCTGTGCTGCTGAATTCTCCTAAGCCTGTTTCGTTGGCTATACCGCCAGCGTTAGAAACCGACCAGAATTCATCATCAGAATAAAGTGAGCTGCCGCCAAAACTGTAGGCTGACATTCTGATTTCATCATTCTTAAAGTCCGTTGGTTTTACATATACATTGGCTCCGTTAGAGAGTGTGAAATGCGTGATGTCTGTAACATCGTCCTTTTCCGTTTTGGTGATTTTGCCTGGACTTGGCAAATCAGCAATTAGGGTCGATGCTAGTTCCTCTTCTGCATATGGCTCAATAGAGTTGTCGTTTTTAACACCATCAACAATGTTTATTAGTTCGGTTTCGGTAGGTATAGTAGCCTCATTTTCCGATTTGGCCGTAATCTCAATGGTACGGTTGTCATCGCGGATCCAACCTTTAATCAACTCGTTAATTTCGGTCAACTGAATGCCGGCCAAAAGTTCGTCAAGCAAATCCAGTTGCTGTTGTTCGCTAAGCAGTGTTCCTTCATTTAAGAAGTGGTTCACATAACGATTGATCAATCTCCATGATTCTGCCTTGTCGGCCTCTTTTACTTGTCGTTCGTAGCTGTTACGGTAAGCGGCTTTTGCGCGCTCAAACTCACCTTCGGTAAAGCCGTATCGTCTTACACGCTCGTTTTCTGTCATGGCGGCTTTCAGGCCTTCTTCAAACTTGCCTTCGCTTACGCTTACATAAACAGTATACTCATATTTGTCCTTACCGTAAGAGCTACCATAAGCACTATAGCTAAACTGAAATGGAGGGTTTTCTTGTTTGGTAAGCTCTGATAGTCTTTGGTTGATCATTTGAGAGTAAAGCCCTCTTAAAAGTCCTTTTCTAAAGCTGGCTTTGGTGTTTTCTGTTTCTACAGTACCCGGTGTAATAAAGTTTACGTTGATGGTGTTGCCTGTGGCTTCATCATCGGTGGCAATGGCTACGCGTGTTCCTTCAAAATCGGGCTTGCCGTAATAAATGCGTTCTCTTTCATTTTTAGGATTCTTTAATCCAGAGAAGTACGCCTTTATTTTGGCTTCCATTTCGTCCACATCAAAATCGCCCACGGCAATTACACCCATTAGGTTCGGGCGGTACCAGTCTCGGTAAAAACGCTTGGCAGCATCATATTCAAAGTTTTCCAGAATTTCTGGTTTACCAATTGGTAGCCTTTCCGCATAGCGTGAGCCCGCCAAGGTAACCGGCCAAATTTGCTGTCTCATGCGCTCGTAAGCGCCTAAGCGAAGGCGCCACTCTTCCATAACTACGCCACGTTCCTTATCAATTTCTTCATTGTCGAAAGTGGCATTGCTGGCCCAGTCGCTGAGCACTGTGAGAGCATCGTCAACATTTTTAGGGTTTTCTGTAGGAATAGGCAGAATATAAACCGTTTGGTCAAAGCTGGTGTAGGCATTAAGGTCACCGCCAAATTCGAGCCCCATTTTTTGGAGAAAGTTGATGAGCTCATTCTTTTCGAAATTCTTGGTGCCATTAAAGAGCATGTGCTCCGTAAAGTGTGCCAGTCCCTGCTGATCGTCATCTTCTTGAATGGAACCAGCCTTAACCGCTAGCCTAAACTCTATGCGGTTTTCCGGTAGGCCATTGCTTTTTAAATAATAGGTGAGCCCATTTTCTAGTTTACCGATTTTAACGGATGGATCGGTGGGCAGTTCTTGTGCGATTGAAAAAAGGGGTGTGAGCAAAATAGCTACGAACACCCCAATGAGTTTTTGAAAGTTATGTTTCATGTGTCCGTGTTTAACTAGTGAGTTAGTTAAGGTACGGAATATTATTTAAACACGATAAACTTTAACTTTATTTAATAAAGGCTAAATGGAATTGAGCACACTACCGCTTAAACAGTTCTATTTAAGCTGCTTAAGTAGTTTTTTGAGAAATTTGGCCTCATTTAGGTTGTTGAGGCGTTGGCTCATTTCTATGCGTTGGGCAAATACCAAAGCCATAGAAAGCAGCAAAAAGAGTAAAATTTCATCGTTCACTTCCACAAAAAGTATGGAGGTAAGCATGCCCGCTGCTAATATTGCCAATAATATGTTTGACGACAAAAGGTGCCATTTGAGCTCTCTTTTGCGTTCTTTTGTGCCGAATTTATCTTTAAAAACCTCCTCTTTGTTTCCGGTAATTCGTTTGAAAGGAGGCAAAGACTTCCAGCGCAACTGCTCTATTCTCTCTTCTATTTCCTGCACAGTTTTCATGATTATCCTTTCAACTAAAAATCTAATTTACATTAATGCGTGGTAAACTTCAAGTAACATTGAATTAACATTAGGATAACACAATGAATAGCAAGAAAGTTATTAGGAACGACAAAAAGTCGGTTTCAGCTGCGCGAAGGCTGATTCTGGGGGGTCAGAAACCTTCTTTGAAATAAGACGAGTGATAGCACACCTATAAATATGGCGGCATCTGCTACATTGAATATTGGCCAAAGTGCTACTTCTCTTCCGCCCCAAAGTGGCAGCCAATTGGGCAGGTAACCTTCCCAAACATCGAAGTAAAACATATCGATAACCTGGCCGTGAAACCAAGGCGTAATGCTTTCATACGGGGCATTTTCTAGAAATACACCATAAAAAACACTATCGATAAGGTTGCCAATAGCGCCACCTAAAATGGCAGCCAAACACCAGAGTAAGCCGGCATGATAGTTCTTTTTGGATAGGCGATAAAGCAGTATGCCAATAGCCACCATGGCAAAAAGCCTAAAAAGTGTAAGGCCGAGCTTTCCGTAACTAGAGCCTAAACTCATGCCGAAAGCCATGCCTTTGTTAAGAATGTAATGGAGTTTAAACCACTCGCCAACTACGGAAATTTCACCTCCTGCGCCCATGGGCATGTTAAAATGCACCCAGAGTTTGATTGCCTGATCGACAACAATCACTCCAATGGTTAGCAGGAAGTATTTATTCCACTTCAAATCGTTTAGTTAACGGACAATTCCAATTTAAGGATATGTCCATCAATATCAACCTCGTGACTTTCGGTACCGGTTGCAGCTAGTTCGAGCGTAGTAGCTTGCGTTTCTTCGCATATGTAGGCCTTGTTATCGGTAAGCGATTCGTTTACCAAAGCCTCTTCGCTGCTTACTTTTACCGAAATTTTGTCTTGAACATCTAGCCCTAAGTCTTTTCTTAGGTTTTGCAATCTGTTCACAAAATCACGGGCAAAGCCTTCTTTTCTTAGCTCGTCAGTTATGGTAACGTCTAGCGCTACGGTAGTTTTACCTTCCGATGCTACAGACCAGCCTGGAATATCTTCGCTAGAGATCTCTACATCCTCAATATCAAGACTTACAGTTTCGCCATCAATATCAATATCGTACTTACCGTCTCTTTCAATGGCCGAAATTTCTGGTTGTCCCCAGCTGTTTACAGCGGCCGCCACAAACTTTACTTTCGGGCCGAATTTCTTACCAATAGTTCTAAAGTTCGGCTTGATCTTTTTAACCAATACGCCAGAAGCATCATCAAGGAATTCAATATCCTTCACGTTGATTTCGGACTTAATCAGTTCGTCTACTGCTTCAATTTGATGCCTAATCTTTTCGTCCAAAACAGGGATCATGATTTTAGAAAGTGGTTGGCGAACTTTGATCTTTTCCTTTTTACGCAAAGAGTGCGTTAAAGAAGAAATGGTCTGTGCCAATTCCATTTTCTGCTCCAAATCCAAGTTGATGAAGCTGTCGTCAGAAACTGGGAAATCTGTCAAGTGAATTGAGGCAGCTGTCTCTAGGCCGGTCACCTTGTTCAAATCCTGATACAAGTGCTCCATGTAGAAAGGAGCTACTGGAGCGCCCAACTTAGCCACCGTCATCAAACAGGTGTAAAGCGTTTGGTAAGCTGCTTTTTTATCTTCGTTGTACTCGCCTTTCCAGAAACGTTTTCTGTTCAAACGCACATACCAGTTACTCACTTCGTCTGTCACAAAATCCATGATCAAGCGGGTAGCGCGAGTAGGCTCGTAATCATTGTACGCCTGATCTACCTTTTGCACCAAACTGTTTAGTCTCGAAAGAATCCAGCGGTCGCTTTCCGTTCTTTGGGCTACAGGAATGGTCTCTCCTTCGAAAGTGAAACCGTCCAAATTGGCGTACAGCGCAAAGAAGTTATAAGTATTATAAAGTGTACCGAAGAACCTTCTCTGCACTTCGCCCACACCTTCAATATTGAATTTAAGGTTATCCCAAGGGTTGGCGTTCGAGATCATGTACCAGCGTGTGGCATCTGGCCCGAATTTGCCAATGGTTTCAAATGGATCTACCGCATTGCCCAATCGCTTAGACATTTTGTTGCCGCTTTTATCGAGCACCAAACCGTTTGCAATTACATTTTTAAAGGCCACGCTATCGTGAAGCATTACGGCCAAAGCATGCAGGGTAAAGAACCAACCACGGGTTTGGTCAACACCCTCGGCAATAAAGTCTGCCGGGAAGTTCTTCTCGAAAATATCGCCATTCTCGAACGGATAGTGCCACTGTGCATAAGGCATAGCACCTGAGTCGAACCAAACGTCAATCAGGTCTGGCTCGCGGAACATCTTCTGACCATCTGCACTTACCAGCACAATGTCGTCTACATAAGGTCTGTGTAGGTCGAAGTCCTCACCGATTTGCTCGGTCATAAAACCAGCCTCAATAGACTTAGCAACCTCTGCTTTTAGTTCATCTAAAGAACCGATACAGATTTGCTCCTTTTTATCTTCAGAGACCCAAATTGGCAATGGCGTACCCCAGTAGCGCGAACGGCTAAGGTTCCAGTCTACCAAGTTTTCAAGCCAGTTACCAAAACGACCCTCTCCTGTAGAGGCAGGCTTCCAGTTAATGGTTTTATTCAGCTCAACCAATTGGTCTTTATACGCTGTGGTTTTGATAAACCAAGAGTCCAACGGATAGTAAAGAATTGGCTTATCAGTTCTCCAACAGTGTGGGTAGCTGTGTTCGTATTTTTCTACTTTAAAGGCCCTGTTTTCCTCCTTCAGCTTGATGGAAATTTGTACATCAAGCGACTTTTCAGGACGCTCTTCGTCTGAATAGTACTCGTTCTTTACGTACATGCCGGCAAAATCCGTGATCTCGTCCACGTATTTACCTTGCTTGTTTACAATCGGCACATCGTTGCCTTCCTCATCTTTTACAAAGATGCCCGGCATGTTATTCTGCACAGAAACGCGGTAGTCATCTGCACCGAAAGTGCGAGAGATGTGTACAATTCCTGTACCGTCTTCAGTAGTTACAAAATCACCCACAACTACAGTAAAGGCAGGTTTAGCTGCTTTTACGTAAGGCAATAATTGCTCGTAATCTGTTCCGGCTAAGTCTTTTCCTTTATACTCTTCTACAATCTCGAATGGAATCAGTTTGTCACCTGCTTTGTAATCTTCAAGCTTTAAGTCTTTTGCCTTTTGGTTGAAGTAAGCGTTTACACGATCCTTGGCCAAAATGACATTAATTGGCTCGAAAGTATACTGGTTAAAGGTTTTCACCTTAACGTAAGTAATGCCGGCCCCAACAGCCAAACCATTGTTTGCAGCCAAAGTCCAAGGTGTGGTTGTCCAAGCTAGGAAGTAGTCGTTTTCGCTACCTTCTTTCTTAAACATGGCCGTAATGGTAGTATCCTTCACGTCCTGATAAGTGCCAGGCTGGTTCAGTTCGTGTGAACTAAGTCCGGTACCTGCAGCCGGAGAATACGGCTGAATGGTGTAACCCTTATAAAGTAGGTCTTTATCGTAAAGGCGCTTTAGCAAGCTCCAAAGCGTTTCAATGTACTTTTTATCGAAGGTGATGTACGGATCGTTAAGGTCTACCCAGTAACCCATTTTCTCGGTTAGGTCGTCCCACTCATTTTTGAAACGCATTACCGTTTCGCGGCACTTTTGGTTGTATTCTTCTACCGATACCTTTTTGCCGATATCGTCTTTTTTAATGCCTAGTTCTTTTTCTACCTGAAGCTCTACAGGAAGGCCGTGCGTATCCCAACCGCCTTTACGTTTTACCTGAAAGCCCTTTTGCGTTTTGTAACGACAGAAAATATCCTTTACCGTTCTGGCCATTACGTGGTGAATACCCGGTGTACCATTGGCGGATGGCGGCCCCTCAAAGAAGGTAAAAGTTGGTTGGCCTTCTTTTTCTGTTACTGATTTTTCAAAAATGCCGTTCTCTTTCCAAAATTGAAGGATTTCTTCGCCTATTCCGGCAAAATCAGACTGCTTGTATTCAGTGTACTTTTTCACGCTTACTCCTTAAAACTATCGTTAAAAGTTATTTATCGGTAGACCCCAAGAATGGGTCGTTTGCTTTAATTGAAAGACCTTGAGTGTCAATTTCCTCGTCTTCATCCTCAATATAGAACTCATAGTGTTCAATAAGCGGGTGAAAGTTTTTGTTTCTCTTTCCGCTATCGAAAACCATTAACAGAGCCGGTAGCAAGGTTAGGTTGGTTAACATAGCGAAAAACAAGGTGAGCGAGGTTAAAAGCCCCAAAGCTACGGTACCTCCAAAGTTGGAGAATACGAAAATAATAAAACCAAAAAACAGGATAATGGAAGTATATAGCATACTGGAACCTGTTTCTTTAATACTGTTGCTTATGGCAATTGGCACAAAGAAGTTCTTGTTGAACAACTCTTGGCGGTACTTTGCCAAAAAGTGGATGGAATCGTCTACAGAAATACCGAAGGCGATACTAAAGATCAGCGCGGTACTTGGCTTTAGCGGAATGCCAAAATAGCCCATAATTCCGGCCGTCATTATCAATGGAATAAAGTTCGGAATGAGCGAGATGAGTATCATGCGCACATTGGCGAATAAGATTCCCATAATCACGGCTATAATAGCGAAGGCTAAAAGCAAAGTCTGCTTTAGGTTTTCGATCAAGAACTTATTGCCTTTAACAAAAAGTAGGGTAGAGCCAGTAACGGCCGTTTCTACTTCGTCTCCAAAAACCTTGTCAATTTCTGGTTCAATAACATTCGTAATCAGCGAGTCCATTTTTACGGAACCAAGGTCGGCAACCTTTAGTGATACACGCATGGTTTGGCCGGTACTGTCAACAAATGAAGACAAGAAATTGGCGTTGTCTTGCTGGTTGGCTAGGTAACTTAAAATTACGTTTCTGTCGCTAGGGCTTGGTAAACCATAAAAACGGGAGTTACCATTGTAAAACGCCTGTCTTACCGCTTTGGCAAAAGTGACAATAGAGATTGGTTGCGACACATGCTCCAGCGGCTCAAGTGCTGCTTCTAGTCGCTCAACCTTACGTAGATTTCTGGCATTTAGCGTTGATTTAGGCTCGCCAAAGTCTATGATGATCTCGAGCGGCATTACCCCTGCAAAATTATCTTCGAAGAAATAGAGGTCCTTTTTAAGCTGTGAATGCTCCGGAATATCATCCACCATGTAGGCTACAGAATATAGCTTGGTTAAGCCGATTACGGCAACCGTGATTATGATGGCCGTAACAGCAAAAACCCTATACCGATGACGGTGCACCAATAGGTCTAACAGTGTTAGAAACTTGGTGACAATTGGGAACTCTAGGTGCTTAAGCTGCTCCTTTTTTGGTGCCGGTAGGTAGGCAAAGATTCCGGGAATCAAAACCATGCTGACAATAAACGTTGCCAAAATGTTGATTCCGGCTACCAGGCCAAACTCCTTCAATAGTTTAATGTCGGTAGTTACCAGTACCAAGAAACCGATGGCCGTTGTAAAGTTGGTAATAAGTGTTACCATCCCAATTTTACGGATCATGCGGCTGAGCGCTTTTATTTTGTTACCGTGCTTGGCAAACTCTTGGTGAAATTTGTTGAGCAGGTAAACAGCATTCGGAATACCTATAACTATTATAATAGAAGGGATTATTCCCGTAAGTACGTTGATTTGATAGTTGAGAATACCCAACGTACCCAGCACCCAAGTAACCACAAAGCCAATTACAACTAGTGGAACTACAACGGCTGTCCATGACCTGAAGAACAAGAATAGGATAAGTGCCGTAATACCGATAGACAGTGCGATGAAAAGCTTTAGTTCTACGCTTGTCATTTGCTGCATAACGGTACGCACAAATGGCATTCCTGAATAGTGGAGCTCAATGCCTGATTCTTCTGAAAACTCAGCGCCAATTACCCTAAGCTGATCTATTACATTGTTCCGCTCTTTGGAGTTTAGCACCTCACGCTCCATGTTAATGAGCGTAAGCGTGGCTCCGTTCTCAGGGTTGAGCAACTGACCCGAATAGAATTTAAGGTCTAGTGCTTTTGCCAATAAAGAATCTAGTTCTTCTTGGGTTTTAGGGTAGTCTTTAATGAGTGGTTCAAGGCCGAAAGAGCGCGTTTCAGAATCCTTGACAATGTTTTGTAGAGTAGCCAACGAAATTACATTGGTAATACCGGGCAAATTACTGATGTCCTCATTGAGTTTTTTGTAGCGGTTAAAGTTTTCGAGCTCGTAAAGCGCGCTGTCTTTGGTACCAATAACCAGTACGTTGCCATCTTCCCCGAACTTCTGTTTAAATTCTTGGAAGTATTGATAGTTCACATCGGTATCGGGTACCGCTGTGTTGAAATTAAAGGCCATTTTTACGTCTCTTGCCATATAGCCCATAAAGGCTGTGAATAGCAATAAACTGATGATTAATATCAGCCTGTATTTCAGTACGATATGAGGAAGTTTAGACCACATTTTAAAACAAGGACACAAAGGTAATACTTCTGCCTTTTAATCATATTTATGAGGCAGTTTATTGCGCAGCAAATCAGCCTATTCCGGGCAGAGAGGTGCCATTTATCTTTCTATATAAATTAACAGCGTAAGAATCTGTAAGCCCCGAAACAAAGTCGAGTAGCACGCGCATTGTCTCATAAGCTGTAGTGGCTGTTTTTAGTTCATTTTGGGTGTCGGTAGGTAGCAGTCGCAGGTAAATTTTGTCCTTTGCTTTTGAGTTTTGCTGAACAACCGAAAGTGCAGCGGGCACTAGCACCTCTAATAATCCATTGATAACGCGATAGCCGGCCGCTTCCGTTTCAACAACCTTCTCCGATCTATAAATATTATCAATGCTTACACCAATGATATTCGATAATTGTTCTGCTGCCGGAATTAGGTCTGTTAGCGACTTGTCGAAGTCTGAACTGAGAATATTCTGCTCTTCGTCTAAAAACAGTTGTACGCATTGTTGAATCAGTTCGCCAATGGTAAGCGCTCTTAGCAACCCTATTTGCTCCTTTTTACTTGCAATCGAGTGAAGTTTCTGAGCATCAAACCTTTTACCAATTATGGGTGCAAGTAAATCAATAGTGGTTTGGTGAGATACTAGGCCTAAGTTGCAGCCGTCTTCCAAATCTATAATATGGTAACAGATATCATCGGCAGCTTCAACCAAGAGTGCCAGCGGGTGTCGGCCCCATTGTACTTCGGAAAAGGAATTAAGTTGAAGTGCTCCCGCCAGTTTGTGAAAAACTTCAGCTTCTGACTGGTAATAGCCGAATTTTTTCTGGCTGCGTCTGCCTTTCATGGCATCTTGTACCAGTGCTGGCCGTGGGTATTTGGTAAATGCCCCAATGGTTGAATTAGTAAGTTTGAGCCCATCGTTGCCAGAGCGGGCTATTAGCCTAAAGCCTTGCGCATTGCCTTCAAAGTTTATAAGGTCAGCCCATTCTTCTTCATTAAACAATGTTTTCAAAGATGACTCCTTATTAATAAAGAAGTCAGAGATACTGGTTTCGCCAGAGTGCCCAAATGGTGGATTGCCGATGTCGTGGGCAAGCGATGCAGAAGCCACTACAACTCCGATGTCCGATGCTGAAAGCGTTTTGGCCAAGGAGGGGTTTCTTTCTATAATAACCTGACCAGCAGCACGCCCTAAGGATCTACCAACTGAAGAAACCTCTAAACTATGGGTAAGCCTATTATGCACAAAGTCGTGCTCTGGTAGGGGATGCACCTGTGTTTTGTCTTGCAGCCTGCGGAAGGGGTGGGAGAAAATAATGCGGTCAAAATCTCTATCGAATGGAGAGCGGAGTGGGCTGTTGCCCTCTTTTATATCGGATGCAAATAGTTGTTGCCAGTTCATTTTACTGATTAAGCTTCAAAAATATTGAAGTCGCTCGCGCTACCAAAATATTTATTGGTCTTTGGGAGTAAGGGTAAGTCAATAATTGGATGTTTCCTTAATGCAAACCTTTTCAGAGGTGGCGCAAATATCTACTGTTTTTTAACAATTTTTTAACATACTCCTCAACCCCAATTTTAACCCTTCGCTTAAGCTGAAAGGGCTAACTCCCTGATTTGCCATTGACTATATGATTTGTTAAATTTTGCAAACGATTGCGTTAATTTTAAGAATGAATCATTATGAATTACCCAACAGTCCTTGTACTTTAAGCATTCGATTGCACTTTATTGGTGTCGAAAGCCAATAGCCAAGTAATATTAAAAATGATTGTATGAAAAAGTTTTTACTAATCCTTCTTGTTTTGTCGGTGGGTTTCCAAGGGGCGCTCATGGCACAAACCAGAACCGTAACAGGAGTTGTTACGGGGGGGGATGACGGACTCGGAATCCCCAGAGTAAACATTACGGTAAAAGGTACCACGCGAGGTCAAGCAACAGACTTTGATGGAAACTATTCCATTGAGGTAAGTTCGGGCGAAACTTTAGTCTACTCTTTTGTAGGCTATGTATCGCAAGAAATCCTTGTTGGTAACCAAACTACTATTAATGTTGTATTGCAGCCAGATTACGGACAGCTTGATGAAGTTGTTGTAGTTGGTTACGGATCTCAAGAAAAGAAAGAGATCACAAGTTCAGTTGTTAGTGTAAAGCCAGAAGACTTTAACAAAGGTAACGTTTCGAACCCTACTCAGCTTTTGGCTGGTAAGGTTGCAGGTCTTTCTGTTACTCGTCCGGGTGGTGACCCTAACGGTGGTTTTAATATCCGCCTAAGAGGTGTTTCTACTTTCGGTGCTAACTCTTCTCCGCTTATCGTATTGGATGGTGTGCCTGGTGCAGACCTTTCTAACGTTGACCCGAATGACATTGCTTCTATTGATGTATTGAAGGATGGTTCGGCTGCGGCTATTTACGGTGCCAGAGGTTCTTCTGGTGTAATCCTTATAACTACCACTAAGGCCGGTTCTGAGCAGGGTGTTACCGATATTTCATTCGGTTCATTCATGTCTATTGATAACAAGGTGTTGAATAAGATGGAGGTACTAAGTGCTGACGAGTTCGTTTCACGCGGTGGTACAGACTTTGGTTCTGATACAGACTGGATGGATGTTATTACTCAAACAGGGCTTTCGTACTCTACTAATGCTTCTGTTAGTGGTTCTTTTGGTGGAACATCTTATAGAGCTTCAGTTAACTGGCGTAAGAATAACGGTATTATTAAAGGTGTGGATAACGAGCGTTTAAATACTCGTTTGAACCTTAACCATAGTGCTATAGATGATAGATTGAGACTTAATGTAAATCTTTCATTGACTAATGGAGAGTACAACAGAAAGAACAACCAGTTGTTCCGTTATGCTATGATTTACAACCCAACAGCTCCTGTTTATGCTAGCGACAGGTTAGAGCAAGTTGGTCCTTACTTCCAAAGAGACCTTTTTGACTTCTATAACCCTGAGGCAATTAGAAAGCAGCAACTGTTCGGAGGAACAAGCAAGACTTTCCTTACAACTTATAGAGCTGAGTTTGACATTCTCGAGAACCTTACGGTTTCTGCACAATACACGCAAGATAGGTTTACAGGCTTAAATGGTGAGTACTACTCTAGAAAAGACCTTCAAACGGGTTTTGGTAACAGAGGTATTGCACAGCGAACTACCGATGATCGTTTTACGCAGATCGTTACTGGTACTCTGAACTACTCAACTACATTGTCTGATGATTTAAACATGACCTTACTAGGTGGTTTAGAGCAGCAGACTAGAACTTACGAAGGTTTTGGTACTAGAGTAAGACAATTCTTGTTCGATGAGTTTACCTGGAACAACTTGGGTGCTGGTGCTATTAGATTAGGTAACCAGACTAATATTTACTCTTATAAGTCAAGAGATATTTTAAACTCTGCATTCTTTAGAGCGAACTTTAACTTCCAAGGTGCTTATTTCCTTTCTGCTAGTGTTAGATCTGAGTCTTTCTCAGGTTTTGGTGAAAATGAAAAGACAGGTTACTTCCCAGCGATTTCAGCAGGGGCGGAACTTACCGAAATTGCAGACTTAGGCCCAGTAAACTCTTTAAAGCTTAGAGCTTCTTACGGTATTACAGGTGCACTTCCTCCAGATTCTGATTTGGCACTGCCTATTTTTGAAAATGGTGGTAGAATTGATTTGGACGGTGACGTAACTACTACTGATGATACTTATGTAGCACCAAGCCAGCAGCAAAACCCTAACCCAGAATTGAAATGGGAAACTAAGAAAGAGTTTAACGTTGGTTTTGACTTTGCTTTATTCGATAGCAAAATTACTGGTACAGTAGATTACTACCAGAGAAATGTAGAAGATCTATTGTTCCCTATCACTGTTCCGGTGGGTGCTCCTAACCCATTCGATCCAGGAAACTTCAATACGGCTACAACTACATGGGTAAACCTTGCAGATCTTAAGTCTGGCGGTTTTGAGTTTGCAGCTAGCTTTAATGGTGTAAACCTTGGTCCAGTAATGTGGACACCTTCAGTGAACTTTACCATTTATGACAAAACGCAAATTGAGTCGTTGTCAGTTACTGATGGTTTAGGTTTCGAATTTATTCGTCCTGGTGGTTCTGCTCCTGGTTCTCCTGGTCAGAATGACAATGCAACAATTGAAAACAGAGTGGGTTCAACCCTTGGTAACTTCTGGGGTCCTAGACTATTAAGTATTGATGAGAACGGTGTTTGGACACTTTCAGCTGAAATTGATGAGATTGATCAATTCGAAATTATTGGTAATGGTTTACCAAAAGGTGATTTCGGTTGGAATAACTCGTTTATGTATGGTAACTGGGATTTCTCTTTCTTCTTGAGAGGTAGCTTTGGACACGACTTGTTCAACTCATTCAGAGATTTCTATGAGAACCAAGATACTGGATCGAACACTTGGAATAGTGTTGTAACTGATAAAACGGAGTATATCACTTCATCTCCGCAGTTCAACGATACCCATATTGAAGATGCAACCTTTATAAGATTAGATAACCTTCAGTTGGGTTACAATATCCCTACAAGATCAGAGTACCTATCTAACCTGAGAGTTTATGTGGCCGCACAAAATGTGTTCACCATTACAAATTACACCGGTATTGATCCTGAGGTAAGATGGGTTGACCAAGAGCAATCTGGTGATGCTATTGGTGCAGCTTTGACTCCTGGTATTGAAAGACGTGATACGTACTTGCCAACAAGGACGTTCACCATTGGTTTCAATGTTAACATCAAGTAAGAAAAAGAACAGATATGTCTAGATTTAATAAAAGCTTATGTTGGTTCGCTGCACTACTACTTGTTGTAAGTGCGTGTAAAGAACCAGAGCAAGAAATCTTTTCGGGATTAACCCCAGAAGAGGTGTCGAATAGCGATAACCCTGCTTTGATTGATGTCCTTAAAGCTTCTGCTTACCAACGTATTATTGGTAACTGGGGTGGTCATGGCTCTCTTTGGTCAATGCAAGAAATTGCTTCGGATGAAATGATCATCGCCCAAAAAGGTGGTGACTGGTTTGATGGTGGTTTGTGGCTAAGAATGCACAGACACCAGTACAATGCTCAGGATGGAGCGATTGAAAGCGGATGGAATTATTGCTATACTGCAATTGGTGACATCAACTTGCTTTTGCAGCAATACCCTGATGTAGATGCTTTGAATGCTGAGTTAAGAGTGCTTAGAGCCTTAGTTTACCTTTGGTTGATCGACTCTTACGGTAATGTGCCAATTATTTTGGAAACAGATACCGATCCAACTCCAGATACTAATTCAAGACAAGAGGTTTACGACTTCATTGAAAGTTCTGTATTGGATAACATAGCATCGCTTACTACTGATGATACTAAAACCACTTTGAACCAGTGGTCTGCAAGAATGATTTTGGCTAAACTATATTTGAATGCCGAAATTTATACAGGAACAGCGCAATGGTCAGCTGCTAAAACCCAAATTGATATGATCGTTAACAATGGTCCGTTCAGTTTGGAAAGCAACTTCTTTGCTCCATTTGCTACTAACAACAGTGGTTCTTCAGAGAACATTCTTACACTTCCTTATGATCAAAACAACGCTGGTGGTTTCAACCTAGCACAAATGACTGGTCACTACTTGACTCAGTTTACTTTTGATCTTCAGGAGCAGCCTTGGAATGGTTATGCTTCTTTGGAAGAGTTCTATAATGCTTATGAGGATGCTGATACAAGAAAAAATGGATTCTTAGAAGGTCCTCAGTATTCATCTAGCGGAGAGCGCTTGATGGACTCTAGTGCAGAGCCAGATGATCCTGATGGTCCAGCATTGACTTTCACCCCTGAAATTAACGAGTTAGAGCCTAACTCATTCCGTCAGGCGGGTGTACGTGTTGGTAAATTCGAGATTCAGTCTGGTGCTGGACAAAGCTTGAGTAACGACTGGCCACTATTCCGCTACGGAGACTTATTGCTAATGAAAGCGGAAGTTGAGTGGAAGCTTGGAAATGATGCTGCAGCTTTAGATGCCATCAACCAAGTAAGAACAAGAGCAGGTGTTGCCGCCTTAACTACAGTTGATGCTGATATTTTATTGGCAGAAAGAGGTCGCGAAATGTTTGCTGAAGGTTACAGAAGATCTGACTTGATTCGCTTTGGCAAGTACAACGAGGCTTGGTGGGAAAAAGAAGCTTCTGATGAATTCAGAAATATCTTCCCTATTCCACAAGGTCAGCTTGATGTGAACAACGGGTTGACACAAAACACTGGATACTAGTAAAAACGATTATGATAAAGCAAAAAGGGCTTGCAATCGCGAGTCCTTTTTTTTATCCTTTAGAATTCATTTTTTCAGTTATGCTAAAGAAGATCATAAGCTTTACTCTGTTGCTTTCTTTTGGCATTTGGTCTTGTTCGCCTAAAGAGAACAATCAACTTTTTGAACTTATTCCTTCCGGAGATTCGGGTATAACTTTTGAAAACAAACTCGAATACAACGAACAACTAAATGCGTATACGTACCGAAATTTTTATAACGGTGCAGGAGTGGCTATTGGGGATATTAACAACGATGGCCTAGAAGATATTTACCTAGCAGGAAATCTTGTTGACAATAAACTGTACCTGAATAAGGGCAACCTTCAATTTGAAGATATAACGGCAAAGGCTGGTGTAGCCAGTGCGGGAGTATGGTCGTCCGGTGTTAGTATGGCCGATGTAAATGGTGATGGACTAATAGATATTTACGTTTGTAAATCTGGACCTTTAGAAGGGGAGAATAGGTACAATGAGCTGTTTATAAACAATGGAGATTTAACTTTTACTGAAAGAGCCAAAGAGTTTGGAGTAGCCGATATTGGACTCTCGAACCACGCTGCATTCTTTGATTATGACAAAGATGGAGATTTGGATATGTACCTGCTCAACAACAGTACTCGCTCTGTCGGTATTTACGATTTAAGACAAGGCCAACGAGAGGTTAGAGATACCCTAGGAGGAAACAAACTATATAGAAACGACATTGGCAAATTTACAGATGTAAGTGAGCAAGCGGGAATATATGGTAGTGCCATTGGCTATGGGCTTGGCGTTACAATTGCAGATTTGAACAATGACCTTTGGCCGGACATTTTTGTTTCGAATGACTTTTTTGAGCGAGACTACTTATACATCAATAACCAAGACGGCACTTTTTCTGAGCGATTAGAAGAGCTTGTTTCGGAGACGAGCATGGGCTCAATGGGAGCCGATATTACAGACCTTAATAATGACGGTCATCCAGAAATTTATGTGACAGAAATGTTGCCGGAAGATCCTGAGAGAATTAAGACAAAAACAATTTTCGAAAACTGGGATAAATATCAGTCTAATGTCAAGAGCGGGTATCACCACCAGTTTACGCGCAATTCGTTACAATGGAACAGAGGGGGACTTGAAGGTACTGACCAGCCGATGTTCAGCGAAATATCTAGACTCAGCGGTATTGAGGCAACAGATTGGAGTTGGGGAGCTTTACTGTTCGATTACAATAATGATGGGCTCGAAGATATTTTTGTAGCAAATGGCATCTATAAAGATTTGACTGACCTCGACTACATTAACTTTTATGCCAATAATACATTGCTCTTCGATCAGTATAGAAAGGATAGTTTGGTGGTTACCAAGCTAATTGACGCCATTCCTTCCGTGCCGTTGCAAAACTACTTATATGAAAATAAGGGCAACTTCAACTTCGAAAACAAAGCAGCAGCAATTGGTTTGGATGAAGCGGTTTTTTCTAATGGTGCAGCTTATGCTGACCTAGATAACGATGGAGACTTGGAGCTGGTGGTAAATAATATTAACAGTCCATTGTTACTTTACAAGAACCTAAGCCGTGAAAAAACGGCCAATAATTTTGTAAAGGTTAAGTTTAAGGCCGAGCAGTCGCATAGGTATTTCGGAACGAAGGTTACCGTGATTGCGGATGGTAAGCGACAAACTAGAGAGTTCAGCCCAGTAAAGGGATATATGTCTTCTATGACACACGAACTGCATTTTGGTCTTGGCCAAGTGGCTACCATAGATGCGGTAGAAATTTCATGGGTGGATGGTACAGTATCCATCATTGACCAACCGCAGCTGAATGCTACTTTGGTTATCGACAAATCGGAGTTGCAAATAAAAGAGGTGCCTACTGAATCCCCTGCAAAGCCAATGTTTGCACAGGTTGAATTAAACCAAGCAATTGTGCATACCGAAAATATGTACTCTGACTTTGACAGGGATAGACTCATTTTTCAGATGAGTTCTAATGAAGGGCCTGCTGTAGCCGTAGCCGATGTAAATGGTGATGGTTTAGAAGACTTGTTTGTAGGTGGTGCCAAAGACTTTAGCGGTAAGTTGTACTTTCAGCAAAGTAATGGCGATTTGAGGAAAGCTAGCGTGGAGGCATTTGAAGAACATGAGTTGAGCGAAGATGTAGCCGCTAATTTTGCAGACTTGAATGGTGATGGAAATCAGGATTTGATTGTAGCCAGCGGAGGGTATGAATTCGCATACAATGATAGGAACCTGAGAGACAGAATCTATTGGGGCGATGGTAAGGGCGATTTCGAATTAGCTTCTTATAACGAGTTCAACCCAGCTTTTGAAAGCTCATCGTTTATACTGCCAATAGATTTTGATGGCGATGGCGACTTGGATTTGGTTTCAGGCACGAGGAGTATTCCATTTGCTTATGGTATGAAGGCGGGGCTCCATTTGTATCAAAATGAGTCAGGTGCATTTAAAAAAGTACGCGGAGATGCCGTAGCAGCCTTTCAGGAAGTGGGAATGATTACTGATGGAGTTGTTTTTGACATAGACAATGATGGTGATAGCGACCTTGTTGTAGCAGGGGAGTGGATGCCTATTACCGTGTTTGAAAATAGTGACGGCATTTTTACCAATAGAACAGAGGCTTATGGTTTGGACCAAACCAACGGCCTTTGGCACCACTTGTCTGTGGCCGATTTTAATGGTGACGGCAAACTTGATCTATTGGCTGGTAACCAAGGCTTGAATACCAGACTGAAGGCATCTGCTGATAAGCCACTAAAAATGTATGTGAATGACTACGACCAGAACCGTAGCCTTGAGCAGATAATTACCATGTACAGTGGTGAGCAGGCATACCCAATTGCCATGCTAATGGACATTACCAAGCAGTTGCCAATGCTCAGGAAGAAGTATATAAAACACGAGTTGTACAAAGATCAAACAATTGAAGATATGTTTGACCCGGCCATTCTTAGCAAGTCAGTTGTGTCTGAGGTAAAAGAGCTAGGGCATGCGGTTTTCATTAGAACAGCCGATGGTTTTGAGCAAAAGCAGTTGCCATGGGAGGCACAAATCTCGCAAGTTTTTGCAAGCCATATTGAGGATTTGGATGGAGATGGAAACCTCGATATACTGTTGGCAGGAAATCAAACCCGAATGAAGCCTGAAATGGGTATTAATAATGCCTCGTATGGCTTAACTTTAATGGGGAACGGGAGTGGAACATTTACTGCGCTAAGTTTACAGCAAGCCGGACTTTTGGTGAAGAATGATACCCGCAGTATCCAGCCTATCGAAATTGGTGGAGAGAAAATTTACCTCTTTGTAAGAAGTAATGAAGAGGCCTTGGCCTATAGGAGAAATAAGTAGCGTATGAATCGAAGAATTTTAGGAGCATTAATAATTGTTTACTCTATTGTGGCTTTCAGTTGTCAGCCAAAATCGGAATATCAAAAGCTTGTGGATAAAGAGCTGAGCAGAAATATACGACTCGATAGTCTTTTCCTAGGCATATCTTTTGACATGCCGAAAAAGGAGTTTTTTGCCCATTGCTGGGAATTAAATAACCAACGTGTGCTGGTGAATGGTGCAGGTGAGCTTTCGATTAAATACGATCCATCCGACTACTTTAAGCACCCGACCAATATGAGCTTTTACCCCAAATATGTAAATGACCGAATAGTTACTATGCCGGTGGAGTTTCAGTATAAAAACTGGGCACTTTGGAACGAAGAGGCCAGTGTTGAGGTGCTCATTGAAGATGTTCAAAAGGTATTTTTAGAATGGTATGGCGGAAACGACTTTACCGAAATAGTGAATAAAGACGAGACCTTACGTGTTTGGGTAAAGGTTGATGGAAATCGACAGATTCGACTTTACAAGAAAAACGTTTCTACGGTGCGTGTAGAAATTAGCGATTTAACAGAACTGAACAGGCTGAAAGAGCAGGCCGCTTAGACTAACTTTTTTATGGAATACAAGAAGCTTACATTTTTTGGACTAATGGCTCTTACCCTAGGATGCTCAAGCGTAAGCGAAAATGAGCAACCACCACTTTTTGAGAGTCTTCCAGCAAGTTCGTCAGGCGTTGATTTTACCAACGAACTGACTAACGAGGACAAGTTTAACATTTACACTTACCGCAACTATTACAATGGCGGAGGTGTAGGTATTGCTGATATCGACAACGATGGATTGAGTGATATCTACTTTATCGGTAACAGAGTGCCGAACAGATTGTACAAGAATCTGGGCGGAATGAAATTTCAGGACATTACTGAGTCGGCCGGTGTTGCAGGTCAGAAGGCCTGGAGTACCGGTGTGAGTATGGCCGATGTAAACGGAGATGGTTTTGTAGACATTTACGTTTGTAACTCTGGCGATATTTCTGGCGACAACAAGCAAAACGAACTCTTTATTAACAATGGAGATGGCACCTTTACCGAAGATGCCGAGAAGTATGGCTTGGCAGATCAGGGTTTTTCAACCCATGCTGCCTTCTTTGACTATGATCGTGATGGCGATTTGGATGTTTATTTACTGAACAACTCTTACAAGGCCATTGGTAGTTTCAACCTGCAGAGAAATGAGCGCCCTAAGCGCGATCCTGTGGGGGGCGATAAACTCTATCGTAATGACAATGGAAAGTTTGTAGATGTGAGTGAAGAAGCCGGAATTTACGGTAGCGTTATTGGCTTTGGGCTTGGGGTTACTGTGGGCGATGTAAATGATGATAACTGGCTGGATATCTTTATCTCGAACGACTTCTTCGAGCGTGATTATCTGTACATCAATAATCAAGATGGCACTTTTTCAGAGGTCCTCGAAAACAGCATGCAGTCAATCAGTGCGGCTTCTATGGGTGCCGATATGGCCGATATCAATAACGATAGCAAGCCTGATATTTTTGTAACGGATATGCTGCCAGAGCCTGACAAGCGATTAAAGCAGGTGACTACTTTTGAAAGCTGGGACCGACACCATTACGGTGTACAGAATGGCTATCACTATCAGTTTTCTAGAAACATGCTGCACCTAAACAATGGCGATGGCACTTACAGCGAAGTAGGTCGATTGTCTGGTGTGGAGGCTACTGATTGGAGCTGGGGCGCATTACTCTTCGATATGGACAATGATGGCTACAAAGACTTATTTGTGGCCAATGGTATTTACCAAGATATTACAGATTTAGATTACCTGAACTTTATTGACAATAGCGAAACCAAGCAGGCGATTATTAGCGGTGATGGTGTGGATTATGACGCTCTGATTGACCCAATTCCGGTAACCCCAATTCCAAACTATGCCTACAAAAACAAGGGCAACCTTAACTTTGAGAATGTAGCCGACCAATGGGGCTTGGGCAAACCAGTACACTCAAACGGTGCTGCTTATGGCGATTTGGACAATGACGGTGACCTGGACTTAGTGGTGAATAACGTGAATGTGCCTTCGAATATCTTCGAAAACAAAACAAACGAACTGCTGCCAGAAAACGGCTATTTGAAATTCGATTTGGTCGGAAAAGAGATGAATCCTTTTTCAGTGGGGGCCAAAATTACCGTTAGCGCTGGGCAAGACACTTACTACTTAGAGCAAATTCCGATCAGAGGTTTTCAGTCTACTGTAGACAGCCATCCTGTGATTGGCGTTGGTAAACATAGCCAATTGGATTTGGTGCAGGTTGTTTGGCCTGATGGTTCCGTTACTCGAAAGACAGACGTACCCGCAAACCAAACTTTGAAGCTGAGTTGGGCAGAAGCAATGCCTGCGGCACCAAAAACTTTAGAGGCTAAATTGAGCATTTTTAGCGAAGTTGATCTTAGTAAATCTATCGACTTTACGCATCAAGAAAACCAGTTTGTAGATTTCGATAGAGACAGGCTTACTTACCACATGCTTTCAACGGAAGGTCCTAAACTGGCCGAAGGAGATGTAAATGGAGATGGACTAAAAGACCTTTACATTGGTGGGGCAAAGGGTTTTTCAGGAAGCCTATTCTTGAAAAATGCCGATGGAACTTACAAGGCGAAAAACATTGCCGATTTTGAAAAGAACAAGCTTTCGGAAGATCTATCGGCTAGTTTTTTCGACATAGATAATGATGGTGACCTTGACCTATTTGTGGCCAGTGGAGGAAATGAACACGGTGTTGGTTCTGCCGACCTAGCTGACAGGCTCTACATTAACGATGGCAAAGGCAACTTGGCAAAATCGGCCAACACATTCTTGAGTAGCCAAAGATGGAGTACCGCGGTGGCTATTCCTTATGATATTAATGGCGATGGATTTTTGGATTTGTTTGTGGGGTCTCGCGTAAGGCCATTTTTGTATGGCGTGCCCGCACCTAGCTTTATTTACATGAATGATAAAAAGGGTGGGTTTACCAATGCCACTAATGAGGTTGCTCCCGAAATGGAGGAATTTGGTATGGTAACCGATGCCACCTGGGAAGACATTGATGGAGATGGTGACAAAGACTTGATTGTAGTGGGAGAATGGATGGCACCAACCGTTTTTAGAAACGACAATGGCAAACTAACCAACATTACAAATGAAGCTGGTTTAGCGCAGTACGCTGGTTGGTATAATCAGTTAAAGGCGGCAGATTTAGATGGTGATGGCGACCTGGATTTTGTGTTAGGCAACCACGGTTTGAACTCCCGCTTCAGGGCTTCGGAAGAAGAGCCTATTCGTCTTTATGTGAATGACTTTGACAAAAACGGAAGTCCAGAGCAGATTTTCACACGAGTGGTCGATGGCCAAGACTTGCCATATGTGCTCAAACACGAGCTGCAAATGCAGATTCCTATCATTAAAAAGCGCTACCTCAAATACGAGGCTTATAATGACCAAACCATAGGAGACATTTTTACAGAAGAGCAGTTGAGTCAAGCTGTAAAATCTGAGGTGAGCTTTTTGAGTTCTGCCGTAATGATGAACAATGGAGACGGAACCTTTACGGTTCAGGCGCTACCAGCAATGGCACAGTTTGCTCCGGTATATGCTATTGAGGTGCACGATTTTAACAAAGACGGAAACCTTGATGTGCTTTTGGGTGGGAACCTTTATGAGGCTAAGCCTCAGGCAGGTAAGTACGATGCCAACTATGGTGTTTTACTTTTGGGCGATGGTCAAGGCGGCTTTAAAAGCTTGGGTAAGGCAGAAACGGGATTGTCAATCGTGGGGCAGGTAAGGGACTTTACCATAACCGAAATTAATGGCAATAAGGTACTGCTTGTAGCCATGAACGATGAAGCACTTAGGGCCTTTAAATTCTAAGGCAAATGAAGAAAACAACATTGCTTTGTTTGAGCATTTTGCTCAGCGCTTTTGCCTGCCAAAAAGCACCCGAACAACCCAAAAGGTTTGCTTTGCTTTCGGCCGAACAAACGGGAATCGACTTTAAAAACAGCCTAAAACCAACCAAAGGGTTTAATATTTTGGAATACCTCTACTACTACAATGGTGGAGGGGTATCGGCTGGCGACATCAATAATGACGGCTTGGTCGACCTTTATTTCACAGCCAATCAAGGGCCAAATAAACTCTACCTCAACAAAGGCGATTTTCAGTTTGAAGACATTACCGAAAAAGCAGGTGTTGCAGGCACGGGGACTTGGTCTAGTGGTGTAACCATGGCCGATGTAAATGGCGATGGTTTTTTGGATATCTATGTGTCCAACGTAGGAAACTACAAAGAAGCCCAAGGGAAAAACGAGTTGTTCATCAATAACCAGGATGGAACGTTTACAGAGTCGGCAGCAGATTACGGCCTCGATTTCGAAGGCTTTGCTACCCAAGCAGCCTTTTTTGATTATGACAGAGATGGTGACTTGGACGTGTACTTACTGAACCATTCGGTAAAGAATCCAGAGGTTTTCTCTAAAGCGGATAGTCGTGAAAAGTCATTCGAAAGTGGCGATAAACTCATGCAAAGCCAGCTGGCCCAAGGCGAAAATACTTTTGTAGATGTAACTGAGCAGTCGGGGATTTACAGCAGCTTAATTGGCTTTGGCTTGGGGCTGGGTATTAGCGATGTAAACAATGATGGGTGGCCTGATATTTATATTTCCAATGATTTTACCGAGAACGACTACCTCTACATCAATCAGCAAGACGGCACTTTCAAAGATGATCTGCAGCATAGAATTCGACACACCAGTCGTTTTTCAATGGGCAATGAATTGGCCGATTTGAATAATGACGGAAGCCCTGAAATTGTAACTACGGACATGTTGCCTTCAGACCCTGAGATTTGGCGCAAGTCGGTGGTCGAAGACAAAAGTGAGGTTTACGATATTAAACTGGGTTTTGGTTATAATCACCAATACGTGCGGAATACTTTGCAGCGCAACTTGGGTAACGGCCAGTTTTCTGATGTCAGCTTGTATACCAATACTTATGCTTCTGACTGGAGCTGGTCGCCATTAATTTTCGACATGGATAATGACGGCTTTCAGGACTTGCACATTACCAACGGTATTTACAAGCGCCCAAACGACCTCGACTTTTTGAATTACCTCTCCAATGTTGATAAAACCTTGAGCCAAGAGGAGCGCGATGCTTTCTTAATAGAGACCTTGCCAACGGTTAAAATTGCTAATCTTACTGCTCGCAATACTGGGCGGTTCAACCTTGAGCCAATGGCTGAGGAATGGGGGCTTGATCAGCCGTCTTACTCAAATGGTTCGACCTATGCCGATTTGGATAATGATGGAGACTTAGATCTGATCATTAATAATACTGAGCAAGAAGCCTTCATTTATGAGAACAAATCTACCGATAACAACTACCTAAAAATAGCGCTAAAAGGAGATGGCTTAAATACCATGGCCTTGGGTGCCAAAGTAGTTGCAAAGAGTCAAGGCCAAACATTTATAAGAGAGAACAACCCAACGCGGGGCTTTCAATCTTCAGTAGCGCCAGTGCTGCATTTTGGTTTGGGTAGTATTCAAACCCTGAGTAGCGTAGAAGTTTATTGGCCAAATGGCACTTACCAAAAGTTGGAAAATGTAAAGGCCAACCAACTACTCGAAATAACGCAAAACACCACCGCTACAAAAGCATTTAACCTTAGCGCTTCGAATCGTGCGTTATTAACCAACACAACGTTTCCTATGGCATATTCGCATCAAGAAGATGCTTATAGTGACTTCAAACAGGAATACCTTATTCCTAGAAAATACAATACCGAAGGCCCTGCGCTAGCTGTTGCCGATATTAATGGAGATGGTTTGGATGATGCCTACTTTGGTGGTGCGAGAGGACAGGCAGGGGAGGTTTGGTTGCAGAATGCCAACGGCACTTTTTCAAAACAAAAGGTGCCAACGATGGAGCAATTAAGCATATCGGAAGATGTTGCCGCTACCTTCTTTGATGCGAATGGTGATGGTAACTTGGACTTATATGTGACTAGCGCTGGCAACGAGCATAAAGACGGGCATCTGTATAACAATGACAAACTCTTCCTCAATTTTAATGGAAAACTCACTTTCTCGCCTATGTCTTTGCCTCAGTTGGGGGCTCAGGCCAAAACGGTATCCGCTGCCGATGTGGATGGCGATGGTGATATAGACCTTTTTGTTGGAAGCAATGTGGTAAACGGAGCTTATGGCACCAACCCAAATCAGTATTTGCTGATTAACGATGGCAAAGCACGGTTTAGGGATGAGTCGGCTAATAGATTGCCGAAGGATTTGGGCATGATAAACGATTCAAAATGGTACGACTATGACAATGATGGTGACCTCGATTTATTGGTTGCCGGAGAGTGGACGTCCATTTTACTGTTGGAAAATGATGGTACCGGGAACTTCGAAAGAGTGGAAAGTGAGTCGCTAAAAGGCACTAGCGGTTGGTGGTACAGCCTACACTTAGCCGATGTGAACAATGATGGCAAAATGGACATTGTCGCTGGAAATCTCGGCTTGAATACTAAACTGAAGGCTTCTGCTGAAGCCCCGTTGAAACTCTACGTAAGCGATGTAGATAAGAATGGCCAGGTTGATCCGGTTATTTTCCACCATCAGGAAGGTGAACTAACCCCTTTTGCCACGCGAGACGATCTGATAAAACAGGTAAGTGCCTTTAAGAAAAAGCACCCTGATTATAAAACCTATTCTAAGCTAGAAGGCCCGCAGGAGCTTTTGGGCGAAAGCATGGAACGCGCAGTAGAAAAGGAGGCAGTAACGTTTGAGTCAGCCGTTTTCCTTAATAAAGGCAATGGAGAATTCGAGCAAATTGCGCTGCCACAAGAAGCGCAGTATAGTCCAGTAATGGATATAATTTCAGATGACTTTGATGGTGACGGAACGCTAGATTTGCTGCTTTTTGGCAACAACTATAGCTACCGAAACGATTATGGCCGAGCAGATGCCAAACCAATAACCCTGCTGTTGGGCAAAGGCAACGGACACTTTAGCAGTACAATTGATGCTTACCTGAACACAGCTGAAACCTGGGGTGAATATCGCCATGCCCAAAGCATAGAGGTAAACGGAGTGAAGCATGTAATTGCGGTTAGAAACAACGACAAACCTATCTTGCTAGCACCAAATAGCAATTGATAACGATTTCATGACCAACGGTTAAGCGTTTTTGGTAGAAATTGGTGAGATTAATAGGCTCATCAATTTCAACCGAATGCTTAATAGAATTACACTTTTCGCCCTAGTATCTCTCCTCATTGTTTCGTGCAAGTCTCCCGAATATGGTTTTCGCACTAAAGATATAAAGGCTGGTCAACGGCTTTATGGTCTTGACTTCCAAAAGCCAGCTATCGATACCATGTACAATTATTTGGGCAGAAATAAGCGTGGTTATGAGCAAATGCGCGAGTATGAAGTAGACAACGAGACATTTCCTGCCCTACTGTTCAACCCTCACCCAAGTGGTTTCCAAATTCCTGCTGGCGAACAAAGCATCTATCAGCCTGAAGTTGCAAATAACATTGCCCTACCCGCAACCGATGAAGAGATTGCTTTTATGAGCGTTAGCGAACTGGCATCGCTAATCAAGAATGGAAAACTCACTTCGGAAAGACTGACCAATATTTACCTAGATAGGATTGAACAGTACGATGGTCAGTTGGAAAGTGTAATAACTGTAACTAAAGCCCTGGCATTGGAGCAAGCCAAAAAGGCCGATAATGAAATTGCTGCCGGCAATTACCGAGGCGTTTTACATGGTATTCCCTATGGCGTAAAGGATTTGATGGCTGTAGAGGGCTACCCAACAACATGGGGTGCCGCACCTTATAAAGAGCAACAGATAGACCATACTGCAACAGTTGTAAAAAAGTTAGAGGAGCAGGGTGCTGTGCTAATTGCGAAACTGGTTTCGGGATCATTGGCGCGTGGAGACGTTTGGTTTGGTGGAAAGACCAAGAACCCATGGGACCTTAGCCAAGGGGCAAGCGGATCTTCTGCTGGCTCTGGTTCAGCAACTTCTGCTGGTTTGGTTGCCTTCTCCCTAGGTACCGAAACGCTGGGTTCCATTACTTCCCCTTCTACCAGAAATGGCGTTACCGGGCTAAGACCAACTTACGGCAGAGTAAGCCGCCATGGCGTAATGAGTTTGAGTTGGTCCATGGACAAAGTTGGTCCAATTTGCCGCTCTGCTGAAGATTGTGAATTAGTTTTTGCAGCCATTTATGGTTACGATCCGCTAGACCCTACTACCAATCGAGTACCGTTTGAACCTGATTTTACAGCAACTTCTACCTTGAAAGTAGCCTATTTGAAGGAAGACATTGATGGTGATTCTTCGGCTATGGGCAACAACCTGCGCGAAGCACTAAAATTGATGAAAGAAAAGATGGGCGTGGAGCCAGAAGCGATAAGCTTGCCGCAAGATTTTCCGTATAGCGTTTTCGACATAATTTTAAGGGCTGAAGCAGGAGCCTTTTTTGACGATTTGGTGAGAAGCGGTGAGGTAGATGTAATGGTAGAGCAGCACGCGGGTTCTCGGGCGAACTCTCTTCGTCAGGCCCGTTTTATTCCTGCCGTAGAATACCTGCAAGCTAACCGACAACGAAGAAGGTTGATTGAAGATATTCACCAGAGATTTAAGGACTATGATGTCATTATTGCACCTTCTTTCAGAGGGCGCCAATTGTATATTACCAATCTTACGGGGCATCCCGTGGTGAGTGTACCTACCGGATTCGATGAAAAGGGAAGGCCAACCAGCTTAACTTTAATCGGCAATTTGTATGAAGAGGGCAAGATTTTAAACCTGGCCAAAACCTATCAACTATTCACTGATTTTGATGAAAAGCACCCGCCATTGTTTTACAAAGTGGGGCAATAAACGAGGGAGCTTTTAGACCATATTTTGGCTAGGCTTACTGATTAATTATTGAGTCAATTTTTGAGAAGAAAAATCTCACGATTTCATCGAATTTTTCTCGATTTAATTTGTGGCTTTCAAAGCTTTAGCCAAAATTGGAGGTTATAATCGATGACGGAAAAGATGAAGAAGTTTAATTTTTTAATGTTAGTGGTGGCAGCATTTTGTTTTGTAGGCTGCGACACCGGAAAGAAAGAGGTTTCCATCGATGCGGATGTTTATCACCAGTCGATGGATCAGCTAAGCGAGGTAATCGTGCACGATATTTTTTCGCCTCCAATAGCTAGTCGAATTTATGCGTACCCCAGTGTAGCCATGTATGAGATTTTGGCCTTGGACAACCCGCAGTACAAATCCTTGGCAGGGCAGCTTAATGAGCTGGAGCCAATTCCTAAACCAACAGAAGAAGTAAGCTACGAGCTAGCGGCTCTGGAAGCATTTTTGAAACTGGGTACCACCTTGATTTTCTCTGAAGACAAGATGGATACTTACAAAGAGGAGCTTTATGCCAAGCTGGGTGAAGGCGTAAATAGCAAGTATTTTGAGGCTTCGGTTGCTTATGGTGACGAGGTGGCGCAGCACATTTTAAAATGGGCCGATGGCGACATGTATAAGCAAACACGCACCTTTCCTAAGTTTACCGTAATTGACGACCCTGCCCGTTGGCAGCCAACACCTCCGGGTTACTTTGAGGCGATTGAACCACACTGGAATCAGATTAGACCATTTGTGTTGGATTCGGCCAATCAGTTTACACCAGAAAGACCTACGCAGTTCGATATGGATAAGAACAGCCAGTTTTATAAAGAAACAATGGAGGTGTACAACACGGGAGTTAACCTAACCGAAGAGCAAAAGGAAATAGCATCGTTTTGGGATTGCAACCCATATGTAATGAATGTAACCGGCCACGTAATGGCGGCTACCAAAAAGATTACACCGGGTGGCCACTGGATTGGCATTGTGAAAATTGCTTGTAAAAAGGCTGATGCTGACCCTATGAAAACAGCACAAACTTATGCGCTCACTTCGGTTGCCTTGGCAGACGGATTTATCAGCTGCTGGGACGAGAAGTTTAGAAGTAATTTGATTCGCCCTGAAACGGTAATTAACAGATACATTGATGAGGAATGGCTGCCGTTGCTACAAACGCCCCCGTTCCCTGAGTACACTAGTGGTCACTCGGTAATTTCAAATGCAGCAGCAACAGTGCTTACCTCAATTTATGGCGATAATTTCTCGTTTAGAGATGATACTGAAGAGAAATATGGACTAAGCGTTCGCTCTTTCGATTCGTTTACGCAAGCATCGGAGGAAGCCGCCATTAGTCGTTTGTATGGAGGTATTCACTATATGCCTGCCATTGCCAATGGTGTTACCCAAGGTAGAAAACTAGGTGAGTTTGTGGTGAACAAATTAGAGTTTACCAATGAGAGCCTAAGCAAAAAATAGAGACTTATTTAATACGAAAGCCGACAATTAGTGTCGGCTTTTTTCAAATATCGAGCAAATGAAAAGACTCCTTTTAGCACTAGTACTTATGGTTGTGTACACCCAAGTACAAGCTCAGGACTGGGGAAACTTAAATAGATATAGGGAGGCAAACGACTCTTTAATGAAGCACAATAAAACCAAAGACAAGGTTGTGTTTATGGGTAACTCCATTACCCAAGGGTGGTACGATATGATGCCAGAGTTTTTTCATGAAAATAACTTTGTAGGCAGGGGAATTGGTGGCCAAACCACACCTCAAATGTTGGTAAGGTTTAGGCCAGATGTGATTGACCTTAAACCAAAGGCTGTGGTGATTTTGGCTGGCACAAACGATATTGCTGGTAACACCGGGCCAATGACCTTGGAAGAAACCTTCGGTTACATTGTTTCAATGGCAGAGTTAGCCGATCAGAATAACATTAAAGTGGTTATCTCATCTGTTTTACCAGCCTACGACTATCCTTGGAAGCCCGGCCTGACCCCAGCACCCAAAATTGTAAAGCTCAACAATATGCTAAAGGACTACTGCAAAAAGAAGGGCTTTGTTTACCTAGATTACTTCTCCGCGATGGTGGACGATAGAGATGGCCTAAAAGATGAATTGACCTATGACGGTGTTCACCCAAACAAGGCTGGCTACGAAGTAATGGCGCCTTTGGCCTTGGCAACAATTAAAAAGCTTTAGTCTTCAACAATCTTCACTTTTAAGAATGTGCGATAGTCGCGTTCATCGTTATACGTGCGTTGCACCCAGAAGAAGTCTTCCTTAGTATCTAGCTTAAGCCAACTTATAGGAGTAATCTCAGTTATATCGAGTTCTCCTAAATATTGATTTTCATCAAAGAGTAAATAGACGGACTTTAGATATTTTCTGATGGCAGATTTGTATTCTTCACTTTCTTGCCAATTATCGAGTTGTTTAATTTGTTTGTCGAGTTCATCAGGAATTCTGCCAAGGTTCTGTACTATAATGAATTTTCCGGCTGAAAATATATTGACATTATGCCTCAGTATTTCTGGTTTCCCTTTTTCTTCAAATGCCACTCCTTTATACTCTGGCCAATATGTTTCAGGGATTTTAATGCTGTTGATTAGCTCATTTTTATCGGCATTCCAAAAGTAAACGCTGGGGTCCAGTTCGTACATTTGAGCGAACTTACTGCCAGAATAGTTTACCATATAAGGCCAGCCTCGGCCTAAGTATTCACCTGCGCTTCTGTATGTAGATTCGGGCAGTTTCGGCATAATGGCATTGCCTTGTCCAGTATTTAGGTCTATGGAATAAACCATATTGACAGAGTCTTGAAAGGCTTGAGTTCTTGGCTTAGGACCTAGTGGTCCGCTAATCATTGCCACAAACTTCTCTTTTTCTTTATCAGTATAATTGAACAAAGTTCTAGGGTCGAAATCAAGCAGCCATTGTGACTCAATTTCTACAGGAAAGGGCATCTTATTAATTATCTCACCTTCTCTTGTAAGCAAATATATATGGGTTTGACCATAACAGATCAAGCTGTCTTCCCCAAAGAATATCCAACCAAAATCCCATGGACCTACATAGTTTGGACCTTCCACAAAAGGGTTAAACTCCGCTTCAATTCGCCCCGATTTATTGAGGATGATTATTTTTTGTGAGCTCCTGTCTTTTAAAAGTAGTTGTTCACTTTCTTCATCATAATCTTTTAGTTGTACCTCAGGTAGATAATTAAAGACTACCGAATCCGCAACTACGGCTTTATAACTTTTGGTGGTGGTTTCGGTGTTTTGGTTCTCGCTGCAGCTTACAAGACAGGCAATAGCCAAAATGGCCATTGTATTAATTAGTGTGTGTTTCATGAAAAGTTCTTTCTACTAATGAAACCAAATTAATAAAGCTTTACAGAACATTGTGATGAAAAGCCTATTTTAAGGGGTGAAAATTGACTGTTATGGCAAATAAACTGTGGGGAATAGATCTTGGGGGGACTAAAATTGAAGGAATTGTGCTGGAGTCGCGCGATAATCCCAAAACACTGGTTCGGACACGGATTGATACCGAGTCTGACAAAGGCTATGAGCATGTGCTGAACAACATAAAACGTTTAATTGATATGTTGGCCGATGAAGTTGGCGAGCAGCCAGAAATTATTGGTATGGGCACCCCCGGAACCATAGACCCGCCAACAGGATTGCTGAAAAACAGTAATTCGCAGGCCATTAACAAAAAGCCGTTTAAGGCCGATCTAGAGACACTTTTGGGAATCCCTGTATTAATGGCTAATGATGCCAATTGCTTTGCCTTGGCCGAAACGCGTATGGGAATTGTACCGGAGGTTGACCCCAACGCCAAGGTGGTTTTCGGGGTGATAATGGGGACCGGCTGTGGTGGCGGTGTGGTAGTGAATAACCAAATTATTGGTGGAAAGCATGGTATTGGCGGAGAATGGGGGCATAACTTTCTGGATGAATCAGGAGGCAAATGCTACTGCGGAAAGTCTGGTTGTACGGAAAAGATAATTTCGGGCACTGGCCTGGAAGATTACTACGAACAATTGACAGGTACTAGAAAAAAGCTCAAAGAGATTATTCCTGACGCCCGTTCGGGAACAGACGAAAACGCGGTTAAAACACTTGATCGTTTGGTGCACTTTTTTGGTTTGGCTATCTCAACCATCATCAATGTACTGGACCCCGATGTGATTGTACTAGGTGGAGGGGTTGGCAATATTCCCGAGCTGTACGATAGGGGCGTGGCCGAAGCTACCAAATACATTTTTAACCCACGCCTAGAAACCAAGATTGTAAAACCCAAACTAGGCGATAGTGCCGGAGTATTTGGTGCCGCATATTTATGTGAGTAGGATAGAGCGTTTTTAGAGAGGTCTGAAATGAATACTTCAACACTTATAAAACTCTTCCACACACTCAATCACATACGCCTGCTGCTCTTGAGTCATTCCGGGGAATAACGGGAGCGAAAGCCCTTGTTGTTGCAACTTGTATGCCCTTGGGAAATCTGCTGGCGTTGCGTTTTGATAGGCATACGCTTTAGTAAATGGCAGAGCTTGTGGATAATGAATTTGCGTTTGAACTCCTTTCGACTTTAGGTGGCTTTTCAGTTCGTTTCGCTTTTTGGTTTGAATAGCATACACATGGAAAACATGTCCGTCAGTACATTCTGGAATGCCGATTTCTTTTATGCTGGCAAACGCTTTATCGTAATTTTTGGCCAGCGCAAGTCGCTCTTCATTCCACTGCTGAACATAAGGCAGCTTTAGTAAAAGTACAGCAGCCTGAAGCGTGTCCATTCGGCTGTTCGTTCCCGGAAATTCGTGGTTATGTTTATCTAAAGCACCGTGGTTCGCCAGTTTTCTACAAGCTTCAAAAAGGACTTTGTCATTGGTAAGTATCGCTCCAGCATCGCCTAAGGCGCCTAAGTTTTTTGTGGGGTAAAAACTATAAACGGCTGCATGGCCAAAAGTGCCTGCCAGTTTTCCGTTGTGCGATGCAAAAACCGACTGGGCACAATCTTCTATTACCTTCAGATCATGCCTTTGGGCGATTTGCATAACCGTTTCCATATTTGCCATGCGCCCATAAAGATGCACGGGAATTATAGCCTTGGTTTTAGGGCTGATTTTCTCCTCAAGCAAATTTGCATTCAACAGCCCAAATTCATCTACATCCACAAAAATCGGTTCCGCACCAAGCAGGCTCACGGTTTCAGCATCCGTTATCCAGGTCATTGCCGGCACCAGTATTTCATCTCCGGGGCCAATACCCAAGGCTTTTAGTACAATGTAAAGGGCATCTGTGCAGTTGCCCGTGCTTTGGCAGTGTGTTATGTGGTGGGCTTTGGCAAATGCATTTTCAAATGTGCTTACCTGCTTGCCATGTACAAAGTAAGACTCTTCCAAAACAGTGGAGAATAGGTCTTTCAACGCCTTTTCCAGCGGTTTGTGTATGGCCGAAAGATCAACAAAGGGCACTTGCATGGTGGAAAGTTACCCGATTTTTCAATGCTTTCAAGCAAGATTAATTTGCTTTGGCTATTTTGTCTATCCACTAAAACTCAAAAACTATGGCGACTCCAGAAGAAATGGTGCAGACTATGATTGCTAACCTTCCTGAAAAAACAGGCAAACCACTAGATGAATGGTTAGCTGTGGCCAAAGCTTCGGGGCTAGAAAAGCATGGGCAAATTGTAAAAATGCTAAAGGAAGACCATGGCATGACGCATGGATATGCCAACTTGGTATCGCAGGTTTACCTTAAGCCAGAACTACTAGGTGGTGGACCAAAAGTTGATAATCCTGATGAAGCACTTTTGGCAGGAAAGGAAGGGTTGACAGAGATTTTCGGCAAGGCAAAATCGATGTTCGAAGCGATTAAAGGAGAAGTAGAGTTTGCTTATAAGAAAACTTACATAAGCCTAAGAACACCCAAAAAGCAATTCGCGCTGTTGCAACCAAGCACCAAAACCAGGGTTGATATTGGTTTGAATTTAAAGGGCATTGAACCGGAAGGTGCGGTGGAGGCAGCCGGTAGTTGGAATAGTATGGTTACACACAGAATTAAAGTAACCAGCACGGCAGATTTATCGAGCGATATTCAGGCTTGGCTGCAAAGGGCGTATGATGAAAATGCTTAGTTCCGTTAAGGTAGTTTTGTACAGTACCTAGCGGCACTGTGAAGCTTTATTTATCCCAAACTCATTTAATAATCACCTCATTTACAATTGGCTGGCCAAATTCTTTGGTAAGCATTACCAGAATTTTGTCGCGCTGCATGTTCAGCTCGTGGCGAAGCGGGGCAGAGGTAAGGTAAACGAAGAGCTTTTTATCCCTGATGTAGATTTTTTCGGTTCGCTTGGCAATTGGTGCGCCCATTACACGCTCCCACGAATTGACCAAATTGGTTTCGGCAAAGCGGTCTTCAATCTTAAACGCTTTAAGAAAATCTTGAATTGCTGAGCCAATTGTTTCGGGCTCGCTTTTTCTACCAAATGGAGTTTTTCTCTGTGCCAATTTCTTTTGTTGTAGATAGCAAAGGTGAGAATAATTAGGCGAAAGTTTTAATCCTTCTTTTTAACCAAGAACATATTTCTTAATAATCAATAAATTGTGATAAGGTTAAAAGGTATGTTCATTAGAAAACTCTTTAAAGTAGGCGATAAAGCCAAGTGGTTGGCGCTGGAACTACTCATTGTTTTTATAGGCGTTTACATGGCTTTTCTTTTTCAACAATATGGCGAAAACAAAAAGCTGCAAAAGGAAAAAGACAAGGTACTTACCAGTTTAAAGCTAGAGCTCGAAGAGTTTAGAACGGGCTTTCCGAGGTTCTCTGTTTTTCAAAAAGAAAAAACCGATGAATGGGACAGTCTTTTTGCGATTGAAGAAGTGGGTGACTACTACAATTGGCGCTATTACGAGCCTCAGTATAACATTCGAATTATAGAATATGCCTTGAATCAAGAAGGTACGGATGTCATCAATTTTGAGATTTACGATGAGCTGTCTAAGCTGCACGCCAGAATTAAGCAGCTTGAATTTGCCGAGCGAAAGATGACTGCTTTTGGAGAAAACTATCGACTCATTCCTGCCTCGTTGCCAAAAAACTCAACCGAACGAACCACAATGAATGCCGAAAATCGGTTTACGTTTTACAAGTTTATTGAAGCTGCCAAAAGCCGGACAAGAAGCTTACGTGATGTAGCCCGCGAATCGGCCGAATTACTAATAATGGTGAATCGAGAACTCGGGACTGAGAAGACACGACAAGCCGATATGCTATTGCTTAGAAAGTACGTGGAGGCCGATGTTGAAATTGACTTTGTGAAAGAAGTCTTCTTGGAATTCTTTCCTCAGTATACCACTGAAGAGTTTGATGAAGAGGTTCGCAAAATTCAGCAAGCGCTCTAATTAATCCTCAGCATCAATAAATAAATCAGCCGCAATTTTATCAGCGAGCAGCTTCCCTTTATCGGTAAGAATCAAAAAGCCTTCGTCTTCAAAAAGCAGGTCTTTATAGGCGAGTTTTTCAAGGTAAAAACCGTGAACCTGCTTTAAATCTACCCCGTATTTCGACTGAAGCAAATCCATATCGCAGCCCCATTTTGTGCGTAGCGAAGTCAATATGTATTCGTTCACCTGATCTTCGGGGCTAAGGGTCATCACATCAAAGAGTATTTTTCGTTCATCGTGAATACTCTTCATGTACTTGGCGTTGTTGGCAATGTTGGCCTTACGGAATTTGCCATTGTATGAGTGTGCAGAAGGGCCAATGCCCAAATACTTTTCGTCTTTCCAATAACCAGAGTTATGCTGCGACTCATAACCAGGCTGTGCAAAATTGGAAATCTCGTACTGCTCGTACCCGTACTTGTTCAGTACTTCTGTCAATATTTCAAACTGACTGGCAGCATGTTCTTCGTCAATGTCAGAAATCTTTCCCTTGTTTAGCCAGTTGCCAAAAGCCGTTCTGGGTTCAATAGTAAGGCAGTATGCTGAAATATGTTCTGGCCTCAGCTGGGTCATTTGCTTCAAGTCCTTCAACCAAATGTCATGGTTTTCTGCTGGCAAGGCATAGATTAAATCCATGCTTATGTTTTCGAAGCCCGCCTGCCTGGCTTGGTAGAAGCAGTTCAGTGCCTCATCTGCATTGTGCTGGCGGTTCATCCACGTTAGCAGTTCGTTGTTAAAGGTTTGCACGCCAATGCTAAGCCTATTCACACCATGGGCATAAAACATGTCTAATTTTTCTCTACTTAGGTCATCCGGGTTGGCTTCAAGCGTAATTTCGGGGTTGCTGCTTAGGTCGTATTCAAACCGAATAGTGCGCATAAGCTGCTTCATGTGGTGGTCTTCTAACAAAGAGGGGGTGCCGCCACCAAAGTAGATGGTCCTTACCGGGTCGTGACCCAAAAACTCGTTTTGCATCTTTAGCTCGGTGTCAATGGCATTCACCATATCGTCCATTTGCTTTACCGATTGGGTAAAGTGGAAGTCGCAATAGTGACAAGCTTTTTTGCAGAATGGAATATGGATATATAAACCGGCCAAAGAATCGTTAGTTTTATGCTGAAAATTGCTTCAACGTGAGCGTAAGTTCCCACTACTACAAACTGATACTTTTACTGATTTTTTGTGCAGGCACTTTGCATGCGCAAGAAAACATCAATTTGCGGGTAGTAGCCAACGCAAAGGAGGCAAATTTGCTCCAAAAATATAAGTATAACGAAAAGCCAAGGGATTCCATAGGTGCTGCCAATACAATAAAGGCATTGGTAAAACAGCTGCATGCCGATGGCTATTTACTCGCTGCCGAAGATAGTGTAAATCGTAACCAAAACAGCTACATTTCTTATCTAAGCATTGGCCCAAGGTTCGAGTGGCTTTACCTTAAGCCGGGCAATATTGAGAATAGCCTATTGCGAAAAATCACTTATCGCAAAAAGGGTTTTGAAGGCAGAAGATTCAATTACCAAGAACTTGCCCGAATAGAAAACAGACTACTTTCTTATATGGAGAACAATGGTTTTCCCTTTGCTGCGGTAACCTACGATTCGCTGGAAATTACCGGCAACGCCATTGGCGCTTCCATGAATTTAGATACCGGACCTGCCATAACTTTCGATAGCGTTCATGTGCAGGGCGAGCCAGTGGTTAAATCGAAATTTATTGGTGCTTATTTGGGAATAGCACTGGGCGATGCCTATGACGAAAGCCGCTTAGATGATATGGTTCGAAGGATACAAAGCTTACCATATTTAAGACTGGCAGAAGCGCCAATGGTCACTTTTCAGAATGAAGAGGCCAGCATAAAGCTTCAGTTCGAAAAGCGGCCAATCAATACCATTGATGGTATTATCGGCTTTTTGCCACAATCGAGCCGAGAGAGCGGGCTGCTCGTTACTGGTCAATTCGATATGGACCTGTTCAACCCGTTTGGTTCGGGTAAACATATAGGCGTGCATTGGCGTAGGGTGAGCGAAGAAACGCAAACACTCGGTTTGCAGTACGAACACCCCAACTTGCTGCGTAGTCAGCTTTCTTTTGCGGGAGATTTTAACTTTTTAAAGCAAGACACCTCCTTTACGAAAAGGGATTTGCGTACCGATTTGTACATTAACCTAGGCGCAAACAAGAAGCTTGGCGCCTTTACCAGCTTTATTGGTACTGACTTACTTTCCACCGAACAATATAAGGAAGCAACAGCCCTGCCCGATATCATTGATTTTAGGCTAACCATGTATGGGCTAAATTTCAATTTTGAAAATTTGGATGACCCAGTGCTGCCGCGCAGTGGCAATGCCCTAAGCATAAGTGCTGCAGCGGGTAACAAGCGGATAAGGCAAAACACCAATATTCCGGCCGAGTTGTACGAAGATATTGACCTGAATACTATTCAATACCAAATAGATTTTAAGTTCGATCAGTTCTTAAGAATTAAGCAAAATTGGGCGGTTTACACAGCACTTACGGGCGGCTTTATGGAGAGTGAAAACCTGTTTAAAAACGATGCCTACCGCTTGGGGGGGCTTAAGAGTATTCGCGGTTTTAATGAGAACTACTTTTTTGCCACCAAATACGTCCAGGCCACGGTAGAAAACAGAATATTCTTTGAACAGGATTCTTATCTTTCGACATTTGCCGACTTTGGTACATTAAAAGGTTTTGCGGAAGGTTCGGGGCGAGATGCCTTTTTAGGCATAGGCGCAGGGTTTACATTGGCGACTTCGCGTGGCTTGTTCAACTTTGTGTATGCACTCGGCTCGTCCGACTCGGTAGGCTCTTTTGATTTTAACCAATCGAAAATTCACTTTGGTTACACCACCAGGTTTTAAAAATGGAAATTACAGGACTTTCAGTAAGAAGCGCGCTTATAATTGTTTCGGTAACATTGTTTATGTGTTACGCTGCAGTGCGCATGCTCTTTCCTAAAATGTTCTATGGTGTATACAGCGCTGCCGATTTTTTCTCATTAAGGCAAAAAGACGAGTTTACCTCGGGCATAAAATTGCTGAGTACCGAAAACGTGGTGTTTACCTTTTTGTTAGCAGGTACACTGTCCTTCTTAACTTTGGTTTTACTAAACGGTTATGGGCAGTTTTTAGGTGTGGATACCACAACCTTGCCTCAAACTTGGGGAACCATGATGCTTTGGTGGCTGGCGGGCATACTTGTTTTTAGTCTGCTATTTATACTCAAGTTTGTGTTTATATGGCTTTTTGGCTGGTTATTCGATTTTCCGGCATTTGTAAGTAGGCACTATCACGAGTACCAATCAATGAGCCAATACTTTTATTTATTGTTTGCCGTAGCGGTATCTGTCTCCTTATATTCTCAATTTTATTTTGCCGAAAGCTTACTATATGTGTTGGCGCTTATTCTGTGTGCCTTTGGTTTTTATCGGCTAATTAACTTATACATAAAATTATATGCTGCGGGGGGCTTTAGCATGTTGTTTATATTTTCTTACCTTTGCAGCACAGAATTGATTCCATTAGCTATTACTATAGGAATACTATTGAAATAGCTTAATCGAGTATAAAAGCAGGGAAAATTTTATGTCGAACAGCACTCAGGAAGACAGGCTGAGAGAGGTTAAGAGTATACTCGTTTCGCAGCCGAAACCATCTGACCCAAAGTCACCTTATTACACACTAGCTAAAAAGTACGGAATAAAAATCGACTTTAGACCTTTTATTCAGGTCGACCCAATTCCGGCTAAAGAGTTCAGAAAGCAAAAGATTGACATTCTTAAGCACACAGCGGTAATCTTTACAAGTAGAAATGCAGTGGATCACTTTTTCCAAATCTGCAAAGATTTGAAAATTGAAGTTCCGGCAGATATGAAATACTTCTGTATTTCGGAGCAAACAGCATACTACTTGCAAAAATACATTGTGGTAAGAAAGCGCAAGATCTTTACTGGTTCTCGCACAGCACAAGAACTTATCGAAATATTGAAAAAGCATAAGAATGAGAAGTACTTGTTCCCATGCTCGAACATTCGAAAAGACGATATTCCTAAGTTTTTGGGCGACAATGGCTATGATTATTCAGAAGCCATTATTTACGAAACTGTGGCCAGCGACCTTTCCGATTTGGACGATGTTACTTATGACATTGTAGCTTTTTATAGCCCAAGCGGAATTAACTCGTTGTTTGTAAACTTTCCGGAGTTTAAGCAAAACAACACGCGAATTGCAGTATTTGGTCCTACTACTTCAAAGGCAGCTAAAGAAGCCGACCTTATTGTAGACATTGAAGCGCCTATGCCTAACGCACCGTCTATGACGGGCGCCTTAGAGCTTTACATAAAAAAGGCGAATAATTTATAGGTTGTACGCAACCAGTAGGGGCTCTTGTTAGTTTTCTTGTAATATATATCGAGTCGTTTGAATAAATGACTTAAATTAGGCGTTACCAGAATATGACAAGAGTCCCTGTTATTTGTTTAGTCCTTTCTCTTTTCGGACTTCCACTCTTTGGTCAGCAAGATGCGCAGTTCACGCATTATATGTTCAACCAGTTGTACTACAATCCTGCTTTTGCGGGTTTGTCCAATGCTAATTCTTTAACGGCCATTCACCGTTCCCAATGGTTTGGTTACGATGGAACAACCAACACTGGTGGGGCACCATCAACCCAATACATTAGCTATAGTGGGTTTTCCAATTTGTGGAATGGAGGCTTTGGTGCATACGTTGTAAACGATAATCTCGGGCCTTCCAATAACTTAGAAGTTCAGCTATCGGGTTCGTACATTTTAGACCTCGGAAGTAACTCTTCAATTACCTTAGGACTTAAGGCCGGATTTTTTTCAAGTTCTTTAAATTTTGATGAACTCGTTGTAGTCGATCCGAATGACAATTTAGTAGGGCTGACCGGCAAAGAATCGCAAATGAGGCCAGATTTGGGTTTTGGACTTCTTTATCGGAAGGGAAATTTTTTTGGTGGTTTCAGCGCAAATCACTTAATTCAACCTGAATTTGACTTCGGACAGGATCAAATTTCCAATCAATTAACTCGACACTACTATTTAACAGCGGGTTACGATTACGCGCTAACCTCTGAGATTACGATTACTCCAACCCTATTGGTAAAGAACGTAGGCCTAGATGTATTTAGCTGGGACTTTACAGTTATGGGAAGGTACAACGACAGGCTTTGGGCAGGACTTGCCTACAGGCAGTCAGAGTCGGCATCGGCTTTAATTGGCTACAGTTTGTTGCAAGATCGTTCTCTTTCGTTTGGTTATGCGTTTGATTTTGTGGTGAATGATAGATCGGCAAAACAGCCTACTTCGCAAGAGGTGATGCTGATTTATACCTTCAAATCAAAAAATGGGGGAAGAAAATTTGGAAAGAATATCATAAGAACCCCACGATACCGTTACTAAGAAACAAAAGTTTTCTGTACGTTAAGATTTATAGAAAATTGGAACGGCAGATTGAAAACTGAAAAATAAAATATTATTTTTCGCGCTTTATTTATTGCTAAGGCAAGAATGCCAGCGCGAAAAGCAAAATAAACTACTAAAACAAAAACAATGAGGAAGACAGTACTGGGTCTGACGATTGTAACCTCACTGTTCTTAACACAAGGGTGTAGCATGTTCCAAGGATTTCTTGGCGGCAGCGGAGGAAAAGATCAGGGTAAGTATAATGAGGGACAGCTAATGGGTGTGCTAGACCGTGAGGGGTGGTATCAAGAACTTCCCTATGGGATGGTTGAGATACCCGGAAGTACCTTCTATATGGGGCAAGCCGATGAAGACGTGGCCGCGTCTCAGATAAACTATAACCGCCAGGTTACAGTGAGTTCATTCTTCATGGATGCTGAAGAAATTACCAACAACGAATACCGACAATTCTTATACGAGGTCAGCAAAATGATCTCTACTCAACCACGTGATGTAGATAATATTGGAGCTAACTATGCTACGCTTTCACCTCAGGTAAAGCAGGCGCTTAGAGAAGAGCTTCCATTGCTTATTCCTAATCCAGATGTTTGGAAGGAAGAGTTTGCATATCACTATGGTGACAGAATGCAACAATATTACTTTGACCACTCTGCGTTCGATAATTACCCTGTTGTGGGTATTACATGGGAGGCAGCAGATTATTTTACTTTGTGGAGAACTTATTGGTTGAATGAAAATGAATACCAATTGTCTCAACTATCAGGTGGTGGTTTGTTTGGCGGACTCTTCGGTGGAGGAGGCGGCAATGATGCTGCAGCTCCGGCTGGTCCTGCCGGCCCTGTTGGCAATGCGCCAGTAGGTAATGCGGGTGCAGGGGCACAAGATGTAGACCCTTTTGCTACCGAAGCTAAGATTGAAACCAGGTACCCAAGATTTAGATTACCAACTGAGGCGGAATGGGAATATGCTGCCAGAGGTGGTAAAGAAATTGTAAAATACCCTTGGGGTGGCCCTTACACCAGAAATAAAGATGGCTGTTTCTTGGCCAACTTTAAACCAGGTAGAGGTGCTTATGCAGATGACGGTTATCCTTACACTGCTCCAGTGAATGCCTTTTTGCCAAATCCATTCGGATTGTATAACATGGCTGGTAACGTAGCAGAGTGGTGTCAAGATGATTTCTCACCTGTATATAACCCATTAGTTTGGGATTTGAACCCGGTATTCCTTTACGATCCGGAAAACAACCCGAACGACAGATATAGCCCGCACCTTAAAAAGAAGGTAGTTCGTGGCGGTGCTTGGAACGATGTATCATATTACATTCAAACTGGTACAAGAACTTTTGAATACAGAGATGTCGCATCTGCATCAATCGGTTTTAGATGTGCGATGGATTATCTTGGAAAATAACCTAAACACCAAAATTTGATCTTCAACCTTACGTACAAAAAAAATGGCTGACAGTAACAATTCATTTACTTCGAAATTCTATGGCGATATAATGCCAAAAATCTACGGTCTCGGAGCGGCTGTAGTAATTGTAGGAGCTATGTTTAAGCTTAACGGCTGGGCTGGTGCAACTACTATGCTTATTATTGGTTTGGGCGTGGAAGCTTTGATCTTTGCATTCAGTGCTTTTGAACCAAAAGCTACAGATTACACCAAGTTACTTTATGAAGGGAGCGCTAAGCCGAATGGTAAAGCAAGCAGCGATGATGATGTTTCTTTCAAGAAGTTACTTCAGGAAGGTGCTCTTAAGAAAGAAGACCTTCAGCAGCTAAAAGCCGGTTTCGGTACTTTGGCAGCTAACGCTAAAGAAATGGCAGACATGACAAACGCTACTGTAGCTACTAACGAGTACGCTAAGAGTGCTAAAAGTGCTGCAGGTTCTTTGGCCAAAATCGATCAGTCTTCTGGTGCTGCAGCAGCTGCTTTTGCTGAGGTAGCAACATCAGTTAAAGGTTCTTCTACAAACCAAACGCAACTAAAAACTGCATCTGAGCAGTACTTGGGTCAGTTGAACCAAGCTACAGAAGGTCTTAAAGCAATGACAGCAATGTATAAGTCTGAATTTGCTGATACTGATTCTGTGAAAAAATACTTTGAGGCTTACATGAAAAACATGGAGTCTGCCATTGAAGGAGCAACTAAGAGCTCTAAAGAAATGGAGAAATTCCAAGCACAGCTTACTAAACTTAACGCCAATGTTGGTGCATTGAACGGAGTTTATGGTGCAATGCTTGGCGCTATGAAGCAAGTGAATAACCAGTAATTAATCGATCATGGCAGGAGGAAAGGAAACCCCTAGACAGAAGATGATTGGCATGATGTACTTGGTACTGACTGCCCTTCTTGCACTACAGATCAAGGATTCTGTATTGGAGAAGTTCGTATTGATCGAGAATGGACTGAAAGAATCTAATGAGGCTTTTTATGGCTATAATGCTGATGTTTTAACATCTATCCAGTCTGATGTTGCCAACCAAGGTAACAAAGAAGGAGACCAGGCAGTGGCTAAGGCAGCTGAGAACATTAGAAAATATACTAACGGAATTGTTGCTACACTTGATAACTTCAAGTACGAAGTAGGTAAAATCTCTTCGGGTGGTGATACCGCAAAAGTTTACCAGAGATCTACGCTTAAAAAGTATGAAGAGCCTTCTCTTTTCTTAGTAGAACAAAAGAATGCTGAGAAACTTAAAGAAGAACTCGATGCGTACGCAGGACAAATCAATAGAGTACTTGAAATTCTTGGTGCAGAACCAATGAATGCTTCTTGGAGTGAGTCTTTAGCAAAGGATGCCAACGACATTCCTTTCTATGCGAACAACCAAGAGGAGAAGAAAAAGGACTATGCTCACTTTAACTTCTACAAAGCACCGTTGGCTTCAGTATTGGCGCAATTAACGTTCTATAAGAACCAATTGTACAGTAAAGAATCTGAAGTATTGAACAAATTGAGAGGTATGGTAGGAACAGGTGTTTCTGCTAGCCCATCTGATGTTCCAGATTTGGGAGGACTTGAGGCGGCTGCACCTAGCAGTAACCCAAGCACTCCTACTGAAACACCTTCAAGCACACCTTCTACTTCTCCTAGCACATCAAACCCTGGCAATGCGTCATCTGGTTTGGCTAGTGCAGATATTAAGGAAGAGGATTACTTGGATGGTGCCTTCAGAGGTATTGATTACGCACAAGCTACTATTCTTTCATCATCAAATACGGTAACAGCCGGTTTGGACTTTGAAGCACAAGCATTCCTTACTTTGGGTAACTCTTCTTTGGAGCCAGAAGTAAAGTTGAATGGTGAAAAAGTAGATGTTGTTAATGGTAGAGGTGTTATCAAATTCAAGACTTCTGCAGCGGCAGGTGAGTACGATGCCAATGATTTGGCAACAAAGTCGTTTGAAGTGGAAATCACTGCTGATGATGGTACTGGATCTAAGATTACACGAACTACTCGTCACGAATACAATGTGGCGCGTCCGGTAATCGAGGTAGAATCAAATGCCGTTCAAGTACTTTACAGAGACTGTGCAAATGATGTAACGATTAACGTACCTAGTTTGGGTCCTGCTTATAATCCTGAGTTCAGGTTAAGCGCTGGTTCATTCGAAAAAGGTGCTGATAAAGGAAACATCGTGATTGCTCCAAAAGGTAACGAAGTGGAACTAGATGTATACAGCTCTGGTCTTTACATTGGTAAAAAGACCTTCCCTGTACGTTCTGCTCCAACACCAAAAATGAGTGTACTTCCTAACGGTCAGGCGTATGCCCCAGAAGAAGGATTCTCAGGTACTTTGAACAATTTGACCTTGTCGTTCTCCGTTGATAGTGAGTGGAGAGCTGCTTTCCCAGAAGATGCATCGTTCCTTGTTTCTAAAGGTGAGATATTGATCGTTTCGGGTAACCAAGTGGCTAGAACGATTAGAATTAGTTCGCCACAAGGATCAATTGATATGAACCAACACAGAAGCATTTTGCGTCCGGGTGTTCAGGTAATTGTAAAAGTAGAAGAGGTAGTACGTATCAATTTCAAAAACGAGCGAATTGCTACCCCTGTATTTGATAATGCAACAATCACTTTGAAATAAGAAACTATGAAAAAGTTAGGTTGGCTTTTAAGTTGTATGATGATGGTGCTTGCACTGAACGTGTCGGCACAAGAAGGAGGAGCTGATGATTTTCTTGATATTCTTGAGCAAGCGCGCAAGAGTGATAAGAAAACTAAGCTGGCTAACCTTGACTCTTATGGAAAACAAAATGACACGGCTTCAGTGCGACCAATTCGCGAAGCCGATGTTATGTTCAAAGTTCGTCTTTGGAGCCGAATGAACTTCAATGAGAAGATCAATAGGAGTTTTAACTCTAAAGACTCAAAGTTGGCACAGTTGATTTTTGAAGGAATTGAAGAGTATTACAAAGGTGATACTGACATCCCTTCAATTAAACCATATACTGCCGAGGTTTTAAGTATCGATACGTATGATCCAAGTACATATACTGCTGAAGACTCTGTATTGACTGAGCAACAGTTTAGTATTGTTACTGAAGACTATACACAAAACAAATCGGCCATTACCGATGCAGAAGTTCAATCGAGAGCTGATGAGTTGAGAATTGATCCTCAATATGCTAACCTTGACACTGACCTTAAACGTCAGGAAGAGGCAAGAAGGCAATTGCAGGCAGAGCGCGCTGTAACCAACAACTTTGATAAAAATACAGAGATCACTGAAATCATTTTTGAAGAAGACTTGATCTTCGATAAGAATCATTCAGTACCAATGTGGGATGTTGTTTCGCTTATTGTAGTAGGGCCTGTGGCGCCAGCTGGTAGCCCAAACCCAGGTATTATCAAAAACCTTTTCCGTGTTAAGTATGCAGACGTTAAGCGCTATGTTGACTATGTGTACAACACAACCAAAAAGAAGAGGGCTTATTGGTACAATCCAGGTAACCCGGGCAGTAAAGAAATCAGCTTTAGTGATGCCATAGACAAGCGTTTGTTTAATAGCTATGTGGTGTCTGTACAGAATGTAGACAACGAAAATGTTGTAACTACTTTGGCTAAAGATGAGAACAGAAACTATAGCTCATTGGAATACTCAGAAAAAATCAGAATGCAATTGCTTGAGCGTATTCACAACCTTTGGGAATACTAGCAATAAGCTTGAAGATAATAATGAAGAAAGGAAGTCAATTGGCTTCCTTTTTTTGTTGAAAGTAAGTCTTGATTAGTCTGGCGCGTGAGGCACCTACAATTGCTGCTATTTGATCTTCAGTGGCAGCTTCAATTTTACTCATGGTACGGAAGTGCTTGAGCAGCTGGTCAACCGTTACACGGCCAACACCCTTTACATTTTCTAATTCAAAATTGAAGCTATTCTTACTCCTCAGGTCTCTATGGAAGGTAATGGCAAACCTGTGTGCCTCATCCCGTAGTTGTTGAATAAGTCGTAAAGATTCAGACTTTTTGTCGATATGTAGGGGGAAGGAGTCTTCTGGGAAATACAATTCTTCCAATCTTTTCGCAATGCCTATGATTGGGATTACCCCGTATAGATCTAAGGCTTTGAGCGCATCGCAGGCAGCGTTTAATTGGCCTTTACCACCATCGATTACGATTAGCTTTGGGAGTGGCTGTTTTTCTTCTACCATGCGCTTATATCGCCTGCCAACCACTTCCGTCATGGAGCCGAAGTCATCAGGGCCAACAACCGTTTTGATTTTAAAATGTCGGTAGTCTTTCTTGGATGGTCGCCCCATTTTGAAACACACCATGGAAGCTACCGGGTTAGTACCTTGAATATTTGAGTTATCAAAACACTCGATATGCGTTGGCAGCTCCTTTAGTTGTAAATCGGCCTGTAGTTGTTTGAGTACGCGGTTGCCTTTGTCTTTTACATTTTCCAGTGATTCGTACTTCTCTTTTTTGGCGAAGAGCGAGTTTTTTAACGAAAGCTGAATGAGTTTCTTTTTATCCCCGATTTGAGGAACGGATACTTTAAAATTATCTGCAGGAATATCTAATGCAACATTCGTAAGTACTTCTCTGGCCTCACTTTGATACTTATCGCGCATTTGAACCATTACCAAGCTCAGTACGTCCTCATCGGCTTCGTTTAGCTTCTTTTTAACTTCATGCGTGATGCTCAAGTTAATGGTTCCGTTTTTAATGCGCAGGTAATTTACAAACGCGAATTTTTCATCGGAAATAATAGAGAAGACATCAATATCTGCCAGCTTAGGGCTTACTACAATCGACTTAGACTGGAACTTGTCAACTAGCTCCAGCTTGTCTTTAAATTTTTGTGCTTGTTCAAACTCTAAATTGGCGGCAGCTTCTTGCATGGCTTCTTTAAAAAATGACTTTGGCAGGCTCAGGTTTCCCTTTAGAATATGAACAGCCTGATCAACATCCTTTAAATAATCGGCCTCGGTTTGTAGTGCTTCGCAAGGACCTTTGCAGTTGCCAATATGGTATTCTAGGCAAACCTTGTATTTCTCTTTTTGAATATTGTCTTCGGAAAGATCGTAGCGGCAAGTACGTAGCGTGAATAGGGAGTTTATAAGCCGTAAAACATTGTTCATGGCCTTTACATTGGCAAAAGGGCCAAAGTATGTGCCTAATGATGGAATGAGCTTTCGCGTGCTATATATGCGTGGAAATCGTTCGTTCGACACACATATATAGGGAAAGGTTTTATCATCTTTTAGCAGAATATTGTACTTGGGCTGATTCTGCTTGATCAGGTTATTTTCTAAAAGCAGCGCATCGAACTCAGAGTTTACCAGCGTAACCTCAATGGCTTTTATTTCGGAAACCAGCCTGCGTGTTTTGCGGCTATTGCCCGAAAGCTTATTGAAATAACTGGATACACGTTTCTTCAGCGATTTAGCCTTGCCCACGTATATCAACACATCGTCTGCATTGAAATACCTGTAAACACCCGGCTGATCGGGTAGTTTGCTTATCTCCTTCGTACTAAATCTGGCCGCCTCCATAGGCCGAAATTAGTAAATATCGTCTTCAAAAATGATGTTGTCGGTAGTGTCTTTAGGCGCTAATACTTGTTCAAACCTTGCACAGTCAATTTCCATGTTCAGTTGTGCCGGTCTATCGAAGAAGCTCTTCTCAATTCCTAAAGATTCGTCTGCATATACTTTTTGCATAAAGATGCCCACAATTGGCATGGCAGTTCTGGCTCCTTGTCCGTCAGGCCAACGTGTAAAGTGAATAGCCCTGTCGTCACCACCAACCCAAGCTCCGGCTACCAAGTCTTTGGTAACAGCTACAAACCAACCATCAGAGGCATTTTGCGTGGTGCCTGTTTTGGCACCAATCTCGTTCTGCTTTTGGGCAAGGTCTACCAATCCGTAGGTCCAGGCTAGGCCTCGTCCTGAACCAGACTTGGCAGTTTCTTGTAACATATTGAGCATTATATAGGCTACATCTTCACTGATAGCACGGCTTTTTCTTGGTACATGTCTGTAGATTTCATTCCCAAACTTATCCTCAATTCTATCAATATAATACGGCTCAATATGGGTGCCCTTGTTGGCGAACGTGCCATAAGCACCAATAACTTCGTGTAGCGAAACATCTTCCGTACCCAAGGCAATGGAGTAATAAGGAGGAATTGTACTTTTTATACCGACACGCTTCGCCATGCTCGAAACCTTCTCAGGTTTAACAATGTCCATTACACGAGCCGTAATTGAGTTTACAGATCGGGCCATGGCCAACTTCATGGTCATTTCTTCTCCGCTAAATCGGCTTTCTGCGTTTTGTGGGCTCCATGGTTCGTCTTGTCCGGGTACGTTAATGGTTACCGCCTCATCTTTAAAAGTGTAGCAAGGCGAATAACCCTGTTCAACCGCAGTGGCATATACAAATGGCTTAAACAAAGAGCCCGGTTGACGTTTACCGTGCTGCACATGGTCGAACTTAAAATGTTTAAAGTTGATACCACCTACCCAAGCTTTAATGGCTCCGGTTTGCGGGTTTGTAGCCATAAAACCGGTTTGCAGAAACTGCTTATAATAACGCATAGAATCTAATGAGCTCATTAGCGTATCAATTTCGCCTTGCCAAGAGAATACCGTTAGCTTTTTCTTTTTGTTCAGGTAGTAATTAACCGAGTCCGAATCCTCTCCATACTTGTTCACTAAGTTCCGATAGGCGGTGCTACGCGGTACTACAAAATCATCAAAGAAATCATCGAGCTCACGGCCTTTGCTATCTATCCAAAGGTCGCGCCCTTCTTTCAGCAGTAATGAATCGAACAGATGTTGTACGCGGGTCATTGCACTATCCACTGCTTCTTCGGCATAGCCTTGCATGCGGCTGTCTATGGTGGTGTAAATTTTCAAACCATCACCATAAAGGTCGTAGCCCAAGTTAGAGGCGAGTACGCGTAATTCTTTTCTAGCTTCTTCTCTAAAGTACTGCGCCAACCCCTGATTGTGGTCTTGCTGTTTAAACTCAGAAAGGTCTATGTCCTGTACCCTCAAGGTATCGAAAGCATCTTGCGCTAAAAAGTCGTATTTCACCATTTGGCTCATTACCACATTTCTTCGCCATTTAGAACTTTCAGGGTTAATGTCGGGACGGAAGGTGGTCACCCCCTTTTGCATACCTGCTAAAACTGCCGCTTCGGGCACGCTAAGTTCACTTGGTAACTTGCCAAAATAGGTTTTAGCAGCTGATTTAATACCGAATGCATTATTGCCAAATTCTACCGTGTTGTAGTACATGGCCATGATCTCTTCTTTAGTGTAAGAGCGCTCTAGCCTTACAGAAAGAATCCATTCTTTGGTTTTGTAGATGAGCTGATCGAGCACTCCAATTTTGCCTTCCAGTTTACCTTTTTCATCATCGTTGATCACACGTGTTCTAAAAAGGTTTTTGGCCAACTGCTGGCTAATAGTACTACCACCGCCACGTGGGCTAAATGTGAGTACGCCAAAAGCCACACGGAACATACTCTCTAAATCGATACCGGAATGAGACTGAAAACGGATGTCTTCGGCAGCCAAAAGGGCATTTACCAAATTAGGACCCAGTTCGTCATAAGTAACAGGGTTACGGTTGTCTCGAAAATATCCAGAACCCAACGGAACACCATCGGCAGTGTAGAGCATTGAGGTAAGGTTTTGCTCTGGGTTTTCAAGCTGCGAATAGCTCGGTAACTCTCCAAACCAATTGTTTAGATTTACACTAACAGACCATATGTAAAGTGGAAAGCCTACAATTCCCAACACAAAGCCAACCCAAACTACTCGGGTAGCTATTTTTAACCATTTTCTGTTTGCCTTTAATGCGCCTTGGTCAGCCATAGTTACTGATAAAATCTCTTATTGAATTGAAGATACTTCTCTAATGCCTTACTCTGGAAGAGCATGGAGAAATTATCTTGTGAAATAGCAAAATTATGAAAAATAGTGTCGGTTTGGGGCTTTTGGTCAACTAACGCTTTCTCCAACAACAAATTGTATGTTTGTGCAGCCGGTTTTGTTTTAAACGGGCTTATAAAGAGTATGCCAGTGTCGGCTTCTTTATTAAATTCTAGGTAGCCAATGTTCAATCGTTCACCGGCAAAATTCTCTTGGTTGAATGCGTTAATCACGGCTTTTATATCCGCTTGTTTGTTGTTGGCAGTCTCGAAGGTAATGGCAACCAAGTGTTGTTGCCTAAAATCTTCGCTAAACTCAAAGTCGGGAGAACGCACGATGTCTTCTTTAGCTGGGTTAATCGCTGCAAGTAGTGTTTTGGCGTAATCGTGTAACTGGCCTTCCGGATATTTTTCGGTGTAGTCATTTAGTGCCTTTTCGTAAGCAAACATGTTTTCGGTGTGGCTTTTTAGCATAGCCGCAAGCAACTCTACTGTAGGTAGAAAGTCCACATCTTCAAAATCGTTGAGTGCCGAACGAATTTTTTGATCGGCCACTATATAGTTGCCAGCCTCGTAGGCATCGTAAGCTTCCGCATATACCCGCTGCAGTTCCATGTTGCGTTGCTCTTTTTCAAGCAGGTAATTAGGGTTAATGAGCAACTTGGCAATGAGGCTATCGGGATAGTCGGCAATGATGGTGTTTTTGTAATTGTTGGCAGTTGTAACGTCCGATGTTTCGTTGAGTGTATACAGCGCGTAAAGGGCATCTAACCTATGTTCTGTTTCAGGGAATTTACTGAGCAAGGTTTTATAGCTTTCTTCGGACAAATCGAGTCTTTCCAACCCAAATCGATAAATCCTTCCAAGTTCAAAATAGGCAGTTGCTACTGCCTGGCGTGCCTCGGTTTTGGCGGCTTCTGTTTGTGGTATAGTAGCGAGTAGTTTGGCTTTCTCATCTGCTCGGTCTGGTGCGGCAGGTTCATCGGTAATGGCTGCTTCTACCGCTTCATCATCTGGGCTTTCGTCAGGTTGGGCACTGGCTATGCCTATTACTGCCTTTTGCGACCTGCGCCAATTGTCTTCTAACGGCCTATTGCCCCATGCCCGTTGAAATTCTTGCTGCCCCTGACTTATGGCCGCATCGTTGTAAAAATACCAAGATCCATCAGCGCTTGCATTGAGTGCGTCTCCGCTTTGGGCAATGTTTGCTCCGGCAAAAGAACTTTTATTCTTGGCGCGTTCCTTAGCTTCTGCTGCTTTTTCAGCCGCTTCTTTTTCGTCCAGATATTTATCGAGATAAGCGTCTAAGGATACAGGGTTCATTTCGGCTAGAGAAAGTAGGCTGTCTTTTTCGTCAATTACATTCAGCTGAACCACTAAGTCTTTTAGCACTTCTTGCCTTTTGGCAATTGCCTCGTAGTTTTCTTCATCTTTCGGAAGTTTCATTACAGTGCTATCGTAGTATATACTGGCATTTTGGTATTGCTCATAATAGCTATAATATATTTCGGCAATGCGCAGGTACGATAAGCCCTGGGTGCGTTGGTTGGGTTGTTCTACCTGAGTGCCCGTTTTGTAATGTGCTATGGCCTCCTTGTATCTACCACGTTTTTGTTCCATTTGGCCCATGGCGTAGTAAATCTTGTCTTGGTACTCAAAGTTCTTTCCGTCTTTCAGCAGTTTGTCAAAGGTTTTGTATGCCTTTTCGGCTTGGGCATCCGTTCGAATGTCTTGTACGCCTAGCTTCTTAATCTGTGTATGGAAAAGTAGTTCGTAGGGAGGTGTGCCCTTAATGGCTTCATCATAATAGGCCATGGCCAAATTGATATCGCCAGATTTCTCGGCCAGTTGACCGAGAATAAAGTTAACCCGTGCTTTTAGGTCTCGGTCTTTAATGTCAAGGTGTACATCGTCCAATGCATCGCGCAAGGCCTCATTATCGCTCTGCACTTGGTGCAAATAGGCCAACTGTAGTTTATAGGCTATTTCGTTTTCGGCTGTTAGCTCTTCGCGCTTAATATAGTCGGTTACCTCTACGGCTCGGTCAAAATCGCCATTATCCATATAGGTGCGCATTAGTAATATTAGGGCTTGCTGCTTGGCGTTATCGTCTTGCGAGTTTTGATAAACGTATTGGAATGTTTCTCTGGCAAATTGAAACTGCGCTCTTAGGTAACGTATTTTACCTATTACAATATAGTTGTCGTCTACCCAGTCGCTGCCGCTGTACCATTCTATTACCTGCGAACTCTTTTTAAATGCATCGTCAAGCTTTTCTTCATTGGCTTGAATAGTGCTAGAGTCTATCTCGGGAAAAACTTTTAAAACATCGTTGAAATTATACTCGTATTGGTCTTCTATGGCTTGGTAAACCTCGTTAACATATTGGTTGGCATAGAAGTAACCATTGTACCTTGCATTCAGGTTTTGATAGCCTTTGGAGTTGCAAGCCATAAGAACAAAAACCGGCAAAAGCAGCCCGATTTTTACGATATGTGAAGAATGGAATTTCAAAGTTTGGTTTGCCTTCTTCCTGAACGAAATTAATGTGCAAATAATACATTTAATCGGAGAGCGTTGTTTTTTCAATGAAATTTTTACTCTCTTTGAAGCTTAATTGTGGCCAGAGTTAAAAAGACCCTTTCGAATTGGCTTAATGCCCGGCATATTCTCATCATTCAGAATGAAGAGAATTTCTCGGAAAAAGCTACCTATAAGTTCACCTACGCCAAAGTTGTTTTCTTTAGCTTTCTTTTGCTCACGGTGATTTTTGCCATAACCTTCTACCTAGGTAGTACCATTTTGAGACAATGGTTCGATCCACGTTTTGACGAGCAACAAACCCGTTTAGAGTTGGTGGAAATGCAACAATCTGTAGATTCACTGGGGCTAGAGTTGCAGCATAGAGATCAATATATACTGAACATTAAGCGTATACTTTCTGGCGAAGAGGAAGAAGAGCAAGTGCAACAAGAGCCTGCTGCTAATACGCCACAACCGCAAAATGATGAAAACCTTGCCTTGGTCGATTCGGCCTTTAAGTCGGAATTTGAAAGGGGAGGAGACTTTTTGCTTGGTGCTTTGGAAGAAAACGTAGAACTAAGACAGATATACTTTTTTGCCCCTTTGGCAGGTTATATATCAGAGCCTTTCAACCCTATAGACGACCACTTTGGAATTGATATTGTGGCCAAAAAAGATGAACCCGTAAAGTGTATTGCGGATGGTACGGTGGTTTTTGCCAGCTGGACCCAAAACGAAGGCAATGTTATAGCCATTCAGCATCAGCAGAACTTAGTATCTATATATAAACACAACTCTAGTTTAACCAAGGCGGTTGGCGACTTTGTATCTGCCGGTGAGATAGTTGCAATAATTGGTAATACAGGAGAACTGACATCGGGGCCACATTTGCACTTTGAATTATGGTACAATGGTGCGGCAGTTAATCCAGAAGAATTCATTTCGTTTTAGTCGTGAATTATTACATATATTTACCCTATGTTTTCTAAGGAAGAAAAGAAACCAACAGAAGACCTTTCAACTATCAGCAACATACTTGGCAAAGAAACTACCCTAGATGGCGACTTGGCCTCTGCCGGTAATGTGAGAATAGAAGGAAAAGTGCTCGGAAGTGTAAAGGCTAAAGCCAAGTTTGCTTTGGGTGTTGACGCTGTTGTAGAAGGCAATGTGCTTGCCCGAACAGCCGAAGTGGCGGGTAAAATAATTGGTAATATTGAAGTAGCCGAGCTGCTGATACTAAAACCTACAGCCGTAATTCATGGCGATATACTTACCAATAAATTAGTAGTAGACCCAGGGGCAACATTTAATGGCGGCTGCAAAATGGGGCACTTGGCCAAAGACATTGAAATAGAGCAACCTGAAAGCCGTGCCACAGAACAAACCTTTAAAAGAGCATAAGCCAAAAAAACCAAACAACGTTTTTAAATACTCTCAACTGGGCTTTCAGTTGTTTGCCGTAATAGGGCTGTTTACTTGGCTGGGTTACAAAATGGATGAGTGGTGGAACAACGGCAAGCCGCTTTTCTTAATTATCATGATGTTTCTGGGCGCCTTTGGTGGTTTTTACCAGCTTTTCAGAAGTTTACCTAAAGACTAAGTCTGCTACAAGGCATTGGCTCCTCACTGTCAAGCCCATCCTTTTTAATCTTACTTACAAAATTGTGCGCTGCTAAAAGTTATTTATCTACCTTTGCGCGATGAACTCACTAAAGTCGCAATTGATCAAGCTGTTAGGCTTTGCAGTAGCCATTTTGGTACTCATTATCATTTTAGACAACCTGCCTTTTACACAAGGCGCGGTACACCAGCGAGTTTATGAAATTTATACTTACCTAACAGTTGTTAGTTTCATTTTGAGTGTGGGTACTTTTTTCATTATGCAAAATAGTGCCCAGGATTCATGGACAGGCCTGTTTATGGGGGTAATGGTAGCACGTTTGTTGTTTACCGCAGGCTATATAGGAATTGTACTTTATTTAGGAGTTGAAGGTCGGCTCCAATGGGTGATAAATGTTTTTATCATCTATTTATTATATATGATGTTTGAAATCGTAGGGTTAATAGCTAACTTGCGCGCGATTTCACAGGAGGCTGGATAAGCAATGTTTGGAAAACCATCAAAATCTTACAGTAAAACGCTATCGATCAATATTTTAGCGTTCTTTTTATTGTTCTTACCCGTAGTTTCGCAGGCTGCTCCATCGGGCGGTGGCGATAAGGAAGAAGGTGCTACGGACTTCATTTTGCATCACGTTGTTGATGATTATGTGTGGCATTTCTTTGATGGTCATTACGGTACAATTTATCTACCAGTTATACTTTACTCACAAGATCGTGGTTTAGAAGTATTCTCATCGCACCATTTTTATGGCGAGCACCATGAGCTTGTAGCTTACAACGGTTACGAAATTCACGATGGTCATATTGCTGCTGTAGATCATGACAGAAGTATTACTGATCTTTCTATCACTAAAAACACTGCTATGTTATTTGTTACCATGGCTGTTGTTCTTCTTTTGGTTTTAAGTGCTGCTAGGCACTACAAAAAGAACCCTAACACTGCTCCAAAAGGTGTTGCATCGTTCTTAGAGCCAATTATTCTTTATGTAAGAGACGAAATTGCTAAGCCAAACATTGGCAAAAAGTACGAGCGTTTTATGCCGTATTTGTTAACCCTTTTCTTCTTTATCTGGATTGGTAACATCCTTGGTCTTTTGCCAGGAGCTGCCAACCTAACAGGAAACATTGCGGTTACGTTCACTTTGGCTGTGTTTACATTTATAGTTACCAATGTAAATGGTAACAAAGATTACTGGAAGCACGTGTTCGCTACTCCGGGCGTGCCAAAGCCACTTTTACTTATTATGGTACCGGTAGAGTTTGTTGGTTTGTTTACCAAGCCTTTCTCTCTAATGGTACGTTTGTTTGTGGCAATTACTGCAGGTCACATTGTGATCTTAAGTTTGATTGGTTTGGTATTTATCTTCCAATCTCACGCAGCGGGTGTGGCAAGTACCATTATGGTTACTTTTATTAATCTGATCGAGATACTTGTAGCAACTATTCAGGCTTATGTATTTACGCTGTTCTCAGCCATGTACATTGGTGCTGCTGTTGCAGATCACGATCATCACTAAGAAACTTATTTGTTTAATTTATATAACTACAGATTATGTTACTTACAATCTTACTTACTGCAGGTTATGCTCTAGTTGGAGCTGGTATCGGTGCTGGTATCGTTGCGATAGGCGCGGGCCTTGGTATTGGTAGAATTGGTGGACAAGCAATGGAAGGTATTGCTCGTCAGCCAGAAGCTGCAGGTAAAATTCAAACAGCTATGTTGATCATCGCTGCTTTGATCGAGGTAGTATCTCTGTTCGGTGTTGTAGTATGTCTTTTGATCGCTACTAACCCAACTATTGCAGAGGCGCTATAAAAAGTACTAAAGGAGGGGCGTTAGGTCTCTCCTTTTTTTAGTTGAAATAAGTTACTAAAGAGAGATATATTATGATTGCTGCTGATTTATTATCACCAGGAACAGGTTTAATTGTTTATCAGGCGATAGGCTTTCTAATCTTGTTGTTTTTATTAGGCAAGTTCGCTTGGAAACCAATTCTTGCTTCTTTGAAAGAAAGAGAGCAAAGCATTGAGGGAGCACTATTAGCTGCCGAGCAAGCCAAAAAAGACATGACCAAGCTACAGCAGGCAAACGAGCAGTTGTTGAAAGACGCACGTGCTGAAAGAGATAGCCTACTGAAAGAAGCTGTTGCTACCGCTAATTCTATTAAGGAAGAAGCAAAAGAAGAGACTAGCAAAATCACCGCTAAGATGATGGAAGATGCTAGACTTGCCATTGAGAATGAGAAGAAAGCTGCTTTGGCTGAAGTGAAAACTACAGTGGCTGAATTGTCTCTCCAAATCACCGAAAAAATTCTACGTAAAGAACTTGCCGACAAGAAAGCGCAAGAGTCTCTTGTAGATGAGTATATCAAAGAATTGAACCTAAACTAATTCTGACGCATGTCTGAATATAGAATCGCTTCCCGTTACGCTAAATCTCTACTCGAGCTATCAGTAGAGCAAGGCAAGTTGGAAGAAGTACATACCGACATGAAATTGCTTTCTGATCTTGCCAGCGAGAACAGAGACTTTGTGTTGATGCTGAAAAGCCCAATTGTTACTCATGGTAAAAAATTGGCCATTTTGAACGATGTGTTCAAAGGTAAGGTGAATGAGTTGAGCCTTTCTATTTTCAGTATTCTTACAAAGAAGCACAGAGAAGGTTATTTACCTCTAATTGCCAAAGAGTTTCATCACTTGTACAATGTGCACAAGGGCATAGAGGAAGCTACAGTTACCACTACATTTGCTTTGGATGCTAAAACCAAGGCTGAATTCGAAAAAGTGGTAAAGAGTATTACTAAGAAAGAAGTAGAATTAACAGAAGTGGTTGACGAATCGTTGATCGGTGGTTTTGTATTAAAAATTGGCGACCGCCAGATAGACGACTCTGTAAGCTCAAGATTACGTGCCCTAAAGGTAGATTTCTTGAAAAACCATTATCAAAAAGCATATTAAAAATTAACTGTATCATAAAATGGCAGATGTAAGACCTGATGAAGTATCAGCAATTTTGAGAGAACAACTCTCGAACTTTAAATCAGAAGCTGAGCTTGAAGAAGTAGGTACCGTGTTGCAAGTAGGTGATGGTGTAGCCAGAATCTACGGACTTTCTAAGGCTCAATCTGGTGAGCTTTTGGAATTCGACAACGGATTGAACGCATTGGTATTGAACCTTGAAGAAGACAATGTGGGTGCGGTATTGTTGGGTGACTCAGCAGAAATTAAAGAAGGTGACACGGTAAAAAGAACCGGCCGAATTGCTTCTATTAATGTAGGAGAAGGCATGGTTGGTCGTGTTGTTGATACACTAGGTAACCCAATTGACGGAAAAGGCCCTATCCAAGGCGAAACTTTCGAGATGCCATTGGAGCGTAAAGCGCCAGGTGTAATCTACCGTCAGCCGGTAAACGAGCCTCTTCAAACGGGTATCAAAGCGATTGACTCAATGATTCCGATCGGTCGTGGTCAGCGTGAGTTGGTAATTGGTGACCGTCAGACTGGTAAGACTGCCGTTGTTATTGATACAATCATTAACCAAAGAGAATTTTACGAAGCTGGTGAGCCTGTATTCTGTATCTACGTTGCTGTAGGTCAAAAGGCTTCTACTGTTGCTGGTGTGGTTGCAGCCCTTGAAAAAGGTGGTGCTATGGACTACACTGTAGTAGTTTCAGCTTCTGCTGCTGACCCTGCTCCAATGCAGTTCTTTGCGCCATTTACTGGTGCTGCTATTGGTGAGTACTTCAGAGATACTGGTCGTCCGGCACTTGTGATTTACGATGACCTTTCTAAACAAGCTGTTGCTTACCGTGAGGTTTCTCTTCTACTTAGAAGACCTCCGGGACGTGAAGCTTACCCAGGTGATGTATTCTACCTTCACTCAAGACTTTTGGAAAGAGCTGCCAAGCTGAACGATAACGATGAAATCGCAGCAGCTATGAACGACCTTCCTCCTTCATTGCAAGGAAAAGTAAAAGGTGGTGGTTCATTAACGGCCCTTCCGATTATCGAAACGCAAGCTGGTGACGTTTCTGCGTATATCCCGACTAACGTAATTTCAATTACCGATGGTCAGATCTTCTTGGAAACTAACCTTTTCAACTCTGGTGTAAGACCAGCCATTAACGTAGGTATTTCTGTATCTCGTGTAGGTGGTTCGGCTCAGATCAAGTCAATGAAAAAGGTAGCTGGTACATTGAAGCTAGACCAAGCGCAGTTCCGCGAGCTAGAAGCATTTGCTAAGTTCGGTTCTGACCTTGATGCTGCTACTAAATTGACGATCGATCGTGGTAGAAGAAACCAGGAGATTTTGAAGCAAGGACAGTTTGCTCCAGTACCTGTAGAAGAGCAAGTAGCTATTATCTACGCTTCTACTAAAGGTTTGATGGACAGCGTGCCTGTAGATAAAGCAAGAGAATTCGAAACAGAGTTTTTAACTGTTTTGAGAAATAGTCATGCAGATGCCTTGAACTTGTTGAAGGCTGGTAAGCTTGACGATGCAGCTATCGATGCATTAGTAAAGGTAGCAAAAGAGGTTTCTTCTAAATATTAATCTTGGCCAGTGGCCACTAATAGCTTATGGCAAGCTTAAAAGAAGTAAAAGAACGTATTAAGTCGGTATCATCTACTCAGCAGATTACCAAGGCCATGAAAATGGTTGCGGCTGCTAAGTTGAGGAGAGCCCAAGATAGAACAGTACAGCTACGTCCGTACTCAGAAAAACTGAGTGCTTTGCTAGCCAATGTTTCTTCTGGCAACAGTGATGCTGGTTTCGATACGTACGCTGTAGAAAGAGAAGTAAAGAAAGTGTTGATCGTTCCTGTAACATCAGACAGAGGACTTTGTGGTGCTTTCAATACCAATATTTTCAAGGCAGTTCGTGCTATGATGCAAACGAACAATCTTAGCGATAGAGATGTTGAGATTCTTCCTATCGGTAGAAAGTCTTATGACTTCTTCCGTAAGAAAGGCTTCACAGTAATAGACAATTACTATGAGGTTTTCGGAGACTTAACATTCGACAATGTGCGCGAGGCGGCAGAGTTTGCAATGGAGGGTTTTGTGAATGAGAACTACGATAGAGTAGTGTTGGTTTACAACGAATTCAAAAACGTAGCTACGCAAATTGTAAGAACTGAGCAGTTCTTGCCAATTCAGGAAATTGCACCTGAGGCTGGCGAAGCAACTACCAATACAGACTATATTTATGAGCCTTCAAAAACATTTATTATTGAAGAGCTTATTCCTAAGTCTTTAAAGATTCAGTTCTACAAAGCAGTGTTGGAGTCAAATGCTTCGGAACATGGCGCTAGAATGACAGCCATGGGCAAAGCAACTGACAACGCTGGCGAATTGCTGAAAGAACTTAAGTTGACATATAACAGAACGCGTCAGGCGGCCATTACCAAAGAGATCCTAGAGATTGTTGGTGGTGCAGAAGCCCTAGCATCTAGCTAAGCCGTTCTTAAAAACCATTATATTTAAACCCTGATTTCGATACTTCGGAATCAGGGTTTTTTGTTTTACTCCGCTAATAGGTCCAGCAGTTCTTGCGGCATATCGAATACTGCTATGCCTGGATCCTCATCGGTTGTAATGCCATAGATTTTGCCGAGGGCTTGATCGACTGTTAAGCAACGTATCGAGATATCTAAATCTAGTTTGTATCTTACGGAACCACGTTTTTCTATGACATAGATTGTTTTGGCTAAGATTCCTTCAGATAAATAGTCTTGTTCGGAATAGCCACCATATAAATCATAGATGAAGTCTTCGCTAAAGGCAATATCCCTATGTCCATATGCATGGTTATCAGCAATTATTACTGCTGTATTTACTCCTGAGCCAACAATGTCAAAGTCTGGCAGTTGCATTCTAGGCCCATCCAGAGTGATAAACCTTTTTGTTTCAAAGTCAAAGATTTCTAACCTGTCTCGGTGTATGCCTGCTTTAACATATAAATTGCCAAAGGATGATCTCTTAAACCAGCCAGAGTTCACCTCGGAAATAATGTAATTATTGATTTGGCTACCGTCACTTTCAATGCTCCTACTTTCTAGAGTTTCCCATTTTCCATAACCTCCGAGCCTTTCTCCGTTCCTATTAAATGCAACCAATTTATTAGGATCCGCAGCCATCACACATAAATAGCTAGAGTCTGTTATCAATTGCATATTGATGGCTGAGTACATGTTTTGAGGCTGTTTAAACTCAGATATTGATAGCTTTGATGAGTCATAAAGAGAGAATTCGGCCATCCTCTTGCTAATTGTACTGTTAACCCAAAAAGTAGAATCTGAGAACCCGGGGTCGAATAAGTGGGCATCTGTAATTTCATTTGGACCAATACCCATTACACCTTTCCCTGAATGATAGCTTAAGTCTTTTTTATTGATAATGTGAATAAGGGGTTTGTTTTCAGGAAGTCTTGATGACTCAATAACAATCAAGAAGCTATCTTTTCGCTCTATTTTATAGGGCATTATTAATTTTGGTAAATAGACTTTGTTACCTGTGAGAGCAAATGTACTTTGCTCTGAGATATTAAAGTCAGAAACAGGTTTCTTTGAACAGGAATATGCGATGAGTATAAGGATCAGGAGTGATTGATAAAGGCTTTTCTTTTGCATGTGGTTTTGTTTATTCAAAGTAAAAACGTCAGGTTGTTAACCTGACATTACTAAAAGTCAATGCTAAACAAACTAATAGCATGTCTCAGCAAATTTCTTTTCATCTTCGGGGTGATAGTTGCCTAGTAAATCTGTACAGCCATTAGACTGTTTTTGGCGGCAAACATATTGGTTCCCATCTGGATCAACTAATATTCGTCCGTTAGACTCATTGGCATTAAACATAAATACAGTACCCGGTAGCAATGCAATTGCCAGAATCCATTTTTTAAAGTTGCTTCTTATGAATAATATTATTTGTTTAATGAGGCTAATAAAGCCAATGAAGACAAAGAAAAATACTAAATATCCTTAAGAGTTTGTATGAGTGGCAATTGTTCGAAGTATACTGGTTACTATTAGTGGTATTGTAGTGGTTGGATTTACTTTATATTTAAACCCTGATTGCGAATTGTCGGAATCAGGGTTTTTTTATGCTTAGAGTCATTCACTTTGTTCAGAATTTGAGTTTGGATATTACGGCTGGTGCGGTAATATCGGCACTTTTTCTGTCGGAAATAATGGGCGTAACCATGGATGGTGCTATGGCCATAGGTTTGGCGGTTGCCATTTGGCTTATTTACACCTTCGACCACCTAAGCGATGCCTATCGTACTAAAGGAAGTGCCACAAATCCACGGCATGCGTTCCACCAAAGACACTTTAAACTAATGGTGGCTTTGGCGGTGTTGGTTTTCGGTTTAGGTGTTTACAATCTGTTTTTCTTGCCGAAAAGCACGCTCATATTGGGTTGTGTTTTGGTAGCCTTAAGTGGTCTGTATTTTCTCTACATCACGTTTGTACGCAAGCATAGTAGCAAGGAGCTCTTTGCGGCTTTTGTCTACACTGCGGGTATTGCCACGGCTCCAATAAGTCAGCTTCAGGTGTTCACTTTGCTGCCAATGCTGGTTGTTGGCTGTTTTTTTCTTTTGGCCTATGCTAACCTTTTACTCATTCCGATTTTCGAAGAGGGTGTAGACTCCCGCGATGGCAAACACTCCATTGTTACCAGGTTGGGTGGGCCGACCGTTAAAAAGCTGATAGGTGTGTTGCTTGTAATTGGTTTGGGGCTTAACCAGGTGGCATTTTTTCAGTTGCAGGAAATAAAACCGTATCTTATTCTATTGCTAATGCACCTGACCATATTGGTTATTTTGATTAAACCAGAATGGTTCAGGAAGTTTCAACTGTATAGAATACTAAGCGATGGCATTTTTTTTCTACCTGCATTAATGTTTGTATGAGCCAAAAGAATCAGTTCGATAGGGTTGCTCCAGTTTACGATGGCCTGTCCAAATTGGTATTTGGTAGCGCATTAATAAACGCCCAAAAGAAGAATTTGGTAAATGTTCCCCTTAGTGCGAATGTGCTGGTCGTTGGCGGTGGCTCTGGAGAAATTCTGTGCGATGATTTACTAAACAAAGTAAAGCATATTGATTATGTGGAGCTTTCGGCCAAAATGCTGCGGAAAGCTAAAGTAAGGTGCAATAGTGCTAAAGTCAACTTTATTCATGCAGATATAGCAGAGTTGACAGGAAGTTACGATGCAGTTGTTGCCAACTTCTTTTTAGATTGTTTTGATGCCGAATCGCTTGAAGAAATGGTGATACATCTGAAGTCTCTTATGAGCCCCAATGCAGTACTTTTGGTCACGGATTTTAAGCAACCGCAAATGCTATGGCACAAGGTTTTACTCGCAAGCATGCTTAAGTTTTTCAAGCATGCTTCAAACCTTGAGGCAGGCAAATTGCAACCAATAAGACAGAAGCTTAAAGCGGCAGGTTTTAACGAGCATTACCTTAGTTTTGGTTTGAGAGGCTTTGTGTTTACGGCCGCATTCAAACTAGTGAAGAAGTAGCTTTAGCACTTTGCTACGGTTTTGGTTGTCCATAATTCTAATAACGTTCAACCCTTTTATAAGCCTGTCGCTGCTTAGGCGAACGTGATTGTTTGATGCGTCTAACCAATGTGTTTTCTCCCAAAGCAGTTGACCATTAGGGCTCAAAACCTGTATCAGTGTCTCCTTGTCTTCTTTTAAGTTATAGTTGATTTTCACTTCATCTCCCATTCTTATGGGGTTGGTGAAAAGGCCAAATTCTTCTTCAAATTCCGCTTCAACAAACACAGATTTTATCTCGGAATAGTCTGTTTGACCATTAAAATCGATTTGTTTTAACCTGTAGAATGAATATCCCGTTTCTGGTTCAAAATCAGTAAAAGTGTAATACTTAATGGCCTCGCTATTTCCGGCTCCGGTTAAGCTTCCAATGCCCTCGAACTCTCTGCCATTTGCACTCCTCTCAATTACAAACTGAGCATTGTCCGATTCAGAAAGTGTAGCCCAGTCTAGCTTAACATGGTTACGCGCTATTTTTTGGGCATCGAATGCCAGCAACTCTATAGGTAGCGCATATTTTTCTTCAGAACCTAAGGTAAAATACTGGCCAGTACTAAAGTTCACAGTGAATGAAACGGTTTTATTCACAGCATTAATGCTGCTTGGCGATATTAAAGTAGCTCCTGCGGAAAAATCGCCATCTGCATCTACCATTAATCTTACCTGATTAAGGTTGTTCGTTCCAATTCCGCTTGGCCCACTAATAGCCGATAGGTCATAGGTAAGTGTAACGTTACCTATTGTTCCTGTTTCTTGTACCTTCCATTCCCTGTTTAGACGGCCCTTCACTTGACTCGCGTCAAACTCAGTGTTTTCGCTGCTTTCTATAGCTGCGTTGTCATTTGCCCAAATTAAAAAGGAGTCATCAGCAGAAAAGTTGCTTACCGACATGGTAACAAGCGCATCATTGTTCTCGCTTTTCGACTTTTTCTGAACTAAACAGCTATTATCATCTCGGCCAATTCCGGCTATATCGCTGGTGTAACCAGTGTTAGTGGTATAGCTAAAAATTGCACCGCCATCGGCAGCTAAATAGTCGGTGGTGCTAAGCCTTGAGATACCGTATTTTATGGCTAGGTAAGACTCAACCCGTGCTCTTTCGGTGCTTGTTAGGTCATCGGAAAACACAATTACTTCGGCCACATGACCTTGAAATTGTGCCGCCACTTGTGGGTCGTCATGGTTGCCAATACCAAAAGTGTTTGGCCCAGACAATGACGTATTGGTAGAGATGCCGCTGGCAATGTTTGTTGAGTTGGCATAGAGTTGTATAGCGCCACTTGCAGTGGACCTAATTCTTGTACCCGTTACAATAAACGGTTCTTGCGTATTGTACAGAGTGCCCGAAGGGGATCTGGCGTTTAAAGTGGCATTACTGGCTGCATTTAAATGGAGTCTACCTCCAGACATACCCAAGCCATAGTCGTTGTTTCCACCGCTATCGCCACCACCAATAATTGTTGGCGCGGCCTCAAAATTGGTCGTAGATCCGCCACCTAATCCCGACTTGAATACGGCTACAATGCTCAAGTCTTCCGACACATTGTTGCCTCCGCTTGTTTCAATAAAAGTGGCATTGGTAGAGTTGGGATCGAATAATTCTATACTTGGATTGAAGTTGATCTCAGAAGTATGGTACACTGGACTTACCGGGTTCGATCCGCCTAAACCTACCACAGCCGCATTTCGGCCATTGCCGCTAAAGTCTGTCCAGCTGCTAATGTTTGCCTCGTCTACTACGGTGTTTGTTCCTTCATTGGCCTTAAGCCATAGGGCCAAGTCCGTAGTAACCCCACCTGGGGCACACGCTGTTTTGTTGGTGCCAAGGGTAAAGAAATCGCCATTGGTGAAATCCACATCTTCAAATGTTATCACATTACCATCAAAGGTGCCTCCGGAGTAAGTAACTCCGGAAGCCATGGTTGAAGTTGAGGAAATGATTAACTGAAAGTTGGATGACACCGTGGTGTATCCTAGCCCAGTAAGGTCGAAAGAAACGTCAACACTGCCTACAGTGCCTGTTTCTTGTACTTTCCAAACTCGGCTTATTCTTTCAGTAACCGTACCCGGTACATCTACCGTATTGGCAGCGGCCTGCGTAAGCGCTGCGTTGTCGTTGCCCCAAATGAGAAATGAGGCATCGGAATCGAACGAACTAGTGTTGGCAGCATTGGTGGTGGCTATGCTTTCTAGCCCAATCGTAACAACCGCATCGCTATTCTGACTAGTAGATTGTTTTTGATTAAGACAGGCGTTGTCGTCACGACCTATACCTGCGATGTCGTTGTTGTAAGAAGTGTTGGTGGTTCTGCTCCACACGGTGTTCCCAGCTGCATTTAAATAGTCAATGCTTAGTGTTATGCCATACTTTATACCGAGGTAAGATGTGATTTGACTGTTTTGAGTTAGGGTAGGTCGTGCGCTGTATGATATGACCTCCGCAATTTTTCCATCGAAGAACCTGGTAAACCCAAAGTCGTTTGGTGTAAAGAACCTGCCTAGTACATAATCTTCGTTCGAAAGCCCAAGAAATGAGCCAGTACCCGTTGTGGTTATGGTTGTGCCGTTTTGCTGTGTAACGGACTGCGTTGCGGTAGGCACATTATTATCGAGCGTAGCAAAAACTAATGGTACGCCCGCGCTGATGGTTTTAGCACTGTTGTTTTCATAACTGCCGTAACCAATGGTTCCATTACCAACTATATGGCCTACCACATCATCTGCAGAACCATAGATTCCCCCAAGGAAAAAGCCACCAATATCGTTTGTTGGCGATGCCGATTGGGTGTCCCAGCCAAGAGGTACTTGTGCCGCAGAGGCACTTGTTAGGTTGTCATCGGGTACTAGTACAATGTAGTACGCTGGGGTATGAAAGCCTGTGGCTGACGCAAGGAAATCCGCGGTACCATCAAAGTCTAGTGCCGGATTAAAGTTAATTGCGTTGGCGCTGTAAGCAGGCGATGTGCCTCCACTGCCCTCTGCATGATTGGCGCCCGCTAAGTCGCTCCATTCGGTTACTTCTCCGGCACTAGCGTTCGGCCCCAAATCTGCCTTAAGCCATAAGGAAAGGTTAGTACCAACGCCAGCAGGAGAGCAATCGATATAACCTGTTCCTAAGGTGAAATACTCACCGTGACTTAAGTCAACAGTAAATGTTATGGTGTTTTCGACCTCATCGAGTACGCCTCCCGAAACAATTGTGGCGCCAGTAAATGCTCCTCCAGATGAATTACTGGCAACCAACAAACTATAGTCGGCTGCCATAGGACTTCCCGAAATAATGAGCGAGTCTAAATCGAAAGTAATTTGGTTCGTTCCGGTTTCACCAGTTTCCGATACGCGCCAAACTCTTTCAATGCGCTGATTAATCACTGAGGGAACATCGGTTGTTTCTGTATCGGTTAAGGCCTCCCCATCATTTCCCCAAATAAACCATGTGTTATTGGCCGAGAAGCTACCACCATTCGACACAGTGATGACAGACTCATTATGCTCACTTCTAGACTGTTGTTGATCGAGCTCTGAATTATCGTCTCGGCCAATACCTGTTATGTTGTTATTATATTCTAAATAGCCGCCTAAGCTTGCGCTTTGTGTGGTGTTAAAGATTACCGCTCCGCTAGAATTGACATAGTTAATAGGGGTAGCTTGGTTTAAGGTGATACCATATTTTATGGCCAAATAACTTTCTATTTGGTTTCGAGTATTGATAGAAAAACCACTTGGTTCGTTACAATAAATAAACTCGGGTATTTCTCCCCTAAAGGAGTTGAAGCTACCGTTGGTTCCGTCATCATAGCGCTGGTTACTGCCCGATAGGCCAATGTTAATGTCTCCAGTATGTGAAAAAAGTAGGCCAATGGAAGATACTGTTCCGAACAGCTGTCCATTCAGGTAACCCGAAAATGTGCCGGATTCTGAAACATTGCCGTCAAATTCGAAGGTTAGAATGTATTCGGAATTGGGTTCAACCGTTGCAGAGGCAGTAACATCGCCTTCGTTCCATGGGGCGCCTGCGCCATCATTGTTGCGGTTCCAGGCGTGTGCGTATAGGCTGCCATTTCTAATGTAAATGTTGATGCCTCTGGTGTTTCCACCTTGTTCATAGAGTACCTGCCTGGTAGTTACATCGCTTTCTGTTCTAAAGGCGATTGAAATGCCTTTTCGCTCGTAGGAGCTACCATTATTGTTAAAACTGGCATTGTTTGAGGTTGTTAGGCCTCGGGTTCCTGTAGTGAAATCGGCAGTTTGATTAAAGTTAATGGTTGAAGAACTGCTGCGATAGGTGGGGGCACTTTGGGCAGTTGTAAAGTCGTTATCACCAATCCAGTGGTCTTGCCAATCGGTAATTGTGGCTCCTTCTGTAGAGGTGGTTACATCATCGGTAGCATTGGCTTTTAACCAGGTAGAAAGTGCACCTTTATACCCGCCAGGGCCTATTGCTAGTGTTAAACAATTATCCGAAGACACTGCCGCAGAGACTCCTGCCACTAGATCGATACCCGAGGCTGCTGCGGTAGTGGTTTCCGGGAAGGTGGAGATATCGGTAAGGTCGTGAAGGGCATCGTCAGTATCGAAGGCAAATAAAGAGTAACCGTAGATCACTTGGCCTGCAGCTATTCCCAATTCGTCAAAAGAAACTGCTACCCCCTGAATGGTTTGACTTGCTTGGCCGGCAATATCACCAATGTTTAATAAAGGCAAAGGGTTCTCGCCTACGGTTTGTCTTCTTAGTACTAAGTAATCGCTGTAAGTTAGGCCGGTGTTTGGCCAATCGTTATCTACAATTTCCACCATGTTGCCATAGGCAGAAGGGTTTCCATTTATGTCTAGCGCAGTAATGGCAGCAATTTTTATGCTGTCATTTCCTCCACGTTCTATCACTGGGAATACCGCGTTTTCTGGAGCACAGCTTACTATGCCTGTGTACCAAATGGCATCTACGCGTTCTATTTGGGCTTGAATACTTCCAGCAGCTTCGTTGTCCACATTAACCAGAATGTTGTCGTAGCCACTAATTAGGCTACCAGTCTGATATAATGCGTCTGCATCGTCTACTTCTTGTCCATCCATAATCAGTTCAGTTGTGCCGAAAAGGAGGGGCACATCAATATCAATAAGTGTATACCAAACATTCACAAAACGGCCTCCATCTGTGCGCTGTAGCATAAGCGTGTCAGGTTCAAGAAAGTTGGAGTAAGTAGTGCCGCCAATGGTATAGCTGAGCAACGTATAGTCATTGCCTTGCCCATAGCTTACATCGTAAGTTTGACCGGGGTTTATGTCGTTGGAGGCATCGCTAGGCGCGGTGGCTGAGTAGGTCGTATTGGGTGGGTTAACCGTGGTGGTGTTAAAGGATGAGATTCCCGTTTGACCATTCAATTTGACACAAAACACCCATAGTAGCATGAATATACATGCAATGGCAAAAGAACAGTGTGAATTATTTTGTACCTGCATAAACTTCCATTTTACGGTTTCAGTCTATCAGGTTGAGTTTCAATGAACAGCAAATTCATGCGTATAACGGAAGTGTTTTGGACACTCCATTAGCACATGTTTTTTAATAAGTAATTAGGATTTATCTATTATTGGCAGGTAAGGTTCGGTCTGGTTGAATGACTCGAACACATTAGAAAACAACAAAAAAATACATGCAAAGTCAATAAGAGAAATTGACAATGTTTTTGAACGACAAAAAAATGTATTTGTAATTAATAAAAATCGATTTGAGTAAAATGGAAATGTTTTAGAGGCTATTTAAGTACCAATTTGAGAGTTTTGTATTTATTGGACTTATCTGTGATACGAACGAGCAGCATGCCGCGTGGTAAGTTGGTTGATGAAATTACCAACTTTCCACCGGCCTTTGAAAGCTGTTCTTGGTGGTTGAGGAAGAGGGTTCCTGCTGTGTTTAATATCTTAATATTTACCTCTTTATCCTCCGAAACGGAGTAGTCTATGTATACATCTTCTCCCTTAATACTTGGGTTAGGGAATAGGGTGTAGATCTCGTCATTTGCTGCCTCAATGTACACAGAACGCACTTTTGAGTACTCAAATTCACCCCCAGTATCATTTTGTTTCAACCTATAGAAGTTGAATCCAGAAGCGGGTTTAGTGTCTACATAATCATAGTAAAGTAAACTGTTGCTATTGCCAGCACCTTCTACATAGCCAATGACTTCAAAGTTTCTGCCATCTGTGCTACGCTCTATGGCAAAGAATGCATTGTTGCTTTCTGAAGCGGTGGTCCAATCTAGTTTCACTTGGTTTCTCAAATAGAGATTAGCGGAAAACTCAACCAAGGTAATTGGCAGAGCAGCGTATTCTGCTGAGCCGAGGGTGTAGTATTGCCCATCGGTAAAATCTACAGTAAACGTAGCGGTTTTCTCTGCTGCATTAGTGCTAGTTGGCGTTATGTAGCTTGTCCCTGAGGTGAAGTCTCCATCGTTGTCAACCATAAGTCTTAACTGACTTAAGTTGTTGGTACCTATACCTGAAGGACCACTTACCTGCGAAAGGTCGAATGTAATGGAAACGGCTCCCACAGTTCCGTTTTCTTGAACACGCCATTCTCTAAACAACCTACTACTTATTTCTTCAGGGTTAAACTCTGTGTTGCCCTCTTCCTTGGTTCCTTCCAAAGCTACATTGTCATTTGCCCAAACTAACCATGAGTTGTCTGCCGAAAAGGATGCGACTTCCATTGTTACAATGGCATCGTCATTTTCACTTTTCGATTTTGTTTGAACCAAGCAAGCGCCTTCATCTACTCCAATTCCCGCTATGTCATTGTTATATGTAGCGTTTTCAGAGAAGTCCCAAACCTCTGTGGTACCATCTGATGCCAAATAGTTTTCCGAAGCCGATTTAGTAATACCGTATTTAATGGCCAGATACGATTCTACCCTTTGTCTTTCACTTGCCGATAGTGCTTTTGAGAAGACAATTACTTCTGAAATGTATCCGTTGAATTGGCCTGCTACAGTGGCATCGGCATGGTTGCCAATTCCAAAGGCCGAAGAACCATCTAAGGCTACATCTGCCGAAGTTCCAGAATCAACATTTGATGAATTCATATATAACTCAACCGCGCCATTTCTCACCCTAGTTCCGGTGGCAATGTATGGTTGGTGATCATTGTAAGTCCCTGGACTTTCAACGGTGAACGAAGAATTGTTGGCGGCATTGAAAATCACCTTGCCTCCTGAAATTCCTAAGCCATAGTCTGCAAATGTGGCGTCTGTTCCAGTACTAACCAGTGCAGGAGCCAGCTCAAAGTTTTGATCGCTGCTTGTGGTTTGGCCTGTTCTGAAAACGGCAACCATTGTAAGATCGTCCTCAACCGTATTACCATTACTTGTTTTGATGTAGGTGGCATTGGTAGATTCTGGGTCTATAAATTCTAAAGCGGCATTGTTGTTTATCCATTGGCTTGTGTATTGAACATCAACCGGTACGCTACCGCCCAAAGTCTGGTTAGCACCATTTCTTACCGGAGAACCACTTCTGTCTGCCCAACTAGTAAGCGCTTCACCATCCATATTTCCTACGGTGCCTTCATTCGCTTTAAGCCATAATGCTAAGTCAGTTTCTACTCCTCCAGGGCCGCAAGTAATGCTAGTGCCAGTGCCTAATGTAAAAAAGTCGCCATTGCTAAAATCAATGTTGTTAAAAGTAATGGTGTTTCCGCTAAATGTTCCGCCTCCATATGTAGTGCCCGAAGCCATGGTAGACGAGTTGCTCACAATTAGTTTAAAGTCGGAAGAAGCCGTGGAATAGCCCAAATCGGTGAGGTCGAAGGCTACAGAAGTGTTGCCTACAGTGCCTGTTTCTTGCACTTTCCACACGCGGGTCATTCTTTCAGAAATATCGGCCGGAACATCTGTGGTTTCTACGTTAGCCGCATCAGTGTCGCCAGCATCGTTCCCCCAAATAAGGAAGGAGTTATCTGTACCAAAAGCATTAGTGTTGGCTGCATTGCTTGCGGCAATAGCATTGTTCCCAATTGTAACAATGGCATCAGCATAATCACTTGTCGATTGCTTTTGCTCTAGGCAAGAACCATCGTCTCTTCCTATTCCTGCCACGCCATTATGGTAAGTGCTATTGGCGGAGTAATCCCAAATAACTGTTGATGAAGAGTTCAGGTAATCGCCTTCGGTAAATGAACCAATACTTTCACCAGGTGTACCATCATTATCGGTATTGTTTGATAGCGTAACCCCGTATTTTATGGCTAAATATGATTGTATTTTGGCGTGCTCTGTATCTGTAGGTCTCCCAGAGTATGAAATGATTTCGGCAAACTCTCCATTATAGTGTTGTGGGTATCCAGATGCGTTTGGATCACCTAGTCGAGCGATATTGTAATAACTATCGGTAAAAGTTACCTTGCTACCACCTGTCAGAACCGAGAAATCTCTACCATCAACGTATACTTGTGTTGAGGTTCCTGCACTATTATCTCTAATGCCAAAGAGGTAAGTTTGATCTTGAACGATGGTGTTGGTGCCATTATAGTCGGAATAAAGCGATTGTCTAACTGCTCTGCGGTAAGAGTTAGTTGGAGATGATGAATTGGCTGCATGGGTAATTAGCTCGTCAACGCCACCGGTGAAGTTTCCAAGCCAAAGTCCGCCCAGGTTATTGCTAGTGGATGTTTCAAATCCGATAACAGGCCTGAAGGCCGTTGATGCACTAATGTTCTCTTTTGGTTTCGTTACAAGGTAGTAGCCTGTGGTGTTAAATCCTCCATCTCCTCTTAGTGTTTCGCTATTGCTGGCATTAAAATTAACAGAAGGGTTGTGGTTAATGCTGTTGCTCACATAGTTTGGTCTGTTGCCAGATTGTTCCGGACCATTACCTCCACCAGATCTATCTAGCCAAGTGCTTACATCGTTTCCGTCTTGCTTTGTGCTAGTGCCAATTCCGGCATTCAGCCAGAGTGTAAGGTTGGTGCTTACTCCGCCCGGGGCGCAGCTAATAAAGCCGGTGCCTAAGGTGAAATATTCTCCACCCTCAAGATCAACTCCTTCAAAAACTAGTATGCCACTACCGCTGTCGTATGAAACTGGTGTTATAATTTCGGCTGCGCTAAAATCTCCATCCGAATCGCTTGATGCGACTAAGAGTGTAAGGTCGTTTAGATCTACTGTTGCGCTTGGGTTAAGCTCACTAACATCGAAAGTCATGGTTAAACTACCCGATTCGCCTTCTTCGGCAACCCTCCAAGTGCGGATAATTCTTCTGCTTATTAATGATGGCTTTGTTTCAGAATCCGAATCGTCTTTAGATTCGTTGTCATTCCCCCAAATGAGCCAGGTGTTATCTTTTGGGAAAGACCCAGTTCTTTCTATTGTAACAACTGAATAGTCATTCTCGCTTTTAGACTTTATTTGCTCAAACTCGGAGGCATCGTCTCTGCCAATTCCGGCTATGTCGCTATTGTACTCTAGGTAACCTCCTGCACTGGCCGCGGTGGTGGTGTTAAAAATTACATTCCCTTTTGAGTTAACGTAATTGTAGGCAATGCTTTGATCTAGCGTAATACCATACTTTAGGGCTAAATAGCTTTCTGTTCGGTTGCGCTGCGCAACAGTAAAGTTGTTCGGTTCATTGCAGTAGATAAACTCGGAAATATGGCCTTCAAAGGCATTGGTGGCACTGTTTGTACCATCATTATACTGCGTATTACCGTCCGACCCACCAAGTTCAACACCATTTGTATCTGCATAGAGCAAGCCAGCGCCACCACTAAGGGTGCCTATGCTACGTCCGTTTTTGTATATGGTAATGCTACCACTACCTGGTGTTGTATTTCCGTTCTGTTCAAGTGTAATAATGTACTCTCTATTTTGGTTTATGGTGTCAGATACCGTACTAATATTAGTGCCATTATTCCAAGGGGATCCAACGCCATCAGCGGTGCGGTTCCAGGCACTAGCATAAATATCACTGCCTTCTACATAAATGATAATACCGCGAGAAACGCCACCTTGCTCAAAGAGCACTTGTCTTGAAGTTATATCGGAGGCGTCTGTTCTAAAGGCGATGTTTATGCCTTTTCGCGTGTAAGAGGCTGCAGAATTAAAGTCAATATCTGTATCGCTATTGGCATCACCATCTTCATTACTTGGAGAGTTGAGTGTTAAAGTGGCATCACTTGGCGATGAATAAAAACCTACTGTTGCGTTGAAGTTTATGTTGGTGGCATCTCCATTGGCATAGTAGTCTGGGTTGCTCGTGCTGCCAGTACTAAAATCATTGTTCCCAATCCAATGATCTTGCCAATCGGTTAATTCTCCACCAGATGCTGTAATGTCATCTTCAGCATTTGCTTTTAGCCAGGTAGAAAGCGAAGACTTGTAACCACCTGGTCCTTTGGCTGGTGTTAAACACTGGTCGGAAGATACAGCAGCGGTAACTCCGGCAACTAAATCTAAACCCGATACACTCGCTTTTGTATCTGTAGGGAATGTGGTGATATCGGTAAGGTCGTGAATTGAATCGTCCACATCGGCCGCAAAAATGGAGTAACCATAAACTACTTGGCTAGCGCTAATCCCCAATTCGGTAAATGATACTGCAACGCCTTGTACAGTTTGCTCTCCTTGTGGAGGGTCTGCTTCTTCTCTGAAGGTACCAATGTTTATAAGGGGTAATGGATCTTGCCCTAAGGTTTGCCTTCTTAAAAGCAAAAAATCGTCAAATGTGGTTAACTCTCCATCTGTCGTAAGGGTTTTTCCGACTCCATAAGGCCAGTCAGATTTAGTAATCTCCACTAAATCAGAAAAACCATCTGGGTTTCCATTGGCATCGAGCGAGGTAATGGCCGCAACTTTAATGTGGTCGTTTCCTCCACGTTCTACCACCGGAAAGATGGCATTGTTTGGTTCGCAAGTAACTACACCTGTAAACCAAATAATGTCTACTCTTTCTGTTTCGGCTTGGGCTCCCGCAAGTTCGTCATCTTCGTTCACCAAAATATTGTCGTAACCAGCATTAACCACCCTGTTTTGATAAATTAGATCAGCGTCCTCAGATTCAGAAGGCGCCAAATCGAGTGTTTCTACTTGTCCCGATGGGTCGGTTAGGAGCTCATACCAAATATTTATAAAACGGCTTCCATCGGTGCGTCTAATAATGAGTGTATCTGGAGCTAAAAAGTTGTTATAAACTGTGGAGCCTATGGTGTAAGACTCTACAATTACATCATGTCCTCTTCCGAAATTCAGCGTGTAAGGAGTATTTTCAACTATATCTCCACTTGCATCGCTTGGAGCGGTTTGGTTTGAAGTAGTTTCAACGGGTGATACGCGTAGGGTGTCAATTCTATTAATGCCGGTTTGGGATATGCTTATGTTGTAGCTACATAGCAATATCATCAAGGAGAATACTCCCCTTGGCAGCGCGTAGGACATGCTGGAAATGTACCGAGTGCAATAATTGCGTGGCATTTCTGGTTGATAGGTTGTTGGTACGTTGGTGGTTAAGCAGTGTTTATCTGAGAATTTTCAGACTTCTTACAAGTCAGAAAATAGCTCGAAGAACGTTTTCTTAGGTATGAAGTGCAAAAAAATGTATTTTTTATAACATTAACAAAGACCGTGTTTATAATTTATGTTACGTTTTGTTAATATTTAATAGGCGGGCTTTAAACACCATTTTTGGTATAAAATGGTGTTTAAAGGAGTGATTACTGTACTATTAGTTTGAATGAATGCGTGTTGGATCTTCCATCAGTAACCCTAACTAGGTTTAAACCCTTGTTCAGCTTGTAAGAAGTGAGTTCTAATACTCCACTTTCTGGGTTCAATATTGTCCCAAATTGGTAAAGCATTCGTCCTGTTGCATCTGCAATGGATATTGTAACTGGGGTAGCTTCGCTTACAGCATAGGAGAGGTTGAATTTTTCTCCTTGCACCACAGGGTTAGGGTAAATAGCAAATGATGATATAGTAGCAGTCTCTTCTACATAAATGGCTTTAATGCTAGAATAGTCATGGTTTCCATTAAAGTCTACCTGTTTTAGTCTGTAGTAATTAAAGCCTTGGGTCGGTGTATCCAAAAAGCTGTAGTCATTGATTGCAGTACTGTTTCCGGCTCCATCTCTTGTTCCGATTTGTTGGAAGTTTCGTCCGTCAAGGCTTCTCTCAATTGCAAAGTAGGCGTTATTGGTTTCCGATGCTGTTGTCCAATTGAGCCTAACCTTACCACTACTCAGCTTTTCTGCATTAAAGCTCACCAAGGTAATTGGTAAGGCAGCTGTTTCTTCCGAACCTAGGGTAAAGTACTGCCCATCGGTAAAGTTTACGGTAAAGCTCACGGTATTGTCAACTGCGTTGATTGACGATGGACTAAGCAAGCTAGTTCCTGAGGTAAAGTCACCGTCATTATCAATCATCAGCCTCAGTTGGTTCAAGTTGTTCGTTCCTTGTCCCATAGGACCTGTGATTTCATTTAAGTCGAAGGTAAGTGTAACGTTACCCACAGTTCCGGTTTCTTGCACATACCACTCCCTCCATAGTCTACTACTTACTTGCGAGGAATTGTATTCTGTATTTCCATCTTCGCGTGTTCCTTCAATTTCTTGATCGTCATTACCCCAAATGAGCCAAGAATTATCTGCTCCAAAAGCGGTAGCCGACATTGTAACTAGGGCATCGTCATTTTCACTTTTTGACTTTCGTTGTACCAAACAGCTACCATCGTCACGGCCAATACCGGCAATGTCGCTATTGTAGTTGCCTGAGGCTTCGCTGAATGTCCAGATTGAAGTGGAGCCATCGGAAGCCAAGTAATTGGCAGTACTATTTCGTGTTATGCCGTATTTTATAGCTAAGTACGACTCTACCTGTTGGCGTTGAGTAGTTGATAGCACACTGCTAAATACGATTACTTCGGCAATTCTTCCCGCAAATTGGGCATTAACATTAAAGTCATCGTGGTTACCAATACCAAAGCTGGTAGGGCCGGTAAGTGCCGTATTGGTTGAACGTCCGGAAGCCACGTTGGCAGAATTTACATAGAGCTGGACCGAACCATTTGCCGTAGAGCTAATTCTGGTGCCTGTAACCATATAAGGCTCAAAGTTGTTGTATAGGGTGCCTGCTGGTGTGCGGGCATTGTTTGTTGTTGCGTTCTCATCGCCAAGCGTATTGTTATTGCCAGCGTTAAAGTGTAGTCGGCCATTGCTCATCCCCAAGCCATAGTCTTGGTTGCTGGCTGCATCTCCGGCACCAATTAAGGTCGGAGCCGATTCAAACGAGGAGGTAGAGCCTCCTGCTTGACCAGTTTCGAAAATGGTGATCAGTGTCATGCTACCCGAAACATCGTTTCCATTAGTGGTTTCCATATAAGAAGCATTCAAAGAGCCTGGATCCGTAAACTCTATTGCAGGATTAAAATTGATCTCGCTGGCCTCGTAGGTTGGCTCCACTGGCACTGTACCGCCTCCGTCTACTTCTACGGCACCTCTTAGTGCGGCACTTTGATCATCCCAAGTGTTTAGGTCTTCACCATCGGTGGTGGTGCCTGTGCTTTCGTCTGCACGAAGCCAAAGTGCAAGGTTTGTGGTAACTCCGCCTGGGCCACATGTAATGCTGTTCGATGTACCCAGTGTAAAGTAATCGCCATCGGCAAAGTCTATATTGTCGAAGGTAATTACGTTGCCATTTACTGTTCCACCTGTTACGGTTGTAGCATTCGACATATCTCCATCATCAGAGTCTATTAGTAATTTAAAGTCTGAAGCGCGAGTACCATAGCCAAGGCCTGTTAAGTCGAATGAAATAGATGTTTCACCCACCGTTCCGGTTTCATCCACGCGCCAGACTCTACGCATGCGTTGATCAACACCGGTTGGAAGGTCGTCATCACCATCTCCGCTATTAATGGCGTTACCTTCCGTAGCAGAAGCGGCATCGCTTCCCCAAATTAGGAAAGAGTCGTCTGCTCCAAAGCTATTTGGGTTGCTCACATTATCTGTGTAAATGCCACCATTACCAATAGTAACTATGCTACCAGCGTTTGTGCTTTTAGATTGTTTTTGTTCTAGGCAAGAGTTGTCATCTCGGCCAATTCCTGCTATGTCGGCATCGTAACTTCCATGGGTAGATGCGTTCCAAATTGTGCCACCATCAGATGCCACATAGTTTTGCGCAGTATTCTGATCTAGCGTTAAGCCATACTTTATAGCCAAATACGATTGAATTCGGTTGTGTTCAGCATTGCTTGGTCTTGAAGAGAATGATATGATTTCCCCAATTCTACCACCAAAATGATTGCCCGTTAGAAAGTCGTTGGTTGCGGTATAACTTGCAATTTCATAATCAACATTAGCCGAAGTTAAGAATGATCCAGAGCTCAGGTTGGCACGTGAGCGTCCGTTTACAAACATGTCTGTGCTAGAATTGCCAGAGTTGTTCTTGATGCTCAACATATAGGTTTGGTTGGCATTTACAGAAGATACGTTGGCACTAGAAATACCCCTTCTCCATCTTGTTCCGGTACCTCCAATTGCATGCGTGATCACTTCTTCAGTAAAGGCACCAGTTACAGAACCTAAGGCCAGTGCGCCAAACTCATCGGAGGCTCCGGCAGGTACATTAAAGCCAATAAGTATTTGCTCATCTGTAGCACTGGTAAACGTGCTATTTGAGTTCATAATCATGTAGTAGGCATTCGAATAGAAACCGGCAGAACCTGTAAGTTGTTCGCTGTTGGCGTTGTCGAAGTTAATGGCTGGGTTAAAGTTGATGGAGTTAGTAGCATAGTTCGGTGCATTTGCTGCGCCAACCGTAGCATCGTTGCTGCCTGCTCTGTCGTTCCAAGTAGAAACATTACCTCCGTTTGTGGTATTGTTCGGGCCTAAATCGGCCTTTAACCATAGCGCCAAATTGCTGGTTACTCCACCAGGGGCACAGGCGATAAACCCAGTGCCAAGGCTAAAGTATTCGCCATGTTCAAGGTTAATATTGTTGAAAGTTATGGTATTACCAGAAAGTACCCCTCCGGTAATTACTTGTGCACCGGTAAAATCTGCTCCAGAAGATTGAGCAGCAATTAGTAAGCTATAGTCCGATTCACCAGGAGTTCCAGAAATGCCTAGTTCGTTTAGATCGAAGGTGATTGATGAAGTGCCTGTTTCTCCAGTTTCAGCTACACGCCAAACTCTTTCAAGCCTTTGGCTTACAATAGGAGGTACGTCTGTTGTTTCGGTATCTGTATCCAAGCCGCCATCATTTCCCCAAATAAGCCACTTATTGTCGCTTGTAAACGAGCTGCCTTTATCAATAGTTACTACCGATCCATCATTTTCACTTCGCGAGGCCTGTTGCTCTAGCTCGGAAGCATCGTCTCTACCAATTCCGGCAATGTCATTATTGTATTGCAAATAGCCACCTACAGATGCATCGAGGGTAGTGTTGAAGATGATACTTCCTTTCGAGTTTACATAGTTGTAAGCCGAAGGGCTTTGGTTTAACGTAATGCCATACTTAATGGCTAAGTACGATTCAATTTTGTTGCGTTGGGCTACTGAGAAACTGCCTGGTTCATTGCAGTAAATCATTTCAGAAATTTCTCCCTGAAAATAGTGACCACTTCCTGTAGAACCATCTTCATATCTTGAGTTGTCAGAGCCGCCTAATTCAACCCCGCCAGTGTGTCTGTATAAAAGCCCCACATTGTCGATAGTGCCGATAAGTTGGCCATTTAAATAAGCATATAATTTACCTGATCCACCGCTGTTACCATCTAGCTCCAACGTTACCAAATATTCGGTGTCGGTGGCTATGCTTCCGCTGGCAGTAAGTAGCGATCCGTTGTTCCATGGTGCGCCAGGGCCATCGTTGTTTCTGTTCCAAGCGCTTACGTATAGCGAACCATTGAATATGTAAACGTTCAGTCCTCGGCTACCGCCTCCTTGCTCAAAAATTACCTGCCTTGTATTTATGTCCGATGCATCGGTTCTGAATGCTAGGTTTATTCCCTTTTTGGTGTAGGAAGTAAAGTCGTTCATCTCATCGTTGTTGCTTGTTGTGAGAGAAGTACTTCCGGTAAAGTCTACGGTTTGGTTAAAGTTAATGGCACTTGATGTGCTTCTGTAGGTAGGGGAGCCATTGCCAGTGCTAAAGTCGTTTTCGGCTATCCAATGATCTTCCCAAAGGCTAACCAAGGAACCATCAGTTGAGGTGGTTACTTCATCGGTTTCGTTGGCTTTCAACCAAGTAGATAGAGCGGCTTTATAGCCTCCAGGGCCGTGCGCATTTGTTAAACAATTGTCTGAAGAAACCGCAGCGGTAACCCCTGCCACTAGGTCAATACCAGAGTTGGCTGCTGTTGTAGTTGTGGGGAAGGTACTTATGTCTGTTAGGTCGTGAGAAACATCGTCTACATCCGATGCGAAAATGGAGTATCCGTAAACAACTTGGTTGGCAGCAATGCCGAGTTCGGTAAACGAAACGGCTACGCCTTGAACTGTTTGCCCAGTTTGTCCCACAAAAGTACCAATGTTAAGTAAGGGGAGTGGATCTTGACCAACTGTTTGCCTTCTAAAAACAAGGTAATTGTTGAAGGACTGGCCTACTTGTGGCCAATCGCTGTCTTCAATAAGCACCATGTCACTGTAGCCATTGGGGTCACCGTTGGCATCTAACGATGTAATGGCAGCTACTTTGATCTCATCATTTCCGCCTCTTTCTACCACAGGGAAAACGGCATTTTCTGGTGCACAAGTAACAATGCCATTGTACCAAATTATATCAACCCTTTCCGTTTGTGCCTGAATACTGCCCGCAGCCTGATCATCTTCATTCACCAATATGTTATCGTATCCAGCATTTACACTTCTTAGCTTATATATTTCATCAGCATCTGTAACTGCATCAGGGTCTAGTTTTAGTGTAAAAACCCCATTAGGGTCTGTAATTAGGGTGTACCAAATATTGATGAAACGGCTACCATCCGTTCTTCTTATAGCAAGTGTATCGGGCTCAAGAAAGTTATCGTAGATGGTACCGGAAACTTCGTAGCTATTTACAAAAAGGTTATTGCCTACACCATTGTGGATAGTGTAGCTTGAGTTAGCCTGAATGTCATTGCTGGCATCGCTGGGCGAACTTTGTACATAGCCGGTAGAATCTGCCGAAACAGGTGAAACATTGATTGCACTAATGCCCGTTTGCGCTTTTCCGTAAAAGGCAATGAGCAATAGGGAAGCCATAAGAAGGCCTCTTATTTGGTGTTTAGGTGAAGAAATTAATACCATCTATTAGGTGCTAGAATGCTATTACTTTTTTACTGTCTCTGTTTACTCAACTATCAGAGACAGGAGGTTTCTTTCGAGTGAAAACCATGCCATCGCATTAAAAATGTATTGGAAGCAGGTTTAAAGCCTATGCGTAAGGAATTAGCAACTGACGCCATAAATGGTGCTTCCCAAATCGGGAAAAATCAACTCATTTATGGAATGATTTACTGAAAAATTAGTCTTTTAGTAAGAGTGTAGTTGTTGTTTTCCTTGATGCCCGCATAGTAAAAGTGCTCGTCAAAATCAGAGCGCGTTCCAATTCGGCTATGCTAAATCAAATGATTTGCTGAATGCCGAATGATCGAAAAAAATGGGTGCTGGAGCTGTCTTCAACCTCTCGCTTAGCTTGAGTGATAGCTGTAGTTGAAATAGCTGTTCTCCCCAGCTATTGATAGTTTTTAAGGTACCACGGGTGATGTAGAAGCCTCTTGATGAATCAAGGGCTACCGTTTTGGCAATTTGTCGCATGTAGTTTGTCTCTTGCAGAGCTTTTTAGAGCCCTACATTTTGTTTAGGTGAATAATAATTTACCAACTAGTGTATAGTTGGCGTGACAAATGACAGGTTTTTGGATGAGTAACCCAAATATGTGTATTTATAATTAATTATCCATGTAGAAGGTATCACAATTTCTCATTTCTGTAAAATGAGCACAGAGATGCTACTACAGCCCAAATAGGTTGTAATGCTTGCTTGTTGGCCGTTGAGTGATTAAACGACCAAGCGAAAAGAATAAGAGAGTTTAGTAAATGTAGCTGTTGCCGTTGGCCTTTATAGTTACTTGGGCTTTGTCAAGGGCTTCTGTGTGGCCAATTACTTGTGCATCAATGCCGAAGCTCTTGGAGATGGCAATAATGTCTTCAGCATGGGTTTCATCAATGTACACTTCCATTCGGTGGCCCATATTGAAAACCTTGTACATTTCTTTCCAATCGGTACCGCTTTCTTCTTGAATCATTTTGAAGAGTGGAGGCACATCAAAGAGGTTATCTTTCACTACATGAAGCTGATCGATAAAGTGAAGAATCTTAGTTTGTGCGCCACCGCTGCAGTGAATAAGGCCGCCAATTTGATCTCTGAATTGCTTCAGAATCTCTATGATTACAGGGGCGTAAGTTCTTGTTGGAGAAAGCACAAGTTTACCAGCATCGAGTGGGCTTCCGTCTACGGTGTCAGTTAGCTTTTTCGTGCCAGCATAAACCAAATCGTTTGGTACATCTGGGTCGAAGCTTTCAGGGTATTTTTCTGCTAAATATTTATCGAAAACATCGTGGCGGGCAGAAGTGAGTCCATTGGAACCCATACCGCCATTATATTCGCTTTCGTAGTTTGCTTGGCCAAAAGAGGCTAAGCCAACAATTACCTGACCCGGCTTTATCTTTTCGTTGGTAATTACGTCTTCACGCTTCATCCGGCCAATCACGGTAGAATCTACCACAACGGTACGTACCAAGTCGCCAAGGTCGGCAGTTTCTCCACCTGTGCTTATAATGTTCATTCCATTATCGCGCAGCATTTGCAGTACTTCTTCTGTACCGTTAATTAGTGCAGAAATTACTTCGCCAGGAATTAAGTTCTTGTTTCTACCAATGGTTGAAGAAAGCAGAATATTTTCGGTGGCACCTACACAAAGTAGGTCGTCAATATTCATTATGATGGCATCTTGTGCTATGCCTTTCCATACGCTGAGGTCTCCGGTTTCTTTCCAGTACATGTAAGCCAGAGAGGACTTTGTACCGGCACCATCGGCATGCATAATGTTGCAATAGGCATCATCATTACCCATAAAATCGGGTACTACCTTACAAAAAGCTTTTGGAAAAAGGCCTTTGTCAAGGTTTTTAATTGCATTGTGCACATCTTCTTTAGAGGCTGAAACACCTCGCTGCATGTAACGGTCGCTCATCATCAATGAATTATGGTGCAAAAATAAGAAAGCCTCCCAAAAGGAGGCTCAATTCATGAGATTATCTCAGATCAATTCTTGTCAATGTTGGTTACCTTAAATTCGGTACGCCTGTTTTGCTGGTGCTCTTCTTCCGAACATTCGTCAATCCGCTCATTGGTACAGCCGTTTATCAACTGCGATTCGCCATAGCCTTTGGCCACAAGTCGGTTGCGTGGAACGCCTTGCGAAACAATATAGTCAACCGCGGCTTGTGCTCTTCGCTGAGAAAGGTCTTGGTTGTAATCATCTCCTGATCGGGCATCGGTATGTGAACTCAATTCAATTGATATCTCCGGATTATCTTTAAGCAGAATCACAAGTTTGTCGAGCTCTACAGCAGCATCAGCACGAATTTCGGCTTTATCCAAATCGTAGTAAATATTAGGAACCACTATGGCTTTATTAAGCACTATCTCGTCAAGCGTAACATCTGCATTGAATACCTTCTCTGTAAATCGCTCAACCAGATCTTCCTGCGCTACACCTTCACCAACGGTGCTAAACAGGGTTCTTTCCGTAAAGTAATTTTCTTTTTCACCCACTAAGGTGTAACGCTTTTCAGGGTCAACAGGGAAGCTAAATGAACCACCTCGGCTACTCAAAATGTCGTCAACCAGTTGATCGTTTTCATCTAAAAGTTTTACTTGTACGTTGCCCAGAATAGTAACCGTACTGTCTTCACCTCTCTGATAAGTGGTGCCTTTTAGTAAATAGGTGATTTGCTTTAGATCGCTAGAATTATCAATAAAGCTGTAGATGTCGTCTCCACCTTTTCCGCCCTCACGGTTCGAGCTATAAAAACCCTCAAAAGGAAAATCGGAATAAACCAGTCCGAAATCATCGGCAGGCGAGTTGAACGAAGGGCCAAGGTTGCGTACTGTTACATTTCCACCGCTATTCACTGCTTCAAAAAGGTCGAGCATACCGAAACCTGCATGGCCATCGCTGGCAAAGTATAGTTTATTGTCAGGCGAAACGTACGGAAAAACCTCATCTCCAGCTGTGTTGATGTCTGGTCCCATGTTGGTTACATCGGCCCAACGTCCACGGGCGTTTATTGTAGCTCTGTAGATGTCGGAACCGCCATAGCCACCTGGTCTATCGCTGGCAAAGTAAATGGTTTCTCCAGAGTTGTTAAAGGCTGGGGAAGTGTCCCAAGAGTCGGCACTGTTAATAGGCATAATTTGCGCCTGTGTCCATTGGCCGTTTCTTTTGGTTGAAATGTAGAGGTCTACACTTCTTCGGCCTTTTTTATCGTTTGTGTTTCCTTTTGCGAATACGGCTTTGGTTCCATCGGGCGAAATGGTGATGGAGCCTTCGTTTATGTTCACTTCATTAAAAATCTCAGATAGGGTTTCAATACTGCCAGCTTCGGGAGAAAGGCCGTTCATTTTAACCTTGCGCAAATCACTGTAAGGAATGTCATAGCGGGCAAATTTCTCTGGCTCTGAAAGTGCTACGTAATAAAGCTCCCCGTTAAAATAAAAAGGGCTGTATTCAGATTGTTCGGTATTGATTTCGCCTAACAAATTGAGGTCTACGTCTCTTACATACAGGCTAATTGAGTCTAGCTTGGCCAGGTTGGCAATTTCTTTTTGAGCGCGTTCTTTATAGATCTCGGTAGTGCCGTAAGTCAGGTATTCTTCCAAAATTTCTTTGGCATCGTCATAGCGTTCATGAGCTTTTAGCGAGAGTGCGTAATAAATTTCTAGTTGCTCGTTGTCGTATCCGTTTTCGCGTGCTTTGGTGTAGTAAGGTAAAGCAGCTTTAATGTTGCCTAACTTTCTGTAAGACTCGGCAGTGTAGAAATTCAGGTCAGCAGCATCAGGGTTTTCTTTCAGCTCTTCTTCAAAATCTGCAATGGCTTGTATGTAGTTTTCGTCCTCTACATAGCTCTCCATGTATTTTGGTGTTTTGTCTTCCTCCTCTTGCGCTTTGGCCACAGCGGCTGCCGAAGTTGGTTGGCTTAAGGTAGGGTTTGCAGGTGGAGCGGCTGTTTTTTTAGGAGGTTCTTGCACCCCCAAGAAATTCACTTTTGACGATCCACAGCCCCAAACAAGGGCAACCGTCAATGTAGCGAGTATGAATCTCCTTTTAATCATGCTTGTAAAATAATGAATTAAGCTGAATGCTTAGATATTATACGCTCTCGGCTTGCTGAAAGTATCTTTTTAGCCAACTTTCATTCGCTTTTACGCACCATTTGGTATCAAGTTCTGCTTTAGTACCAACGGTGTTATTGAAAAACAAAGTATTGGCAGCAATGTTTTCGTTGGCCACTTCAGCCTTAACAGCTTGCATTGGTACAAGCTTAACAGTGCTGTTAATTAAAAACGCCAGATTGCTTCGCTCGAAAAAGTTTACTTTGAACTGCTCGCCCAATTCTTGAACAAATCGAACCGAGCTGTCGATAGAGCATCCACTAGCTAGGTTAAAAGACTCATCAGTACAAATGATAAGGAAGTGGCCATGCTCAATTTTGGCCGAAGCTAAAAGCGCCTGGCCATGGGCGGCCCACTGGTGAAGGAATGACTCTGTTTGCGCAAGAATTTCCTTTTGCTCACTCGCATTGAGCACTCTATCAGCTTGATAGATCCAAATTCTGGCGTTGTCACTTAGTTTTTCGAATGGTGTTAGCATGATTTTCTACAGTTCTTCTGCCCAAATGTCGGGCTGTTGTCATTTGTAACCAATCCAATGACACAAAAATTCCGATACAAAGGTTAGAAGGTTGAACTAAAACCATAAAATCATGAAAAAACAGTTTTTGACTTTAGGGCTTGCAGCGCTCTTTTTGGTGGCTTGCAACGATGATGATGCGCCAAGTGAGGCCAACTTAAATTTAAGTATTAATGGACTCGAGGACTTGGGGAGTAGCGCGCAATACGAGGGTTGGCTAATTGTTGATGGTGCCCCAATAAGCACCGGGGTATTTACAGTTACCGATGGCGGAAACCTTTCTCAATCGGCTTTTAGTGTTGATGCGGCCAATGCAGCCAACGCCACAAAGTTTGTATTAACCGTAGAGCCGATACCAGATACAGACCCTGCTCCTTCTGCTCAAAAGCTGTTGGCCGGAGATATTGCCAATGGACAAGCCGCCTTATCTACGGGTGTGGCACCAGCTTTAGGTGCCTTTGAAAATGCTTCGGGTAAATTCTTTTTAAGAACTCCAACAGATGAAACCGATGGGAATAATGGAAACGACCAATTTGGTGTGTGGTTTGGCAACCCTGGAACACCGCCTACATCAGGTTTAGATTTGCCTGTTTTGCCTGAGGGCTGGGTGTACGAAGGTTGGGTTATTGGCGAGGCTGGACCAATTACTACTGGTAGGTTTACTGCCTTTGATGAAATGGACGAAAGCAACGCGTTTAGTGGAACGGAAAACAATGCCGGGCCTCCAATTCCGGGAGAAGACTTTTTTAACAATGCCCCTGCAGGAGAGAATTTTCCATTGGATTTAAGGGGAAGAACAGTGGTGATTACCGTTGAGCCTGAGCCAGATAATGCAGCTGGGCCATTTTTACTCAAGCCATTAATAGCTAACTTACCTGTAGATGCGGCAACAGCGCCTGCAACTCACGATTTAACTGTTAACCAATCTGGTATTCCTACCGGACAAGTAACTATAAACTAAATGAGTAAGTCAGCAGTAATACCTTCTATTAGCTACCTGTGCTTTTTAGCTATGGGTGCGCTAAGTTCTTGCATTGGTACCGATATAGTGGAAGACGGTATTGTAGATGAGCGCCTTGCTATTCTTACAGCTGTGGATACTATTCGGGTAGGAGATGCGGTTCAGTTTAGAGCTGTGTTTTTCGATAATATGGGTGATATGGCCAGCGATGAAATAGCATGGTCAAGCTCTGATAACTCGGTACTCTCGGTAGATGGCATGGGCTTGGTAATGGCCGAAATGGAAGGAACTGCTTACATACGTGTAATGGCATCTAGCCGGAAAGATTCTGTGAAAGTTGTGGCAGGGGAAGAAACTTCTGAGTTGACCAGCGAAAGAGTGGGGATGTTTCAAGGTAAGAGTAGCTATACTGTGGAGGGTTCCTTTGGTATGTCGGAGGTAGGAGAAAACCTAGAACTGGTTTTTGGTAGCGACTTTAGAGCTTCTAATGGACCGGGCTTGTACGTGTACTTGAGTGACAATGCTGATGGCGTTAGCGGTGGAATTGAAGTTGGAGAATTACAGGCTAATTCTGGTGCTCAAACTTATCTTATTAGTAAGGAAAGGGCCGAGCTTTTTGAGTATGACTTTGTTCATATTTACTGCAGGCCGTTTGGTGTGCCGTTTGGCTATGGGGAATTTGACAACTAATGACATGAAGCACTACAGAAAATTATACTTAACCATTGCGTTGATAAGCTGTGTTTACACGCTTCGTGCCGGGGGAGGTTGGCCTGCCGCCAAAGGCAGCACATACCTTAAATTCAACCAGTTTGTTATTCGGTCTGACGACTACTTTAACCCTGATGGGGATATTATTAGTATTTCAACTTCTAGTATTTACCTCACCAGTGTTTATGCTGAACATGGCATAACGGACAAGCTAACAGGAATTGTTTACTTACCGTTTTTTGCCAGAGCTACATTGAATGAGCAAAAATCGGCTAGCACAGGGGAGATACTGCAGCCAGGAGATGCTGTAAACTCTATTGGCGATGCCGATGTAACCTTTAAATATGGGTTGATTACCGGGAAGCCCATTGTGGTAAGTGCCGGTATAACTTTTGGGTTACCCTTGGGAAACCCTGAAGGTGGCGATACAGGCGTGCTACAAACTGGCGATGGCGAATTTAACGTAATGCTGACAATAGAAGCCAGTCGCTCTTTTAATGGTGGAAAGGGCTATGTAAATACATTGATTGGCTATAACAATCGCTCAAATAACTTTAGCGATGAATTTAGAATCGGTGCCGAGGTCGGGTATAGAATTGCTCCTAAGTTATTGACGGCCCTAAAGCTGTACAGTGTAAACTCTTTGAACAATGGAGACGATTTGGAAACACCTTCCAACGGAATTTTCTCCAATAACATTGAGTATTTGGCGGTAACACCAGAAGTGAATTATTTCTTTAATGAATCTTCGGGTATATCGGCTGCCGTTGGCTTTGCCCCTTATGGCAGGCGCGTACTGGCCAGTCCATCATATTCATTAGGGGTATTTTTCAATTTTACAGGAAAAAAGTAAACCCTTTTTGATATCTGCCGTTCGTATTTTCAAACGGTCTCAAATAATTAGTTTTGGAATTTAAAAAAGGTGCTCTTTCGGGCACCTTTTCCATTTTTATAGTCCTTCGTTTTTGGCTATCAGCTCAGCCAAATCCAGTACTTCTACCGAGTCTTCTTTTTCCTTGCTCTTTACGCCATCCTTCATCATCGTCATGCAGAAGGGGCATGCCGCAGCAATTACGTTGGCACCAGTAGCTAGGGCATCTTCTGTTCTTTCAATGTTTACTTCTTTGTTGCCCGGTTCGGCATCTTTAAACATTTGGGCACCGCCTGCGCCACAGCATAGGCCTTTGGTTCGGCAACGCTTCATTTCAACCAATTCTGCATCGAGCGCCTGTAGCACTTCTCTTGGTGCTTCATAAATGTTGTTGGCCCTACCTAAGTAGCAAGAGTCATGGTAGGTGATTTTTTTGCCTTTAAATTCACCGCCACCTTTAAGGCCTACTTTGCCCTCATTAATTAGTTGCTGTAGGAAAGTGGAGTGGTGAATTACCTCGTAGTTGCCGCCTAATTCTGGGTACTCGTTTTTAATGGTATTGAAACAGTGCGGACATGCGGTTACTATCTTTTTTACGTTGTAACCGTCCAATACCTGAATATTGGCCATGGCCTGCATTTGGAATAAGAACTCGTTTCCGGCTCTTCTGGCAGGGTCGCCTGTGCAGGTTTCTTCTTCACCTAAAACCGCGAAGGAAATGCCCACTTTGTTCAAAATTTTAATGAAGGCTATAGTCACCTTCTTATATCTGTCGTCAAACGAACCGGCACAGCCAACCCAAAAGAGTACTTCAGGGCTTTCGCCTTTGGCGGCCATTTCGGCCATGGTCGATACTTTTATTGCTTCACTCATGTTCTATTCAACTTAGTTAGGTTCTTTGTTTAGTTCGTCAGCCCACTTAAAACGATCGGTTGGGGCAAATTTCCATGGTGCAAAACTGGTTTCCACATTTTGGAACATGCTGTTCCAAGAGGCTGGGCTACCTGATTCTTCCATGGCCACGTATCTTCTCATTTGAAGAATGATTGATAGCGGGTCAATGTTTACCGGGCAGGCCTCTACACAAGCGTTGCAGCTGGTACATGCGTTTATTTCTTCTTTGGTAATGTAATCGCCCAATAGTGATTTGCCGTCTTCCAAACCTTTGCCACCGGCTGCTATGCTAGCGCCTACTTCTTCGGCACGGTCGCGGGTGTCCATCATTATTTTTCGTGGCGAAAGTTTTTTACCTGTTATGTTGGCCGGGCATTGTGAGGTACAACGGCCACATTCTGTGCAAGAGTAGGCGTTCATAATGTTTACCCAACTCAAATCGTTCACGTCTTTAGCACCAAACCTACCAATTTCGGCAGGAGGCTCTTCAGCATTTTCAACCGGCATGCCCAACATCATTTTCACCTCGTTGGTAATGGCAGCCATGTTTTCCATTTCGCCTTTAGGCTTTAGGTTAGAATACCACGTGTTTGGAAAGGCCAAAGCAATGTGGAGGTGCTTGGAATAAGTAACGTATACCGCAAAGCCCAAAATGCCAACAATGTGGAACCACCACGCAAAGCGTTCAACTAAGATGAGGGTGCTAACGGAAAGCCCTTCGAACAAAGGCATTAAGAACTGGCTGAAAAAGAAAGTGCCTGTTTGTGCATAATGCTCGTCTTGCCCCTGAATGAGCATGTCGGTCGCATTCATGGTTAAAATAGCAAACATTAAAATGATTTCAGTGATCAGAATGAGGTTGGCATCCAGGGTTGGCCACTTCTTCATTTCTGAACCTTTAAAGCGTTTTACGCCCAATACATTTCTTCTGATTAAAAAGATTACGCAAGAGAGTAGCACGCCTATCGCTAAGAATTCAAACACGTTGATGAGCACCGTGTAGAAGTCACCAAGAAATGGAGCGAAGATTCTGTGTGTTCCGGCAATTCCGTCAATTACAAATTCGAGCACTTCTAGGTTAATTACCAAAAAGCCAACATATACGAGTAAATGCAAAAATGCCGGTAATGGGCGCTTAAACATCTTCTTCTGACCAAAGGCAACCAAAAGCATGGTTTTCCAACGGTCGGGTTGGTTGTCGTTTCTTCCTGCGGCTTTACCAAGTAAGATGTTCTTTCTTATTTGGGTAATGCGCTTGTATAGAAAGTAGGTGGCAACGGCCACTACCACTAGAAAAGCTATTTGAGAAATGTACTGCATAATGTCTTGGTCTTGAGCGGCTTTTTAATTCTTATCTGAAAATTATTAAAAATGTTTTGCACGGTATATCATTTTGCATACTTTTGTGCCTCCAATTCAGGGTGCTGTAGCTCAGTTGGTAGAGCATCGGACTGAAAATCCGTGAGTCGGTGGTTCGAATCCACTCAGCACCACTGCAACAAAAACCTCTTCGTTTCGAAGGGGTTTTTTATTTGCTACATGTTGAAATCGTTTGCATGACATATGCGAATATAACACCCTATGAGAAAAATAGTATGCATGCATACTATTTTTATTTCAATCCTCTAAGTTCTTTGTCGGTTAAGGTACGCCACTTGCCTCTTGGTAGGTCCTTTTTGGTAAGACCAGCAAAAACCACCCTGTCTAGCTTTTCTACTTTGTAACCAAAGTGTTCAAAGAGCCTTCTTACAATTCTGTTTTTACCAATGTGGATTTCTATACCAATGTTTTTCTTGTCGGAAGAGACTATGGCCAAATCGTTCACTTCCACCAGGCCATCTTCTAATTTCACGCCATTTACAATCTCGTCAAAGTCGGCCTGCGTTATGGGCTGATCGAGCGTAACTTGGTACACTTTCAGAATTTGTTTGGATGGGTGAGTGAGTTTGCGGGCTAAGTCGCCATCGTTTGTAAAGAGCAATAAGCCGGTGGTTGCGCGATCAAGCCTACCAACGGGGAAGATCTGCTCTGGACAGGCATTCTTCACCAAGTCCATAACGGTTCTACGTCCTTTCGGGTCCGATGTGGTAGTAATAAAGCCTTTTGGCTTGTTCAGTAATATGTATTGCAGTGTTTCTGGGTTAAGGGCTTTGCCATTGTATTTTACTACTTGGCCGGGCTGCACCTTGTAACCCATTTCTTTGATTACTTCACCATCAACTTTTATTTCGCCTGCCTCAATTAGCTTATCGGCCTCTCTGCGCGAACATACGCCTGAGTTTGCGATATAGCGATTCAACCTTACAGGTTCATCAAAGCCAGCTGATTTTTGGGGTGAAGATTCGGGCGTGTTTTGTGGTTTGTTGGTGCCGAATTTCTTTTTGGAGTTCTGTTTTCTTTGCATAGATATTCAGTATCACTACTGTATTTGCAGCAAAGTTAGGGATTATTCCTGAGCTTTTTCCTCAGTTTCTTGAGGACCAATTTCGTTTTCATTTTCGGCAAAATCTTTCGGAGTTGGCAGGTCTTTTAGACTGTTAATGCCAAAGTAGTCCATAAACTTGTCGCTAGTGCCATAGAGCATTGGGCGGCCAATGGCTTCAGACTTTCCTTTAATCTCAATCAGCTCCTTTTCTAGCAGCTTCTGAACACTGTAATCGCAGTTTACCCCACGTATTTGCTCCATTTCCGACTTGGTAACGGGCTGTTTGTAAGCAATAATCGAAAGGGTTTCGAGTGCTGAGGTAGAAAGCCTTTTTTTGGATTGATGTTTTAATAAAATGCCAATGCTGGCTTGGTAAGCAGGTTTGGTAAGAAACTGGTAGCCGCCACCTGAATGAATGATTTCGAAAGCATATTCATCCGAAGCATATTTCTCACTTACTTTTTCAATGGTGGTTTCAATGTCCTTTACAGGCACGTCTGCCTCAAACATTTCGCTGAGGCAGTTTCTAATTTCGTCTACCTTAATAGGTTTTTGAGCACAGAAAATTAGGGCTTCAATATGATTCCCCAGAAAGTCCATTACTTACGCTGAGAAAGCTTGGCTTCTATAGAGTGCATAGTATGCGGTACAGCCTTTAGTCTTTCTTTCGAAATGAGTTTACCTGTATCGATACAAATACCGTAGGTTCCGTTTTTAATTCGGATAAGGGCGTTCTCTAAATTGTTGATAAACTTTTGCTGGCGTGCTGCCAATTGGTTTAGATTCTCTTTTTCCAAAGTGTCGGCACCATCTTCTAGCACTTTGGTTGAGTTATTCGTGATGTCGTCTCCTGAGTCACCACTTTTAGTAAGGCTTTTCTTAAGCTCGTTCAGCTCGTTCTTGGCCTTTTCAATTTTATCTAAGATGAGCGCTTCGAATTCTTTCAGTTCACTCTCCGAATATCTTGTTTTAACTTCCTGGCTCATGTGTTCGCAATTAGGATGAATAAAGTTGCGCTAAAATAAACCTCTGGCCATCATTTACAAAACAATAGAAGTTTTTTCCGAAGGGCTTTTAAAAGCCTTTTGGAATGAATAGGACAATAAACAGAATATAATTTTGTTTAGATGCGAATGGCTGAAAAGCAGCAAAGCTCCTGTTAGGAGCTTAAAAGTTTAAATTCATTGCTTCGATTCTGCGAAAAATGGTGCTTTTGTCAACAGAAATTCGATGCTTAATTGCGATGTAACGCGCTAAAACATCGGGGTTTATGCCTTTTTTCCAGTACCGGGCAATGGTGTCGTTAATAATACAGTTCATAGATTCCAATAGGTTAAGTTGAGTTCTAAGTCAATTGAAGGTACAGAATTATATCTTGAATTCTTAGTAAAACACAAGATTAATTTCTGATTGAATGGAATAATTCAAGGCAGTAATTTGGGCTTTAGAGCCTGTTTTTTGTCTAAAATCGGCTACCGATAGCAACCTTTTCCTTTAAATAGTCAACTTTTCCATCGGCTGATATAACTTCTGTTAGGACCAAATAATAGCCTACTCTGGCCTTTCCGCCTTGCTCAGTGGTGCCATCCCATGTAAAGAATGGCTGGTTACCAACCAGCTTATTTTGAGCTATTCGCTTTATGAGGTTGCCGTTGGCATCGTAAATGGAAACATTCAACATATTGCCTTGGCTTTTGAAGTTGTAATTAATGGTTGTAAAGTTGGCCACACCGGCTAATTCGGGGGCAAAAGTTGGCGGGTCTAATGCAACTGTAGCCACTGCTTGATTGGTGCCTCTAGATTGCGAATTTACGTAGCCAGGTGTAGCATAGTCCACCCCTGAAGAGGCTGAGTACCAGTTGTTCGGATCGTTGCTTTCTCCACTAAACCTGATCCTTTCCAATGAAACTCCTTCGTTATCGTCTAACAATGGCGAATGATATGATTCGTCATAATCGAAACGGTCAATTTCCTCCGTGTTGGCATTGAGCAAAATGGCCGCACCATTATCATCGGCCATGGTTGGCATGCTGCTAATTTCAATTATGTTGCTGCGAACCGTGCCACTATATTCCGATGCCAGTACATCCGCATCGTTGGTTACTACAAAGTATTGTGCTGGTGCTAGAATGTAGTCTTCAGTAACAATAGTTTTGGTATTGCCTTTCCCCGCAATTTTCCAGCCTTTTAAGTTGATGTATTTGTTGGATTGATTGTAGCACTCTACAAATCTTGCACCGCCACTATTGGGGTTGAAAAGTACTTCATTAACAACAATGTCTAATGGGCTTGCCTCGCTGGCTACTACAATTTCATCGCTGTTATTTGTTGCTGATATTAGGTTTCCGGTGCAGTCTGTGAGGTTTTGCACAGCAATTTGGTAAACCGTGCTGGCCTGTAAATCGCTTGCCGTTGTAAGCTGAATCGACTTGTGGTCTTCATTTAGCTGATAGGCAATAAAGCTTAAGCCTTGGTTGGCGGAGAAATCGGTTAAATCAATGCTGCTCTCACCAAGTTTTTCATTAAAAGTTAACAGAATGGTGCTTTCGTCTACTGATACTGCCTGTACTAATTCGGGTCCGGCATTATCCGGATTATTGCCATAAACAGCATTTTGTGTGCTTGGTGTACCACCATTGGTGCTTTCGGTAGCTGTCCAATTGCCTTCTTCCACGCATGGGTAGTTCAAGTCAATCATTTCTAGTGAGTAACCACCTGCACTTTTCGACTGGCTTCTGTACCAACTTTGCGCGTAGGTAAGCGTGAATATTTCGTCTCCCGATTTGTTGTAAAGGGAAAGTTTGTCACTGTCATTATTCAAATTGGGCCAAGTCAGCAGTGTCATCACATCTCCATAAGCTTCAAAACTACTGGCGTTGGCACTTGGGGTGAGGATCAGATACTCGCCTGGCTTAATGGTACTATTGGCCAAATAACTGGCGCTTACTTTGTCGGCAAGCACAACTCCATTTAGCGAAAGTATTTTGTTCGATGCATTGTAAATTTCTACATACTCCGCTTCTGGCAGTCCGGCAGATGGCGTAGGGTTGGCCATTATTTCTGTAATCAGCAAGTCGAAGAGTTGTGGTTCATCGCCCGAGGCAAAGCGGAAGGTTTCGGTGGCCATACTAATACCAGCGCAATCTTCGACTCCAGATATGCTGATTGTGAACTCAGTACCATCTGTAAATGGGGAGGTTAAGCTAACCGTAATTGCTTGGCCAAAATCGTCAACCCAATTTACCTCGCTCACTGTTAGGCCTCCTGATGCATCGAAGTTAGCCGGAATTAAGGTGGCTAAATTCATCGACTCGCTAAAAGTAAAGGCAAAATTCGATTGATCAATAACTTCAAATGAAGTAACGGTCGGTGCGGTAACATCTGGGCTATCATCGAAAATACTGTTTTGTGAGCCAGGCGTACCGCCCAATGCAGCAGAGGAGGCACCCCAGTTCCCTTGATCGAAACAAGCCGGGGCTAGGTTAACCATTTCCATGCTGTAGCCGCCATCTTCTTTGCTCTCGTCTCGATAGTAAGTTTTGTCATAGTCTACACTGAAAATGGTCGTTCCATCGGCCCTTTCTAAACTTACTTCATCATCAATGGTGTAGTTAGGGAAGGAGCTAATGCCAATGGTTGTTCCGTAAGCGGCCATTTCGGTGCTACCTGTCGTGCTTGTGAGTATTACATAGGTTTGTGGCGCTACGTCATAACTCCCAATGCTTGCGGCTGCTTTGTCATCCTTCAAGAATAGATCTTCTGTAGAAAGAATTTTATTTGAGTTGTTAAAAATCTCGATGTACTCTCTTTCCGGCAGGCCATTACTAGGTGCCGGGGTTGCCATTATTTCGGTAATTAAAAAGTCTTCTACCTGAGGTGTTGCTCCTTTTGAAAAGCTTGCGGTGGTGGTCAGTGCGTTCCCGCTGCAGTCAGTAATTCCGCTAATGGTAAGTGTATGGTTTAGGCCGGTTTCAAAAGCAGAGGAGAGTGTTAAGGTTACATCTGTTCCGAAGGTTTCATTAACCGTTACAGAGGCTACGGTACTTGTTCCTGTAAGCGAAAAATTGCCAGAAATGAGTGTGGAAATGTCCATAGACTCATTAAAAGTAAGTTGAAGTGCGGTAGTGGACAAAACGGTTAAGCTTTCGAGCGTAGGGGCTATATTGTCTGCGGAGTTATCGAAAACGGAGTTTTGAGTGCCTGGTGTTCCCCCATCTGGATGCGTTGAGGCCGCGTAATTGCTCACATCGAAGCACGGTTTTTCAGGATTAATCAATTCTACGGTAAAGCCACCATCAGCTTTTTCTTCGTCATTATAATAGCTCGTATTGTAAGCGATTGAATCAACAACATTGAGATCTCTATCGAGCAGTAGAATGGTTTCTCCAGCATTGTTAAGCGAGGGGAAGTTAGCAAGGCCGACTGCATTGCCATAAGCTTGAAAGAGTGAGCCGGCAGTGGTACCCGATACGATTAAAAACTCTCCAGTATTCAGTGTAACATTGCCAAAATGCGCGGTGTCATTTTTATCGGTAAGATAGAATTCGCGCAAGTTGATGTTTGACGCACTACGGTTGTAGAGCTCTACAAACTCGTAGTTCGGAATAGCAGATTTGAAGTCGTTATCGAAGTAGATTTCATTAATTACAATGTCTCTAAAGTTTGGCTTAACAGGAGCCGTAAACGTAAAGTCGAAGGTGTTCGCTGTCATTGCCTTTCCTTGGCTATCTTCTACTCTTTCGGAGCTAAGCTGGTAAACCGTTGCATCGCTCAAGGCGTTGGCAAAAGTTAAAAGTACCGATTTTCCATCTGCTTGCAGATAGGCTGCAGTAGGTTGGCCAATAGCATTATTCAGCGAGTAGTGATTGAGTGTTTGGGCGGTAGTGCGTTTCAGCGTTTCGTTAAAAACTACTTCAATCTGGTTGGTGTAATATGAGTTAACAGCCAGTATCACTGGAGCAGTTACATCATAATCTAGCGTAGTTCTAGAGCCAGGAATAACACCTCCGAAAATGGTCTTTTGGTTAAAAACGGAAAGGGTATATGTGGAAGATTCCTGAAAGTCCTGCGCAAACAGCAATGTAACTTGGCTACTGTCGTTGGTGCTTCTCACGGCCGAAATTGGGTTGCCAATGCCATTGTTTAGGCTGAAGTTAGTGAGTGCTTCGGCTGCGTTTTCATCTACATTTGTACTAAAATTGAGTACTAAAGTGTGCTCGTTTAAAATATTCACATCGTCCAGTTGCGAATCGTACGTGAAATCATGATGAGTTGGAGGCATTAAATTCCCATCCAGATCTTCAAGTCTGTCCACTACCATTCTGTAGCTAATCTCTGGCTTTAATGGTATGGTTAAATACAATCTGACAATTGAAGGGTCACTAGAGTCGTGCTCTAGGGAGAATGTGCCAATGCCTTTATCAAACCCGTAGTTTTCCACTTCTTCTGCAGAAGCTTGGGTAAGCGGCTTGGTAAATTGCACCTGAATGCTGGTGTCGGTTAGTATGGTAAAAGTGCCAAAGTTCGGGGTAAGTGTAGAAAAGGAGGCCGAAAGCGTGGTTGCCAAATCGTTGGTGAATAAATCGGCAATGTTGCTAATGGTAAGTGTGTTTTCGGCATAGTTGCCGAGGTCAGCAAACGTAAGTGTAACTACATTGGTAAACTCTTCGGAACGTAAGGCTTGAGTTGGGTTGCCAAGGCCGTTACTCACAGAATAGTTAGCCGGATTTTCAGCAATTGATTTAGCCACCTCTTCGGAAAATTCAACCCTTAAAGTATTGGGCGAGGTAAGTTTGATACTGTTAAGCCTTGGCGCCAGCCTATCGTAGGTAAAATTATATCCTCGATTGGTCGAAATGGCATTCCCAGACAAATCAGCAATGCTTGTGTAGGTAATACGGTTTTCAACCTCTTGCTCAAAGTTAGTGGCAAAATCTAGCACAACGGATTTTTGTCCAGGTTGAAGTGTGGCCGTACTTGGGTTACCGTGTCCATTGTTTACTGTGTAATGGTTAATGCTTTCGGCCGATGTAAGTCCCAGTGGCTCATCAAAGAAGAGCTCAATACTATTCTCATCAATTACTATAATGGTGTCCAAATCAGGATCGTCCGTGTCATAAATAAACTCGGTATTTAGTAGCTGTAAGTAGCTCAAAGAGGCATCTTGAATGCCCTCGAAGGCAATTATCAGTTCGTCATTTTCAGGAAATGAAGTGCCAAAAACAAGGTGAACCAATTTGTCATTTCCTGCATCTAAAGTGGCCGTTGCTGGCGAGCCGATGCTTTCATCTACTTGATATGCGAACAGGTTTTCTGCGTTTGCTTCATTCACCGCTGCTTCAAAATAGACATCCAAAAGCTGTTCTGAGATTACAATCACCGTATCGATTTGATTAATGAAGGAGAAGCTTTCATTGCTTGTAGAAACCGTGTTGCCAAGCGTGTCGGTAAGCTGCTGATAGGTCAGGGTATAATTACTACCAATACTCAGCGGATTGTCCAGTGTTAGGTGTACTCTATTGGCTTGTGAATCGTTGAGTTTTGCAGTTTTTGGGCTACCAATACCTGCGTTAATGGAGAAGTTAGCCTCAGTTTCGGCAATGGTTTTGGCCAAGGCTTCATCAAATATTAAATCTAGTGTTACAGAGTCTTTTAGCACAAAGCGCTCAAAAACTGGCGCTTCATTATCGAACAGAAAGTCTATTGTGGTGGTCTCTGCTGCATTGCCCGCACAGTCTGTTTGTCCGCTAATATTCAGGGTGTAAATGGTGCCTGAAACCATTGGTACTACCAATGCCAGTGTAACCGAACGAAGACTAGGGCTGTTAGGGCTAGTGCTATTTACGTTGGCTCCGTTGTTCAACGTGTAAGTACCGTTGCCGAGACTCGCGGCATCCATAATCTCATCAAAGGTCACCACAATTTCTTGTGGTGTACTGATGGTAACGGACACCAAATTTGGCCCTTCAGTGTCTGGGGTGATGTCGTAAATACTGTTTTGCAATCCAGGCGTTCCACCGTTGGCACTGGTTGAAGCAGACCAATTGTTAATGTCGCTACAGGCCAGTGCTGGATTGATTTGTTCCAAAGTCCAGCCGCCATCTGCCTTAGATTCGTCCCCATACCATTCCGTATTATAGGTCAGGCTGTCTACCAAATTACCAAGGTTATCTGTTAATAACAGTTGTTCTCCTCCATTCGTCAAACTGTTCCAAGATGACACAGCCACCGCATCTCCAAAACCTTGATATGTGGCTAAATTACTCGTAGAGGTCAATATTACATAGCTATCCGCACCTAATACAAAGTTTCCGATTGTGCCTCCAGAAAGAGAAAATCCTGTAATATCAATGGCCTCATCGGTAGTATTATACAGCTCAACAAATTCTTCGCTAGACCCCGTTGGTAAAACAGCCGGCACTGGTGCGTTGTCACCCGTTGGATCGGCAAACAGCTCGTTAATCACTATCTGTCTGGAGAAAGTGGCCGTTTCATAGTCAACCTCGGTTGTAAGATTTGCTGCGGTTGTATTACCTGCAAGATTCTTCACATTGTTTACAGATACTGTGTAGATGTTATTCACCATGGCATTGGCTATGGTAAGCGTTACTTTGGAGGCATCACTACCATCGAGCATAACGCTGGTTGGGCTGCCACGGCCAAAATCTATGGTGTAATTCGAAGCTGTTTCGGCACTGGTGTTGTCTAAGTCTTGGTTGAAAACAAGTACTATTTCCGTGGCTGAAACTGCCAAGGCTGAATTAATGGCTAAAGGCAAATAGCTAAAGTCTTCTGTAAGGTTTGCGGTATTCGCAAGTGTCGATTCGTCCGTTACACCATTTACCGTAAGCTCAAATGTGTTCTCCGTAAAACCTGTTGAAAAGGTGAGCATTACTTTGTTGTTTTCTGTGGCATTCAATGTGGCGCTGCTTGGGTTGCCAATGGCGTTGTCAACTGTATAGTTGCTTAGGGTCTCAGCAGATGTTTCATCCAAATCGAGGTTAAAAGTGACTTCTAGACTGCTTTTAGATAGTACCGAAAGGTTGGAAATGCTTAGAGCTTCTATGTAAGAAAAAGTGCCTTGAAGATTGTTTGCAGGAGTGTTAGAGGCTAGGTCTTCTACATTGTTTACCGTTAACTCATAGTTGTTGTTCGGCATGTTAGTGGTGGTCAATGTCACTTGTTTCGATGCTGATAGACTTGCGCTGCTTACGGAAATACCATTATTGAGGGTGTAGTTTGCGGCATTCTCAGCGGTTGCTTGGCTTACATCTTGGTTAAAGGTTACAACAACTTCCGTAGCAGCAGTAGCGCTCACCCCGCTAATCGCCAATGGTAAAATCTGTTCTTCAATACTCAAATCGTCAATCACCAATTCGGCAGCCGAACCAGATCCACTACCTCGGCTGGCTGTAATTCTAATCACCGTATTTGACTCACCTGAAGCCGAAACTGGCAGTTCGTATTCATATTCGGTATAGCTCGTTAGGTTATCGTTGGGAAAAGTGCTGTCATCACCAATCTGAACATCGTCTAAAAATGTGTTTCCACCATCAATGGACGTGGAAAAGGACAGTAAAACTGGCCGAGTAGAAGTGCCGCTACCATTTTGCTTAGAGTAAGCGTAGAAATTAATCTTAGGGTTATTCACCCCAGAAAAATTTGCCGAAATGTCAATTTGGCCACTAAAGGATGAAATTGGGGTTATATTAAGAGAACTTCCTTCGTTTCGGCCATCGCCACCTTGAAAGATTCTGTTGGTGGTGGCAACCTCGTTGCCGGTGTAATTAGGGATAAAAACTACGTCCGTGCCGACTATAAAAGCCTGCTCGAAATTTTGTGTGTGTGGGAAAGTGCTGACTTGGCTCAGCAATAAATTAGTCCACAGTAGAAAAACTACCGAAATTGTAAGCCTCATTTATGTGTACAGGTACTCGAAAATAGTAATTTTGCGCTGGAAATTGTGTTTTACACAAAACATTTAAATTATTAAGAAAATGAAACTAGCTGTAGTTGGCGCCACAGGACTAGTAGGAGGGGAAATCCTAGAGGTTCTGGAAGAAAGAAATGTTCCATTCGATGATTTGCTATTGGTCGCGTCTGAGCGATCTGCAGGCAAAAAAAAGGTATTCAAGAGTAAAGAATACACATTGATTACGTTGGAAGATGCAGTCAAACAGGCGCCTGACTTTGCTATTTTCTCAGCGGGAGGAAGCACCTCTTTGGAGTGGGCTCCTAAATTTGCGGAAGTAGGCACTACTGTGGTAGATAACTCTTCGGCATGGAGAATGAGTCCTGATCATAAATTGATTGTTCCTGAAATCAATGCTTCAGAGTTGACTGCTGAAGATAAAATTATTGCCAACCCAAATTGCTCTACCATACAGATGGTAGCAGCTTTGGAGCCGTTACGTGAGCGATATGGCATTAAGCGAATTGTGGTTTCTACCTATCAGTCGGTTACTGGTTCGGGTAAGGCCGCAGTTGACCAAATGATGAACGAGCGTGAGGGTAAAGCCGCAGACATGTGCTACCCACACAAAATCGATATGAACGTGTTACCTCACATTGATGTATTCCAAGAAAATGGATACACCAAAGAGGAGATGAAAATGATCAACGAGACTAAGAAAATCTTTAACGATCAGAGCATTGCGGTTACCGCTACGACAGTAAGAATCCCTACTATGGGGGGGCACTCAGAGTCGGTAAACGTGGAGTTTAAGGAAGATTTTGACTTAGCGGAAGTGAAAGCTTTGCTAGAGGCTACAGAGGGAATTATTGTGCAAGACGACCCTGCTAACAACGTTTATCCAATGCCTTTGACGGCACATAAAAAGGATGAGGTTTTTGTTGGTCGATTGAGAAGAGATGAGAGTCAAGCGAATACTTTGAACATGTGGATTGTGGCTGACAACCTAAGAAAAGGAGCTGCTACCAATGCCGTTCAAATTGTACAATATCTTCAAAAGCAATTAGAAAACGCTTGATTGATCAATTAGCTTCACCCGAGGTTCAGGCTTTTATTAGAGCACATTTGGCAGAAGACCCTGCCTCATTAATGCTCAAAAAAGATCAATACCCTGAGCTACCCATGCGAGCAGTGGTGGAGCAAATTGCAAGCAAGCAAAAAGCAAAACATAAATTACCCTCTTGGTATCAACAGGAGGGTATTTTGTTTCCCCCTGCGCTGTCTATGGAGCAGGCATCTTCTGAGCGGACCGCTACATACAAAGCTAGTTTAGTAAAAGGTAAGTCTATGGTTGACCTAACTGGTGGCTTTGGTATCGACTGCTACTTTCTGTCAAAGTCGTTTGAAAAAGGGGTATATGTAGAACGCCAAGAACAGCTAACACAAATTGCAGCACATAATTACAAAGTGCTAGGAGCCAATGTTGAAGTGGTTCATGCGCAGTCTGAGGACTATTTGGCAACATTAGGGCCGGTGGATTTGATCTATTTGGATCCGGCCAGAAGAGATGACCACAACAAGAAGGTGGTGTTGCTAAAAGATTATGCTCCGAATGTGTTGGAGCTAATGCCATTGCTTCAGCAAAAGTCAAAACAGGTTTTGCTAAAGGTTTCGTCTTTGCTCGATATTAAGCTCGCCATTGAGCAGCTCAGCCATGTGGCAGTGGTACATGTAGTAGCCGTTCAGAATGAAGTTAAGGAGTTACTGTTTTTATTGGATTATAGGGTGGAGAACGAACCTACCATCCACTGTGTGAATTTTTCCAAAACGGAAGCACAACATTACCAGTTTTCCCTTAATGGAGAGGAACTTCGGGAAGCCATCATAGGAGATTATTCAAACTTTCTGTACGAACCAAATGCGAGTATTTTAAAGGCTGGGGCCTTCAAAAGTATTGCAGAGAAGTTCGGGTTAAAAAAGTTGCATGCGAATACGCATCTCTATACTTCAGAAGTTCCGGTGGTCGATTTTCCGGGAAGAGTTTTTAAAGTGAAGTCGGAAATTTCTTTGAATAAGAAATACTTAAAAAAGACGATTCCTGATTTGAAAGCGAATATTACGGTGCGCAACTATCCTCAAAGCGTGGCGCAAATAAGAAAAAAGACAGGGCTGAAAGAGGGCGGTGCCAATTATGTGTTTGCCTTTACTGGGCTTAATGGCCCCACTGCTTTGCTGTGCGAAAAGCAATTCTAAGCGGTTAAATAAAACATCAAAAGTATCAGCCAAGGTACACCAAAGTATTTGAGCACGGTAAGTCTATTCTTGGCGCTCATCCACCACAGTACTCTCCATGGTTTGTAGAGACCAAGTAGCAGCAAAAATGTACTCAACGCCAATAAGAATTTTAGTGTAATCATATAAATAAAAACCCCGAGTGATAACTCGGGGTTAAAGTTACTTTCCAATGGTAACCAAAACTAGTCTTGCTTCAGTACTTTGTAAACTTTTGCTCTGCCTTTGTGAACAACTTTTAGCATAAATAGGCCTGAAGGAAGTGTTGATACATCGATGGAAGCTTTTTGGTCTTGATCCAACGTTAAGTTGTTTCCCTGAAGCTTCTCTTGCCCACTCATAGTCACAATACTATAGTCAATTGCAGTAGCACCTACATCGGCAATTTGAATGTTAAGGTTGCCGTTTTTAATTGGGTTAGGGTAAATGTTCGCTAGTTTAATCTCCCCATTATCTTCTAACGAAGTAATCACCTCCGTTTGAACCTCTAGATTGTCAATGGCCCAGCCCCAACCAGCTGCTGTACTTCTTCTATCAATTTTAAATCTTATGAGTATTTCATCACCAACGGCTATTTGAGGAGAATCGGTAAGTCGTACAATTCGATTCTTTAGCAAGGCGGCTTCCCCATTGTTACCCGCTTGATAAACCGGAAGCCAAAGGTTCGGTTCGTCACTTGTTTCATAGCTTTCAACTTCAAACCAAGTTTCACCACCATCCTTAGATGCTTCAAAAGCTGCATAATCGCTCGAAGAATCAATTAGTAGTACCTCATCATAAGAAACCAATGGTTTGGTTTCACTTACTATAATTGGTGTTTTAAGCATGTACGTGAACGCACTTCGACCATTTGACCCAAAAGCAAGCGGATAGGGGTGAGTGCTATGAATTGCTCCATCACTAAAGCCCGAAGGGGTTGCTATGCTAAAGAAGTTTCCGACAAAATCTTCCGTACTTGTGTTAAAGTCGTTGGAATACGTTGCTTGTGCATCGCTAAAGGCTATTATGGGTAGCTCTAAAAAGCTGTCTTCACCAGGAATGTAGCTAGCATTTGCTTCAGGTTCTTTAGTGTCAAAAGCTGCTAATCTATATCTAATTACATCACCTACTTGTAAAGAACTGATGTCGATCAATGCTCGATATTGGTTGCTTTCAGTGTTTGTCATTTGAATATTGGGTTGCTCCAAATCGTTTACAAACACTTTTAGCCCTACGCTGTCTACGTCAAAATTATCGGTTACCGTAGCACTAATTTCTAAGTTGTCTAGAGATGTTAAGTAGTTTAAGTGATTGTGAACAATTACAGGTGCTTCTAAGTCAAGTTGAACATTCAAGTTGTCGATTGCCCAGCCCCAGCCATGAGCGGCCTGATCTGCAAAAAGCCTGAACCTGATGAAGATCTCATCGCCTGCAGAAAAATTACCATTGCCAAGCATATCGATGCTTCTGCTTCTGTAAAGAGACTCATCGCCTACCGCAGTGGAATTATTATCTACATCTATGTTATTGTTGTATAGGGTAGACCAAGCAGTAATAGCTCTTGAATCATAGCCATCGGCCAATGGTAACCAAGTGCTACCACCATCTTTAGAACCTTCAACAATTACGTAGTCATAGTAACCACTATCTCCAAATTCAGAAGTAGCCTCGCCCGGCTCAACGAGTACGACCTCATCAAAGCTTATGATCGCTTCTCCATCGTTCAAAATTATAGGCGTTTTAAGCTCTATGGTATAATTGCTCTCATCATTGGCCCCGGTACCATCAGCATATGGGTGGTCTGAGTGTAGTGCACCGTTAGAAAAACCTGACTCTTCTTTAACAGTGAAATTGGCACTATTAAAAAACTCATCTGCAGCAGCAGTTATATCATTAAAGTCAGTAAAAAAGAATGATGCAGGGTCGGGAGTTGATACTACATTCAGTTCTGTAAAACCTGTCTCTGGGTTAGTAGCAGTATTCTGATTGTTAGACTCATCGGTAGCGGTTATTTTGTAACTAAATGTGCTACCCTCCTGTAAGTTGAAGTTTGATAAATCTATTTGTGTGGAAAATAGATTTGCATCTGCATCAGAAAGGATGAAGTCTGCAGTTTGAGATGGTTCGCTATTCACAAAATACTCAAGGCTAACTTCTACTGGTAAAAAGTCTGTAACTGTTGCTTCTAGTTTTAGCTGCGTGTCAGTAGTTCTAATAAAGTTTGGAGCAACATGGGTAATTACCGGTGCCTCTGTGTCGCTGCCTGTACTGAATGAATAATACCGGTCGGCCAAAAGTAAACTTGGAGAATTGAATATACGCTCCTTAATGTCTTCTACTTTAAAGAAATAAGTGTACACTTGACCTTCAGTCTTTGTTGAGTTGATTTCTGCAGTAAACTCATTACCGTTGCCTGTTGCTGTCATTTGTACAACAGTTGTGTCATTAGCAAAAGCATCGGTGCTATAGTATAGCTGAACGCCTTCTGGATTATATCCTACATCACTTACAACCTCTGCAGTAATGGTATAAGTATCTGCTTGAGAATTTTCAGTATTAGGGCGTGTTATGTTGTCAATATATGTGGTTTCCCAGCCCATATCCCCGAACATATTAAGTGTAATTGGCCCTGGGTCGTGAATAACCTCATTTGCGCCAATCTGTGGGGTCATTAGAGAGTTTGCAGAGCCAGAAGGGTAGGTGCCTTCGTTTAAGTGGGCTATACTGGAGCCTCCGCTCCAAGTGGCTGGGGCATATAGTTTAGGACGTACACCATCATTGGCAACTGCTGTCAGGGAATTGAAAAACACGCTGTTGCTGGTAAGGGCAGTTCCAAGATCAGCTGGCTCATTAACAAGCTCTACCAACGGTTGGCCCTGTGCATTTTCTACGCTTAAGTCATATATAAAAGGAAAGTCATTTATGCCAAAAGAGCCTTCCTCAGAATCCTCTGAGTAATCGAAACTATCTACAAAGCCCAAACCATGGCCAAGTTCGTGGAGCACTACCGAAACTAAGTCGTATTGATCTAAGGCTGGGTTTCCATCGGTGCCCAAATACCAGTTGGCTCCTTTGTTAAAATTGGCAACAATGTCGGCTTCATCTGTTCCGTTTAGGTCCACGCCAGCCATTTTTTCAGCTAGGGCTACTGGGTACCAAACATCTAATTCTTTAGCTCCATCAAAGTTTCTGTAGGCAGTGTTCCAAATTGCTGACCCTAAAGTTCCTTCATCTAATTGCGACCAAGTAGCATTTACTCTAATTACTACATCAGAAGATATTAGCTGTGACCAGATGTCGATTGCCTTTTGAAAAGCCTCTTGGGCCTCTTCGCTAAAGCCGTTATAGGTTACTTCAATAGTAGCGCCACCAGCTTGTTCTGCCGTTGTGCTGAATTCAGCGTATTTAGAAATGCTTGGCTTATGTTCAAAGCGCCCAAAATATCTGGTTCCAGGGCTTTCTTCAGAAGCATAGCAGATAATTTTAACCTCTTTGTCCAGCCTTTCCATTTTTTGTGAAAATGAAGGTGTACAGAAGGCAGCAAGGATAATTAGCAGTAGTAGTTTTTTCATAACACTGGTCTTCTCTTAACTAAGTGAATGTTTGACTTTTTGGAGCAAATGACGAGCAAAATCGTTCATTTTAACAGAAATTCATATACAAGCTAAGTCAAATGCTTAAATAAAGAGCATATTTTGCATAAGTTAACAAGCAAATGAATTTCGATATGAAAAAAGCTTCAATCATTCTTATGGTTTTGTTTTTTGGGTGCAAGGCGGCTCAGGTTAACACTGAGGATGCACGCGTTGTTTACATGAAAAAGACACCTTGCATGGGTACTTGCCCTAACTATGACATCTCTATATTTTCTAATGGTAATGTAGTGTTAAATGCCAGAGAGCATGTAGGAATGGAGGGTACTTTCAACGCTAAGCTAACAGATGATCAGTTTGCTTCATTAATGGAGGCGTTTGAGTCGAATGATTTTTTTAGTTATAGGGATTCTTACAAATCGAACAAGACAGATTTACCTACAACTACTATTTCTTTTAAACAGGATGGTGAAGAGAAAACCATAGTTGATTACGATGGTGCACCACAAAGTCTGAAAGATTTAGAACAAAAGGTTGATGACCTTTTAGAATTACTAGACTGGAAACCAGTCAAATAGTAATAACTAGCGAAGGTATTGGGTATAAAAAAACCTGATGTTGTTTCCAGCATCAGGTTTTTTATTTATGTTTTTACGAAGCTTACAGTGTTCGTTTTACTTCTTGAATTTCGAATCCTTCGATGATATCACCCACCTTAATGTCGTTGAAGTTCTTAATACTCAAACCACATTCGTAGCCCGACTTCACTTCATTTACATCATCTTTGAAACGCTTCAATTGGCCAATGTCGCCCGTGTAGGTAACAATACCATCGCGAATCAAACGAATTTGGTTCTGACGTTTCACGAAACCATCCGTAACGAAACACCCGGCAACGGTACCCACTTTAGAGATTTTGAAGGTTTCGCGAACCTCAATGTTACCTGTGATAACTTCTTTCTCTGTAGGCTCGAGTAGACCTTCCATCGCATCTTTGATCTCGTTGATCGCATCGTAGATGATAGAGTATAGTCTGATTTCGATTTCTTCGTTTTCGGCAATTCTTCTGGCACCACCTGAAGGACGTACCTGGAAACCGATGATAATGGCATCAGAGGCACTAGCAAGTAATACATCAGACTCAGAAATCTGACCTACACCTTTGTGTATAATGTTTACCTGAACCTCTTCAGTAGAAAGTTTCAATAGTGAATCACTCAAGGCCTCGATAGAACCGTCCACGTCACCTTTTACAATAACGTTAAGCTCCTTAAAGTTACCCACGGCCAATCGTCTACCAATCTCGTCAAGGGTAATGTGCTTCTTAGTACGAACGCTTTGTTCACGAAGAATTTGCTCACGTTTGTTAGCAATTTCACGTGCTTCACGCTCCGATTCCATTACATTAAAGCGGTCACCAGCTTGCGGAGCACCATCTAAACCAAGCATTTGCACTGGTGTTGAAGGGCCAACCTCTTGCAGGCGATTACCTCTATGGTCAAACATGGCTTTTACCTTACCATAGTGAGGTCCGGCTAGTACCACATCTCCAATCTTCATTTTACCAGACTGAACCATTAGCGTAGCCAAGTATCCACGACCTTTGTCTAGTGATGCTTCTACTACTGTACCCAAACCTTTTTTATCGGCATTGGCTTTTAATTCAAGTAGTTCGGCTTCTAGCAATACTTTTTCAAGTAGCTCGTCAATACCTTGTCCTGTTTTGGCAGATACTTCCTGGCACTGGTATTTACCACCCCAGTCTTCTACCAAAATGTTAAGGTTGGCCAGTTCTTCGCGGATTTTATCTGCGTTGGCAGCTGGCTTATCTATTTTGTTAATAGCAATTACGATTGGCACTTCGGCCACTTGGGCGTGGTTAATGGCCTCTTTTGTTTGAGGCATCACGTTATCGTCTGCTGCTACTACAATAATGGCAACGTCAGTAATTTTAGCACCACGAGCACGCATGGCCGTAAAGGCTTCGTGACCCGGTGTATCTAGGAATGCAATACGCTTACCATCTTTGGTCTCTACATCGTAGGCACCAATGTGCTGGGTAATACCACCGGCCTCACCTGCAGTTACGTTCGCATCGCGAATGTAATCTAGTAGGGATGTTTTACCGTGGTCAACGTGACCCATAATGGTAACGATAGGTGCTCTATCGGTAAGATCGTCTGGATTGTCTTCTTCTTCAATTACCTCGGTTTCTTCTTCGGTAGAAGTGAAGCTTACATCGTAGCCAAATTCATCGGCAATAATGGTGATTGCTTCGGCATCCAAACGCTGGTTAATAGAAACGAACATACCAAGCGACATACAAGCCGAGATAACTTCGTTTACAGAAACGTTCATTAGAGAGGCCAAATCGCTGGCAGAGATAAACTCTGTTACCTTAAGAATTTTGCTTTCCTGTTGCTCCTTAAGCATTTGCTCTTCGGCAGCTTCAGCAGCAGCACTTCTCTTCTCTTTTCTGTATTTAGAACGGTTTTTACCTCCGCCTTTGCCACCGCCACTAAGGCGAGCAAGCGTTTCTTTAATTTGTTCCTGAATTTCCTTATCGGTCAATTCTTCTTTAGGAACACGTTTTTTATCGTTGCGATTGCCACCGCCACGTCTGTTGTCGCCACCAAATTTGTTTCCGCCTCCGGCACGTTCAACGCGCGCTTTCTGAATGCGCTTACGCGGACGTTTCTTCTTGTCATCGGTATTTCCGCCTTGCTTCTTATCCTCTGGCTTTTTCTTGGCCGGAGCTTTAGGCAATTCAATTTTACCAAGCACTTTAAGTCCTCTTAAAGAGTCGGCTTTGGCTTCGATAACTTTGTTTGAAGATGGGTCAATAGCTGGTTTCTCCTCTTTTTTGGCAGCAGGTTTTTCTTCCTGCTTTTTAGGAGCTTCCTTTTTAACCTCTTTGGCTGGAGCAGGAGCAGGTTTCTTTTTAGGTGCTAGGTCAATTTTGCCTAGTACTTTAAGACCGCTCTTTGGCTCTTCTTTCTTTTCTTCCTGCTTTTTAGGAGCCTCTTCTTTCTTAGGTGCTTCAGGTGCTGGTTTTTCAGCAACTGGCTCTTCCTTTTTAGGCGCTGGTTTAGGTTCGGCTGGTTTTTCTTCTACCGGCTTTGGTTCCTCTTTTTTAGGCGCTGGCTTTTCGGCTTCTGGTTGTTGCTTTGGCTCTTCTTTTTTAGGAGCCTCCGGAGCAGGTTCCGGCTTTGGTTCCTCCTTGGCAGGAGGAGTTTCAGGACTTTTAGTAGGTTCAGTAGAAACTCCGCTAGAGTCAATTACCTGATCTTCTACGTGTTTGGTCCCAATTGTTAGATGAGAAGCTTCCTCTTTTTCAGAGGCTGAAGCAGCGAACTCCTTGGCAAGCATGGAGTACTGATCGCCAGAAATTTTGGCGTTCGGACTACTGTCTACTTCATGGCCTTTGTTAGCCAAAAAATCAACGATGGTATTTCTACCAACATTCAATTTCCTGGCCACCTGGCTCAATCTCATCGTTTTTTCTTCAGACATGCTCAAATATCCCTGTTTTTTTCTTAATACGTATTACTTTTCGAACTCTTGCTGTAGAATACTGAATAGGTGTTTTACAGTTTCTTCCTCAAGTTCGGTTCTACGAACAATATCTTCTGGGTTCAAACTCAATACACTCTTTGCAGTATCCAAACCGATTCGTTTCAACTCATCGATAATCCAGTCATCGATTTCGTCTACGAATTCATCAAGATCTACATCCTCTTCCTCAAACTCAGAAAGTTCTCTGAAGACGTCTATTTCCAACCCTACTAGTTTGGAAGCAAGCTTAATGTTTTGACCTCCCTTACCAATGGCAAGCGACACTTGGTCTGGCTTTAGGTACACAGCTACGCGGCCGTCTTCATTCAAAATCTTCATGCTTGTGATTTTGGCTGGGCTTAGCGCACGGGCAATGTAAAGCTCCATGTTATCGGTAAAGTTGATCACATCAATGTTCTCATTCTGCAACTCGCGAACAATGCTGTGAATACGTGAACCTTTCATACCTACACATGCTCCTACCGGATCGATACGGTCATCGTAAGATTCTACCGCCACTTTGGCTCTTTCTCCTGGCTCACGAACTACTTTCTTAATGGTGATTAAACCATCGTAAACTTCAGGTACTTCGCTTTCGAATAGTCTTTCAAGGAATTCTCCAGAAGTTCTTGAAAGAATAATCTTAGGGTTACCATTTACCATTTCTACACGATCCACAATAGCGCGAACTGACTCGCCTTTTCTGAATCGGTCTTTTGAAATTTGCTCGTATTTTGGCAGAGAAAGCTCGTTGCCTTCTCCATCTACTAAAAGTACTTCTCTACCTAGTACTTGGTAAACTTCTGCGTTGATGATTTCACCAACCAAGTCTTTGTACTTTTGGTAAAGAATGTCTTTTTCTAAGTCTTTAATTCTTTGAATAAGTGTTTGGCGCGCAGTCATTACGGCACGTCTACCGAAGTCAATCAGTTTAATTTCCTCTGCAACTTCTTCTCCTATTTCGAAATCAGGCTCAATTTTTCTGGCATCAGAAAGGCTGATTTTGTCGTAGTCCCAAATATCTTCTGAGTTATCGTCAACAATTTCACGGAACCTCCAGATTTCGAGGTCACCTTTGTCTGCGTTTATAACGATATCGAAGTTATCATCTACTTCAAATTTTCTTCTGATCATGGTTCTGAAAACATCTTCCAGAATTCTGATCATGGTAGGTCTATCGACATTTTTATGCTTTGCAAACTCTGCAAATGATTCTATTAAAACTGCACTGTCCATTTTGTTTACTTAAATGACACTAACACATTCGCTTTTTCTATGCTGCCAAAGGGAATCTTTACGGTTTCGCCTTCGGTACTTTTTTTCTTGTTCTTCTTAGAGGCTTCTTCTTTTATAATGGTCAACTCATCGTTTTCCATGGCTGTAAATTTACCTCTAATTTCACCTCCATCTTTCAGGAGTATCCTCAAGCTTCTGCCAACATTTTTGGCAAACTGCCTCTTCATGCTTAGTGGATGATCGAGCCCAGGAGAAGAGACCTCCAAAATGTAAGCATCTTCTATGATCTCGTTCTCTTCAATATCGTTGCCAAGGGCTCTGCTTAATTCAGCACAATCGTCAATGTTAACACCCTCATCGGCATCTAACAAAACCAGAACTTTTGTACGACCCGCAGTACCTTTCGAGATCACATCTACAATAAAATAGCTGTCATCTTTTAAGTATTTCTCTGCCGTCTCCTTAATCTTTTCTGTCAAACCCATCGTAGAGATAAAGAAAGAGGGGACTTATGGTGTCCCCTCTGGTTAATCATCGTAAGCGCTACAAAATTAGCGCTTTTTTATTTCTTATCAAATATTTATGTATTAGTCCCTGTTTTTAGTTAAAAGGCTCTTTAATTTAGGCTTAGAATTTATGCGCATGAATTTCAAAAACACTTTTTTTCTCCTCGCATTGGTTGTTTTAGTAAGTGCCTGTGGGGGCGGCAGCTCTAACAAAGAAACTGTTAATACCCAGCCTTTGAAAGCAGCTCCACAATCTAGTGCAGACTCTCTATATGCTTTTGTTGAAAAGCAGATCGCTTTTGGCCCAAGGGTGCCTAATACTGATGCCCATACGCAAGCTGCTGATTGGTTTGTGAATAAGTTTGAGTCTTATGGAGCCAATGTAATGGTTCAGGAGTTTGAAGACAATGTTTACGATGGTACTAAGGTTAACCTGAAGAATGTGATTGCTTCGTTTTATCCTGAGAAAAAGAAGAGAATATTATTGGCAGCGCACTGGGATACCAGACCATTTGCTGACAAAGACAGCGAGAATAAGCAAGCTCCAATAGATGGTGCTAATGATGGAGGCAGCGGGGTTGCAGTGTTGTTGGAGATTGCGCGTGTGTTGAGCACTAATAATGCACCAAACGTAGGGGTAGATATTATCTTATTTGATGGTGAAGATTGGGGTGAGCACCAAGATATGGGTCAGGTTGATTTGCCAGCAGGTAAAGAGAGCTGGTGGTGTTTGGGCTCTCAGTATTGGAGCAAAAACAAGCACAAAGCAGGTTACACGGCATACTATGGAATTTTACTCGATATGGTAGGGGCAAGTGATGCTACGTTTTACTATGACTCGGTTTCTCAACAGAATGCTGGTAGAGTGATGTCGAAGGTTTGGAATACCGCCCATAGACTGGGGTATCAAAACTTTTTCAAGAAGTCCTTAGGAGCTACTGGTCTTATGGATGACCATGTTTTTGTAAACAAGTACGCCAAGATACCAATGATTGATATCTTGGATTATCGCCCAGATAATTTCTTTGGTGATTACCACCATACACAGGCCGATAACATGGATGTGATTAGTAAAGAGACTTTAAAGGCGGTAACACAAGTTGTGCTTACCACCTTATATAATGAGTAGATTTACTCTACAAGTCTTTTAAGATATGTGCCATAGCCAGACTTCTCCAGAGGTTTGGCTATTTCTTTTAATTGTGCTTTGTCAATAAAGCCCATGGTGTAAGCAATCTCTTCAATACAAGATATTTTGATGCCTTGCCTTTCCTCTAAGATTTGCACGAACTGCCCAGCCTGCATCAATGACTTAATGGTTCCGGTATCTAGCCAAGCCGTACCGCGGTCCATCGTGCTTACTTTCAGTTTGCCTCTTTCAAGGTACACTTTATTTACATCAGTAATCTCCAGCTCACCTCTAGGACTTGGTTTTAAGTTCTTGGCTATTTCTACCACATCGTTGTCGTAAAAGTATAGCCCTGGCACAGCCCAATTAGATTTTGGGTTGGCTGGCTTTTCTTCGATAGAAAGTGCGTTCATGTTTTCATCAAAATCCACCACACCGTAGCGTTCCGGATCGTGAACACGGTAAGCATAAACAATACCGCCATCGGGGTCAATGTTCGACCTAAGCAATTTTGGTAAACCAGAGCCGTAGAAGATGTTGTCTCCTAGAATCAAGGCTACTTTATCGTTGCCTATAAATTCTTCGCCAATAATAAATGCCTGAGCTAATCCTTCTGGTTCGGGCTGTTCGGCATAGCTAAATTTACAGCCAATGCGAGAGCCATCGCCCAAAAGCTTTTCGAACAAAGGCAAATCGTGCGGGGTAGAAATAATGAGAATGTCTTTGATGCCCGCTAACATTAAAATGGAAAGCGGATAATAAATCATCGGCTTGTCATACACTGGCATAAGCTGTTTGCTTATGGCAATGGTTAATGGATGAAGCCTAGTTCCCGATCCTCCTGCTAGTATTATGCCTTTCATTATTGATATTGATTTTGGTAATAGTCTTGGTAATTTCCTGAGGTAACATTTTGCAGCCACTCTTCATTGGCTAGGTACCAATCTACAGTTTTTTCCAAACCTTCTTCAAACTGAAGTGAAGGCTCCCAACCAAGTTCATCTTTAATTCTTGTGGCATCAATGGCGTAGCGCATATCATGGCCGGCACGGTCTTTCACAAAGGTGATGAGCTTTTGAGACTCGCCTTCAGTACGGCCAAGCTTTCTGTCCATAATGTCGCATAGCAGGCGTACGATGTCAATGTTTTTCCACTCGTTAAAACCACCAATATTGTATGTCTCACCTAGCACACCATTGTGGTAAACCACATCAATAGCACGCGCATGATCGATTACATATAGCCAATCGCGAATGTTCTCGCCTTTGCCATAAATAGGCAGCGGCTTGTTATGCTTTATATTATTGATGCACAATGGCAATAATTTCTCTGGGAACTGATTTGGGCCGTAGTTATTAGAGCAGTTTGTAATAACCACTGGCAACTTATAAGTGTTGGCGTATGCCCGAACGAAATGATCAGAACTAGCTTTTGAAGCAGAATATGGGGACTGAGGATCGTAACTGGTAGTTTCTAAGAAGAAGCCAGTTTCGCCCAAAGAGCCATAAACCTCATCGGTAGAAACATGATAAAAGCGCTTGCTTTCGAAGGATGTCCAAGAGGCTTTGGCTGCATTCAGTAAGTTTACGGTGCCAATCACATTGGTGTTTACAAATGCCAATGGATCAGAGATTGAGCGGTCAACATGCGACTCGGCAGCTAAGTGAATCACCCCGTCAAACTGATGCTGGGCAAACAGCTCGTTCAAAAAAGCAGCATCGGTAATGTCGCCTTTTACAAAGGTATAGTTAGGCTTGTCTTCAATGTCTTTTAGGTTTTCCAGGTTGCCGGCATAGGTAAGGGCATCAAGGTTGAAAATCTGATAGTCAGCATATTTGTTGACCATCAACCGTACCACATGGCTACCTATAAAACCTGCTCCTCCGGTAATCAAAAGCTTTTTCATGCTAAGTAATTTTCTCAAATCTAATAAGCTCAGTGGTCATTCATATTATGCTTCGGTGAAATGTTGTGAATGGGCGATGAAAGCACCCGATTTGTCGCTGAACATATTTGCCTAACAATCGTTTGTTAGGTTGTTCGATTTACTTATCTTCTCGCAAACTATTTAGAAATGGAAATTGGAATGAATGAGAACCAAAGCATGATCGCCCAAATGATCAGAGACTTTGGTGAAAAGGAAATTACTCCTTTTAGAAATGCTTGGGATGATGAACAGAAATTTCCCATTGAAGTATTTAAGAAATTCGGAGCGTTAGGTTTAATGGGCGTGTTGGTGCCAGCTGAGTATGGAGGCTCTGGCTTTGGTTATCATGAGTACATTACGGCTATAAGCGAAGTGGCCAAGCTCGATCCGGGAATAGGTCTTTCACTTGCTGCGCATAATTCATTGTGTACGGGGCATATTCTTCAGTTTGGTAGTGAAGAGCAAAAGCAGAAATGGCTGCCTAAGTTGGCTACTGCCGAATGGATTGGTGCGTGGGGTTTAACAGAGCCAAACACGGGCTCCGATGCCGGTAATATGAAAACCGTTGCCAAGCAAGATGGCGATTCGTGGGTGTTGAATGGGGCAAAAAACTGGATTACCCACGGTAAATCTGGCGATATTGCAGTGGTAATTGCCAGAACTGGAGAAGTAGGCGACTCACATGGAATGACGGCCTTTGTGGTGGAAAGAGGTACGCCAGGATTCAAAGCAGGTAAAAAAGAGGATAAGCTAGGCATGCGTACTTCTGAAACTGCCGAAATGATTTTTGAAGACTGTCGAATTCCGGCTGAAAATATTTTGGGCAAAGTAGGTGAAGGCTTTATTCAATCTATGAAAGTGCTGGATGGCGGTAGAATTTCCATTGCTGCTTTGAGTTTAGGAATTGCCGAGGGGGCTTTCGAGGCTGCTTTAGCTTATTCGCAAGAAAGACACCAGTTCAATCAGCCAATTTTTAACTTTCAGGGTATTTCTTTTAAGCTGGCTGATATGGCCACACAGCTAGAAGCGGCCAAACTATTAACGCATCGCGCTGCAGAGTTAAAGAATAACGGCCAAAAAGTAACCCGCGAATCAGCAATGGCTAAGTACCATGCATCGGAGTGTGCCGTGCATTGTGCTACTGAGGCCGTTCAGATTTTCGGTGGTTATGGTTACACCAAGGATTACCCCGTAGAAAAATTCTATCGCGACTCTAAACTGTGTACGATAGGCGAGGGTACATCTGAAATTCAGAAACTTGTGATTGCAAGGGAGCTATTAAAGCACTAAAAAGATTTTAGCATAACTTTCACTAAATCAATATTTAATACTTACCTTTGCCCTCCGAATTGAAAGGAGGTGTTTCACGAATGATTATCATTAACGTAAAAGAAAACGAATCGATTGATAAAGCGCTAAAGCGTTTTAAGAAGAAATTCGAAAGAACTGGTGTTCTAAGAGAGCTTAGATCTAGACAGCACTTTGAAAAACCTTCTATTTCTAGAAGAACTGAAAAGATTAAAGCGGCATACAAGCAAAAAATGTACGCTAAGGAAAACTACTAAGGTATTCCGAATCTCTTTATAAATTACTATGTTAGTACTGTGTTGATTGACGCAGTGCTAGCATGGTAAATTCCTTCCTTAAATATATTGCTTACGAAAAGAGGTACTCCCAGCATACCGTACAGTCATACGAAAACGACCTCAAGCAATTTCAAGCATTTACTTCTGAAAAATTTTCAACCACTTCGTTAGAAGAGGCTACTCAACTTATGATCCGTTCGTGGGTGTTGAGCCTGATGGATTCTGGCATGAACCCGAGATCGGTGAATCGTAAGTTGGCTACGCTTAGGAGTTTTTATAAATTCTTAATTAAGCGCGAAGCCATAAGCAAGAATCCTACTGATAAGGTAAAGGCACTAAAGACGCAAAAAGAGTTGCCTGGCTTTGCCGATGAGAACGAGTTTAGTATTTGGTTGGACAATGTTGAATTTGACAATCCGCAAGACCAAATTATTATAGAGCTCCTTTATGGTACTGGTATTCGTCTGTCTGAATTGCTACAATTAAAGGTAAGTGACTTTGCACAAGGCGATTGCAGTATTAAAGTGCTTGGAAAGCGAAACAAGGAAAGAATAATTCCACTTTCCAGACCATTAGCCGCACTGATAAAAAGTTACATACATGACAAAAGTCATGGGCAATTTTCCAATCCTAATGGATATTTAATCGTTAATAAAGACGGAGGGCAAGCATATCCGATGTTAGTTTACAGAGTAGTGAAAAAGTATTTAAATCAAGTTCCTTCTCTCGATAAAAAGAGCCCTCATGCGCTGCGCCATTCTTTTGCAACGCACCTTTTAAACAAAGGTGCCGATCTCAATGCAGTAAAAGACTTGTTGGGGCATAGTAGTTTGGCAGCAACGCAAGTTTATACACATAATTCTTTGGAGCGACTGAAATCGGCTTTCGATCAGGCGCATCCAAAGGCATAAGTTTAACCCTTTAAATTTTAACAACATGAAAGTACAAGTTCAATCAGTTCACTTCGATGCAGATGCTAAGTTGATCGATTTTATTCAAAAGAAACTGGATAAGCTAGATACCTTTTATGATAGGACCATTGATGCAGAAGTAATTTTAAGACTGAACAATGAAGGGATTCAAAATAAAACTGTGGAAATAAAACTGAACGTTCCGGGTGAGCAGTTGTTTGCACACAAAACCAACGGATCGTTTGAAGCAGCTACCGACCACTGTACTGAGGCGCTGCGAAGACAGATAAAGAAGCACAAGGAGAAAGTCCTTGCTCATTAAAACGAAAAAACCCGAATCAAACGATTCGGGTTTTTTTATGCCTTGTTTAACTAACGATTATAAACCGAAAGCCGCTTTTACCTTATCTACAAAGTCAAGTTTTTCCCATGTGAATAGCTCCACTTCAAACTCTTTAGGCTGATTGCTTGAATTGATGAAGGTTTTCTTCACCACCTTGTTTTCTCTACCCATGTGGCCGTAAGCGGCAGTTTCTGAATACATAGGGCTGCGTAGCTTAAGCCTTGTTTCGATAGCGTAAGGGCGCATATCGAATAGCTCAGATACTTTTTTGGCAATTTCGCCATCGTTCATTCCTACTTTGGCTGTACCATAAGTGTTGATGTAAATACCCATTGGCTCTACCACACCAATGGCGTAAGATACTTGCACAAGCACTTCGTCTGCAACGCCAGCAGCCACCAAGTTTTTGGCAATGTGTCTTGTGGCATAAGCCGCAGAACGGTCAACTTTTGAAGGATCTTTGCCAGAGAATGCGCCACCACCGTGTGCACCTTTTCCTCCGTAAGTATCCACTATAATTTTACGACCAGTTAAGCCGGTGTCGCCATGCGGGCCACCAATTACGAATTTACCCGTTGGGTTGATGTGGTATTTAATATCATCGTTGAACAGTTTCTGAATGTGGTCAGGTAGCAACGCTTTCACCCTTGGGATGAGAATAGCAACAATATCTTCCTTGATCTTGGCAAGCATAGCATCTTCAGCATCAAAATCATCGTGCTGTGTAGAAACAACAATTGCATCAATACGCTGAGGCACATTGTCATCAGAGTATTCAATGGTTACCTGCGACTTTGCGTCTGGCCTTAGGTAAGTAATTTCTTTCGACTCTCTTCTCAAATCGGCCAATACTTGAAGAATTTTGTGAGAGATGTCTAATGCCAACGGCATGTAATTGTCGGTTTCGTTGGTGGCGTAACCAAACATCATACCTTGGTCGCCAGCACCTTGTTCTTCTTTAGAAGCCCTGTCTACACCGCGGTTGATATCGTCAGACTGCTCGTGAATGGCAGAAAGCACACCACAAGATTTGCTGTCGAATTGATATTCGGCTTTGGTATAACCAATTTTCTCGATGGTTTCGCGGGCAATGCGCTGCACATCTAAGTAAGTATTAGATTTTACTTCGCCTGCAAGTACCACCTGGCCGGTAGTTACCAAGGTTTCGCAAGCCACTTTTGAATCTGGATCGAAGGCCAAAAAGTTGTCAATCAACGCATCAGAAATCTGATCTGCAACTTTATCCGGATGTCCTTCCGATACTGACTCTGAAGTAAATAGGTATGGCATAAGTTATTATTTAGGGCGGCAAAATTAGGGTTATCGATTCAATTAAAAAAGCATCACCCTACTAATTAAGTAGAGTATATAATGAAGATTGTCGGAATCTTCTTGAGTTTGACCTCATTCGCTTTCCATTTTTCAACTGGTTTAGAGAGAATGAGTTCTTCTTTTCCTGAAATATCTCTGGCAACACAGAGATAAGTGTCCTTTCGGCAGGTTTTTATTACATCGGCCAAAAGTTGCTCATTTCTGTATGGAGTGTCCATAAATATTTGCGTCTGGTTCAATTCTTTAGACGATTTTTCCAGATTTCTGATAGCCAATTGTCGGTCCTTTTTATCGATGGGCAAATAGCCATGGAAGGCGAAAGACTGGCCGTTGAACCCGCTGGCCATTAATGCTAATAGAATAGAAGACGGCCCCACCAAAGGGTTCACCTTTACCCTGAATTGGTGTGCCATATGCACTAGACGAGCACCTGGATCGGCAACGCCCGGGCAGCCAGACTCCGAAATGATTCCGACATTTTTGCCGTTCAAAACAGGTTGAAGCAGCTCAAAGCAGTCTTCGTAGCTGGTTTTTTTATCAAGAATTTGAAACTCCAGTTCTTCAATAGTAAGGCCTAGCTTTAGGCTACTAATGTACCTGCGAGCTGTGCGCAGGTTTTCAACTAAAAAGAAGTCGCAAGCTAGAATGGCTGATTTTACGTGTTGAGGAATTACAGCTTCTTGCGTGCCTTCAGCAATTACATTGGGGATCAGAAAAACTTGACCAGGGTTATTCATTTGCTAAAAATTCGGTTACCAATTGAAAGAACTCCGCAGGCTTTTCGGCATGCAGCCAATGGCCAGCACCAGCTATCGTTTCAATTTTACTTTTTGGGAAAATAGAATGGATGGTGTTGAAGTCTCCATCTTGAATATAATCTGATTTTCCACCTCGAATGAACAGCGTAGGCTGGGCATAAGTAGCATTTTGATTGAGCGCTTTGCCCACTTCTTCGATGTTTTTAGCGATTACATCAAGGTTCATTTTCCAACGGAAACTGTCACCATCGCGCTGTAAGTTTTTCAGCAAGAACTGGCGAACGCCAAATTCTGAAATGAGCTTTTGCATTTGCTCGTCAGCTTCATTGCGAGAACTCAAGGCATTTACGTCTATGCTATAAAGGGCTTTTATAATGGTGGTATGGTGAACAGGATAGTATTTTGGGCCAATGTCAGCTACAATCAATTTGTCAACTTTTTCAGGGTACTTTACGGCAAAATTCATCACCGTTTTTCCTCCCATAGAGTGGCCAATCAGGTGAGCTTTGTCAAGCTGCTCGGTCGACATAAACTCACATAGGTCTTCCGCCATTAGATCGTAATCCCAGGCATCATCATGAAAGGACAGCCCGTGGTTTCTTTGATCCACAATGTATACTTTGTAGTTGTCGGCAAACTTTTTGGCTAGCGTAATCCAGTTATCTAGTGAGCCAAAAAGGCCGTGAAGAATAATAAGGGGTTCACCTTCTCCAAAGGTTTTATAGCTCAGTTGTGGCATTATCTCAGTTCTCTCAAGTATAGTTGAATGGTGTTTTCCAGACCGTAATAAAGGGCATCGCAAACTAGCGCATGGCCAATGGATACCTCATCGATATACGGAATTTCCTGCACCAAATATTTCAGATTAGTTAAGTCAAGGTCGTGGCCCGCATTTATGCCTAAGCCTAAGGCATTCGCTTTGGCAGCGGCTGCTTTGTAATCGGCAATGGCTTTTTCAGGCGAACTTTCGTAGCCGGTGGCATACATTTCGGTGTACAGTTCAATGCGGTTGGTGCCTACTTCTTTGGCGCCTTCCACATGTTTTTCGTTCGGCTCTACAAAAATCGAGCTTCTAACCCCAAGCGAATTAATATGTGAAATAACCTCCTTTAAAAAGCCTTCGTGCTTTTGCGTGTCCCAACCTGCGTTGGATGTAAGCACGTGCGGAGGGTCTGGCACAAGCGTGGCTTGCGCTGGCCTTACTTCTTCAATTAGCTTTAAATATCGCTCATCAGGATAGCCCTCAATATTGTACTCTGTGGTTACCACTTCTTTCAAATCGTATACATCTTGGGTAGTGATATGTCGTTCGTCAGGGCGTGGGTGCACCGTAATGCCTTGAGCACCAAACTGCTCGGCATCTTTGGCCACTTGTACCACATTGGGGTTGTTTCCACCGCGTGCATTGCGAATGGTAGCGATCTTGTTTATGTTAACGCTCAGCTTTGTCATTGATAAATGCTTTATTGCATAACTTTGCCCGCAAGTTAATGATTTCGAAAATTGAAAATATTTCCCAATGAGTTTAAAACAACAAATTGAAGCAGATATAAAGAAAGCCATGCTGGCTAAGGAGAAGGAAGAGCTTAAAGCGCTTCGTTCGGTTAAGTCTATGATTATGCTGGCTGAAACTGAAAAAAGTAAAGGCACCGAAATTTCTGCTGATGACGAAATGAAGTTGTTGATGAAAGCGGTAAAGCAAAGAAAAGACTCGGCAGCTATATATAAGGAGCAAGGTAGAGAAGACCTTTATGCTGTTGAAATAGGCGAAGCAGAGATAATTGAGCGTTATTTACCAAAACAGCTTTCTGAAGAAGAAGTAAAAGCAGAGTTGGAAAAGGTAATTGCCCAAGTAGGTGCTACTGGCCCTCAAGACATGGGTAAAGTAATGGGTGTGGCCACCAAAGCGCTAGCTGGTAAAGCCGATGGAAAAACCATTTCTACCATTGTAAAGTCGCTTTTAGTAGGCTAAACAAATTTGAAAACCCTCGATATAATATTATTGGTGCCATTGATTTTTGGTGCGGTGCTTGGCTTTCGCAAAGGACTGCTGCTAGAAATCATTGGCATTTTGGCTTTTGTGCTAGCCATTATAGGTGGGTTTAAACTAATGGAGGTGGGCATGACCTACCTTGCTGAATATATTGATGGAATGGACAATCTGCTACCGTTCATTTCCTTCATTATTATTTTTCTAGCCATCATTTTGCTCATAAACATGCTGGGTAAATTGCTCAAAAAGATGATTGACCTAACCTTGCTTGGTGGTCTCGACAGCTTTGCCGGAGCAGTGGTGGGCATACTTAAGTGGGCCATTGGTGTGAGTATAATCCTTTGGCTTATGCTCAATTTTGGAATTGAGCTGCCAGGTCAATCAGATGAAGATTTGGTGCTTTACCCATTCTTGGCAGAACTTGGCCCTAACATAATTGCCAAGCTCGATGTGATTATGCCTTTTGCCCAAGAAATGCTCGAGTCTATTCAAGATCTAGTTGCTCCAGTTTGATTCTCCTGATTGATAATTACGATTCGTTCACCTATAATTTGGTGGACTATTTTGAGCAAGCCGGTGCCCAAGTGGAGGTGTTGCGGAATGATGTTGACCCTACAGAAATAGATTTGGCCAAGTACAAAGGCTTGGTGCTTTCGCCTGGCCCAGAAGAACCCCGTAAGGCCGGTAACTTGATGCCGATAATTGAAGCTTTTGTGGGCAAAATACCAATGCTAGGTGTTTGTTTGGGCCATCAGGCCATTGCTATGCACTTTGGTGGATCCTTAGTAAAAGCCATTAAGCCAATGCACGGTAAGATTTCAAAAATTGATAATCTGGGTGCCGTACTTTTTCAAAACATTCCGCGTAGTATTGATATTGTACGCTACCATTCGTTGGTGATTAAAGATTTACCAAAAACACTCAAGAAAACAGCCTTTACACAGGCAGGTGAGCTTATGGCTTTCGAGTCGCTTGATTATCAGGTACATGGTTTGCAGTTTCACCCAGAGGCCGTATTAACTGAATACGGTTTGGAAATGCTTAGAAATTGGGTGACTTTTTATAATATTGCTTAATTCAGCATTAGAACCTTATTGATCTTTCTAAGGTTTAAGCTTTAGTTATGACAGCAACAGAGTTAATAAATCATATGATTCCGCCATTAAAACCAACAGACAATGGGCACAAGGCCATTGTGTGGATGGAAGAATTGCGCGTGAATCAACTACCGGTGATTGAACGCGGTAAGTTCAAAGGGTTTATTACCGAGGAGATTATTTTGGAAGAAAATGATTCTTCTATTCCAATTAGCGAATATGAATTGGAAGGGCAGGAGTGTTTTGTAACTGAAGACCAGCATTTTTATGATGTAATTAGAGTGGCCTCTCTGCATGAGTTGCAGATGGTAACGGTAATTAATAGCCACGGTAATTTTGAGGGAGTAATAGCCATAGAAGATACCATTCAGGCCTTTGCCGAATCTACCGCAGTGCAAGAACCTGGGGCAATTCTAGTGCTTTTAATGAATCAGCGGGATTATTCGCTGGCAGAAATTAGCCGATTGATTGAATCGGAAAACGCCAAAATTTTGAGTAGCACTGTAAATTCCGATGCCAAAGATCACTCGATGTTGCGCGTAACACTAAAACTAAATATTACAGAAGTATCGCACATTACGGCTTCTTTAGAGCGTTTTGGGTATAAAATTATCGGGCGCTTTCAGGAAGAAGAAATTAAATCGAACGACCAAGAGCGTTTCGATATGCTGATGCGCTACCTCAACATATAACTCACCTCTATGAGAATTGCCATCCACGGTAAAAGTACTGGCCCCGAAGCACAGGCTTGCATTTCTGATTTACTGCAATGCCTAGCCGATGTTGATGCGTTTTTGGCCATATCATCAGAATACAAAAACGACCTAGCAGAGAAAGACTTTCATCCTAAGATTGAGCAAACCTTCGATAGGTCCGATGACCTGAGTAATTACGATTTTATTATTAGCCTTGGTGGCGATGGTACCATTTTGGACACCATCACTTTTACCAAAGAGAGCGAGCTGCCAATAGTAGGTATTAACCTTGGCCGCTTAGGTTTCTTGGCTACCACCCCGCGCGAGGCCGTGAATGAGGTGGTACAAAAGCTCAATGCTGGAGATTATAAAATCGAATCGCGTTCGCTTATTCATGTCGATTCAAACCAAGGGCTTTTCGAACCATTCAATTTTGGGCTGAATGAGTTGACCATCACCAAAAAGGAAACCTCATCTATGATTGTGGTACACACTTATGTAGATGGCGAATATTTGAACTCCTATTGGGCCGATGGATTAATCATTTCAACGCCCACAGGTTCTACCGGTTATTCGCTTAGTTCTGGCGGTCCACTAGTGCACCCTACACAAAAGAATTTCATCATTTCCCCAGTTAGTCCGCACAATCTGGCGGTTCGCCCAATCATTGTAAGCGACCAAAGCAAAATCACTTTTGAGGTGGAGGGAAGGTCTCGTGAATTTATGATTTCACTAGATTCGCGCTCGCTCACGGTAGACGACACCGTTGAAATAAGTGTACAGCGCGAGCAATTTGAGGCAAAGCTCGTCCGTTTTGGGGATAGCAATTATTTCGACACTTTGCGAAACAAATTGAATTGGGGTCTAGATGCCCGAAATTGAGTTAACAATATTTAACCCAGCCATTCATTAAGATTTTACAGATGTTCTCTAGCTTGCGAGCATATCATACGGATAAACTGGCCAAAGTGGTCACAAGGTTCTTTCTACTTACATTGGTTGTGTTTCTTTCTCAAACCACTGCGTTTGGGCAAGACTCTGAACTGGGAATGGAACTTGGCGGCTACACTTACTTAGGCGATGTAAACCGAAAGTTTAGTATATCGGATTATTCCTTGGGTGGCCAATTCTTTGTCAGAAGAAACCTTAACGATGCCCTTAGCTACCGAGTTTCGCTTGGTGCTGGCAAACTTTCGGCAGTAGATGACGAAGCTTTTGACGTATTTTCAGCAAACAGAAGCGCCTCTTTTGAAGGCAGTTTTATCAATTCCGATTTTTTGTTGGAGTATCACTTTCTCAATTATCGGAACGATAGACTAGAACAGTTTTGGACACCCTATGTGTTTTTTGGCTTAGGGCTGTACCGAATGCAGGGCGATGACGGGTTTTCTAACGAATACAATACAGGCATAAAATTTAGAGTTCCTGTTGGGGTGGGCATAAAATACCGCTTTAATAAACGCTGGATTTTGGCCGTTTCAACCAGTGCAATAAAAACTAACTCTGACGAAATTGATAACGTATCGGCAGGAACTCCCAACATTAAAGACTACAGCGGAGGTAATCCTAATGATGATGACTGGATGTTTTACACGGCAATTTCACTCAGCTTTACCTTCCACAAAATTGTTTGCCCAGAGGGTTGGTTTAAGTAAAAGCGGAAAGAGTTCCCTTAACGCTTAATTTAAAAAATCCAATTTCGTACCTTCGTGGCTGTTTTTTCCAAATTCACGAAATGAAGGAACTCATTAAGCCTGAATCACTTCCTAAGCACATAGCCGTAATTATGGACGGCAATGGTCGTTGGGCCAAGGGAAAAGGTGCTGCACGCGTGTTTGGCCACAAGAATGCAATTAAGGCCGTTCGAGAGGTTACCGAAGGTTGTGCCGAGTTGGGCGTAGAATACCTAACGCTTTATGCGTTTTCTACCGAAAACTGGAACCGCCCAAAGCATGAGGTTTTGGCTTTAATGGAATTGTTGGTGAGTACCTTGAATTCAGAAATCAAAACTTTGCAGGATAACAACATTCGTTTGGAAAGCATTGGCGATGTAGACAGCCTACCGCCAAGGTGCCAAAGAGAACTGGCTGAGGCAAAAGCAAAAACTGCTAATAACTCGCGCATGACGCTGGTTTTGGCACTTAGCTATAGTGGTCGATGGGACATTACCCAAGCCATGCAGCGCATAGCCACAGACGTTTCGGCAGGCAAACTTCAAGCTGAAAATATTAATCAAGAAACCGTAGACTCTTACTTGGTCACATCAGGCATTCCTGATCCTGAGTTGTTGATAAGAACAAGTGGAGAGCAAAGGATTAGCAACTTTCTCTTATGGCAAATGGCCTATACGGAATTTTATATCACCGATATATTATGGCCCGATTTCAGAAGAGAAGAATTGCACAAAGCCATTTTGGCTTATCAGGATAGAGAAAGAAGATTCGGAAAAACGAGTGAACAAATAAAGGGTTGAGCTTAGTAATGCGTAAGATTTTTTTGGTGATGGGGCTTTGTTTCGTAGCCTTTGCGGCTTTGTCGCAAGAGCGTTACGGAATTAATACAGGCCAAGGGGTTCAGATTGACTATTCTAACCCAAAGGTTTTTGAGATTGCCGAAATCAAATATACAGGGCTGAGAATTCTAGACGAGCGAGCACTAACCTCGTTTGCTGGAATTAAAGTTGGTGATAGAATTCCTATTCCAGGTCAGGAGATTTCAGATGCGATTAAGCGTTTGTGGGGTCAAGGAATTATTGCCGATGTACAGTTTTGGCTTACCAAAACCGAAGGCGACAGGGCTTGGATCGAAGTAAAACTTACTGAGCGCCCAAGAATTCTCCGATACAATATTACGGGTGTTACCTCTACACAAGAGTCTGACCTGAAAGACCAAATCAATATTATTGGTAAAGTTGCCAGCTCTCCGCTAATTAAGAACTCAGAGCTTTTAGTAAAGAAATATTTCGAAGAGAAAGGTTACCTGAACACAACGGTTAAAACCGTTCAGTCTGGCGATTCTGTTTTGGTAGATGGTACTAGCCTTACTTTTGAAGTAGATAAAAACGAGAAAGTGAAAATCAGAAAAATTCACTTTGAAGGCAACGAAGCTTTTGAAGATGGAAGACTGAAGGGGCCACTTAAAAACACGAACGAAAAAGCTAGATTTTGGCTTTTTGCTCACCTTTTCGACCAAGTATTTAAAACTAGGCCTAAGTCTGCTGTTCGCTACTTTGCGCAGTCAGATACCGTAGCCACAGGAGAGGTTAAGCAGTTTATAAACGATAATGTTAAGCTGAACATTCTTAAGTCGTCTAAATTCATTGCGGCCGATTTCGAAGAAGACAAAAAGTCTCTAATTAACTTCTATAACTCTAAGGGTTACCGCGATGCCGAGATTGTTTCGGACGAAGTGGAGAAGATTGATGATGAATATATTGATGTTAAAATCAAGGTAGACGAAGGGAATAAATACTACATAAGAAACATTGAGTGGGTAGGAAACTACAAATACACCGATGCATTTTTGACTGAAAAACTGGGCATTGAAAAAGGGGATGTTTACAACCGCGAGCGAATAGAGCAGCGCACAAATTTTGATGGTCAGAATGGAGATGATATTAACTCGCTTTATTCAGACGATGGGTACCTGTTCTTCCGTTTAGATGTTGTGGAAGTAAGGGCTGAAAATGATTCCATCGATTTGGAAATGCGTATGAGTGAGGGTGAGCAAGCCACCATTAAGCGTATTATCCTTAAAGGAAACGATCGTACGAGTGATCACGTAGTATTGCGTGAAATCAGGACTTTACCAGGTCAAAAATACAGCCGTAAAGAACTTATCAGAACTATTAGAGAATTGGGGCAGTTGGGTTACTTCGATCCAGAGCAGATCAACCCACAACCAATTCCGAACCTACAAGACGGAACAGTAGACATCATGTTTACATTGGTAGAAAAGTCTTCAGACCAAATACAGCTTTCAGGTGGTTTTGGTGGGCCATTTGGTTTTGTGGGTACCGTAGGGCTTTCATTGAACAACTTCTCTATAAAGAATATTGGTAACTGGGACAAGTGGAGACCTTACCCATCGGGCGATGGTCAAAAGCTGTCGTTGCAGTTACAGTCAAACGGTAGAAGATTCCAGAGTTATAGCCTTATTTTCTCTGAGCCATGGTTGGGTGGTAAAAAGCCGAACAACTTTACGGTAAGCTTAAACAGAACGGCCAACCGAAGCTTAGATCCTTATAATAACAACGAGCTATACGGTTACCTTAAATCGTCTGGTATTACAGTTGGTTTGGGTAGAAGGTTGCGTTGGCCAGATGATTACTTCCAAATCCAGAACTCAATTTCGTATCAGTTCTATAATGTGTACAACTTTGGGCAAACGCTTGGTTTCGAAACCGGTCAGTCGAATAGTTTAACATTCAACACAGTTATTTCAAGAAGTAACATTGACAACCCGCAATATCCGAAGTTAGGTACGCAGTTTACGTTGGCCATTAATGCTACACCGCCATGGTCGGCACTTATGCCGGATTACTTTGAGCCAGATGGTGAGGGCAACCCAATTTCTGAAGAGAAACGATATAAGTTTATCGAATACCATAAGTGGATGATGGACCTTTCAATGTTCATTCCGCTGAACAAAAAGTTTGTGGTTAATGCCAGAGCGCACATGGGCTTTATAGGTTCTTATACAGACAGAACAGACTCAGGGCCATTTGAGCGATTCTTCTTAGGAGGTAGTGGTTTGAATGGTGCAAACAACTTCGTAATTGGTCAGGATATTATTGGCTTGAGAGGTTATGACGATAACAGTATTGTACCTGTTGACCCGGTAACCGGATTTAGAGGTGGTATAGTATATAACAAGTTTGTGGCTGAGTTGAGATACCCAGTGTCATTGGCGCCAACAAGTACCATTTACTTATTAACCTTTGCTGAGGCAGGTAACGCTTGGAATAAATTCTCTGAATACACCCCAAGGAACTTGTTCAGATCGGCAGGTTTTGGTGCAAGAGTATTCTTACCAGCATTTGGTTTGTTGGGTATCGACTGGGCTTATGGTTTCGATTCAGACTTGGATCTTGGTATTACAGCTGGTTCTCAAATTCACTTTACTATTGGGCAGCAACTTAGGTAGCCATGCGTAACTTTTTCAGTACCATAGTATTCTCCATATTAATCTTTAACTTTGCGCCTGCTAATACGGTACAGGCTCAAAAAATAGGTCATTTGGACTCAGAATACGTACTGGAACAAATGCCTGAGTATGACGAGAAGATCAAGGAATTGGAAGAGCTAGCAAGCACGTACGACAAAGAGGTACGGAGTTTGTATGGTGAGGTAGAAAAGATGCGAGCAGCACTAAGGGCCGATGAGGTTTTGTTGACTGCCGCAATGAAAGCAGATCGTCAGAAAGCAATTGAGGCGAAGGAACAAGAAGCATTAAAAAGGTATACCGAGCTTTTTGGAAATGATGGCCTGTACTACAAGAAAGTAGATGAACTGGTAAAGCCGTTAAGAGAAAAAGTCTCTTTGGCAGCCGAAGCCGTGGCTAAAAGACATGGTTTAGACTATATTTTGGACAAAGCTTCGAGTATAGGCATAATTTACTCTAACCCTACACACGATTACACTGAATTTGTGATGGAGGAGTTAGGACTTAAAATAGAGAGAAATTAAACAATAAAGTAGGAAAGATGAAACGCAAGTTTTTAATGGCTGCAGCTTTAATTTTGGTTGCTGTAGCATCGCAAGCTCAAGGTACAAAGATTGGTTACACGAACATCGATTACATCGTGTACAACATGCCTGAGTTAGAAGGAATTCAATCAGAATTAGCCACTTATGAGAAGCAGCTAGGCCAACAAGTTCAGGCTAAGCAAACAAACCTTCAGGCTAAGTACCAAGAATTGCAACAATTGGCGCAACAGCCTAACCCAAACACAGTTGTGCTTCAAGAAAAGCAAAACGAATTCCAAAAGTTACAAGGAGAAGCTCAGCAATTTGCTGCACAGGCAGAGCAAGCATTAAGAGCTAAAGAAGGCGAAAAAATGAACCCTGTTTATGAAAAGGTTCAGAACGCTATTGAAGAAGTGAGAAAAGAAGGTGGCTTCGCAATGATCCTTAACTCGCAAATTGCAGGTGTTGGTGGTATTGTACTGGCGTCTGACGAAGAGTTGAACATTACAGAGAAGGTTTTTGCTAAGCTTGGCGTACCAATGCCAGCTGCCCCTGCTGACAACCCAGCTACTGCTGGTACTGGCGAAGGCAACTAAACCTTAAAAGATATTAAGTACGAAAACCTCTTCAACTGAAGAGGTTTTTTTATTTTGAGCCCATGCTAATTCCTGCCCATTTAAACCCAGGCGATAAAATTGCCATTGTAGCCACCGCCAAGCGACTCGAAAGTGAAATAGAGCAAGCCATTGAGATAGTAAAAGCTTGGGGTTTGGTGCCTGTTTTTGGGCAGCATACGCTAGCAAACCATGGCTACTTTGCCGGAACAGATGAGCAGAAATTAGAAGATCTGAATTGGGCTTTGAACTATGCAGAAATAAAGGCTATCATTTTTCTGCGTGGAGGCTATGGCACCACCAGAATTTTGGATGGGGTGGATTACGCAGCCCTAAAAAGTAACCCCAAATGGTTGGTAGGTTTTAGCGACTTAACCAGCCTTTTACTGCAGCTTGAAAACTTGGGTATTGCTGGTGTTCACGGGCCAATGCTTGCCTCTATAGGAAGGGACGATGCTTCTGATAATACGCTTAAGGAGCTGCTTTTTGGAGAGACGAGCTTTAATTATACTCTAAGTGCCGTAACGCAAGAGGTTACCATTCAAGCTCCAATTACTGGAGGCAATTTATGCCTTGTTGCGGAATCAATCGGCTCGGAAAATGAGATTGACTTGGAAGGGAAAATACTCTTTCTGGAAGAGGTTGGTGAGCAGATGTACAGCATTGATAGAATGCTGAATAAGCTAAGGCGTTGCGGCAAACTGGATGGTTGCAGGGGGCTTATCATTGGTAGCTTTAGCAACATTGGTAATGCCAATAACTACTTTTCTGAAACGGTCGAAGAGTTAGTGAGCAGCTATTTCAGCCATTTAAACATACCGATTGCTTATGGCTTAATGGCCGGTCATGAAAATCAAAACTTACCTTTGTGCATTGGTAGAAATGCTAAGGTTCAGTTTTTGAAAGATAGGTTAGAGATTGGGTATTTGCTTTAAAAAAGGAGATGTCTCAACTAGTCTTCAGCGTCTCTCCAAGGCTGAATTAGATCAAAATCAAATCAAAAAACCAGCAATCAACCCGGCCAGAATAATAAATGGAGGTGGCACTTTGGTATAAGTGAGCAGTAAAAACGTGCCAATTACCACAGAAACATTCAGTACTGAATTGTCGATTGGTTCAAAGAGTACAAAGGCCGCGGCTGCTACCATGCCTGCACTCGCTGCATGAATACCTTCCAATGAGGCACGTACTACTCGGTACTTTTTCAGGCTATCCCAAAAGCGAATAACAAAGAAGATAAGGAAGGTGCCAGGCAAAAATATGCCACAGGCTGAGATAAAGCCAGCCAATATTTGTCCGCCTAGCCCGAGGTCGCGCACAGACAATGCCCCAACAAATGAGCTTACTGAAAACACTGGTCCAGGTACGGCTTGTACCATGGCTAAGCCAGAGAGAAACTCTTCTGAACTGAGGTAACCTTTAGCTTCTACAAATTCTGTATTGAGAAAGGGAATAAGCACCTGCCCTCCGCCAAAGATGAGCGAGCCATTTCGGTAAAAATTCTCAAATAGCAGCACAAAGCGATCTTGTGTAAAGCCACCCAGCAAAGCGGCAGCTACCAAAACTAAGCCCCAGAGCGTGAAATTACCCCACTTGATCTTTACCTTTTCAATTTCCTCTTTTTCATGCTTTTTATATTTAAATGCAGTGAGTGCTCCAGCAAATACCAACACTATGGGCAACGCGGCCGGTTTGTTAATAAAGTAGGTTACAATGGCCGATAGTGCCATTAATCCTCCGGCAGTTCTGGTATTCACTACGCGTGAAGCCACTACATAGGCACCATAGCTAATAAAGCCAACGGCCATGGGCTGAATGAATCTGGTGAACTCCAAGTCGAAGTTTTTGGCTTGGTGCGAGTTGATGAGAATAGCTGCTGTGGTCATTATAGCAACCGCTGGCAGCATCCAAACCAGTAGGGTAAGGTAGGCCAAACCAGCTCGCCCAATACGAAAACCGATGGCTGTAATAGTTTGGGTAGAAGTAGGGCCGGGAAGAATCTGGCAGAGCGCATAAAGCTCCATCAGCTCTTCTTCAGTAATGTATGCCCGTTTTTTAACGAGAATATTAATGAACATCGCCATATGTGCCTGTGGCCCTCCAAAAGCACTTATGGCGATAATCAGTACGTCTTTTAGAAAGATATAATATCGAATGCGTTTAACCGCCATGCCCGATATTACTTCTTACGAAGCCCGATTTCTGCTAAACGTTGTTCTAAAAACTCACCCGCAGTAATATCTTCATACAACTTAGGGTGGTCTGCATCAATGCAGTTTTCTAGGCAAGTCAAGTCCATTTCAGAACGTGGATGCATAAAGAATGGAATTGAGAACCTGGAGTTCTTCATTTCTTCTTTTGGCGGATTTACCACGCGGTGAATCGTAGACTTAAGTTTGTTGTTGGTTAAACGCGAAAGCATGTCGCCCACATTCACCACAATTTGGTCAGGAAGCGCTGTGATCGGAATCCACTCATTGTCTCTTCTGAGTACCTGCAAGCCATCGGCACTGGCGCCCATTAGCAGCGTAATAAGGTTAATGTCTCCATGCTCTGCGGCACGCACTGCATCTTCTGGCACTTCATCCGGATTTTCAATTGGGAAGTAGTGAATAGGACGCAGAATACTGTTTCCGTTATGTACTTTCTTATCGAAGTAATGCTCTTCCAAGCCAAGATAAAGCGCAATGGCTTGTAGCATTTTTATGCCCGCTGTTTCTAGTGTTTTGTAAACAGTAAGGCCAACTTCTTCCATTTCAGGAAGCTCTTTTGGCCAAATGTTGTCAGGGTATTGTTCTTTGATTGGGTCGTTATCGGTTACATCTTGTCCCACATGGTAGAACTCTTTTAGGTCACCGGTTTTGCGTCCTTTGGCATGTTCTTTACCCTTGCCAATGTAACCGCGTTGTCCGGCCAATTCAGGTACTTCGTATTGCTGCTTTACATCGTCTGGCAAAGCAAAAAAGGCCTGAATCGTACTGTATAGTTTCTGAGTCATTTCATCGGTTAAGCCGTGGTTTTTAATGGCCACAAAACCGATGTCGTTATAAGCTGCACCAAGTGCTTGTACGAACTTGTCTTTCTTTTCCTGATCACCAGACGTGAAATCTGCTAAATCTAATGAAGGAATCTCATCATATAATTTCTGACTCATGATTATCAATTTGTTCGAAATTAATAATTCTGAATCAGATTTTAGGCAGATAAAACGCTTTTCAGCACATCGAGCGACTTGATTTCTAGGTTTCCATGCATGTGAATGGCATAGAACTTAATGATTTGGTCGAGTAATTCTCTGCGGTGCGAATTGCCGATTGGAATGGCAGCCCCATAAGGTTGCTCTATTAGTTGCTGAATGACCGAGCGCTCATCTTCAAATGGCTGCACGCGCATACCTGCTTCCAATAGTTGATGCAAAAAGTCTTGATCGCCTTGAGGGCCGTAGCCCAAATGGTTTGCAGACTTAAGCAAAAGCTGCAAATGATAGTTATTTATACCCTCTTTTAAATGATCGAAAAGTTCGATTGAATGATATAAAAACTGAAAAAGTGATTCGTTCGGGCTTTCTTCTCGCAATACTTTTGATAGGAATTCGGAAAGAAACATGCCAATGGCACGCTTAATTGGGGAGAATGGAATTTCGCCAAAAACCATGGCCATTTTGGTTTCTGATAAGCGATGAATGTCTTTGCCTTCTTTGTAGTAAACCACCAAATCGAGCAAAGTCATGGGTTGATAAAGTGCAGATTTTCCCTTGGCCCTCGCACTTCGTACCCCGTTTACCACATAGGCTTGTGTGCCGTACTTCTCGGTAAAAATTCTCACAATTATGGAAGTCTCTTTATACTTAATGCTTCCCAGCACGATTCCGCGGGTATGGCTCAGCATCAGATTACCACTATTTTGCCTACAAAGGTTTCGGTGCCATCAAAGTTGGTACTGAAGACCAGATAAACGCCACTAGAAACGCGATCGCCATTGATAGTGCGGCCATTCCAAATGGCCGTGCTGCCATTGGCATTTACTTCGCGCACAAGGTTGCCGCTGGCATCGGTAATTTTCAGTTTGGCATTATTCACCAAGCCTTCAATTACAATATTGCGGTTAAAGTTAGGGGCAACCGGGTTCGGATAAATCTTTACGTTTTCATGCTGGGCAGTGCCTGCTGTGGCATCGCCTTTAAAAGTTACCAAACCTTTTGGTGTAGCAATGAATACTTCGCCCGTGCTTGGAGTAATGTTTACAGCAGTAATTTCATTTGAAGGCAATGGGCTGTTTTCCGTGGTAAAGTGGAAGATTAATTCTTCGCCAGTTTCAGAAAAAAGCCAAATGCCGTTGTCCAAAGTGCCAATCCATTTGCGGTTAGCGGGGTCCACTGCAATGGCCGTTAAGTGCTCATCGCGAAGAAGTAGGCGGTTTTCAAAAATAGGCACGCTGGCGGTTAACGAGGTGTTGGCGAGTATGGCGTTTTGGTTGGGGAAAAAGCAAACCCCTTCGTCTGTGGCTATCCAAATGTATAAGTCTTGATCTTGCGCTATATCGGTTACTAGGCTGCCAGGCAAACCACCTTGGCCACCGTTTATATTTAGATAGCGTTCGGCATTATCTTCCTCATTAAATACCAAAATCCCACCGCCTTGGCTGTCGTCTATGCTCAGCCATTTGTCGCCATTACTCGCTACAAAAATATCGTTGGCATATTCGCCCCGCGGATTATAAATGGTTACCGTTCCCCAAACATTCGCAGCCTCATTGTAGAACGAAATGGGTTGACCAAGTTGCCGCTGTACAATCCAAAGGGTTGCCTCAGTATCCGTAGCAATGGCCGGAATATTATAAGCATTGGCATTGGTGGTTTTCAATAAGTGATTTGGGTTTAAGTCAACCAGGTTTTCAAATCCATTTTCAGTTTGTAGAAAAACCCCGTTACTGTAGCTGCTCACCGCTAATTGGTTCAAGCCTAAATCAATATCGTTCAGGTCTGAAATGAGTCTGTTACTTTGATCTCTTACCGCTAAGTTTTCCCAAGATTCACTAGGTGTTTTTACGGAAATGGAGTTTTCCGAAACCCAATATTGTGTGTGCTCTTTAAAGCTTGATGACAGCAAGACATCATTTGCTGGACCATCGGGAATTAGCGTGGTGTGCTCAACCGACAAGTCTTGAAAACGCAGCAAACCAAGTTCGTTAGAGCCAAGCCAAAACTCATTGTTGAGAAAGCTAATGTCGTTTAGTGTTTCGCCAGTTGGGGCAGTGTAAAGCGTGGTCAAAGCATCACCTTCAAGCGAATAGATGTGCTTATCTGTGATGATGTATAGTGTTTGATTGCTTTCTAAGGCTTGAATTGGTTCACTAAAATTGGAGTGAAAATTCCAGGTGCCATTTTCATAGCGAAACAGGTCGTTTGATGCCGCAGCAAAAAGTGTGTTGTCAACTGAAATAATGTGTTCAAAGTTGATGCCTGTAAGCGTGCGGTTCCAAAAGTTAAAGTCTTGCCTATTCGTGTCATCGGCAAGGCTTGCGTCAATTATACCGTCTTCAGTAGCTGCAAAAACCCTGTCCGCGGTAAACGCCATGTCATTAACCGCAAGCCTTTCACCGTTAGTGCCAATATTTTGATAAGCCTCAACAAACTCGAGCTTTTCGAGCGAATAGCGCACCATACCAAAGTCTGTGGCACCCCAAAGTTCATTGTCTTTAAAACGGAGTTTTCGAAAGGCCTTTTGCTGCAAGTTTGAGGAGCTTTTGATCTCCGAAATATTGCGAAAACTGCTTTCAGACCATAAGTCGAGGTTGCCATTGCTGTAGCCAATGGCGAGCATTTGGTGCTGTTCGGAATAAGCAATGGCGCCAATTCCCACCTCAGAAAGCCCCGTGTTCTTATTCAGCAAATTTATGCTGTTGTCTGCTAAGTCGTAATAGTAAAGCGCATTGTCGGTGCGGGCGAATAGCTGACTAGCACCGGTAGTTACTTCTTGAATGTTGTAATAGCTAAACTGGGTTTTCCACCCAAAAACGGGAATGTTTTGTGCCGAAAGCGAAACACAAAGCAATAGTGATGCAACAAAAAGCAGCGTTCTATTCACTCTTTTTAGCTTTTTCTTTAGCCTTGGCTTTTTGGCCTTCATAAAAGTATTTTCTGTTGCGGGCTTGGTATAATTCCGATTCGCCTAACTCCACCGTTTTTTCAGAGTCGGAGAGCTTGAAAGAGAACGAAGCCAATGAGCCACTTATGGCGCAAATGGCATGTAATTTTGTAACGAATTCGGCAATAGCCAGCAGTTGCGGCATTGGGCCGAATGGCTCTCCATTGGCGTCCATATCGAGGCCCGCTACAATTACACGCTTGCCTTGGTTGGCCAGTGTTCTGCAAACTTTTACAATTTCCTGATCGAAGAATTGGGCTTCGTCTATGCCCACTACATCGCTGTCACCGGCCAGAAGGAGTATGTCTGAGGCGAATTGTACCGGAGTGGAACGGATGGCCGTACTATTATGAGACACCACATCTTCCTCGTGATAGCGCGTATCAACAGCCGGTTTGAATATTTCCACATGCTGTTTGGCAATTTTTGCCCGTCTAAGTCTGCGAATCAGCTCTTCGGTTTTTCCCGAAAACATGCAACCGCAAACCACTTCGATGCTTCCTGTGGTGTGTTCTCCCGATATGTACGACTGTGGTTCTAAAAACATTTTACTCTGAATAATTCATATGGGGAAACTTGTTCTCCTCTGCTACACTTACCTCCAAATCGGCCGTTAGTTGGTTTTGGCAGGCCAATCGTTGGTTGTCCTTTAAACGCCCCATGGCCCTAAAGCGTTTTTCCGCTTCACTATCTTCGCCCATTTTGTCCAAGCCTTCATGCACAATCATTTTACAGCTAGTGCATCTGCCTTTGGCTCCGCAAGCGTGCATCCAATCTATTCCGCTTTCATGAATAATATTTAGAATGCTTGTGGAGTTATCTTTAGCAGTAACTACCTTGTCGTTCAGATTTCTAATCAGGATTCTAGGCATAATTCTCAATTTACAAATCAAAAGAAATAAGCAATGTCCTACAAGCTTAAGGCAGACTCTGTAAGTAAAATAAGTCAGCAAATTGGTCAACAATTACTAGCAAATGCATTTGTAAGTGATGTAAAAATTGATGGTGAGCGACTGATTTCTCTTACAAATTCAAGGCAGGTTAATTCTTTTCTTATTCGTTCGCTGTTTAATCAGTGGAAAAAAGAGATAGAAAAATTAGAGAGTCCTTATTTCGATTTTAAGCATGAGAAGGTAAAAGAGGCGCTCAAAGACTTTATGAATGTGCTTTCTAACCACATAAGTATAGATAGAGCACATTTAGAGCCGTTGTTGGTTCAGGCCATAGCAGATGCTTTTTTGATTGCCTTTGCACCCAAACTGTTTTTGGAAGGTGTACTTGATCGTTCGGAAAAGCCGCAAGATTTTAACAAGCAATTCAAATACATAAAAACCAACCGCGATGCTTTTAAGCAGGTGGTTGATGCCATTGGTGCTTTCGATACTAAGGCTTCTGTGCTGGCCGCATTCGATCAGGTAAGTGCCGATAAGTTTGAGGAAGTTGATGCCACCGAATTTATGGATAAGCTGAATGCTTCGGCTTTATTGGCAGGCGCTTTCGAAAAGATAGAGCCACCTAAGCCAGCACCAGTAGCGGAACCAACTCCCACGCCAGTTCAGGAAGCTCCAAAGGTTGCGGCTCCAGCCCCTGCTGCCACACCTACCGAAGCGTCCAAACACGAAGGGCCAGCTACGCTTAACGATCAGTTTCACAAAGAAGGAAAAAGCCTAACGCTTGCAGAAAAGCTACAGAAAAGCATGAAAAAATCCATTGAGGCCAGCTTAACCCTCAATGAGAAATTCATGTTTCAGAACAATTTGTTTGGAGGAGATGCGGCTAAAATGAAGGCGGCATTTCAGGCCATAGACCATGCCAGCGACTTAAAAGATGCCTTAGCCAAAGCCAATGAATATAACAATGGCTGGGATATGGAAAGCGAGGAAGTTGAGGCGCTAATGGCTGTGCTGGAGAAGCGGTTCTCATAACCTCAGGTTAGGAGAAGGGTTTTTAAAGTCTTTCAATGGAGTTCAGCCTAGTAGTGTTAATTAGATATTTGAGGCTTCTCTAGCTTTGTACTAAGAAATTAGTTATACTGTTATTCATAAATACACATGAATAACAAGTCATTACTTTTTCTAGTCCTTATCCTTATTGTAGCCTGTAATACAGAGGCGGAAAACACGCTTTTAGAACCCAGTGCTGAAAAGCAGCCTAATGAGGCTGTGGTGATTATTAGCAACTCTACAGATTCTCCAATTTCAATTGAATTGCTCGATTCCATAGCGCATCGGCCAGATAATTGGATTGTAAATTATAATAGTGTCGATACCATTGCTTTAAAACTAAATCATCCTGCCAGAGCCACTGTTCACTCATTGGTTGACTACCGTCAAACCAAGTTCATTTCGAGGGGAGATACACTAAGAATAGACCTGGATTCTACTAAAATGAATGTGAGATCCACTGATAGGCTGGATGCACAAAAGATTGTGGAAGAAAGAAGTAAAATATTATCGGAGACGGATTCACTCTTTAATCTACTAATAGCTGTAGACTCTAGTTTAGCCTTCAAGGGTGTCGATTATGGTTTGAGCGTTTCGAAAGTATATGGTTTATCTATTAACAAACCGCTCCTAGAGAGTAATCCTGAGCTTTATGATAAGTTGGTGGAAAAACTTATCTATCAATTGGAAGCCACACCTACACCTCTGCTGGAAATCAGTAGCCCAGAGTTAGAAGCAATTCAGGGTTTGAAGTATGAAATTGATCGTAGAGAGGCATATTTGAGGTTGAGTTTTCTTGCCAGTCAGTTCGATAAACCAGAAATTTATGATCAGATATTCAATTCTAACCTTTATCAGACCGACATTTTTGTAAAGAGTCCTTTTGTCCGTGGTTATTTGAGTTACTTGATTATAAAGCTTGTGCTCAATGGGGAGGAGGATAGGTCAACAAACAAATCATACATCAATTACAAAGAGGCCTATGATAAGTTGCCGGATTATTTGGAAGGTGATTTGTTAGCGTATGCGCGTAAAATTTGTCTTGAACAAATGGTGTCTTTCGAAGAGAGCAACATAAACGTAAGGAAGTACCTGTCCAAATTTCTGGTCGATCACCAAGACTCTGCATTTGTAGCCTCATTTGAAGAAAGGTACTTGTTGGCTTACGATGCGGAGATAAATTCAACAGCAGATTTAATGCTGATGTCAAACGCTGGTTCGATGCTCACCTTGTCTGAATTGGTGAAGGAAGCTTCCGATTCAACACAATTATACTATGTGGACTTTTGGGCAAGCTGGTGTGCTCCGTGTAGACAGGCCATGCCATTCTCTGAAGAAAAGCGCGCCTTGTTCGAAGATAAGGGGGTAAAGTTCATTTATCTTTCTATGGATAGAGATAAGCAAAAATGGGAGACCGCCTCATTAAGCCATCACCTAGAAACATATGAGCACAGTTACCTATTGATTAACCCTGAAGCGCAGCAGTTTATCAAAGACCTAAAGATAGACTTCATACCCCGCTACATTATTCTAAATAGTGAAGGCAAAGTGATTGAGGATAATGCGCCCGGACCAGAAGGAGAACGACTAGATGAAGTCTTGCTCGAATATCTCGGATCCTAACCCAAGGTTTAGGTCCATATTCAACTTAAAACCTCATCAACACCTGTGAGCGGTGCATGTCTATCTTTAGCAGAATAAAGAGCATAATGGTGAATGACCAAAGCGATGAACCACCATAGCTAAAGAACGGCAATGGAATGCCTACTACTGGGAAGAGCCCAATCGTCATGGCGATGTTAATAGAAAAGTGGAAGAACAGTATAGAAGCCACACTGTAGCCATACACCCGCGCGAACTTTGACTTTTGCCTTTCTGCAATAAATATCACCCGTAAAATTAGCGCAATAAATAGTGTTACAAGTACCAAACTCCCTATCCAACCATGTTCTTCGGCTAGGGTAGAAAAGATAAAGTCAGTACTTTGTTCGGGCACATAACCAAACTTGGTTTGGGTGCCTTCCAAAAAGCCCTTGCCGGCAAAGCCACCCGAGCCAATGGCAATCTTAGACTGTTCTAGGTTCCATCCTTCGGCTTGTGGGTCTACCAGTTCAGGGCGGAAAATGGCTTCCACACGCTTTTTCTGATACTCATATATCACTTCGTTCAGAATAAAATCTGTGGCCAGCACAAAGCAAGTTATACCAATGGCAATAAGCGCCACGGGAATAAGTCGCTTTGGTTTTTTCCACTGCATAATAGCCGCGATAAGCGTAACGGCACCAATGCCAATGAACAGGTAGTTTTGAGGTACCAGCAAAGTGAGTACAAAAAGCACCCCGATGGTAAGCCCAAGAATCAGGTAAATGGAAGGAAAGCCTTCGCGATACATTGGGATAATGAGCGAGGCAAATATAATTACCGAACCAAAGTCTGGCTGGAGCATAATAAGCCCAATGGGAAGCCCAAGAATTAGAAATACTTTGAGCTGTGAGCTGAAATCGGTTAGCTTAACCCCGGTAGAAGAAACATATCTTGCCAGCAGCATGGCTGTAGCCATTTTGGTGAATTCGGCAGGCTGAAATCTAAATGCGCCAATTTCGAACCAAGCCTTAGCACCGTTTACCTCTCGCCCAAATACGAGTACCCCCGCTAGCAGCAGTATCATAATACCATAAAAAAGCGGGGCAAAGGATTCGTAAATGCGGAAATCGAGGAGGAGTATCACTAAAATGGGTACTAGTGCAACACCAATAAAAACTAGCTGCCTACCGCTGTTTAGGTTCATATCGAGAATGCTCTGGTTGGCTACGGGATCGTAAACCGAAGCGAAAATATTGAACCAACCCAGTACAACTAGGGTAAAATAAATAATGACAATAAGCCAATCTATGCTACCAAAAAGACTTCCTTCTTTTCTCAATTCTCAACTCCTTCAAGCCCCTTCAGGTACAACTTCTTCAAGACATATTCCTCGCGGTTCCACCAAGTCTTTTTGATTTCCCCTCTAATGTATTTTTCTATAATCAAACTGGCAATGGATGCAGAGGCACCACCTCCCCAACCGGCATTTTCGGTGTAAACTGCTATGGCAATTTTAGGGTCGTCAGCAGGGGCAAAGGCCATAAACACCGAGTGGTCTAGCGATTCGTTTTTCACGCCATTTTCGGCAGTACCCGTTTTGCCCGCTATAGGAATGTCTTTGATTACTGCTCTTTTTGCCGTCTTCTCCACGGCTAGCTTCATGCCTTCAATAATGGCGGGATAGTATTCGTCACCTTTGCCCGTGTAGTGTTTTTCGTATTCTATTGGCGTAACTACACCGTTCTCTTTAAATCCACTAACCAGGTGCGGTTTAATGTAATAGCCTCGGTTGGCAATGGTTGCAGCCAAGTTGGCTACTTGTAGTGGTGTAACCAGCAACTCTCCTTGCCCAATGGAAAGGGAGTAAATAGTGCTATAAGCCCAGCTGCCCTTTTCCTTAGGGTACATTTTATGGTAGAACTCAGTGTCAGGTACAAGGCCGGGCGCCTCACCCTTAATATCTATACCTAGTGGACTGCCAAAACCGAAGCCTTCAACTGCTCTGGCCCATTTTTCCATGCCTAAATGGGTATCGGTAAATATACTTGATGAGAGCCCTTGGTTAACGGTTCTTCTCATCACTTCATAGAAGTAGTTGTTCGAAGAGTTTTCTATGCCTCGTGTCACATCGTATTTACCAGAAGGGGCGTGGTCACCCATATGAATGTTGTAAACCATAATGGCTTCATCCGCAGATATCACGCCTTCATCCAAAGCAATTAAAGCTTGTACTGTTTTAAAAATAGAGCCAGGAGGGTACTGCGCCTGAATAGCCCGATTGAAAAGTGGAGAAGTAGTATCCGATTCAATCTTTTTAAAGTTTTTGCCAAACTCTCTACCCGTAAGCAAATTAGGGTCGTAGCTTGGTGCCGAAGCCATTACCAGTACTTCACCAGTAGAGGGTTCAATTGCCACCACACTGCCTCTTTTTCCAGCCAGCAGTTTTTCGGCATAGGCTTGTAATTTTAGGTCAATTGTGGTGATAAGGTTTTTGCCCGGAACAGCAGCAGTGTCGTACTCGCCATTTTTGAAAGAGCCTTTTTCAATGCCATTTACGTTTACGACTTTTCTGCTAACACCACGCACACCACGAAGTTGTTCTTCATAGTACTTTTCAAGACCGGTTACACCTACGTAGTCTCCCGATTTGTAGTAGCCTGTAGTGTCTCTTTCCAGTTCTTTTGGGCTAATTTCTCCCGTGTAGCCGATTTCGTTTGCCAAAAGGGGTTGGCTGTATTTTCGAATTGTTCTTGGGTTGGCGTAAAAGCCATTGAACTTATATAAGTGATCTTGAATAAGCGCAAACTCTTCGTGCGAAATCTTCTGCAAAAAAGCCGAAGGCTTAACGGAAGAATACTTTCTGGCCTTTTGCATTCGGGCTAAAAAGTCTTCTTCGGTAATTTTAAAGAGGTTGCAAAAGTCGGCAGTATCGGCAATGTACACATCGCGCGGAACCACCATTAGGTCATAAATAGGTTCGTTGTAAACAATTAGTTCATCATTCCTATCATACATCAAACCCCTAAAAGGATATTCAATAATTCTATGAATAATATTCCTTTCGGCTTTAATGTGATAGGTATCATCGGCCACTTGCAAGGCAAATAGCTTTACCAAAAACACTAGCCCAACTCCGATGAATATGGCTTGAATGATATATCGTCTGTTTTCAAACATATTTATTGCTCCCTAGGGTACAGAAAATATTGCGAAATGACTATAAATATGAGGCTTATTATAGTGGTTATCAAGGCTCTAAACGTACTTTGCCAAAACAAGGCAACATTACCAGCCTCTACAAAGAACACCACCAAGCTGTGTACAAAGATAAGTGGCAACGCATAACCTATAAACCAGCCAAGGCCATAATTGCTAAGCAAAGGCAGGTGGTTTACTTCATAGCCACTGCGCGGACCATTCATTCTTAACCAATGGTAGCGCAAAAACATTAGAAAAACGCTTGCTGCTGCATGAATACCCAATGTGTGGTAAAACAGGTCTACAGCCAAGCCTGTAAAGAGCGCCACTATCATTCCGGTAATTACGCTCATTTCTACCGGTAGCATAAGCAGGCATAGCAGGTAAATGAATGAGAAACCTGTACCAAAGACCACAAAGTTGCGGAATACCAAAACCTGTAATGGTAATAGTAGCGCAAAAGTGAATATGATACGAATTAAGCTCCTGTTCATTGCTGATCTATTGGGTTGGTTTCTACCAAAGAATCTTGCTCTGCCTTATGCAAATTTTCAATTACGTACACGTACGACAGCTTTCCGTAGTCTACGCTAAGTTTTACTTTAATCTGAAGGTAAGTTTTGTTAGCATCTTCCGTAACGGATGCTACAGTGCCCACCATTACTTCCTTAGGAAAAATGGCGTTGTAGCTAGAGGTAACAATGGTGTCGCCTTCTTGCACGGTTACATCGGGTGTAATGTAAAATAGGTCCGAAACTTTAGGGTTTGTGCCGCCCCACTGGAGCGTACCAACCCTGCCCGATGGCACATGCTTTACGGAAACTGGGTTTTTAGTGTTCAAAACAGAAACCCCTTCGGCATACCGCTCTGAAACCGAGCGAATTTTTCCAACCACACCAAAGGAGTTCATTACTCCCATATTCGGCTTTATGCTATCCCTGCTTCCTTTATTAATCATAAAGAAGTTGTTGGCATTTCGAATGCTGTTTTGAACAATTTCGGCTTGGCGCAAAACATACTGAACGGTGTCGGTAGTATCGGCTACAATGCTCACCTGCTCAGTAGAGTCTAGCGTGACCTCCGAGGCCATTTGGCTCAAAAGCAACGCTCTTAAACGCGCGTTTTCTGTAGCCAGTTCTTCGTTTACCCTGCTAAGCTCAAAGTAGTCGCCAATATTGCGCGATGTTTTGTTTACCGAACCGATAAAACCCGATGCGCCATTGATGAAAGCTGTGCGTTGATAATCGTTGTTGCCAACGATCATCCAAATACAGAGCACTTCTAAAAACAGAAATACGATAAATGCACGGTATTTAAATAAAAACGCTAATAGCTGCCCCATCCATCATCAGATCATTAATACAGCCTTGTATGAATTAACGTTTTTAAGCGCCTCGCCTGTACCACGCACTACCGCTCTTAACGGATCGTCCGCAATGTGAATAGGCAGTTTGGTTTTCAAAGCCAAACGCTTGTCTAAGCCTTTCAATAATGCACCGCCACCTGTTAGGTGAATACCTCTGTCGTAAATGTCGGCAGAAAGTTCTGGCGGTGAAATCTCTAGGGCTTTAAGGACTGCCTCTTCAATTTTAGAAACAGACTTATCTAGCGCGAAGGCAATTTCAGAGTATGAAATCTTGATCACCTTAGGAATACCCGTCATTAGGTCTCGGCCTCTGATCTCGTAATCTTCCGGTGCGTCATCCAGTTCTGTTAGGGCAGAACCGATGGCGATTTTTACTTTTTCAGCACTTCTTTCACCAATCAACAGGTTGTGCTGTCTTCTCATATAGTCGAGAATGTCTTTGGTAAAGGTGTCTCCGGCTACACGAATAGATTGGTCGCAAACAATACCGCTCAATGCGATAACGGCAATCTCGGTAGTACCACCCCCAATATCTACAATCATTGAACCTACTGGCTCATCAATTTTAATTCCGGTACCAATGGCTGCTGCAATTGGCTCGTAAATCATGTAAACCTCTTTGGCGTTGGCGTGCTCGGCAGAGTCACGTACCGCTCTTTTTTCCACCTCGGTAATACCAGACGGAATACAAATAACCATGCGGTGAGATGATGGCATAAAGCTACGCTTGTTCAGGTCGATCATTTTGATCATTCCCTTAATCATCATTTCAGCTGCTTCGAAATCCGCAATTACACCATCCTTTAATGGGCGAATGGTTTTAATGTTTTCGTGCGTTTTTTCGTGCATGTTCATGGCCTCTTTACCAATGGCCAAAACCTTGTTTGTATTCTTGTCAATGGCAATGATGGAAGGTTCATCAACCACGATTTTATCTTTATGAATGATCAGGGTGTTTGCTGTACCCAAATCAATCGCTATATCACTTGTTAGAAAGTCAAAAAACCCCATCTAATGCGTCTCCTTGTCTGATTATTTTTAACTAATAAGTACCTATTTACTAAAAAATTAAGCTTATCAAAAGCTTAATGTTTGAAATGGCGGGTACCGGTAAATACCATGGCCATATCGTGCTCATCGCAGTAGTTAATCGATAGTTCGTCTTTAATAGAACCACCTGGTTGAATCACTGCATTTACGCCTTCTCCGTGAGCAATTTCCACACAGTCAGGGAAAGGGAAGAAAGCATCGGAAGCCATTACAGCTCCGTTCAAATCAAAGCCAAATGCTTTAGCTTTCTCAATGGCTTGTTTCAAGGCATCAACCCTTGAAGTTTGGCCAACTCCGCTCGATAGCATTTGTCCTTCTTTTGCTAAAATAATGGTGTTCGACTTAGTGTGCTTGCAAACTTTAGATGCAAATACCAACGCCCTCTTTTCAGCCTCAGTTACGTCTTTCTTGGTAACTGTTTTAAAATCTTCAGCCTTGTCGGTTACCAAATCGCGATCTTGAACAATTACGCCATTCAATAAGCTCTTGTATTGCGTTTGGGCAGAAAGATTTTGCTTCTTAACGAGCAAAATTCTGTTTTTCTTGCCTTTTAGTAACTCAAGTGCATCATCGTCAAAACTTGGGGCAATCAACACCTCAAAGAATAGTTTGTGTAGCTCCTCTGCAGCAGCTAAGTCAATGTTTTGGTTGCTTACCAAAACACCACCAAAAGCTGAAACAGTATCTGCTGCAAAAGCTTTTAAGTAGGCGTCTTTCACATCGGTGCCAATGGCTACGCCACATGCGTTAGTGTGTTTAAGAATGGCAAAAGCATGCTCGCTGGCATCAAATTCTTCAATCAAACAAACGGCAGCATCAATGTCTACCAAGTTATTGTAAGAAAGTTCTTTTCCGTTCAGTTGGTCGAACAACTCATTCAACGGACCGTAGAAGTGACCTTCCTGGTGAGGGTTTTCACCGTAACGCAATTGCTTGCCTTCACGCTCGCTAACTTTGAATTTGTCCAGCTTCTCTTCCTCGTTAAAGTAATTGAAGATGGCCGAATCGTAGTGCGAAGAAATATCAAAAGCTTGCGCGGCAAATTTTCTTCTGTCAGCAAGGTCAGTAGCACCGTTCTTTTCCTGTAGCAAGGTTTCTACAGCGCCATATTGCTCGCGAGAAGAAACGATCAACACGTCTTTATAATTTTTGGCAGCGGCACGAATAAGTGAAATGCCACCAATGTCAATCTTCTCGATAATGTCTTGTGCAGGTGCACCAGAAGCTACGGTTTCTTCAAACGGGTAAAGGTCTACAATTACCAAGTCTATTGAAGGAATTTCGAATTCTTTGGCTTGGTCTAAGTCGCCCTCGTTGTCTCTTCTGTGTAAAATTCCGCCAAATACTTTTGGGTGAAGGGTTTTTACTCTTCCACCGAAAATCGATGGGTAGCTGGTTAGGTCTTCCACAGGAATAACTTCGGCACCCTGATCTTCTATAAATTTTTGTGTACCACCTGTAGAATAGATGGTTACGCCATTCGACTTAAGTAGCTCAATAATTGGAGCTAGATTGTCTTTGTAAAATACTGATATTAAAGCGGATTGAATTTTTACCTGCGACATTTCCGAGGGGATTTATTAAGTCGCAAAACTAGGGAATTTATATGGTTTTGAGAACCGTTAGGACTTATACTTTTTTTGGCTAAAACCTTTTTAATAACCTAAATGGACAGGATAGGGGTTTTGGTAATTTGCTTTACCATTTCATCAGATAGTTCTTCACAAGTATCGTGAACGAAGACGTACTTGCCTCCAATTTGTTCAACCAAATCATTGAAAGTCATTCTTTCCACTTCCGATATGCCTCCCTCTACTTTTTCCATTGGTTGAATTAAAATTACAAGCTTTGGGTCAAGTAGGTTATTGTTAAAAACTTCTTTCAAAACCTCTTTTAAAAATGCAGAGGCAATTGAAACGCTTGCGATTAGTAATCTTTCATTCGAGAATTTATTAACGCTTTCCCTTTTGAATTGTCTTCCGGAATTCACGTGTCTTAAATCGACCTTGTTCTCGTATGTCTTTATATAAATAATTTCTTTTTTGAACGGGTTAATCGTAAGTGAGAAACGTGTTTTACTTCAGAACTTCTTGCTCCACCACTTTTGGATAATTTTTATGTTCGAGCTTTAATACTTTGGCCGCAATCTCCTCGGCAGAATCTTCTGGGCTCAGCGCGCAGCTTTCTTGGTAGATGATGGTGCCACGGTCGTACTCTTCGTTTACAAAGTGAATGGTAATGCCCGATTCTGATTCGCCAGCGGCTTTTACGGCTTTATGTACATTGCTACCGTACATGCCTTGGCCGCCAAATTTGGGTAGTAAAGCTGGGTGAATATTGAAAATTCTATCGGAATATTGCTTTACCAGCGCTTGAGGAATTAGCAGCATAAAGCCGGCTAATACAATGTAGTCTACTTTCTCTTCTGCCAGAATATCGAGAATTACATCGCCAGTTTGCCAAAACGTTCGGTTATAAACGTGGTGCGGAATGTGGTATCGGCTGGCACGTTCAATTACCCCGGCCGATTTGTTATTGGTAAAAACCGATACAATTTCAACCGATGGGTGGTTTTGAAAGTGCTTGAAAAACTCTTCAGCGTTAGACCCGCTGCCCGATGCGAAAATGGAAATTCTCTTCTTCATTAAATCCAAATCATGCTTAGTACGCCCAGCAACATGATAATTTTGCAGTAAGTACTGAGCGTGCCAAATGCTTTTACAGTATCTGCTTTTGCAATACTCAGGTTCAAAAGTATTAATGTAATGAACAGAATGGAAGGAAGCACCAACGAAATGTGCTGAATAAGTACAAAAACAGTGATGATAAAGGCCAAGCTGATGCAGTAAAGCACCCACTTGGTTTTGGCAATGCCAAGCACTATAGGTACAGTTTTGCAACCAAATCGGGCATCGCCCTTCATGTCTTCCATATCCTTAATGATTTCGCGAATGAGTGTGATAAAAGCCGATAATATGGCATAGCAAGCAATTATGTAGGCTCGATCGTGAAAGTATTCGGCTACTAATATTAGTGTGGTTCCGGTTAAAAGTGCTACACTCAAATTACCAACAAACGGCAGTCGCTTTAACTGATTGGAATACAACCAAAGTAAAAATGCTGCCCCGAACATGATTAACCCTATTTCTATAGAAAGCAAAAAGCCGAAAGCAATGGCCGTAAGATTAAGTATTGTGTGGCCGGCAATTACCCAGCGCCTACCCAATTTTTTACCTACTACCACGCGCTTTGGCTTATTCACAAAGTCGATTTTTACATCGTAGTAGTCGTTTATTAGGTAGCCAGCGCTAGTGATCATTACCGTGGCCGATACCATTAGGAAAAAGCCTTTGTCGGTAAGAATTTGTAGCCAGCTTTCGCGGTTGCCAATAAGAAAGATAGCGGTGAGGTATTGGGTTAACGCAACCAAAAACAAATTGACCCCGCGAATAAGCTTGAGGTAGCTAAAGACAAAGCTTGGTCTTAGAATTGTTGAGAGTTGCATCGCAAATTATTACGCTACAAAGGTAATTCGGTTTGGCTTAAGGTGAGCAAAAAAGCTTGCTATCAATTCGTTATTCTTCGTAGGTATCGATTATGTGCTGCGAAATTTGCCTGTAAATCTCAGCTAACTCAGGTTGGTTTGTTAGCAGTTCATGTTGCCTGTCGAGTGTTTCTAAATCGCCACGAACAGCTGGACCAGTTTGGGCATTTTCAGGACCTAATTCAAAGGATTTGTTGAGTGTTTCGGCAATCAATGGCTTTAGTATATCAAAGTTGAGGTTGCCGTTTTCAAGAATTTCCTTCGAAATGGTAAACATGTGATTGGTAAAGTTGCAGGCAAAAACTGCAGCTAAATGAAGCACTTTGCGCTGAGCACTGTTTACCTCCTGCACATTGCCGCTTATGGAATGGGCTAGCTGGGTCAATGACTCATGAGCAAACTGTGTATCACCTTCCACACAAATCGGGATTTCAGAAAAATCTACCCTTTTGCCTTTGCTAAAGGTTTGGAGTGGATAAAAAACGCCAATGTGCTCGGTGGAGGCATAGCCCAAATCGAGCAGTGGGCGAGTGCCAGAAGTGTGGCAGAGTACAGCATTTTCTGGTAACTGAAGACTTTGCGCAACTTGCTGAATGGCATCATCAGAAATGGCCATGATGAAAATGAAGGCATCGACACTTCTTAAATCGGTTGAGTCGCCTGTGCTGGCATTAAAAAAGTCGAGGCCGAAGTTTTTGGCCTTGGCTGCATCTCGGCTATAAATGTGGACAATTAGGTGTCCGGCATTCTCCAATGTTCTGGCCAAGTGCCAGGCTACATTTCCCGTTCCGATTATAGCAATGCGTTGTGCCATGTTGCGAAGGTAGCACATATAACCTAAGGTTATACAAGTTTCGGTTCAACCTCAATTTAGCCCATGGTTTAAACCATGGGCTAAATTGAGGTTGCGATGAAATAATAGTGGTTTTAACCACTTCATTCATTGAGGTTGTGAATCTTAAGAAATGTTTCGTATTCCTGACGGAATGATTTTGTTTTATGGTGTTCTTTTTGGTTGAGGATGTATTTTTCAACCTTTAATAGCTGTGATTCGCTAACTGAAAAAGCACCGTAGCCGGTTTGCCATGCAAATTTTTCCGAAGAAAGATTGAATTGGTTAATCCAATGAGAGCTAGCGCCTTTTATTTGCTTTACCAGGTCGGCTAGGCAAATATTCTGGTTAAGAAGGAAAAGCAAATGAATGTGGTCCTCAATGCCACCAATAGCTTTAACAAAACAGCCTTTGTCAATCATTTGGGATTTAATGAAGTTATAAATTTTACCCTCCTGATTGCGAGAAATTAAGGGGTGTCTATTTTTTGTGCTGAACACCAAATGAACCCATATTTTTGGGAATGAGTGTGACATGTTGTGTGTTTGTTCTTACTCAATTTAACAAAAACCATTGAAATGGTTTGAAAGGCGTAAATGCCATCCCATAAACCCACGGTTTAAACCGTGGGGTATAAACGAATGCTCTATTATGATTTTGCAGACAACTCAATGGCCTCACATAATCTGTCCAAGTCGTATTTAGATGTGTATACATGTGGGGTAATTCTAGGGCCGTTTACTTGTTCGTACTTCACCGGGCTTGAATGAATCTTGTGCGTTCGGAAAATGTCGTTGTGAACTGGTCCGGCATCTTTTCCTTCAATGCCAAAGTTGAAGAGTGCACCAGTATATTCGGGGTTCATACTCGAGTAAAAGTTCACCTTATCTATGTTTTTTACCTTATCAACCCAATACGTTTTGAGGTATTTCAGTCGGGCTTCTTTTCTGGCCGAGCCAATCGCATTGTGAAAGTCGATAGCCGAGGCTATTGCTTGTTCAATGGCGAATGAGCGCGTACCAATATTTTCAAACTTGCGGATGTTGTCTTCTTGGCCTTCGGGAGAGGCGAGCAAAGGCCAGACATCTTTGATCTTATCCTTTTTAGCATAGAGCATTCCTGTGCCGAAAGGAGCACATAGCCATTTATGCAGACTTGTTCCGAAGAAGTCGCAACCGAAGTCTGAGATTTTAAAGTCTAAATGAGCGAATGAATGCGCACCATCTACCACGGAGTAAATGTTATTAGCACGCGCAACATCACAAAGTGCTTTTACCGGCATAATATGCCCTGTCCAATTGATGATGTGCGTAATGTGAAAAACCTTGGTTTTTGGAGTAATAGCCGCTTTGAATTTCTCCACAACTGCATCATTATCATCCGTAGGAATATCTAGGTCTAACCATTTCAGCACAATGCCATCACGTCTTTCTCGCTGTCTCCATGCGTTCATCATGTTTGGGTAATCGTATTTGGTTAGAATTACCTCGTCACCTTTTTTTAGGTTAAGCCCAAATATCACGGTGTTCACGGCTTCGGTAGTGTTTCTGTTAATCGCTAACTCATCTGGTGAGGTTCCGGCCAGATCGGCAAGTTTAGCCCTAAGCGGCTCACGACCCTGATCAAGCACGCGCCACATGTAGTAAGAAGGGGCCTCGTTGGCATAGGTATAATATCGGTTGGCAGCATCTTGCACCACTTTTGGTTGTGGGCTAACGCCTCCGTTATTTAAATTAATAATGGTTGGTGATGTGGTATAGGCTTGCCTAATTCTTGCCCAAAGTTCTTCGTCCTGGGCGGCAGCTTCTGGGCTAAGCCTATTCAGGTTAATCATGGCATCGGAAATGTCTTCAGCCAATGATTTTTGAAAGAAACTTGAAAGCGAAAGTGTGCCCGCAGTTAAAAAAGTTTTGCGCAGAAAGGATCTTCGGTTTTTCATCTTGAGTCAGAAATGGTAAAAGACTCAAAATAGGGAAAAAAGCTTTCGGTTGAAACCTACTTTATGCCAAGCCCTTATCGCGCATTTTCATAAACTCCACATACCTTCTTCTGGTGGCAATAATAAAGCCTACGATCATTATAATCGTACCAATCCAAAGAATGTTGATTTGTGGTTTTTCTATTGCTTGAAGAATGATCCAGTCTTTTTGTGTGGTTTCAATGGTCAAATCAATTGAACCGTTTTCAGGATAAATATTGTCCAAGGCTACTCTTGTGGCAACTTCCTGATTCATTTCAACTGGTTTGCCAACGGCTTTGTCCTTAATAATAAATTTTGGTTCCAGCTTTACTTGTTTGCCCTCTTCGGTAAATACTGTAATGTTTGCCTGCACGGCAGCGTCTTGTCCGCCTAGTTCAATGCCATTTACCTTTGTTAGTCTTACCAAGCCAGTAAATTCAGCCACATAATCATTGATAAAGAACCTGTCTCCCGGTTTTAAGTTCTTGGTTTCTGGTTGGCTCCACTCAGTGAATTCATCTTCAAAATCATTCTGTAGCGCCACGAAAGTATACAGGTCACCTCCCCATAGTTTTTTAATGTCTGGAGAAACCACCGTTGACCCCATGTCTTCATTTTGTTGAACCCTTGGGAATAGTGTAAAGGTTTTGCTCGAATCCATCGAAGTGTATTGCACTTCGTGGTAAGTGTTTTCCGGGTTACGGAAGTATAGTGTGTCGCCTTCTTCGGCATATGCTTGCCCATCGATTACTATGCTGTGTTTGGCCACTTTGTAATGCGGGTCTTCGGTAGGGCGCACCCAAGATTTTTCAATATGCCCCGGGATGTTTTCCGCCTTAATATTTTCGCTTTTGTATTGTAGGTAATAACCCGCCATTGGCTTAGGGTCATTTCTAAAAAGCACGATCATATTAGAGTTTTGCTCTTCTGTGAAATCTCTACTAATCGTAGTGGTGTTTTTCGAAACAATGCGAGAGTAGCCTTCAGAGGCCATAATACCAATGAGCATCATGGCAATACCAATATGTGCTACTGAACCACCGGTTAGTTTATAGCTACCCGATTTGAAAAGGTCGATCAGTATTTTTCCATTTGAAACAATTGAGTACATGCCTGCAACAAGCACTAGAATGTACAATGGGTTCGACATTTTGGCGATCACAAAAATGATGGCCGATAGCAACAACGAAATAATTACAGGAAAGGCTAAAGCCGTTTTCAGCTTGTCTTTGTCCATTTTCTTCCAAAAGAAGAATTGGCCAGTACCAGAAAGTAACGCTATACCAATGGCAAACCAAACCTGCCATTTAGAATAGAACTGTACTTGGTCGGCCGGTTGAGCTAGGCTTGAAAGTCCTCCGAACAATTCCACAATTTTATTGAATACAGGGAATGATGTTGGTACGAACACTTGGAAGGCCATTAGGCAAAGTGTTAGTGCTCCAATGAAAATCCAGAATTCGCGCGAATAGGCCGAAGCTTCTTTCTCCGATGTAGGGATGTCCTTCCATACCCTGGCTGCAATGACTATTGAGGCAATTAGGAAGAAGAGTAAGTAGATCAATAACTGTCCTGATAGGCCTAAATCCGTAAATGAGTGAACGGAGGCATTACCAAGAATACCACTTCTTACCAAGAAAGTAGCATATAGAATAAGTAAGAAAGTAGCGATTACCAGTACAATTGATGTTTTAAGTGCTGTTTCGCTTTTCTTAAAAACGATCATGGTATGCATGCTGGCAATAAGCACCAACCACGGAATGTAAACGGCATTTTCTACCGGATCCCAGTTCCAGTATCCTCCAAAATTCAGCGTTTCATACGCCCAATAACCACCCATTATAATGGCGGTTCCTAAAATTACCCCGCCAAAAATTGTCCATGGTAATGCAGGACGAATCCAGTCGGTATAGTCTTTTCTCCAAAGCCCAGCAATACAAAAGCTGAAAGGAATGAGTGTACATGCAAAACCTAGAAATGTCATCGGAGGGTGAATCACCATCCAATAGTTTTGCAATAATGGGTTTAGTCCGGTGCCATCTTCTGGTACAAAGTTCGGATTAATAAGGAATATTGGGTTGTCAACAACATCGCGTAGCAGCATAAATGGCGAGCTTCCTATTTTCATATCGCCAATTACAACGCCCAGAATCATTGAAGCCAAAAACGCCTGAACCAATGCGAAAATGGTCATTACTGGCGCTTCCCATTTCTTATTGGTTTTTATAAGTATAAAGCCTAAAAGCGCGTTGAAAACAGACCAAATAAGGAAACTACCTTCTTGTCCTTCCCAAAAACAGGCAATCATATAATGTACTGCCAAGTTTTTTGAGGAGTGACTCCAAGCATAATGATACTCGAAGTAGTTGTTGTAAATAATAATGAAGAGTATGGCTGCAGAACCTAAAACCGCTAAACCGTGTGTAATGAAGGTAAATCGACCAAACTTTACCCACGGCTGGTTGCCCAACTCATTGTTAACAGCGGCTTTTCCGTAAGCAATAGCTGCTACAATAGAAGTAATGAAAGAAATAATTACGAGAAGGTGGCCAGCGTTTCCGATTCCTATATGTGCCATGTAGTTGTGTTTAGCAGGTTGGGGCTCAATTTAGAGTGAAGTCTCTTCGTACTTCGAAGGGCACTTTAATAGAACTTTATCTGCTACGAATTTATCGTTGTGGTAGCCGCCAATTACCACTACTTTGTCAGACTTCAGTAAGTCTGAAGGCATAGGTTGATTTAAGAATACTTTTTGTTCTTTGTGGTTGTCATCAACAAGAATGAATTCAACGGAAAGTCTATCTGAGCTTGGGTTTACTCCAACAATTTCGCCATTGCTGCTCTTTTTTAGTTCGCCCACCACGTGTATCGAACCAGCGTCTCCGTTGGTAGACATGGCATAGGCTTCGTCAAAAGTTACATAAGAGCTGGCGCTTTGTCTTGTTGAAAGGATTACGGCCACCGCAATTGCTATCACGATTAGCCCAATTATATTAGATTTCTTCATGTCCGCCTCCCGTTTATCACGGGGCAAAAGTACTACACAAACCGCTAAGAATTAACCTTTTTCACTAAAAACCTCCTTCTCTAGTTTGGAGATCTTTCGGTCAATTAACACCATGTAAGTAATTACCCCAGCAAAGATGATCATTACTACACCAACAACTACGTAAATCTTGCCATTGGAGCGTAATGTGTCTGCCATTTCGATAGACGTATTATTGTAGTCGTCTTCCGTAATGGTGTATTGCCCATCTTGCGCAAAAACGCTTAACGAGAGGAATAAAAGGAATGTTACGATGAATTTTTTCATATTCATTAATCTTCTAAAGCCGTTTGAATTTTGCGCATTCTTACGCGTTGAGAAACCAACCAAACACCTAGCAAGGTCCAGCCAATTACTGCCGGGTAAAACACTAGGCGAAGTCGGCTATCCATGTCGTAGGCATTAAAGCCTGGGTTGCCGCCATTTCCTGGGTGTAGTGAGCTGTCAGTCATTCTTGGTAGAATAAACAGCAATGGAATCATAGCCGCAAATGCGAAAATGTTATAGATAGAGCTTATTCTAGCCCTTTGTTGCTGGTCTTCCAGTGAGTTTCTTAAAATGAGGTAGGCAAAATAAATGAGCAGACAGATGGCTGCACTATTCTGTTTTGGGTCACCGCTCCACGGCTCTCCCCAAGTGTAGTTGGCCCAAAAAGCTCCGGTTAAAATTCCGAGAATGCCCAACAGAACACCTGCATTGGCAAATTCCACAGCCATTCGGTCTTTTGCCAAATCGTTCGAGCTTAAATATTTAATGGAGTAAACAACAGAGGTGGTGAGTAGGATAATCATTCCGAACCACATAGGAACGTGGAAGTGTAGGTTTCTGATGGTTTCGTTTAGAATTCCCAACCTTGGAACCTCGAATAGTAATCCACCTAAAAGGGCGTAACTAAGTAGGGCTACACATAGAATTTTCCACCACTTTTTCTTCATGCCAGTAACCGTTTGCTCTATGAGCGCCAAAGATAGGGGAATAACATGTACGATACCGCAACAATTATTGCATTTATCGCTACCAGTAGAAGAATATCGTCCATGTAGAGGCTTCGGTTTATACCGTCCATGGCGTTTTTCGATGCCTTAATGATAACAAGTAATAAGGGCAGCAAAACAGGGAAGCTCAAAATAGCGATAAGCGAGGTGCTATTTGGTGCTTTGGAGGCTATGCCTGAAAGCATGGTAAGTGCACTAGAAAGCCCGAAGGAAGCAAGTAGAACAACCAAAGCGAACATGGTTAAATCCTGAATAGGGTTGCCCATTACAAAACTGTAAAAGAAATACCCGGCAAAAGACAGAATAGTCATGATGGTGCCGTAGTAAACTATCTTAGATAGTATGATGTGCTGAGGACTTGCGAGCGAATAATAGTACAGCAGTCTACCCTCATTTTCTTGAATAAAACTCTTGGCAATGGAGTTTATTGAAGTGAAAAGTATGATAATCCAGAAAAGAGCATTCCATGTAACTAATTGTAAATCAGTGTTTTTTATGTTAAAGCTCAAATAGCATACAAAAATGGTAGAGATTATATACAATAGCATGCCGTTAAGTGCGTACCTTTGTCGCCATTCGGCCAAAAATTCTTTTGAGATTAATGTAAAAAAAGAGCTTTTCATCATTGAATTTCAAATATATACTAGGTTTGTGAATTAACGAACTTAAGGCATGGTAGATAGTAGGCTTAGGCATATTGCAAAATCCGTTACCTGGAGAATTGTGGGTACATTGGACACAATGTTGCTTGCTTGGGTGATATCGGGGAGTCCTGTTACAGGATTAAAGATTGGCGCAGCTGAGATTATCACCAAGATGATTTTATACTACCTGCATGAACGTGTTTGGTATAGGTTAAATTTTGGTCTTGATAGAAAACGAGAAAGAAGGAAAAGGCTAGAGCGGGCAAAAAGCGTTGCAGAAAACATTACAAAGCAAAGCTTTAAGATTAATAGAGAAAAGCGAGAAGTGCTTTTGAAACAACAACCAATAGTTGTTTGGTTTACTGGATTGTCTGGTTCTGGTAAATCAACAATGTCGAATTTACTAGAGAATGAACTGCATGAGTCTGGTTTTAAAACCTATGCCTTGGACGGAGATAATATCCGACATGGACTATGCAATGATTTGGCCTTTACGGATGAAGACAGAGTTGAGAATATTAGGCGCATTGGCGAGGTTTCGAAGTTATTTGTAGATGCAGGTATTGTGGTGCTTTCTTCATTCGTTTCTCCGTTTAAGGAGGATAGGGATAGGGTTAAGCATTTAGTAGGTGAACATAGGTTTATTGAGGTTTTTGTGGATTGCCCTATAGAAATTTGCGAGCAGCGTGATGTAAAAGGGCTTTATAAAAAGGCGAGAGAAGGTCAGATTAAGAACTTCACTGGGATTGATTCCCCTTTCGAGTTGCCAAAAAATCCTGATGTTGTACTGAAGACAGCAGGGGAAAGCCCACAAGAGTCGCTTGAAAAGTTATTAAAAGTAGTAGAATCAAAAATATCACTCAGACAAAATGTCGAAGTATAATTTAACCCACCTTAAAGAGCTAGAATCGGAAGCGATTTATGTTATCAGAGAGGTGTATTCACAGTTCGAAAAACCCGGAATTTTGTTTTCTGGGGGGAAAGATTCAATTGTTGTAACACATTTGGCTAGAAAGGCCTTTTGGCCAGCTAAAATTCCCTTTCCATTGGTTCATATCGATACTGGTCACAACTTCCCCGAGACGATTCAGTTTAGGGATAATTTGGCAGAAAAGATAGGCGCAGAACTAATTGCTCCGTCTGTTCAAGAGTCTATTGATAAAGGTAGAGTAAGGGAAGAAACTGGTAAAGATGCTTCAAGAAACTGGCTTCAAATCACGACTCTTCTTGATGCTATTGAAGAGCATCAGTTTGATGCTTTGATGGGAGGAGCCAGAAGAGATGAGGAAAAGGCACGTGCGAAAGAACGCTTCTTCTCACACAGAGATGATTTTGGCCAGTGGGATCCGAAAAATCAGCGTCCAGAGCTTTGGAATCTGTATAATGGTAAAAAGAATTTTGGTGAACATTTCAGAGTATTCCCTATTTCCAACTGGACTGAGATGGATGTTTGGCAATACATTTTGGCCGAAAATATTGATATTCCTTCTCTCTACATTGCTCATAACCGAGATGTCATTTGGAGAAATAATTCTTGGCTGCCAATGTCTGAATACATTCAGTTAAGAGAGGGAGAAGAGGTAGTGAATAAGCAGGTTCGTTTTAGAACACTAGGGGATATTACCATTACTGGTGGAGTTGAGTCTGGAGCAGATACGGTAGAAAAAATTATAGGTGAAGTGGCTGCCGCGCGCCAAACAGAGCGTGGCAACAGAGCAGACGATAAACGCTCTGAAACAGCAATGGAAGACAGAAAGAAGGAGGGGTATTTCTAATGGAAAAGTCTTACTTAGATATGGAGCTTTTGCGCTTCACTACAGCGGGCAGTGTTGATGACGGGAAAAGTACGTTAATAGGAAGGTTGCTATTTGATAGTAAATCTATCTTCGAGGATCAGCTCGACCACGTAGCCAGTTCTAGTAAAAAACGCGGTTTGGAACATACGGATTTAGCGCTGCTAACGGACGGTCTGAAAGACGAAAGAGAGCAAGGGATTACGATTGATGTGGCCTATAGGTATTTTGCTACTCCAAAAAGAAAGTTCATAATCGCTGATACTCCAGGCCATATTCAATACACAAGAAACATGGTTACGGGAGCCTCTACGGCTAACTTAGCTTTGATTTTAATTGACGCAAGAAAAGGCATTGTTGAGCAGACTTGTAGGCATAGCTTTATCGCTTCCCTTCTTCAGATTCCTCACATTGTGGTGTGCGTGAATAAAATGGATCTGGTTGATCACAGTGAAGAGGCTTTTGAGAAGATTAAGTCTGACTATAAAGACTTTGCGGCTAAGCTTGATGTGAAGGATATTAGGTTTATACCTATTAGCGCCTTGAATGGCGATAATGTGGTTAACAGGTCTGAGAATATGCCTTGGTATGAGGGCGCCACGTTGTTGAATACGTTGGAGACAATACACATAGCTAGCGACTACAATCACATTGATGGAAGGTTTCCTGTTCAAACAGTACTTAGGCCAAAGAGCGATAAATATCATGATTATCGAGGTTATGCCGGTAGAATTGCTGGTGGAATTTTCAAAAAAGGTGATGAGGTGACTGTTTTACCTTCAGGTTTTACCTCAAAGGTGAAGCAAATCCATTTAATGGAAGAAGAAATTGAAGAGGCTTTCGCTCCAATGAGTGTTGCCATGACACTTGAAGATGATATAGACCTTGGAAGAGGGGACATGATTGTGAAAACTGGTAATCAGCCCAATGTTTCTCAAGATGTTGATGTGATGCTTTGCTGGTTTTCTCCACAAGGGCCCCAAGTAAGGTCTAAGTATACATTAATGCATGCTTCGAACGAGGTGAAAGCGATGGTTAAAAATATTCATTATAAGCTTGATATAAATACGCTTCATAAGGAAGAATCTTATGATAAAATCACCTTGAATGATATCATAAAAGTCTCTTTAAGAACAACTAAGCCAATTATGAATGACAGTTACCGTAAAAACAGATCTACGGGTGCTTTAATTCTTGTCGATGAGGCTACAAACGAAACTGTAGCCGCAGGAATGATTGTGTAATGGGTTATTCATTAGACGAATTATTATCAATAGCTCGAGAAGCCTCGAGCCATGCAAGTAAGGAAATACTGAAAATATATGAATCTGAAGACTTTGGTATAGATATGAAGTCAGATGATTCTCCTTTAACAAAGGCCGATAAGAAGGGACATGAGGTCATTTGCTCGCACCTTGAAAAAACGGGTATTCCAATCTTAAGTGAAGAAGGCAAGCATACAGCCTACGAAGAAAGAAAAAACTGGGAAAGGCTTTGGATAGTGGATCCTTTAGACGGCACAAAGGAATTCATTAAGCGTAATGGAGAGTTTACGGTTAACATTTCTCTTATAGATAATGGGAAACCAATAATTGGTGTGGTAGATGCTCCAGTTTTGGGTGTTCAATATTACGGAATTAGTGAAAAGGGCGGCTTTAAATCAACAAATGGAGTTGAAGACAAGCTGAATGAAATATCTGCTTTTGATGAGAAAAAGGAAGGACTGAAGGTGGTAGCTTCTCGTTCTCACCTCAATGAAGAAACACAAAGTTTCTTGAATAAATTAAATGCCCCAGAAATAGTTTCAATGGGAAGTTCCCTAAAATTCATGATGGTTGCTGAAGGAAAAGCAGATATTTATCCTAGATTTGCCCCTACCATGGAGTGGGATACTGCCGCTGCTCATGCGATTATTTCTGCAATGGGTGGTAGGGTAGTAACTCCAGAAGGTGTTGAATTAATCTATAACAAACACAATTTACTAAACCCGTACTTTCGGGTATACTAGTCATGAGTGACAAAATCGCCATAATCGGATTAGGCTATGTAGGACTCCCTCTTGCAGTAGCTTTTGCAGAGAAGTACCACGTGGTTGGTTTTGATATTAATGAAGCCAGAGTAAGAGAATTGAACGCTGGTAACGACCACACTTTAGAGGTTGAGGATGACTTGTTGAAGTCTGTTTTATCCACAAAGGATGCTTCTAAAGGCCTCTTCAATTCTTGTAACTTAGAAGATATTAAGGATTGTAATATTTTTATTGTTACTGTTCCTACGCCAATAGATAGTGATTCTAACCCCGACTTAACACCTCTGGTTAAGGCTTCGGAGACAGTGGCAAAAGTATTAAAAGCTGGAGATGTTGTGATTTATGAATCAACGGTTTATCCTGGGGCAACGGAAGAAGACTGTGTTCCAGTTTTAGAAGAGAAATCGGGGCTAGTATATAACAAGGATTTCTTCTGCGGGTACTCGCCAGAAAGGATTAACCCAGGAGATAAAGAACATACTGTTACCAAAATACTGAAGGTTACTTCTGGTTCTACACCTGAAATTGCAGAGAAGGTAGATCAATTGTACAAATCAGTGATAACTGCTGGTACTTACAAGGCCGCATCTATCAAAGTAGCTGAGGCTGCAAAGGTAATTGAGAATTCGCAAAGAGATATAAATATAGCCTTCGTCAATGAGTTGGCAATGATATTCAACAAGTTGAATATTGATACTGTAGACGTGCTAGAAGCTGCAGGTACTAAATGGAACTTCCTTCCGTTTAGACCCGGTTTGGTAGGAGGCCATTGTATTGGTGTAGATCCTTACTATTTAGCTCAAAAGGCAAAAAAAGCTGGCTACTACCCTCAAATTGTCCTTTCAGGTAGAAGACTTAATAATAGCATTGGTCCCTATGTAGGAAGCCAAGTGGTGAAGTTGTTAATGAAAAAAGGCAAGGTTATCAATCATTCTAAAGTCTTAGTATGCGGAATTACCTTCAAGGAGAACTGTCCCGATATTAGAAACTCTAGGGTCATAGATATTGTGACGGAGCTAGGTGAATTTGAGGTGAAGGTAGATGTTTATGATCCTTGGGCAAATGCTGAAGAGGTGAGGCATGAATATGGGATAGACCTAAAGGAGAAGATAAGCATTGGTGATTATGACGGAATTGTTTTAGCTGTGGCACACAATGAGTTTAAAGAAATACTCAATGCAAATACGCTTTCCTCTAGTCAGGTTATTTATGATGTGAAGTCCATCCTTCCTAAAGAATTAGTAACCGCAAGACTGTAATGGCAAAAATATTAATTACTGGAACAGCCGGTTTCATAGGCTTTCATTTAGCAAAGAAGCTATTGGAAAGAGGCGATGAAGTAGTTGGGTTAGATTCCATTAATGATTACTATGATTTACGGGTTAAGTATGGTCGCTTAGGGCTTACTGGCATTGAGAAGGATGCTATTTCATATGGTAAACTTGTTTCTAGTACCGTTTATGATGCCTATAAATTCATACAGCTGAACCTTGAAGACCAACAAGGAATTAACAATCTATTTAAGCAACAAAAGTTCGACAATGTAATTAATCTGGCTGCACAGGCCGGTGTAAGATATAGCATTGAGAATCCTCAGGCTTATGTTGATAGTAACATTGTTGGTTTTGTCAATATTCTTGAGGCTTGCAGGCACAATAGTGTCGAGCACTTGTCATACGCAAGTAGTTCTTCTGTGTATGGGCTGAATGAAACAATGCCATTCTCCATACATCATAATGTTGACCATCCGATAAGCTTGTACGCTGCAAGTAAGAAGAGCAACGAATTAATGGCGCACACTTACAGCCATTTGTTCAACCTACCAACAACAGGCCTGAGGTTTTTCACCGTTTATGGCCCATGGGGTCGTCCTGATATGGCGCTCTTCTTGTTCACTAAGGCGATTTTAGAGGGAAACCCAATTAACATTTTCAACAATGGTGAAATGTCGAGAGACTTTACTTACATAGATGATATAGTTGAGGGAGTAATTAGGGTGAATGACAATCCGCCAAAGGGCAATCCAAATTGGTCGGGCAAAAATCCAGACCCAGGTACGGCAAAAGCTCCTTACACTGTTTATAATATAGGAAACAATTCGCCAGTGAAACTGATGGATTTTGTTTCTACCATTGAGAAGTGCTTGGGCATGGAGGCAGAAAAAAACTTTATGCCGATGCAGCCAGGCGATGTTGCTGCCACTTATGCTGATGTTCAGGATTTAATCAATAATTTGGGGTATAAGCCAGAGACTAGTTTAGAATATGGTGTTGGCGAATTTGTAACGTGGTACAGAGAGTTTTATAAAGTGTGATGGAGCCAATCAGAATGGTGGACCTTGTCGGTCAATACACCAAAATAAAAGAAGAAGTTAAGTTGGAAATTGATAAGGTGTTGGAGTCAGCAACATTTATCAATGGGCCAGTGGTTCATGAGTTCCAAGCGAATTTAGAAGAGTACCTTGGAGCCAAGCATGTCATTCCATGTGCCAATGGTACCGATGCCCTACAAATCATCATGATGGCTCATAACTTTCCAAAGGGGGCGGAAGTGCTAGTACCTTCATTCACTTATGTGGCCACAGTTGAGGTAATAGCGCTACTAGGTTTCAAGCCTGTTTTTGTAGAAGTTTATCCTGATACCTTCAATATTGATATTGAAGACCTTGAGTCAAAAATTACAGATAAGTCTGTGGCAATTGTTCCTGTTCATCTTTATGGTCAGTGTGCCGATATGGACAGGTTAATGGCAGTTGCCAAAAGGAATAATCTCAAAGTCTTTGAAGACACTGCTCAGGCCATTGGTGCCGAATATACGTCATCTGACGGCAGTGTATCTAAAGCAGGTACAATTGGCGATGCAGGAGCCACTTCTTTCTTCCCTTCGAAGAATCTTGGGGCTTATGGCGATGGTGGTGCCATTATGACCAATGATAATGAACTGGCTGCAAAGCTAAGGATGATTGTTAACCACGGTCAAAGCAAAAGATATTACCACGATTCCATTGGGGTGAACTCTCGCTTGGATAGTATGCAAGCCGCAGTATTGAAGGTAAAACTAAAATACCTAGATGGATATAATGAGGCTCGTTATCAGGTTGCCTCAAGGTATTCTGAAGCATTCTCTAAAGCTGATTGGATTACACCTCCTGTAGAATCTGAGTTTAGCACGCATGTTTACCACCAGTACACTATGAAACTAGCCGATGGCGTAGATCGTGATGCATTGGTCAATCATTTGGCTGCACACGATGTTCCAGCTATGATTTATTATCCGGTACCAAATCATTTGCAAAAAGCTTATGCATACTATGGGTACAAAGAAGGGGATATGCTAAACACAGAAGACCTGTGTTCAAGAGTGGTTTCTCTGCCTATACATACAGAAATGAATGATGAACAACAATCGTTCATTATTGAAAAGGTGCTCTCTTTTCGATCTTAATCTTTTTAGAACTAGTATTTCCTAGAATAATATAAAATTCTTCGTTTCCCTTTTTGAAGTGAATAAAGAATGAGTAGTTTTACTACTCAAAGCTAAGTCTCAGTTGTGACCGACCAGGCGAAGCTGTATCCAACTCATGTTAGAGGCGCTGATTTCTTCTAAAACCCGAATCAAGCTACTACTAAGGCTTTTCCTCAATCCTGAAAGTAAGTCGTACTTAAGGGGGTTGGCCGATGAGTTCCAAGAAAGCACGAATTCCGTTAGGTTGGAGTTATCTCGTTTTGAAGAAGCGGGAATGGTGGAAAGTGAGTTAGTTGGGAATAAGAAGCTATACAAGGCCAATCAGACCTTCCCTTTATTTAAAGAGGTTAGGAGTATTTTACTTAAACAAACTGGCTTGCAGAGTATCATTGATCAGGTGGTTGCCGAGCTTGGTGATGTAAAAAGAGTTTACTTAACTGGTGAACTGGCCAAAGGCAGGAGTTCTGAAGTAGTGAGTCTCGTTTTTGTGGGTAATCCAGAAAGAGTATTTTTGACGGATTTAATTCAAAAAGCAGAAAAATTGATTGAAAAAAAGATTCAGTATTTGGTTTATAGCGAAGCTGAATCTTTGGAAATCGATTTTGCCAAGGAAAAGTATCTATTGTTGTGGAATGAGTAAAGCGCAAAGCAAATATTGGACTGCATTTTACACCAAACCTCGCAATGAGAAAAAGGTGAGTGAACGGCTAAGTGATTTAGGCTACGAAATTTTCTGCCCTGTTAGAACTGTGCTTAAGCAATGGTCTGACAGGAAGAAGAAAGTAAAGGAGCCTTTGTTTACTTCTTACATTTTTGCAAGAGTTGATGAAGTGTTACGCCAAGAAATCCTAAAGGATCAGGGAATTGTAAGCTCCGTTTTTTGGTTGGGTAAGCCTGTTGTTGTACGAGACTCTGAAATAAGAGCAATTGATGACTTTTTGAGTGAAAATCCTGAAGCAGATGCTGTTTCAAGAATCTTTCATGAAGGAGAAAAGTTACAAATCACCGATGGGCCACTGCGTGGCGAAACGGGTGAGTTATTAAAGATAAAAGGAACGAAACTAATTTTAACAATAGAGTCACTGGGCTTTTCACTTGTTGCTGAGGTAGCAAAAAGTAGAGTGCAGCTAGTGAGCTAATATTGAATTATATGGATTCAAAAAGAATTTTTGTTGGGTTGATTATACTGGTGTTGACCGTGTTTTCAGCGGCTCACTTACATGCGCAGAACGCTCAAAGCCTGTCAGGTGCCAATCTGGCTACCATTAATGTCGATGATTTATCTGATCAAGACATTCTCAACTACATGAAACAAGCTGAGAATAGTGGTTTTACAGAACAGCAACTAGAAGCAATGGCGCGCCAACGCGGAATGCCAGAATCTCAAATTTCGAAATTGAGAAGAAGAGTAGAGCAACTGCGAATGGGCGTTGGAATGGATCCTGAATCAGAACTCAAGCCTACAAATACTAGTGGTCGTCAAGAAGTAATTTTTAATGAAGGAGATGTTTTTGGTAAACTTGGAGGAAACAACCCTGAAGAAAACTTGACTGAAGAGGAGAAAAATATTTTTGGCTATGATCTTTTTCATTCTGATGTTTTAACCTTTGCTCCTAATCTAAATATTCCAACTCCGGACGATTATGTGCTGGGCCCAGGTGATGAAATAATCATTGATTTATGGGGCGCAACACAGCAGTATATTGCTTTGGAAGTTACTCCAGAGGGGTATGTTAGGCCTGAAAATTTAAGCCCTGTTTATGTGAATGGCCTAACAGTAGCGGAATTGCGCGAAAAGGTTGGCGAGCGATTGAGCCAAATTTACAGCGGAATTAAAGGGACAAATGGACAAGCACCATCAATTTTTTACCAGGTAAGCCTTGGTAAAATTCGTACAATCAACGTTGCCATTGTGGGAGATGTAAATAGTCCTGGTAATTACGCATTGAACTCACTTTCGACAGTATTTACAGCACTTTATGCAGCTGGGGGGCCATCTGAGAATGGAACCTTTAGAAAGGTTAGACTTATCCGAAACAACAAATTGGTAAAGGAGGTCGATTTATACGAGTTTTTAGTTACGGGTATAAAGCAAGGCGATATTCGAGTAAAAAGTGGCGATGTGGTTTTGGTTAAATCATATACTAACCGTGTTGAAATTGATGGAGAGGTTAAAAGAACGGGCCTTTTTGAATTAACAGAAGGTGAGAGTTTCAATGACCTTTTAGAATATGCAGGAGGCTTTACCAATACCGCCTATAGGTCGTTGGTAACAGTGAGAAGAAGTGGCCAAAGAGAACGAGAAGTTATAGACATTACTTCCGATGAATTTGCCTTATTTCAACCGAAAGACGGTGATGTGTTTCAGGTGACTCCTATTCTAGATCGATATAAAAACAGGGTTCAAATTGAAGGAGCTGTTTATCGAGAAGGTGAATATCAATTAACTGATGGGTTAACCTTGAAGCAACTAATCGAAAAGGCTGATGGCTTGAGAGGAGACGCCTTCCTTACTAGAGCTACCATTTATAGAACAAATGAGGACTTTTCACAAAACACGGTACCTGTAGACTTAGGTAAGTTAATGTCAAGCCAAATAGAAGATATTCCATTGATGAGAGAGGACTTGGTGCGTATTAGTTCGATTTACGACTTGAAGGAAGAATATTACGTTTCAATCTCTGGCGAAGTTCTTGAAGGAGGTGTATATCCTTTCTTTAACACCATGACAGTTCAAGACCTGATTATTATTGGTGGAGGACTAACAGAAGGGGCTTCGGGTTCGATGGTTGAAATTTCAAGACGAAATAAGGATGCCAATCTTAATACAACGGCTGAGATTGTAACTATTCAAATTGACAAGAGTCTTTCTATAGACACAGAGGATAGAAATTTACTACTACAACCATTTGATCAAGTGTATATTAGGAAATCTCCTGGATATACGGTTCAACAACAGGTGACTGTTGAAGGAGAGATTGGAGCTCCAGGCACATATTCTATCAGCAGGAAGGATGAGCGCGTATCAGACATTATAAAGAGAGCCCAGGGAATCACTCAATATGCCTATCCAGAAGGGGCTATTCTGATTAGACAGACTGAGTTTTCTTCCAACAAATCCAACGGGGAGATTTCTCAGCAATACTTACAACAGTTAAGAGCTAAACTTCTTAGTGAAGAGTCTGAATTGAAAAATATTAGTCAAGAACGGCTAATTGAAAGACTAAATAAGGTAGAAAATAGGGCAAATGTTAATTCCGAGGAAGACTTGGTGGGAAGTAGAGTAAAAAGAGATTTAATAGAAGATATTGCCGAGCAAGACTCGTTAATAAGGGATATTGAGCTAAAAGAAGAGGAACCAGTAGCATTGGATCTAGTTAAAATCCTGAATGAACCAGGCTCGAAGTATGATTTCATAGTTAAGCCTGGGGATGTTATATCTGTCCCAGGGAGACTGGAGACCGTTCGGGTGGCAGGAGAAGTGACTTCACCACTTAACTTACGGTTTGACAAATCCTTCAATTTTAAAGACTATATTTATCAATCTGGAGGCTTCTTAATTACGGCCAAACGTGGTAGAAGCTACGTTCAGTACCCAAATGGCGAACGCCAAGGTGTAAAGCGATTCTTGTTCTTCAAGAAATATCCTAAAATTGAACCTGGATCAACAATTTTTGTGAGTAGGAAGAAGGAAAAGCAACCGATGAGCTTACAAGAGGTATTGGCTATAACATCTAGTCTTGCTACTATTGTTTTCTTAGTTGACAGGATTACAAATTGATGACTTAATTAACTCACTTTTTTATGGCTAATGCCTATTGTGTGAGCAGATTATAGACGAATTTAATGCTAAGAGAGAAATTGATAGTAGGCCCAGCCAGTAATTGTAGTCTCTGGTTCTTTGGCTTTAATAGTTAATAGGTAGAGTAACTGGATTGGACTATTTTACTTTGTTAAATCTTTACTATTATCGAAAATTTAATGGATGGTGATATAAACAGAAGGAGTATTGATTTGGTTTTTTTGGCAAAGTTCGTTTTAAACGCTAGAAAAATTATTTTGACAATTACTACGGGCTTCGTGTTGATTGGGATAATTATAGCTTTGCTAAGCCCTGTGTATTTTTCGACTAATGTTACTTTTGTGCCACAAAACTCTGGTGGGGAGAAAGCGCCAGGTGGTCTGAGTAATTTGGCAGCTATTGCTGGAATAAACATAAACGGTGGCGATGCTAGTAGTATTTCACCAAGCCTTTACCCCAATATTTTTGAAAGCGTCCATTATCAAAAAGAATTGCTCAACTCTGAAATAACAGTGCATGACCTTGATACTACTGTTACACTGTTTGAGTATTATAGCAAGTTTTACAAGCCAAGGTATGGTGAAAAATTTTTAAACTACATTGGTGAGGTATCAGATTTTTTCCGACATGCAATAGTCGGCTCTTCAGAAGTAGGCGATCCATTGAATCAAAGCGATGTAGGCCAAGAGGGTATAGTGTATATTTCTAAGTCAGAGTTAGAAGTTATAAGAAAGATAAAAAGTCAAGTATTTATATCCGTGAACGATTTGGATGGCTATGTTAAGATATCTGCAGAAATGCCTGAGGCACTATCTTCTGCGCAGGTAGTATATCAGGCTATGTCTATTCTACAGAAGAAAATTGTAGCCCATAAGATTCAAAAAGCAGAGGTACAATTGGAGTTCATAGAGCAGCGTTATCAAGAAAAGTTAAAAGAATTTAGGAAGGTTCAATTAGAATTGGCAGAGTTTCGTGACAGAAATGCTAATATTAGTACGGCAATAGCTCAAACAGAATTACAGGTGCTTCAGTCTAAATATGATTTGACATATAGTGTTTTTCAGGAGTTAGCGCAGCAGCTCGAAACCCAAAGAATACAGGTAAAAAAAGACACACCTCTCTTTACCATTATTGAACAGGTAGTAGTGCCAGTAGAAAGGTCACGACCCCGAAGAGCAATTATGGTTATACTCTTTGGACTCGTTGGGTTTACTTTATCAATTGTTTTTTTTATTGCCAAATACTATTTCTTACCAACCGAGGTGAATAAAAAAATAATTAAGTATAAATCTAGTTAGGGCTCAATTTAAAGTGGAGCTTCAAAGCGCCTATTATGGCTTGGATTTGAAAAATGTCACTAAATCAAGAAATGTATTTTCAGCTTACCTGACGGGTCAAGCCATAAATTAAAGCTTCTTTCGAAGCTGATTTAATCCAAGAAGTTAACGTTATACATGAGATTCTTAGAATTAGTTGGAAGAAATAAGGCCCTTTTTACTAAAGACATTAATGAAAGAGAAGAAGAATTAACCACAAAGGTTGGTGAATCTTCCTTTTTGGTCTTAGGAGGTGGTGGGTCCATAGGTCAAGCAGTTGTTAATGAGATTTTTAGTCGACAGCCAAAAAAGCTACATGTTGTTGATATCTCTGAGAATAACTTGGTAGAGTTGGTCCGTGATTTGAGGAGCTCTCATGGGTATATCAAAGGTGATTTCAGAACATTTGCCCTTGATATCGGATCATGGCAGTATGATGCATTTATAGAAAAGGACGGACAGTATGATTATGTGTTGAACCTGTCGGCCCTCAAACATGTGCGTAGCGAGAAAGACCCCTACACACTGATGAGGATGATCGAAGTAAATGTTTTCAATACCGATAAAACCATTAGGCAAAGTATTGAAAACGGGACGAAGAAGTATTTTTGTGTGTCTACTGACAAGGCTGCCAATCCTGTCAACATGATGGGGGGCTCCAAGCGCATAATGGAGAAGTTTCTAATGAGAAGGTCAGTCGAGATTGACATTTCCACGGCACGATTCGCCAATGTGGCATTTTCTGATGGTTCTCTATTGTTTGGTTTTAATCAAAGGCTGGCTAAGAAGCAACCTATTGTGGCTCCAAATGATGTGAGGCGCTATTTTGTTACCCCAAAGGAGTCAGGTGAATTATGTCTGATGTCATGTATATTCGGAGAAAATCGTGACATTTTTTTTCCAAAATTGAGTGAAGAACTTCACCTCATCACATTTGCCGAAATAGCCAGAAAGTATTTGCAGGCAATGGGTTATGGGGTAAAAGAGTGTAAAGATGAGGATGAAGCAAGAAAATTGGCCAAAGAGCCCTTAATTAAGGATTGGCCCTGTCTCTTTACACCCAGTGATACCACAGGTGAAAAAGACTTCGAAGAGTTTTTTACCAGCACTGAAAAGATCGACATGGAGCGATTTAATAACCTTGGAGTGATCAAAAATGATTTGGATCTCGACCTGGAAAGTATTACATATTTCGAGGAAGAGATTGAGGCAATCAAATCTAAGGGAGACTGGACCAAGGCCGAACTTGTCGACCTATTTTTCAAAATGATCCCCAATTTCGGTCATAAAGAAACAGGTAAGTATCTGGACGGTAAGATGTAACAAAGGGCAAGAGGTGGATAATCGTTTTAGGGCATTTTGTGGGCAGGTAAAGAGCCTGTTCGGACATCAGGAGTTTATTGCTTTGCATGAACCTAGGTTTTGGGGTAATGAGCAAAAATACCTCTCGGAGACTATTGAGTCTACATTCGTTTCATCAGTAGGAGCGTTTGTTGACAAGTTCGAGTCTGAGTTTGCTACGTTTACCCAAACAAATAGAGCCGTGGCGGTGGTCAATGGTACTGCTGCGTTGCAGGTTTCTCTCAGGTTGGCGGGTGTTGGAGAAAATGACGAGGTAATAACACAATCTCTTACTTTCGTAGCCACCGCCAATGCCATTACCTACAATCACGCGCATCCCGTGTTTGTTGATGTAGATTTGCAAACCATGGGTATGTCGCCTACAGCTCTCGGTGATTTTCTGGAAGAGTTTGCCGAACTGAGAGAAGATGGTTGTTACAATAAGTCTTCAGGAAGGCGTATTGCGGCATGTATGCCCATGCACACATTCGGGTTTATGTGTCAAATGGATCAGATCACGGCAATCTGCTCAAAATGGCATATTCCGGTTGTTGAAGATTCCGCAGAGGCTCTTGGCAGCTCTTACAAAGGAAAGCCAGCCGGGAGTTTTGGTACCTTCGGTTCATTTTCATTCAATGGCAACAAAATCATCACTTCTGGTGGTGGTGGTGCCATCGTTTCAAATGATGTAGAGTTGGGTAACAAGGCCAAATATCTCACGACAACCGCAAAGGTGCCGCATCGCTGGGAGTACTATCACGATGAGCTAGGCTATAACTTTCGAATGCCAAATCTAAATGCAGCATTGATTTGTGCTCAACTTGAGAAATTTACTTTTTTGAAAGAGAGCAAAAAGGAGCTATACGAAGACTATCGACAATGTATAGCTGACTATGGTCTTAGACTGAAGGCTATTCCGGAAGATACAGACTGGAACTATTGGCTGATGAGTGTGGAGCTGGAAGGAGAAGATGAGAGAGATGCCTTTCTTAAATGCACCAATGATTTGGGCGTAATGACCAGGCCGATATGGCAGCTAATGCATCGTTTGCCTATGTATGCCGACTGCCGAAAAGATAGTCAGGTGAATGCCGAGTACCTAGAAAAGAGAATAGTGAATATCCCGAGTAGTGCCAGAAAAGTCCAATGAAACAAAATAAGGTTATAATTATTGCCGAAGCAGGAGTCAATCACAATGGTAGTACAATACTGGCCAAGAAACTCATCGATGCTGCTGCACAAGCCGGAGTTGACTTGATTAAATTTCAAACATTTAAAGCAGAGAAATTAGTATCAAAAGGTGCACAGAAGGCCAGTTACCAGAAGAAAAACACCAATGAGAAAGAGGAAGGTCAGTTCGAGATGCTCAAGCGGCTCGAATTAACGGAGGCCCAACATGAAGAACTCATTGCCTATGCCAAAGAAAAAGGCTTGGAGTTTTTTTCAACGGCATTTGATACGGATGGACTCGAGTACTTAAACAGCCTTGGTTTTAGCAGGTTTAAAGTACCCAGCGGTGAGATCACCAATTACCCCTACTTGAAAAAAATTGCATCCTTCAAGAAGCCCGTGATACTGTCTACGGGAATGGCTGATATGAAGGAAATCAAAGAGGCCGTGGACTTGCTTACCTCGAAGGGATTGCCCAAAGGGGATATCACCATTTTGCATTGCAACACAGAGTACCCCACCCCCATGGAAGACGTAAACCTCCGCGCAATGAAAACCATTGAGGTGGAAATGGGTGTTAAAATTGGCTATTCAGACCATACTTTGGGTATTGAGGTGCCAATAGCCGCTGTAGCCTTAGGAGCAGTAGTCATTGAAAAGCACTTTACACTCGATAGAAGTATGCCTGGCCCAGACCATAGAGCATCACTTGAACCAGGAGAGCTAAAGGCTATGGTTGCGGGCATTAGAAATATTGAAAAGGCCATAGCTGGAAATGGGCGTAAAGAACCCAGCAAGAGCGAACTGAAAAACCGTGTCGTTGGTCGAAAATCCTTATTCTTTGCTCACAATATGAAAAAGGGCCAGACTATTGGTGAAAACGACTTAATGACCTTGAGGCCAGGTGATGGCGTTTCACCGATGAAAATGAAAGAAATTATCGGAAAAACACTACTTACCGATGTGATGGTCAATGAGAAACTGAATTTGAGCCACATCATACATTCATTATCGAGTAACAATTGAAGCTAATTTTATTATGGAAAAGCTATCAAAAAAAATAAATCTGTCCGATATTACAGCTATCACAAATGGCGATTACTTGTTCCTAGGTACCAGTGAGGACGTAAAAATAGACAATATAAGTATTCAGGGAGAAGAGAACGTTGGAACACTTGACTGGTGTAGTGGCGAAACAGAAGAGGCAATACTCGGGTACTGTACTCAGGCAAGCGCAGGTTTAATTCTAGTGAAGAAAGTAGAGCAATTTGAGATGCTCAAGAGTCAGGAGAAACTTCCAAATTTATTATTGGTTGAGAATCCAAAATTGGTCTATGCGAAAGTATACGAACAATATAAAGTCAGCTCGGTTCCCTCAGTATCATCAAGCGCATTGATCAATGAAAAAGCCACTTTAGGAGCAAATCTATCTGTCGGAGATCACTCGGTGATTGGCAATGTCAGATTAGGCAATAATGTAAAGATAGAGAACAATGTAGTGATTTATGATGGTGTTTCAATTGGTAATAATGTTAAGATAGGTTCGAACACGGTAATAGGCAGCGAAGGGTTTGGTTACATTGAAGATGGAAACAATGTTTTAGTTAAGTTTCCTCACATAGCAAGCGTCATTATAGAAAATGATGTAGAAATTGGTAGCAATACGTCAATTGACAGAGGAGCCCTTAAGCATACCACTATCAGAACAGGTGTGAAGATTGATAACCTGGTTCACATTGCTCATAATGTGGAAATTGGCAAACATTCACACATCATTGCCAATTCTATGATTGCAGGTAGTGTTAAGATTGGTGAGAGAGTATGGGTTGCTCCAAGCTCAAATATTTTAGAACATTTGCACATTGGAGATGATGTAAAGATTGGAGTTGGTAGTGTTGTAACTAAGAATATCCCAAGTGGTGAAACTTGGACAGGAGCACCTGCTAGAGAGTTAGGCTCTTTTTTGAAAACCCAAAGAGCATTAAAGGGATTAATTGATTTATAGGTGTTTTGAAAAAGATAATCGCAGTCACCGCGGCTAGGTCAGAGTATGACCTATTGCACTCAGTTTATTTAAGATTGAATGAAGACGCAGGTTTTGATTTCAAGCTTATTGTATCAGGCCCTCACTTGAGTCCAACTTATGGCCTTACAGTAGACCAGATCAAGAAAGATGGTTTTGTAATTGCAGATTATTGCTTCAATCTGCTGGACTCTGATGAAAAGTTAGCAAGAGTAGTCTCTGTTGGGAATCAAATCCCTCTAATTGCACAGACGCTTTATCGAGAAAACCCAGACTTGGTTATTGTGGCCGGAGACAGGGAAGATGTCATTTCCGTATGTATTACAGCTGCCTATATGAGTATTCCCGTGGCACATTTTTTTGGAGGAGATATTGCTAAAGATGGAAATATTGATAATACCGTAAGGTATGCAGCAAGTAAATTCGCTAATGTCCACTTCACCACACTCCATGAACATGCTGAAACTCTTAAAAAGCTAGGTGAAAATGATTGGAGAATCCATGTGGTCGGTAATCCGGCATTAGACCGTTTTCTATCAACTAAAGTCTGTTCAAAGAGAGATTTACTTAAGAATTTGGACGTAGACCTATCTGAAGATAGAAAGTATGGAGTCGTTATTCAACACTCAATATTAACCGAAGTAGATCAGCAGGAGCGACAGATGAGAAATACCATGGAATCGCTTTTGAAAACGGATTTATTTTATTTTATCAATTATCCAAACTCAGACCCTGGTAGTTTGGATATTAGGACAGTCATTAATGAGTATTGTACGAAATATCCAGATCGTTTTTTCAGCTTCAAAAATCTAGACCGAATAGTTTACGTAAATCTCTTACGTTATGCATCGGTTTTAGTAGGTAATTCGAGCAGTGGTTTGTTGGAAGCTCCTTCTTTGAATCTACCAGCAGTGAATGTAGGTAATAGACAAAGAGGTCGGGTTCACGGTGAGAATGTTATCTTCGTTGACCATGATCAGCAGCAAATCCTTTCAGCTATAGATAAATGTTTAAATGATGTTGATTTTCGAAATTTGGTAGAAGAATGTAAAAACCCTTACGGAGACGGTGACAGTGCTCAAAAAGTAATTCAGGCTTTAAGGAATCTAAAGTTTGATGATGAATTGATATATAAAAACATCACTTATTAGAAAATGTGTGAATCAGTCTTAGTTGTATCTGCTCATCCCGATGACGAAATACTCGGAGCGGGCGGGACTTTAGTCAGGCATAGGGAGGTAGGAGATAAACTTTCCTGGCTTATAGCTACTGACTTATTTGAGCGACACGGTTTTTCCCCAGAACGAATAGCAAGTCGTCAAAATGAAATAGCCATGGTTGCAAATCAACTCTCAATGGATACATATCAACTTGACTACCCGACTATGACGCTAACTTCGGAGGATTTGGTAGATTTGGTTCCAAAAGTTTCTGAAGTAGTCAACAAGGTAAAACCATCAAAAATTTATTTGGTCAATCGCTCAGATGCTCATTCAGATCATAGGGTACTGTTTGACGCGGTGATGGCTTGTACGAAGTCATTTAGATACCCATTCATAAGAGAAGTGTTCATGTACGAGTGTCTGTCTGAGACAGAGTTTGCACCGCCACTTGCCGAGAAGGCATTTATTCCTCATTGCTATGTTGATATTTCTGAGCAAATAGACGAGAAATTAGAGCTTATGCGTATCTATGAATCCGAGTTAGGCTCGCATCCCTTTCCTCGTTCTATAAGAAATATTAAAGCATTGGCCACCTTTCGAGGCGCAAGCTGTGGAGTAGAGTACGCTGAAGCGTTTCAAATATTGAAATCATACCGTTTTGAGAAACTATAAGGAGCACTTAATTGGATGTGAAGTAACCTTGAAAGAGGCTCTCGCTAGATTAGATTTTTTGGCAGCAGATGCGATTCTTTTTGTTTTAGATAAGGATCAAAAACTACTCGGAAGCCTTACAGACGGGGATGTGCGAAGAGGCCTGTTAAGGGGGGCAAGTATAGGAGATAAAGTGTGGAGGTTTATTCAGCCTAACCCCAAAAGTATTCACAAAGCCAGGTACTCACTTCATGAGATCATTGATCTCAGAAAAAAGAATTTTAAGATTCTTCCTGTAGTAAATGATGAAGGTTTCATCATTAATGTCATTAACTTCAGGTTTTTAAAATCATACTTGCCTGTGGACGCTTTGGTGATGGCCGGTGGAAGAGGTTCACGTTTACGCCCTTTGACAGATCAAACCCCTAAGCCCTTACTTAAAGTAGGAGAAAAAGCAATTATAGACCACAACATAGATCGGTTAAGGAGCTTTGGCATCGATGACTTCTATATCTCTGTTAGGTATCTGGGAGAACAGTTGGAAGAACATTTTGCCGAGAGAAATCTTAAAGAAATTGGCCTAGAGTTTATTTGGGAAAATGAACCTTTAGGAACTCTAGGTGCGGTAAGTTTGATAGAAAACTTCAAACATAATTATGTGCTCATTACCAATTCAGATATCCTGACCACAATGGACTATGAGCGTTTCTTTCTGGATTTCATTGACAAGGATGCGGATATGTCGGTGGTGACCATTCCCTATGACGTGAAAATCCCTTATGCTGTCATGGAAACCCGCCAGGGAGAGGTGGTTGCATTTAAGGAAAAACCTACCTACACCTATTACTCCAATGCCGGGATTTATCTTGTGAAAAGGGAAATACTTGATCGCGTTCCTGTAAATACGTTTTATAATAGTACTGACCTTATGGAAGATCTGATTGAAGGTGGTGGCAAGCTCATATCTTACCCAATCAGGGAATACTGGCTGGATATAGGCAAGCATGATGACTTCCAAAAGGCCAATTTTGACGTTAAGAATCTCGATCTTTGAAAGTCTTATTTCTTATTCCAGCAAGAGGAGGGTCGAAGGGCTTGCCTGGCAAAAATATAATGCCTTTAAATGGTAAACCTCTAATTCAATATACGCTGGAGGCAGCAAAAGGTGTAGCCAAACCCGGAGATGAAATTTGCGTGAGTACTGATGATGCTGAAATTATACAAGTAGTGGAAGGTTTTGGGATTCCGGTGCCTTTTGTAAGACCCGGAGAATACGCAACTGACACAGCCAGTTCTCAGCAGGTTATTGAGCATAGTTTGCACTGGTATAAGGAGAAGAATATCACTTTTGATGTGGTAGCTTTGCTACAACCTACCTCTCCTTTAAGAAACTCTCAAAATATAAAACAGGCACTGGAGCTATGGGATTCTCAATTTGATATGGTCGCTTCAGTGAAAAGTACAGATGCTAATCCATATTATGTGCTAAGAGAAGAAAACGAAGAAGGTTTTCTGGAGCCGTCTAAAAAAGGAACCTTTAAAAGAAGGCAAGATTGTCCGGATGTATGGGAGTTAAACGGAGCGATTTATTTAATTAACCCTTCAAGCGTCACCACAAAAAAGATTTCAGAGTTTAAAAAAGTAAAAAAGTACATAATGAAGAAATACGAGAGTGTTGACATTGACGACTTTCATGACTTTAAATTTGCTGAATATTTATTGACCGGAAATATCAATCTCTGAGCAATAAGTAATCCTCAATCATGAAATCTTTAGGCTTTCTAAGACGGATAGAATCAGATCAGCGAAGTGAGCAAATTTTGTTCAAAGGTATTCAGGTTTGGCCGGTAATCAGGGTATATCTGGCCATGCAAAAAATGGCAAATTTGGAGGTAAAAGTCGGTATACCTTCGAAATTCGGCTTGAAGGATGTCTTTAGTGGTTTTACCAACTACTTTGCTAAATATGACTACCTGATTTTCTCCAACTCCAGTGTAAGGATAGCATATGAGTCCAAATCCTTAGACAGATGCGTTGGGATGATCTCTACAAAATTTCGGAAATCGCTCTTAATAGAAACACCGCACGGTTACAATACCACAAGTAATCTGAAGCCCTATGAAGAGAGAAAGGTGTCTTCCTTGCTTATTCATGGAGTCATGAAACTTTATACTATATTCTTCTTAAGGAAAGTTGAGATCACCGAAGAAGAGTATTTGCAACAGGTCATTGATGATATATTACCCTACTTCAACTATAAGCAGGTAATCAAAAAGTTCTGGAGTAAATATGTGGTTTATTCCTGGTTGCTGCGATTCTACAGGCCCAAAGCGGTTTTTGTGGTATGTTCCTACACCAATCATGGTTTGGTTTTGGCTTGTAAGCGGCTTAAAATACCTGTTTTGGAGGCACAGCATGGCCTCATCAACCGGGCACATCAGGGTTATTCCTTTTTTCGATCCTATGATTCTGATCTTTTTCCTGATTACCTGCTTTCCTACAGTACATATGAAAAAGAAGTCTTAAAAGGGGCCAATTTTATTCCTTCAGAAAGGGTAATCCCTGTGGGAAATTTCGCACTAGAGCATAGCTTAAAGAAGTTCGACAATTGGGATAATTATAATAGACAAAAGAAAAATTACCAATACACCATTTGTGTTTCGGGCCAGAGCCACCTTGAAGAGCAACTTTATGGAATATGTAGAGTCATTGCCCTAAAAAATTCAGGCCTGTTGTTTTGGTACGTCCCCAGAAGAAGAGAATGGCAGCCAGAAACTCTGGATGATGAAGCCTTGGATAACTTGATCATTGTGCGTGACGAGAGCATTTATAAACTCATGAATACTGCCGACTATCACATGACATGTTTTTCTTCATGCGCATATGAAGCGCTTGTGCTTGGAAAAAAAAATCTGCTAATAGATGTTAACGGGCAGGCGAGCAAGGTGCTATATGATTTGATGGGCGATAATCAGAACAACCTTTTTGTCAATTCGCCTGAAGAGTTTCTCGAGAAATTTCCGGCATTTTCAAGGATGGGTGCGGGCACTAACGAAAAGCAATTTTCTGAACGAAACTATATCAATAATTTAGGCAGATTGTCTGAATTATTAACTCAATAAAATGACGGAGGGAACCCTCAAATTAGAGGTCGACTGGTATACACACTTATTTGCCATTTATTGGTTCCTGCTGCTTTTTTCAACCACCCAGATTTTAGGAAGAGTAGGGTTGCTGCTACCCGTATTATTTGGTTTGTTGGTGTTCCTAAAGTATGCGAAAGTAATTTTGAACGCACAGGTAGTTATGGTCTATTTGTTGTTGGCCATTGCTGCATTTTGGATATCAGCGGCATATAGGCGAACCGGAGAAGATATTATCGCTGCCCTCACCAGTTCACTACTTATTTTCTCAAATCTTGGAGTAGCCTTTTTAGTAGCTCAATTTGATGGTAAGAAGCTATACCGGGTAGTACTGGCCTTTAACATCTTCATGGTATCTTATATAGTTGTCATGAGATTAGCAGGTTTTATTGTCCTCGATGCGATCCAAATCATATTCCAAAGTAGCTCCTACCATTTACTCGCATGGCTACTGTTCATACTTAATACATTGGTACTGCTTCCTTTAGCACATTCTATTGAGAAAAAGAAAATCTTACGTCTTTCGTTTACCTTTTTGTTGGCGATGGTCAGTCTGCAAGGCAGATCAGGAATCGTTATGGGGTTTTTGATATTATTTTATGTGTGCTGGGTTTATTACCGAAAGTACTTCGCACTCACTGTTTTTTTGGGGTTAGTATTTGGGGTGTCAGGCGTGGTTTCCTTTGACCCTGAGAGCTTGAGCTTTATTTCAGATGATTTATACTCAAGAGGGGCAAAGCTTGGACCGAGAGAAGCACTCTATGGATGCTATTACCTTCATATAGGGTGGTCTGAATTTCTGTTTGGGTTTAACAAGGCTGGTCTAGTGGGCGACTGCATTGCTCCCATTGACCCTAAATCTGTGGGTAGAACAGAAAGTTCTATTTTATCATTAATATCAGAATCAGGTTTGATAGCTGTCTTGCTTCTGGGAATTCTCATCAAACACATGATAAGAGGTTTCAAGGGTAACAAGATGTTCTTAGTTATGGTAGGAGCACTGTTGTTCAGAGTGATAAGCGCTGATTTCTTGTTTTCGACTGTGTTTGATTGGTTCATTTACTTTTTAGCTTTCTCTTATACATTTGCTCCTCATAAGAAGGTGCCACAAAATTCTGAGGCCATTTCATATTTATGATATCATTTATTATACAGGGACCTTATTTCAAGAGGAAGGGACAGACCACTACTCATTTTGCCTTAAAACTGAGAGCTCTCAACCCAGATTGTGAGATTATCTTTTCTACCTGGGAAGGCGAGGAGGTTGAAAATGAAAATGCATTTGATAAGATTATTTACAATGTTGACCCGGGTAGTTCGGGTATCAATATCAATGGAAAAGGTATAAATGCCGACAGACAGCTCGTGAGTACCCTCAATGGTTTGAAGGAGGCTACTAAGCCTTATTGCATTAAGCTCAGGAGTGACTGTCTAATTCTCAAGCCTGAAATATTAGACTTGTTGAAAAAGCATTGTGACCGTTATTCCATGCGACATGATGACAATGAAATTGCCATTTTCAAGAACAAAGTAGCTGTCTCCAATGTCACCACAAAATATCCAAAGTTAAGCACTGATCCCTGTTTTCATCTCTCCGATTGGTTCTATTTTGGTCTCAAAGAAGACTTAATCGACCTTCTGGATATTCTTCCTTATAAGCAAGCGGGTTATGATAACAATCCGACTAGTCGTACAACGGTAGCACCAGAGCAGCACATTATCATTTCGTGGCTCAAGAAACATAAGCTTTGGCAGCCGGTGTTTGAAAATTCAGTAGAGAAGCACCAAGAAGTTCTTCACAATAATTTCGTAATCATCAGCTACAACCAACTAGGTTTGAAATGTTATAAATTTGGATACCACCTACCTATTGGCACCAATGGTTTTTTGAGTTATACGAAATTTGATTTTGCCAAAGAGTATTCCGCTTACTTCAAAATCGGACATCAAACCCAGTTGTCTGGGATTGAAGAACTACAAAACTCATCAATAAAAGGCTACCACTGGCTGCGTTTCAGACTAATAAGAATGGCAATTTGGCTTAGGAGAAGCCTGAAAAAAAGGTGAAAACAAAAGATCTCTTTGTTGTTTATGGAGTAAGTAGCATCACAGGAGCCTTGCCGTTCATTTTTGCTCCTGTCGTATCAGATATACTTGAGGTGGAGGAGTTTGGGTTTTATAACCTTTTGCATAGCTCTGTGTATTTTCTCATGCCCATTCTTACCCTTGGCTATCAGACTGCCATCAGGTCTAAGATAAGTCAGTCTCCTTTCCTTTTTCGAAAGACCATTCGAACCTGGGGCGGCCTTATCTTGTTTCAGTCCGTTGTGGTCTCATTAATATATGCTATTGCCAGGCTACTCAATCTGGTAGAGCTTGAGACCGTAAACTTCCTCGTAGTGGTAAGTGCTGCCATCCCCATTGCTGTCATGTCATTTCTGAGAATTTATTGGGAGTTGCTTGAGCGTTTTATTTCTATTTCTATCATCAAGTTTGTTTCAACCCTTTCCGTTTACCTATTGGTGCTTCTATTCCTTGAGTTTCAAGGAGGCTATTACTCTAGAATAATTCCTCAAATACTCGTTTATACGGCTGTTTGTGGAGTACTATTACTCCTCATTTTCAAAGAAGGAGGCCAGACTGAGGGGAAACCACCCAAGCATAAAGAACTCTTGGGAATTGGCTGGCCACTGACACTCGTTTCCTTTTTGGACCTGTTTGTGTTGAATATGGACAAGTGGCTGGTGCTGACTTTTCGAGGAGATTATGAACTAGGCCTGTATACGGCCTATTTCTACTTTTACACGGGACTTGTTTTCCTCGCTACGCCATTGGGTAGCATCATTGAAACCTATATTTTTAAGAACAAGAAAGAGGCCTCGCATCTGAGGTTATTATTGTATGGTATTGTCTTCGTACTGGTTACAATTTCTCTGGTATTGAATTCACAACTTGTCGATTTGTTGTTTGGTGAAGACTATATGCAACACTCCTTTCTCGTGGCAGTCTTTGCCTTTGCAGGGTTCTTTAGGGTTCTGATATCAGACCGTATTCGAGATCTGGTTCATATTCGGGGACAGAAGCAATCTGCCACTGTGTATTTAATTTGTACAGTAATCTTTGGTGTGATAATATATTTGGCAGCTAAATTGGGTAACTATATACACATTGCATTTGCCATATTAGGCTTCAACCTGATAATATTCCTTTTTCTAACCTTACTTTATCGAAATCTAAAACTAAAGCTAAATGAGAATTTGTCTAGACCTTGATGGTGTGATTTGTAGCCTGAAACAGCCAGGTGAAACCTATATGGACGTAGTGCCACTTCCGGGTGCAGCAGAGAAAATCAGAAAGCTGCGCGAGGAGGGCCACTATATAATGATACAAACCGCCAGACATATGAAAACCTGCGATGGAAATGTGGGCAAAGTAGTGGCCCGCCAAGGAAAGACCACGCTCGACTGGCTAGAGAAGCATGGCATAGAATACGATGAAATATTTTTTGGCAAGCCATGGGCTCAGGTTTATATTGATGACAATGCCATGAGGTTTTCAAGTTGGGAAGAAATTGATGGAGACGGCTCAAACCTTCCAACTTCTACAGAATCTAAATTAAAGATTTGACAATGGTTAATTTGGTAATGCCTATGGCTGGGAGGGGCAGCAGGTTCGTAAAAGCTGGTTATGAGCAGCCCAAGTTTTTGATAGAGATCAATGGAAAATCTTTACTTCAGTACTCTCTTGAGAGTGTACCCTTGGAAATTGTCGATAAAGTATACTTTATAGCCCTCAATGAACACCTTGACTCATTCAAAGTTCAAAGTCTAATCGAGCGTATATTGCCTGCTTTAAACTTTGAAATTGTAGGGCTTGATGAGGTGACTCAGGGGCAGGCACAAACTGTACTGACGCTGAAAGATGAAATTAATAACCTTGACGACCTTATCATTTATAACATTGACACTTACTTTCAGTCGAAACGTCTTGGTGAGTTTTTGGCAGATACCGATAAAAAGAAAGACGGTATTTTAGGGGCTTTTCGCGCTACTGAAGATAAGTGGAGCTTTGCGGAGGTAGATGCCAATGGGTTCGTTTCACGAACTACGGAAAAAGAAGCTATTTCAGACATAGCGCTGTCAGGCTTTTACCATTTTACCAGAGGTGCCGACTTTGTTGAAGTGGCTGAAGAGCATGTTAAAAATAAAAGTAAATTTGCTGGTGAATATTATGTGGCCCCAATGTATAATGATCTGATTAAACGAGGGAATCAATACTTGGTAGACTTCTGCGATGAATTCGTTGCTTTGGGAACCCCTGAGGATTTGATTAATTACCAAAAGTATTTGAATGAAAGCAATAATTCTTAGTTCTGGAAGAGCAGACAAGAGCCTGACTCAGCTTTACGGAGATATTCCTACTGGCCTCATACCGGTCAACGGCAGACCTGGAATATTTTTTATCGTCAATCGACTGATTGACAGTGGTATACGGGATATATATATCACTGTAGGCTATCAAGGGCAAAAACTCAAGAGATTACTTTCTAATACTTATGAAACAAAGGTGCGTCTTCACTTTATAGAGACAGACGCTGCTAAAAGGCCGGGACACTCCCTTGTAAAGGCCATGTCGACCATTGACTCTGACGAGGTAATTGTCAACTTAGGTGACACTTTAATTGCCCCCGAAGATATTCGAAACCTCCTAAGTAAAGGTCGTGTTGGTACAGCGGAATGTACTGTGGCTGTCTCAAATAACTTTTACCATGCAGACCTATGGTGCTCGGTGAAGACCGAAAATGAACGGGTTTTGGCAATGTATGATTCTACTCCTGTTTTGCGCGATAGTGACTTGCAGGTGATGTGTGGTCTTTATCTCTTGCGCAATGTGCCTAGTATACTGGCCGCTGCCAGTCACATTGATAATCCCGAAATATCAGATGTCTTGAAATGTGCTAATCAGATTTTGTGTGCTGATGTAAATAATTGGTTAGACTTCGGTCATATACACACTTTACAACGGACGAAAAAGAACCTGCTTGAGGCAAGGGTTTTTAATGAGCTTTCCTTCAACGACTTTTTCGGTACCATTACAAAGCGAAGTGAGAATACATTCAAATTCATTGATGAAATAAAGTGGCAGGTTGAGCTGCCGGAGGAGCTGAAAATTTTGACCCCTAGGGTGGTGGATTATTCTTTGGATGAAGAAAATCCTCACATAACGATGGAATATTATAGCTACCAAACTGTATCGGAGTTGTGGTTATACTCTTCGTATGATCAAGACGTTTTTAAAGAAATGATCGACAAGCTCCTGAGGCTTCTTATCGAGATCAAAAAGACTGAAAGAGGGTCCGTTGATATGCAGGATTTCAAGGCGATGTATGTTGAAAAAACATTGTCTAGGGTACGGGCTATTGAAAAAAACGAAACTTTCAAGAAACTCCTCTCATTCCCAACTCTTGTAATCAATGGAAAAGAATATTGCAATTGGAAGGGAATTGCCTCGGATGTACTTGCTTTGACCGATGGTCTTTGGAATGAGGAAGATACTGGATTGATTCACGGGGACTACTGTTTTTCTAACATTCTTTACGATATCTCATCAGGCATCGTACGATTGCTCGACCCTAGGGGACGATGGGGTAAAAGTAAATATGGTGATATCAAGTATGATCTAGCCAAAATGAGACATTCTATTTCAGGTGGTTACGACTTTATCGTCAATGATTTATTTGACATTGAGGTAAAGGAGGATGTTTTGGAGTACATGCTCTTCGGGTTTGAGGAAAAGAGACCGATAGCTGATTATTTTGACCAGAAACTCGCAGAAAGCTTCAATGTAAGGCAAATTCAACTCATTGAAGGCTTGTTGTTTTTAACTATGATTCCTTATCACAGCAATAGCCAAAGAAGGCAATATGTTATGTATTGCAAGGCAATAGAATTATTAAACAAAGTACTAACTCATTAAAAAGTATACCTTATGAAGTACTTCATCTCAGAGTTTAAATATGTGTTCAACGAGCTTCTCCACAACGAAGAGGTTCAAGATGAATTTTACGATGATATTAAGACCAATGGCTATTGTGTCATCAAGGATTTTCTAACTAAAGACCAGTGTGAAACATACCGGCAGTTGATTGACGATGGAATTGAAAAATATGAGAGTGTGGCAGATGATGAAAAAAGTGATTATAGGATATTCGGAATAGACCGGTTGATCCCAGAGATAAGGAATGTCTTCGCGAGGCCGGTTCTGGAAGGCTTATACAAAAAATATGTAGACAGGAATCAGCTCAATTCTTTTATTATGGCTAATAGAGTGACTCCTAAGCCGGGTAACCTTGGTAGTGGGGGAGGATGGCATCGTGATTCTATCAATCGAAGACAACTGAAGTTCATTGTCTATCTCTCTGATGTAGGTTCAGTCAATGGTAATTTCCAGTACATGCCAAAATCTCATAGGGTTTGGGATAAGCTGGGGCAGAATAGATCTTTAAAGAAGGGGCTTTCAGAATATAGATACAGCCAAGAAGATATAGATACCCTAGTAAAGAACGGGAACCGCGTGGATGAACTCACAGGCTCACAGGGAACCCTTATTGTGGCTGATACCAGTGGTATTCATAGAGGTAAGCCCATAGTCGAGGGGGTAAGATATGCAATGACCAACTATATGTTCGACCACAAGATTCCAGTTCACATTGAAAACCTATTGCTTAAGTGAAGGAATTGCATGACCACCCTCAATCACTTGTTTCGGTAATTACACCAACCTACAATGCAGTAAACTTTGTCAGTGATACCATTGATTCAGTGCTAAGTCAGACTTATCAAAACTGGGAGATGATTATCACCGATGATTGCTCCACCGATGATACTTGGTGTCTGCTAGAAAAATTTGCTCAGAAAGATGAGCGCATAAAAATTTATAGGTTAGCAAAGAATGGTGGGCCTGGGCTGGCTAGAAACAATAGTATTAAAGAAGCTAGCGGAGAATTTATCGCTTTTTTGGATAGTGATGACCTCTGGTTGCCTCAAAAGCTAGACAAGCAAATTGCCTTTATGAAAAGGAGAAATTCTTGTCTCAGCTTTACCAGCTATCAACTAATTAGCGAGGATAAAAAAGAATTCCACAAGATAGTTGTTGCAAAGGAAACTGTTGATATGCATGATATGCTCAAGTCTAATTACATTGGTTGCTCCACAGCCATGTACAATGCACGCGAATTGGGCAAAGTCTATATGCCATCAATAAGAAAGAGACAGGACTATGGCCTTTGGATTGAGATCATTAAAAAGGTTAAGTTGGCACATGGTCTGGACGAACGACTGAGCTTGTACAGAATTAGACAACAATCGGTTTCCAGTAACAAATTCAAGCTTATTGCCTATCAATGGCGATTTTATAAGAAAGTGGTTGGTCTCAATTACGTAATGACTATTAGATCCTTGATTTATTGGTTTTTTTATAGTGTCTTTGGTATAAAAGATAAGGGGAGATAAGAATCTGTCAGTGTGTTCTTGGAAGTGAGTAAGAATTAATAGATAGGAGAAGCCAATAATCTCAGAAAGTACTGCAAAAACATAAAGTCTAGCTTGATACGTGATCAAATGAAAATAGCAATTATTGGAGGTTCAGGGTTTGTAGGTTCATTCCTGATCAAGGAATTAGAAGGTGAGCAGATATTAAATATCGACAAAAACCCGAGTCCTTTCTACCAGTCTTTTACCACAATTGGTAACGTTCTTAATAAAAAAGACATCATTCTGGATGATAGCATTGATACTGTGGTTTTGCTCGCGGCAGAACACAGAGATGATATATCACCAACCTCACTTTACTATGATGTTAATGTTGGCGGAACCCAAAATGTTCTTGAAGTAATGGACAGTTTGGGTATAAAAAATCTGGTTTTTACCAGTTCTGTTGCTATTTATGGTCTTAATAAGGATAATCCAACTGAAGTGCATCCTGAAGACCCTTTCAACCACTATGGCAAGAGTAAATGGCAGGCGGAGCAGGTAATTAAGGAATGGTTTGACTCTGATCCTGAAGGGAAATCGGTGACCATTGTCAGGCCAACCGTGATCTTCGGTGAAAGAAACAGGGGTAATGTTTATAATTTACTCAAGCAAATTGCATCTAAAAAATTCATGCTTATTGGTTCAGGGACTAACAAGAAGTCAATGGCTTATGTTGGAAACGTGGTTGCTTTTATTCATGAGAGAATTTCTCAAAGAGAATTGGGGTTTCATATTTTTAATTATGTGGATAAACCGGACTTCACAATGCTAGAATTGATAGAAGCGATTGAGGATAGAATGAATATAACCTTACCAAAGGGAAGCGTGCCATATTCGCTTGGTATGTTAGGAGGCTATGTTTTTGATTTGATAGCCTTCTTGACTAGGAAGAAGTTCTCTATAAGTTCGGTAAGAGTAAAGAAGTTTTGTGCAACGACTCAATTTGACGCTGAGAAAGTACATTCAGGCTTTCAAGCCCCATACACGTTAAAGGAAGGCTTGAATAGAACGTTGGAGCATGAGTTTCTACAAAAAAAGAAAGATGAGGTTCTCTTTTATTCTGAGTAACTTTGAACTTATAAAATAGAGTCATTTGGAACAAACCCTCCTCATATCAGGCACATCATTCCTCTTAACATTCTTAGTGTTTCCTGTGTTCATTAAGTTTTTTAAGCGAAGAAATTTCTTAGATGATCCGGGAGGGAGAAAGATTCATACTGCTAGAACTCCAGCAATGGGAGGGCTTCCAATTTTTATTGGGTTTTGTATCGCTGTGCTTATTTGGGCTCCATTTAACGTTTTGAGAGACGTGAAGTACGTACTCAGTGCAGTTTCTATAATGTTCGTAATTGGATTTAGAGATGATTTGATAAATCTAAGAGCATATCAAAAACTCCTTGGTCAAATTGCAGCGGCTATGATTATAGTTTCAGTTTGCGATATAAGGTTTACATCACTCTATGGTTTTATGGGCATAGAAGAAATTCCAATAGCTGTTAGTTATTTGATTTCTTTGTTCACTATTATAGTTATTACCAATGCCTATAACTTGATTGACGGAATTGATGGGCTTTCAGGTTCGGTTGGAGTAATTACTACGCTATTCTTTGGCATTTACTTCTTTTTAAATGGTCAAACAGGCTTTGCCTTAATTACACTTTCACTTTGTGGTGCGCTGTTAGCTTTTCTCAATTATAACTGGGCTCCATCTAAAATTTTTATGGGAGATACGGGCTCGTTATTTATTGGTTTCTTCCTCTCTATTCTGACAATTAAGTTTATCCATTATAACCACACCCATTTAGGAGGAGAATACATCTTTGATGGCTCTATTGGAACTGCTGTAGCTGTTCTAATTCTTCCTTTAGCGGATACGTTTAGAGTGTTTGTAAAACGTGTAATGCGTGGCAAATCACCAATGCATCCCGATAGAACCCATGTGCATCATATTCTTTTAAGGTTGGGCTGTAATCATGCACAGGCTACCGGAATTTTGGTTACTGTGAATGTAATATTTGTTATGCTGGCTTTAGTTCTCAAGGATTTTGGTGACATAGTTGTTATTCCTGCTGTATTGATTACTGTTGTGGCATTAGGAGCCATTCTAGATCTTATTTTCAGAGCAGCTATTGAAAAGCGCAAAGAGGAATTGCGTGAAAGAAACCGTGCTTCTCGAGATGAGGGTAAGGTTGTTTCCATTTCTAAGAATGCTGGTTAGGCATTTCTCTCTCCTCACTTCCTGTCTTTTTAGTTAATTCTCTTATCTTGCGTTGAAGTTTTAAAGCAAGAATGAGAGCATTTCGTACTACTCGCTTACCCTTATTTTTAATTGGTTTTTTTGTTGTGGTTTTTGGGCTGAAGGCTCAAACTTTGCCCGACTTTACTTCGGTTAATATTTCCGAGCTTTCAGATCAGCAAATAGAACTGATGATGAAGCAGGCGCAAGCTATGGGTTACTCATCACAGGATATCATCTCTTTGGCACAGGTTCAAGGCGTGTCGCAGTCAGACTTATCATTGTTAAGCGAACGCTTTAACGCGATCAGCTCCGCTCGAGTTAGCCAAGGAGAAGGCGCTCCAATTACAGAGGCTAGGTTAAGAGGGCCATACATTGACTCCTTAGAAAGCGTAAATAAGAAAAGCACGGATATTTATGGCTTAGATGTTTTTAGAAAGGGCTCCTTCCTTTCTTTTCAAACTACCCAAAATATTGCTACACCCATTGATTATAAACTTGGTGCCGGAGATGAGGTTTTCATTGATATTTATGGTGCTTCTGAGAATTACTATCGATCCATAATCACTCCAGATGGAACCGTAGTTTTGGAAAATATAGGGCCAATCTCATTGAGCGGGCTGACCATTGAACAAGCTGAGGCAAGAATTAAACAGAGGTTCTCAAAGATTTATGAAGGGCTAAGGGGTGAAAGCTCAAATACAAACTTGACCGTTTCTTTAGGCAAGGTTCGGAGCGTAAATATAAATGTAGTCGGTCTGGTTGAAATTCCTGGAACGTATAATTTGAGCGCATTAAATACTGTATTTAATGCTTTGTATGCTGCAGGTGGCGTAACCGAAGATGGTACACTTAGAGAAATCAAGCATTTCAGAAAAGGCAAACTCATCTCTACAGTTGATATTTATGAATTTCTATCAAACGGATATTCTGAAGGAGACAATAGACTAGAAAGCGGAGATGTAATCCTGATTCAGCCCTATACAAACAGGGTTACGCTTAATGGTGCTGCTAAAATTAGCGGAAGATTTGAGTTGAAAGCGGATGAGACGGTCTCTGATTTATTGGCTTACGCGGGAGGATTTTCAGAAAATGCCTTTACTGAAACTATCAAGCTATCGAGAATTTTAGATGGCGAAAAGCGTGTTGCGGATGTGTCCAAAGATCAGTTTGAAATATTCGAAATCAAACCCGGAGATGTGTATACCATCTCAGAGGTGCTTAACCGCTTTGCCAATAGGGTTGTTGTTCAAGGGGCTGTTTTTAGGCCGGGTAACTACGCTGTTACCCAAGGGATGACAATGAAGGAACTGATTACTAAAACGGAAGGCTTAAGGCCTGATGCGTTTTTGGATAGGGCCATCATTAAACGAACAAAGCCCGACTTAACCACCGAAACAATTTCTTTCAACCTTTCAGATATTATAAATGGAGAAGGCCAAGTGCTGCTTCGGAAAGAAGATGTAATCACCATCTTCTCAAAAAATGAAATAAAGGAAGAGGCTTATATTGAGGTTTTAGGGGAAACCAACGATCCTCAACTTATAGAATACTCAGAAGGGACTACACTCCATGATGCTATTTTACTTGCCGGGGGACTTACTTCTTATGCTTTTGGCGGTACGGTGGAAGTGTCGAGAAGAGTACTTACAGACAATGTGGATGGCTTTAACCTATCGGAAACGCAGGTGTTTTCGGTCGATTTAAATAATGGTTTGGTTGAGGGAGGAGATTTTGAGCTACTTCCATTCGACCAAATAATTGTTAGAAGAAACCCTCATGTTAACAGACAGCAACTAGTTGCTGTAGAGGGGCAGGTTAATTCTCCTGGCCAGTTTGCCATTGCCAACCAAGGAGAGCGAATATCTGATTTATTGAAAAGGGCTGGAGGTATTAATCAGTTTGCGTTTATCGAAGGGGCAACGCTCATACGAAAAACGGAGTTCTATGACGAACCAACCGATATAGAGCAACAAATTGAAGCTTTGGTTAAGTTGCAGCAAAAGTTCAATCAGACCCCCGAATTGTTAACCGAATCAGAGTTAGCCCTGTTACAACGAATCGAATCGGATATTCAAACGTTAGAAGAGCGTAATGCGAATAACCAAAGCCTTTCTGATTATGCTAAAAAGGAGCGAATAAGAGAGGTTATTGAAAGAAATGGCCTTTCGAATATTAAGCTTAAACAAGCCGAAGCAATTGGTATAGATTTACAGAAGATACTTAATTCACCGGGTTCGGCTTCCGATTTACTCATTGAAGAAGGAGATGTACTGATTATCCCTAAGAAAACGGAAACTGTTCGGTCGAGAGGAAAGCTCCTTTACCCAACTACCAGTAGATTTATTGAGGGTAAGTCGCTTAAGTACTACATCAATAATGCCGGTGGCTTTGATTACCGTGCAAAAAAGAAAGGAACTTATGTGGTTTATGCAAATGGCGATGTAGCAAGAACTAAGAGTTTCCTCTTCATGAAGTTCTATCCTAAAGCTGCACCTGGTGCTGAGATTATTGTTCCAAGTAAGCCGCTTAGGGTTCCGGTAAGGGTTCAGGATGTGCTGGCGGTAACCAGTGGCCTAGCAACTTTGGTTTTGGTTATTACACAAATCAATAACTAAAATGTCTACAAAGTCAGATCAAATAACACTTCAAGAACTTATCAGTCGACTTAAAGACTACCTCCTTTTTTTATGGAGTAAGAAGTTATGGTTCTTAGTTTTTGCAGCGGCATTTGCAGTCGTATTGGTTGCTTATAATGGCCTTAAAACTAAAAAATATACGGCCACAACTAGTTTTGTTTTGGAGAATGGAGGCGCTGGTTTGGGAGATCTGTCTTCTTTGGCGTCTTTGGCGGGAGTAAATTTGGGAGGAGCGCTTTCCGAATCAAATGACCTATTCCAGATTGATAATATCCAAGAGTTGTATCGTTCACATAGAATGATTTCAGAAACCATGCTAACCGAAGCGCCTTTTAGAAAAGGAGGCGACCTACTGGTGAACAAGTTCATTGAACAAAATGAATTGAGAGAAGAGTGGGAAGGTGAACAAGGGTTGGAAAACATAAGCTTTAGTATACCCCGTGAGCAATTTACTATTCAGCATGATAGCTTATTGTTAGAGTTTACGGATATGATCAGAGAAGACTATTTGGCTGTTTCCAAACCAAATAGAAAACTGAGTATACTGAATGTAAATGTTACTGATGAGTACCAAGAGTTTGCCAAACGATTTAATGATGCTTTAGTGCAGAATGTGAATTCGTTTTACACAAAAACTCGAACCAAAAAATCTGGCGAGAACTTAGCTATTTTACAAAAACAGGCGGACAGTGTAAAACTTGTGTTGGAAGCAGCTATGTTGAGACTTGCTCAAGTGCAAGAGTCGGCACCCAACCGAAACCCACTTTACAAAACACCATTGGTAGAAGAGCAAAAGCTTATGGTTGATATTGCTGCTAGTTCTGCAATGTATGAGACTGTGGTGAAGAATTTAGAGATTGCAAAAGTGTCGCACCGTAGCAAAATGCCACTAATTCAGATCATTGATTATCCAATTCTGCCTCTAAAGGATAATCAGTGGAAACTTGCCAAAACTATTGTGGTCGGTGGTCTTGTTGGAGGATTTTTGGCCTTGATTTACTTTACGGGAGTGAGAATGTTACGAGTTGCTTTAAAGGAAGAAGAGCACCAATAAATATGTGCTATGATTGGCACTGAGCAATTAATATTACCCGATATTTTTTTGGCAGGAACTCCAAAGTCGGGAACTACGTTTTTATTCGATTTATTGGCTCAACATGCTGGTATTAACGCGTCAAACCCCAAGGAGCCTTTCTACTATGTAGATGATGCCTGCCCGTATAATCAAAAGTCTTCGCTCACTGCTAAAAACGCTTATATAGATTTTTATGAGGTTGATGGTTCACAGCTGTTACTTGATGGTACATCTCAGACTATTTATCAGAATGATATTCTAAAAATAGTAGAGAGCGCTAGTGTAAAGCCTAAGGCGATTGTGGTGTTGCGAGATCCGGCAAAGAGAATATTATCTTCATATGGTTACACTAAGCATAATATTGGCGCAGTAAAACCAACAATGCAATTTGAAGACTATGTTGGCTACTTGATTAATGAAGACTACCACTCAATACGCAAACACTGCCGTGATGAAAAGGCGTTTTATTCACTTTCTAATGAGCTTGATTTTTCGAATTATGCCAAATATTTAAAGAGGTGGAAAGATTCGATTTCCGAAGAAAACCTTAAGGTTATACTCTTTGAAGACCTCATGTCTAATACACAGCATGTTTTAAAAGAGGTTCTTGGTTTTTTGGGACTTAACTCCATTGGCTTTGAGCCCGAGAGTGAGTCGAAGAATGAAACGGTTGCGGTAAAAAATGGCCAACTGCATTACATACTCTATAAGCTGTTTGGTGCCGTTGGATATAGATTGCCTTTTAAAGCCCAAGTCAAAAAAGTATATGCTAAACTTCAATTTGGTGAAAAAGAAAATAGCGATAATGAAGCAGCCTTGGAGCTTTTAAGAATACATTTTAAACCAATGAAGGCAGAGTTAGGTGAGTCTTTTAATCTTGATCTAGATAGGTGGTGGAAAGACTAGTTCAAACACCATTAGTAGCCATAATACTAGTAAACTGGAATGGCTTAGCATACACGCTCGATTGTATTGAATCGCTAAGGGCTGTCTCCTATAGAAGTCTAAAGATTATAGTGGTTGATAATGGGAGTGAGCCGTCACAAGTTAATCCACTCAAAGGAATTGATACAATTCATCTTATCGAAAACGGGGAAAACCTTGGTTTTACTGGGGGCAACAATGTAGGCATTCAATATGCGATTGACCAAGGGTTTGACCTTATAATGCTACTGAACAATGATACCTTGGTGGAGCCAAATTTTTTGGATCCTCTGGTTGCTGAAATTCAAGAGAATGAAACTGGAGCGGTGCAGCCAAAAATACTTCAGGTGGATTCTAAGCATATTTGGAGTTTGGGTGGGAAGTTTAACACAACATTTGGCAAGGCTAAGACTATTGGGGCTGGTAAAGAAGACCTTTTAGTGCAGAGCGCTAAAGCTTACAATGTTGATTGGCTTACGGGCTGTTGTTTATTCGTAAAGACTAGTGTTTTTAAAGAAATAGGTCTGTTGGACGATAAATATTTTGTTTTATGCGAGGATGTAGATTGGTCTTTAAGAGCCAAAGAAGCTGGGTACGCTCTTAAGGTTGTGCCAAGTGCAGTTATTTATCATCATGAAAGTGCTTCGGACAAAAGCAAAGTCAGAACGACTGAAGGGTATCGATCACCATTTCGTCAATATTTGAATGTGAGAAACCACCTGTATTTGGTAAGAAAATTCGTTCCTTGGTATTTTAAACCACTTGGATTTGGTTATTACGCAATTCGGTCAGCAATTTTTGCATGCTATTATTTGCTTAGGAATAGGCCAAATAAATTAAGAATGACGCTCAAAGGATTTCGTGATGGTATTAAAGGATAGGTTATAAGTTGATTTCACTAATTACACTTTTATTACTTGGTGGCCCACTTGCGTTTTTGGGTTATCACTGCTTCAAAAAGATTGTTTTTGAAGGAGAAGTGTTTTATGTGGTTTACTTTCTGGTAGCATTCCTTTCTTTTAATGCAACGCTACAAATTGTTGTATTTGATGTTACCGGGAGTGTAGAAATTGCCGGAGCAATTAGTTACTTAAAGGAGCTTTTCCTGCTTATTGCTATCTGTTCATGGTTGTTCTATCAGCGAAATATTTTTACTTATGAGTTTCGCTTATATCGATACGATTATGTCGCATTATTCTTTCTGGCGATTGTTTTAGCATTCTATATTCTGCCTATTGGGGAGGCATCTTTCGCCAATAAGACCATTTATCTGAAAAACCTCTTAGTGCTTGCACTGATGTATTTTTTGGGTAGAAACGCCCAGATTAATGAGAACCATGTGGTGAAGCTGGCGCATTTAATATTAATGATTATTGTAGTTGCTTTTCCGGTAGCATTGTTAGAAAAACTGCTTTACACACATTTTCAGTCGGTAATAGGTTATACTGATTATGTGATTGCAAAAGGAGGTGAGCCAACAGGAAGGTTTGGTCTTCAATATACTTTTCAGGCCAGTAGTGGAGCCAAACGGTTTGCTTCTATTTTTGCTAGTCCGTTAGAAATGGCAACTGTGGCGATTCTAGCCATAAGTGCCGCCTTTATCCTCTATAGAACTAACATGAGGTTGAGGCTGCTGTATGTTTTTGCGGGCATAATGGCTTTTTGCTGCCTGTTTTTCTCGTTTTCTAGAGCACCAATTGCCGCTTTCTTCTTAATGCTAGTTTACATTGGTTATTTGTACGGTTATTGGAGGTATATTTTAGGAGCATGCGTTTTGATGTTCTTCTTCATTCTTATTCCTTTTTTCTTTGGAAGCCAAGATTTGAGGTTCTTTATAATTGATACAATTACTTTTGCGGACCCCTCAAGCATGGGGCACGTGCTGGACTGGGTAATTGGCATCGAAAGTATGGTCACGAATCCCGAAGGAATAGGGATGGCTACTAGCGGAAATGCAGGTGGGGTAGATGAGGCCTTACAAGTTGGTGGGGAGAATCAGTTTATCGTTTTTGGAGTACAGTTCGGAGTATTGGGTATGTTGCTCTATTTGTGGTTGACTGTTAAGTCAATTACATTATCAAAAAAGGTATTTAAATCATCAACAGGTAAAGATCAGGTTGTGCCGTTTATAACCACCACATTTAAAGTAGCATTCTTGCTTTCGTTAATGACGGCAAATGCAGAAATCTACAATGCGGTGGCCTACCTTTCTTGGTGGATGGTGGGTTATAGCATTCAACGCTTGTCGGTGCTTAATCACAAGAGCACGGAGTCACAGCAAGGTTTGTTAACTCAGCAGGTTTGAATTAGATCTCTCCTTTAAGCTCGTAATTCATCATAATTTCAACAAGCTTGTCAAGTCCAACTTTAGGTTCCCAGCCTAGCACTTTTTTAGCTTTGGTAAAATCTCCTCTCAGTTCATCAACCTCAGCAGGTCTGAAAAATTCTTGAGAAACATTTACCAAAACCTTTCCAGAAGCTTTATCTATTCCTTTTTCATCAAGACCAGAACCTTCCCATAAAATCTCTTTATCGACTACCTTAAAACATAGGTCAACAAACTCTCTAATCGTTTTAGATTCACCTGTGGCTAGAACGTAATCATCTGCTGTTGAATGTTGTAGCATGGCATGCATGCCTTTTACGTACTCTTGGGCAAAACCCCAGTCGCGTTTGGCGTCCAAATTCCCCAAAGACAAGTGCTGCTTGTTTCCTTTTTCAATTTCGCTAACTGCATAGGCAATCTTTTTGGTAACAAATTCCATTCCTCGTAAAGGAGATTCATGGTTGAAGAGTATTCCTGAGCAGCCAAAAATGCCAAACGATTCTCTGTAGTTTCTGGTAATCCAGTGTGCGTAAAGCTTCGAAACACCATATGGACTCCGTGGATGAAACTTGGTGTCTTCATTCTGAGGAGAAGAAGTTATCTTTCCAAACATTTCACTTGTTGAAGCTTGATAAAATTTAATGCTTGGGTTAATAGTTTTTATGGCTTCTAGTATTCTATGAGCCCCTATGGCATCAATCTCGGCTGTAAGTATGGGCTGATCGAAAGATGCACCAACAAAGCTTTGTGCCCCTAGGTTATACACCTCATCAGGTTCTAAATCTCTTATAACACTAAAAATATTACTGAATTCTAGTAGGTCTAAGTATACGTGTTTTACATCATCGTCAATACCCAGCCTTTTAAGCCTCCAAATTGCGGAATCTACTCTTCTCCTGTCTGCTCCGTAAACCTCATATCCTTTGTCCAATAGGTGTTGTGCAAGGTATGCTCCATCTTGACCGTTAATTCCTGTAATTAGTGCTTTTTTGCTCATGTAGTTAAAGATTGTGACGAAAATATATGGTCTACTGAAATAAGACTAACATATTGCTCAATATTTTAGAACCTAGCTTTCTAGCTTAATTACAATCTCTTGTCGGCAAGAAAAAAAGTACTAATAGACATGCATCATCTTTATGTAGCGCAAACGGGAATTGGCAGCTACATGAAAGACTTGGCAAAGTGGGTAAAGTCGGACGCTCCAAAAACTCATGACTATACACTTTATCCTGCTGATATAGAAAAGCTTTTAAAACCAAACTATAGAAGAAAGCCTTGGGTTTTGTTTCGTGTAATGGCTCAGTTAGAGCTTTTACTCTGGAAGCAATTAATTATTCCCATCAAGGTGTTTTTCACCAAGCCTGATATTCTTTTTTCTCCAGATTATTATAGCCCTGTTTTACCCTTAAAGTGTAAAAAAGTAACTGTTTTTTACGATACTTTTTTTTGGGATTCACCTGAACACTACGGTGGTCTTTGGCTAAAGTATTTTAAGTGGATAATAAACAAAGGGTTGGGGAAAGACGGTCAAATACTTACTATCTCTGATTATTCTAAAATTAAGCTCATTAATAAACTCAATATCGAAAATAGTCGGGTAACCTCTCTTCATCTTCCTGTTAACCTTGAGCGAGAGGAAGAGTTGAAAAATGATGCTTGGTTGCAGGAACTCGGTGTTTCATGTAATTTCTTTCTACATGTAGGTGTTTTCGAGAAAAGAAAACAACTACCATTTCTAGTTAAGTCATTTGCAAATTGGTTGGATTCAAGTAAAGAAGAGTTTCAATTGATATTGGTTGGAAAAAGGGCTCCTAATAGTCGTTTTGATGACTATGATGAAGTACAGAGTTTGGTAGAAAAATTGGGTTTGACAGGCAAGGTATTATTTCCAGGGTTTATATCTAACTCTCAGTTAGACCAACTCTACGCTAGAGCTTTCGGTTATATTCTCCCCTCTATCAATGAGGGCTTTGGGCTTCCTGTATTAGAATCTTTTTTAAGAAAATGTCCACTGATTATTTCGAGTCAAGGCGCAATCGTTGAAGTTGCTGGAAGTGCTGCTTTGGTTTTTCAAATGCAAGATCAAGAGTCACTTATAAAAAAAATGAACCTCATAGTTAGTGACGAGAAGTTGAGGAGTGATTTGATTTTGAAAGGTGAGGAGAGGCTTGCACTCTTTACGCTTCAAACTTATTTTGATAAGTTTGAGAACTACTTGTCCAAAGTTATCATGAACGATAAAAATGAGTAATAAAGAGAATCGCTTTGGCTTGGGCTGGGATGCTAAAAGTAAGCTATGGGCTTATTTTGCTTTGGCATTTTGGTTTACAAGGGGGGTATGGCGAAGGTTGTTCTTTTCCACTTCAAAAGGGCTTGTATTAGTAGGGAGAAGAGTTACAATTAGGAGTGCTCATAAACTTTCTGTAGGCAAGAACTTTCTTATCGAAGAAGGTGCTGAGCTAAACTGTAATGCTCTTGGTGGTATGCATTTTGGCAATAGGGTTACAATAGGGAAGTACGCCATTGTTAGGCCGTCTAATATTTACGGGGGAGCAGTAGGGGAAGGGATGTCTATTGGCGATAATTCTAATATAGGGCCATATTCCTACATAGGGTGTTCAGGAAAAGTCACAATTGGTAATAATGTGATGATGGGGCCAAGAGTGAGTATGTTCGCGGAAAATCACAACTACAGTGATACGAGTATCCCCATGAAGGAGCAAGGTGTTTCGTTGTCCGAAATTGTTGTTAATAACGACTGTTGGATAGCCAGTAACGCCACGATTTTGGCCGGTGTAACTATTGGTGAGGGTAGCATAATTGCTGCAGGCGCGGTTGTTACCAAAGATATTCCGCCATATTCAATTGTGGCTGGGAATCCAGCGAAGGTAATTAAGAGCAGGAAGGTAGAGCGTTAGTTTTTAAAAACTGCTAAGTGAGTCCAAGGAAGATTTTAATCACCCATTCTTCGTCTGACCTTTATGGCGCCAGTAAAATAATTCTACAGGTTGTGGAGTTGCTAATCGCTAATGGATGGCAGGTTGTTTTTGTTGTTTCAGAGCATGGGTCACTGGTAGAAAAGCTAAAGATCCTGAGAATTGACGTTCGAATTATCAACCTTGGTGTTTTTAGAAAAAAGTACCTAACCCCGCTGGGGTTAGTTAACCGATTTTTTGCCTTGTCAATAGCTGTTGGCCGTTTAATTGTACTTATCCTATCGCAGCGCGTTACTTTGGTTTATTCGAATACTTCAGTGGTATGGGCATCGGGCATAGCCGCTAAGGCTACTAGGAAAAAACATATATGGCATGTGCATGAGATTCCTTTCGGAAATAAACGGTATATCAAACTTACTGGGAAAATGCTTCGGTGGTTCTCCTCAAATGTTATTGCTGTTTCAGAGAGTGTGAAGGATTTTTGGCAAGCAAGCCTTAAGCCAAATCAGATAGTTAGAATTTATAATGGTGTAACAACTGTTCCTAATATAGTCGGCACGGCTAAGGGGCTGCCTGTAAGAGATAGTGACATCATCATTACTAATGTCAGTCGTATTATTCCTTACAAGGGGCATCTGTACTTTTTGGAAGTAGCGGCTGAGCTTTTAAAGCTAAACCCAAACCTTAAATTTTTGATTGTGGGATCTAGCACGCCTGGTTACGAGGCTTATGTGAATACCGTTACTGAGAGAATTGAGGAGCTGGACTTAGGGAGCCATGTGTTTATGCTGGGGCAAAGAGAAGATGTGAAAAATATTCTGGAGCAAAGCACTTTGCTTTACCATTCGGCAATTGAACCTGACCCGCTACCTACGGTAATTTTTGAGGCACAAATTGTGGGCACTGCAGTAGCCGCAAACAACTTAGGCGGACCAACCGAAATGATTGTGCCTAACAAAACAGGCTTGCTCGTTGATTATCAGAACCCAAAAAACGCGGCAAGCTCCATCAATAGTTTGCTTAAGGATGAGGAAAAGTTGAGCCAATTTGTGAAGGAAGCTAAGCTTAGATTGGAAAGGGAGTTTTCAGAAGCCGAATTCGATAGACGCATGTTATCCCTAATAAATGATACTTTAGCGGGTGGTGAATAAGGTACACAAATTTCAGGCATTGGATGGTATACGAGGCTTTGCTGCCGTAATGGTGTTTTTCTATCATTACAGCCTCGAGTTTTTTGATCCATTGAGCTTGTTTTCAGGTTTTTATGTGTTTAGAGTGTCCTACGCTTTTGTCGATTTCTTTTTTGTGTTGAGTGGCTTTGTAATTGCCGCCAATTACTTGGGGAAAGTCAATTCATTTCAGTCATTTAAGCACTTTACCCAAAAGCGGTTTATTAGGTTGTACCCTCTACTTTTTGTTACCGTAATGGCCTTTGTGTGCTTAAAGCTTTATGCCTTGTATTTTACAGATTTCAACTTCAATTCTGAGGGGTATTCTCTAAATACGCTGTTTTTGGAGACAATAGAGCCACTCACGTTTATGAATTCTACCCCAATAATCACTTCCGACAATGGCATGAATCCCGTTTCTTGGTCTATTTCTGCAGAAATGATTGCCTATGTGACTTTTGCTTTAGTGGGCCTTATGATACCTAATAAAACTTGGCCATTTATTGCACTGATTGGCGGTGGCGTATTATTTATGGTGTTTAATGGAAGGTACCTTTATACCGGTGACTTCGGCTTTGTTCGAGGGGGGATTAATTTTTCATCAGGTGTTTTGGTTTATCAATTATACGCTTGTAGGTCTACCGTAGGGTCAAATATTAAAAGATTGGAATGGTGGTTCATTTTGCTTGTTTTTTCGGCTCTTGGACTAATTGCTTTTAGCAAAAACGAATTATGGAATTTACTATTACCTGTAATGTTTAGTTTTGGGGTATACGTTTTTGCATTCGAAAAGGGCGCTGTTTCTGGCTTTTTGAAGCGCAAATGGATGCAATATTTGGGTAAAATCTCTTACTCGTTCTATCTCAATCATTTTATTGTGCTTTGGGTATTCCATCAAATTGTTTGGAGGGTTTTGAAGATAGAACCTACCCCGTTGCTATCCTTTTTAGGAGGGGGAGTAACTCTGTTATTAGTTGTTCTAGTGAGTAGTTTTACCTTTAAATATGTAGAGCTTTTTTGCAGTAATAAGCTCAAAAAGAGATTCGGTTTTTAATGAAAGTAGCAATTATTGGCTCAAGAGGGTATCCTTATGTTTATAGCGGATACGAAACGCTTATTAAGCATTTAGCAGAAGGACTGGTAGAAAAGGGAGTAGAGGTAACGGTTTATTGCCATAAGGGACTTTTTAGTGAAAGGCCTAAAACGGTGAATGGTGTTAACTTGGCTTACATTCCTACAGTAGAGACAAAGTCGCTGAGTCAGCTGTTACATTCACTGCTTTCATTCATACATCTCATTTTTAATAAGCCCGATGTGCTATTTGTTGTAAATGCTGCAAATGGTCCTTATGGCCTAATCTCAAAACTCTTTAGAATTCCAACAGCCATAAATGTTGATGGCTTGGAATGGTTAAGGCCAAAGTGGAAAGGCTTGGGAGCCAAGTATTTTAAATGGTCGGCAAAGCAAGCAACTAAGTTTTATGATTTAATTATCAACGATTCAGAGGAAATGAAGCGGGTTTATCAGGAAACCTTTCATGTTGACTCTGAAGTAATTGCTTACGGTGGCATAATCAGAAAATCAAAGGCTCCAGAGCTAATCGAAAAGTGGGAGCTTAAATCAAACGATTACTATTTAATTGTTGGAAGGCTAATTCCGGATAACAATGCAGATTTGATAATTGAAGGCTTTATTAACTCCGGTTCTAGTAAAAAGCTTGTAGTAGTGGGAGATGTGCCTTATACCGATGAATATGCTTCAAAAATCAAAGGGATCAGCGATGAAAGGTTGGTCTTTACAGGCTATGTAACCAATCAAAATGAATTGGCCGAGCTTTATCATCAGGCCTTTGGCTATTTTCATGGGCATGAATATGGCGGTACAAACCCAACAATGTTGAAGGCATTGGCGTACGGTTCGGCAATTTTGGCTTTAAATACAGCCTTTAATCAGGAGATGCTCAATGGAGGGGAATTCGGCCGATTTTTTGAGAAAAATGCCAAGTCAGTCACACATTTGGTTAATAGCATGGAAGCGAACGCTTCGGAAATGGCCATGCTCAAGCAAAACTCACCAAAAGGTATTACCAAGAAATATACATGGGAGTATGTGGTAGAACAGTACTATACTGCTTTTCAAAAATTGCGAAGAAACTAAAGCCTGTATTTTCTTAACACTATTGACTTTACAATTCTTCTAAAGATAGGGGGGCGCTTAGTTAACCTTAAAAACCTTATGAGTTGGGCTTGTTTGTCTTGGCTCAATTCTTCTTTGTAGACTTGCAAAAAGCGTTCAACCATTTTGCCTTCTTCGTTTAACAGTTGCCTATCCGTTAGCCAGTTGCGTATTTTGCTAAATAGTGGGGTATTTTTTGTTTTTAGTTCTTTAAAAGCAACATTGTTTCCATGATGCCTGTAGCGATTCAGAGGTTTTTTAATTTGAACTACCTCACCAAAACAAAATGCGCATAAGCCTAGCCAAGCATCGTGTAATGTTTCTAAATCGGTTGGAATATCTTTGGAATAGTTGGCTAATGCTTGATTAAAAACCATTGTTGAGCCGGTAATAAAGTTGCCAAAGAGGAATGTTTCTAGTCTATGCTCATACCAATTTTGCCCTAAGTAAGCCCAAAAAGAGGGTAAAATGACTTTGCCATTTTTGTCTATTATCTCGGCATCGTGGTAAACCAAAAGAGGGTGATCTAAACCTGATTTTGCTTCTATTTTGCTAACTACGGCCTGGAGTTTATCCTTTTTCCATATATCATCTTGATCGCTAAGCGCAATTAAGGAGGTGTCTGAGTTGCTGGCTATTGCTGATTTGATATTTTCAATTACCCCAACATTTTTGTTTAAAATGTTGAGCATCAATTTGTCTCGCTGTTTTACGCTATACGCTAGTAAATCATTCTGAAAATCAGGGTTAGAACAGTCGTCCTGAATGTATAATAGATAAGGTTTGTAGCTCTGATTTAGTATGCTGTCTGCCTGCTCTTTAAAGAACTGATGCCCATTATACGTAATCATTACCACGGTTACCTTGCTGCTCATCTTCCTCTTGATTTTAAAAACGCAAAGACTTCTTTAACTAGCCCTTCCTTAAATAGAAAATGCTGAACAGCTAAATAAGAAGCTAGGCATAGGCATACCGATGATAGGAAAATGATAAGTTCAGAATTTAGGTTTGCTCGGAGCGATAAAACGATAGGAATAAACAGCAAACATGAGGCAATCGCATATGGGATCTTTTTCCAAGGAAGGTGAAGGCGCAGTTCTTTTGGTATGAATAGCAGGTATATCCCTGAGACAACTAGTTCTGTTGATACTGTAGCAACTGCCGCACCCGTACTGCCGAACTTTGGTATTAATAAAAAAGTGGCTAGCAGAAAGAGTATTACGCCTACAAACGTTGAAATGGAAATGGCGGCATTTTTATTCAGTGGCACCAGAATTTGAAATGAGGCAAAGTGGCCAATACCAATTAGCAGTGGCAAAAGAGAGAGCACTTTTACTACTTCTGCGGCTTCAATAAATTCAATCCCTGAGAAAAGGATTACAGACTCTGGTGCCAAAAGGTATATGCCAGCGCACATTGGAACAGCCAGTAACACTATAAAGGAGAATGATTTAGAGAATAGCTTATTGTTTCCGTTTGGCCCTGAAGCAAGTATTTGAGTGGCCTTGGGAATAACGACTAGCCCTAAACTAGTAAGTATTGGTAGAGATACTTTTGAAAGTTTTACCGCTGCCGTATATAGGCCAACTTGTCTCTCATTACTCAATAGACCCAGAATAACTACATCTAAAGTTGTATAGATGGTTGTGGCTACCGCCATGCTAAATATTAAAGTGAGAGGTTTGAGGTGTGGCTTTATCGATATGTCTTTCAGAGAAAGTTTGATTCTCTTCATCAGAAAGGTGAAGTTGAGTATGTAATTGCCAACATATAGAAACACTAAGAATAGCAGGTAAGGAAATGTGTCTTCCGGTTCTTTTACAAAGAAAAAAAGTATACTGAGGCTAAAAAGCTTCACGATAAAAGACCTTAGGGCAATGAGCTTAAACTCTTGCCGGCCTGAAAAAAACCAGTCTACATTTAAAAAGCCAAAAAGGATTAATAGTCCTGCGATTAAGTTAGTGGCAAAACTATTTTTAGATGGGGCAACGAATTGCACACTGACAAAGAATATTGCAAATGCAATGGTTGCGGTAATGATGGAAAGGAGAATAAGCGTAGAAGCCACTCTTGATTCTTCTGAACTATTGCCTTTTGCTGAAGCAATGGCCTTTACTCCGTAAATGGGCATGCCGAAAGCTGCAAGAATACTGAAGTACTGTGCAAAAGAAAATATGAATTGCACTTCACCTATTCCCTCTGGGGAAAGTATTCTTGCCGCATAGGGAAAAGTGATAATCGGAAAAATTATATTAAGAAGAGAGTTAAGAAGGTTAAAGCTGTAGTTCTTCTTTATTGACATTAGAACAAATATATAACATCAAAACTAGCCGTGTAGTTATACTTATCAGCAAATCCTACCTGAAATGAAGGAGTAGTATAATACTGATACTGGTAGTTGAGCGATTTTATAAGTCCGATTTTTCCTCCTAAAATTAAGTCATCAAACTGCCAAGACCCCGTCACAAAAGCGCTAATGTCAACCCAATGCCTTCTATAATTTCTTACATTCTCAAAAAGGTCTATATATAAATCATTGTTATGCACATATCTTTCAAGTTGAATGCCGAGTTTGTTCATTCCAGAAACCCAGTTAACATTAATGGTTTGAGCATTTGCACTCGGGCCAATACCAGCTCCTAAAATTTCACCTTTGTGTGTATAACCGTGTCGGACTCGGCTGTGAATGTAAAATGTACTTGCGTCCCTTATAATTCTACCGGACCCTTGTTGTAAAATTGTCCACTCCAGTTCCATTTCTATGAATTCATTCTTTTTCTGTTGGAAGGGAAAGAGCTTAGTAAATCCAAACAAGTATGCGGCTGCATGGCCGGGCTCTAAAAAGAAGTCTCTAAAGTCAATGGAAGTGTCATTTCTGGAAAACTCAAAATAGAATTCACTTTTTGTGGAGGTCCAGAAATACCTAAAAAACACTGAAGCTAGCTGATCTCTTACGATATCATTAAACTTATCATTGCTTCTGAACAAGTTAGAAAAAGCCGCAAAGTAGTCATTATTTTCTTTGGCCGTTTTACTGTATTGCTGAACCACTCTAGTAAAGCCTAAAGATAGTCTTGGAATCCATTTTGGTTGATATGTCATTGCAATTCCGGAAAGGTATCTCCAATCTTTGCTCCTCGGTCTGTATATAAACTCACTATTAACTACCATGTTTGCCCTAGGAGGATCATAGCCAGAGCCCTCAAGTTTACCTGCTATTACCTGTGCTTCAAAGTGACCAATTGGAGTTTTAATAGCCTTGTTGGTATTCAGTGTTAGGTGTTGAAAACCAGTTGAATTGTTAGACATTACAAGGGCATTCTTTTTGCCTGGCCCCCAATAAATGTTTTGATTAGACCAACCAGCTGAAACTGGTCCTAGCTCCAATTTGATAGAGCTTTGTCCCCACATGAGTTTATTTATAGGCTCATTTCCAAACGATTCAGGTGTATCGATAAAATTTAGTTGTCTTCTATAATATGTAGACCAAAGTGTAGTGCCTGCGTCTAAAGGAAACCCGTCATAATCCAGATTTTGAGCATAATGAAACTCAGGGTTAAGCTGAATGTTTAAAGGGCCGAATTTACCGGTAACACCAGCCGATATTAGTTGCTGGTAACCTCCTACGGGTAGTAAGCTCCCATCGTTCCATCCATAGGGTTGCTTGTTGGCGTATTTGGATTGAGAAATTAATGGGAGTAAGATTAGTTTATTTTTTTCCTTTGTAGAGTTACCTAATAAATATGGATTGTTAGACTTAAAGTTATTATTGCTAATCGGGCGAATTAAAAATGACACCGTACTATCGTATTCGCCTATGAGCTGTTGTCTGCGATAGAAGTCTTCTATTCCTGCAGAACCAATGGCCAATTGTCCTTGAGCAAAGGAACTTACGCTGTTTATTAAGATTAATAGCAAAAAAGCCAGTCGATTACTCGTCATAATTTTTTATCTCTCAGGGAGTTCTACGCTTGTTACCTTCAAATTATCTATTGACCAACTTTTATAGCAGAGGTCTGGTCCTGCATCTTTTATGTCAGCTGCAATTCTAAGCTTTAGGTCACTTGCCGCGTGTGGGTATCGCTTAGCAATTTGAATGAGCTTGCTACCGCCTATCTCTCCTTTATAATGGCAAAGACCTGGTAGGGAAGCATCTTTTACTTCGGCATTTTCTGGGTTATCGGTGGTTTTGATAATGTCAGGAAAACTTTGTACGCCTTCACAGTTTTGGGTTTGGCACTTGGTGTTTATAATAGAAGAAAAGTATAAAGTGGCACCATCTATATTCATTATAAATACGTCTTCGCCATTTCCTCTTTCACCATTTCCTTCCCATTTGTCATGAATGTAGAGGTCAAAACTTATTCTCAAATAGTCATGCTCGGGAATGCCTCCTAAATTTAGCGTTATGCCTCCCCTTTCAAATTGGCCAAGGTTTCTCGAGCCATTGAACTCAATATAACGTTCATCAGCGTTATGGTATGTGTAGTAACCAACATCTGAGCTAACTTCTGGGCTGTTAGTCTGTTCAAAGTCATCCCAAAAAATAACTTGTTCATCAACACTATTTTTGGAGCACCCTAAGCAGAAAAGTAAGAGGAAAGGAAGAATTGTGCTTTTACAGGTTTTAGACATAATTAAAGCATCGGTAACTTTTTAGCGCATATAAAAAACGCCCAAACTTAACCATTAAATTATAATGTTTGCCATTTTTTATATTGAGGGTACTGAAAGTATGTCATTACATATTATGTCTTCAATAATAAAAAATTGGGCATATCGGGTTAGCTTCGCATCTTTAACTTTAAAATGAATGCTTCATGAGGTTTAGAGTTTTTTGCTTCCTTGTTTTTTGTGCCTACTCGATAGAACCTCTCTTTAGCCAAGAGGCCAAAAGGGATAGCCTTGGAGCAGCAGTTAGTCTAGGAACAATAGTGTCTTCAGAGGATTTTGCTCCCTTTTTTTTAGTACACAATCGTTGGGGTGAGGTAAGTGACGAACAAACCATTTTTGCATCTGGGGAATTGAGCTATAACTATAGGCTTAATAACAATTGGCGTTTTGAATCTGGGTTTTCTTTCAGAAATGAGATCTTTTCTAGCTACTATTTAGCTGCAAATTATGATGTCTTTTATTTAAGAGCAGGTGCCTATAAAGAGCAATTAGGCGGATTGGCTTCTGACTTAACTGTAGTCAATTATGGGTTAGGAAGAAACGCTCGTCCAGTGCCTATGATAGAGTTAGGAATGCATGATTACACGGATATCCCTTTTACTCAAGGGTACCTGCAGTTCAAAGCACATATAGGTCAGAGATGGCTGGAAGAAGACCGGTATATCTCAAACACGCGAATGCATAATAAGGATTTGTATGTGAGAATTAACTTGGAGCGTGAGATTGGTTTAACTGTGGGGGCTGGCCTGGTGCATTTCGCACAGTACGGAGGAACAGACCCTTTTGGCCAAGAGCAACCCAGTAGCTTCGATGATTTTTTAAAGGTATTCTTTGGTAGAGGCATACCAAATGAATTTGGAGGTACTGCGGGTGAGGCAAACGCGCTCGGTAATCATTTGGGAATGACTGATGTTGACATTCAGAAGTCTTTTGGTGATCATAAATTGAACTTCAATTTTCAGACACCATTTGACGATAGTGGGAGTCTACATATGATCAGTTTCAAGAATTACCTAGCTGCTTTTCAGTGGGTTTTGCCAAACAAAGGAGGTCTTTTTCAAGAGGTTATGGTAGAGTATACTAAGAGTAAACGTCAGTCAGGACCCGGGTTACCAGATCCAGTGCCTCAGTTTCCTGATGTAGCGGCTAATAAAGGAAGGGAGTTCGGTGGGAGAGACGATTTCCACAATAACTACCTGTACCGGTCTGGGTTTTCTTATCATGGGCGCTCTTTGGGGAACGCGCTGTTTTTGACATACGACTGGACAAGAAATTTCTTAGACTGTTATCCTGATTACAATGTGATGTTTTCAAATAATAGAATTAATGCATTTACAGTAGGAGTGAAAGGAGCTTTATCGAGTATTATTGATTATAAATTGCAAGTGGTGTATAGCCAAAACTATGGCACGTATGCCGGCTTGTACGATGGTCGTTATAATTGGGGTGGGGTGGCTATTAGCTCTGGCTTTGAATATGTGTTTAGTGGAGGAAAAGACCAATACTATTCTTTGTTGGATTTAAAGTTTAAAAGGCCATTCAAAAATCACCCAATTGATGTTGGGATGAAGGTGGCCTTTGATACGGGGGAGTTGTATAGCAATGTGGGAGGTGAGTTAACATTTAGTTATATATTTACAAAGCATTAATATTACTGGAATACCAAAATCATTCAAATTCGTATTTTTGCATGGTCTTTTAAAAAACACACGTGAAAAAGCGCTTCAATAAATACTTTCCACCACTTTTCATTTTAGGTGAAGTAGTGGTTCTTACCATTATCTTTTTTATTGCGCTTTATGTGGCTTTTGGCTCTTTTGAACTTAATGTTCCGTATTCCTATGCCTTTATTGTATACATCTTACTTTGGCCAATATTTTCTTATGTCAATAAAGACTACAACATAGGCAGGGCTGTTAGCTATAACAATACCTTTAAAAAGGCTTTTGCTAGTGTTTTCATTTTCGTGTCCTCTATTTCATTACTATGGCTTTTTGTGGCTGGCGAAGAAATCAATCGTCAATTCATTATGGCTTTGGTGCTGTTCCTATTTCTGTGGTTAACCATATATAGGGTATTTGTTCACCTTGCACTTGATAGGTATCGGGCTTTTGGCGGAAATATTAGGTATGCTGCTATTGTTGGGTATGATAAACTAGGGTTTAAGCTTTTTGATTTACTTAAGAAGAAGCCTCATTATGGTATTAGGTCTCAAGGGATATACTTTGAAGGAAAACCAAGTGAGAGTAGAGCATATAAATACCCTCAGATGGGCTCCGTAGAGGAGCTCATTGAGGATAAATTTAAGGACTACGATTTCATATATATAAGCGATAGTCTTTCGCAGGAGATTAAAGATAGGGTAATTGAGGTTGCTGATTTCTACGCAAAAAAGGTAAAGTTATTACCAGAAATTAAAACAGATGCCTTAAAGACTTTTGTGCTAAGGAGATATGAGTCTATTGCGGTTATTGATGTCAATAACTTACCATTAGATCATGGGTTGAACAGATTTGCTAAAAGGGCTTTTGATATTGTTTTCTCAGGCTTTATTGTTGTTTTTGTGCTTTCTTGGCTTTATCCGCTCTTAGCTATTTTAATTAAAAGAGATAGTAAAGGCCCCGTACTTTTTAAGCAGTGGAGGGAAGGAAAAGATGGCGATTATTTTCTCTGCTACAAGTTCAGAACAATGGTTGTTAACAGTCAAGCAGACACTAAGTGGGCCTCGCCTGATGATCCCAGAATGACCAAAATTGGAGCTTTTCTGAGAAAGACCTCATTAGATGAATTTCCACAATTTGTTAATGTATTTCTAGGGCAAATGTCGGTGGTTGGCCCAAGGCCTCATCCCATATCTTTAAATGATCAATATAAATTCACAGTACAAAAGTTTGCCAAACGCCATGAGTTTAAGCCTGGGGTAACTGGTTTGGCACAGTCAATGGGTTATAGAGGTGAGATTACCGACTATTACCAAATGAACTCTAGAGTGAAGTTAGATAGGTTCTATTTACAGAACTGGTCCTTTTTACTCGATATGAAAATCATATTGCTGACAATGCTGGGTATAGCAAAAGGTCAGGAAAAGGCATATTAAAAAAGACCAGCCAAGCAGCTGGTCTTATGTTTATCTTCTATAATTAGAAAAGTCTTTGTGCTCCTTCTTAAAGAGTTTCTCTTGTGGCAAAGACTTAAAGTACTCGTAGGTTATTTTAAGTCCCTCTTCTCTACTCACTTTAGGTTCCCAGCCCAATATTTCCTTTGCCTTAGTAATATTAGGCTGTCGCTGCATTGGGTCGTCCTTCGGTAGCGGTTTATAAACCACTTTTTGATCAGTGCCTGTTAGTTTGATGATTTCTTCGGCAAACTGAGAAATAGTTATTTCATCAGGGTTACCTATGTTAACAGGTTGAGGATAGTCTGACATTAGTAGCCTGAAAATACCATCAACTTGGTCATCCACATAACAGAAAGACCTTGTTTGACTACCATCTCCAAAAACGGTTAGGTCTTCACCACGTAACGCTTGCCCAATAAAGGCAGGTAGTACACGCCCATCGTTTAAACGCATTCTTGGACCGTAAGTATTAAATATTCTAACAATTCTAGTTTCTACACCGTGGTAGGTATGGTATGCCATCGTCATGGCCTCTTGAAAGCGCTTGGCTTCGTCATATACACCTCTTGGCCCTACCGGATTTACATTTCCGTAGTACTCTTCCGTTTGTGGGTGAACCAATGGATCACCATAAACTTCAGAAGTTGAGGCTATGATCATTCTAGCTTGCTTAACTCTAGCCAGCCCTAGTAAATTATGTGTTCCTAATGAACCAACCTTTAAAGTTTGAATCGGGATTTTCAAATAGTCAATAGGGCTCGCTGGTGAGGCGAAATGAAGAATATAATCTAGGTTGCCCGAGACGTGAACAAAGTTCGAAACATCATGGTGATGAAATTCAAAGTGTTCAAGCGGCATAAGGTGCTCTATGTTGTCTAAGCTTCCGGTAATAAGGTTGTCCATGCCTATAACATGAAATCCCTCTTTTATAAACCTGTCGCAAAGGTGAGAGCCTAAAAAGCCTGCGGCACCTGTTATTAATACTCTTTTTTTCATGATTGTTTATTGAAGACCAATACCATAGTAGGTAAAGCCGGCTTCTCTAAGTTCTTCTCGGTCATAAATGTTTCTACCATCGAAGATTACTTTATTCTTAAGAAGCTTTCCTATAACGTTAAAGTTTGGAACTCTGAATTCTGGCCACTCAGTAACCAGCAAAAGTGCGTCTGCATCAACTAAAGTGTCATATTCGTCTTTAGCGTATGTAATTGTATCACCTAAATCGCGAGTAGCTTCGTGCATTGCTACTGGATCGAACGCTTTTACTTTGGCCCCTAGTGCTAGTAACTGATTAATGATTACGATAGAAGGCGCTTCTCTCATGTCGTCTGTTTTAGGCTTGAAAGAAAGCCCCCAGATGGCGAAAGTCATTCCGCTAAGGTCATCTCCAAAGTGATTTTTGATCTTTTTAACTAGTACGGACTTTTGAGCTTCATTTACCCCTTCAACAGCTTTTAACACTTGCATGTTATAACCATTTTCATCTGCAGTTTTAATCAGTGCTTTTACATCTTTAGGGAAACAAGATCCGCCATAACCTACACCTGGGTATATGAACTTGGTACCAATTCTGTTATCACTACCAATTCCTTTTCTTACCATGTTCACGTCTGCTCCCATGATTTCGCAAAGGTTCGCAATGTCGTTCATAAAGCTGATTTTAGTAGCAAGCATAGAGTTTGCTGCATACTTGGTCATCTCGGCAGAAGGTACATCCATAAAAATTGTAGGGTGACCATTTAATAAGAAAGGCTTATAAAGCTTTTCCATGATTTTCTTAGCATTGTCAGACTCGATACCAACAACAATTCTGTCTGGTTTTAAGAAGTCCTGAATAGCAGCTCCCTCTTTTAGGAATTCCGGGTTAGATGCTACGTCAAATGGAATGTTTACTCCTCTTTTATCTAATTCTTCTTGAACAGCGTTTTTAACCTTCTGAGCAGTTCCTACAGGTACTGTGCTTTTTGTTACTACTACAATGTAGTCTTCTATGTTCTGACCAATCTCTCTGGCCACGGCTAGTACATATTTAAGGTCAGCACTGCCATCTTCTCCCGGAGGTGTTCCTACAGCAATAAACGCTGCCTCAGAATCTTTTACAGAATCGGCCAATTTTGTTGAAAAGTGTAGCCTATCTTTTTCATAGTTTCTTTTAACCATGTCCTCCAAACCTGGCTCATAAATAGGCATTACACCTTCTTTAAGCCCTTCGATTTTCTTTTGGTCTATATCTATACATGTAACGTCTATCCCTACTTCCGAAAAGCAAGTGCCTGTTACTAAGCCTACATACCCGGTTCCTACAATTGTGATTTTCATGATTATTTATTTACTACAAATCTATTTTCTTAAATGTCGTTTACTTTATTAATTGGATGACTCTCCTAAAAATATCGGTGAATGTACCATTATTGTCGTTAAGCGTTTGATAATGCCTGCTGCCATTTCCAAGAATCCCTCATAGCATCAGAAAGGGTGTATTTACATTCCCAGTTCAATAGCTTTTTCGATTTGTCTACTTGAGCGTATACCTTCTCCACATCACCAGGTCTTCTAGGGCCAACCTTGTAGTTCAGCTTTTGGCCTGTCTCTTTTTCAAAAGCATTAATGGCTTCTAGTACCGTATTTCCTTTGCCGGTTCCAATGTTTATAAAGTCTATGTGGTTACTCTCTTCAATGCTGTTTAAGTGACGGATTGATTGAACATGCGCATCTGCTAAATCCATTACGTGTATGTAATCCCTAATACAGGTTCCGTCAGGTGTATTGTAATCATCGCCAAACACCGTGAGCTCTTTTCTTATACCAGCTGCAGTTTGCATAATAAATGGCACTAAGTTGTTCGGCACACCTAATGGCAATTCGCCAATTTCGGCCGATGGATGCGCACCTATCGGGTTGAAATACCTTAGAGAGATTATTTTAAGTGCTGCTCCGCTTTTAACTGTATCTTCTAAAATTTCTTCTCCAACAGCCTTGGTGTTGCCGTAAGGAGAGGTTGCTTGCTGTTTTGGAGTTTCTTCAGTTACTGGTAATTTTTCCGGCTGGCCATAAACCGTGCAAGACGATGAGAAAACTAGGTTCTGCACTTTGGCTTCTGTCATTTCTTGCAACAAAAGAACTAATGCCGAAATGTTATTTTCATAGTACATCAAAGGCTTTTCAACAGACTCACCTACGGCTTTTTTAGCAGCAAAGTGAATGATGCCTTCAATCTCTTGATCTTGAAAAACTTGCTTCATGAGCTTTCTGTCAAGGCAATCACCTTCATATAATTTGAAGGATTTTCCCGTAATGTTCTTCAGTCCATCCATTACACTTTTTTCAGAGTTGGAAAAGTTATCGAGAATTATTGGGTTGAAGCCCTCTTCGTGGAGGCGTACAACTACGTGTGACCCTATATAGCCTGCTCCGCCTGTGACAAGAATGTTTTTCATAATAACTCAAAAATAAGGTACATTTTAACATATTAAGAACGGCTCTGTTATTTTTGTGCAACTTTAAAAGAAAAGAATAGGTATGGCGAGCAAGCTCGAGACAATTGCGGAAGAAATTAAAGGCTATTCAGTAAGTAATCAAGAAGAGTTGGAGGCATATAGACTTCGCTTTATTGGGAGAAAAAATGTGCTGGTAGATTTATTTGCTGAAATCCGAAATGTGCCAAACGAAGAGAAAAAGGCTTATGGCCAAGCGGTGAATGAGCTAAAAGAGTTGGCGCAAACAAAGTTTCAGGAGCTAATTGCAAGTTTGGAAACTTCCGAGGATGACTCGGAGAGCCCGATAGATTTAACTTTGCCGCCTGTTCATTCAGAGTTTGGTTCAATTCACCCGCTTACAGCTACACGCCAGAGGTTCATTCAGATCTTTGAACGTATTGGGTTTAACGTTTCTGAAGGGCCGGAAATCGAAGATGATTGGCACAACTTTACTGCCTTAAACTTTCCGGAAAACCATCCGGCAAGAGAAATGCAGGATACTTTCTTTATTGAGAAGAACCCAGACATCGCGCTTAGAACCCACACGTCAAGTGTTCAAATTCGTGTAATGGAAAATGAAAAGCCACCAATAAGAACGCTTTCCCCAGGAAGGGTTTTTAGAAATGAGGCGATTTCTGCCAGAGCACACTGTGTTTTTCATCAAATGGAAGGTCTTTATGTAGATGAAGGCGTTTCTTTTGCTGACCTTAAGCAGACGCTTTATCACTTTGCCAAGGAAATGTTCGATAAGGATACCCAAGTGCGCTTTCGCCCTTCTTACTTCCCTTTTACTGAGCCGAGTGCGGAAATCGACATCTCTTGCCAGATTTGTCATGGTGATGGTTGTAACATCTGTAAATATTCTGGTTGGGTAGAAATTGGTGGTTCTGGTATGGTGGATCCGAACGTGCTTGAAAACTGTGGAATTGACTCTACCAAATACACAGGTTTTGCTTTCGGAATGGGTATAGAGCGTATTGCCATGTTGAAATATGGAATCAAAGATTTGCGTCTGTTTACCGAAAACGACATTCGATTCTTAAAACAATTCAACACTGTATGATGGAGTTGGAAAACATAAAAAAGATAGCAGTTGTTGGGGCAGGTACCATGGGGCAGGGTATTGCTCAAATATCGGCCATGGCAGGCTACTCGGTACGATTATTCGACTTGAATGCCACTGCGCTTGAAAACGCTGTTCAGAAAATTGAAGGAAACCTTTCCAAAGGTATTGAAAGAGGGAAGGTAACCGAAGCACAAAAGGAGGCCTGTCTAGCAAATATTCAAACTACAGTTGAGCAGTCGGAATTAGTGGCTGATGTAGTGATTGAAGCAATTGTAGAAAAACTGGAGGTAAAGAAAAGCCTTTTTGCTCAGTTGGAATCGATAAACTCTGATCAGACAATTTTGGCTTCCAATACGTCTTCAATTCCAATCACGAGAATTGCAGCCGACTTGAAGCATCCTGAGCGCTTTGTGGGAATGCACTTCTTCAACCCTGCACATATTATGAAGTTGGTGGAGGTAATTTCGGGAGCGGCTACGGCACCAGCAATTGCCCAAACCATTTACGACCTGTCTAAAAAGTTAGGCAAAGTGCCTGTAATGGCCAACGATGCCCCGGGATTCATAGTGAACAGGGTAGCACGCCACTTTTATGTGGAAAGCCTTAAAACCGTGGAAGAAGGTGTGACAGATTTTGAAGGCCTTGATAAACTAATTGAGTCAACTGGCTTTAAAATGGGACCATTCCGACTGATGGATTTGATTGGTATTGACACCAACTATTCCGTTACGGTTTCCATGTTCAATGCTTTTCATCAAGATGCTAAGTTTAGGCCATCGCGTATTCAGCAGCAGAAAGTTGATGCGGGGCATCATGGAAGAAAAACCAAGAAGGGGTTCTATACTTACGACTAAAGCAAGTCCTCAATTAGCTTAGCAATTGTAATTCCTTCGGCTTCTGCCTTAAAGTTTCTTACAATTCTGTGTTGAAGAATTGGCAATGCCACGGCTTGAACATCTTCAATGTCGGGCGAATACTTTCCATTAATCAAGGCATTACACTTAGCGGCAATAATCAGGCTTTGTGAAGCACGTGGGCCTGCACCCCACTCAATGTATTCTTTTGTGATACCTGGTGCTTTTTCGCTCTCAAAACGGGTTTTATGAACGAGCCCAACAGCGTATTCTATCACATTGTCAGCAACGGGTACTCTGCGTACCAAATGCTGGTATTCCATTACCTCTTTTGCTCCAAGCACGTGATTCACCTTAGGTTTTTCATCGGTGGTAGTGTTCTTCACAATATCAACCTCTGATTGAAAGCTTGGGTAAGTCAATGATATATTGAATAGAAAGCGGTCTAATTGTGCCTCAGGTAGGGGATAGGTTCCTTCTTGTTCAATAGGGTTTTGCGTGGCAAGCACAAAAAATGGTCGTTCTAACGGAAAGTGCTGACCGGCAACAGTTACAGAATATTCCTGCATAGCCTCCAAAAGCGCTGCTTGTGTTTTTGGAGGAGTTCTGTTGATCTCATCTGCCAGAATAATATTGGCAAATATTGGCCCCTGAATAAACTTGAAATTGCGGTCCTTATCAATGGTTTCGGCACCAAGGATATCGGATGGCATAAGATCTGGCGTAAACTGAATGCGTTTAAAGCTTAGATCTAAGGCCGATGCAATGGTTTGGATAAGCAAGGTTTTGGCCAGACCTGGCACCCCAACCAACAAACTGTGCCCCTGACAAAATATTGAAGTCAACATAAGGTTTACCACCTCATCTTGCCCAATAATTACTTTCGATATTTCTGATTTTAGTTTCTTAAAGTCTTCGAAAAACCGATCGGCCAAAGCCACATCAGGGGATTTGTCAGTCATACTATTGTTCGTTTACGATTCCACACCTATTATACTCAGGATCAACTTCAAGATAAACCTCTTTCATTTTATCGGAGAGATACTCTTGTCGGGTAATCGCTTTTTTCATTTGTAAGGTAGCAGCCTTCAATTTTTCAAAGTCGTCCGAGAGGTTTGCCTTGTGTGGAGGAATTCTCTTTTTATAATAAATAATTCTAACAATCTGTTGATCGGCACTTACTTGCACCCTTTGTGGTTCAGAAATTTCACCTTCCTTCATCTTGTCAATCGCAAAGAAAAGTTCTGGGTCCAAACCTTCAGCAGGTACCTTCAAAGAACCAAACTGACCTTGCAAAAACCCTCCATTAGTAGAGGTCTGCTTGTCGTCAGAGTATTCTTTGGCAGCTGCTTCAAAAGTGATAGAGTCTGCCTGAATTTGTGTTCTCAAACTGTCTAAGAAGTTAACGGCTCTAACCACATCTTGTTCCGAAGGTTTTGGCATCATAATAATGTGGCGGCTATTGTATTCATTTCCTCGTTTTTCAATTAATTGAATAAGGTGAATTCCGAAGCTCGATTCGATGGGTTGAGAAATTTCACCTGGTTTAAGAGAAAGTGCTCCTGCTTCGTAGGCAGGATCCATTGAACCACGCGCTGCAAAACCCAAGTTACCACCATTTGGTCCCGAAGGTCCTTGTGAATAAGAAGTAGCCAGAATTTCAAAAGACTCGCCTTTCAAAGCCCTTTCACGAATGGCAACCAGTTGTTCTCTAATCTTATCTTTTTCTGCCCTACTAACTTCAGGTTCTTTTACAATTAAGCCTACCTCGTATTCTACCGAATAAAGTGGCAAACTATCTCTAGGAATCTGATTAAAGAATTTCTTTACCTCGTTTGGCGTTACAGATGTCTCGGCCAGAATATTAGTTTCTTGCTCCTGAATTAGTAGTTGCTCTTCAATAGTTGGGCGTAGTTCATCAGCAAATTGCTCAACTGATTTTCCGTAGGCCTGCTGTATCGCTTCTTCTGAACCAAACTGCTGAATAATGCGCTGCATCCTACCCTGAACTTCGTAGTCTACACGCCCCGGGTCAAGCTGTACGGAGTCAATTTCAGACATTACAAGCATTACCTTGTTTTCAACAAAGTTTCTTAGGATAAGGCAGCGTGCATCTCCTTGGAATTCTCTTGCTTGTTGACTTTGCAAAAAGTTGATATAGGCGGCCTCAAGGTCGCTTTTAAGGATAATCTTGTCGTCTACTTTGGCTACGATTTTATCTACCACTTGGCCGTCTTGGCCAAAGGTATTAACCGATTGCAATGCCAAAAACACAAGGCAAATACTAGCGAAATATTTGGTAATCTTCATTCTCTTTAGCTTGCTCATAAATTTCATTTTCCAACCGCTTTACCAGCTCTATTTTACGCTTGTTTATGATGATGTTTCTAATGTCATCAGTTACAAATTCCAACGGTGATAACTCCTCAGAAATTTTGTACTCGTTGATTTTGAGGAGGTAAAGATATAGAGAATCCTTTTCTTCAACATATTGGTTTGTTCTCAGAAACTGGATTTTGTTGGAGATTGTAGAAAAAGGTGAATTCTTAATGATGTCGTCAAACTTTATCCAAGTAGAGTCTTCCAAGCTGTAGTTGTCAGCAAATTGAAACGCATAAGATCGCAGCGACTCTAAATCGTTCGGGCGCGAGGATTTAATCCACCGCTTTACATTGTTTAGCTTTTGGGCTTGCTGGCTTACTTTAATAAATCTGCCTCTGAAAATATTTTGACGAAGCGAGAAGTTGTCTTTGTTCTGGTTATAATAGGACTCAATTTCCTGATTAGAAACCACGGTGTCTAACCGCTGTTCTACCATTAGTTTTTGATACTCATAAGAAATTAGGGCATAGCGATAGTCGGCCACTTTCTTTTCAATATCGGCCATATCGATGCGCATATTTTCATTGGCTTTTCGCACCAAAAGTTCTTTTTTGAGCCAGTTTTCTACATATCTATTGGTAATGCTGGCACTATCAGTTTTTGAGGTGTTTGGTCCAACTAAATTGGCAATGTCGCTTTTGGTAAGTATAGATGTGCCAACCTGCCCAACAATTTCGGAAGTTCCAGTTTGTTGGGGGCTATCACTAGCAGGACTCAGGTACTCGCAAGAGAGTACAAAAAAGCAGGCAAAAAATAATATATAATGGTACTTATTTGTCAAGGTTACTTAGCGCTTTAAGCTTCTGTTCGTTCACTACAATCTTTCTTTCAGATCTTAGCTTATTGTTCCACTCGTTTTCCAACGCTTGTTGGTAGTCAGAAATTACCCTTCCCCTAATTTCTTCAAAACTGAAATGCCCAGCTTGGCGTATTTCGTTTATTTGAATAATTTCAGTGGTGTTGTTAGTGGGTATAAAACCTCCTGCTAGAGCAACAAAAGATTCAAAATTAGGTATTTCACTTTTGGTAATAGTTGTTTTAGCAAATTTTAACTTTGCCACCTCACTTTGATCAATAACACCAGTTAAATAGGTTTGAATATCCTCGTAATTAGGGTTTTCTGTAAGAGCTTTCTTTACAGCAGAATGGGTTTCATTGGAAAGTCCGTTGACCTTGGTAACCACATAGCGTTCTTCTGCAGTGTAGCTGTTCAAGTGGTTCTGGTAGAATTCTACTTGCCCAAGGCTATCTTCTAAGGCCTTGTCCCAAACCTCCTTTTGCATTATTTCGAAAAGCAGAAGACCTTCCTCATACTCTTGTCTCAGGTAGCCATACTCTGGGTATTTCGTAGGTGCCAAAGAGTCTTCCACCTGTAACAAAGTGGCTGCTTCAAATTCTGAATAAGCTTTTTGCAAACGAGGCATGCTCCATACTGAGTCTGTTGGTAGCAAGTATTGCTTCAGGTCGAAAGCGGTGGTGGGTTTATTCAGCAGCTTAAAGAATGTCTGACTCCTTAGTGTTCGGTTGTTTATCGATTTTAGGTTTTTGTTAGCCAATTCGTTCAGAATAGCATTTTCATTGCTGGTTCTCACAAACTGGTTTTCAGCCTTAAGCTTTGCCAAAAGTTTAGGGCGACTTAGCTGGTTTCGGCCAGACTGCTTGATTTGTCTTTCTATTTCTGCCCTTAGTTCTGTGAGTGGGGGCAGTGGCTGTTTGGCATCTAAGCGTACTATGTGCCAGCCAAACTGGGTAGGTTTTGGCTGTGTGTATGTCCCTTCGGTTTCTATAGAAAAGGCTATGTCCAAAAAGTCATCGGGTAACTGCCGTAGCCCAACAAACGGTAGAGCACCGGCTTTCATTTTTGTATTATTGTCATCAGAATAGCGCTTTACTATATCGTTCCAGTTAGCGCCTGTTTGTAATGAATCGTAAGCTTGTTGTGCCAGCCTTTGAGCAGTAGGCGAGCCATGTTTTTGGTTGCTCAAAAAGATGTGCGAAACACGCACTTTGCCTCGGGCTGGGCGCTTTTCGTTTACATAAACCAAGTGGTAGCCAAATTCTGTTCGGCATATTTTTGATGTGGCTCCGGCCTCAGTTTCGTAAGCTGCTGTTTCAAAAGGATACACCATCATGAAGGCCGAAAACCAGCCGAGTTTTCCACCGTCTTTTGCCGAACCATCTTGTGAAAGTGTTTTGGCTGCATCGGCAAAAGCTTTTCCATCGGTAATGGTTGCGCGTAGGCTATCTAGTTTGTTATACGCAGCCAACGTGTCTGCAGGTTCGGCATCGGGATTAACTCTTAGCAGTATATGAGATGCATTCACTTCCCATTGCATGCGTTCGTAAGCTTCCTGCACCAAGGCTTCTTCGGTGCGATTGCTTTGCAAATAGGGCTTTCTTATTTGGGAAAGGTAAGCATTGAGCTCTTGCTGAAAAGCAGCGTTTTGGTCTAGGCCTCGATCGTAGGCTTCGAGTACCTTTAGTTTAAAATTAATGTACTGATCTAAATAAGTTCTTAAGGAGTCGTGGTGAATTGGCAGGCTGTTGTCCCTATTCTTGTTGTAAGCATAGAGTAGTTCACCGGCAGTGATTTCAGTATTGTTAATAGTGGCTACCGTGTTGCTTTGTTGCCAAGCAAACGTTTGGGCAGTAGAAAAGGCCAGAAGTGCAAAAAGTATACTGAGACGCATTTTCGAAGGCAATTAATCCTCGAAGGTAACTTTTTTGAAGAGGCGAAGAACGTTTTTGTTCTGTGTAGATTGAAATTCTATGCTATCCATGATTTTCTTAACCAACATAATGCCAATACCTCCCTTGTTTTTGTTTTTAATCAGTTCGCCAATAATGGGTTCTTCATAATTAACAATGTCGAAGGCATGGCCATAATCGATGATTTCAAATTGAACGCCCTCGGTTTTGAAGTCGATTGAGAGGCTTACTTTTTCAAAATCTTTGCCGGCATGGCCATGGATAATAATGTTTGCACAAACCTCGTCAACGGCTAGCACCATCATGTTAGTTTCTATTTCAGAAACATGATGATCTGCCAGCACTTCTGTTACGTACTTGCGCATCAGCCTAAGCTGGTTTTTACTGCTCGGTATGTTAAAACTATACGGCATTTAACGTTTCAATAGCTTCTTCTTTGTCTTTTTTAATGGTTAAAAGTTGGTCTAGGCCAAGTATTCCAAACACTTTCAGCACTTTTTCAGAAAGGCCAAAAATGATAAAGCTGATCGATTTTTGATTGATCTCTTCTATGTAGGACATAAACACGCCCAGTCCGGCCGAAGATATGTAGTTAAGATTGGTACAGTCGATTAGGATTTGTGGCATTCCTTCGTCCATCGCATCTCTTATGGCTTTATCCAAATGAATGGATGAACTTGCATCGGCTTCTCCACTTACGTGAATAAGCAGAAAATGGTTTTCGTTTTGTTTATCTATTGTTAGCATCGCTATTTAATTCTACGTATTTCATTTAAACTTGATCACCACTATTGTATAATCATCGTCCAAATCTTTGCGTTCACAAAACTCATAGAGTTTGCTTATAAATACCTTCTGAATCATCACAGGATCGTAGTGTGCATTCTTTTCCAAAAGGCTCTTCATTCTTTCAAAGCCAAACTCATCTTTCTCAGAATTAGTGGCTTCAGAAATTCCATCGGTGTATAGCACCAAAATGTCTTCCTTGTTGAACGATATCTTATTAACCTCGATGAAGTTTTTGTAGCTATCGTTGCGCATAATCCCTAGTCCAAGCCCTTTGTTTTGAAAAAAGTCTGCTTCTTTTTTCTGCTTATCATAGTAAAGGGTTGGGCAGTGGCCGGCTCGTGCATATTCTATTTCTCTTTTTTCGGTGTCGATTATGTAATACGTAAGCGTGATGAAAGAGGTGCGTTCCAAACACTTACTAAGTGCCGTGTTGGCGTGAATCAGGAATTCTTTAGGGCTAAGGTCTAATTGAACCAAACTTTGGAAAATCCCCTTCATTTGCGACATGTGGAATGCGGCAGAAGTTCCTTTACCCGAAACGTCACCAATTACAATGGCAAACTTGGTGTCACTGAGTTTAAAGGTATCGTAATAGTCGCCCCCAACCTCTGCAGCGGCTTCGGTAAAGGCATGAATTTGAAAAGCATCGTTATGGTCGAGCTGCTCTGGCAGCAGCGCCCGTTGTACGCTTTTGGCAATGTTCAACTCCTCTTTGTAACGCTCGTTTTCTATGGCTTCGCCCATCAAGCGGAAGTTCTCAACGGACACACTGGCCTGGCTAGCAAATGTGTTGATGATGTTGATCATTTCCTTGTTGAAGCCATCGGTAACTTCGTTGAGCAAGTACATAAAGCCAACCACATTACTTTTTACCGTAATAGGCACTATAAAAACAGAGCGGTAAGTAGATTTTTTTAGTGTGATTAAAACCCGCTCCGAATCTTTGTCCGAAGAGAAAGGGTTTTTCATTACCGTACGGCTTTTCGCCCGATGCGTATGTTCCTTAACCTGGTTTATCTTCTCGCGGCTAATGTGCTTGGCAATGAACTTTGACTCCTTGTCATGTGAATTGATTTCGATCCAACCGGCATCGGCATATACCGCGCTCATCGATGAGGTTAGCAGTACATCGAATATTTCGTCTTCATTTTCGCCCTGCTGTATAGATTGGCTAAGCCGCTGAAAGTTGATGGCTTCTTCCATTTTCTGTTCAAAAACCGATGATGTCGGTAGGTTGAACAGGATAACCAAGAGAGAAAAGATACTGTAAAACGTAAGGAAGGTAAACAGCACAATTAGGAATAGGCTGTCAATATCTTGCAAGAAGGCCAGCGATTCTTCAGGTGGTGTGTATAGGTAAGAGAAGAAGTAGAAAATGTAAATAATGATGAGCAGAATCAGTAGAATGCTCTTCCACTTTTGCTTAAAGTTAAGGTAGGCTACCCACTTAAGGTTACCGGAAAGCACAATGGACATACCGCCCAAGGCGACAAATAGAATTTGGAACCACAGGTGGCTTTGCAAGTTATACCCCGTAAGGTTAAACAGAATAGAAAGCATTAAACCTGCCTCAAAGGTATTCCAGTAAAAGACCAGCCTTTTCGATTTCTGGTATAAGATCAACCTTTTCCAAACCGTAAAAGTACTGATAAGGAATACTGAGATCAGTGCTTTGTTAATGTCGTAAAGTGCCGTAATGAGAAACTCGTTGTTGGCCAGCGCTGTGCCATCAATAGAGCTATAAAACAGCCGGAATATTAGGGAGATAATGGTTGTGACAAGGCCTGTTGCAAATACCCGCCAAAGCAGGTCTACAAAGTTGCCACTTTCTACATTGCTAATTTTAAAACGGTAGTAAATAACAATGAAGACATAGAAAAGGGCTTCGATAAGGCGAGGAATTTCAGCCCGAATACCCAAATCCAAATCGCTGCGAATTGCCAGAAGCTGCAGCACATCAATAAGAATAACGATAAGCCAAAGCAGTACGGCCAGCACTAGGCTGAGTCGCATATAAAACTTCGGTGTTAGTGTTATTTTCATTGAGTATTAAAAAGTCCGAAGCTACAAGATACGCCTTAGCGGATTTTTACAAAACCCGCCAAGGCTAAACTTGCTTAATCTTCTTTAAGACGAATGCCTAACTCGTCAAGCTGCGCATTATTTACGACAGAAGGAGAGTCAATCATTACGTCACGTCCTGATGTGTTTTTAGGGAAAGCGATGTAATCACGAATGCTGTCTGAACCACCAAACATGGCGCAGAGTCTATCGAAACCAAAGGCAATGCCACCGTGTGGAGGTGCCCCATATTCAAAAGCATCCATTAAAAAGCCAAACTGTGCTTTCGCTTCTTCTGGCGTAAAACCAAGGTGCTTGAACATAAGTGCCTGTGTTGTTTTATCGTGAATACGAATAGAGCCACCGCCAATCTCAACACCGTTAATTACCAAATCGTAGGCGTTTGCTCTTACTTCACCAGGTGCGGTATCAAGCTTTGCAATGTCCTCCTTCAATGGCGAGGTAAACGGATGGTGCATAGCATGGAAACGCTCGGTTTCTTCGTCCCATTCCAGTAGTGGGAAGTTCACCACCCAAAGTGGTTTAAACTCGTCTTTCTTTCTTAGGCCAAGCTCTTTGCCCATGTGCAAGCGCAATTCGTTCATTTGCTTGCGTGTGGTATTGGTAGCGCCAGAAAGTACCAGCATTAGGTCGCCAGCTTCAGCACCAGCTTTTTCAGCCCAAACTTTTAGGTCTTCTTGTGAGTAGAACTTGTCTACCGAAGATTTAAAAGTGCCATCTACATTGCATTTTACATACACCAAACCTTTGGCGCCAACCTGAGGTCTTTTTACAAAGTCGGTAAGTGCATCGAGCTGCTTGCGTGTGTATTCTGCACAGTCTTTGGCGCAAATTCCTACCACTAGCTCAGCTTGGTCGAATACATTGAAGCCTTTGTTTTGGGCAACATCGTTCAATTCTACGAACTCCATTCCAAAGCGTACGTCTGGCTTGTCGCTACCGTACTTGCTCATGGCTTCGGCATATTCCATGCGAGGGAATTCACCGAGCTCTACGCCTTTAATCGACTTGAATAGGTGTCTGGTCATGCCCTCGAACGTATCGAGCACATCGTCTCTTTCTACAAAGGACATTTCGCAGTCAATCTGGGTAAATTCTGGCTGACGGTCGGCTCTTAAATCCTCATCTCTAAAGCACTTTACAATTTGAAAGTACCTATCGAAGCCCGAAACCATAAGCAACTGCTTAAAGGTTTGTGGAGATTGCGGCAGGGCATAAAATTCGCCCGGATTCATTCTAGAAGGTACCACAAAGTCTCTGGCGCCTTCTGGAGTTGATTTTATAAGTACAGGCGTTTCCACCTCAATAAATTCTTGGTCGCTCAAGAAGTTTCTTACAGCATTGGCCATTTTACTTCTTAGCTCTAGTTTTCTACGTACTTCTCCTCTTCTTAAGTCTAAGTAGCGGTATTTCATGCGCAGGTCTTCACCACCGTCTGTTTCGTCTTCTATTACAAAAGGAGGTGTTTTAGAAGCATTTTGGATATTGATTTCTTGTACATCAATTTCCACTTCTCCGGTTGGAATCTTGTCGTTTTTAGAATAGCGCTCTATTACTTTTCCTTTTACAGAAATTACAAACTCTCTACCCAATTCGCGGGCAGTTTTTAGTGCTTGTTCAGGTGTTCTACCTTCTTCTAGCGTAAGCTGAGTAACACCATATCTGTCGCGAAGGTCAATCCACATCAATCCGCCTTTATCGCGAATTTTCTGCACCCAGCCAGATAGCGTTACCTCATTATTTACATTATCTATTCTTAGTTCGCCACAAGTATGTGTTCTCAACATGGTATTCTACTTAAAAATGAGTCGCAAATTTAGCAATACTTTTAGCATTTGGGGGTAGTTTTGCATGAAAACCCAGCAAAATGGAGCTCTCTATTCACAGCGATGAACACTTTATGAACCAAGCTTTAAAACAGGCCCAAATTGCCTATGAAGAAGGCGAGGTGCCAGTAGGGGCGGTTGTGGTGGTAGAGAAGCAGATTGTATCGCGCGCTTACAACCAAACAGAGCGGCTAAACGATGTTACCGCTCATGCCGAAATGTTGGCGGTTACGGCCGCAGCAAATGCTTTGGGAGCAAAGTACTTAAATGAGTGCACTTTATATGTTACCTTAGAGCCTTGCGCTATGTGTGCAGGTGCCTTATACTGGGCGCAACTTGGCAAACTGGTTTATGCTGCAAGCGATGGTAAGCGCGGTTTTACCACAAAAGGGAAAAACTTGTTGCATCCGCGAACAGAAGTAAGCTCAGGTTTGTTGGGTATGGAGAGCGAGGCTTTGATCAAACGGTTCTTTGCTGAGCTTAGAAATTGAAATTATTTTTTCATCAAATTAAACATAACAAAAATGGCATTTGAATTACCTGAACTTCCATATGCACACGATGCATTGGAACCACATATTGATGCAAAAACCATGGAAATTCACCATGGAAAACACCACGCTGGTTATACTTCTAAATTGAATGGTGCTGTAGAAGGTACCGACATGGAAGGAAAAAGTATTGAAGAGCTATTGGAGAACAACAGTGACAATGGCGCTATTAGAAACAACGGTGGAGGATACTACAACCACAACCTTTTCTGGACGGTAATGTCTCCAAACGGTGGTGGCGAGCCTTCTGGCGAATTGGCCGATGCGATTAAAGAGGCTTACGGTTCTTTCGATGGTTTTAAAGAAGCATTTTCTAATGCAGCAGCTACTCGTTTCGGTTCTGGTTGGGCATGGCTTTGTGTTCATTCTGGCGGAAAAGTAGAGGTTTGCTCTTCGGCTAACCAAGACAACCCGTTAATGCCAAACGTAGGCTGCGGTGGTACACCAATTTTGGGTCTTGATGTGTGGGAACACGCTTACTACCTAAACTACCAGAACAGAAGACCTGACTATATCTCAGCGTTCTTCAGTGTAATTAACTGGGAAGAAGTGAGCAAGCGTTACGCTGCTGGTAAATAAGACTAATTTAATTCGACATAATAAAAGCCGTGCATCTTTAAGGTGTACGGCTTTTTGTTTTTATTAGTAACTTTTTAAAGATCAAAAACATATGGTTTTAGTGATTAAGAATTAATGAATTGTTTGGTTTAATTGTTTGCTCTTAAAGGCTTGGTCAAGTATTTTCCATTTTTTAACCGAATTTATAATGAACATAAAAGCCACAATCACAACACTTTTTATTTTTTTGCTATTTTCTAATTGTTTAGCACAAGTACCAGAAAAGCCAGACTATGGTGAGGTGAGTATTGAGGAGTTAGAAATGACCCACTACAAGCACGATTCTAGTGCTTCAGCTGTTTATTTAATTGATTTTGGAGAGGCTACATTTCGAGAGAATGATTTGGCCATGTCAATGGAGGTGCATGTTCGGATAAAGATACTTGACAAAGATGGCCTTGATTATGCAGATTTAACCCTTAACTATATTAAAGGGGAGACCGATTATGGGCGTTTAAAAGCAAGTATTTACAATCTTGAAGATGGCAAAGTTGTTGAGCATGAGATATCAAAACGAGATTGGATTACTGAAAAAGTAAATGATCGGTTTTGGTCCAAAAAGGTGTCTTTTCCTAATGCCAAAGTAGGTTCGGTTATTGAGTATACATATCGTAGGAATGCAGGAAGCTTGTATAGTTTACCTTCTTGGAGTTTTCAATCTTCAATACCTGTAGCTTATTCAGAGTATAAACTCCACATGCCTCAGTATGGAACTTATCAACCGAAATTTCAGGGCTACCAAACACCGGTATATCAAAATACAGCCAATAGCTTATACCACATTATTATGAAGGATGTTCCTGCGTTAACCAAAGAACCGTATGTATCAACAATTGAAAATTATAGGTCAAGAGTTGAGTTTGAAATAAAGTCCATTTCAGTGCCAGGCTATGGAACCGAGGTTTACATGGAAAATTGGAATTCCATAAATACCGAAATGTTTGAGAGAGATGACTTGGGTGGTGCAATTAATAAAAACAATGCTGTTAGAAGGATTTACCCTGAAGAGAAAAGCTGGAAGACCGATAAAGAGAGTATGGTTGAAATCTATGATTTTGTTCGTGACCATTTTAAGTGGAATAAAAGGGCTTCCTATAGAGTAGTAGATTCCTCTAAAGAGCTTTGGAGCGAAGCAGAAGGCGATAATGCGGATATTAATATCACACTTGCTCAATTTTTAAAACATGCAGGGTTTGAGGTCGACCCAGTTATTCTTAGCACGAGAGGAAATGGTTATGTAAATAAGTTTGTGCCTGTTGTTAGGCAGTTCAACTACTTGGTTCTCTATGTTAAGATTGGCGAAGAAGAGTTTTTACTTGATGCTACTGACAAATTTAGACCATATAACGTTCTGCCTAGCAGAGCCCTTAATGGTGAGGGGTTGAGGATTACGGCTAATGGTCCACAATGGATTAATTTAAATTTAAATAATGAGATAAACTCTAAGGTTATATCTGGGGATTTCAGTCTGAATGATGATGGTGCATTAGAGGGGAAAATGCAGGTTGTTTTAAGGAGTAGCTCTGCAGCAGACCTTAGAGCTTCTTTGTATGAAGAAGAGGAAAAAGCTGAAACTACTGAAGAGAGTGACGCAGAAGAAGATGAGGAGTCTTTGGATGATTATAAGACAGGTGAGGTAGAAAATTTAGAGATAAAAAATGTTAAAGATCCAGAGCAATCTCTCGAAATAACTTATGACTTTACTTCAGATATGGGAGTGAATGAGATTGGAGACAATATTTTTCTTAACCCCCTCTTGATAAAAATGGCTACTGAAAACCCATTTAAACTGGAAGAACGGCTCTATCCAGTAGAGTTTGCCGAGCCAATTGCTAATACCTATATATTCAAAATAAAGGTGCCAGATGGTTATGAGGTTGTAGAGACCCCAAAACCTATGAGTCTTGTTCTACCAGAAAATGGTGGAAAGTATATGTATACTACCGCTGTTCAGGAGGGTTTGATACAAATTATGGTAAGGTTTAATTTGTCTAAGCTGACATACGTGCAGCAGGAATATCCCAGTTTGAAAAAGCTTTACGAGCTAATAATTGCGAAGCAAGAAGAGCAAGTGGTTTTAAAGAAAAAGGTTGAATAATATGCGTGCTCTAAAACTTCTTTTGCTTGTTCTTATAAGTAAGTCCCTTTTTGGGCAAGCGTATAATATTGAATTGATTGAGCCAGCACTAAGGAAAGGTGCGGATGCTATCATTCGGGATTCACAGCAAGAGTTTGAGATCCATGATTTTTCTGCAGCTACTTATAGCGTAAAAAAGGCTATTACGATTTTTAATGAAGACGCCAGAGACTTGGCCGTTTTTTATCAAACCTATACCGGGCTTAGAAAAATCAAGAAAGTTGAAATTGCCTATTATGATAAAAACGGTGAAAGGCTGGATAAGGTAAAAAACAGTGAAATTGAAGATGTTAATATTACCTCTTCATCTTCCTTGTACGATGATAACAAAGTTAAATATTATGCTCCGCCAGCATATGAGTACCCTTTTACTGTTGAGTATTCGTTTGAGTATGATTATCAAAGTATGCTCTATTTCCCTGAGTTTAAACCGGAGGTTTTTGAAAGGGTAGGAATAGAGGTCTCATCATATACCCTTAGAAAGCCCAAAAATTATGAGGTAAAATATCATTTACTGAATGACGTTGGTGAGCCAGAAATGTCAAGCGAGGAAGGGATGGATGTCCTAAGGTGGGAGGTAAGCTCAAGAAAGCCAAAGGAGCAAGAGTATAGAGGAAAATCAATAGCCAAACTTAGCCCACATGTGCTTTTGGCACCAACTGAGTTTGCGATGGAAGGTTATGAAGGAAACCTCAAGGATTGGAACACTTTTGGCAAATGGCTTGGGGCTCTGAATAAAGGAAGAGATGCACTTAGTGACGGCACCAAACAAGAGATTAATGCCTTGGTAGAAAATGTTGCTTCAGAAAGGGAAAAAGTTAGGCTTATTTATGAGTATATGCAGTCTAAGACAAGGTATGTGAGTATTCAACTAGGTATTGGTGGGTTTCAGCCCTTTACTGCGCAAGAAGTAATAGATACAGGTTATGGAGACTGTAAAGCACTCACCAACTACACCTACAGTTTATTAAAACATGCAGGAATTAGCTCTAACTATGTTGCTATTTATGGTGGGGCAGGAGCCGATGCTATTGAGAGTGATTTTGCCAGTACACAGTTCAATCATGTAATTTTGGCCGTGCCAATGGAGCAAGATACTGTTTGGTTGGAATGCACTAGTCAAGTTGCGCCATTTAATTTCTTGGGGAGTTTTACGGATAATCGATATGGCCTAATGGTTACAGAAGATGGGGGAGTATTAGTGAAAACCCCAAAGTATAAAGCCGAAGACAGCAGGCAGTCTAGAGTAATAAATATAACATTATCAGAAAATGGTGATGCTGAAGTAGTAGCTAGTACGGAATTTACAGGTAAACAGTATGGACAGAATTACTGGAGGGCTACTGAAGGTGAAAGTGATATGCGCAAGTACCTTTTAAAGACAATTGATTTGCCTACATTCAATTTAGGCTCTTTTGAATATGAGGATATTCGATCAGCTGAAAGCCCAGTTCTCAAAGAAACTATATCGTTGAATATTCCAAAGTTTGCATCTAAAAGCGGTAGTAGGCTTTTTCTTAATCCAAATGTACTTAATAGAATAAGTGTAAGTCCACCCAAAGATTCCGATAGGGTTTCACCAATTTTAATGGATTTTGGTTACTACGATATAGATACGGTTAACTTAAGTATACCAGAAAGTTTCAGAATGGAATTTGAAATGGAGCCTGTTTCAATAGAGTCTGAGTTCGGCAGTTATAAGCTTGAGTACTCTTTCGATAATGAAACCAGTACGCTTCAGTTTATTCGTGAAATTAAGGTAAATGAAGGGGTGTTTGAAGCTCAGCTATATGAAGATTTTAGATCTTTTATGAGAGATGTTTCAAAGCATGATAGAGGAAAAATAGTACTGAGTAGTGGAACATAAAAAAAGCCCGATGAATTTCATCGGGCTTAAGCTTATCTATTTAGTTTACCTTACTTATTCGAGATAATAAAGTCAATATCTACTCTTCTGTTTAAGGCTCTTTCGCCAGAGGTATCATTATCAGTTCTTGGTGCTCTTTCGCCAAATCCTTGTGCCATCAGTCTGCTTTCGGCAATTCCATTTTCAATGAAATATTCCTTTACAGTTTCCGCTCTCTCTTGCGATAAGTTCATGTTGTAGTCACTTGAGCCTGTTGAATCTGCATGACCGTTAATGTCAAGCTTGATCTCAGGGTTTTCCCTCAGTACTACAAGAATATCGTTCAATGGTTCGTAAGATCCTTCAGTTAAAGTGGCTTCGTCTAGTTCAAAAAGAATGTTTTCAGCCGCTTCGATCAATTGTACTTTTATGCTCCCTTCAGACTCAGGAGTAATATTTTGGTAATCTTCCAAAGTACAGCCGTTCATTGTACCAAATTTGTTCGGACAAGGGTCTTGTGAGTCGATCACACCGTCTTCATCTCTATCAGGACAACCGGCAGTTTCAGGAGACCCGGCTTTTGTAGGACAAACATCATACATGTCTGGTACTTTGTCACCGTCTTGATCAGGGCAGCCATCTATACTACCAGGAATTGTAGGGCATGCATCATACAAGTTTGGAACACCATCATTGTCGTCATCAGCTAGCGGGCAACCATTGTTGGTAGATGGACCGGCAACTTCTGGGCATTCGTCTTTTCTGTCTATCAAGCCATCGTTATCGCTGTCTTTATCTTTCTTTAGCGAGAATTTTACGCCTATATTAAACTGTGTATAGTTGTAAGAATCGTCAAGTGATTTTTTAAGTGCCGCTTCCGTATAAACGTCAGTTTTGTCATTAATTCTCATGTTTGCACCTACGGCTAGGGGCATAATTGCGTGACCACCCTCAAACTCGTCAAAATAGTACTCTTGTTCTTTAAGATGAGAAAACCCTAAACCTGCCGATATATATGGAGCGAAGAAGGCGTCTTCTTTCAAAATGTAGCCATTATTGAATTTGTAGTTTAACCTAAGGTCTGCATCGGTAATCAATGCTCTAAATTCTCTTTCGTGGCGGGCTTTACCTCTCGATATATTCAAAGCTGCGTTTAAACTTGGGTTGATGTAGTATTCGGTACCCACAATAAAACCCACATTGTGGAGGTCGCTAAAGTTGTACTGACCATCGTTGTATCTAATATCCAATCCCATATGAGTGACCCCGAGTTTATATCTCCATCGGTCGTATTCTGTCTGACTCATAGCAAGGGTAGAAAAACATAGTAGTAGTGTAAGAATTATTAATTTTTTCATGATTTCGAATTTTGGTTTGGCCAGTAGAGTTGCCAATACACTACCAGAGTGCCGATAAACCATGAATAATTTGAGGTTCGTAGAATATTAGAGGAGAATAGTGAAATTCTACAACATATAAGGAAGTATTGTAGTATTTGAATAGCGGTATTTTGTATGCTAAAACATCATTCTTGGAAGGAATTTTTCATTTTGAAAGAGAATTCAGTCCTTTTCGATAAAAAGAAAAGCCTTACTCCATTCGAAGTAAGGCTTAATCATAGTTAGTAGTAAAGGTTATTAACCTGGTTGGTTGAGGGAAGCCAGGGTTAAGATGCTTTTTGCATTGTACCTTCTATTTCTGCGGCAATATCTTCTACCACAATACTTTCATTATGTTGGCTTATATCTAAGCCCAAATCTTCTGCTTGCTCTGTTACGCGCATTGGTATAATGGCATTAGTAACTTTAAACAAAAGGTATGATAGCCCAAAAGTGAAACCGCCCACCAAGAATATCGCAGCCATATGTTTTAAGAAGGTTGAAGGATCTCCGTAAATCAGGCCTACATCTTTAGCAAAAACTCCTGTAAGTATCATTCCTACAATTCCGCCCACGCCATGGCAAGGGAATACATCAAGTGTATCATCAATACCCGTTTTGTTTTTGTAATACACCACAATGTTCGAAACAATGGCACCGGCCACACCGATGAAAACGCTTTGCCCAATAGTTACAAAACCAGCAGCAGGCGTAATGGCCACTAAGCCGACCACTGCACCAATCGAAGCGCCTAAGCCGGATATCTTTCTGCCCATAAGGGCATCGTAAAATACCCAAGCAAGCATGGCAGCTGCCGATGCAACTGTGGTGGTGGCAAATGCCAAGGCGGCATCGCCATTAGCGCCAAGGGCTGAGCCTGCATTAAAGCCGAACCAACCGAACCACAGCAAGCCAGTCCCCAGCAATACATAAGGTACGTTGGCTGGTTGGTGAACCGCAGTACCATGATTTTTTCTTCTGCCCAGAATAATGGCCGCTGCTATGGCGGCAAATCCGGCAGACATGTGCACAACAGTACCTCCGGCAAAGTCTAGCACACCCCATTTTCTTAAAAAGCCTTCAGGATGCCATGTCATGTGCGCCAATGGGCTGTAAATAATTATGCTGAATAAAATGATAAACAAAAGGAAGCTGGAGAACCTAACGCGCTCGGCAAAACTACCTGTAATAAGGGCAGGAGTAATAATGGCGAACTTCATTTGAAAAAGGGCAAAAAGCACAAACGGAATGGTTGGTGCCAACTCTGATTGCGTAGCTGCGCCTACGCCTTTAAAAAAGGCAAAAGTTGTAGGGTCGCCTATAAAGCCACCAATCGAATCGCCAAATGCTAGGCTGAAACCGCATACAACCCAAACCAATGTAATTATGCCCATGCAGATAAAGCTTTGTAGCATGGTAGATATCACGCTTTTCTTGCTTACCATTCCGCCATAAAAGAAGGAAAGGCCTGGGGTCATTAATAATACAAGTCCGGTTGCGGCTAGCATCCAAGCTGTGTCACCGCCATCTAAGTTTGGGTCTGCTGTTGCTGCTTCTGTCGAAGGCATATCTAGCAGGCTAAGTAGCGCTAACAAAATCAGGATGGAGAATCCTGGAATCCACTGTTTTCTCATTTTTAGTAAAAAGGTTAGAAGTAGGTTTGATAAACAACCTATTCAGTTAATAATTACGTAAAGTAATCAATTTAGAGTTAACATATGGATTGGTTGGATTTGAAATAAATGGAAACGATTGAAAAGTGGGTGTGATTTCTGCCTGATTTTTGGCAAATCACGGATATGATTCCTGCTAGGGGCAGAGAATAAGGGTAATCGAAAGATTGGGGAAAGGGGACTGTTTAATTTGAGCTCAGATGATTTAAGGTTGAACTATTCTTTAGAAGAAAGCAGCGCTTTCAGTTCGTTTAATTCATCCCTCAATTTAGCGGCTTCGATAAAGTCTAGCTCCTTTGCAGCTTTTTCCATGGACTTCTGTGTTTTCTGAATCATTTTCTCGAGTCCGTTTTTGTCCATGTAGGCTACTACAGGGTCTGCCGCTACGGATTGCTCTTCTGGCTCTACATAGTAAGTTTTAGCACCTTTTTTAGAGTCGGCCACACTGGTTTGGCCCATAATGGCTTCTTTCGATTTAAGAATTGTTTTCGGGGTAATGCCATGCTTCTCGTTGTAGGCCATCTGTATGGAACGCCTTCTGTTGGTCTCGTCTATGGCTTTGCTCATAGACTCAGTGATTGTATCCGCATACATAATTACGTGGCCGTTTTCATTTCGGGCAGCACGACCAATGGTCTGAATTAAAGAGCGCTGATTCCTCAAAAACCCTTCTTTATCGGCATCTAAAATGGCTACTAGCGAAACTTCGGGTAAATCGAGCCCTTCTCTCAAAAGGTTCACGCCAACTAACACATCAAAAATACCAAGCCGTAGTTCTCTAAGGATTTCTACACGATCGAGGGTGCTTACCTCAGAGTGAATGTAGCGCACTTTTACACCGGCTCTTTCCAGAAATTTGGTTAGCTCTTCCGCCATTCGCTTGGTAAGTGTGGTTACCAGCACGCGTTCTTCTTTCTTTACCCTGTCATCAATTTCTTCCAGCAAATCATCAATCTGATTCTGCGAAGGGCGCACGTCAATTTTAGGGTCTAGCAGGCCGGTAGGACGAATGATCTGCTCTACCACTTCCCCTTGGGTTTTGGTCAACTCATAGTCAGCAGGTGTAGCCGAAACATAAACCACTTGGTTCGTCAAACCTTCAAATTCATCAAACTTTAGTGGGCGGTTGTCAAGTGCAGAAGGCAACCTGAAGCCAAATTCTACCAGATTTTCCTTCCTCGACCTATCGCCACCCCACATGGCGCGTACTTGCGGTACGGTTACGTGGCTTTCGTCAATTACCATTAGGTAGTCTTCTGGAAAGTAATCGAGCAGACAGAAGGGGCGCTGGCCGCGTTGTCTTCTATCAAAGTAGCGCGAGTAGTTCTCAACGCCTGAACAATAGCCTAGTTCGCGCATCATCTCCAAATCGAACTCGGTACGTTCTTTAAGGCGCTTGGCCTCCAAAAATCTACGGTCTTCTTCAAACTGATTGAGCCTTTCTACCAAATCATCCTGAATTTCGTGAATGGCTTGGTTTAGCACTTCTTTGCCCGTTACAAAAAGGTTGGCAGGGAAGATGGTAATGATCTTTTCATCCGAGATTTTCTTTCCCGTAACAGGGTCAATTCTTTGAATGGCTTCAATTTCATCACCCCAAAAGAAGATGCGATAGGCAAAATCACCGTAGGCGATAAAGATGTCTACCGTGTCGCCCTTTACGCGGAAAGTACCGCGTTTGAATTCCGCTTCCGTTCGGCTATAAAGAATATCTACAAAGGCAAAGAGCAGCTGGTTGCGCGGAACCACATCGCCCACTTGCAAACGCACCACATTTTTACCGAATTCATCGGGGTTACCGATACCGTAAATGCACGAAACCGAAGCAATGACGATTACATCTCTGCGGCCAGTAAGTAGAGACGAAGTGGCACTTAGTCTCAGCTTTTCAATTTCATCGTTAATAGAAAGGTCTTTTTCTATATAAACGTTGCTGGTAGGAATAAAAGCTTCCGGCTGATAGTAGTCGTAGTACGAGATAAAATACTCCACCGCATTTTCCGGAAAGAATTGCTTGAACTCTCCGTACAGCTGAGCCGCCAAGGTTTTGTTATGGCAAAGTACGAGTGTCGGTTTTTGCACTTGCTGAATAAGGTTGGCTACGGTAAATGTTTTACCAGTACCCGTTGCACCAAGTAGCACCAAAGCTTCTTCGCCAGCATTAATACCAGCTTTTAGGTTTTCAATGGCTTTGGGCTGATCGCCCATTGGTTGATATTCAGAAGTGAGTTTGAAGTCCATTACCCAAATCTAACATCAATTGTGAGTTTTGGGTTTAAGAATTTAGAAATTACTAGGTTACTCTTTGGTGAAAGGTGTGAGTTTAAAATGTATACCTTAGTTTAGGTGTAAGGGTAATGGTTTCAAACCAGCCCAAACTAGTGGTGTGGAAAAGTCTGGATTGAATGCCTACTTGGAAGTTGCCTGATTTATAAAAGTAATATTCTGCCCCAATAAAGAATCCAGCATCTACCAAGTTTGAGTTAGATCCATTTCTTTCTTGTATGGAAACGAGTGTGGCAATTGTTTGTGTACTGTTTATGAAGGCATTAGTGTAGTATTCAATCTCTTGCATTTTTGGGTTAACAAAGAAGGCACCACCAGTTAATAGCAGCTTTTCACTTAGTCTTCTTTTGTAAAAAACGCTGTACATTTCGTTGATGTGGCGGAGTTTGAAATCGATAATTTCAAGGTAGGTGTCATTACCTATTAACTGGCTGTAGTTTTTTTCGCCAATGTGCGATTCGCGATCATAACTAACGCCAATTGATGCCTTACTATCTTTTATGTTCCATTGAAATTCTATGCCGCCAATAGATCCCAAAAAGTTCTTGTTATAAAAGGAGACGAAGCCACCTGGAACTTCGCTTTGTGGCTGTTCATAATCCAATTGAAAGTTTCCAGCAACACCGTAATTTACATTTAGCTCAAATGTATGTTGGGCGTGAATGGCATTAAAAACAAACAGCAATAAACAGGTAGGGAATAGTAGCTTTCTCATATGTGTGTTTTTCAGATGAGAAGAATATAGAAATAATTATGCCAAAAAAACAGCTATGCGAGTCTAGCCATTCCAAACCTTCCAAGCTGCTTCTGCCTGGCCATGGAGCATTTCTAGTCCGTTTTTCACCCAGCAGTTTGCATTAATGCCTTTTTGCATGAAGGCGGTTATTAGTGGGTTGTAAACCAGGTCGTAAAGAAAGTGGTTTGGCGTAAGTTGCTCGTAGGGCAGGTCTGGCAAGCCTTCAATGTTTGGCGACATGCCAAGTGGGGTGGTATTTACAATCAATGATGAAGTTGCGAGGTGATGGGGTGATGAGGTGATTTCATCGTACGTCAACTGGTTATCTACAGATTTGCGGGAAACAAACTGGTAGCTAATGCCTAAGTCTTCCAAGGTAACTTGTACTGCTTTGGAAGCTCCGCCAGTTCCCAGAATTAAAGCCTGTTGCGGCATCGGGTTTGGTCCCACAAACTTTATCAGCGATTCCTTAAAGCCAATATAATCTGTGTTATAGCCTTTTAGTTTGCCATTTTCCAGCTTAATGGTGTTGACTGCGCCTATGGCCTCGGCCTTTGGGTCGAGCTCGTCCAAAAAAGGCATTACAGCTTGTTTGTAGGGAATGGTTACATTCAGTCCAACTAAGTTCGGGGTTGATTTGATGAGCTCGGGAAACGCATCAATAGTTTCAAGAGGGAAGAGTTCGTAAACTGTGTTTTCGATCCCTTCCTTCTCGAATTTTTCTGTGAAATACTTTTTTGAAAAGGAATGGGACAGCGGGTAGCCGATTAATCCAAACGTTCTCATGTTAGTCTTTCGATAAATATGCTGCTAGTCTGTCAATACCTAATACCAAAAGAAAGCCAAGTGCGGCAAAGCCAATAGCTTCTATAAAGTATGGCTCTCCGCCAGTTTTGGCCAAGTAGTCGTTTGGTAAAACGTTTACCTGAAACAGCGGCTTAATTTCTCCATGTCGATCAACATAGGTTTCAATGGTATTTTTCCAAGGCCAAACCTTGTTGAGAGAGCCAATCATAAAACCAGAAAGTACGCCCACAGTAATGTTGTGGTACTTATTGAAAAGCCAGCTAACCAAGCGCGCAAAACTCAAAATACCTACAATGCAGCCTAGCCCAAAGAAGACCAAATCGGCAATTCGGAATTCCTTAATGGCGCTAAGTACATATTCATACTTACCAAAAAGCAAGAGGATGAATGAGCCTGAAATGCCCGGCAGAATCATGGCGCAAATGGCCACGGCACCAGCAATAAACAGAAACCAAGGCTCGTCTGGAGTTTCAGCTGGAGTAGATGAAGTAATGTAATACGCTACTCCTATACCCACCAAAATGGCTATTACTACCCCAAAATTCCACTGCTTAACTTCCCTAAGAATAATAAGCGCTGAAATAACGATTAGTCCAAAAAAGAATGACCAAACCTGTATAGGCTGTGTTTCCAAAAGGGGTGTAATCACTTTTGCCAGTGATAGTACGCTTGTGGCAATTCCTGCCAATAGTACTACTAAAAAGGTGCCGTTTATGTGCTCCCAAAGTGCTTTTATCTCAAGCTTTTTCAGGTAGTTCAAAGCCTGTAAGTCGCAGTTTTTTATAGACTGCAACAGCTTTTCGTAAATGCCAGTAATAAAGGCAATGGTGCCACCGGAAACGCCAGGAACAACATCGGCACTTCCCATGGCTATACCTTTAAGGTAAAGTGAAACGTAATCGACCAGTCGATTCATGCTTACTTTTGGTCTAGAAAGTGATCGAAAGTATCGCCTCTAAGTCCTAAGCGAATCGTTTCTAGTGGAATTACCTCTTCTGGAGCGATGTTGCCTAAGTTTACATTAGAGCCCATTAACTTTATAAAGTACACTTGCTGCGCTTTTTGAGGTGCTTCCCAAATAATTTTTTCGAAAGGAATTTTGGTCAAAATCTCTTGAACCAAACCCGAGCGTACCTCTCCAGAAGAACGGAAAAGGCCCACGTTACCGCTTTCGCGCGCTTCGCCAATTACCTTCCACGCACCAGCATCAAGCTCTTTTTGCATCAGCTCAATCCACTTGTATGGAGGTATAATCTTTTCTGCATCTTTAGAACCTACCTCTGAAAGTACAGTCACCTGCTCTGCGAGTTTCGAAATGTAGTTACATTTTAGGTCGTGGTCCAGCTCAATCGACCCGTCCGATACTTCCGCAAAAGGTACCTCGTATTTATCGAGTACTTTGCGATAGTCGTCAAACTGGTCTCTTACAATGAATGCCTCGAAAAGGGTACCGCCAAAGTAAAATGGGATGCCCGCCTCGCGGTAAACATTCAGTTTATCGTTAAGATTTGGTGTAACATAAGAAGTAGCCCAGCCAAGCTTTACAATGTCTACATATTCGCCACAAACGTTGATAAAATCTTCCGCTTGACGAACGCTAAGGCCTTTGTCCATGGCCATGGTAAAACCTTTGTCCCTTGGCTTTTGTGTCCTTTCGGGCACATTAGTCAAAAAATAGTGCATCTAGTTTTTGTTTCTGAATTGATCAATAATCTTGAAAAGTGCCTTTTGAGTTTCCAGTTTTGGAAAGAATTCAAACAGGACCTCGTGATTTTCGAAGTCCAAAATTAGCGCATTTTCTAAATATGTGAAGGCTTCTTTGTATTGTCCTGCATTTATTTGATAAGCCACCATTCGATAAAGCAAGTCAGAATCGTCTTCAATCTCTTCTAAACTCCTTTCAATGAGTTCGATAGCCTGTTGAAACTCGCCCTGATCGTAATAAATCATTGACCAGTCGAGCCAAATTTCTTTTTGCTCAGGTTCTAGCATGGCAGCCTCCTGATAGGCTTCTTTGGCCGAAACGATGTTGCCAATGTTCGCTTCTGCTTCGGCAATGGCCATCCAGTAGTTAGCGTTTTCAGGGTCCAGCTTCAGGGCCTTGTTCAAAAAATGAATTGCCTCGTAGTACTTTTCTTGTGCTGCCAAAGAGCAGCCAATGCCGTACCATGCATCTTCATAAAACTGGTCTACTTTAGCTGCCTTGCGGTAGTACTTAATGGCGTAGTCGTATTCTTCCATCTTTTCATAGGCAGCACCTATGCAGCAGAATACTTCTGCCGATGGCCCTTCGTTCGAAAGCGTGTTTTTGTATGCTTCCAATGCTTCAGGGTATTTGTCAACACTCATTAGGCTATTGCCCATATTAAACCAAGCCGATGAGAACGACTCGTCAATTACCAAGGCATAGTCGTAAGCCTTTAGGGCTTCTTCATACTTTTCGAGCTTGTTGTAAACAATGCCCAAGTTGTACCATGCGTAAGCAGAGTACGGGTCACGATCTATAAATTGTTGGTAATAGGCCACGCTGTCTTCCAGTTTGCCAGTTACGTCAAGGCAGTAGGCCAATTCGTAAAGGGCGTTTTCGTGGTTAATATTCAATTCAATGGCCCTTTTGTACTGCTTAATAGCATCTTTGTACTTGCCATTGGTTTGGTAGGTAAGACCTATGTTATAGTAAACTTCAGATTTGTCTTCGGCTACATCGAGTGTGTTTTCCAATAGCTCAATGGCCTTTTCGTATTCACCCAAAATGGAGTAAATGTTCCCTTTAATGGTAATTAGGTCGACATCGTTGGGGTGAAGGTTTTGGGCATTGTCAATTACCTTAAGTGCATCATCGTACTCTTGCTTGCCAATGTGGCACTGAGCCGTAAGTACACTAATTTCTTGGCTGAAAGGGTATTGTTCCAAAGCAATTTTGCTGGCTTTTAACCCCTTGCCATATTGAAATTGGTCAAGATAATGTTGAATGATGGTTTCGTATTCTGAAACATCGAAAAAGTGGAAACTATTGTTTTTGAGTTGATCCTCGAATCGTTTTACCAGCCCGCGTTCCTCTTCTCTGCTCGGATAATCTTCGTGCATTGATGTCAATTGGTTTATTCAAATTACTGAAATCCCATTTCAAAACCACATAGTCCGAATGAAAATTTCATCTCCTCCCTGCAAATCCCTTCTCTCAGGCGGGGTGCAAAGCTAGTTATTTTATTGAAAAACAGAATATTAAGTTTAAAGCGGATACTTTTTTCTTAATTCTGAAATTGTCCAGCTAATGGACTCTTCTATTGGGGTAAACTCAAAATCGAGTGCCTTTATTATCTTATCGTTTTTGAAATGAAAGTTGGCGCGCGAAAGAATGGCCGAATCGCTCGTAATCATGGCTTCTTTGCCTGTAAAGCGAGAGCGTAGCCATTCAAAAGCTACTGCTAAGCTTAGCATCCAAGGTTTTACCTGCTTGGTAGGTGGTTTTTTGCCAAATGCTGTGGCAATTTTACCGAAGAAATCTTTATAGCGAAGGGTTCCGGCATTAAGTACAAAGCGTTCGCCTTCAATATCAGACTCAACCAATTTTACCACGGCCTTGGCTACATCGCGCACGTCCACAAAGTTTACCGTGCCTTCTGGATGAAAGCCTTTTTCATCATAAGCATATTTAAAAGTAGCTGTGCTACCACCTTCGCCCCACAAGCCAGGACCAAGAATAATAGAAGGGTTTACAATTTTTACTGAAAGTCCTTCTTCGGCTCCTCTCCAAACTTCTAGCTCTTGCAAATATTTAGATCGGGCATAAATCGAATCGAATTTAGTGCCTTCCCAGCGGTCGTTTTCATCTATAAACTTTTGGTCGGGCTTTCGGCCTATAGCGGCCACAGAGCTGATGTGCATAAACTTTTTCACCCCAACTTTTAGACAGGCGTTTACCAAGTCGGCCGTGCCCAACACATTAGTTTTGTACATGCGGTCTTCAAAGCGCTTATCGAACGAAATAATGGCAGCTCCATGAATTACGACATCCATGCCTTCAAGCGCTCCATGAAGAAACTGTGAGTCACGCATGTCGCCAATTACCCATTCTATTTGGTTGGCTACATCTTCCACCAAAGTCATTTTACTGGTGTTGCGCTTTACCGCGCGAATGCTGTGGCCTTTGCTTAATAACTCACGACAGATAAAACTGCCTACCAAACCGGTTGCACCGGTAATAAAAACCTTCATGCTTATAGACTGTTGTTGATCAAATCGAGCTTGATCAGTTTTTGCCAATATTTAGTTTTAGTTGCCTCTTTTAAAAGGTTAATGTGCCCCATGTTGTGGCAATCGGTGCCCACCATGCGTATGGCGCCCATGTCGATTAATCGTTCGGCCAGTTTTTGAACTGGTTTTGAGTAACAACCTGTAAGCGCAACTGCGTTAAGCTGAAAAACAATGTCCCTGTCCAAAAGTTCCTCAATTAGCTTGTCGTTATTTTGCAAGTACATGTAACGCTCTGGGTGAGCGTACACCATTTTGTAGCCCTTCATGGTTAAATGAAACGAGGCCTCCTTTAGATGAGGAGGTTCATTTATAAAACCTGTTTCTAGCAAAACGTAATTTTTTCCGAAGGTGAGAATTTGCTGACCACTTTCTAGCCTTTCCATAAAATGTTCATCTAGAAAATACTCGCTTGCGGCCTCCATGGTAATGGAAATGCCCTCCGTTTTTGCGGCCTGTTTAATTTTTTCTAAACCACCTAGAATGCTTTCGGGTGTATTGTCGTAAGAGCCCCACATGGTATGCGGAGTGGTAATTACCTTTTTATAACCCAAAGCCTCCATTTCGCGCAGTATGGTCAAGCCTTGTTCAATGGATTGAATGCCGTCATCAACAGCTGGCACTAAATGAGAGTGAATGTCAACCTCGATTGGGCCAAGGTCGGGAATGGTGTTTTTATTCCGCTTAAAAAGTGAAAACAAGCTCAAAAAACAGGGTTTTGTTTATAAGCGTCAAATGTAGGTAAAACTTGATCTTTTTCTGAAACAATTGGGTTTTCAATTCCCCAATCAATGTTTAGCACAGGGTCGCTCCAAAGTACTCCACCTTCCGATTCCTTATTGTAATAGTTAGAACATTTGTATGTGAAAACGCTGTCTTCTAGCGCTACAAAGCCATGACCAAAACCGGCAGGAACTAAAAACATGTTGTGCTTTTCTGCATCTAAAATTACGGTGTGGTGCTTGCCAAAAGTAGGCGAGTCTTTTCTTAGGTCTACGGCTACATCTAGCACTTTGCCCGAAACTACACGAACAAGTTTGGCCTGTGCGTGCGGGTTTTGCTGGTAGTGCAAACCACGCAATGTCCCTTTTACAGAGAACGACTCATTGTCTTGAACGAAATCCTCGGTAATGCCGAGCTCAACAAAAAGAGACTTTTTGAAAGATTCGAAAAAGTACCCCCTTTTGTCTCCAAAAACATTAGGCTCTAGCTCATAAAGGCCGTCAAATCCGGTTTCAATAATTTTCATGTCTTTATCGTCAGTTTCGAAAGTAATACAAAGATGGGGATTGCGCGGTAATGCAGCCCGGATTTTCGGCCAATGGTTTGATTAATCGTTAAATTTCAGTTTGGTATCGATTAGTTGTATTTTTGCAGCTGAAATTTATGGGAGGTTATCTAACATACGAAACTGAAGCGGAAACCGCAGTAATGGTGGCGCTTATCAACAAGGAGCAACCTGAAGAAAAGGTTGTAGAATACCTTGATGAACTGGCTTTTTTGGCCAAAACTCTAGGGCTTGACGTTGTGAAGTCTTTTACACAGCGTTTAGATAAGCCCGATGTTCGCTCTTTTGTGGGGAGCGGAAAACTTGAGGAGATTCAAACATACATAAAGGCAGAAGACATTAAAGTGATCATTTTTGATGATGACTTGTCGCCTTCGCAGCTTCGCAACTTGGAGCGGGATCTTAAAGTGAAAATCTACGATAGGTCACTGCTGATTCTGGATATCTTTTTAGAGCGTGCACAAACTGCACAGGCCAAAACGCAAGTAGAACTGGCCCGATCGAGTTATCTGTTGCCACGCCTTACCCGCATGTGGACGCACCTTGAAAGACAGCGAGGAGGAACCGGAACCCGTGGTGGTGCTGGTGAGAAGGAAATTGAGACGGATAGGCGTATGATCCGGAACCAAATTACGGTGCTTAAAAAGAAGCTGGAGAAGATTGAAAAGCAAAATGAGGTGCAGCGCAAGTCGCGCCAAAGTGTGGTAAGGGTAGCCTTGGTAGGTTATACCAACGTGGGTAAGTCTACACTTATGCGCTTGCTTACTAAAGCCGATGTGCTGGCCGAAGACAAACTTTTTGCCACTGTAGATGCTACTGTTAGAAAGGTTGTTTTAGACCGAATTCCATTCCTGCTTTCAGACACAGTTGGGTTTATTCGCAAGTTGCCTACGCACCTCATTGAGTCGTTTAAGTCAACCCTGGCAGAGGTGCTTGAAGCGGATGTACTTTTGCACGTAATCGATGTTTCGCATCCTTATTTTCAGGATCAGATGGAAACGGTAAACCAAACGCTGATTGAAATTGGGGCGACCAACAAACCAACCATTTTGGTATTCAACAAGATCGATCAGTTTAAGCAGTTAGATGAAGAGCTGCTTGAAGAGATGGACAACCCGCCACCGACCATCGATGACCTTAAGCGCACGTACATGAACAAGGCTGAAAACGATGCTGTTTTCATTTCCGCTACGGAAAAGCAGAACATGGACGAGTTTCGCGAGGTGCTAATGGAAAAAGTGAAAAAGCGTCATTTTCAGATTTTCCCGAACTATTTAAAGGATAGTTACTATTAACAAGAAGGTAGAAGGTGGTTAACGAATCTGTTTTAACCACTTCAATTTCTTTATCAATGCTTTGGATTTTGTTTTTTGAATCATGAAAATTGAAATCCAGCTTGGCCAGCAGTTTTCCCGAGGCATCGGGAGGATAGCATAGGCTAGATTCTTGGCCCTGTAGTTCAATGGATAGAATAGAAGTTTCCTAAACTTTAGATCTAGGTTCGATTCCTAGCGGGGCTACTTTTTAATCCAATTCAAAAAACTTTTCATACTATATTTGAGTATACTCAAGTTTGAGTACTCACTATGGATGCTAGAAAAAAGGATTCGGGGCGCAGGCCACCTACTATGAAGGATATTGCCGATGAGTTAGGCATCTCTGCCTCTACGGTGTCTCGTATTTTGAGTGGTAAAATTGGAGCTCGAAAAGGTGAGTTAGTTACCAAAGTAAAGGATGCTGCCAAGCGCCTGAACTTCCAGACAAACTCGGTGGCTCGTTCGCTGCGTACTAGCAAAACTCAGCTTATTGGTATTATTGTGCCCAATATTGGTGATGACTACTTTGCCCGCGTACTTGCCGGTATCGAAGAAGTGGCCAATGGCCATGGCTACAACCTGATCATTTGCCAATCGAATGAATCGGTTGAAAAGGAGAGGCAGCTTATTCAGACACTTTCGGCTATTAATGTGGAGGGCATCCTCATTTCTCCTTCGGCACAAACCACCGATATGGACTATCTGGAAAGGGCGGAGGCCAATGGAATTGAGGTGGTGATTTTCGACAGGGTATTTAGTCATACCAAGTTTGCTAATATCGGCTATCAAGATTTTCACGATGCTTTTGAACTGGGTACTTACCTGATTAAAACGGGTTGTGAGCGAATGCTTTATGTTGGCATTTCCGAAAGCTTGTTAAATGATGGAGAAAGACTGCGAGGCTACAACAGGGCTTTGGAAAAAGAAGACTTGACACCATGCGATACCCTTTTTGTGCAAGACATTTTTAAAGCACAAGAAAGGCTGAAGCTGGGGCTTGCTGAATTACCTTACGACTGTATAGTTTGCTATAATGATATGGTGGCCGTAGAGGTACTCAACTTTTTAGAGGCTAAAGGCAAAAGGGTTCCTCAAGATATTTCCGTTTGTGGGTTCGATAACCGGGCTATTTGCGAATACACAACTCCTAAACTTACTAGTGTAGATCACTCCATGGGGAAAATGGGCAAGTTAGCTGCTAAAGCGCTTTTCGATCGGCTGATAAAAGATGAGGAGGCTGGCTCGGTGCGTTTGGTGGGTAAATTAGTTGTGCGAGAGTCGACCCGTTAAAGTCAACCCCCGCACAACATTAGAAATGGAGGTCTTATTGCTGCAAACTCAATCGGATTATTCCAACCCCGTGTGCTTGCTCTAGCTCATTTGTTTCAAGCCCAGGACCAATAGAAAACTGCACGCTTTCTATTCGCTCAATATCGAACGGAGCGGCAATATTGTGCTCCAAAAAGTAAGGCAAAAAGCTTGGGTAAGGCCTTGGCATAGTAACCGTTTTTACAGGCTTTAGGTCTGCCAAACTAAGTTCATATGCTTTCAACTCAGGTGTTAGGTTTATAGTGACTCCATAAGCTGCACCATCATCAAGCACAAAAGCAACCTGAAGTTTGTCGTTTTTATTGTTGAGCGAACGCCCCTCAAAAACAAGCTTCTTCATCTGCTTCAAATCGCTGGTTCTTCCTGCAATATCATCAAGAATGTAAGTCTTAAACGAGAAATCGTAAACCGGTGCTGCATTCAGGTTTTCATTGTCTGGGGTGAATAGTTTCTCTAGGTTCATTTGGTATTCGGAGGCCCTATTGCCTGCTGGCACCATTTTGAAACCGCGCGCCCACTTGCTGGTCACCATATCGGCTACATCCTCTACAGCTTCAAAAAGATAAATTGGTTGTGATGGACTTTTTATGGCCACGGAATATGGCTCGTTGTTATAAAAGTCCCATTCGCTCGGCAGACCTTCGTTTCCGGCAGGGTAGGTCACGTGCTTGTTGTCTGCATATTTTATGCTAATAAAGTAGTTAAAACTATCGCCATTGATTTTATCAGCTGGGACAGTTGTGGAATAGGTATAACCATCCTTTTCCATGTCTATGGTTTCGCCTCTCCAGCCAGAGGTAATCAGCTGAACAGCTTCTGGTGTTTTAGGCCCAACAAACTGAACACTGATGGTTAAATCCTCATTACTGCCAATTTGCTTTTGCGGCTCATGTTTAAACCATGCTTTTTCCACGGTTGTTGCTGGCGCATAGAAGTCGCTCAACCTGTTTGTTCCAAAAGCATCACCACGGTTCCATTGTGCTGTGTTGCCTTCTGCTGATAACATGTATGTGCCTGGACGAATGTCAAACGAGGTGCCGTTTGCTTTAGCAGTATAAGTGTTTCCATCGTTTATCGCTTCAATAGAAAAATCACTTCCTAATTCGTTGAGCCCAATTTGCATGTTATGTGTGGCCCAGTTTATTACTGCTACGGTTTTCTTAGGGCTATTTCTACCGAAAGGATTGTCTACCCAAATAGCGTCTGGCATTACTTCCAATCTCCATAAACCATTGGCAATTTTATCTAGAAAATAAGCTCCTTGCCCATCGTATGTTACTATTGGGCTGTTTCCGTAGCCGGCCACTTTGGTCAAGGCTGCTTCGTTTTTAGGTGCTGTTTGGGTATTGTTGGTGTAGAAGAATTTGTCGTTAGCATTGTAAATGGCTAAATCTTCTTTGTAGTCAACTTTAAAGTCGCCAAACGATGTGTTCGCTGGGTAAGCATCGAAGCTGCTGTAACGTGGTATTTGGTGAAAAACCTCTCCCGTAATCATTAAGCTAATGGCTTTTTGTGGGGTGTAATTGAGGTTCATAAAGTGCGTATTATACTCCGTATTATATGGGGCAATAAATGTAGGGTCGTAGGCAAACTGTGTACCTATTTGAATGCCGGCCGCTCTAAAACTACGGGCCATGGCTGGGTAAATGTACGATCGGCCTACATCGGCTGCATCAAATTCATAAACCAACTTGGCACCTTTGTTCGCCAAAATATCCTTGTCGAATGGAATGTCGTAATCGTTTACATTAGGCAGTAAATTGCCCGGAATCTCCTTTTGATAAGTCAATCCGGTTGGGTACCACTGAAACGTTCCACCATTTATTCCTGCTTCAAAGTAATCGTTTACAAAGTGAACACCGTGGCTAATGTTGTAGAAAATGGGCTTTTTGGTACCAGTGCTTTTCATGGCGTCAACCATGCCTTTAACAAATCGAGTTACCTCACTGCCTTCTCCGCGGTGGTGAGGTTCATTACTCACTTCAAACGCAATTAGGTTTGGCTCGTTTTTGTAGGCCACGCCCGTATATGGGTTTACATGGTTCAAAAACTGCTTTAAGTAGTTTTGCCCCGCTGCTTCAGCACCTGGCTCCGAAAGGCTATTGCCTTTGCCATACTTATGGCTAAAACCTGGTGTTTCGGTGTCTGGTTCTGGCCAGCCATTGCCCCAATATGCAATTGGAGTGATTACATAGTTAATATTGTGTTCGTTCAATTTAGAAAGTAGGTAATCGAATGCATCCAGGTGCTCGTTGGTAAGCAGGTTGCCCAGAGTGTCACTGATTTCCGTGTCCCAAACGTGAATACGGTACAAGTCGAAGCCTAGGCGCGTGAAATGATAGATGTCGTTATCAATGGCCTGTTTTACATCTACGCCAAGTCTTTTGGCCGAGCGGTAAGCGTGGGCAAAAGGGGCGCTGTAGTTTACCCCAAATCCTTTTACTTCTTCTTTGTTGTGCCCCCAACGCATTACGCCTTTCTTGTCTACATACACATCTTTTTTCTGTGCACTTAGGCTGTTAGGCACTAGGGCGAATGCAAGGCAAACCATTATAAGGCTTGCAACATAAGTGAGTTCTCTTCTTCGCATGTTATACATTTTAGTACGAAATAATTATTGGTGAATGCGCCTAATTCCATCAAAAATGGTGATTAAAATCCACTTGGGAGAAAGGTTTCAAGCGTTTGCATACACCATTGATAATATTTTTATGGTTTTCTGAATTGATTTACTTACTTTTATAAACGTAAAAAGTACATTTAATAATTTCAAGGTTTGAAAGCCTAACGGTCGTATTATTTTATGAGTGCTAAAAACAGCCTCATTTTTTAATGTGGCCATGTTCAAACGATTTCCACGATTCAGCGCGAATTCCACTTTTAAATGAGTTTTTCTCATAGAAATCGCCCTTCTGAAGCGTAACAAACGATTGCATTTGAAACGGGCATTAAACAACTGAAATTAGTAGCATAATGAATCCATAATGAGTGATAACTATGATGAGAACTAAACTAACTATGGGCACTAAATCGCTCTGCTCGTGGCTTTGTTCTTTGCTGCTATTAATGGCGGTAAGTACAGAGGCATTTGGTCAAACCATGACCGTGAGAGGAGTGGTAAGTGCTGCATCAGATGGTGGTACACTACCCGGTGTTACGGTTTCCGTAAAAAACACCACACGGGGTACGTTTACCAACGCAGAGGGGCGCTATGAACTTAGCGTGAACGCAGGCGATGTGCTGGTTTTCTCTTTTGTAGGTTTTGAAACCTTAGAGAAAACGGTAGCCACAGGAACCTTGGATGTAGTAATGGCCGAAACTGCACAAGCCTTGGGCGATGTGGTGGTAATTGGTTATGGTACTACTAATATTAAGGATGCAACCGGATCGATGGAAGCAATTTCTGAGGAAGATTTTAACAAGGGTAACATTGTTACGCCAGAAAGTCTTTTGAATGGCCGTGTGGCCGGTTTGACCATTAATCAAGGCGGTGAGCCAGGTGCAGGGTCAACTATTAGAATTAGAGGAGGTGCTTCGCTAAATGCTTCGAACGATCCTTTGATTATTATTAATGGCTTGCCAATTGAGAATACTTCAGTAGGTGGGTCTCGTTCTGTTTTGAGTTCTTTGAACCCAAATGAGATTGAGTCTTTTACTGTATTGAAAGATGCTTCGGCTACCGCTATTTATGGTTCTAGAGCATCTAACGGGGTAATTATTATTACTACTAAAGAGGCTCAAGACCAGCTAAATATTACGCTTGGTATGCAAACGAATGTAAGCCAATTGGCTAATAAGTTTGATGTATTTAGTGCCGATGAGTACCGTGAATTAATTAACGAAAGAAGACCTGACTTAGTAGGTGATCTTGGCGATGCTAACACAGATTGGCAAGAAGAGATTTACAGAACAGGTGTTTCGACCAACTTCAACCTTTCTGCCGAAGGTTCTTTGTTCGGAAAAGTGCCGACTAGAATTGGCTTGAACAGAACCGACCAAGAAGGTATTCGTCTTACTTCGGAGTTTGAAAGAAGTGCAGCAACTTTAAACATGCGTCCGTCTTTCTTTGACGATGCCCTTAAAGTTAGCGTGAACGTAAACTACTCACTTGAGAAGAACCGCTTTGCTAGTGGTCAAGAAGGTAATGCGATCACTTTCGACCCGACACAGCCAGTTTACGATGAGGAATCTCCTTTTGGTGGATACTTCCAGTACTATCAGGATAACAACGATGGTGTTTGGGATGTAAACGATTTAACTCCGTTTGCGGCTTGGAACCCAGTAGCCAACCTTATGCAAACTGAAAACAGAAGTACTGTTAACAGAGTGTTTGGTAACATTAAATTGGACTACACGCTACCTTTCTTCCCAGAACTTACTGCTACAGTTAACTTGGGTTACGATGAGCAGAGTGGCGAAGGCTTTAGCAGAACCTCTAACGAAAGTCCAGTTACTCAGCCACCAGATCAGTTATTCTTGGGGTCATCTTCAGAATATACCAGCTACAGAGTAAACAGATTGTTTGATGGTTACTTGCGCTATGCAAAAGAGCTTACAAGGTTTAATGTAGAAGGTACTGTTGGTTACTCTTTCCAGAAGTTTAAAGATGACAACTGGAGTTCTGGTGAACTATTGAACGACCAAGAAGACTCTGAGCCAGTTTATAACGTTTCTCCAGATCTTGTATTGATTGGTTTATTCGGTAGAGCAAACCTTTCAATGGATAACAAGTACTTCTTAACGCTTTCTTACAGAGCTGATGGTACTTCTCGTTTTGCTGAAGATAATAGATGGGGTTACTTCCCTGCAGCGGCAGTTTCTTGGAAAATTAATGAGGATTTATTCCCAGACTCTGACGTATTCTCTACCATGAAGATAAGAGCTGGTTGGGGTATCACAGGTCAGCAGGATATTGGTGATAGAGACATTTATTTACCAAGATATTCAATTGGTTTACCAACCTCTCAATACCAGTTCGGTAACCAAGTGTTGCAAGTTGGTGTGCCAATTTTCCGTAACGATGTAATTAAGTGGGAAGAAACAATGACCACCAACATTGGTGTAGACTTTGGCTTGTTCAACGATCGTTTCTTTGGTTCGGTAGAATACTTCTATAAAGAGTCTAAAGATCTTTTGACTAACTCAGCAATTGCTGATGGTTCTAACTTTAGCAACGCAGGTATCCAAAACTTAGGAAACTTCACTACTCAAGGTGTTGAGTTCAGTATCAACGGTGATATTATCAGGTCTAACGAAGGTTTTAACTGGAATGTAAATTACAATACCACTTTCATTACTCAAGAGATTACCAAGTTGGCCCTTGGTGCCGATATCTTAGCAGGTGGAATTGCAGGTGGTACAGGCGGTAATATTCAATTGCACAGAGTGGGTTATTCACCTTACATGTTCTACGTACACAAGCAAGTGTATGACGAAACAGGTATGCCAATTGAAGGTGCTTATGCCGACTTAAACGGTGATAACGTGATCAACGATGAGGATCGTTACTTGCACCGAAATGGTATTCCTGATGTAACAATGGGCTTCCTTTCTAACATGAACTATAAGAACTGGAATCTAAGCTTTAACCTAAGAGCTGCTTTAGGTCAGTACAACTACAACAACGTTAACTCTGTAAATGCGCAGTTGGCTAACATTAAGTTGAACAATGTGTTGTCTAACATTCCGGTTTCTACTTTGGACTCTGAGTTTGAAATTACTGAGAACGTAATCACTTCAGACTACTACATTGAGGAGGCATCTTACCTTAAGTTGGACAACATTACTTTGGGCTACAACTTCACTAATCCGTGGTTCAAAGGTATGAAGGGAGCAAATCTTTCAGCGGGTGTTCAGAATGTGTTTGTTATTACAAACTACTCTGGCATTGACCCTGAGGTATTCAATAATGGTATTGATAACACCATTTACCCTAGAGCAAGAACTTACTTCTTAGCGCTGAAATTCAATTTCTAATCTGTGATGAACTTAGATATGAAAAAATATATAACAATCGTATGCTCACTTGTACTGCTTTCAGCATGTACGGGACAGCTAGATGTTACGCCTAACGATCCGGATGTAATCTTGGTAGATGATTTCTACACAACTCCGGAATCATACAAACAGGGGCTTGCCGGTGTATATGGTAACCTTTCACTTACAGGGCCTTCTGGTCCGGGTAGCTCAAGTATTCAAGGGCTCGATGCTGGTACTTCTCAGTACGGTCGTGGGCTTTGGAACTTGAACGAATTGGCAAGTGACGGTGCTGTTTGGTCTTGGGAAAACGACCCAGGATTACGCTCTTTGAACAGAAACACTTGGAGTGCTACAAACCCAATCTTAAGGGGGATGTTCGGTCGTTTAATGAATTCTGTTTCTTACGCAAACGAGTACCTAAGACAAACTACCGATGGCGCACTGAATGATAGAGGTGTGGATGATGCCACAAGAGCCGATATTCAGGTGTATAGAGCTGAAGCTCGCTTTTTAAGAGCAATGGCTTATTACAATATGATGGACCTGTTTGGTCAAGCGCCAATGATTACAGAGGATGATCCTGTTGGAGCTTACCAGGCGCCAAAGGCAGATAGAGCCGAGCTTTTTGCTTACGTAGAATCTGAATTGCTGGCAATTTTACCTGAAATGGCTGAGCCATTGATGAACGAATACGCTAGAGCGGATAAAGCTGCTGCTTGGATGCTTTTAGCAAAGATCTATTTGAATGCTGAAGTTTACATTGGCCAAGATAGATATGCTGACTGCCTAAGCTACTGCGAAGATATTATCGCAGCGGGCTTTGAGTTAACGCCAGATTACTTGATGAACTTTATGGCAGACAATGATGAAACCGTTGCGCGCAACGAAATCATCTTCCCTGTGGTTTCTGATGGTATTACTACGCAAAACTACGGCCCAACTACAGTTATGATCAACGGCCAAGTTGGTTCTACAGAGGCTAATGGTGGTGACTTTGGTGTCGCTGCAGGTGGCTGGGGTGGAGCCCTAAGAGTTACTCAGCAGTTTTCAGAGGTTTTCATGAATGGTTCTTACGGAACGGATGATAGAAATACTTTGATCACAGCTGATCGTACTATTGAGGTTTCTGATATTGCAGACCGTTCTACAGGGTACATTATTGGTAAATGGTCTAACAAAACTTCTGGTGGAGCAAATGGTAGCGCCAACGAGATTGTTGATACAGACTTCCCAATGTTCCGTTTGGCTGATGTGTACTTAATGTATGCTGAAGCACACCTAAGAGGTGGTGGAGGTTCTGCTACTACTGCGGTAGGTTACATTAACGACTTGAGAACTAGGGCAAATAACCCGAATACAATTGGCCAGAGCGCGCTTACACTCGATTTAATCTTAGATGAAAGACAAGTTGAGTTACATTGGGAGGCTCACCGTAGACAAGACCTAATCCGCTTCGGTAAATATACCGGTAGTGCCTACAACTGGTCTTGGAAGGGTAATGCACCAAACGGTATTCCGCTTGGCGCACACATGGCTATTTACCCAATTCCTGAGGCTAGCCTTGCCGCTAACCCTAACTTAACTCAAAACCCTGGTTACTAATCGACTTAAAGAATTTAGAAATATGAAAACTATAAAAACATACATGTTGGCAGTGCTAGCGCTATTCTTTGTAGCTAGTTGTGCTGAAGATGACGGACTGGTATTTATTGCCACTCCAAGCGAAGAGGGAGTTGCTTTTCAAAACTCCTTCGCTTCGAACTACCTTTTGTCTGAAGAAACAGCAGACAACCTTGCTGAAAGATTTGTTTGGAATGAGGCGGATTTTGGTGCGCCTGTAAACGTTACTTACGAATTGCACGGTTCTATTGATCCAACTTTCGCTACTTCAGAAATTGTAGGATCAACAGCCGAAACTAATATTGGTGTTACTGTAAGTGTGTTGTTGGATATGGCCGAAGAATTAGGTCTTGATGATGATCCAAATACTGCTGATATGGGCAATACTGGTCAGGTTTACTTCAGATTGCGTGCTTTTGTAGGCGCAGGCCAAGGTGAGCCAACCGAAATGATCTCTGAAATTGAGCCTTTGAACATTGAGGTAATCGAAAGACAACCTGATGGAACTTGTGCTTCTATTTGGGCTGTAGGTGAAGCTACTGAAGATGCAGGTTGGGATTGGTCTTCTCCAATTGAATTCACTTGCGAAAACGATGTAAGATCTACTCACGTATCATTGATCAACGGAACTTTCCGCTTCTTTAGTACTGAAGGCGATTGGGCTTCTGGCATGAACTTCCCTTACTATGTAAGCGAAGGTTACACTATCGATGCAAACTTTGAGGACGCTGCCGATGGTGATAATAACTTCCGTTTTATTGGAACGCCAGGTGTTTACGAGCTAGTAGTTGACGATGTGAACAAAACCATCACTTTGAATGAAAGCCAGTACTACTTAGTAGGTGAGGCCATTGTTCAAACCGGTTGGGATTGGGCAAACAGACCTGTAATGGTTGAAGTTGATCCTTACGTTTACTCAGTGGATGTAGAGTTAACCAATGGTGCTTTCAGATTCTTCACAGTTGATACTGATTGGGGTTCTGGATTGAACTACCCATACTTTGTAGATGAAGGTTACACTATTGATGCGAACTTCGAAAATGCTGAAGATGGCGATAGCAACTTTAGCTTTATCGGAACTCCGGGTACTTATACCCTAACTGTAGATACAGCGAACAAGACAATCACATTGAACTAATTCAGTGTTGAAAATACCAAAGGAAGGGTGGTTCGCTGCCCTTCCTTTTCTTTAGAAAACTACCTACCCAAAAAACTAAACCCCTATAAAATGATGAGATCTGGTATGCTCCAAATACTCTTCAGCCTTTTCTTATTTTCTTCTTGTGGTTCTGACGATGGTGGCATCGAAGTAGGCCCAAGAGAAGATGACCCTACCACGCCTCCTGTTACAGGCCTATCTTATTATGGCGCAGACCTTTCATATGTAAACGAAATGGAAGACTGCGGAGCCACTTATTACAATGCCGATGGCGATGCGCAAGATCCTTTCGAGATTTTTCAACAAGCCGGAACCAACTTGGTTCGGGTAAGACTTTGGCACAATGCTGAATGGACTGACTACTCTGACCTAGAAGACGCAAAGCAAACCATTAGCCGAGCAAAAGCGCTTGGTATGAACGTGTTGCTCGACTTTCATTATTCAGATGAATGGGCAGACCCAGCAAAACAAGAGATTCCTGCCGCTTGGGCAGACCAAATAGACAATACACAAGCACTCACTCAGTTGCTTTACGATTATACTTACGAGACGTTAGAACACCTGAGCGAGGAAAACCTGCTGCCAGAAATGGTACAAGTAGGTAACGAAATTAATGGCATGATGCTACAGCAAGGTGAGTTGGAATGGCCAATCGATTGGAATAGAAACTCCGCCTTAATCAATAGCGGTATTCAAGCCGTGCGCGATGCTTCATCTGACTTCAGTAAGGAGATTGAAGTAATGCTCCATATTGCCCAGCCCGAAAATGCACTTTGGTGGTTTGAACAGGCTACAGATGCAGGAGTGACAGACTATGATTGGATTGGTCTTTCTTACTACCCAATTTGGTCAGAGTACAATCTGGATAATGTTGGAGACGCCTTCAAAACATTGGTTGACACCTACAGCAAGCAGCTAATGGTGGTTGAAACCGCCTATCCATTCACCATGGAGAATAATGACCCTGCGAACAATATCCTCAACAACGATGCGCTGATTTCTGGTTACCCAGCTTCTCAACAAGGGCAATTGGATTACCTGCTAGAACTCGGAGCAGTAATTTCTGAGGCAGGGGGTGCCGGTTTAGTGTATTGGGAGCCGGCTTGGGTTTCTACCGGATGCAGCACGCAGTGGGGGCAGGGGTCTCATTGGGACAACGCCACACTTTTCGACCATAGCAACAAAGCAACATTGGCTTTGAGCTTTTACAATGGGGCCAAAGAAGACTAAACACTAATCAGATGAGAGATTATATAAATTCAAAGCTACTCGCCACGGTAGCACTTATATGCCTGTGCCTTAGCCAAAGTGCCTTGGGGCAAGAGCGTACTTCTACGGTACTTCGTAATGGTTGGAAGTTTGCTAAAGGCGAACAAGCAAATGCCTTCGCACCGGCTTTTAAGGATGCCGACTGGGAGGAAGTAGCCGTACCGCACGACTGGGCCATTGAGGGGCCTTTTGAGATTGATGGAAACGGGAGTACCGGCAAGCTGCCATGGAAAGGCCAAGGCTGGTACAGAAATGAACTTGAAATTCCTGCAAGTGCTGAAGGAAAACGCGTTTACTTAGTTTTTGATGGGGTAATGGCTTTTCCTAAGGTTTACCTCAATGGAGAAAATGTAGGTGAATGGGATTATGGATACAATTCATTCTATCTAGATGTAACCAATGCGGTGAAATTTGGAGAGGACAACTTGCTTGCCGTGCATGCTGATACGCGCGAGCATGGTAGCCGTTGGTATCCGGGGGCGGGTATGTACCGCAAAGTAACCATGGTGTTTGCCGATCCAGTTCACGCTGAAGTTTGGGGCACCTACATTACCACGCCAATTGTAAAACCTAATTACGCTGATGTAAGAATTAGCACCGCAGTAAAGAACACTTCTTCGGCAGATGCTGAGATTACGGTTTTGCAGAAAATCTTCAGCCCTGATGGTATTGAAGTAGGGCAAGATACCATTTCAAGAACTGTGAAAGCTGGTAGAACAGCCGACTTGGAAGTTGATATTAGGTTGATAGACCCCGAGCGATGGGATGTTGAAAATCCTGCACTTTACACAGCCGAAACACACATTTTGAGCGATGGAAATGCGGTAGATATTACACGCAATAAGTTCGGAGTAAGAACAATTGCTTTTACTGCCGATGACGGCTTTCATTTAAATGGAAGAAGGGTTCAGCTAAAAGGAGTGAATCTTCACCACGGGCATGGTCCTTTGGGTGCTGCTTTCAACAAAAGAGCCATGCAGCGCCAGTTAGAGATCATGAAGTCGATGGGGGTAAATGCCATTAGAAACAGCCACAATACTGCGGCACCTGAGCTACTGGAACTGTGTGATGAAATGGGCTTATTGATGTTCAATGAAGTATTCGATAAGTACGATAACAAAGCGGATATTCTTGAAGACACAGACTTTGATGAGTTTGCACACAGAAACATCAAAAGCTTTGTAACACGCGACAGAAATCACCCATCTATTTTCTTGTGGAGTGTGGGGAATGAGATTGGCGATGTGCAGTGGAATATCAACAACGGTTTTAAGCGCCTGCACACCATGTTGAACTACGTGAACAAGTACGACCCAACGCGTCCAACTACTTTGGTAAACGACAATATGGAGGGGGCATCTATGCGCCACTTCGATTTGTACGATGTGCACGCCTGGAATTATGGGAGAAGATACCGTTTGGCCCGTCAAATGGAGCCTAACAAATCGGTGGTGATTAGCGAATCAGCTTCTACAGTAAGTACAAGAGGCTTTTATGAATTTCCTTTACCTGAAGAAAAGACCGACTTCACCAAATCTTTACAGGTAAGTTCGTACGACCTGAATGCACCAGATTGGGCTGAAATTGGTGATGACGATTTTATGTGGCAGCAAGACGAACCTTACATTGCTGGCGAATTTGTTTGGACCGGCTTTGATTATTTGGGTGAGCCAACACCATACGATAACCGCTCAGTAAAGGGAATGGGCTTTGGCGATAAAGAGGCCTCTCGCAGCTCTTACTTTGGCATTGTGGATATGGTTGGAATTCCGAAAGACAGGTACTATTTGTACAAAAGTTATTGGATGCCTGAGGAAAAGACCATACACATTTTGCCGCATTGGAATTGGCCTGACAGAGTTGGGAAGAACGTACCTGTATTCGTTTATACCAATGGCGACAAGGCAGAGCTTTTCTTGAACGGGAAATCTCAAGGTTTTCAGCAGAAAGATCCGGCCTCAAAAAACTCTGTGGAGCGTTTTCGCTTAATGTGGAGAGATGTGGTTTACGAGCCAGGAGAATTAAAGGTAGTGGTTTATAAAAACGGAGAATTGCTTGGCGAGCAAACACTTTCAACTACTGGGGAGGCGACCAACTTAAAACTCACCGCAGATAGAACTGCAATTGAAAAAGGCGGAGAAGACCTTTCCTACGTAATGGTTGAAGCAACCGATGCTGATGGAAACCCACACCCATGGGCAGATGGATATGTTGAAATTGATGTGAAAGGAAGTGTGGAGATTGCCGGTGTTGGCAATGGAAATCCGCAGTCTTTCGAGCCGTTTCAGGGCAACCGTGTAAAGCTGTTTTATGGAAAAGCCATGATCATTTTACGCTCTACCAATAGGGCTGGTAAGGCCACGGTAACTGTAAAGTCCGATGGGCTTAAAAAATCATCTGTAGAGCTACATGTAAAATAGCAATGAATAAAAGTTCCGGAATGCTTCTTTGAGCTGTAGTGGTTCAGAGAAGGGTTCCGGAATTTCTAAAACTCGAAGTTGTAACCTTCTTTTAAGAGTTTCTGATAGGTTTCTTCATTAAACTCATAAAGGAAAGAGCCCTTCTTTGAAGTACTCATATCTTTCTTCTCAAGCTTAGTCAGCAAGCCCGACTTCAATATTTTCTTTCTAAAATTCCGATCGTCAATTGGATGAGAGAAAATGGCCTCATACACTTTCAAAAGTTGCAGGAGCGTAAATTGCTTCGGTACAAGTTCAAAGCCAATTGGGTGAAACCTAGCCCGTTCGCGCAAGTTTTCAATGGCCATAGTTACCATGTCGCCATGGTCCAATATCAACTCAGGAACCTGATCGAAAGGTACCCATTTCGCCTCGTGATGATCTATGCTGAACTGGTCTTGGTTCTGATCCACTTTTATAAGGCTCCAGTAAGCAACGGAAACCACGCGACCCCCTGAGTCACGATTGCTGTCGCCAAAACAGTGGAGCTGCTCCATATAGATGTCGCGAATGCCCGTAAGTTCGTGCAGCACATTTTCAGCCGCTGTATCCACCGATTCATCGGGTCTAACAAAACGACCAAGCAGCGACCAATGGCCGGCCAATGGTTCAACCTCACGCTTAAAAATTAATAGCTTTAGCTGGTTGTTTTCTACCCCAAAAATAATGCAGTCTACGGCCATCAAAATTGGTTGGCCGTTGCTGTAGGTAGCCAAAATGGTTTCCTTCAGATTTTCGTTGGTCATTGTATTGTTCGAACTGCTCATTTCTTAATCAAGCCCTCAATTTAAGGATTAGATTTTTTACAGACCATTTATAACTTAAAACAAAACCAAAAAGGTTAGTGCTTAAGCCGTGTCACATTGAAAACGATTGAAAATAATGGCCACAATTACATGGTTGGGTTTTTAATTCTTGTATTAAACGTTATTTTTACGTTTAAATAATTTTGAATTAAAGCACCTTGATTTCTTGTAATGATTTGTGCTTTCTAAACTGTTAGAAAAACGTTTGCCTATTAAATCTGTTTGCCACTCGAACAAGGCATGAGTGGCATTTGATAAAAAAGCGTAATTTGAACGTTTTAACGATGTAATAATTCATCACCTATGAACTTTTCTACTACAGATATTATCGTGTTCATTGTCTATGGTGTCATGATTGTGACCTTCGGACTATGGATTTCCCGAGAAAAAAAGGGACACAAAAAAGACTCGGCCGATTACTTTTTGGCGGGCAAAGCACTGCCATGGTGGGCCATTGGTGCATCGCTTATCGCATCGAACATTTCGGCAGAGCAATTCATTGGCATGTCGGGCTCTGGTTATGCCATAGGTTTGGGTATTGCTTCTTACGAATGGATGGGTGGATTGACCCTCATTTTGGTGGCGAAATACTTGTTGCCGATTTTTATTGAGAAGCAAATATTCACTCTTCCTCAGTTTTTGGAAATACGCTACGATAGTCGAATCAGAACGATTTTGGCAGTTTTCTGGGTGTTTCTTTATACGCTGGTAAACCTTACTACTGTACTATATCTTTCTTCGCTTGCCCTAAGTTTGGTGCTTGGCATTTCCATGACACAGTCGATTGTTGGGCTTGCTGCGGTGGCCGTAGCTTATTCCATTTATGGCGGGCTTAAGGCCGTAGCATGGACGGACGTTATCCAAGTGGTTTTCTTGGTAATTGGTGGTTTGATCACAACCTACTTGGCATTGGATGCTGTTTCTGCTGGTGCAGGTCCGGCTGCAGGTTTTAAGGTACTGTTGGAAAAAGCTCCCGAAAAGTTCGATATGATCTTGAGTAAGGACAATGAGTTCTATAAGGACTTGCCGGGTTTGGGCGTGATTTTAGGTGGTCTTTGGATTGCTAACATTAGCTACTTCGGTTGTAATCAATACATTATTCAGCGGGCACTTGCGGCCAAAAACATTGGCGAGGCACAAAAGGGTTTGGCCTTTGCGGGTTATCTAAAGCTTTTGCTGCCAATTATTGTGGTAATACCGGGAATCGCGGCTTTTGTGTTGCAAGCAGATATTGCAAGATACGATGAGGCCTACCCATGGTTGCTTGGCAACTTGGTTCCGGTAGGCATTAAGGGGATGGCCTTCGCGGCTTTAATTGCCGCAGCACTTTCATCATTGAGCTCAATGATGAACAGTACCGCTACCATTTTCACCATGGATATTTACAAGCCCTTTGTAAACCCAGAGGCCTCTGAAACTAAGCTGGTAACAGTGGGAAGAATTGTAGGATTAACTGCAGTGGTAATTGCTGTGCTTGTAGCGCAACCACTACTTGGTGGCGAAGAGCAGGTTTTCCAGTTTATTCAGAAGTACACCGGTTATGTGAGTCCGGGTATTGTAGTGCTATTCTTATTCGGGCTTTTCTGGAAGCGCACCACTGCCACAGGAGCACTTTGGGCGGCTATTGCATCGGTGCCGTTTAGTGTGGTGGTCGATTTGGCTTTCCCAAGTATGCCTTTCTTAAACCAAATGGGCGTGGTATTCTTGGCACTTTCTGCGCTTATCATAGCCATTTCTTTTGCTACCAGCCAAGGCGATTCGCCTAAGGCAATTAAGATCGGTCCGAGTTTGTTCAAAACCAGCCCAACTTTTAATGCGCTGGCTATGGGTATTATTTTAATTCTAGGTGCGCTTTACGCGATGTTTTGGTAATGGAGTATTCAGCGTTATTACAACTTTATAAAGATAGATTCAATTCCGAACCGAGAGTTTTTCGCTCTCCAGGAAGGATAAATATAATTGGCGAACACACCGACTATAATGACGGGTTTGTGCTGCCTGCGGGTATAGATAAAGAGATTTGTATGGTGATGGGAGTGAATTTCTCCGACACCTTTAACCTCTATTCTGTAGATAAAAAGGAGTGCGTTAGCTTCACTATAGATACTTACAAAGAAGTGTCTGCCGGTTGGGCCAAATACATTATTGGTGTAATTGACCAGTTGGTACAAATGGAAATTGCCATTGGCGGTTTCGATTGTGTTTTTCAGGGCGATATACCTCTGGGAGCAGGTCTGTCTTCTTCGGCAGCTTTAGAATGCGCCACACTTTATGGCCTAAAGCACCTCTTCAATGTTGAACTTTCCAAAAAGGAAATAGCGCTTATCGCGCAGAAGGCAGAGAATCAGTATGTAGGTGTAAACTGCGGTATAATGGATCAGTTTGCATCGGTTTTTGCGGCTGAAGGCCAGGCGCTGAAGCTTGATTGTAGAGACTTAAGCTACGAGCTTTATCCATTGGAAATGCAGGGCTATCAACTCGTATTGGTAGACTCTTTGGTAAGCCACAATTTGGCCTCTTCCGAATATAATGTCCGCAGGGCAGAGTGCGAAGAAGCACTTGCCATTCTGCAGCAAAACCATCCGCACTTCTTAGCGCTCCGCGATGCTTCAATTGAAGATTTGGAAGCACAGAAAGATGAGTTTAGGCCGGTTGTTTACAAGCGTGCAAAATATATGATTGAAGAAATTGCTCGGGTGGGTAAAGCTTGCCAAGCCATGACGAGCAATGATTTACCTGAGCTTGGTAGCTTGCTTTATGCTACCCATGCTGGCTTGCAGCACGAGTTTGAAATTAGCTGCAAGGAGCTCGATTTTCTTGTTGATTTTACCCGGGATAAGGAAGAAATTCTTGGGTCGCGAATGATGGGTGGCGGCTTTGGTGGCTGCACAATCAATTTGGTAAAAGATGATTTCGTAGAAGACTTTGAGTTAAGCGTTTCTAAAGCATACGAAGCAGCCTACGGAAAAGCGCCAGCCATCTATCGTGTTAAAACTTCATCTGGTTCATCAGAAATTACAGCCTCTTTATTAATCAATGGTTGATTTACAGAATAACCCTCATCGAAGGTTCAACCCGCTAACAAACGAGTGGGTGCTTGTTTCACCACATAGGGCAAAAAGGCCATGGCAAGGCAAAACAGAAAGTTTGCCAGCCGATAATCGGCCTAGTTACGACCCAAGCTGCTACCTATGCCCCGGTAACACACGGGCGGGCGGCCTAGAGAACGACAAGTACACTTCTACCTATGTTTTTACCAATGATTTTGGGGCGCTTTTGCCAGAAGGTGAAGAGGAAAAATCTAGTAATGGTTTGTTGGTTTCCGAAACGGTAAAAGGCATTTGTAGGGTGGTTTGTTTTTCGCCTGACCATAGTTTGACGCTGCCTTTAATGAGTGAAAACCATATAGAGGAGGTTATTCGCCTGTGGCAAACACAATACGCAGAATTGGGCGCCAAAGACTTCATCAACTACGTTCAAATCTTTGAGAACAAAGGGGAAATAATGGGATGTAGCAATCCCCACCCGCACGGTCAAATTTGGGCAACAAGCAACATTCCTGACGAGCCTTTTAAGGAGAACAAAGCGCAAAAAACATATTTTGCTGAGCATGGATGCACCTTGTTGGGCGATTATTTGAAACAGGAGCTGGCTGCAGGTGAGCGCATAGTTTTAGAGAATGAGCACTTTGTAGCTTTGGTGCCTTATTGGGCAGTTTGGCCTTACGAAACCATGCTTATTAGCAAAAGAGCGGTGCAGCATATTGGCCAATTAAACGATGAGGAAGTGGCTAGTTATGCCAGTATTATGAAGCGCCTAACGGTTAAATACGACAACCTCTTTGAAACCTCTTTTCCTTATTCTTCGGGAATTCATCAGGCACCAACAGATGGAGAGGCGCACCCAGAATGGCACTTACATATGCACTTTTATCCGCCATTGTTGCGTTCGGCAACAGTTAAAAAGTTTATGGTAGGCTTTGAAATGATGGCGAATCCGCAACGCGACATTACTGCAGAATATAGTGCCAAGGTTTTGAGAGAATTGCCTGAGGTGCATTACAGCCTTTGAAAAAAAGCTCGTTGGCAATCAAAATCCGATTAGCCTTTAACCCACCCTAAAGGGCATTAATATCAAGTCGGTTTATTTTCCTTTAGGGCAAGGGCTCGGATGTATTTCTTCTAAAGTTGATTGCTAATGCTGTCTATAAAATTCCAATTGTTGCTTACCTTCAAGCCTCAATTTTAGTGCATGTTTGACGGTAACGAATACCCTAAATCTATAGAAGAGTCTCAGTTTGAGCAGTGGCTTGAAGAAGGTCGGGAAAGCAAAATGGCTTATGAGTACATGTTGATTGTGTGGGACGAGCTAGATGGCGAATACCATCCGGAATATGTAGACAGCCGAGAAAAAATCAGGAAGTATCCGTTTTGGGGAGAAACCGGAGGTCATAGTGCTACCATTGCCGTTTACGACTTGTTTTCCGAGTCTAGAATCACCGTCTTGGATTGAGGTTTCTGTTATCCTGCCCCGGCATCGAGTTTTCTTAGAGCGAAGCATATACAAGTTCTTCAAACTTAATGTGCGCTTAACTTCTATTCTGCTTTCTTAGTGGTATGAAGAAAATCCCTCGTGCTGAGTTTAATGCCATAATCGATCATCCTGGCTGTGGTGCTATTCTTGGCCTGAAAGAAGACAAGGTGCTGCTTATTCAAATGAGAAGGAACGATTTTCCTTTCGATACTTTTGAAATCCCCGGTGGTGTGAGTGAGTTGAATGAGACTCCTGAGCAAGCTGCGCGCAGAGAGCTGAAGGAAGAAACTGGTTTTGATATTGGCTACACGCATGACCTTATTACAATCACTCCATCGGTAGGTTATTCCAATGAGTACATTTCAATATACATAGGTGAGCTTTTAGGTGCCGAAGGTGAAGCCGAGCATACCTTTGATTTTTTCACCAAGGATGAAGTTGCTGTGCTTATTAAGGGCGGTAAGGTCATAGATGCGCAAACGCTAGGAGCACTTAGTTTTTGGCTCAATGGAACGGTAAATACTGCAGTTCCCGATGTGCTTTTTCTCTGCACTGGTAACTACTATCGCAGTCGTTTCTGTGAGTTATATTTTAATCAGTTGATGGCAGAACGGCCTTTTTTCGCAGACTCAAAGGGACTGCTGGCCTACAGAAAAATTAACCCAGGATTTATATCTCCGCATACCTTGAAATATGCGAGTGAAATTGAATTGCCGCTTGGTGTAACCAAATTTCCAGATCAAATGGAAGAGCGACATTTTGAGCAAGCTAAACTGGTAATTGCCTTGGATGAAACCGAGCACCGACCAATGATGCAAGAGCAATTTCCTGAATGGGTAAACCAAATAGAATATTGGCAAGTACACGATATCGATTTTACTGAACCAAGCGAAGCGCTTCCGGTGCTCAAGCAAAAGGTGGAGGAACTTGTGAAGCGATTCCTTTCGTAATTGACTGATAGTTAGGGGTGTGTTGTTTGATGCGGCTACTTTTTTGGTTAAATTCAGTCAAATGTTTTTAAACCTCAACCAACACGCACATGCCAAATTACTACGACCTATTGTCCGAATCGGAAATTGAAAAGCACGGACATCCGCGCTTTATCGAGCGGTCTTTAAACAAGCAAGAAAAGAAAAGAGCAATAAAGAAAATTCTCCAGATCAAGGAGAGTATAGTAGAGCAGGGCATTCCCAAAAAACAGGGGGATAATCTACTAGTTGCTAACTGGAATTTAAAGGAGTTCGGCCAAACCTCTAAGCACCCAGAGTTTCATTACTACATCGCAGAAATGATGTCCGCATTCGACTTGATTGTAGTTCAGGAGGTTAGGCGCTCTATCAGGGAATTGCAGATACTTGTGAATATTCTTGGGCAACATTGGGCATATGTGATTAATGACGTAACCGAGGGAAGTGCCGGAAATAGTGAACGTGGGGCAATTATTTATGACAAACGTAGGGTAGATTTTAATGGCTTTTCTGGTGAGTTGGTTGTTGTGGATGGACCGCAATTAAAACGCACGCCTCATATTACAGGCTTTATTTCAGGCTGGAAGCACTTTTCGATTATAAATGTTCATTTAGATCCTGGTAAAAAGAGTGAGAACAAGTTGCACAGGTATGATGAGCTAAAGCGGATAATGGAAACCATGAGCCCTAAGCTAAAAACACAGGGTTTAGGCTATGAAAACATCATTCTTACGGGAGATTTCAATTTTTACCCTAACATAGATGATGAATCGGTAGACTTACTTGCAGGTTACGACTTCAAACAACTAACCAAACTTGAATCTGTAGATACCACGCTGGCAAAGAATAACTATACGTATGACAGGGTTTTTATAAGGAGAGACAAGTATTTTGAAATAGTAAAGGGCGAAGATGGACTTGAAAAGGGCGGTACTTTGGACTTTAGGTCTTTGTTTGAAGATGATGTGGAAACTTATCGGGCCATGGCGCGAGAAGATTATCAAAGAAGAAATCCAAGCAAGACTTTTAATGAGGCAAACTACCCAAATTACTTTTGGGTACATTGGCTGTCGCGCCAAATGTCTGACCATTACCCTATATGGTTCGAACTAAAAACAGACTCTGCAACCACATACCTGAATTCAGCCTTTAGCAAACTTTAAATTATCAGATAAAATATTTTCCATACATTTGCGCTACCTCAAGGGTTTCCGATAAGCTGATTGTCGGAATTAAAAGGGAATCGGGTGAGAATCCTGAACAGTCCCAGCTGCTGTAATCCCATTTGTTGTTTGCCAATTTTGCCACTGCTCATGTAGGAGCGGGAAGGCCGGTAAACAGGGAAAGTCAGAAGACCTGCCTTTGTTGATGTTCACTAAACCGCTTTCTGAGGAAAAGCCCATAGTATGCAGAGACTAAGATTTAAACATTACCACCGTTGGGCGGACAACACCTTGCCGTGGTTACTTTTGCTAGCACTTTTTGTAGGCTGCAGCTCATCCAATAAATCATCGGAAGACGCCCAGTCTTTCGACCCGAATCACGACTATTTTCCCGAAAAGATTTCCATAGATCATGCCGTTGGTTTTGATGTGGCCTACCATAACAATTGGAAGGAGCTACAGATATTTAGGCATTACAACGATTTTGTAGATACGGTTCGTTTTGCCTTGGTGCAAAAAGGTACGCCAAAACCAAAAGGGTATGCTAAAAACCGTACCGTTCAGGTGCCGGTAGCACAAATTGGCTCAATGTCTACTACCCACATTGGCATGTTCGAAATGCTGAATGCCTTGGATAACCTTAAGGCTGTGGAGACAGCCAAATATATTTCGAGCGAAAAAGTACATAAGCTAATTGAGGATCAGAAGGTGTTGGAATTGGCGCCTGCGGGTATGCTCAATACCGAATTGGCCATAGCTTCTGAAATAGATGTGCTGCTAGGGGTTGGTTACCCGAACTCTCAAAACGATAGCTATCAAGAGTTGGAAAATGCAGGCATCCCCGTACTCTTGAATGCCGACTGGCAAGAGTTCAACCTGCTTGGTCGTGCCGAATGGGTAAAGGTTTTAGCGCTTCTACTTAACAAAGAGAAGGAGGTGAACACGGCCTTCTCAAAGATTGAAAGCGAATACAACGAGGTACTTCAGCTAGTAGAGAACAAGGTAGAACAAGGGCCAATGACAATCACAGGAATTGCCCAAGGCGATGCCTGGTTTGTGGCAGGTGGTAAAAGCTTTGGTTACCACGTGCTGGAAATTGCCAATGTGCAATACCCTTGGAGCAATGATAAATCTACCGGAAGCCTGAAGCTTGACTTTGAAACCGTATATGAATTTGGCCTGGAAGCCGACTACTGGATGGTGCCAGGTAGCGCCAAGTCGTTAAGCGATATTGAGCAACGCGACATGCGCTATACAGACTTTAAATCTTTCCGTAAGCAACAGATTTATAATATTTACGGCCGCTATACCGAGGGCGGAGGCAACGATTACTACGAATCTGGGATTGTAAATCCACAGGTGATTTTGAAAGACGTGGTGCGCATATTTCATCCAGAACTATTGCCCGATCACGAGCTTGTCTACTACGCGCAATTGCAATAATCAACTTTAATTAATTTTTGGTGAACACTCCTTCAACAGGTCTTAGTATTAGAGCCTTTGTGGTGCTATTTATTGTAGTACTCGGCCTTTTCTTGCTCAATTTGGGCTTAGGTTCGGTAACCATTCCTATTGATGAAGTGGCCAAAATACTGCTTGGGCAAACTGTTGAAAATGAGGCTTGGCAGAATATTATCCTGAAGATCAGGTTGCCGCGAACCATCACTGCGGTATTGGTAGGCGCAGCGCTTTCCGTTGGTGGCTTGCAAATGCAAACACTGTTTCGGAATCCGCTGGCTGGCCCTTCTGTTTTGGGTATTACGGCCGGTGCCAGCTTGGGCGTGGCGGCCATAATGCTGGCAGCAGGCAGTGCCACCACGGCTTTTGCCATTCGTTCTTTGGGTATTGGTAGTAGTTGGCTCATTGTGTTGGCATCTTCCGTTGGTGCTTTCTTGGTACTGCTCATTATTTTGGCAATTTCTTACCGTATTCGCGACAATGTGGTAATGCTCATTGTTGGCATTATGGTGGCGAATATTACCATTGCCGTGGTAAGCATTTGGCAATACTTTTCAGACCCAGAGCAAATTCAAGAATACATTTTATGGACTTTCGGAAGTCTTGGTGGTGTTACAACTCATCAGCTAGGTGTTCTTGGCGGAATTGTTGGAGGGGGTATTTTAGCCACTTTTCTACTTTCTAAAACGCTAAATGCCTTGCTTTTGGGTGAAGATTATGCCCAAAGTATGGGGCTGAATATTAGGCGTTCGCGCATGCTCATCATTTTTGTGACCAGCGTGCTTGCCGGTGCTATTACTGGTTTTTGCGGCCCAATAGGCTTTGTGGGAATTGCAGTTCCGCATCTTACACGCAGCTTCTTGAACACATCGGATCACCGCTTGCTTATACCGAGTTGTGTGTTGGTAGGTGCCATACTTATGCTCTTTTGTGATATTATTTCGCAGGTGCCGGGCAGCACCACTGTGCTACCAGTAAACGCCATTACTGCTATGATTGGCTCGCCAATCGTCATCTGGATAATTGTAAAGCGAAGAAACCTAAAATCGAGTTTTTAAGATGAGTAAAGGCATTTTACATACCGAGTCGCTTTCCGTTGGCTATACCGCTAAGTCATCACAAAAAACAGTGCTTTCTGGCTTAAATCTCGATTTGAAAAAGGGTGAGTTAACCTGTTTGCTTGGGCCAAACGGTAGCGGTAAGTCCACTTTAATCCGATCGATAGCAGGCATCCAAAAACCACTTTCGGGCCAAGTGGATTTGCTTGGCAAACAATTGAGCGAGGTTAGCCCGAAAGCATTGGCCAAGCAATTAAGCTTGGTGCTTACTGATAGAACCGCCCCCGGAAACCTGACGGTTTATGGGCTGGTATCATTAGGCCGTTTTCCATACACCAGTTGGATGGGCAGCCTTTCGGCACAAGACAAGAGCATTGTGCAATGGGCATTGGAGTCCACGGGCACGCTTCAGTTTGCCGATAGACACATTGGTGAATTAAGCGATGGCGAACGCCAAAAAGTAATGATTGCCCGCGCTTTGGCACAAGAAACAGACTTGATCATTTTAGATGAGCCTACCGCGCATTTAGACTCACCAAATCGCATTGAAATTTTCCACTTGCTACGAGAGCTAGTGGCTAACGGTCAGCGTGCGATACTCATTTCAACACACGACATAGAAACCGCTTTGGCTAATGCCGATAAGCTTTGGTTAGTGTCGGATCAAACCATACACCAAGGCGCTCCAGAAGATTTGGTGCTCAATGGTGAATTGGAAAAGGCTTTTTCCAAAGAGGGGCTTTCGTTCAATTATTCGCTAGGGCGATTCGAGAAAGAAAAGGCCAGGGAAGGAGCTAAAATATTACTGCAAGGGGATGGTCAGCGCTTTCACTGGACAAAGAGCGCTTTGCTCAGGGCTGGCTTTCAGCTAGTAACCACTAATGAAGATTTTTCGGTTGCTGTGGAGGAGACAGCAACCAAAACGCCTTGGCTGGTTCAGGGTGAATTTCAAATCAGTTCAATTGAACACCTACTTATAAAATTAAATCAACTCAATGAAGATGAAATGGAATAGGGCGCTTGCCCTTGGTGCACTTTTGGCCACGGCTGGCCACGCATCGTTCGCACAACAGGAAGAATCGAAAGATTTGGGTGAAGTGGTAGTTACAGCAAGCCGCTTCGAAACCCCAATCGAAAAGTCGGGTAAGGTGATTTACCAAATTACCGCGGCCGATATTCAAAAAATGCCGGGCAGAAATGTAGCCGATTTATTGAACACTTTGCCGGGAATAAACATAGATGGAGCCTATGGTACACCAGGCACTAACTTGGATTATAACATCCGTGGAGGCAGAAACAAGCACACCTTGATCTTAATTGATGGGTTACCAATTAATGATGCCTCTTCAATTGCAAATGACTACGATTTAAGGCTATTGAATGCCAATGAAATTGAGTCGATTGAAGTGCTAAAAGGTGGTGCAAGTACACTTTATGGCACTAATGCAGCTGCTGGGGTAATCAGCATTAAATTGAAAAAAGCGACAAGTGAGGACCCAAAAGTTACGCTTACGCAGGACGTAGGTTCCTTCCAAACCTCAAACACCAATGCCGATGTTCAAGGCAAAGTAGGCAAGTTGAGTTACTTGGCGGGAGGTTCTTTTTCCATAAGCGAAGGTATTTCTGCTGCGGAAGATAATGACCCGACAATAGAGTTTGACAAAGACGGATTCTACCGCTATACAGGAAGAACAAAGCTCGGATACGATTTTTCAGAAGCATTTTCGCTTCAAGGTTTACTTTCTTACGAAAAGCTAAAGTCTGACTATGATGATGGCGCTTTTGCCGATGCAGACAACGAGTTTGATATTCGTCAGGTTACTTTCGGTTTAAGCCCACAATGGAAATATAGAGGCGGAAAACTCTCGTTGAAAACTAATTTCAACCGAATTAGACGAGAGTTTATTTCTGCCTATCCTTCTACCGCAAAAGGCAAGAGTTTTCAGGCCGATTTGAGTAATGATTATGCACTAAATGATAAAGTAAAAACCATTGTTGGTGTGCAGTATCAATCGTACAAATTCCAAAACGGAGATGAAGAGCCAAACCAATCGAACGTTGATCCATATGTAAACGTGATGGCAGATATTGTAGGCGGATTAACCCTGAACGCTGGCGTTAGACTAAACATTAACAGTGAATACGGTTCAAACTTTGTTTACATGGTGAACCCTTCTTATCTAATTCCAATATCAGAAGATGCCAAGCTAAAGCTTTTTGGTAGCTACTCTACCGCGTTTATTGCGCCAAGCTTGTACCAGTTGTTTGCAGAGTTTTACGGGAATCCTGACCTAGAAGCAGAGTCTACGGAGTCTTTAGAGTTTGGGCTTTCAATTTACCTTTCAGACAAGCTGACCTTGAATGCTGAGTATTTCGATCGTACGGAGGAGAATGCAATTGACTTTGTTTCGCAGTTCGATGATCAGGGTAACTACATTGGTGGTGGCTACGACAACGTAGCAGGCGAGCGAGAAATTGATGGATTTGAGCTTGACTTAACCTGGAATGTACTTGAGCAGTTTAGGTTAACCGGCCACTTTGCTGACTATAATTTTGGTAATCCAGATCAGTTCTTCCGAATCCCAAGTCAAAAGTATGGTGTTTCTGGTCAGTATACCTTCGCTAACACTCAGGTTGGCCTAAACTATAGCTACTTTGGCGATAGAGAGGCAGCCATTTTTAGTGATCCATACCAAGTTACGCTTGATGGTTACAACATGGTTGACCTTATCATTTCACACGAATTGTTCGATGGTGATTTGGTGTTTACAGGTGCGGTTTATAATCTGCTTGATGAAGACTTTGTTGGTGTTTATGGCTTCAGCACACGCCCTGCTAACTTCACAATTGGTGTAACTGCCAAGTTTTAATTAATGAAGAGTAATCAACAAAATGGCGGTTCTTTCCTTTGCTCTTGGAGTGGAGGAAAGGACAGCTATTTTGCTTTTTACAGGGCAGTTCAGCAAGGCTATAAACCTAAGGTTTTACTCAATACCCTTAATGAATACGGAGATAAATCGAGGTCTCATGGTATTCCGAAGGAGTTATTGGAGCAACAGGCTAAAGCTGTTGGTTTACCCATTGAGTTTATTGAAACCACATGGGAGACCTATGAAGAACGCTACATTGCAAAGCTTAAAGAGTTGCACGAAAAGTATGCGTTTACCCATGCGGTGTTTGGCGATATTGATATTGAATCGCACAGGGCCTGGGAAGAAAAAGTAGCCAACGCTGCAAATGTGAAGGCAGTTTTACCCCTTTGGCAAGGCGACCGAAAGGAATTGGTAGAGGGGATGATTACTGCGGGCATAAAGACGATGATCGTTTCTTGCCGTAAAGAGTTGGCTGATAGTTTGTTGGGTGAGGTGATAGATGGTTCGCTGATAAAAAAGTTTGAAGAATTAGGGATTGATGCTTGCGGAGAGAATGGTGAGTACCATACTTTTGTGCTTGATGGACCGCTTAATGGTACGACTATTGCGGTCGATACCGGGTCGGTAAAAACACACAACACGTATGCATTTTTAGACCTTCATCGTACTACTTTTCAGACTTAAACTGCACGTTTATGATCTACTACATTACAGGAGGGCAGCGTTCAGGAAAGTCAAGTTACGGGCAAAAACTGGCCCTGAGTCTTTCGGATAACCCAGTTTATTTGGCAACATCGCGCCACTGGGACGGAGACTATGAAAAGCGAATTGAACGGCACAAGGCCGATAGAGACGAGCGTTGGGAGAATATTGAAGAGGAGAAATATTTGAGCACCCTAACGCTTGAAGGAAAAGTTGTTTTAGTTGACTGTGTTACCCTTTGGCTGACGAATTTCTTTGTTGACACAAAGAATGATGTGGACGAGTGTTTGCGCTTGGCAAAGCAAGAGTTTGCAAAACTCATAGAACAGCAAGCCACATTCATTTTCATTAGCAATGAAATTGGCATGGGAACACACGCGCATACAGAAGTTGGAAGAAAGTTTACCGATCTGCAAGGTTGGATGAACCAGTTCATTGCTGCTAGGGCAGATGAAGCTTGGTTAATGGTATCAGGAATTCCAATGAAACTAAAATAATGACTGAATTTTCCCTTTTTAACTGGAGTGGTGGTAAAGACAGTGCTTTGGCGCTATACCATTCGCTAAAAGATGATTCCCATCAAATAAAACGGCTGCTTACTTCTATTAATATTGAAACCGAGCGCATTTCTATGCACGGAGTTAGGCTTAGTTTGCTCGAAAAGCAAGCCTATGCCATTGGCATTCCGTTAAGCATTTTGTGCTTGCCCGGAGAAATTACAATGGAGGAGTATGACCAAATGATGAGGATTCAGATGAACCAAGTAAAAGAGGAGGGGATTACAACTTCTGTTTTTGGAGACATCTTTTTAGAAGACCTAAAAGCTTACAGAGAACAGCGACTTGAAGAAGTTGGTCTCTCAGGTAAGTTTCCTTTATGGAAAAGAGATACCACCGAGCTAGTGCACGAATTTATCGATTTGGGCTTTAGAACTATGGTTGTGTCTGTAGATGGTAGCAAGCTCGACCAGTCCTTTGTAGGGCGAGAAATTGACAAAGCTTTTTTGAATGATTTGCCCGAGGGAGTAGACCCATGCGGAGAAAACGGGGAGTTCCATTCCTTTGTTTTTGAGGGGCCAATCTTCAAAGAACCAATTCAGTTTGAGCGCGGAGAAGTTGTTGCCAAAGAATACAATTTATCGAAGGAAAACGATGAAACCGTAACCTATTGGTTTCAAGATTTATTTTAAATGAACTGGAATATTCAGCCTTTAAAAGAGGAAGTTAAAAAAAGCTTACAGCACAAAATAGACACAAAAACCAAGCCTTTGGGCGCTCTTGGTCAACTAGAAACCTTGGCCTTGCAAATAGGCTTAATTCAGCAAACAACATCGCCCAAACTAACCGAGCCGCACCTTATGGTTTTTGCGGCCGACCATGGCATTGCTACTTCGGGAGTAAGTGCATATCCACAAGAGGTAACCCATCAAATGGTGCTCAATTTTTTGGCCGGAGGAGCCGCCATAAATGTATTTGCAGCACAGCATAACATTACGCTTAAAGTAGTAGATGCAGGTGTAAACCACAGTTTCGAAAATGTTCAGGGCTTAGTAAATGCTAAGGTAGCCTTTGGCACCGAGTCGTTTTTAAACGGGCCCGCCATGACCATGGCGCAGTGCAAACAAGCACTAGCCAAGGGAAGCGACTTAGTAGAAGAAATAGCGAAAACCGGCTGCAACGTAGTAGGTTTTGGCGAAATGGGAATTGGAAATACATCGTCAGCTTCAATGCTGATGCACGTGGTTACGGGTATTCCTTTGCAAGAATGCATTGGTGCCGGAACCGGCCTCAATAGCCAAGGCTTGAAGCAAAAATATGAGATACTAAGCAGTGCGTTATCGGCTAATGGTAAACCCAATAATGCGCACTCAATATTGGCTACATATGGCGGTTTTGAAATTGCCATGATGTGTGGTGCAATGCTAAAAGCAGCCGAGCTCAAAATGCTGGTTTTAGTAGACGGATTTATTGCTACTTCGGCTTTTCTAATGGCTGCGGAGTTCAATGCTTCTGCAAAGGAGTACGCAATATTTTGCCATAAAAGCGATGAAAAGGGACACGCACTTTTGCTAGAATTTTTAGAGGCAAATCCGTTACTCGATTTGCAAATGAGGTTGGGAGAGGGAACCGGATGTACCATGGCCTATCCAATAATACAATCGGCTGTTAATTTCTTAAACGAGATGGCCAGTTTCGAGTCGGCCGGAGTTAGTGACAAATAGTATGAGACAGCAGATCAGAATCTTCTTTACCGCTTTAATGTTCTACACACGTATTCCATGCCCCAAATGGGTAGATCATTCTGAAGACTACATCAATAAAGCCACTCGCTACTTTCCACTAATTGGCTGGATAGTTGGTGGGTTTGCCTTTGCATTTTATGCACTCTTCAATTGGCAGAATGAACCTGCAGTTGGTATTGTCTTTTCAATGATTGCCAGCGTATGGATTACGGGAGCTTTTCATGAAGACGGATTTGCCGATGTTTGCGATGGTTTTGGCGGTGGCTGGACCAAGCAAAAAATCCTCGATATAATGAAGGATAGCCGTGTTGGGGCCTATGGAGTTATAGGAATGATACTGCTTTTGGGACTCAAATTTCTGCTGATTTTCCGCTTATCACAGCTATTCAATCACCAAATGGTGTATATGGCCGCCATTATAATTTCGGCCCATAGCATGAGCCGATTCATGGCTGCAACTTTTATCTTTACTCATGAGTACTCACGATCAGATGCGACTTCTAAAGTGAAGCCGATAGGGAAAAAGATTTCCTTCTTTGAGCTGCTTACCGCAGCATTTTTTGGCCTTTTCCCCCTCTTAATTTTTGAGCAGTTAGCTGTGTTCCTGCTGGTGCTTCCGCTGTACCTAACCAAATGGTTATTGGGTAGGTATTTTCAAAAGTGGATAGATGGATACACGGGTGATTGCCTCGGAGCTACTCAACAAATTACTGAAGTAGTGTTTTACCTAAGTGTATTAATAGGTTGGAAATTTATTTAGTGCGACACACAAGGCCCAATGTGCGAAAGGGCATTTGTTACGGTCAAACAGATTTGGACTTGGCCGATTCTTTTATGACAGACAGAAAGCTGGTAGATGCAAAAATGCCAGTGAATATCGACTGTATTTATACTAGTCCGTTGCAGCGTAGCGAAAAGCTTGCACGCTCGCTTCACGAAAACATCGTGGTAGATGATAGGCTGAAGGAGCTCGATTTTGGAGCCTGGGAAATGAAGCCTTGGGATGATATTCCGAAGGATGAAATAATGCCTTGGATGGATGATTTTGTCAACCATAAGGTGCCAGGTGGAGAGAGCTTTATCGACCTTAAAAACCGTTGCGAATCGTTTATAACCGAGCTGAGCAAAAAGCCTTATAAAAAGGTGGTTATTGTTACTCATGCCGGTCCTATTAGGGTGTTTTTGGGTACGTTCTTAGAAATGCAACCAAAGAATTTCTTCCGTTTAACTTCTGGCTATGGCGGTGTTTCCCGCATAGATGTTGGTGAGCAAAGGGTAGAGGTTACCTACATGAACAGATAGTGGGTACATGTTGTGCAGCGGACAATCCTTTGCAACAAGACAATACGTAAGTATGTTATAACTCAAAAGTTATACATCATGCAAAAAGTAGCGCTTACTCTAATTACCGCATTTGTCTTGTTTGCCTGTAGGGCAGAAGCCACAAGCTTTAAAACAGCGGGTAAACCCGATCATTCACAGTGGACAGCTCTTTTACAGAAGTACGTGGCCAGTAATGGCCTAGTGAATTATCAAGGGTTTATTAGCGAAAAGGAGAGATTGGATGCTTATACAGAAGAGCTTTCTGCAAATCCGCCTGCTGATAACTGGTCGAGAGAGGAGAAGTTAGCCTACTGGATTAATGCCTATAATGCTTTTACAGTCAAGCTCATAGTTGATAATTATCCGGTGGAAAGCATCAAGGATTTGAATCCGACCATTAGCCTGCCTACAATCAACACGGTTTGGGCAAAAGAGTGGTTTAAAATTGGGGGCGAAGACTTTAGTCTAGACAGAATAGAACATAAAATTCTTAGAAAGGAATTTGATGAGCCGCGCATTCACTTTGCGGTCAACTGTGCTTCAATATCTTGCCCAGTGCTGCTTAATGAAGCGTTTGTGGCAGATAAAATTGACACGCAATTAAGCCAGCAGGCCAAGGTGTTCTTAAACGATAAATCGAGAAACGTGATTAAAAAGGACGAAGCCCAGCTGTCAAAAATCTTTTCTTGGTTTGGTGGAGACTTTACTAAAGGACAAACACTGGTGGAGTTTTTGAACAAATATTCAAACACCAAATTGGCGAAAGATGCTAAAATCAAATTCCTTGATTACGATTGGAATTTGAATGATACTAAGTAATCTTTATACACGTTGTATAAATCGAAATACTGCTTGCTAAGCAGTATTTTTTTTGATGTTTTATTTCTTATACTTGTACCCTTTATAAAAAGGGTCAAAATTCTATGCTACAAGCGTACCGGCTGCTTCTACTCATTCCTATTCTAACCATTTGTACCTCAGTAACCAATGCACCAAGCTTGGTAAGAAAAAGCAACCCTGCCGACCCGATTGCTGCAATTTTAGAAAACACTGCCAATGCCCTAGACCCGATTGACTCTATGGTAAATCGCGTAATGCGTAGTTTAAGATTGGTGGGTGCTTCGGTGGCGGTGGTAAAAGACGAGCGCTTGGTTTATGCCAAAGGATTTGGCTATGCAGATAGAGAAAATAAAGTAGCTGTAACCAAAGATCACCTGTTTAGAATTGGCTCAGTTTCAAAGTTAATAACCGCAATAGCTGTGCTTAAATTGGTAGAGGATGGAAAGCTAAGCTTGGACGATTATGTTTTTGGCGAGCGTGGTGTGCTAAAAGGTGCCCCATATACCGGAATAAAAAACCGAAACGTCTATCAGATCAAAGTGAAGCATTTGCTTAATCACACTTCGGGCTGGAGTTTGCTTACCTATGGCGACCCTATGTTTATACCGCAAAAAATTCACCGGATGGATAAGGTGAGTTACCCAATAGAATTTGATGATGTAATAAAGTTTGTGCTCACTAGGCATTTGCCATATCGCCCGGGTACGCACTTTAATTATAGCAACTTTGGCTACTGCCTGCTGGGCCGTGTTATTGAGGCCAAAACAGGCCAGGATTATGAGGCTTGGGTGAAAAATGAAATACTGGCGCCAAACGGTATTACCGATATGGAAATAGCAGGAAGCTTTGAAAAAGACCGCTTGCCAAACGAGGTGAAATACTACGACTTTAGTGCCGATAATCAGCAGTTAGCCTTTAACGGTAGTGGACAAATGGTTTACAAACCATACGGAGCCGATGATATTGAAATGCTGGGGCCTGCTGGTGGGTGGTTGGCTACTGGTGCCGATTTAATGCGCGTGTTGGTAATGGTTGATGGTTATTCTAAACGCTATAAGGATATTTTGAGTACCGATTTAGTCGATAAGATGGTAAACGGTGTGAGTGGTGTTAACAGGCCGTTGGGCTGGCGAAGTACTAATGGCGAACACTGGTGGCGAACCGGAACCCTCTCGGGTACTTCGGCCATTCTTACAAGAGATTTAAACGGTTACTCGTGGGTGGTGGTAACCAATACAACGCCTCGCAGAGGTAGCTTTACCAGCACCAGCCGGTGGGCAATGCGCGAAGGCATTAAAATGGTAGACAGTTGGCCAAAACACGACCTGTTTCAGCAAATGCCATAAATGACAAAGGCCGATCCCCCGACCGGCCTTCAACCAAAAATTAACCCTACTAAAGACTATTTTCTTACTAAAACTATTGCGTTACTTGGTAAAAGCTGCTTCCCGCATATTCATTTAGAAAATCAGCTTTGTTTACTAATTGACGAAGTGATTCGTTGGTTTTTGGATCACCTTCTCCTAAAAGTTCACCATTTGCATCGTATACCTTCACTTTGTTGGTTTCAGTCAATGCTTCCACTTCTTCAATAATTACTTCTTCTAGAGAAAGATCTTCTTGAGTTGCGAACATTTCGTCAATCTCTGTCAGCAACTCGATTTCGAGTGCTGACATTTTTCTTTCATCTTTTGAGTTTGCAGTGCCAGCCTGAAAAAGCGTGATGACCGCCAGGCATATTGCTAAAATGGCACTTAAGTTTTTAACTTTTGTTCTTGAGTTTTTACTGCTTGATTTAACCTCTGAGCTATTCATGACCGTGTTGTTTTGAGTTTTTGACATTTTTTAAAATCTGACCTGCCATTCTATAGCCAATCCGTGTGCCAAAACTTTTAATCAACAGAAAATCAAATAGTTACGGGTTTGTGTTCGAAAGTGTACAAAAAAAGATGTACTAAAAACGTACACCTATTGATTGGTTTCTGAACAGTTTTAAGTGTGCTTTTTTGTGGCTATTGATTAATTGGGCAGCTAGAAGTTAGTCTCTTTCGATAATGCCTTCATTATTTAACTCAAGAAATGAACTTCTCTTTACAGCTTGAGCAATGATTAAGGAGTTGTCCCTGAAGAGATCAAAGAGTTTTCTGTTTTTAGTATTCCCCGTAGTTATTAGGAATAGTCTTTTTGGTTTGGAAAGGGTAATGTGAGAATAGTAGAAGTCTGAATCTTTTGTAATGAGCATCAAGTCGTTTTCATCAGCATAAGCTTGAATTTCGGAGTCTGGGGTTGTATCTCCTTTTGGTAGCTCAATCACATGAGTCGCTTCAATACCGATAGAAGCTAAAATCTCTTTTAGCAATTGTGGTAATTGGGCATCAATTAGAACCCTCATGAAGAAAGCCGAGTATAGCCTGAATATTTTGTAAGTTTTGTGGCATAAGCTAAACAGGCTAAAATATCTTCTTCTTCTAAAGATGGATATTCTCTTAATATTTCTTCGTGTGTTTCACCGGCAGCTAGTAAGTCCAAAATTAAATCGACAGTGTATCTTTTATTGCGAATGGTAGGTTTACCATGGCATATGTCGGGGTTAACAGTAATTCGACTTAAAATATCCATGAAGTGAATTTACGAAATATTTGAGCTAATGTGTCAGATAAATGCTCGGTTTAAATAGGGCAGGTGTTTTTTGTTTAAAGTACGCCAAGCTCCTTTCTAGATTCTTCTTTTAGCACTATGCTCATTAAACTAAGCCTTTTTGAGTCTTCAAAACCCATTTCTTTTCTAATCTCTTTTAAAAAATCATCTGACGCATTTATCATTTGTTTTGTACTTCCTAGTTTAGAAAGGATGGATAAATTGGATTCGTACTCTAAATACTTTGTAATAAGTCTTTCACTTCCCCAGTTCATTAGCCCTCTTTTAAATAACATCATTTCTGATGACACCTTATGGTTGATATTATTCTTGCCTTTCAGTGTGTTTCCGAAAATCTCGAATAGCATTTCGTAAAAATGATCATAAACTTTTTGTTTCTCCTTAAGAATCAAAAGGTCATATTCTCTCTGTTTTACTTTGTTATTCGATATAGAAACAGTCAAGACAGAGGTCAATGCAGCTAATATTATTGCAACAATTCCAAAAACTGCAATTTTATCTTCAGGGCTTTCTAAATACCATAAAGCCCATATCAAGAGGGCACCAAGGAAAAGTGAAAGTAGAAATGTAAGAGTGTATTGAAGTGTGTTTTTTCTCATACTTAAACATTAAATAGTATTTATGGTCACAACATCTCATTCGCCAAGTTAGCCAACTCAGACCTTTCACCTTTTTCTAGCGTAATGTGTGCGTAGAGCGGATGATCTTTCACCCTGTCAATAAGGTATGAAAGCCCATTGGACTGCGAATCCAAATACGGTGTATCAATCTGGTGGATGTCTCCTGTAAACACGATTTTTGTGTTTTCTCCAGCTCTTGTAATAATGGTTTTTATTTCGTGAGGCGTTAGGTTCTGCGCTTCGTCCACAATAAAGAATATGTTCGACAAACTGCGCCCACGAATGTAGGCCAAAGGTGTAATCAGCAGCTTTTCCTTATTCACCATTTCGGTAATGGCTTTAAACTCTTTATCGGTTTCGCGGTACTGGTTCTGAATAAACTTGAGGTTATCCCAAAGCGGTTCCATGTATGGGTTAAGCTTCGACTTAATGTCGCCAGGCAAGTAGCCAATGTCCTTATTGCTCAACGGAACGATAGGTCGTGCCAAGTAAATTTGCTTAAACTCTCTACGTTGTTCCAATGCACCAGCAAGTGTAAGTAGCGTTTTACCGGTACCCGCTACACCCTGTATGGTTACCAGCTTTACTTCCGGGTTCATTACCGCATGAATAGCAAAAGTCTGTTCGGCATTGCGGGGCTTTATGCCTGAAATTGGTCGCTTGTCTACCTTCTCAATGGTTTCGTCCATAGAGTTGTAGTAGGCCAGTACAGAGTTTTTATCGCTTTTTAATATAAAGTACTGGTTGGGTTGCGCCTTTTTGCGCTTTAACACCTCCTTTGGTGAAAGCGTGCCATCCTCATAAAGGTGGTTGATCAGGTCAGAATCTACCTTTTCAATTTCAATTTTACCTTTTCTGAGCGAGTCTACATTCTTGATCTTTCCAGTTTCATAATCCTCAGCAGGTAAGCCCATCGACTTGGCCTTCATGCGCAGGTTTATATCCTTCGAAACCAAAATTACTTTACGATCAGGGTTTTCGTCCTTCAACCTGAGGGCGGCATTCAAAATGCGGTGGTCGTTCTTTTTTTCACCAAAAACACGGTTGGCATCCACTTGATTTTCGCCCGAACCGGCTTCCATTACTACTTTAAAACTTCCGCGGGTTTTTCCGTTTAGCGGAATCCAATCTTGTAACGATTTGTCTTTAGCCAGTTTGTCGAGCAGGCGAGTAAACTCCCTTGCTTCAAAGTTTTTGGTGTCGTTTCCCTTTTTAAACTGGTCTAGTTCTTCCAACACGGTAATCGGAAGCCCAACATCGTGCTCCTCAAAATTCATGATGGCGTTGTGTTCAAAAAGTATTACGGAGGTATCGAGTACGAAAATTTTCCTGTCAGTCGACTTCTTGGCTCTCGGCATATATTCTTCGGATAAGAAAGGTTAGAACTTGTTTTAATTTAGTAAATATTCGACTGAAACAAGTGCCCAGCGCATTGTTAATATTTAGATAATATCAATTATGGTAACAATGGGCTGGTATTAAATGAATTAGTATTTTCAAGCTCAACTTTTTAATAGATCGATATGACATTCAGCTCAAATCAGAACTCACGGAGGAAATTTATTAAGTCAACAGCCTTGGCGGGCACTGCCATGTCTTTGGTTTCACCATCCATGCTTTTTGGCGAAACAAAGGCCGAAAAGATTAGGCTTGCTTTTATTGGAACGGGCGAAAGAGGTCGCGGCCAGCTTAGCGTGGCGCTCTACAGAGACGATGTGGAAATTACGGCTTTGGCCGATCCGAATGCCGAGGTATTGAACAAAGCGGCCAAAATGGTAGAGGAGCGACAAGGCAATAAGCCGGCCCTTTATGGTAATGGTGATTACGACTACAAAAAGCTATTGGAGCGTGACGATGTAGATGCGGTTTACATTGCTACCCCTTGGGTTTGGCACGTGCCTATGGGGGTTGATGCCATGCGGGCTGGTAAAGCTGTGGCCATGGAGGTTTCTGGAGCGACTGACCTGCAAGAGTGCTGGGACCTTGTGAATGTGCAAGAAGAAACTGGCACACCGTTTATGTTTATGGAAAATGTGAATTATCGCAGAGATGTAATGGCGGTAATGAACATGGTGCGTGAAGGACTTTTTGGCGAAATGATTCACTTAGAAGGCGGCTATCAGCACGATTTGAGAGGGGTGAAATTTAACGATGGGAAGTCTCCATATGGTCAAGGTGTGAAGTTTGGCGATGAAGGCTACAGCGAATCCAAGTGGAGAACCAATCATTCGGTGCACCGAAATGCAGAGCTTTATCCAACACATGGGTTAGGGCCGGTCGCCACTACGGTAAATGTGAACAGAGGGAACCGTTTTGAATATCTTACCTCAATGGCTACAAAATCGCGCGGTTTGCATGAGTACATTGTAAACCATCCGAATGGTGGCAAAGATCACCCAAATGCCAAAGTTAACTTTAGGTTGGGCGATGTGGTGACCACCTTAATTAAAACCGCAAACGGTGAAACCATTACCCTAAACCACGATACCAACTTACCTAGACCGTACTCTTTGGGTTTCCGTTACCAAGGTACCAAAGGTCTTTGGATGGACATAAATGACTCATTGTATGTGGAGGGCGTGAGTGAGCCGCACCGCTGGACGGACGATAAGGCGTTTATGGAGAAGTATGATCACCCGTTGTGGAAGAAATATGGTAAGCAAGCTGCTACTGCCGGCCATGGCGGGATGGATTTCTTTGTAATGCATGCCTTTATTGAGGCATGGAAACGCAAAGCACCAATGCCGCTCGATGTATATGATGCTGCCAGCTGGATGGCCGTAACTTGTCTATCGGAAGAGTCGATTTCTAAGGGTAGTGAGCCGGTGCAGTTCCCAGACTTTACACGAGGCAAGTGGATTAACCGAAAGCCTATTTTCGCTTTTGATGATAGTTATTAAGGATAAAATATCGTCATTCTGAGTCCCGAGCATTCGGGACGAAAGAATCTGCCCGATAAATGCACTGCAATTAACAAACAGATTCTTTTGCTCGACTATTTCTCTAAGGAGAAATTTTCTCGCTCAGAATGACGACTCTAAGGCTTTTGTGACGCCTTTATGTCTTAGTCTAAAAACTCAGCTTTCTCCAAATTCTGATTAAGCCGATTGAAGAAGCAACAGTGATTACTGCTAGAATCACACCATTGGTTAATTCGCCATATACCAGCATACCAATGGCGAACAGTGCGCTGTAAACAATAAAAATCCCTAAGATCACAGCCATTAAATCTGCACTGAATTTTCCGGTGCCTTCTTTCAGGCTCACGCCAGCGAACTGCATTTTAGTCTTAAATCGGTTCCAGCCCATGCCATAGGGCGTTACCAAATTGTAGAATTTCTCTAGCGTTTTATCGTCCTCTGGTTTGGTTAAGAAGGTAACCAACACCCAAGTAACGGTGGTAATCCCCACGCCCAAAATTAACTCCCAATGACTTTCTAGTCCGGTAGGGAATGCTTTGAGTAAGACGGCAACAATAAATGATACGATCATACCACTGATCTCACTCCACGCATTAACGCGCCACCAGAACCAGCGCAGAATAAAGATTGAACCTGTGCCAGCACCAATTTGTAGCAATATTTCGAATGCCTCCAAAGCATTTTCGAGCACTAAGGCCAAAAGGCCAGTAAAAATCATGAGTACAACTGTTGAGATTCTTCCTACCATTACTTTCTCTTTTTCGCTGGCTTCTGGCTTTACAAAACGCTCGTAAAAATCGTGTACTAGGTAAGAAGATCCCCAGTTTAAGTGTGTAGAAATGGTTGACATAAAAGCAGCGATAAGCGATGCCACTACAATACCCAAAAGCCCACTTGGCAGGTTCAATAGCATGGCCGAATAGCCAAGGTCATCCTTAACAATTTTCTCGCTAATGTCAGGGAAAGCGGTTTGAATGCTTGCCAAGTCCGGATAAACCACCAAAGATGCCAGCGCAATAATGATCCACGGCCAAGGGCGCAATGCGTAGTGCGTTACGTTAAAAAGCAGGGTAGCTAAAACTGCATGTTTTTCGTTTTTGGCAGAAAGCATACGTTGAGCAATGTAGCCACCGCCACCAGGTTCTGCACCCGGATACCAAACACTCCACCACTGAACGGCCAGCGGCACAATGATAAGTGGCACATAAGCTGCCGGATCGCTAAAGTCAGGTAGAATATTCAACTTATCTGTAACATTAGGATGCGTAAGTAAAGTGTCTAAACCACCAATCTCTGGCATATTCATTACGTAAATGGCGGCACCAACGGAGCCTACCATGGCAATAATAAATTGAAGGAAATCGGTGAGAATAACGCCACGTAAACCACCAAGGGAGCTATAAATCACCGTAATAATTGAGGCAATAAGAATGCTTTGCACTGGGCTGAGACCAAACAGTACACCTCCGATTTTTATACCCGCAAGTGTTACGGTAGCCATAATCATTACATTAAAGAAAAAGCCTAAGTAAATGGCACGGAAGGCACGGAGAAAGCGTGCTGCTTTTCCACTGTACCTAATTTCGTAAAACTCCAGATCGGTCATTACGCCCGACTTGCGCCACAATTTGGCGTAAATGAATACGGTTACCATTCCCGTAACCAAAAATGCCCACCACGACCAGTTACCGGCCACACCATTTGTTCTTACTATGTCGGTTACCAAATTGGGGGTGTCAGCTGAAAAAGTGGTGGCAACCATGGAGACACCAATAAGCCACCAAGGCATGTTTCTACCAGATAAGAAAAACTCTTTGGCACTAGAACCTGCTTGTTTTGAAACACGGATACCAATGACAAGGAAAACGACAAAAAATAAGGCAATTATGCCCCAGTCTAAAGTGGATAGATTCATAATAAATAGGTTGAACAATTGGTTTCTATGGAGTTTTTAAACAATTTCAAACCGACAAGTTAAAAACTTTTTTAAGAGGAAATTATGGATTTAACCTTAGTAGTTTTAGCGGCAGGAATGGGAAGCCGTTATGGCGGAAACAAGCAGTTGGACGGTATTGGCCCAAATGGTGAAATTATCATGGATTACTCAATTCACGATGCCATTAATGCCGGCTTTACGAAAGTGGTGTTCATCATCAGAACCGACTTAAAAGAAGCTTTCGAAAACCACTATGCGGAGCGTTTTAAAGGCAAGATCAAAATGGAATATGCCTTCCAAAACGAATACACTGAGCATACTGCTCCTTATGAGCCAATTCGCAAAAAACCTTGGGGAACAACACACGCAGTACTTGCCGCCAAGCACTTAATTAACGAACCCTTTGTGGTAATTAATGCTGATGACTACTACGGTCAGGAGTCTTTTAAAGAAGTGGTGGCAGCCATGAAAGACTTGAAAGAGAATGAGTACCTAATTATGGGGTACGAGCTTGTGAATACCCTTTCTGATCACGGAACGGTAAACCGCGGTGTTTGTCAGGTAGATGAAAACATGCACTTGGTAGGAATAAAAGAGACCCTTTCTATAGGTAAGAAAGACGGTAAAATTTCTTATGAGGAAGATGGCGTAACCCATGAATTGAGCCCAGATACGTATGTTTCGATGAATTTCTTTGGCTTCCCTCCATCTGTTTTGCCATTGTTCGAAGAAAAGTTCATTGCTTTTGTAGAAGAAAACAAAGAGTCGCCAAAGGCTGAGTGCTTTATGCCTGTTGAGGTAGGTAACCTTATGAAGGAAGGCAAGGCTGTGGTAAAAGTTGTTCCAACATCAGCTTCGTGGTTGGGTGTTACTTACAAAGAAGACAAGGAGCACGTTGTAGCCGGCATTAAGCAAATGGTTGCTGATGGTACTTACCCAGAAGAAGTAAAGTAAATGAGGGCAGAAGAAGCCTTAAAATATTTTCAAATTGAAGGAGCAGTCGAACAGATTGCTCCTTTTGGTTTGGGGCATATTAACGATACCTATATAGTCCGCACTAGCGAGGGCGAATACCTGTTGCAGCAAGTGAATACACAGGTGTTTAAAAAGCCTGAAGTGCTCGAACAAAACATTGCCAGGGTTGTACAAAAGTTTCCGAAGCTGTTTCCAGCGCAGTTAAAAGCTACTGAAAATAGGTATCACCTTATTGGCCAAGACTTTTGCTGGCGCATGCAAGCATTCATGTCCGATACTTATTCGCCAAACGAGGTGAAAAGTGAAGCAGAGACCCGTGCAGTGGCCAGCGGCTATGCACAAATGATGGCTGCTTTTGTAACGGAGGATGCGAGCAATTATGAGTTGCCAATTCCGCGTTTTCACGATCTGAACTGGCGACTGGAGCAGCTCGATGATGCTATAAACACCAATTTTAGCAATAGGCTGGAAGGTTCGAAAACCGAGTTGGAAGGCATTAATTCTTTTAGGTGGGTGGCTGAAAAAATGGATGAACTTATTGCTGAAGGTTTACCGCTTCGTTTATGCCATAATGATACTAAAACCGGTAATATCCTTTTGAATAAGGCAGATAAGTCTTTTGCCAAAGTTATAGACTTAGATACGCTTGGGCCGGGTTATGTGCTGAATGATTATGGTGATATAATGCGATCGTTGTTCACCATTGCTCCAGAAAACGAAGCAGACCATACTAAGATTGTGGTGCGTCCAGCATACCTCGATATTCTGAAGGAAGAGTTCCAGTCCCTATTAGCACAGAAACTCACGCCAATAGAGCTGCAAACCCTTGAGTTTGGCGGTTTGTGTATGACATACATTACGGCCATAAGGTTTTTTACTGACTACCTGAACGGAGATATCTATTACAAAACCAGTTTTGATAAAGAGAACTTGGTTCGCGCCAAAAACCAGCTGAGGTTGTTAGAGCTGATGAAGGATTATGTAGATTAGGGTATCGGCCTCACACATCGTCACAGTTTTTGATGATTAACTGAACATCTTGTGGCAATTCACGTTACGCAATTAATGTACATACATGTATACTAAACTATTAATGATGAAAAAGATACTCTTTACACTATTAGCAGTGGTTGTTGCTACGGCATTCAATACTGCTCAGGCTCAAACCTGGAAAGTTGATCCTGCTCACTCAAGCATTTTGTTCAATGCAAAACACTCTGGTATTTCCTTTGTAAACGGTCGCTTCGATCAGTTTGAGGGAACAGTTGAAGGTGGCAAAGTAGATGATTTTAGCGGAGCTAAAGTAGCGTTTACGGCACAAACTGCTAGCATTAATACCAATGTTGAACCAAGAGACAATCACTTGAGGTCGGCAGACTTTTTTGATGTAGAAAATCACCCAACATTGACTTTTGAGAGCACTTCTTTCAAAAAGAAAAAGGGGAGTACATATGAAGTGGTTGGTAACCTAACCATGCGAGGTAACACCAAACAAGTTACGCTTACGGCAGAGCACATTGGCTCTACAAAGAACCGTAGTGGGAAAGATTTGGTTGGCTTCAGGCTGCACGGAGAGGTAGATAGAACAGAATTTGGTGTAAATGGAGCCTCAGGTTCCGTGGCGCCAATCATCGAGATCATCTGTAACATTGAGATGTCAGTGCAGTAGTTAGGCTTTAAGCATATAAGGTATTGAAGGCTTCACATGTGTGAGGCCTTTTTGTTTCGCAGTCTTTTGGGGTTTGCATAATAGACACACAAGACTTGTGGGTTAGAGAATAAGCTTTGACAGACTTTTAATTACTAACCTCGCTATAGCTTTGGTCTCGCAGGGTTTCGCTAATCTAAGTTTGTCAAAGTTGAACTTTTGAAAAAGCAGCCATTCACTGGCAGATTCAAGGCCTCACTTTAAGTGAGACCTTGATTTTATGGCTGGTTTGTAACCGCATTTTTTCATCTTATCTTTCATGTACTATGGCGAAAACACCCGAATACTGGATAGAAAAACTCAAGCTGCAGGAGCATCCCGAAGGAGGTTTCTTTAGCGAAACTTATCGTTCCGATGAACAGGTAAATGTTGAGGCTTTACCTGAACGATATGGCAGTGCCAGAACTTTCGGCACCTCCATTTACTTTTTACTTAAACCAGATAGTGTTTCCAATTTTCACCGTTTAAAGTCAGACGAAATCTGGCACTTTCATCAGGGTGGTGCAGCTACCATCCACATGATTTCACCTACTGGAGAGCTGAGTGATAAAACCATTGGTGCCGACTTGGAAGACGGGCAAAGCCTTCAAGTAATAATTCCTAGAGGCCATTGGTTTGCTGCCGAAGTTGTAGCTGGCGACTACATTTTGGTTGCTTGTACTGTGGCGCCAGGTTTCGAATTTGAGGACTTTGAATTGGCCGGTCGCCAAGACTTATCATCCGCTTATCCGCAGCACCAAACTTTGATTGAACGATTTACGAAAGATTAAACGTGTCCATTGGACAATCACTCAAAATCAAAAGAACAAACATGTTATTATCTACTACAAATTCCATTGAGGGGCATACCATTAAGCAATATCATGGCGTAATTTCTGGTGAAGCCATCATTGGTGCCAACCTCTTTAAAGACATCTTTGCAAGCATTACCGACTTGGTTGGTGGTCGCTCGGGGTCTTACGAGCGAGTGCTTCGCGAAGCTAAACAGAATGCCATGCAAGAGCTGGAATATAATGCACGAGCGCTTGGCGCAAATGCAGTTGTGGGCATCGATTTGGATTACGAAACCATTGGACAAAGCTCTAGCATGTTGATGGTAACGGCTAGCGGAACTGCCGTTACTTTCGAATAAATACCCTGTGGTTTAATAGGTTAAGCCAACGGTTTTCTATCTAAGCTACCTGATGTTTTCAGGTGGCTTTTATTTTTTTAGCGAATATAAATCCCCTTTGGGCGAGGGTTTAACTTCGAGTACATTGGCCAATACAAGGCGGATTAGGGTTCTTGAGGCTACAAAAGTTGGTAATTGGCTGCTTTTGGCGAACTCCTGTAGACTCAGCTGTTCTTTCTCATCTAGCAACTTCAGCAAAGTGTTCTCTTTGTCGCCATAGGTAAACTGAATGTCTTTTGCTTTAAGGCGCCTGCGAATGATTTCGCGCATTTCCCTGCTGGCCTTTAGGCTTTCATCGGCACAGCGAATGTAAGCGGTGCCTTGTCGTGTTTTTGGATTGTCTTTTACAAAGTGAGGCTTTTTGTGGCTTTCTTCAATTTGAAAAACGGCAATTCCTTTTTTCTCATTTACACGAATTATTTCTACCGAATAATTGAGCTTTGGTCGAATGAGTTTTTCGATAGCATCTTCGACCAAAAAGGTTTCTCCATCAATTTCGCGCACGCCATTGGCATCGCCATTGTCGTCTACTCCCAAAAGCAAGGTGCCCCCGTTTGAGTTGGCAAAAGCCACCAGCTCCTTCATGATTTTTTCAGGGTAATTGGCCTTCTTTTTAAACTCTAGCAACTGCCCTTCGCCTCGCTTGGCCAACCTTTGAACATCTTTCAACTCCATCTTCCCAAATTGCTTACCAAGCTAAATTAAGGTGATACGGTTTTAAATTTAGCTCAAATCGTCCTCGTCCAGATCGTCAAGGTCTGGCATAGAGAACATGCTGCTGAGCAGGTCTTTAAATCGGGTACCGGTATCCAGCGCACTTTTGCTCAGTTTGCTGTATTCGGCCAAACCATGCAGGGCGAATTCCATTAAGAAAACCTGCTCGTGTTTGTTGGCTTCTTTATGATGCTTTTTAACCAAATCGGCAAGCCCTGGCACACTGTTCAAGGCTAGTTCATATTGTTCGTTTGAAAGATCGTTCAACAAATCGATGGTGTAGCCTTCGCCAAACCAATTGATAATGGCTTTGAACGGATTGTCGCTTTTCCCTTCCTTATTTTTGTCATCTGGCTTAGGGAAATAGTCCGTAAACATGGTACGAATGGCTTTGCCCACAAGGTTGTGCGCCACAATGCCAGCTCCTTCTTGCTCTCCTTCATAAACCAATTCTACCTTGCCGGTAATGGCAGGAATAACGCCAATAAAATCCGATACACGAATGTAGGTTTGGTTTTCGCCATTGATCAGGGTTCTGCGTTCTGCTGCGCTCAACAAGTTTTCATAAGCAGAAATGGTCAAACGTGCCGATACGCCACTTTTCTCATCCACATATTCGCTATCTCTAGCTTCAATAGCCACCTGCTCAATCAGGTCTTGGGCAATCTGGTTTACCACTACTTTGTCTTTCTGCGGCTCTTTAATTTTGGCCTCTTGAGTAGTGATTTGCTTGCTGATATCACGCGTTTTCGGGTAATGCGTGATAATCTGGCTGTCAATTCTGTCTTTCAGCGGAGTTACAATGCTACCACGGTTGGTATAATCTTCCGGATTGGCCGTAAACACAAACTGAATATCGAGAGGCAATCGCAATTTAAATCCTCTTATCTGAATGTCGCCTTCTTGCAGAATGTTGAACAGCGCTACTTGAATACGCGCCTGTAAATCGGGCAACTCGTTGATCACGAAAATGCATCGGTGCGAGCGCGGTACTAGTCCGTAGTGAATCACGCGTTCGTCAGAATATGGCAGTTTAAGCGAGGCCGCTTTAATCGGATCTACATCACCAATTAGGTCGGCAATAGAAACGTCTGGTGTGGCCAACTTTTCGGCATATCGTTCGCTGCGATGCAACCAACCGATTGGTGTTTTTTCGCCAAGCTCGTGCACTTTGTCTACTCCGTATCGGCTTAGTGGCTGTAGTGGGTCATCATTCAATTCACTCCCTTGAATTACGGGAATGTATTCATCTAGCAATGCTGTCATTTGGCGGGCAATTCTGGTTTTTGCCTGGCCGCGTAGCCCCAATAAATTCATGTTGTGCATGGAAAGAATAGCACGTTCTATGTCGGGAATCACGGTGTCTTCATAACCCCAAATACCTTCGAAAGTAGGTTCCTTGCGTTGGAGTTTGCCTATGAGGTTGTCGCGTAATTCTTGCTTAACAGATTTGCTTTGGTAGCCGGTTGCTTTTAGTTCGCCCAGCGTATGTATTTTTAATAATTGATCTGCGGTCAATTCTGTATAATTCATCTTAGAACTTTTTTCTTCGGTTTTTACGATAGTCTTCGAATATCAAATGGCCCAAGCCTTTCAGGCTACTGTAGTAAGCATTGCCATTATTCGTTTTGGTAAACTCTTGTACAAATTGCTTTAGGTATGGGTCTGAGGCAATCATAAAGGTGGTTACCGGAATGCCTAGTCTGCGGCACTGTGTGGCCAGATTAAGCGTTTTGTTTAAAATTTTTGGATCGAGGCCAAAAGCATTTTTATAGTACTTAATGCCCACTTTCATACAAGTGGGTTTGCCATCGGTAATCATAAAAATCTGCTTGTTGGCATTCTTTCTTCTGCGCAAAATATCCATAGCGAGTTCCAGCCCGGCAATGGTATTTGTGTGGTAAGGGCCAACCTGTAAGTAGGGCAGGTCTTTTACCTCAATTTGCCAGGCATCGTTACCAAACACAATTACGTCTAGCGTGTCTTTTGGGTACTTGGTTTGAATAAGTTCAGCCAAAGCCATGGCTACTTTTTTGGCAGGTGTAATACGATCTTCACCATATAGGATCATAGAGTGCGAAATGTCGATCATCAGTACGGTGGAGGTTTGCGTTTTGTACTCATTCTCCACCACTTCCAGATCGTTTTCGGTCATCATAAAATCGCCATAACCATGGTTAATCTGGGCGTTTCTTATGGAGTCCGTCATGGCAATTTGCTGCAGCGAATCGCCAAACTCAAATGGCCTGCGGTCGGTGCCGGTTTCATCGCCCGTGCCTGAGATGTTGGTTTTATGCTGACCTCTGCCAGATTTTTTCAGCTTGCCGAAAATCTCTTCTAGAGCCGATTTGCGAATGGCTTGGCCGGTTTTTCCTGTCACCTCAAAGTTTCCCTCTTGGTTTTCTTCGGTTAGGTAGCCTTTTTCTTTCAGTTCGTCAATAAAATCGCCAATGCCGTAGCCTTCTGGCGTAATATTATACTGCTTGTCCAAATTAGTGAGCCAAGACAGTGCTTCGGAAACATCGCCTCCGGTTATGCTTACCAGCTGTAAGAAAACATCGAGCAGATTATCGAAAGCAGAAGAACCTTGAGCCGGTTTGGGAATGAATTTTGAAAATCGATAGCCTTTCATGGGTTTGTACTCAACGCTACTCGGTGTAAATTGGTTTAACTTAAATTACATTAATTCGACCGATATTAATGCTTTGGTTAGGCAGAAGTGTTTCTTTTTTGATAATCTCCGTTTTCCAAGCGAACCTACCTTAAAAATAAACCTTGAATACCACAAGTATCAACAATTTGACTGAGAACGAGCTGATAGAAAAGGCTAAGGAAGACCTGCGGTTTTTCCGGCCGCTTTATGAAAAGTATTATGAGCAGGTTTTTCGAATAGTCTACGCTCGTTTGGGCGATGTGCCTTTGACAGGGGAAGTATGTTCTGAAGCATTTGCCAAAGCTATGGTGAATATTAAGCGCTTTGAATATAAAGGCTTTCCGTTTTCGGCATGGCTGGTTCGCATTGCCATTAATTGTTGCCACGATTATTTCAGGGCCTCAAAAGCACAGCGAACAATTGCGCTAGATAATTACGTGATGCACGATTTGGTGTTTGAGGTAGAGTTAGATGATAGCGAAAAGGACATTTGGTTGGCCATTTTACCAGAGGTATTAAGGCAGTTGAATCCGCAAGAACTGGAGTTGATAGAGCTTCGGTTTTTTGAAGGAAAGAGCTTCTCAGAGATTGGTTACTTGCTGGGAATAACCGAGGGGAATGCCAAAACAAAAATTTACCGAATACTGAAAAGAATGAAGTCTCACTTTAAAACAAGCGCGAGATGAAGTACAAATTTGTTAAACGTATAAAAGAGGTGAGTGCCGAAGAAATCCACAACACAATGGATTTTGAAAAGGCTTTGGAACAAGCTACGCTAAACAGAGCGAGCTACCATAAACAAACTAACGTTTCAAATGCAAAGTGGGGTTTTGCTCTAGTACTTTTTGTAGCATTGGGCGCTTGGTTCTTTTTTACAAACGAAGAAAAGAATGAGGTGCCCTACGAAGAACCTAACATTCAAGAGGAAGTGGTAGCGCCAATAAAGCCTGAACCTGATACTTTGAAACAACAGGCTGAACCTGAACCCAAACCTTCCAATGTTGGTGCTGTGAAAGAGGCAAAGGTTGTAGAGCCCCAACAAGCGGAGGAGGAGAAGCCAAGTTCAAAACCCGTCAAAGAGGAGCCCAAAACGACTGTTGTTTATGAAGATGTTATAATTCCCGCCAAGCCAATTCCGGGAGAAGAAGCTTTTAACAATTTCATTAATAAGGAATTGGTTTACCCAGAAAGTGAAATAGGTGCTAATGTGGAGGGGTATGTAAGGGTGTTTTTTAAAGTGAATAAAAAGGGCATTGCGGAAGACTTTAAGATTAGAAAGTCACTGGGAGATGCCTTTGACCAAGAGGCTATTCGAGTGCTCCAACTATTTCAGCAATGGGAGCCTGGTAGCTACAATGGTGAGGCGGTAGATAGTTATTTGAACATTAAAGTAAACTTTAGCTTAACCGAAAAAAACAATGACTAGCACACGCCTAATTTTTGTTTTGCTGATACTGGGGCTGGCCTCTGTGGCTAGCGCCCAGCAGTATCAAAAAGTAGATTCTATTGATGTGGAAGGGATTCGTAACCCTGAAATGATGTGGATTGACTTGAATGCCGATAGATTTTATGATTTGGTTGTATATGGCCAGGATTCGGCTAAAACGGGGACGATTTTTAAGGTAATAAATAACGGTCGGGCAGAATTTGTGGCATCTGAACAGCTCATAACAGGTCTTTTTATCTCGCAACTAAAGCGAACTGACATCGATCGTAATGGTATTGCAGAACTGGCTTTTACCGGAACATTTGAGCTAACACCGCTGACCAGTTTTTTAACTGTTGATAGCCTGCTGAACTTTAATATTTCGGCAGAACCAATACTGAACTATACCGTCAGCGATTTCTTTTTTGAAGACTTGGACAATGACACGCAGTTGGACTTGCTTACGCTAAAGGATTCTATTGTTACCGTCTTTAGCGGCAACGATTCGCTGCCTTTGTTCCAAAACAAAAAGGTAGGGCAGCTTTATGTTTCTGATCTCCAAAGCGATGGGTTGAAAGATATAATTTACACCACGCCCAATGCCGATACGCTAGTTCATTTCGCAACAAACCTTGGTAATTTTGAATGGGCCAGCACGCTTCAGCTTAAAACCAATGACTTAAAACAGTTGAGTGGTATTACCCAAGGAAAGTGGACAGAAAGCCCTTTTCCAGACTTGTTCCTGTTTGGAGAGGATGGAGATGGCAGTGCTTGGAATGGGTTGGTAACTATAGGTGATACGGTTACTACGGAGAAAGTCTTAGATTCAATCTTTGTCTCTGACGCTTTAGTTGCCGACTTCAATTCCAATGGTAGTTCAGATTTGTGGTTGTTCAACGGTAACGATAAAGGCTACTTTATGGATAGTATTCCTACTTTCTCAGATGTGGTACTTTACGATACTGCCGATGTGGTACACACAGCGTTTGCAGATTGGAATTTAAACGGCCATTTAGACTTTGCACAGCTACTGCGAGAGGATAGTCTTCATTTCGACTTAGTGTTTTTTGGCAATGATATTGAAACACAAAATGAAGCACCGGGAGGGCCTTCTAATAGGTCTGGCGTACAGGCTAGGGACAACTTAATTATTGCCTGGAAAAATGGAACAGATGACTTGGCAAGGGATTCTACTATTACCTATGAGCTTATTTTTTTAAAAGCGGAAGATAGTACACAGGTCGGCAATACTAATATTTCTGCAGCTTCACGCAACCTGTTTTTTCCAACCAATGGTTTTCAGGAATACACTCGACACAAGATGTTTTACGCGATTGAGCCGGGAGACTACCTCTTTGCCGTGGGTACTGTAGACAATGCGTTCAATTCGGATACGGGGAATGGAAATTACAGCCTTTGTACTGTCTGCGAAACAAAAGACCTAGTGGTTGTGAATGAGACATTATGCCGAGGAAGCGAAAAATATTTTGGTGAAATCGGGGTGGAGAGATATTGGTATTCAACCACTAAAGGAGCTTTAGGACAGCACGAAATGTTGAATTATGTTGCTGAGGGAAATGACACACTCTATGGCTCCGTAATTGGTTTTGAAAATTGTCACTTCGGTCAGTTAGAGATCAATATCCGGGTGATCAGCGGAGATTCGCCTAACCTGCCGAATGAACTCTTTGTCTGTTCTGGCGAGGATTTAAATCTAACTGTTTCCGATAGCTTTATTAACCCAGAGTGGTCTACTTGGGATAATGGGGTGATATCTAATGAGCATTCGGTAACCTACTTGCCAACAGAGGAGCACACCCTGTTTTTCGAGGCAGAAACTACTCAAGGCTGTACTGTTACCAGTCAAGTAAGGGTTGTGCCGGTAATGTTTGAAGCAGGGGTTGCAGATACGCTTTACAATATTCAGTATGGTCAAACTGTGCAGCTTGAGGCGTATGGTGGTGTATTTTACGAATGGACGCCAGCGATAAGTTTAGATGATCCAACCATTGCTACACCAGTAGCACAACCCACTGAAAACACAACCTATGTAGTGACTATATCTAACAGAGGCACCTGTTCGGAACAGTTTTCGGTGATGGTAGAAGTGGAGCAAGTGGGCAATGTGGCCAATTTATTCTCTCCAAATGGTGATGGAAACAATGATAACCTGTTGGTTTTCCTCACCCAGAAGCCAGTTAGCTTTCAATTTCAGATATTTAATAGGTCGGGCGTGTTGGTTTATGAAACCACCAACTCTACAGAGGCTATGCAAACTGGCTGGGACGGTACAAACAATAACCAACCAGCACCCAATGGTACTTATTATTGGTACGTAAAAGGAGAGTATCCGAATGGCCAGTCGGTTGACCTAAATGGAAGTAAAAAAGGAACACTCAGTTTGATCAGGTAGTATGAGGTTGGTTCTAATTACTGCATTACTTTTTACGTTTAGCATTTATACAAATGCCCAACAATTCAATTTCTCCTTGATTGATTTTACAGAGCAAAGGGTCAATCCGGCATGGTTAGGAATGGATGGATTTTGGGGAGCATCATTGGTGCAGCGCCAACAGAACCGAGCCGCAGATTTTCGCATTAGCAGTACTTCATTTCAAGCTGTTTATCCACAACTTTTTCCCTTTGGGGAAAGAATTAAAGGTGCCTTGGGTATTAATCTATTGAACGATGTTTCTGGCCAAACCAATACTTTCAAAGTTCAAGAAGCTGGTCTTAATTACAGCTTAAGGATAATCGGGGCAAAGGGTCAATCTCTTGGTTTGGGAGTAGGGCTTTCAAATCAAAACAGAGGATTTGATTATGCTGGGGTAACTACAAACATGCAATATGTAACCGGCCGTGGCTTCGATTTGAGTATTGGCTCTGGAGAGAATCTTATTTCTACAAAACAGAATTTTAATCGCGTTAATGCGGGCATCTTCTGGCAGCAGGTTAATGATTTTGGAAGAAAACTGGGGCACTTTGGCTTTTCCGTTTTTGACCTCAACAGACCAGTCGATTCATTCTACTCCGATGCGGTTAAGTTCGACCCTACGTATATGCTCACCGCAGGACTATCCATTTACGAAAACCTCGATTGGAGTGTTTCTCCCGAACTGCTTATTGTGTATCAGGTTGGTGGTTTGATTTATAATGCTGGGGTGTCAACAACCTACACCTTCGATGCTGAACAGTCCCTGGCGTTCAAGCCGCGTTACCTAATTGGCAAAGATTTAATTCTGGCCGCTGAGTTTCGAAAGAATCACTTTGTTTTTGGCATAGCATACGATGTGCCTGTTTCTGCCAACGCTATAAATAACCAAGGAGCTATTGAGTTTGGCATTAAATACATAGGCAAGGTGAAAGAGAGGAGAAGGAAGAAGCGAAGAGGAGCAAGGGCTATTGCGCCTGCAGTGCCAAATAGGGCTGTGATTAGTGTGCCTACAATTGAGCGGGCTCCCATGACCAGCATTCAACAATTACCAATTAAAGCCAAAGGGTTAAAGCCTGTGCCTGATAAATTTGGAAAAGAAGGTGCTGCTGTCATAGAATCAGAACTGACTATTTATTTTGCCACTAATCAAACCAAGCTATTGACAAATTTTAGGCAGGAACTGGAGGCATTGGTAGAAGATATTAGCCTTGAGGGGAAAAAATATTTAATCGTAGTAGAAGGCCACACAGATAGCACCGGGCCTTATGACTTAAACCAACGTTTATCTCTAAAGAGAGCTCAAATAATAGCTAATTTCCTGTTGGAGGCAGGTATTTCACCGGATCTTATCAAGGTGTTCGGAAGGGGTGAAAGCTTGCCTTTATCAGAAAACTCTAGTGCTGCAGGTCGCGCAATTAACAGAAGAGTTGAGGTTCGTCTAGTTACTTACTAGTTTAGTGGCGGATTTTTTCGTTTTTGTAACTTTTTTGGTCGCTAGCGACTTTAGTAACTGTGGTTAAGTATTCAATAAAGGATCTGGAGAAGTATTCGGGCATAAAAGCCCACACAATACGTATTTGGGAGCAGCGCTACAACTTGCTTGTACCTAAGCGCACGGCTACCAATATTCGCTATTATGATGCCGATCAGTTGCGATTCTTATTGAATGTCTCCCTTTTGATTGAAAACGGTTACAAGATCTCGCAAATCAGTAAGTATTCTGAAGATCAGTTTAACCAAGAATTGAAAACCGTAATAGGCGAGGAAAAACTGGAGTTTTTAGATCAGCACGTAAACGTAGCGATTAACGAGTTAGTTTTGGCTATGCTCGACCTGGACGAAAGGCGCTTTGAAAAGGTGCTTGGTTCTAGTCTACTCATTCGCACTTTTGAGAAAACGCTAACGGACATTATGTACCCTTTCTTAAAAAGAATTGGGGCCATGTGGCGAACGGGAGAGGTTTCTACTGCGCAGGAGCATTTTATTTATCAGCTTATTCGCCAAAAAATTATTGTGGCGATTGATGGACTGATGATGCCACCAAACAATGCGGAGAAGTACTTGCTGTTTTTGCCAATGTCTGAATTCAACGATTTGTTGATTCTACTTTTTACTTACCTATTGAAAAACCGGGGCAAACAATGTATTTATTTAGGGGCGGATATTCCGTTTAAAGACCTGCAAAAGGTAACGGAAATCACTAAGCCCGATGTGCTTTTTACCTTTGTAAAGGCACCAGCCGCCAAAATTGATACACAAGCCTATGTGTACGAACTTTCAGAGAAGTTCACGGAAAAACGCATTCTAATTACTGGCAACCCCTATTTTATGGAGGAGCTAGAGTATCCGAAAAACGTGCAACTTGTTTCTGAAGTTGACGATTTGATAGATTTACTAGAAGATTAGTAAGCAATTACTTAATTTAATTACGCGTCATTTATTGATTATGAAAAAACTGGTGTTGTTCGGCATATTGGCTGTTTGTGTCTTGGTAATTGGTTGTTCCTCTCAGAACACCGAAACATTGATTTTAGGGCAATGGTATAATCAATCGCTCGAGGTTAAACTCAATTATCCCAATAGTAGTGATTCCATTTTTAGTGTTCCGGCAGGGCATTGGGAGGAGACCCTTCAAATCAAACCAATCAACACTACTTATTATAAAAATGGCACTTTTACCTCTGAGTATGTGGCTTTGGATGGATCTCCAATTCAAACTACCGAGGGAACTTGGGCGGTTAAGGGAGATTCACTCTACCTAACCCAAGATGGTGTAACTGGCGCATATTATTTTGAGTGGATGGATGGCAAGGCGGCTTTCATAGGTTTGTTAGACTGGGACAGTGACGGAAATGCTGATGACTTGTATAGTGGAGTGCAGATTAAACGAGAATAATTTTTAACCAAATCATTATACTATGGATTTATCAGGAATTAACTGGCTGGCAGTAGTCGTAGCGGCTGTTGTATTTTTCATTTTAGGCTCGCTTTGGTATGGCCCACTATTTGGCAAAGCGTGGCAAAAAGGAGTGGGCTTAAGCGATGAAGAGATTAAAAGTGCCAATATGGGCAAGCTCTTTGGCAGTGCATTTATTATGGCGCTTATCATTTCCTTTGGTATGGCCATGTTCTTCTTTGGCTTTGGTACCGACCCAGAAAACCCAATGACTGTAGGCATGGGAGCTGGCTACGGAATTATGACGGGCATCTTCTTTATTTTTCCGTCCACCGCCATGAATTATCTTTTCTCTAGAAAATCTACTTCGCTAATCGCGATTGATTCGCTTTATCATATAGTGGCTTACACTATTGTTGGAGTGATATTAGCCGCTTGGCAATAACAATTTTGGCTCAGTAGCTTTCTGCTGAGCCATTTTTTGTTGTAAAAACCTGTTGTTCAGACGCATTTCTATGCATTCTGCTGATTTTTCACATCATTTTGTAAAGTTTAGGGAACTACAATAGGGTTTTTTGCCGTTTGAGGTATTAGTCATAAAAAAGTGGCAAAAATGGAACTCAAAAAATCGACTTTGTCTTTGGACCCAACTACTTATAAATCAGGTTGGGAGAAATCTCAACAAGAGTTTGAAGCGTACTTGCAATCGCAGTACAAGCTTAAAACCCGCCAAGCCATTCAAAAGCTTAAGAAGGGCGAGACTTTTCTGGATGCAATTGAGGCTGCTTAGTAACTAAGTGGCGATTTGAATTCGAAAGGAGCTGAAACGTTACTTTCTACTATTTTGCTGGTCAACATTTGAGGATTAATCCATACAGGTGGGGCAAAATTGTACTTAGTGGCCATAGCTTCATGCACTTGCTTTCGGCTAATGTGCTCACTACTTACCATATTTTTTATGGCAGGCCAGCTTTCTTTTTCCAAAAGCCAAGTCACATATTTTATAACATCATCGCGGTGAATGTAGTTTATTGGCGTTTCGGCACCGGTGGTTTCTTTGCCAGCAAACCATTTACCGGGTATTCTGTCTCCACCCATTAGCCCTCCACATCGCAAAATGCTGAGCGGCTGACTGATTTGCGCTATTTCCAACTCTCCATAAACCACTGCCTTGGTCGATCCTTTCTGTAAATCGTAAGGCGTGCTTTCGTCTACGGCTTCGCCTGTATTTGGGTAAAAAGAAGTGGAGCTGATAAAGATCACGCGCTTTACCGATGAGTTCTGAAGCTGGTATTTAAGGTATTTTATCTGCTCCCTATAATACTCAGGCGTATGGATTCTGCTGCGTGGAGGCACATTTATAAACAGTGTTTCAGCCTTAAAGAGCTTGTTGAAGTCTTGACCTTCTGGCATGGGGTTGAGAGAAAGTAAAACTGGCTCTATACCAACTTCCTCCAGCGATTTTAATTTTTCTGGCCTCGTAGTACTGCCAACCACTTTGTAGCCAGCTTCAACCAAATGTTTGCCAAGTGGTAGCCCCAACCAACCGCAGCCAATTATGCCTACGGTACTCATTGTTGTGCAGCCGATAATACTGCCTCAGATACCTCGCGGTAAAACTCTTCGTACATAGGCAAAATCTTTTCTATGTCGAATTGCTTGGCGTGTTCTAATGCGTTTTGCTTGAAAGTCTCTAGGTTATCTTCACTTAGAATATGAAGTGCATTTTGGGTCATTTCTTCAATGTCTCCAATTTTTGAGGTATAGCCGGTTACGCCATCAATGTTTAGCTCAGGAATACCACCTGCGTTGGAAGAGATTACCGGAACTTGACAAGCCATGGCCTCAAGCGCGGCTAAACCAAAGCTCTCTTTCTCCGAAGGCATTACAAACAGGTCGGCTACGGAAAGCACTTCCTCTACAGCTTCTAGTTTTCCTAAGAATCGCACCTCGTCATAAATTCCCAATTCGCGGCAAAGGCTTTCAATATGGCCTCTTTCCGGCCCATCGCCTACTAGCAGTAGCCTAGCAGGTACAGTTTTGGACACTTCATTAAAGATCCTCACCACATCATCCACACGTTTAACTTTTCGGAAGTTGGAAGTGTGAACGATCAGTTTTTCACCATTAGGACAAATGGCCGTTTTAAAGTGATCTTTTCTCAATCGCTGAAACTTCTCTAAGTCGATGAAGTTTGGAATCACCTTGATTTCTCTGGTGATATTGAAGTGCTTATAAGTGTCTTTTTTCAGGTCTTCAGAAACCGCTGTCACCCCGTCCGACTGGTTAATACTGAATGTTACAACCGGTTCATACGATGGGTCTTTTCCTACCAAAGTAATATCGGTACCGTGCAGGGTGGTTACCACCGGTATTTCAATGCCCTCCGATTTAAGGATTTGCTTGGCCATAACTGCAGCCGAAGCATGCGGAATGGCGTAATGAACATGAAGTAAATCCAGTTTTTCGAATTTAACCACATCAACCATTTTACTGGCTAAGGCAAGTTCGTAAGGTGGGTATTTAAAGAGCGGGTAAGAGCGAATATTTACTTCGTGATAAAATAGGTTTTCGTTAAAGAAATCGAGTCGGGTGGGTTGAGAGTATGTAATAAAGTGTACCTCGTGCCCATTTTTGGCTAATCCTTTTCCTAGCTCGGTTGCTACTACTCCGCTACCACCAAAAGTTGGGTAGCAAACTATTCCTATTTTCATTGAAGTAAATTCTGCTGTGCCAAGTTAAACTGGTAAAGGTGCATTAAGGTTCCATGATGGATTGGTATACCAAATCATGAATTCTGGTGCGCACATTATCCTCTATCAATTTAAAGTTCTCGCTATCGGGGTAAGTTCTGTTGCAAAGAAATACAAAAACCAATTCGTTGGCAGGGTCGGCCCACATGGCAGCGCCCGTAAATCCGGTGTGGCCAAAAGTACTTGCCGAAGCAAACTTGCTTGTTGGTCCCTCGTCTGTTGCGGTTATCGGTTTGTCCCAGCCCATGCCTCTGCGGTTTTCCATGTTTTGGGCGTTTGTGAATATAGGAACGGTCCATCCATTGAAGTAGCGTTTGCCGGCATATTCGCCCATATTCATGTTCATTTGCATTAAAACGGCCAAATCGCTGGCTGTGCTAAACAAGCCGGCATGCCCTGAAATGCCGCCCATAACCGAGGCATTTTGATCGTGCACATTGCCACATACAATAGTGTTACGGAAGTAATCATCCACCTCGCTTGGGGCTATTTCTTCATAAAAACCTTTTTCTAACGGAAGGAAAGTTGTTCTCCACATGCCGAGTGGTGCGTAAAATTCGCGTGCCACAAAATCCTGAAGCGGCTCTTCAATAATGGTTTCAATTACCCTTTGCATAAGCGTATAGCCAAGGTCTGAGTAGAGGTAATCGTACTTTTGTTTTCTTCTTGGCAATTGTCGCAAGTCTGACGCTAGCGTCCATTTCCAGATGGAATCGGCAAGTGCCACTGGAACTTCTTCTTCCATTATGGCAGGGCTGCCCGATGGCCCAGGAGCATCATTAATATAGGTGTGATTTAGGCTTTCGTCTTTTACCGTTTGCTCCCAAAAAGGAATGTAAGGCTTAAGCCCGGCCTGATGGGTCATTACTTCACGAATGATGAGGGGACCTTTGTTGGTTGCATTCAATTCGGGCAGATAGTCGCCCAGAGTTTTATTGATGTCCAGTCGTTGTTGCTCATAGAGTTTCATTACGGCTTGTGTAGTGGCGGCCACTTTAGTAATGCTGGCAATGTCGTAAATGGTGCGGTCGGTTACCGGGCGTTTTTCGTCATAGGTTTGGTAACCGTACTGCTTTTCGTAAACCACCTTGCCTTTGTGGGCTATTAGCAACTGTGCTCCCGGAGTTGCCTTGTCTTTTATGGCTTGCTCTATAATCGCATCAATTTTTCTAAGTGTATCTAGCGACATGCCAGCTTCTTGCGGGAAACCGTAGCTCAAGCGCGAAGTGGTAAGCGTTTCAATGCCCATGCCTTTTTTAAAGCTTGGCGATGCAGTGATTGGTAGTTTTCCTTCTGCTTTTATAGCCCCAAAGATGATTTGTGGCGTAATGTTCTGCGTAAGCTCGTTGTCTTCATAAGTGCAGATAATATTTTTCAGCCCGTTGAAATACTGCAAGGAATAGGCGTTGCCGAATGCAATTGTAATCGTTTTGGTTTTAGCCTGAAGGCGCTTTAAGAACTCCACTTTTTCATCATCCACTCCGTGTTGGTTGCGTGGCGAATTGGTGATGCCAGTATAAGCGGTTACCACCAAATCAAAATTGGATAGGTAATCGAGTGTTTCATCGGTAAGCGTATCTACCTGAATGTGCTCAAACTTGGCATATTTATCCATCATACGGTGGAATTCATCCGGGGCTTTTTCGCCAAAGTGCACCGTAGCGAACTTCTTTTTATCAAGCGAAAGCACAGGCAATAGCTGATCCTGATTGTCAACAACAGTGATGGCTTTCTGGTATAAAATCTTGTTGAGCATTAGCGCATAATCGTTGTTAATGCGCTTGTTCAGGTTGGTCATGTTTACCATGTTGTCGCCCTCAAGACCTAGCCAGTATTTAGCACGCAATACATTTTTTACACGCTGATCGATGTCTGCTTGGTCTAATTCACCTTTTTTAAGGGCTTTTTTTACCTGCTTAATAGCTTTTGGTACATCAAGCGGAAAGAGTATTACATCGTTACCTGCTTGCAGTGCTTTAACATCTGCTTCGCCCGGCTCATAGTATTTGGCCACACCTTGCATGTTCATTGCATCAGTAAATGCTAGTCCATCAAACTGAAGGTCTTTTTTCAAAAGGTCGGTAACTACTTTATCGGATAGGGTAGTAGGTGTGTTTTTGCGGTTGTCGTAAGCGGGAATTTGCAAATGAGCCACCATTACGCTAAGCAGGCTGTCTTTCATAAGTTCACGGAAAGGATAAAGTTCCGTGTCAGACATTCTCACGGTGTCGTGGTTAATTACTGGCAAATCGTGGTGCGAGTCTACGCTGGTATCGCCATGCCCGGGAAAATGCTTGGCGTTGGCCATTATGCCGTTGTCTTGCAGGCCTTTCATATAAGCGATGCCTTTTTCGGCCACATCATATTTGTCTTCTCCGAAAGAACGGTAGCCAATCACTGGGTTGTTGGGATTCACGTTTACATCTACCACTGGAGCAAAATTGATGTGCATTTTCAGCGCCTTAAACTGATTTGCTACTTCTTCGCCCATTTTGTAAACCCATTCGTCATCTTGAATGGCGCCAAGCGTCATTTGTTTCGGAAAGTCATACACGCTGTCCAAGCGCATGCCAATGCCCCATTCGGCATCCATGGCCACCATAAGTGGCACCTTGGCTTCGGCCTGATAGCGGTTGTGCAGTTTGGCTTGGCGGTATGGTCCGCCCTGAAAGAAGATCAATCCGCCAACATTGTACTCGGTTACCAATTGGTCAATTTCTTTGTAATGCTCCTCGTTTCTATTGGAATAAGCCGCCACCATAAAAAGCTGTCCTAATCGCTCATCAGGTGTCATGGCATTGAAAATGCTATCTGCCCATTGATTTTGACGTTCGGTGTCAATTTTATTATAAATTTTTTGAGCTTGTAAAGAGGTGTTTACAAGTAACAAGGAGAAACAGAACCAGATAACTTTTTTAATCATAAAGGCGTTTGAATTTTACAAAGAACAAATAAACTATAATTTTACATAATTATAGAACGATAAGGAGGCAGAACCGATATGATGAAATTGCCCAGTTTAGTAAAAAAACCAAAATACCAACGTTTTCGCATAGAGCCGCGGTATTATGATCCTATTAAAGAAGACATTGAAAATCGTACCTCGCGCATAAAAGCGGAGATGGGTATGATGGAAGATGAGATTGATGCTGGTTATCGGTCGCAGATTTCCGGTTCTTTCCGCAAAAATATGAAACACGCCAAAGGCGGTGGTGTAGACCAAACGGTAATGCTGCGCCTTATCATCCTGATAGTGTTGGTATTATTCGCAGGAGGATTTCTTTATATCGGAACAGAAGTATTTTATTTAGCCTTACTCTATATTCCCTTCTATCTTTGGAAAAAATTTAGAAAGTAATTCCAAAGGAGAGAATGCCCGACATTATAAAGTTATTGCCAGATAACATTGCTAACCAAATAGCGGCCGGAGAGGTGGTTCAGCGACCTGCTTCTGTGGTAAAAGAGCTGTTGGAGAATGCCATAGATGCCGGTGCAACAGATATTAAGCTGATTGTAAAAGATAGTGGCAAAACGCTCATTCAAGTTGTAGATAATGGCAAGGGCATGTCGCTTACCGATGCGCGCATGTGCTTTGAGCGCCACGCTACCTCTAAAATTCAATCGACAGACGATCTTTTTAATATTAGAACGATGGGTTTCCGCGGAGAAGCCATGGCTTCTATTGCCGCTGTTGCTCAGGTAGAATTAAAAAGCCGTAGGGAAGAAGATGAACTTGGCGTGGGTATAAATATAGAAGCCAGTGATGTGAAAAATCAGGAGCCGGTTTCTACTCCAATAGGTACTTCTATTTGTGTAAAGAACCTGTTCTTTAATGTACCGGCCAGAAGGAATTTCTTAAAATCGAATGCGGTGGAAATGCGCCATATAGTAGACGAATTCCATCATGTAGCTTTGGCTTATCCAGACATTGCCATGTCGCTTTACCAAAACGATTTGGAGATGTACCATTTGCCTTCGGCTAAGCTGAGCAAACGCATTGTAGGCATTTTTGGGCGAAAGTATCAGGACCAAATGGCACCTTGCGAAGAGGTGACGGATGTGTTGCGCGTTTGGGGTTATGTTGGCAAACCAGAGCATGCCAAGAAAACCCGGGGCGAGCAATTCTTCTTTGCCAATAACCGATTTATTAAAAGTGGATACCTGCACCATGCTGTAATGACAGCTTTTGAAGGACTTTTGCAGGAGGGCACATTCCCTTTTTACACTTTGTTTATAGAAATTGACCCGAAGCACATTGATATTAATGTGCATCCGACCAAAACAGAAATTAAGTTTGACGATGAGCGTACGGTGTATGCCATTATAAAAGCAGCGGTGCGCCAAGCTTTGGGTACGCATAACATTGCTCCGGCCATCGACTTCTCTCAGGACGTTAACTTTGCGTCTTTTAGGCCAGAAGTAAAACCTGAGGTTAAGCAAACGCAGGCGCAAGCCGATAGGGCATATGGTCAGTTTAAAACGGTAGAAACCAGGCAATCGGCTGGTAATTGGGAAAAGCTGTACGAAGGTTTGCAAAAAGAATTGAAACAGGAAGAAGTAAGAAATTCGCAAATGGAAATTCATCCCGAAGCGGCCAAAACCATTACCATGAGTAGTGCCGTAAGCGGTACTTCTTCGGCTGGCGAAACTTCACAGTTGCCTAAGCAAGAGCCTATTAAAAAAGGCTATTTTCAGATTCACCAAAAGTATATTGCCACGCAAGTTAAGTCGGGCCTAATGCTGATCGATCAGCATAGGGCGCATGAGCGTATTTTGTTCGAGCGTTTTCAAACCCAACTTTCAAACCGCTCGGGGGCTTGCCAGCAATCTTTGTTTCCGCAAACGCTAGAGCTTAACCCGGCAGATTTTGCTTTGGTGCAAGACATGGCCGAGGAATTGAATGCCATAGGCTTTAAATTTTCGCCATTCGGCAATAGCGCATTAATTATAGAAGGAGTGCCTGCCGATTTAAAGGCGGCCAACGAAAAAGCTTTGTTTGAAGGGTTTATTGAACAGTTTAAGCATTTTCAGCATACTTTGAGCATTTCTACCGATGAGCGCATTGCGCGTGCCATTGCGCAGCGTTCGGCAATAAAATCGGGAATTGGGCTAACTCAAGAGGAGATGTCCTCGTTAATTGACCAACTGTTTGCGTGCAAAAGCCCCGGCTATGCACCCGATGGTACCAAAACGACACACATACTGGAATTGGAAAAAATAGACCAGTTATTTAACTAGCATTTATGTTTGGAAGACTAACTCCCCTAGTAAAGAACTTATTGATTATAAACGTAGGCATTGCGCTCATTCAGGCTTTCATGAAGTTGGACTTGGGGCAGTACCTGGGGCTACACTTTATTTTGGCGCCCGAGTTTAAGCCTTACCAGTTTGTAACCTACATGTTTCTGCACTCTACTAGTAGTATGATGCACATTTTCGGAAACATGTTTGCCCTTTTTATTTTCGGCCCGCTTTTAGAGCAATTTCTTGGGCAAAAGAAGTTTCTGATTCTTTATATGGTTACGGGAGTTGGTGCAGGGCTTTTCTATACAGCCGTAAACTATATTGAGGTGGCCGATGTAAAGCGTGATGTAGAGGCGTATGTGGCCAATCCAAGCTCAGACGAATTCAACAGGCTTTTAATAGAACATGGTAGTGGGTTGAATCCGCAGATATATGATTTTGTGGATATGTATTCGCGCAATGAAGATGACCCACAATTGAAAGAGCAATCGGTAAGGTTGGCTAATCAGCTTTACAGTATTTATGGCCAATACAATATGGTGGGTGCCTCAGGAGCCATCTTTGGTGTGCTGGCGGCTTTTGCGCTCTTTTTCCCGAATACAGAACTTTTCTTATTGTTTATTCCTTTTCCAATTAAGGCCAAATACTTGGTGAGTGTGTATATTCTCTACGAGGTCTACGCTGAACTGCAGCGTGCACCGGGAGATAACGTGGCGCACTTGGCGCACATTGGCGGTGCTTTGATTGCCTACATACTGGTAAGAATTTGGAAGTCGCAACGACAAGACTTTTACTAAACAATGAATAATAGCATTCTGGACGATTTTAAAATTGCCTTTCGCACGGGCAATATCCTAAATCAGCTCATCATCATTAATGTGGTGGTGTTTATCGTTTTCCTTTTATTGGGACTGGTATTAAGGGTTGGGCAACAGGACTTGTTGCTCTTTAATATAGAGAGTCTTTTTGCATTCGATCCAAGGCTTGATGAGTTAATTTACAAGCCTTGGTCATTCATTACCTACGGTTTTACACATTTCAACTTCTTCCATATTTTAATTAATCTCCTGATCTTATACTGGTTTGGCAGGATAATAACGGACTTCTTAGGCCAGAATAAGTTGCTAGGCTTATATGTTTGGGGAGTAATTGCTGGTGCTCTTTTATACATTGTTTTATATAATATTTTCCCATCAGTAGAGGTATTAGGTGGAGCAAACCCTAGAATGATTGGGGCTTCTGCTGGTGTTTATGCTGTGGTAGTTGGTGCAGCAGTATTTCAACCTAATTTTTCTATGAGCTTCATATTGATTGGACCTGTTAAGATTAAATATGTTGCTGCAGTTATAGTTATACTTTCTCTTAGTGGTGTTACGGGGGATAATTCTGGCGGCAATATCGCCCATTTAGGAGGTGCTTTGGTTGGTTATTTGGCCATGTCGCAATTGCAGCGTGGCAATGATTGGAGCAAGCCGGTGGTACAGTTTGTTACTTGGGTAAAGAGTCTATTTAAACCACAGCCCAAAATCAAGGTGTCTTACCGTAGTGAGCGAAAGTCATCCACACAAAAGAAGGCTACATCGTCATCTAGAAAAGCCAAAAGTGCACCAAGTACTAGCTCGGTAACGCCACAAGAAGAAATAGACGCGATCTTAGATAAAATCTCCGAAAGAGGTTACGATGCCCTTACCAAAGAAGAAAAGCAAAAGCTTTTTAATGCGAGTAAGGATTAGTTAATCCGAATTCCAGCTATCTAGCTTTTATTAGCCAATTGTCCGCAGGCAGCATCAATATCTTTGCCTCGGCTTCTGCGCACGTTTACGATAATGCCTTTTTCTTCCAAAACTCTTTTGTACATATCTAGCTTAGCTGGGTCGGCTTGCTGAAACTCACCATCGTCAATCGGGTTGTACTCGATTATGTTTACTTTGGAGGCTACCTTACCGCAGTATTTTGCTAATGCCTTGGCGTGCTTTTCATCATCGTTAATGTTGCGCCAAACCACATATTCGAAGGTGATTTTGCGCTTGGTCTTCTGATACCAATATTGCAGTGAATCGGCTAATTCTGCTAGGTTGCTGCGTTCGTTTATCGGCATCATGCGCGAACGACTTTCGTCAATGGCAGAGTGCAGTGAAACCGCCAAATTGAACTTCACCTCATCATCAGCCAGCTGTTTGATCATTTTTGGAACTCCTACAGTGGAAAGCGTGATCCGCTTTGGAGACATCCCCAGGCCTTCGGGTGAGGTAATCATCTCGATGGACTTGAGCACATTTTTGTAATTGAGCAAAGGTTCGCCCATGCCCATATACACAATGTTGGTAAGCGGTCTGTTAAAGTAGTGTTCACCTTCTTCTTTAATGGCTACTACCTGATCGTAAATCTCGTCAGGGTTGAGGTTGCGCATGCGCTTGAGGCGGGCAGTGGCGCAAAAGTTACAGTCTAAGCTGCAGCCCACTTGTGAAGAGATACAGGCGGTAATTCGTGTATCTGTAGGAATTAGCACAGATTCTACCACTAGGCCATCGTGTAGCTTTACAGCATTTTTTATGGTGCCGTCTGAACTACGCTGCATGTCGTCCACCTTAATGTGGTTAATAGCAAAGTGCTCTTTCAGTTTTTCGCGGGTGGGCAAAGAAATGTTGGTCATTTGGTCAAAGTCTTTCACAGACTTTTTCCATAGCCATTCGTACACCTGTTTCGCACGAAAAGGTTTTTCTCCAATCGATACAAAAAAGTCTTTGATTTCGTCTTGCGTAAGCTGACGAATGTCCCGCTTTTTAACTTCTGTTGCTATCACGGTGCAAAACTAATGCTATTATCTCAATTTCAATAAATTGGTAATCGGCTTAGCGTACCATCAGCTTTTCAACACTAATATTTAGTTGTCCCTATTATTAACCTGATAGGTTTTGGTGGAGAAAAAAGGCTCACCATGGTCTGTAACGCCTTCCAATATGATCATAACTTCAGTAGGAATATCCGCATTGTAATAGCTAAACTGATATTGGCCGCTCTCGGTGGTTCTTATTTTCGGCTCCCAATGAATTAAATTACGGTAGTCCGTTTTGGCATGTTCTAGTCGTTCGGTGCTGTAATCTGGTGAATAGAATTCTCTAACCTGATAATATCCACCAGGTAGTATGTATTGTTCGAAGTGTTTGTTTACCCCGAACTTCTCGGTCATGAACCTGTTATATTCTTGCATTTCTTCTGGCGTTTTGGTGTATATGGCAATTACTCCACCAGCAGCTTCTGGTCCATAATTGTGGAACGCCTGAGTGCCTTTCATAACTTCAATTCTATCAATTCTAACAAGAGGGGTCATCATGACTTGAAACAGCGGAACTTTGCCATCATCGATAAAGAATAGCGGGGTTGGGTTACTATTAAATTGTATGCCAGCATTAGCTCTACTTAAACTTACGCGAGGAGACATTGGGTCTTGAATATTATTAATCATCTCGAAGCCTGGTAACCGCCCAAGGAGCGCATGCAGTGGACTTCTGAAGTAGTGCCCTCTTTTCATAAGGTCTGTTATGCTATAGCTATATCTTCCGCTTTTATATAGCTGGCCTCTCGCTTGATTCTCTAGAAAACCGCTTTCCTTTTTTCCTTCTACCACAAAAGACCCTAAGTCTCGGTAATATGTACTATCGAGTATTGCTTGCATTTCAAGCACATCTACCATCCTATTGGCTTGCTTGGCTCCCAAATCGTTAGGGTTATAGCGTATGTTTTTTAACTTTGGCTTATCTGCCAGGTTATACTTCATTGAGGAAAAATGTAGTGTGTTACGGACCTTGATGTCGTTCATTTGGAGATAGGAGCTGTTTTTGTAATACTTAAGCTCATTGAAGTGAAAGCTACCGTCTTCTCCACTTATCGATTCCTTAAAACTATTTTGATTATTGAATAGGGACAGGTGCATGATACTTTGGTCGGCTAGTGGTTTTCTACGTCCGTTTGCGAAAATCTGTCCGCTAACCTCAAAACCCACCTTGGGCGCGTATTCTATTTCGAGCTTATTCTCCTTTATTTCTTCCCATTTAAACCTTCTCCAACCTTTGGTGAGCAATATTAAATCTAGCGCTTTCAGTTCTTCAATGCTTCCGTTTAAATACTTAGTCGCATTAACTATTCCGTCTGCAATGTCAGAGGACAGCAGCAAATTGGACAGGATGTTTTGCCCAAATGCTTCTGGATCGATTTGGTTGATATCTATTATGCTTACGGAAGCGGAAGCCATTTGCCCCACCCAGTCTTGGTCGGATATGTCAATGGAGACTTGAGTTACTTCCCTAAGTGAATAAGCACGCTTGTTGAGGTCTATTGAAACCTTTAACTTCTCTTCTTTACTTTTTTTGAAAAAGAGCCTTTCGGCAAGAGGAGTCATCTCGTCATCAAAATAGGTGATGTGGCTGAGTCCATCAGCTATTAACTTGGTAGGAACGTTAACGCTTATTGCGTTGTCGTTCCAGTTTATCTTTTCGTAATACTGTACTAAGCCACGGGTATGAATAAGTAAGTGCCCCGCTTTATCTGCAATGGGTTCATTGGTAGCAAGTGCCATGTAAAGCTGTTCGTATTCAGCATTGTTGTTAGCAGTTAGTACAACTCCTGTGTTTTTGGCTTTTGGTAGGTCAAACTTGTTGTTGCTACCATTAACTGTGGCGTAATAATTTTTCCCTTTTTCAGGTTTAAAATGAAAGCTCCCCCTAAAGTCTTTCCCTTCAAACTTTGCTATTACTTTATCGTTTTCATCGCGAATTTCACCACTAAAGTATTCTTTGCCTAAGTTGTACTCAAATGCAATATTAGAGGTGAGCCCGGCAATTAGGTAGCCTCCCTCAGGGAAAAATCTAAGATTGGGTGTAGGTATTTCTTCCGGATTATCTGTTTGCTTGTTGGCAATTTCAAACTTTCTTAATTCAATAAAGTCCTCATCAAAATTGAGCATCCAGTCGGTGTAGGCTCTTAGGTAAAAGGTTTGGGATTGCAGCGTGTCTGCAATTAGGAAGTCGCCTTCGGCCATTCCGTTCTCTACGAACAGTTCTTGCTGATCTATCTTATTAAGATACTGGTCGAAGAGTTCCACCGTTAGGTTTTGGCTTAGCGTGGTTGGAATGTGTTCGGGGCCGGCTACTACATAGGCTTGGTAGCGCATAAGCTCGTTGTAAGCCAGGTAAGGTTTTGCTAGGTGTAAATAGACTTTCTCTGTTGGTTTCTCGGTAATGTGGTTGAAAAGCCTGTTCGCGATTTCTGTAATGTTATCTGCTTTATTGATCTCTTTTTCAAGTTCATCACTAAATGAATAGTCTGTAGGAAGCATCTCATAAAGTCCTTCAGTTGCCAGGTGACCATATATGTCAAAAGAGCCTGGGTTTACCGGAATTCCATTTTCATATACATCGATATACCCGTTGTAAGTGCGAACAAAGCTTGTTTGGGCATTTCCATTTCCTCCCAACTCGTTGAAGTAGTCGATGCCCAAGTCTTGCTCAAAGCTTATTCGTACTTTATCTCCAATAGGCTCTATTTTTAGTTTTTCGTCAAAAAGAGGTGCGCTCGAAGCCCTCTGAAAAACTTTTCCCTTCTCACCGGTGAAGCTTACGCGTGCTCTAAAACCGTTTTCAGGCAGTTCGTTATTGATCAATGATTTAAAAAAATGCCTCAGGGAGCCCCTATATACTGCAAAGCGGTTGTTCTCCCAAGTGGCTTTTTGCTCTGAATCATTGGGTTGTAGCGGGGTAAAACCAACATAAGCCAATGCATGCTTGCGAGCTTCCCCTATTTGAAAAGACTCTACTGCATAAAGCATTTCAAAACCTGTGTAAGTATTGATAATATTTAGTTGAAAAGGATAGTATTCCTTAATGGTCTTTCCATCTACTTCGAAATCGGCATTGTAAGAGTTAGGGATTTTTATGTGACGGTTTTTAAAATGCTCTCCAAAAACAAATTCTTTGAACATTTTAAAGTGCTTGTTCCACCTCTTCTTGTTCACTTTTTTGGTTATCTCAACCTCACTTAAGGCATACGTAGTTTCTTCTAAGCTAATTCTACCAAGGTCTAAACCTGATAATGAAATTTCGATGTTGACCAACTTTAGCTTATAGTTTACATGGCTTACAATGAGTTGGTATTGGCTAGGTTTTATGTTCGATATTTTGAATTCGCCATGCTTGTTTGTTGCGCTACCATGCGTGGTTCCCGATAGGTAGACATTGGCAAGTGCTACCGGATTTCCGGTTTCGTCTACCACTCTTCCAATAACTTCAAAACCTTGAGAGAAGGACAAATGGGATAAAATTAGGAAGAAAAGCAAGAGAGTGTGTTTCACAGTGCTTTAGTTTACTAGTAGCAATAATTCACTTATTGTTAATAATGCCAAACAAAAATTGTGCTAGTATCTATTTTTCAGTGGATTAGCTGTTGTGGCTCTTTCAGAGTAAGAGTTACATGACCTTCTCTCTAAAGGCATCCGGCATCATGGTCACCTTTCTTTCTGTATAATCGAAAAAGGCTATGCCGGTTTTTACGCGTGCTATCTCCTTTGTTTTGCAGGTTAAATGATAGTACAAATCCATGCTTCGGGCAGTGGTATCTCCTAGGTATATGGTGATCAAAATTTCGTCTCCGTGAAAAGCTTCGCCTTTGTATTGAATACCCGTATCTACTTGAATGGTGCCTACGCCATCAATGGAAATTTCGTCTTTATAACCCAACGACCTGAGCCAGCGAAAGCGAGCTTCGTGCACCATGCTCAATACTTTATCGTTGCCGAGATGCCCGCCATAGTTAATGTCTGAAATGGCTACTGTTAGCTTGGTTTGGAATAGCTCCTTTTTCGGAAGTTGTATTTTTATTCGACTCATTTTTGTCTCTTGTATGTGTGTCAAAATAAGACATAATGTCTGTAGAAACCTGCATTACGATCCTTTTTTCAGCCATATTTTCCGATTTATTGGATTGGACTGTGGTTTGAGCTATGGCCGAGTGTTGAGTAAACACAAAAGGAGAAAACACAAATCATGGATTTTAAAAAATATACGATCAAAGCGCAGGAGGCCATTCAAAAGGCGGCCGAGTTGGCTACTGGCAATCAACAGCAAGCCATTGAACCGGGCCATATCATGAAGGCCATCCTCTTGACTGATGAGAATGTATTTTCATTTCTAGTCAAGAAATTGGGTGTGAATAAGGCACAGTTTGAAACCAAGCTGGATGAGATCATCAACGGGTATCCGAAGGTGAGTGGGCAACAGCCATACCTGTCGAATGACGGGCATCAGGTACTAACCAAGGCGCTAGATTTTTTAAAGGAATTTAAAGACGAATACGCTGCGGTAGAGCATTTGGTACTCGGAGCTTTGGAAGGTAAAGAGAAGGCAGCTGCTTTAATGAAAGAATCAGGCTTTAATAAAAAAGGACTGATTGCGGCCATAAAAGAATTACGTGGTGGTAACTCAGTTACTGACCCAAATGCTGAGGCTAAATACCAATCGCTCAATAGGTATTCGAAAAACCTGAATGAGCTGGCTAAGTCTGGAAAAATTGATCCAGTAATTGGTCGCGATGAAGAGATTCGAAGGGTACTTCAAATTCTTTCAAGAAGAACCAAGAACAACCCAATTCTTTTGGGTGAACCAGGTGTGGGTAAAACAGCCATAGTGGAAGGTATGGCCCAACGTATTGTTGATGGTGACGTGCCTGAAAACCTGAAAAGCAAGACTTTGATCTCGCTTGATATGGGCCTGCTAGTGGCTGGAGCCAAGTACAAGGGTGAGTTCGAAGAAAGGTTGAAAGCCGTTATTAAAGAAGTGCAGGATTCTGATGGAGAGATCATTCTCTTTATCGATGAGATTCACACGCTCATTGGTGCAGGCGGTGGAGGAGAAGGCGCTATGGATGCTGCGAACTTGCTGAAACCTGCTTTGGCTAGGGGTGAACTGCATGCCATCGGTGCGACTACTTTAAAGGAGTATCAGAAATATATTGAAAAGGATAAGGCGCTTGAGCGTAGATTCCAGTCGGTGATTGTGGATGAGCCGAATCAAGAAGATGCCATTTCAATCCTTCGTGGTATTAAAGAGAAGTATGAGGTTCACCATGGAGTGAGAATTCAGGACGATGCAGTTATCGCGGCCGTGGAGCTTTCAACTCGGTACATTTCTGATAGATTTTTACCTGATAAAGCCATTGACTTAATGGATGAAGCAGCTTCTAAGCTGAGGATTGAGATTGACTCATTGCCAGAAGAATTGGATGAGCTGAACCGTAAAATCATGCAGTTGGAAATTGAGCGTGAGGCTATTCGTAGAGAGAAAAATAAGGATAAGGAGTCGGTGCTTTCGAAAGAAATCGCGGAGCTTTCGGAACGAAGAGATAGCTTGAAAGCCAAGTGGGAGAATGAGAAGGAAGTGATTGTTGGTATTCGTGCCGAAAAGGAGAATATCGATAGGTATAAATCTGAGGCGGAGAAGGCCGAGCGCGAAGGAGATTTCGGGAGAGTAGCTGAAATTCGTTATGGAAAAATCACCGAAGCTGAACAGAAACTTGAGAAGTACAAGGAGCAGATGAAGGAGATGCAAGGAGAGAAGTCCTTGCTGAAAGAAGAAGTTGACTCGGAGGATATTGCTGAAGTAGTTGCTAAGTGGACTGGTATTCCGGTTTCCAAAATGCTTCAGTCTGAACGCGATAAATTACTTCATCTGGAAGAAGAACTAGGCAAACGAGTAGCGGGGCAGAAAGAGGCCATTGCTGCCTTATCTGATGCAGTTCGTAGGAGCAGAGCAGGCTTGCAGGACCCTAAACGTCCGATTGGTTCATTTATCTTCCTAGGAACAACTGGAGTGGGTAAAACTGAATTGGCGAAAGCATTGGCCGAGTACCTCTTCAACGATGAGAACAATATGGTGCGAATCGATATGTCAGAGTATCAGGAGCGTCATGCGGTATCTCGCTTGATTGGAGCACCTCCGGGTTATGTGGGGTATGATGAAGGTGGTCAGTTGACGGAAGCAGTTCGAAGAAAACCCTATTCAGTCATTCTTTTAGATGAGATTGAAAAGGCGCATCCTGATGCTTTCAACATTCTCTTGCAGGTGCTGGATGATGGTCGATTGACGGACAATAAAGGTCGCGTGGCGAACTTTAAGAACACCATCATCATCATGACTACCAATATTGGTTCTGGCTTGATTCAGGACAATTTTGAAAAGATTGATGAAGACAATGTGTTGGAGATTATCGATGAAACGAAGCTTCAGGTGTTCGATTTGCTGAAGAAATCAGTGAGGCCGGAGTTCCTGAACAGGATCGATGAGACCATCATGTTCATGCCGTTGAATAAAGACAACATTCGTCAGATTGTTAGAATCCAGTTCGGACTGATACAAAAGCAGCTGCATGAAAATGGAGTTGAAATTGAGGCTACCGATGAGGTGCTTGATTACTTGGGAGAATTGGGTTGGGATCCGCAGTTTGGAGCTAGACCATTGAAGCGAGTAATTCAGCGAAAAGTGCTGAATGAGCTGAGTAAACAGATTCTAGCGGATAAGATTACTAAAGATTCTGTGGTGAGTGTTGAGCTGAACTCAGATAAGGAGATTGAGTTTGTGAATATTGAGAAAGTGGAGGAATTGTAACCACCCATGCCTGCGGCATGCAGGCCCGGCCCCTCCTTGAAAAAGGAGGGGAATTAGTTACTAGTATAAATTTGTCGTCAGACCACTCGAAGTGGTCAGACGACTACTTAGGCTCTTGGGAGCCTTTTTTTATTTACCGTAAGCATAGATGCAAATCCTTTTCCATCTCGAGCGAAGTCGAGAGATCTACCCAGCTTTAAACTTGTTAATATTTTTTCTTCAAACCGTAATTACCAGCCCATCCTTTCATCACCTTCTGAGTAATTTTGTGTATGAATTTAAATAAAAAGCATACGCAAGCATCCAGTATTGGAGAAACAGTAAATGAGATCAGAAGGATAGACTTTTTTAAAGAAGGCTATGAGTGTCATATTGAAAACAACCGATGTTACACCTTTTTTTATTGTATTCTAAAGGAGGTGAATGTTGCTATTAATGATGAAGCTGCTCAAGCTGACATAAATAGTGCTGCTCAAACGTACTTCGATTTAGTTGGAAGAGGGCTACATTCTGACTGCAACCGCTGTACTTAAACCCAAGCTACAAAAGACCGAAACCTCAAGGGTTTAGCTTAAATTAGGAAATTGTCTAACCAAAAAAAGGCTCTGAATTACTCCAGAGCCCTTTCTCTAATATCTAGTGTCTAAAATCTGATATCTGAAATCTAGCATCTTAGTACTATGTACTCAATACTCATATCTCAGTACCCAATACTACTTCGCCTTTAACCAATCTTCTCTTCTCTTTTTAGCGGTAGCATTTGCATTGGCATCCCAGCTAGAGCGCATGTTTTGGCTAGCTGCAAGCGTTACTTTTTTAGTCATTTTTTCGCCCCATCGGTCAATTTCAACTTCAATTACATCTCCCGGTTTTTTGTCGGCAATTAGCTCATCTACATTTCTACCTTGGTAAGTAGCAAGTGATGTTCCGTTGATGCTCAGGATTTTATCTTCCTTTTCAATACCAGCTTCATAAAGTGGAGTTCCAACAAGAGCGTTCTGAACCATGGAGCCTGTTGTACTCCTAACAATTATGCGAGCATTCAATGTAGGAGCACCTGCATTTGGGTTTTCAAACACTACACCCATTTCCTTGAATAAGCCCTCATAATCTGGCATCTCACTTTTGAAGATGTGTTGGCTGAAGAATTCATTCGCAAAGTTTTCCCCAGCATATTCAGCCAGTCTAGCCTGAAGGTCGCGCACAGAGTAAGGAATTTCTGGCTTACCCTGAGTTTGCCAAACATGCTTCATAAAGTCGTCTAGGTTTTTGCCATTGTCCATAGTGCGGAGCGACATATCTAGTGCCAAACCGAGTACTGAACCATAAGTGTAGTAAGAAATGAAGATGTTTGAGTTGTTGTCTGGGTCGATTGAGCTGGCGGCATCTACAAACGGAGCGCGGTAACTCATCTCGATTGGGTTGAAGTATTTTCTGCCCGGAGCATTGATTACATAGCTTACAGCACCACCCAGTCCGTTTACGTATTGCTCGGGTGTAATGCTTCCAGATCGCGCTCTTATCAAGTTGGTGTAATAGCTGGTGAAACCTTCGGCAAACCAAAGCTCGCCACTCATATTAGCATCTTCAAAGCTAAAAGGCTCCAAAGAAGCAGGACGGATTCTCTCCACATTCCAAGCATGGAAAAACTCGTGAGAAATAGTACCCATTGAAGTGCTGCCCAATGGTCGGTCGTTTGGTTTACCCGACACCACATAAGTAGAGTTTCTGTGCTCCATGCCATCACCGCTGGCGTTTGGTACGTAGCAAGAAAGGAAGGTGTATTCACCAAAATCGAAATCCGGAAGCTCACCGAAAACTGCGGCCTGCTGCTCTACAATGCCAATCACTTCTTCGAAATAAGCATTAACTTCTGCATCAGTAGCAGGAGTGTGGAGCGCCAAACGAATATTTTGCCCATCTACCATTCTTTCTCTTAAATGGAAGTCAGCGATTTCTGTTGGGCTATCCATAAAGTAGTAGGTGTTTGGCGCGTAGAAGGTATCGTTACCCAAGTCCTTCATTTGCGTGGCCACTTTCCAGTTGGAACCTGTAGGTAAGTTGTACTTCACTTTTACTGGGCGATGGTCGTAATTTCTTGCCCAAACGTAAGTAGCAGGAATATTCAGGTGAGCGTGCGTTTCGTCTATACCCGAATAGGTTCCGCCTGCACGGTTAGCGAACAAAGTGTATTCAAAAACTACAGTGCCGTCATGGCCGGCTATATCCCACTGATGAGGGTTAGATCTGGTAACTGCCAATTCTTTACCCTTTCCGTCAGTTGCTTTTACTGAGTATACGTTTTTAGCAAACTCATGCACGGCATATCGGCCAGGAGAACTGCGGCTCATGCGTACTTCAAGCACCTTGTTCTCAAGGTTGCTAAAAGTGACTTTGATATTCGCCTCATGGTGAACACGGTTGTCGAAAGATACCTCGTATTCGTTGTAGGTTTGAGACAACAGAAAATTGGTGAAACAGGAAATTAGGAAAGTTGTAAGTAGTAGTTTTTTCATCTTTTTACTTTTCTGAGCGTGATTCTTGCCGGTTCGATTAAGACCTCATCTTTAATATTTAATAGGCCGAATTCACTCCTTATTTTAACGTTGTTTTTTGAGATTTTGTCAATGTGAAGATACTTTGCCCCAAAGAACAAAGAAAGTCGTTCTTTATCGAAACTTTTAATTTCAATTAGACGAGTGGACTCAATATGTTTCCAGCTTCCTTCATCAAGCACCTTGTTGCCAGTTAATAACTGATATGTATTGTTTGATAAGAAGGAAATGAAAACAGAATCACTTTCGATGGCAATGTTGGTTATTTGTTTTGTTGGATCGTGGAACTCTACTGTCATCCCCATGTTCATTAGCGTTCCCTTTCTTCGAGTTTTACGTGGTTGCAGTTTGGTGATATTCCAAGTGCCTAGAATATTTTTGGTATCGAGATACTCAGCTTCAATTACCTTAAAGCGTAACTGTTCAAAACCAGCGTCTTTTGATGTGAATAATTTCAAAGAATTGGATGTGTTGTCTGTAATAAAATACCATTGACTCATAGATGGTGTTCTTGATTTTAGAATAAGAAAGTGAAAGTCTTGATATTCAAAAAAATGCCAAGCACCATCAGGCAAAAGACTCATTCCTTTGTGATAAAAGTAAATGAGTTCATAGTCTTTCAGGCCACTGCTATGCTCTTTATTCAAGGTATTGGGGTACTGAAACACATTATTGGTAAGCGAATCCTTTAAAATGATGTTGAGGTTTGTAGTGCCCGTTGATAGTGGTTTATTTAACCACTCTGATGAATTCGTTTTCAAATTGGGCCTTTTGAACCTTGAGTAGTTATCTAATGGGAGAAAGGTGAGTTTGGAACTTTCTAGGTTGAGTCTCAAAGATTCATCAACAATTTCGAGGCTTAACTCGTGGTTATGAATGGACTCTTTGTAACTAAAGCCATTGAAGTTGATAAGTTCGATCGAGTCTTGATAGGTCTTTATTATTATTGGCAAATAGGTATTTAGACTATCATTCTTCTCGAAGTTATCGGTGGGTAAATAAATCCATTCTCGTTCAGTTCTTGCCTGACTAAAGGTGATTAAAGAAATTAAAAGGAGTAGAAAGGAGAGAACTAGCTTATTCATATACCGCCCTCACTTCAATTTCAATCAACATATCAGGGTTTACTAAAGTATATACGCCAATGGTCGATCGGGCTACTTTATTGGGGTTGGTTTCGTTGCCGAAAAACTCTGAATAGGCTTTGAACCAAGCGGCAAAGTCGGGTTTGTTATCATTGGCAGGGTCGGGAGCCACATATACTTTCATGGCCACCACATCTTTCAGGCTCAGGTCTTCTTCGCCCAAATATTCTTCAATGCGTTTTAAGGCGCTTACGCTTTGCTCATAGGTATTGCCGAACCTATTGGGGTCACCATCAGGTAAACTTTCATCTTTAGGGTAAGCCACAATGCCGCTGGCAAAGTAAAGGTCTTTTCCGGCTGGCACTTTTACACCTTTCAAAATGGAAGAGCCGTCTCTTTCAAAGCGAACTACTTCGGCAGGCTTTTCTTGTGCTTTGCTGCATGCTGCCAAAGAAAAAACAATGGCTAATATTAAAAGGGTAGTGTACTTGGTGCGCATTGGTTCATGAGTTTGGCATGAATATACAAATTCAACTCATCAAAATTTGGTTGGTTTTTGCTGGCGGCCGTGAGTATCTTAAGCCTCGGCCCATCAAACCGCATTTGTCTGGGCTTCAACCTTTAAAAACCGAATTACTATGAGAATTCTCCGATTGGCAGGCCTCTTACTTTTATGTGGCCTCATTATTTCGCCTGAGTTGTCGGCTCAGCGCAGAAAGAAAAAACAGCAGGAGCCGCAAGGTCTTACCTACGATACCGCACTTTACAATGCCATGGAATTTAGAAACATCGGCCCGTTCCGAGGAGGCAGGGCTACCGCGGTGGCTGGTGTGGTACAAGACCCACTGACCTATTATATGGGTGCTACTGGCGGTGTTTACAAAACTACCGATGCCGGTGAAAGCTGGGTGAATGTTTCCGATGGCTACTTTACAACTGCTTCTGTGGGTGCTATTGCCGTTTCAGAATCAGACCCAAACGTGGTTTATGTGGGTATGGGCGAAGCGCCTGTACGTGGGGTGATGACCTCGCATGGCGATGGTGTTTACAAATCGACTGATGGTGGTAAAACCTGGAAGAAAATAGGACTGGAAAGAACACGCCAAATTTCAAAAATTGCCATTCATCCTAATAACCCCGATGTAGTATTTATCGCTGCCCAAGGTAGCCCATATGGTGCTACTGAAGAAAGAGGGGTTTACCGTTCGACTGATGGAGGAGAGACTTGGGAGAAGGTGCATTATATAGATGAAAACTCAGGAGTGAGTGACTTGAGCATGGACATGACCAATCCGCGTATTATTTATGCTGCTTATTGGGATCACCGCAGGTTTCCGTGGAAAGTACAAAGTGGAGGCCCTGGCTCAGGTATCTATCGCTCAAAAGATGGTGGCGATACTTGGGAAGAATTAACGAAAGGACTTCCGAAAGGAGTAATGGGAAAGATTGGAGTGTCTGTTTCTCGTGCCAACCCGAACAAGGTGTGGGCAATTATTGAAGCTGATAACGGTGGTTTGTACCGTTCCGATGATGGCGGAAATAGCTGGAAGCTCATCAACCCAGACCGTTTGCTAAGAGCACGCTCATGGTATTACATGCACATTCAGGCGCACCCAACTGATGAAAACAGTGTGTTTGTGATGAACGCACCTTTGGTGCAGTCGGTAGACAATGGGAAGACATTTGTGAACTTGAATACGCCACATGGCGACAATCACCAGATTTGGGTGAACCCTGAGCAGCCACAATATATGGTTAATGCCAACGATGGTGGTGCCAATGTATCAATCAACGGTGGTAAAAACTGGTCGACACAGCAAAACCAGCCTACCGCACAATTCTATCGTGTAAATGCCGATAATCAATACCCTTATCGCATATATGGTGGCCAGCAAGATAATAGCTCGGTTTCGGTGGCTTCGCGTGCCGAAGGCGGAGGCATTGGCTGGGATGAATTCTTTCCCGTAGGCGGTTGCGAAAGTGCTTATTCAGCTTTCGATCCAGATGATCCTCAATATGTGTACTCAGGTTGTTACCAAGGAATTATAGATGAGTGGAATGCCAAAACAAGACAAACCAAAGATGTTATGGCGCATCCGTTCTTAGGGCTGGGTACCAACCCGAAAGACGTGAAATATCGCTTCAACTGGAATGCGCCAATTATTTCTTCAAAGCACGACCGTTCTGTGATCTATCATGCGGGAAATAAGGTGTTAAAAACTTCGGACAGAGGAATTACTTGGGAAGAAATTAGCCCAGATTTAACCAGAAACGATACTACCCACATAAACTGGGGTGGTGGGCCAATTACCAATGAGGCTGCAGGTGGGGAAATTTACCACACCATCTATTACTTAGCAGAATCGCCACATACACCAGATGTACTTTACGCTGGTGCTGATGACGGTATGATGCACATTACAAAGGATGGAGGCGAGAACTGGACGGAGCTTATTTTGCCAAACGTGGGCGAAGGCATGGTAAATCAAATTGAAGTGTCGCCACATACTGAAGGAACTGTTTACGTGGCTTATACCCGCTATAAGTTCAATGATTTTACACCGTACATTTTCAAGTCGACTGACTATGGGCAGACTTGGGCCACGCTTACAAATGGCATTGCAGAAGAAGATCATGTACGTGTAGTTAGAGAAGATCCGAACCAGCAAAACTTATTGTATGCAGGTACCGAAACTACCCTGTACATTTCGTTTGATGGTGGACAGAAATGGAGCAAGTTTCAGCAGAATTTACCGATTGTTCCGGTTACAGATTTAATGGTGCATGGCAACGATCTGATCATCGCTACACAAGGCAGGGCCTTTTGGGTAATGGACGATTTGAATCCACTGTATGAATTGAGTCAAGCCGCTGAGGCCGATTTTTATGTTTACGAACCAGAGGCAACCATTAGAGATAATGCCTTTAGAACGGGGAATCCAACCGTTGGGCAAAACCCTTACCCAGGCTTCTCAATCATGTATTACATTAAGGAAAATTTGGACTCTGTACCGATGAGTATCGAATTTATGGATGCCTCGGGGGCGGTTGTTCGTCATTTTGCTACAGATGCCGAAAAGCGCCAAGAGAAGTTTTCGAAGAAGTCGGGAATGAACCGTTTGAATTGGAACCTTGCCATGCCAAACCCAGAAGGTGTTGATGGGATTTTTGTAGGAATGGGCGCTGGTGGCCATCGCGTGGCACCAGGAGTTTATTCGGTAAAAATTTCCTATGGTGAACATGAAGTAATCAAGAATTTGGAGGTAAAGCCAGACCCACGATGGGATGCTACCCAAGCCGATTATGCTGAACAGCAAAGGTTACTGGCTGAGATTAGAGAAATGCTTGATGGCTTGCAGGAAAAAGCGAATGATATTCGTTCTATCCGTACACAGGTTAACGATTTGAAAGCGAGGATTTCCGAAGAAGAGTGGCCGCAGGTACATGAGTTTGCCAACGAGATAATTGAAACGATAGATGCTGTTGAAGAGCAAATGGTTCAGCCAAAACAGCAAACATTTCAGGATGTGGTGAACTTTCCGAATAAGTTGGAAGCCGAGCTATATCACATTTATGGCACGGTTGATGGCATTGAGCCACCGGTAACAAATGGGCATAAAATGAGAACCGCTGAGATGAAAGAAAAGTATGCAGCTGTGATGAACGATGTTGCCAATGTGCAACTGGGTTTAGATAAGTTGATGGACTTTATCAGAACTGAGTCGGTGCCGTTTATTGCCCCTAAAAAGAAGTAATACTTGGAACGAAACATTATTGAAGAGTTGGGTAGCCTCGCGCTGGCTACCCGACTTAAAAATTTAAGCGAGCGACTAGCTAAAGATGTTGCTCAAATTTATAAAGAGTCGTCATTCGACTTTGAACCTAGGTGGTTCACGCTTTTTCATGCCCTGAAGAATGGGGAAGAATTGGCTGTAACTGAATTAGCCGCCATGGTACAGCAAACGCACCCAGCCGTAAACCAAGTGGCCAATAAGTTGGTAAAGGAAGGTTTGGCAGAGGAGCGCAAAGATGAAGTAGACCAGCGCAAGCGCCTTATCAAACTATCAGATAAAGGGTTGAGCTTGGTTGAGAGAATGGAGCCGCTGTGGAAGAAGATAAAGGCTGCCAACGATGAACTTTTGGTTGAGTCAACAGACCTATTGGCCGCCCTGGCCAAAGTTGAAACCGCACTAGACCAAAAATCTATTTATGACAGAGTGAAGTAGGTTTGGGTTTGAGCTTTTATGTTTCCTAACTACTGAGCCAATATTTCGTTATATTCGGTATTGATATGATTCGAGACATTAAAAAAGGCGACAAAAAGGAACGACTTGATAATATTCTTCAAGAAATGGCCAAAGCTGACAAGAAAGGGTTTGACGCTAGTAAGTATAGCGGAACTCTTAAGCTTGAAGAAGACCCTGTAGCTTATCAAAACAAGCTAAGAGATGAGTGGGAATAGTTTACTTGTCGATACGAACATTTTACTCTACTTACTTTCTGGAGACCAAGCGGTAACAAAGTTTCTCTAACACAGCAAAATGACTCTGGCTTGTAATCACTATTTAGCCCCTAAACCTTTTCAATTTTTGTGTTAACGAGTGTTACTAAAGAAAACTCATTTTGATTAAAAACGTAAGTGATTACGTAAATTGGTCAAAATGAAAAAACTCAGCTTAATAATGGGCTTTAGTCTTTGCGTGCTTCTGGTCAAAGCACAGGACTATGATGCCGAAAAAGTGGTGAGGCGCCTAGCCGACATCATGAACAAGAACTATGTGTATCCCGATAAAGGTGCAGCCATGCACGACCTGGTGCTCAAAAAACTGAATAAGGGGGATTACGCAGACTATAAATCACCAAGAGAACTGGCAGAAGCGCTGGATGCAGACTTGAAGTCCGTTGTATACGACAAGCATATTCGTGTACGCTTCGACCCTGAACGTGTTGAGGCCATTCGGAACAGAGACCCGCATGGTGGGCGTGAGCCTTCAACTAACTTCGGTTTTGAGGAAGTGGAAATTTTGGCAGGCAATATTGGCTATTTGGATTTACGCGGATTTGCCGATGTCCGGAATGCCGAAGATGTGGCTGTGCCGGCAATGGATAAGTTGATTGAGTCGGATGCTATTATTTTCGATTTACGAAAGAACGGTGGAGGCTCTCCTTCCATGATCCGCTTTATCTGTAGCTATCTATTTGCAGAAGCTACCCACCTCAATACTTTCTATTGGCGGCCAGATGATCGCTATTCAGAAACTTGGACAAATCCGGCTTTTGCCAGTCAGATTAAACCAGATATACCCGTGTATGTGCTTACGAGCAACTATACTTTTTCTGCTGCCGAAGAATTTACCTACGATTTAAAAAACCTTAAAAGAGCAACCATTATTGGTGAGGTTACGGGCGGAGGTGCGCACCCTGGCGGGCCGATGTTGATAACAGATGGTTTTTTAGTGAACGTACCACAGGGTAGAGCGATAAATCCGGTTACCCAAACAAACTGGGAAGGTGTAGGAGTGACTCCAGACATTGATGTTCCGGCAGAAGAGGCCCTAACAAAAGCACTTGAATTGGCCAGAAAAGCAATTTCTAACAACAAATAAGAAACCACTTACGTAAATTTTCGCATCTTAGAACTTTTGCAACCTTAGATTACATCCTGTAAAAAACTCAAAGCAACATGTTTAAGAATTATTTGAAAATCGCGCTGAGAAGCTTGCTCAAAAGCAGAGGAACTTCAGCCATTAATATTGCGGGGCTTTCCATTGGCTTTGCCTGCTGTATCATCATCTTTTTGTTCGTTCAGAACGAAATGAGCTACGACCGATTTCACAAAAAAGCAGACAACATATTCAGGGTACTTACTATTGATGAGGCCCTTGGTGTAAGTAGCAACTTGGTCGGCATTACCTTGCCTGCTTTGGGAGAAGCCATGGAAGAAAACTTTCCAGAGGTGGTAGATAGGGTACGCATGATTCCGCAAGGCAGGCAGCTAATCAATTACGAGCAGCAGGGATTTTACACCGAACACTTTGCCTATGCCGAACCGTCATTGTTCGATGTATTCGATTTTGAACTGGTCGATGGTGATACAGAAAGTGCGCTTGAGCAGCCCAACACTGTGGTGGTTACACAGTCGATGGCCGAGCGCACCTTTGGTGGTGAAAGAGCGATAGGCAAACGCATTGATATTGGCAACCAAGCTGGTTTGGAAGTGGTGGCCGTAATGAAAGACATCGATCAAAATTCTCACCTCAATTTCGATGTGATAGTTTCCATGCAACAAGCTGACACTACATCTGGATTTTATCAGTTTTTGCACTCATGGCAGAGCATAAGCATGGTTACTTATGTTGAATTGGCCGACCCGGCTTCTGAAGCCAATGTGGAGACTAAAATGGAAGAGCTCATTCGTGCCAACGATGTGGGCGACAACTTTAAAGTTACGCTTCAGCCTTTGGCCGATGCGCACTTAAAGTCAAGTGGCATTCTCTTCGAAAATTATAATTTGAATAAAACCGACATAAGCTATGTGTATACACTGGCTGCGGTAGGCGTGTTTGTTATACTTATTGCCTCATTCAATTTCATGAATCTTTCCACTGCACGTTCGGCCAATAGAGCGCAAGAAGTTGGGGTGCGAAAGGTTTTTGGAGCTTTCAGGGTGCAGCTGATCAACCAGTTTATTTTAGAGTCGGTTGTGTTGTGCTTGGTCTCCTTAGTTTTGGCGTTGCTTATTGTTTCCTTGGTAGGTGCTTTAGTCAATTTACCTATTGAACAAAACTTGGCACTTTACTTTATTTCAAACCTACAATGGGTGCTTTTTGCCCTATTGTTCGCCATTGGTTTGGGGGTGCTTTCTGGCAGTTATCCGGCCTTTATGCTTTCCGCTTTCAACCCAATAAGTACTTTAAGGGGTTCTTTCAAAACCAGTACAAAGGGCGTGATGTTGAGAAAGGGTTTGGTAGTTTTTCAGTTTACCATTTCCATCGTAATGATTATTGGTACCGCCATAGTGTACGACCAGTTGCAGCACCAGCGCAATATTGATAAAGGTTTCGATCCGGAGCAGGTGCTCACGCTAAACATCGGTCACCCGAGTTTACAGCAATCCATCTCGGTGTTGAAGAATAAGTTGGAGCAAAGCCCGGATATTTTGGCAACTGCCAGAACAGGCGGAATGCCCGGCAGAACCTTTGGCAGGAGAGGGGTTAGGCCGGAGGGCGTGCCTGAAGAAGATACTTGGATTATATCTGTATTCGGCTTTGATGAGTATTTTATGGAGTTGATGGAGATGGAAATGCTGGAAGGCAGAATGTATAGCCGCGATATGGCTACAGATCAGCAAGAAGCTATTTTGGTAAATGAGGCATTTGTAAGGGAGTTAGGTTGGGAAGAACCGATTGGTAAAAAGGTTGGCTTTGGTCAGCAAGAACGAACTATAATTGGTGTGGTAAAGGACTTTCATTTTACCAATATGCGCCACAAAATTGAGCCACTTGCCATGTTCTATAACCCTGATGGTGGTGGTAATTTGGCGGTAAAATTCAACGCTAGCAACGCATCTCAAACCATTCAGTTTATTCAATCTGCTTGGGACGAAATTTATCCGAGCAGTCCGTTGGAGTATCGCTTTTTCGATGAGGAATTCGGTCAGCAGTACGCATCAGATGAGCGCTTTGGTAAGCTGGTGTTCAGTTTTACTTGGTTGGCGATTTTCATTGCTTGTCTGGGCCTATTTGGACTTTCGGCTTTTACTGCAGAACAAAAGACCAAAGAAATTGGTGTGCGAAAAGTCTTGGGTGCTTCTGTAGGCGGAATTGTAGTGCTTCTATCCCGACAATTCTCTTTTTTAATTGTGTTTGCTGTGTTATTGGCTGCGCCAATTGCATACTATATTATGAACCTTTGGTTAAGCGACTTTGAGTACCGCGTGAACATCAACCCGCTTTGGTTTGTTGTATCTGCTGTGGTAGCCCTTGGTATTGCCCTTTTAACGGTTACATACCAGTCAATTAAGGCTGCTACCGCCAATCCGGTTCGCGCCTTGCGTTACGAGTAATTTCACAATATTTAACGTGTTAAGCAGTTGTGTTTGTAACACTTCGGCCGTATATCGGTATAATAATTGAATACGCTAAAAATGTAGGACAAAACATAGTGAGTTTTAATTACCTTTAGTGTCCTGCGAAAAAATCAAACGTCAATTTTAGAAAGAGAAGATGGAGATGAGAAAATTAATATGGATCAAATTGTTGTTGGTAGTTGGCCTAGTAAGCGTGCAGGGCCAAGGAGATACAACCAAGTATTTCCAGCCAACGGCATCTCACATGAAGGAGGCGGAAATCATTGTTCCTATCCTCAACTTCTACCACTACAGAGATATAGACTTAGACGACTCTTTGTCGAGTGCAATTTTCGATAACTTTATTGAAGCCCTAGATGGCAATAAAAACTACTTTCTGGCTTCAGATATTCAGTCTTTCCAGAAATACCGTTTTAAGTTAGATGACGACCTGAAGCAGGGAAACCTGGTGGTGCCGTTCTATATATTCAATATCTACAACAAGCGATTGAAAAACCGTTTGGAGTATGCTTTGGCGCATGTAGAGGATAAGTTCGACTTTAGTAAAGATGAAACTTACTACTTTGACAGAGAGGAATTGCCTTACGCAAAAACAGAGGCTGAGCTTGATGAGTTATGGCGAATGAATCTCAAAAATCAAGCGTTGAACTTGAAGTTGAGTGGGTCTGAGAATAAAAAGATTGCCGAAACTTTAAAGACGCGCTACGAGCGTTTTCAAAGTAATGTAGAAAAGTACAACAGCAACGATGTATTCGAAATTTACATGAACTCAGTTACTGAGGCTTTCGATCCGCATACCAATTATTTCACCCCGCTGAATGCAGAAGATTTTGAAATGCAGAGCAAAAAGTCGCTTGAAGGAATTGGAGCTACGCTGCAACAGGATAATGATTTCACCAAAATAGTAGAGTTGAGGCCTGGTGGGCCGGCTTTCTTAAGTGGCGAGATTAATAAAGACGATAGAGTTGTAGGTGTTGCACAAGGCGCGGATGGCGAGATGGTAAACACTGTGGGTTGGAGATCTGATGAGGTTGCTGGGATTATTCGCGGGCCAAAAGGAACACTTGTAAGATTGGAGTTGCTTCCTGCTGGTTCAAGTGTTGGTGCGCCAACCAAGGAGGTGAAAATCGTTCGAGATAAAATCAATTTGGATGACGCTAAGGCTAAGAGTAAGGTGGTTCAGTTCACGGAAAATGGCCAAGAATACACGATTGGTGTAATTACGGTGCCTGATTTTTACCTGAACTCTGAGGAAATGGAAGAGAGCCCAGAGGACTACTCGAGTACCACTAATGATGTAAAGAAACTGATAACTGAATTGGAGAAAGAGGGTGCTGACGGCATTATGCTCGACCTGCGAAACAATGGTGGTGGTGCACTATTTGAAGCGATCAACATGACTGGCCTTTTTGTGCCAGGAGGAACGGTAGTTCAGGTGAAATACAAAAAAGACCAGATAGAGCAGCTTGATGACAACAACAAAAGCATGTACTATGATGGGCCGCTCAATGTATTGGTGAATAGGTTCTCGGCTTCTGCTTCTGAAATTTTTGCTGGAGCTATTCAGGACTATAAGCGAGGTGTAATTGTAGGAGAGCAAACTTACGGTAAAGGAACGGTACAAAATGTGCGTGAGTTGAACGCGTTTTTGCGCGATCCAGGAGACGAAAACCTTGGGCTTATTAAGTACACCATGGCTAAGTTTTACAGAGTAACGGGCAGTAGTACTCAGCATTTAGGTGTAACTCCAGACGTGGCTTTGCCATCGGCATTTAGTGCCGAGGAGTTTGGTGAAAGCTCTAAGCCAAGCGCTATGCCTTGGGATAAAATTCCGGCTGCTAACTTTACACCGTTAGACTATGTTGATGGGAATTTGATCAGCCTTTTAAATCAGCGATTGAAGCAAAGAGAAAAGACGGATCAGCTACTGGTGGACCTTAAGTATGATATCGAGCTGGTTAAAAAGAATCGCAAATTACATTCGGTGTCGCTCAATTATGATGTTCGAAAAAAGGAGCAAGATGACCTAAAAGAACAGCGCGATGCAAGGGTGAAAGTAGGGGCTTCATTGAAAGAACTTGAGGCTAATAAAGTAAGCGACAGATCGCTTAATGACCTTAAAGATGCTTACTTAAAAGAAAGCATTCTCTTACTGGCCGACCAGATAGAAGCTAAGAAGCGAAAAGGATAAAATTTCTTTAAAAATTACATTTATTTATAAAAGGCTATCTCGTATGTGAGATGGCCTTTTTTTGTATCTGAGAAATTAAGTTAAATCAAAACTATATTTTGTTCAAACGAAACCATTTGAATCTTTGAAGTTAAAAACATATGTTTGGAGTGCTGTATTGCGAATATTATTATGTCGATACACTAATTGCACTTTTTTATTTCGTTTTCCGTTCGTGTAATAGATTTTTTATACTATTCATTTCTTATACATTTGAAGGTTCAACCGAGTAGTATTTTTTATTTATAACCTTTAAACTACTAACTATGAACAGAGTTTTGCTGACAGTTGTACTGTCAGTGCTTGTGGTTTTTGCACAGGCACAAGAACGAGCTGTCTCTGGTACAGTTACCGATGAAACGGGGCTGGGTTTACCAGGGGTGAACGTCCTTATCAAGGGAACAACACAAGGTGTTCCAACAAACGCAGATGGTACTTACAGGATTTCGGTGCCTGGGCCAGATGCGGTGCTAATTTTTCGATTCTTGGGTTATACCACTCAAGAGATTACTGTAGGTAGCCAGTCTACCATTAATGTAGAAATGCAGCCTGACATTGCCGATGCTGGTGAGGTTGTTGTAACTGCATTAGGTATTACAAGGGATAAGAGGTCTCTTGGTTATTCGGTGCAGGAGGTAAGTGGTGATGATGTGAACCGTGTTAAAACGGATAACATTGTTTCTTCTCTTTCTGGTAAAATTGCCGGTGTTCAGATTACCAATGGTTCTGGCCCGGGTTCTTCATCAAGAGTTGTTATTCGTGGTGTAAACTCAATTTCAGGTAACAACCAACCACTATTTGTGGTTGATGGTACGCCAATCGATAACTCCAACTTTAATGCTGGTGGTAATGGTGGTGGAGGTGTTGACTACGGTAATGCCGCTGCTGATATTAACCCAGATGATGTAGAGTCGGTAACTGTACTTAAAGGAGCCAGTGCTGCTGCACTTTATGGTTCGCGTGCTGCTAATGGTGTGATTCTTATTACTACCAAAAAAGGAACAAAGAGAAAGGGTATTGGTGTAACTTATTCTACCAGTGTTACTTTTAACGATCCTTTAATTCTACCAGAATACCAAAATGAGTACGGTGGTGGTTACAAGCAAACTTTCGATACTTACGAAGGCGAGCCTGTAGTGAACTACGCGGCTGATGAAAGCTGGGGACCAAGAATGGATGGCCAAATGGTAAGACAGTGGTACAGCTGGTACCCTGATGACCCAGACTTCGGTAAATTGACTCCTTTCGTTCCGCATGAGAACAACATCAGAGATTTTTACGAAACTGGTGTGACAACAAACAACAATGTTTCGCTTGCAGGCGGAAATGACGCAAGCCGTTACAGGTTGAGTATGACTAACTATACTTCTACAAGTGTAATTCCTGAAAACAAGTTGGCTAAGAATACTATCTCGTTAAATGCGAGTACTAATCTTACTGAAAAGTTTACAGCTTCAACCAACTTCAGTTATATCAACTTGAAGAATGATAACATTCCTGGTAATGGTTATGGTTCTGGAGCAGGTAACGTGGTGACAAGTTTTAACCAGTGGTTCCAGCGTCAGCTTGATATGGATAAGTTGAAAAACTACCAAACTGCAGATGGTGTTGATAGAACTTGGAACATCAAAAGCCCTACGGACTTAGATCCATTGTACTGGGAAAACCCATACTATGTATTGAATAACAGTACAAACGATATGGCTAGAGAAAGAGTGTTTGGTAATATCTCTTTGCGTTACCAAATTACTCCTGGTTTAAGTGTACAAGGTTGGGCAAGAACTGACTTTTATACTGATAGAAGAGAGCAGAGTATTGCCTCTGGTTCTATTCCTCAAGATGCATACAGCGAAAGTGTAAGACAATTTAGAGAGAACAACTACGAATTGCTTGTTCAGTATCAGAAAGTATTTGATAACGAATTGGACTTAAGTATTAACGCTGGTGCAAACTCAAGACAGAGTAAATACAATAGCAACGGTGCTTCAACTGTTGGTGGTTTGAACGTACCTAACTTCTTTAATATCAACGCATCTATTGATAGACCAAGCATTACTGACTATGAAAGTAACCAAGAGGTTAATTCAGTTTATGGTAGTGCAAGTTTGGGTTACAAAGGAACTTACTTCTTGGAAGCTTCTTTGAGAAATGACTGGTCTTCAACGCTTCCTGCAGATAACAATTCATTCTTGTATCCTTCAGTTACAGGTAGTGTTGTGCTTTCAGAGCTTATTAACTTAGATGTGCTGTCGTTTGCTAAAGTTAGAGGTAGCTGGTCTCAGGTTGGTAATGATACTAGCCCTTACCAACTTCAGCTTACTTTCGATGGTCAGAATAACTACGGTAGTTTCCCTGCTTATTCAACGCCAAACACTATTAACAACCCTAACTTGAAGCCTGAAACAATCACTTCTCAGGAGGTTGGTATTGAGTTTAGCCTTTTGGATTCAAGAGTTGGAGCAGATTTCACTTATTATCATGTTTCTGCTACAGACCAAATTTTGCCACTTGACATCGCTAGTACTACTGGTTACAACAGTACAATTGTAAATGCAGGTGAAATGGTTAACAAAGGTATCGAGGTTTCATTGAGAGGTACTCCTGTAAGATCTGAAAATGGCCTTACTTGGGATGTTAACTTTAACTGGGCAAGAAACAGAAACGAAGTTATCGAGCTTGCTGAAGGACAAACCAATTATCTAATTGCTAGCTGGGGTCCATCAATCAATGCGAAAATTGGTGAGCCTTACGGTACTTTCGTAACTGACGGATTTGTTTACAATGATAATGGAGACAAAGTTGTTACGGATGATGGCTACTTCGAAAGAGCAACTAACCAAACTTATGGTTCTTATTTGCCAAACTGGACTGGTGGTTTTACTAACTCGTTTAGCTACAAAGGATTTAACCTAAGTGCGCATATCGACTTCCAAGATGGAGGTACGCTTTACTCTGTATCTAACAGATATGGTACTTACTCAGGTATGTTCCAAACTACTGTAGGTACAAACGCTAAGGGCAACCCTATCCGTGACGATGTGTCTGCTGGAGGTGGTGTTTTAGCTGATGGTGTTAAGTCTGACGGTTCTCCAAACGATGTTTATGTTGATGCGCAAGAGTACTTTAAGCACTTGTCTTCAAGAAGAGAGTACTACTTGTACGATGCTTCTTTCATCAAGCTTAGAGAGGTAAGACTATCTTACTCTTTGCCTCAAAGCATGCTTTCTACTCTTCCATTAAATGGGGTTGATATAGCATTGATTGGTAGAAACTTGGCGATTCTTCATAAGAATGTGCCAAACGTAGACCCTGAAAGTGCATATGGTTCTGGTAATACTCAAGGTTTTGAGAATGGACAGCACCCAAGCACAAGATCAATCGGATTCAACTTAACCTTTAGATTCTAATGAACATGAAACATATAAAATACATACTTGTATTATTCTTATTTGTGGGTTGTACAGGCGATTTTGAAGAGCTGAATACTAACCCGAATGATCCGGTATCGGTACCAACAGCGTATTTAATGACAAGTGCGCAGAGATCGGCTATTTATAGCTTCAATACTACCGGCATGTTGTACGCTCAACACTGGGCGGAAACACAGTACACAAGTACTTCGACATACGAGACAGAAGAAGCAAGCTTTAATGGTTACTATACTGGAGCGCTTGCCGATTTGCAGACAATTATTAACCTGAATACAAATGAAGCTACAAAGGGAGCTGCTGCAGCTTCTGGTTCTAACGATAACCAGATTGCCGTTGCTCGAATTATCAAAGTGTGGCTTTTTCAGGAAATAACTGATATCTGGGGTGAGATTCCTTACTCTGAAGCATTGGCTGGTGTAGATAACATTACACCTGCTTATGATACGCAAGAGTCTATTTATACTAGCCTAGTAAATGAACTTGAAGAGGCTGCCGCACAAATTGATGTGAATGCAGCTGGTATGGAAGGCGATATCATTTATGGAGGCGATATGGCTAAATGGAGAAAGTTTGCTAACTCATTAAGAGTGCGTGTAGGTATGAGAATGTCTGAAGTGGCTCCTGCTGTTGCTGAGTCTGTGGTTTCGTCTGCACTTGGTGCTGATGTGTTTGCAGATAATTCTGATAATGCACTTTACGCTTACTTGTCTGATGCTGCCAACGATAACCCTTACTATCAGCACTTCTTAACAAGAACAGATTATGCTGTAAGTGATGTATTGGTTGATTTTATGAAGCAACGCAATGACCCGAGATTGCCTGTTTATGCAAATACAACAGGTGACAATACTACTGATGAGATTGTTGGTATGCCTTATGGTGTTTCTGAAGCAATTGCGGGTAGTGTTACCAATGCCTCAATTTCTTTCCCTGGTGATTTTGTAAGATCTGCCACTTCGGCTGGTGTAATTATGACGCATTCAGAATTACTTTTCTTACAAGCTGAGGCGATTGCAAGAGGTTGGGTAGCTGGTGATGCAGCTGCTACTTATAACGAAGCAATTCTATCGAGCATGGAGTACTTTGGTGTTGATGCTGCAGATGCTGCTGCCTATTTAACTGAGGCTGCCGTTGTTTATGATGCGGCGAATTACAGACAGTTAATCGGAGAGCAAAAGTGGTTAGCGCTTTATACCAATGGTATGGAATCTTGGAGTGAGTGGAGAAGATTGGATTACCCAACTTTGATGCCTGCGCCAAATGCTCAAGAGGGAAGAGAAATCCCAAGAAGAAGAGCTTATACTTCGAGAGAATATAACTTGAATGAAGCTAACATCAATGCTGCTGTTGATAGACAAGGAGCAGATGTAATGTCAACTAGAGTTTGGTGGGATAACTAATCCTGTCGGAAATTGAATAAATAAAAAAGGAGGTCTTTGACCTCCTTTTTTATTTTTAAGCCAAGTCTTTTAGAGTGAGGCTAAAAAGCTAAGTACTTCTTCATGGTCTTTCCAAGATACGTCTTGCGTTTTCTGTATATGTGTTTTTAATGCGTTAAAAGCTGTCGAGTTCAGAATCGTCATATACCCTTTTCGGCTGTTTTTGAATTTTTCGAATGCTCCGTTTTTTATTTCAAAAAGCTTTACGATTGCGTTCCAATCATTGCTTATGTTTCCTGGTCTTGCAAACTCATCTTTTGGGTTGAAAGATTTCTGAATCACTTTTGCAAGTTTTTGATCATTTGATAAGGTAAACTCTTCATATAGCACTTTGTCTACATTTTTAATATCGAGTTTGTTGCCATCAGTGATTTTAAAAACTCGTGTTTGGCCCGCTTCCTCAAAGGAAAATGAAGCAATTTTGTCCATAGGTATTTCGTAAACAGCTCTAGTTTTGGGGTCTGCTAATAGCATAAGGTTTTCTGCAGAGTTGTAATTGCATCTCACATTGTCATAACTCTCTTTGTTTTCCAGGATTACCTTGCCAACCGGCCAATTGTTAAATAGCAAGGGTGTTCCGTATGTAGGTACGGTTTCGTCCAAGTTGTCTTCCGTCCAAAGGCTGCCTAGTCCAGTGAATTCGTTAGATAATGCCCTTCTTAAATTGTGTTGTGCGATTAGATTGTAGCTACTAAAAAGTAACAGTAGCATTAGGGGTTTGAATAGTTTCATGATTCAAAAATGTTATTTCGATTGTAAATAAACTCAAATGTTTTGTCATAGTAATTTCGCCATTTTCTAGTGTCTTCACAAGTCCTTAATAGGAGGGGGCAATTGATTTTTTAATAAACTCAACCGAGGTCTGTTTAAGAGGTTTGTTCCATATTTACTTTGTTCATTGTTCGGTCTTTTTGTGTTTTGTATGGGGTTGAAGGATTGGTGTGTTATATAATTTTGGCTCAGAGGTGCTTTGGGAGTTTTTATTGTGTTTGTTAACAAATCTTAACAAAAGTTTATTCTGCGCAACCGTTTGTTAAATTAATGTTAAAAGAACTGTTGGTTGATAATTGGGTTTTAGGTTTGTTAATATTTTGAATAATAGGGATTTTATTTCAAAAAATTTTGCTCAATTATAAAAAGACAAACATTCAAAAATCTTACAGTTTATTTTCATTGGTCTGATTTTCTTTTAGATTTGGTAGTTCAACCGAGTTATTTTTTACAAATAATTTAATTATTACTAAAACTACTTACTATGAAGAGAGTATTACTGACTACTTTAATGTCAGTGCTTGTGTGCGTATTAACGCAGGCACAAGAGCGTACTATCTCCGGTACAGTCACCGATGAAACGGGGCTGGGTTTGCCCGGGGTAAACGTATTGCTCAAGGGTACTGTTCAGGGTGTTCCTACGAATGCCGATGGTACCTACCGCATCTCCGTACCAGGGGATGACGCAGTTTTGGTCTACCGATTTTTGGGTTATACCACCCAAGAAATCACGGTAGGGAGCCAAACGACAATCAATGTTCAAATGCAGCCAGATGTTACTGATGCCGGAGAGGTTGTGGTAACTGCACTTGGTGTAACTCAAGAGAAGGCCTCTCTTGGTTATGGTGTGGCCTCATTGGACAAAGGCCAGTTACAGGCTAAAACTCAGAAGGATGTTGCCAAGCTTTTAAGAGGTAAGGCAACTGGTGTTGACATTACACAAACTTCTGGCATGGCTGGTTCTGGTACTAACGTGATTATTAGAGGTTACTCTTCTATCACGGGATCTAACCAACCACTATTCGTTGTAGATGGTGTTCCGTTCAACTCAGACACCAATAATGATGGTAGCTTCGCTGGTGGTGGTGGTGCCGCTTCATCTCGTTTCTTGGATTTAGATCCACAGAGTATCGAGAATGTTTCTATTCTTAAAGGACTTTCAGCTACCGTACTTTATGGTGAGGCTGGTAGAAATGGTGTAATCTTAATTACTACTAAGAATGGTAATGCCGGTGCTGATGCTAGCAAAGGTTTCGAGGTTTCTGTATCTCAACAAGTATCTGCTACAAAAGTTGCTAACCTTCCTGATTATCAGAATGTTTATGGTAATGGTTTTGGTGGTGACTTTGGATGGTTCTTCTCTACTTGGGGGCCTTCTTTTGATACTCAAGGTAGTAATGGTATTGCTGCTGATGGTACAATTGCTCACCCTTATGACCAGGCACAGTACAATGATGATTTTCCTGAGTTTATTGGTCAGCGTTACGACTACAGAGCATATGAAGGGGTTGAAGATTTCTTTGCAGACCCTGCAATGACATACAATACCTCTCTTTCTATTGCTAAAAGCTTGGGTAAAGGGTCGTCTATAAGTGCTACTTACTCTTATCTTGATGATGGTGGATTTACTCCTGCCTTGGATGAGATGAGGGGTGGTGGAAAATCTAACTATCAGAGAAAAAGCAACTTTGGTTTAGGTATCAAAACCGAATTAGAAAATGGACTTAAAGTTCAGGGTACCTTTAACTATGTTGATTCTGAAATTAGAAGACCATTGACTAACCCTGCTTTTGGTGGTGCTGGTACCGGTTTATTCGCGGCTGTATTGTTTACACCAAGATCTATTGACTTGGGTAACCTACCTTACCAATCTCCAATTGACGGTTCTAACGTTTACTACAGACGTGGTTCAACCATTGAGAACCCTTATTGGAACTTGAATAATAAAACTGATATGGAGAATCTTCAGCGTTTCTTCGGTAATATTCAGTTGTCTTATGACTTAACAGATTGGTTGACTGCTACCTATAGATTCTCTTTGGATAACTATACGCAGATTAACGAAAGAACTGTAAATAAAGGCTCTGGTTCTGGCGACAATGACGGTTATTACAATACTTCTTCTAGAACATCTGTATGGAAGGACCATGTAGCTAACTTGGCATTCAATCAAAGGTTTAACGATGATTGGTCACTGAACGGTTTGGTAGGTTTTAACTACAGAGAAACCACATTGACTTCAACTTCTACTAATAGCCAGCAGCAATTGGTTTATGGGCTATTTGCTCACGACAAGTTTGTGGCGTCAACTGCTAGTAGTGGCGAGAGAAATGTTTATAACATGGGAGCTTACGTAACAGCTTCACTAGGTTACAGAGATTTCCTTTATGCCTCTTTCCAAGGTAGAAATGACTGGACTTCAACGTTAGAAAAAGATAACAGAACGATTTTCTATCCTTCGGCTAGTGTATCTTTCTTGCCAGTTGAGGCAATTCCAGCACTTCAGAATAGCAATGTGTTAGACTTTGCAAAAATTCGTCTAGGTTATGGTACTTCAGCAGGTTATCCTAGTCCTTATAATACAAGAAGTGTATTGAATGCTTCAACAAATGTGTTTGTTGGTCCTGAAGGAACAGTACTAAATACCAACGCAGTTTCTAACTTCTTGGGTAACCCTAACTTGAAGCCTGAAACTCACAAAGAGTGGGAGTTAGGTATTGAGGCGCAATTCTTAAATAACCGAGTTGGAATTGACGTTTCTTTGTACAATAAAACTTCAGAGGATTTGATCATTAACCTTCCTCTAGATCCTTCAACTGGTTACACTAGTACATCTACAAACGGTGCTACAGTAACTAACAAAGGTATTGAGGCAGCGTTGAACTTGACTCCTGTAAGAGGCGAAATAGAGTGGAATTTGACTTTGAATTACACTAGAAACAGACCTGTTGTTGATGAGATTTTGGTAGATGGACTTACTGAAATTGGTATCGCGGGTTACAGTAACCTTGGTAACTATGCTATCGAAGGTGAACCTTATGGCGTAATGAGAGGTACTGACTTTAACAGAAATGATGATGGAGAGCTGATTGTGAACAATCAAGGTTCTTATACAGCAAATTCTGAAATCGTAACTATTGGTAACCCTAACCCTGATTTCCAAACAAACTGGATTAACACAGTTACTTGGAAAGGTATTTCATTCGGATTCCAATGGTCTTATACTCACGGTGGCGACATCTACTCTACTACTGTAGGTTCAATGATGGCTCGTGGAAATACTGTTGATACAGGCCAAAACAGATTCCAGCCAATTATTCTTAATGGTGTGAAGTCTGATGGTACTCCAAACGACATTCAAACTTATATGGGTGATGTGTTCTTCGATGCTTATTTCGGAGCCAATAGCGGATCTGTATTCGATGCTTCCGTTGTGAGATTAAGAGAGGTTTCAGTGTCTTATGCACTTCCTGCTTCTTTATTGAGCAAGACTCCGTTTGGTAGCGCAGGTATCTCTATTTCTGGTGAGAACTTGTTCTTTAAGGCTCCTAACTTCCCAGAGGGTATGAATTTTGACCCTGAAGTATTGAGTTTAGGTGTTGGTAATGGTAGAGGTTTCGACTTCCGTACTGCTCCAACGGCTAAGAGATGGGGTATGTCTATCAATCTAACTTTTTAAGTAGTAGGAAATCTAAAAAGAATTGAAAATGAAGATTTACAATAAATTGATAGTGTTGGTGATGTTCGCTTTGTGCATCTCAGCATGTGATGAATTAGATGAGAACCTACAGAACCCTACTCAGGTAACCCCTGAAGGGGCATCTTTAGATGATGTTTATAATAGTGTTCAACTAACGATGAGAAGTATTGCTGGCAATATGTGGTACTGGCCAGCTTCGCTTTCTAGAATGACTGCAAACACTAGTGCTTACCAATATATTGATGCTTCAAATGCGAGCTCTTTTAATGGTGTATGGAGTAATGTTTATGCGGGTTTATGGGCTGATATTGAGGTGGTTCAAAATCTTGCTGAGCCAATTGGGTTAGATATCCATGTGGGGTCTACAAAAATCATGAAAGCTTACTCTATGATGCTTTTGGTTGATGTGTTTGGAGATGTTCCGTACACTGAAGCTTTGCAAGGCACAAATGTGATTGCTCCTAATGCAGATTCTGGTGCTGATATCTATACAGCTGCCATTGCTATGCTTGACGAGGCAATTACTGACCTTACTGGTACCAATGCAGCTTCACCTGCTTATGACAACTTCTATGGTGGTGATGCAGATGACTGGATTAAGCTAGCTAATACTTTAAAGTTGAGAGCAGCTGTTACAACTAGATTGGTTAATGCAAGTGCTGCTGCAGAGGTAAATGCAGCAATTACTGCTGGAGTTATAGAGGATGAGTCTGAAGATTGGGAGTTTTCTTATGGTACTAGCCGAGTGAACCCGAATTCTCGTCACCCTAACTATAATAACTCTTATGAGACTTCAGATGGAGCTTATATGTCTAACTATTATATGTGGAAGCTTAGAGCTGATAAGGAAGATGGTGGAGGAAATCCATTTGTTGACCCTAGACTTAGGTATTATTTCTATCGTCAAACAGAGGATGCAAGCGCACTTGATCAAAACGTTTACTCTTGTCACTTCTCAAATTTACCAGATCAGGCATCGAAGCCAGATTGGTATGATGATGTTGACCCTAGATTACCTTATTGTGTGGCTTACCCTGGTGATGGTTACCTTGGTAGAGATCACTTGAATAACGAAGGTATTCCGCCTGATGGTAACCTAAGAACTATTTATGGATTGTATCCTTTCGGTGGTCAGTTCGATGATAGTACGTTTGAAGATCAGCAACAACAAGGTACTACAGGTGCTCTTGGGCAAGGTATTTGGCCAATGATGTTGTCTACTTATGTAGACTTCTTAAGAGCTGAAGCTGCATTGACATTGGGTACTTCAGATAACCCAAGAACTATGCTTGAGTCTGGAATGAGAAAGTCATTTGAAAAGGTTATCGGCTTTGAATCAAGAGATCCAGGGACTTTCTCTAGATCAGTTGAAATTAGAGGTGGTGGTACTGGTACTGTAAAAGAACTTTATGGTGCAGATCAGGATGATGTTGACGATTATGTTGACTACGTACTTGATGCTTACGATAATGCTGCTAATGATACTGAGCGACTTGATATTATTATGAATGAATATTATATCGCGCTTTGGGGTAATGGTATCGAGTCTTATAACATGTATAGAAGAACTGGCATGCCTAGTAATATGGCACCTGCATTAGAGCAAGGCCCAGGTGAATTTATGAGATCGTTCTTCTTGCCATCAGATCACGTGACTAGAAACCCTAATGCTTCTCAGAAGTCAATTACGGATCAAGTGTTCTGGGATAATGGAAGTGCAACTGTTTACTAAGTCTAACTATTTGAACAGAAAATGATGAAAAACAAGAATATATTAATAGTGATGTTGGGGCTTATAGTTGGAGTGTTCGGTTGTGCCGATCCTGACTTGGCGCCAATACTAACATTTGATGATGCTAAAAAGGCAGGATATGTTAAGCTTATTGAGGAAAGTGATAAGCTTGTGAATGTGCTGGACGAGCAATCGGCTAGAGCTTCTACTTATACTTACTCTGTTGAGTTTGTTGATCAACAAAATGGTCAACGAGTAGAAGAGTACTATGTTAACCTAGTATACGAACCAGTTTCGGGCAGCGATCAAACAGTAGATAAACTTATTAGCTTTACTCAGGCTGATTTTGTTGATGGTCCGAATGGTTTGAGAGCTAAGGAAAACATAAGTGTTACTGGTGATCAGATTATGAATGCCCTTGGTTTGAGTTTTGCTGACCTTTCTCCTGGAGATAACTTTGTTTTTAAAGGTTATTTAACTTTTGAAGGTGATGGTGCTGTTTATGGTGCAGATAATGCTTCTGCTGCTGTTAATGGTTCGGCATTTGCAGGGCACTTCGACTTTACCCTGCCGGCTGCATGTCCCTCTGACTTAACTGGTAGCTATGATTATGATGGTAGCTTATTCTGGTGTAACGCTGGATCGGGTAGTGGTCAAGTTGACATTGTAGCACAAGGTGGTGGTGTTTATCATTTCTCAGATTGGTCGTTTGGGGCTTATACATCATGCTATGGAGGTATTGATAATAGTACTAGCCTAACGTTTACTGATGTTTGTACGGAAGTTTCGTTTACTGGTACGGTTGATAAATACGGTGATACTTGGAACTTTACTTCAACCATAGTAGGAAATGACTGGACAATTATCTGGGATAATACCTATGGTGAGTCGGGAAGTGCAGTAATCCATTATACTGGTGGGGCTAACTGGCCAATTACTTTGAATTAATAGTTAGAAATTAGATAGAGAAAAGAGGCCGCTTTTAGCGGCCTTTTTTTATGCTTTACAAAAATCTACTTAGCCATCATTCCAGCCGCTTCATATCTGCCTCGGCAGCAATGTAGCCAAAGGCTGCCCAGCTTGTGCCTGATAGCACTTGAGTAAGTATTTCTTTGGCTTTAGCTATATTTCCATTATAGAGGTGCCAATTGGCTACACCATAGCCTTGGGTTGCCAAGCTAAGCGCAACATCTTCATTGTTAGTTTTAAAGAGCTCTTCCACTGGTAACTCACCCTTATACATCAAAAGCCTTTTGTAATAGCTGTCATTTTCAATTATTTCAGTTCTGTACCCAAGCACCTTATCTAGCATAATGGCGTTGGCGATTTCTGTAAGTTCTTTTGCCGTTTCAAGTACTTTTGTCTCAGTAAGAATATTCGTTAAGAGCTTTGCGGCCTCTTCATCTTTATTTTGTCTTTTTAGAGTCATGTACAGCCAATCTGTTGTGGCTACAAAGAGGTCGAGGTTGTCGCAGTAGTTTGCGAGTAATTCTTCATAAATAGGCTCAGCTTTTGCAAACTCTCCCTTTAGATAATGTGCTAATCCATAGTGATATAAAACGTTGAATTGCGTATTGGAAAGTGGAATGTTTGGTTTGTTAGGTGCGCCATCTGGTTCAGTTTCCAAAACACCTTTTGGCATTAACTCATACGCCTTTTCAAAATCAGCAATGGCTTTGTCGAACTGCCGCAAGCTTATGTATCGATGCCCACGGTGGCGGTATAGTTTGTAAGAATTTGGGTACTGTTTAAGGCCTTCAGAAAATACCTCTATGGCTTTTTGATAATCTGATAGGTAAGCATACCTACGCCCTAACCAGATTGTGCTCATTTCCGAAGGATTCGCCTCGAACTTGGCTTTGGCTTCGTTTAGACTGGCTGTTAAGGCATCTACCTGTGCTGTCGTTCGATTGGGTATATTCAATGAATCGCCCAAAAGTGATAGACCCTGAAAGTCTTTTAGCTCGTATGTTTGCTCCTTTTTGTCACAGGCTGTGGCAATAAGCAGGGCTGATAACATTAAGCCACTTATAAAGTGCTTTTTCATATTACTTGGTTGTCATTTTAAAACTCATGCCATTTTTCTTTTCGTCAACCATTCGCTTTACATCTTCCAATAGCTTTTTGGCATCATAAACAATTCCATCCTTCACAGTGTATTTTACCCCGCCAACTCGGGCAATTTCATTGTTGTCGTTCAGTTTTAGGGTACCCGTTCCATAGAGTGTTTTTAGGTTTTGCAGTGGGTTTTCTTCTAGAATCACAAAGTCTGCGTACTTACCAACTTCCACAGTACCGAGCATGTCATCAGCTCCCAAGGCTTCGGCTCCATTTAGGGTAGCACTCATAATAACTTCTAGCGGATGAAAACCTGCTTCTCTTAAAAGCTCCAGTTCCCTTATAAAGCCAAAGCCATATAGTTGAAAGATAAAGCCGGAATCTGACCCTGCAGTAACGCGTCCTCCTCTGTTTTTATATTCGTTTATAAAGGTCATCCACAAGCGATAGTTTTCCTTCCAGGCCACCTCCTCTTCAGTGCCCCAGTAAAACCAGTAAGAGCCGTGTGATCTTCTTGACGGTTTATAGAAATCCCACAAAGAGGGGAGGGTGTAAGTTTGGTGCCATTCGGCAGAATACGCTCTCATTAAATCCCTATTTGCATCGTAAATGTTAAAGGTTGGGTCTAGCGTAAAGTCAAGCTCCAATAGTTCGTTCATTACCTTGTTCCAGTGCCCAGAATATGGTTTAGCAGCTTGTTTCCACAACCTGCCTGCTTCGCCAAAACGGTCTTGTTCGTTGCGGTAGTTGTAGTCTAGCGAATAGTTTTGAACTTTTCGATCTGTAAAAAGTGCTTCAGGTAAACCATACCAATGCTCCATACTGGTTAGGCCAGCTCTTGCAGAGTTAAGCACATTCCATCGGGTTACGTCCATTTGGGCATGATGCATAGCCGAACGAAGGCCAAGCCTTTTGTTTTCTTCCAATGCCGCTTGCATAATGTCGGGTGCGGCACCGAAGAATTTAATACCATCGGCACCATTGGCCGCATTTTGCTGTACCCACTTTCTGGCTAATTCTGGAGAGGAAATGGGCTCTTTGGCGCCCTGTCCAAACCCGGTATACGCAAAAATTCTAGGCGCTGTAATAGTGTTTTTGTTACTCTTCTCCTTGTGTTTTAAAACCCACTCTAAACCATTGCCGGCCGAAGGGTCGCGTATGGTGGTAATGCCATGGGCCAGCCATAATTTGAAAACATACTCTGAAGGGGTGCCTTGGGCGCGTCCGCCAATATGACCGTGCATATCTATAAATCCGGGCAATAAATACATGCCCTCAAGGTCGTATTCTTTATCTCCCGGTCTGGCTTTGGGCCTGTCTTGTTCACGAATTGGTAGGCCAGGGTAGCCTACATTGTAAATGCCTTTGATTATGTTTTGCTCTACAATAATGTCTACGGGGCCGGTTGGTGGAGCTCCATTGCCATTAATGAGTGTTACCCCGCGAATAATGAGTCTTTCGAATGGGCCTTCACCTTCACTGCGCTCGGGAGCATCTTCAATTTGAGCAAAAGAGAAGCTAGTGATTAATAGAAACAGTAAGCCAAATAAGGATCTGATTGTAAGCTTGTTCATAAAAATAAAGGTTGACGAATTAAAAGATATTCAATTCGTCAACCTTTAACAATATAAACTATAACAGTGGCTTAGCTGTCTCCGGTTTTCTTTATTCTGGTCAGGTTAAGATCGAAACTCTGACCCGACTGACTCCACTTACCAATGAATTTTCCGTCCTTTAAGGTTCCTTCATAAGTACCTTGAATTTGATTCATTGTCATTTTAATGGTGTTGTCTTTAAAAGTTGCTTCATCCATTTTTAAGCCAAAAGCATTCTGGTCTGGGCTATCCATGGTGGCAGAAAGTTCTCCGTCTTTATTCATTACATGGAAAACAATTTTAAGCGATTGCCCTCCAGGTAGTGCTAATGTTCCTTCCCAGTTACCTGCTGCTTTGTTGAGATCCTGCGGAGTATTAAAAGGTGAAAGGAATACGCTGAGTAATAAAATACACAAAGTCTTCATAAGTTTTTGATTTGTTATCTGTTGTAATTTTACTCGTTCATTCTTAGTAGGTTGAATTTACTGAGTGAGTGGTTCATAACACAAATAATCGTTTTAATATCCTTATTGTATTTCGTTGCGAAGTACCTCTAGCGGTGGTTTGCTTAAAATGCCACGGCTATTGAGTAAGCCAATAACAACGGTAAGCGAAGTAATACTCACGAAAACGACCACCATGGGAAGAGGGTTAGGAATAAATGTGCTATCGAAAGAGTAAAACGCCAAGCCCCAACTGCCCGCCAACGCCAGCAATATGCCCGAGAGAGAAGCTAAGCTTCCTAAGAAAAAGTACTCCAGTGAATTTATGGTTAGAATCTGTTTTTTACTTCCGCCCATGGTTCTTAAAAGTACACTCTCTTTAATGCGCTGAAACTTGGAGAGAATAACAGAAGAAACCAGTACCAATAGCCCCGTAAGAATGCTGAAAAGTGCCATAAACCGAATCACAAACGCGATTTTATCGAGAATGTCATCTACGGTGTTTAGGATCAAGCCAATGTCAATTACTGAAACGCTCGGGTATTGCTTTACCACATCTCGCTGAAAAAGCGCTCCAACTTCTGTTGAAGGAACACGCGTAATTAATACATGAAATTGTGGTGCCGGCTCTAGGGTATTTGAAGGGAAGAGTGCCAAAAAGTTGGTTTGAACCCGCTCCCAATCTATTTCTCTGGTGCTCCCAAGGTATGTAGTAATCGGAACGCCCTGAACATCCCACACCAACTTATCGCCTAGCGCTATGTTGTTTCGGGTGGCATAATCCTCTTCAAGGCTCACAAAAATACTGTCGTTGGGAGTGTTAACTTTTCTCAGTTCGCCTTGAACCACCTTTTCCGATTCAATGAGCGTATCGCGATAAGTTACGCGCCATTCTCTGCGGAATATTCCTCCTCTACGCTCAATGGTCGTGTCGGCTAGAATCTGCTCGTAAGTAGTATCATTTACCGATTTTAGGCGCATAGTCACAATGGGTACTTCTTGCAGAACTGGTAGGTCATAGCTTTTAGCCAGTTCTGCAATGCCGTCTTTCTGATAAGTCTGCATATCGAAAACCATCATGTTAGGCCTGTTTTCATCGGTGGTAATTTCCACTTGGCTTATTAGCATTCCTTGTATAAAGTAGAGTGTAGTGATGAGTGCAGTACCTAGTCCGATAGAGGCGATAAGTACTAATGTTTGGTTATTCGGCCTATAAAGGTTGGCTAAGCTTTGGCGCCAAACATAGCTCCACGATGATGGAAACAGCTTTTTTACCAGCCACATAAAGAACTTCGCCACAAGTCCTAAAAAACCAAATGCTACAAGTATGGCAAAGGTAAAAACGATGCTGTCCTGCAGGTCTTTCATTTGTACGAAAGCAAAACCGATAATAAAGACAGCTATGCCTGCGTACACCAACCAGCGCAGTGGATCCCGTGTGTTGCTTGTGCTTTCAACGCCTCGAATGGAGATTAGCGGAGAGGCTTTCCTTACGGCAATTAAGGGACTTAATGCGAAAAGAACAGAAATGAAAAGCCCTGTAACTATACCTCCGATAATTGAAGGCCAGGACAGGCTGAGTGTAACTTCTACCAGTAAAAAGTCTGCGAAAACTTTTGGTAACACACTTTGAATAAGTGTGCCAGCAAAAGCTCCTAAAATAGATCCAATAAGGCCTACTACGGCAATTTGAATCAAGAAGACTTGAAAAGCATCGCGGCCTTTTGCGCCCATACAACGCAGAATTGCTACGGTTTTCACCTTTTCCTTCATGTAAATATGCACGGCACTGGCCACACCAACGCAGCCAAGCAGCAGCGCCACAAAGGCTACCAGGTTTAGGAAGTTGGCAAGGTTCTGAAATGTTTCGCCAGTTTCTTCCTTGCGCTCTTCTATGGTCTCAACGCGAATTTCAGAAAGCCTTAATGTGTCTTCATCTGCTTCTACTTGAGCCTCAAAATCAAAGTCTTCAGGTAAGTCGTTAAACTTGTAAAACCTACGGTAATAAACGCGACTGCCTCTTTGCACAAGCCCCGTTTCGTTGAGGTATTTCATCGGAATATAGACTGCCGGTGCTACCAAAGTGGCTGCAAAAGACTGAGATGGCGAACTAATCAATGAGCCTTCTACCTTAAAAGTTACTTGCCCTACTTTAATCGAGTCTCCTAATTCAATGCCATACTGAATCATTACGCTCTGGTCTACAAGCGCTTTGGCTTGGCCGTCACGGAAGGTGCTTTCTGCTTCAATCGGTTCGGTTTCAATTGTACCGTAATAAGGGAATTCACCCGCAAGTGCCCTTACATCTACCAGCCTGCTTTCCTGCGTTTTTGGAAAGTAAACCATTGAAGCGAAGCTGTTCTCGTATGAAATTTCGTAGTCGAGCGTATCTACAAAGGCATAATTAAAAGTGGAATCGTTGCTTCCTAGTTCTAGGTCTGCACCAAGCAGTTCTTTTGCTTGGTTGTTGATATCGTTTTTTAGGTTGTCGCTAAAAGAGTTGATGGCAACTAAAGCGGCAATACCTATAACAATGGACGAAATGAAGAGGAATAATCTCGCTTTGCTTTTGCGGGCATCGCGCCATGCCATTAGCCAATACCATTTCCACGAAGGTTTTGCTGCTTTACTCATTCAGTGGCCGGGCTATTGGTTAAAGAGTCGTCTAGAATTACTCCGCCTTTCAGTCGCACAATCCTATCCGTTTTGGCAGCCAATTCCATGTCGTGGGTTACCATTACCAAAGTGGTGCCCTCTTCCTTGTTTAACTGGAAAATGAGGTCCTCAATTTTCTGAGAAGTTTCTTCGTCTAAATTTCCTGTTGGTTCATCAGCAAAGAGAATTTTTGGCCTGTTGGAAAAGGCACGAGCAATGGAAATGCGTTGTTGCTCACCGCCCGAAAGTTGGGTAGGGTAGTGGTCGTGGCGTTTGGCCAAGCCTACTCTGTCTAGCAATTCCATGGCGTATTTTTGAATCCCCTTTTCGCCTCTTAACTCCATGGGCACCATCACATTTTCTAGCGCGGTAAGCGTTGGTAGCAACTGAAAATTCTGAAAAACAAACCCAACATGCTGGTTGCGAACAGCTGCTCGCTCATCTTCATTCAGCTTGCTTAGCGATACGCCATTGAGCAGCACATTGCCAGAAGAGGCCCTGTCTAGGCCAGCACAAAGCCCTAGTAGGGTGGTTTTTCCACTACCAGAAGAGCCCACTATGCTAAATTTATCGCCAGCTTTTATGCTAAAATTAATATCGGAAAGAACGGTAAGTGCGCGTGCACCGCTGTTATATGTTTTGGTTAGCTGGCTAACCTCTAAAATATGATCCATGTTTTGGGTTATTCGGATATATGGTTGACGAACGATTCTTTATTAAGTTCGTTTATATTTCAGTTAAATGAATTTTAAGCAAGAAATGTTTCGAACCCTCACGTCCGTATTGGTCTCAATTACTTTAATCAGTAGTATACTCACCAAAACCCAGAATGAAAAGCAAACAATTGTGTTCTTTGGCGATAGTATTACAGCTGGTTATGGTATTGCTACCGAAAATGCTTTTCCGGCTCTAATCGATCAAAAATTACAGTCCGAAGGGCTTAATTATACTGCCGTAAATGCTGGTTTGAGTGGTGAAACCAGTATGGGAGGACTCAACCGTATCGACTGGGTCTTAAGGTCGAAGCCAGCCATTTTGATGTTGGAGTTGGGCGGAAATGATGGCTTGCGCGGCCTAAGTTTGGAAGAAACGGAAAAGAATCTGAAAGCAATTATTGACAAGGTGCGTGCCGCTAATGCTGATACCAAGATAATATTGGCAGGGATGCAAATTCCACCAAATTTGGGGCAAGATTATACCACGCAGTTCAAGAACCTTTTTCCAAAAGTAGCCGAAGATAAAGGCGTGGCCTTTATACCTTTTCTGCTTGAAAATGTGGGAGGAGATAAAAATTTAAATCTTTCGGATGGCATTCACCCAAATGAGGAAGGCCATAAAATTGTTGTCGAAACGGTTTGGGAAGCGCTAAAGCCTTTGCTCTAACGAATGAGAAAAGCCTTGTACCGATCGAGTATTTTCATGGTAAGCTCGTATTCGGAAGCGTAGAGAATTTCGGCATCTCTAAAATCGCAAAAGTCCATAAACTCATCAATTACCCGGTCGTCAATTCGGGTTACTCGTTTTACAAGCTTTTTGTTGAATTTGGCATCTATTTTTGCTTTTCGCTCTTTCTCAAACTCGCTTGCTTCTTCTAGCTTTTTTAGCCGTTGTTGCTGCTTGTGTTTTTTGTCGAAAACGTTTAGCAGCCCAGCAATGCTAACACCAGCAGTTCCATCTGTATTGGGTATAAATTGTGTTTTGCTCCAGTCAGTTGGATTAACCGTATTTAAGTAAGGGTTCTCAACTTGTAGCGTGTCCCATTTTTTCTTTTTTAGGTAGAAATTATCCGTCATATGGAATACCACCACAGAGTCGAGCACGTACGCTTTTGAGTCCATAAAAAATGTGATTCGATTTTCTTCTTTGGCGAAATCTTCAGTGAGTATTAGGTGGTAATCGTTATACCCAATCGAAGTGATTTTAACCACATCGCCTACTTGCGCCTCAAACTCAAACTCGCCTATATGGTTAGAGGCCAAGCCCTTTTTACGGGTTGTAATTACAATGCTGGCAAAGGTTATTGGATCGCCCGTTTCTGAGTCGACAACGCGGCCTTTTAATTCAAAAGGGGTGCCTTCTTGCGAAAAAAGCGTACCGACCGATAAGAGCAATATGGATATGAAAAGAAACCGCTGCATGCCATTTATTCACCTAAAGTTGAGGATAATGGCAAGCACAAAGAAGCGATTAACCGAATTTAACGATGCTTATGGTTGTATTGCTCCAAAAAACGGTTGAAAATAATGGCCATCCAAATGGCGCCAACCACCAAAAAGGTAAAGAAGAAGTAGGTGGAATTGGTTAGGAAATCCAAGTTAATACTTACAGAGGGCCATTGAATGTTTTTTTGCGTTTGCTCGCCAAAATCGAGGTTGAGCCCGCCAAAAACTAAATATGCGGCTGGCAATAAAGCGAAAACGCCAAGTACAAGTTTGAGCCAAAGCGGTGTTTTTAGTCGCTTGGCTTGTTCGTACGCGGCTACTTTGTTCAGTACGCTTTTATTAAAACGCAATGATGGTTCCTCCAGGCCTTCTTCCTGCAGAAGCCGCTTTAATTCTTTGTCTGACAATTCGAACTTACTCATAACAACGATTTTACTTCATCGTCTAACAACTGTTCCAACGCGCCAAGTAGGCGTTTGCGTGCTCTGTGCAATCTAACTTTTACGTTAGACATTTCCCAGCCCGTAATTTCTGATATTTCGGCTAATGAATTTTCGTTAAGGTAAAACAAAGTAATGGCCACTTGGTCGTCTTCCAATAGTCGGTCTAGCGCTTGCTGTATGTAGTTGCTACGCTCTACACGCTGCAGGCGCTGCCACTCTTTCCCCGACTCTGAAAATGCCCCCGAGTTTTCAATCAGTTCATTGCTTATGTCTGTCGTTTCCAGCTTTCTCTTGCGCATTTGCGTAAGTGCGGTGTGATAAACAATGGTATAAAGCCAAGTGGAGAACTTTGATTTCCCTTCAAACTGACCAATGTTTTTATAGGCCTTAACAAAGGCGTCTTGTGTGGCTTCTTCAGCGTCTTCTCGATTTTTTAATAACCGTAAAGAAAGCGTGAAAGCCATCGCTTTGTACTCGTCAATCAGGGCATTGAACGCTACCATATCGCCTTGTTTTACCTTAGCGATAATTAACTCCATAGCGTAAGATTCATTGTGCCCTTTCATTTGTTTTGGGGTTAGACTACAGTACTTTTAATGAGGTTACACTTAAAACTCGAAACTTATGGAGCTAAATCAAAATGAATATTTTTAGGCTAGCGTGTAACCTTAACTCGAAGACTGACATCAAAGCCATTGAACACAAAATCGAATTGTTATGCACGAAGGAACCGCATTCGCTTTATTCTTTACCAGCCTGGTGGCGGGTACAGTAGGGTTAATTTATTATACGATACATACACGACACAAAGAGAAAATAATGCTGATTGAAAAAGGCGCTGATGCCAAGCTTTTTCAGACAGAACCAAAAAAGAGAAATTACTTTTTTACTATTCTAATTGGTACAGTGTTTATCTGTATTTCTTTGGGAATTGTACTAGGCTTTTTAGTACAAGATTCCTTGTATTCAGGAGGCATGATTAACCGTGGAAATCCAATGCCTTACTTTGTGTGTGTATTCCTAATGGTTGGAATAGGCTTTGTTTCCACTTTTTTCCTAAACAAAAAACTGAATCAATAATAGCATTGATAGATTTGGATGTAAGGCCCTTATGGAAACGTAAGGGCTTTTCTATGTTCAATTGGTTCAGCTAGCCCAGCCTTCTCTGTCTAAGCTGCGGTATTGAATGGCTTCGGCAAGGTGTTCTATGCCTATGTTTTCTTTGCCGTCTAGGTCGGCAATGGTGCGGCTCACTTTCAAAATACGGTCGTAGGCTCTGGCAGAAAGTCCCAAACGCTCCATAGCAGTTTTGAGTAGCGTTTTACCTGCCTCGTTAATCTGGCAAACCTCTTTTACCATTTGGCTGCCCATCATACTGTTGGAGTGGATCTCCATTTCTTTAAAGCGTTCTTGCTGAATTGTTCTTGCAGTAATTACACGTTTACGAATTTGTTCGCTGCTTTCAGCTTTACGATTTTGTGTCATCTCATCGAACGAAACGGGCGTAACTTCTACATGCAAATCAATCCTGTCGAGCAGTGGGCCACTCACCTTGTTAAGGTAGCGCTGTACTTGTCCTGCTCCGCAAACACATTCTTTTTCGGGGTGATTGTAATAGCCGCAAGGGCAGGGATTCATGCTGGCGATGAGCATGAAATTGGCAGGAAAGTCTACGGAAATCTTCGCTCGGCTAATGGTTACTTTACGCTCTTCCAATGGTTGGCGCATTACTTCCAGCACAGTTCTTTTAAATTCGGGAAGTTCGTCTAAAAACAGCACACCATTGTGCGAAAGCGAAATTTCACCCGGTTGTGGTACACCGCCACCGCCAACCAAAGCTACATCAGAAATGGTGTGGTGAGGGCTACGAAAAGGCCTGCGGGTAATTAGCTGGGCGTTGCCTCCTAATTTGCCGGCCACTGAATGAATCTTGGTGGTTTCGAGCGCCTCGTGAAGGTCTAATGGAGGTAAAATCGATGGTAGCCTTTTGGCCAGCATGGTTTTACCTGCTCCCGGTGGACCAATCATAATTACATTGTGCCCACCGGCAGCGGCAATTTCCAGCGCTCTTTTTATGTTTTCTTGCCCTTGAACATTCGAAAAATCGGCCTCGTAATCGTTTAGCTGATTGTAAAAATGCTCTCGGGTGTCGTATGCCAATGGTTCTATTTCGCGCTTTCCATCCAAAAACTCAATGGCTTCAATCAGGTTGTCTACCCCAATTACATCCAAGTTGTTTACAATGGCAGCTTCATTGGCATTTTCCGAAGGAAGAATAAATCCTTTGAAACCCTGTTTTCTGGCCTCAATAGCAATAGGAAGCGCCCCTTTGATTGGCCGTAAGTTGCCGTCTAGCGCGAGCTCGCCCATAATCACGTACTTTTCCATATCGGGAGCAGTAATTTGCCCCGATGACTTGAGTACGCCTAATGCAATGGGTAAATCGTAAGAAGAACCTTCTTTACGAATGTCGGCAGGAGCCATGTTTACCACCACTTTTTTACGCGGCATTCGGTATTCAAAATATTTGAAAACCGACTCTATGCGATGTTCCGATTCCTTAACGGCCCCATCTGGTAAGCCGGAAAGGTAGAATTTGGTGCCATCAACAATATTTACCTCGATGGTGATAACCTGGGCATTTACGCCAAATACTGCACTTCCATATCCTTTAGAGAGTATCAACAGTGTGTTTTTCTATCAATTGAATGAGTATGTGTATTACTTTAATATGTATTTCCTGAATTCTATCGGCATAGCCATAGTGCGGTACACGAATTTCTAAATCGGCCAATTCGCGTAGGTCTCCACCGTTTTTACCCGTAAGTGCCACAATTTTCATTTTCTTTTGCTTGGCCATTTCGGCTGCGCGAAGCACGTTTTTCGAGTTTCCGCTGGTGCTAATGGCAAGTAGTACATCGCCCTCTTTTCCTAAGCCTTCAATGTATCTTGAAAAGATGAAGTCGTAGCCAAAGTCGTTCGAAACGCATGAAATATGGCTTACATCAGAAATTGCGATAGCGGGTAGGGCTTTGCGATCTTCTCGGTACCGGCCGGTTAGTTCTTCGGCAAAGTGCATGGCATCGCAGTGTGAGCCACCGTTACCACATGAAAATATCTTCCCTCCATCTTTAATGGCATTGGCCATTAATACAGCAGTTTTTTCAATTTGGGCAATATTTGCATCATTGCTCAAAAACTGATCGAGCACCTTTGCGGCTTCATTTAGCTCGTCAAGAATCAACTGTTTAGCGTCCATTAGGTGTTTGTTATTAATTGAATAAAACAATTATTGAGTTTGAAGACAATAAAAATCTTCGATTAGTCTAAATAGATTGCATTGTGATTAACCTATGGTACATGCCTTGTTGTGCCATAAGCGTGTCGTGATTGCCGCTTTCTACAACTCTTCCTTTGTCCATAACCAGAATTGTATCAGCATGCTGAATTGTGCTCAATCTGTGGGCTATCACGATTGAGGTGCGGCTTTTCATAAGGTTTGTCAGTGCTTGTTGCACTAACTTTTCCGATTCGGTATCGAGGGCCGAGGTGGCTTCGTCTAGTATCAGAATCGGAGGGTTTTTCATTACGGCACGGGCAATGCTTAAGCGTTGCCTTTGACCACCAGAAAGTTTACCGCCACGGTCGCCAATATTCGTTTCGTAACCTTTTTCTAGCTCCATTATAAAGTCGTGGGCATTGGCAATTTTTGCTGCCTGCTCAATCTCGGCTTGGCTTGCATTTGGCATAGCAAAGGCGATGTTCTTGGCAACGGTATCGTTGAAAAGAATCGATTCTTGGGTTACAATCCCCATTAAGCCACGGAGTGAATTAATGTCGATGTTGCGGATATCAACACCGTCAATTTGAATGCTGCCTTCTGTTGGGTCGTAGAATCGAGGGACCAAATCTGCCAAAGTCGATTTTCCAGCACCAGAAGACCCCACGAGTGCAATGGTTTTGCCTTTTTCAACGGTAAGGTTAATGCCTTGAAGTACGTATTCCTTCTCATAGCGAAACCCTACATTTTCAAAGACCAAAGCATTTTCAAAATCGTGTTTTTGGGTGGCCTGCTCGATGTTATTGATCTTAGGTTGCTCGTCAATCAGTTTGAAAATACGGGTTGCTGAAGCCATGCCACGCTGAATACTGCTAATAGACTGCGAAATACTTTTTGCTGGGTTAAGAATTTGACTGAATACAATAATGTATGCCATCAAACCTTCTGGGTCAAGGTTAGTATCTTCGCTTAGCACCAAATTTCCACCGTAAACTAATAGTGTAGCTACCACAATAATGCCCAAGAACTGAGAAACCGGAGATGCCAGTTCATTCTTTCGCGCCATGGATTTGTTAATGCGCTTGTAGGTTTGGGTTTCCTTATCGAATAATTCGTTTATGTAGCCTTTTGCGTTGAAGGCTTTGATAACGCGCATGCCGCCAAAAACCTCGTCCATCAGGTTTACAATTCTACCTAACGATTCTTGGCTCATAATTGCTTTTTTCTTTAATCGCTTTACAATTTCAGAAATTACAAAGCCCATGATTGGGAAGAAGACCAAAGTGAAAAGCGTAAGCTTTACCGAGGTTGAAAACAAGTAGGCCAGGTAAACAATAATTGTGGCTGGTTCGCGGAAAAACACTTTTAATGAGCTTACGAGTGTGTTTTCTATTTCTTGCACATCATTGGTCATGCGCGACATGATGTCTCCTTTTCTTTCGCCAGAGAAAAAACCAAGGTGCAGGCCTGTGGTGTTTAGAAAAACTTTTGCTCGAATTTTCTGAATTACATCGGCTTTTAAGTAGCCCATGGTAACATTCGATAGGTAGGTGAAAAGGTTGGAAAGCAAGGCCGAAGCACCAATTACCAAGCTTACATAAATCAGCATGCTTTGCTTGCCGTATTGTGCTTTTACATCTAAAAGCTTTTCGAAGAAAACGCTCTTAATGGAGTCAATATTAAGGCCTGTTCTCGGGGCGTTGGCAATTTCGGTGAGCTGCTCTGTTGTTTTGGTTTCGAAAATAACAGAGAAGAGCGGCTCCAGTAACGCCAAGTTCATTAAGCCAAAAATGATGGCTAAAAAAGCAAAAACTATGTACTGCGGAAAATACCTGTGATAGGGTTTCGCAAAGGAAATAATACGACCGTAGGTGCTCATATTTTAAATAAGAGGCGGCAAGTTAGGGATATTATACTGTATAATTAAAACTCGTGTTGCCTCTGAGCAATATTCCATCTAAGCGAAAGCATTGAAATAAAAGGGCTGCTACTTCTTGTAGCGTCTTCACTATCAAAGTTCCTGTAAATATTCTTCCAGTCGACAAACAGGTTTTGCAACAGCATGTAGGAGCCTGTTAGTTCCAAATAGGTGTTGGTTGTTGCTACACCTTGACCAATTGTATTGCCTGTGGCGCCAACTCTGTCGTCAGTACTCAGCAATGGGTTGCCGCCATAGTTTAGTCCGTTTTCATCTTCGCCAAACTGGCTGCGGATTACTTTACCACTAACGGTTAATCTGTTAATTGGCTGATAACGGGCTGTAAGAATGAACTCCTTAAGATTGGCGCCAAGTGGGTGAGCCAATGGGTTGCGGTAGTTTGTATAGCTTAACTCTGGGCGGTCGTAAGCATAAAAATATGGCCTGGCAAAGTTAGCTTCAGCCCCAAAATCTAGGTTGTTTATATTGAAGGCATTGATGTACTTTCCGCCCAATTGTACGCCAAACTTATTGCGCCAGTCTCCATCGCCACTTCTTAGGGCATCAATCAAGAATTCGTCTAGCATAAATTGCCCGTATAGCTGAAACTTGTTAAGTAGGTTCCACTGAAAGTCCATGCCCAATAATATGTTGTCAGGGCTGCCTTGCTGCTGTTCAATAGCACGATAAAAGATAATTGGGTTGAAATAGTTAATGTCGGCATCGTCAGCAATAATTACTTCGTACACCCCCAAGTTGAGCTTAGATGTAATGTCTACACCCAGCCTGTGCATGGCCATAAATTTTTTCGGGTAGCTGCCATCAGCTGGGCTTCCCCCTCCAGAAAAAATAATGTCTTCGGTTAACTCAGCCCATAAGTTGGTGTATAAAAATGGGCCTAGTCTTGTGTTGATCTTGCCAAACAACATTGGGCTCGAAATGTCCGAAAGCACCATGGATCTAATTCCGCTTCCAATAAACTGCTTATCGTATCCTGCCTGAATATCTATGCTATTGGTTAGGTTAAAGGTGAAATAACCTCTCGCATGGGTAAGGTCAAAAAGCGTTTTGTCATGATCATCTATTTTGTAGAACCCCTCATTAGGAAAAGCCTTGTACCTAGTGTTGTACCAGCCTACATAAGATGGTACCCTGAGTTGTGTGGTGGTAAGAAAAGTATAGAAACCAATTTTATCATCAATGGTGCCCTGAACTTCTAGGCCTCGCGTGTTGGTATAGAGAAATTCGTCATTGTCTGTTTCCTTCCCTGCGGAAAAGTCAATTACCGGATTTAACCTCAGGGTGAAATTCTCGGCCTCATAATAAAGAAAGTCCGACTTGCGGTTGTAGAATATGTCCCACCACGATTTGTCATTGCTGTTATACTTGTTGCCGGCTGTCTCCCAGTTGTCGTTCATCAAGTATTCATAATTGAATTTGTCTTGAGGTGAAAGCATCTCGTATCGACTTTCCATTCCCTTAAGAAAGTTGGTCAATTCTGCCCTTCTGATTGGTTTATAGGTGGTTTTAAGCCGAAGTTCTTTTCCTGAATAAAGTATGTCGAACCTGTCTATTAAATGATAATAATCTCGGTTGTAAGAGATAAAAGTGCTTTGTCCGTGTAGCTGAACAATTGAAACCAAAAAGGCGAAGGCAATTATGAACTTTTTCATAGGCTTAGTGTGCTTCAAATTAAATACTTCTACACGATACTCGCGCTATACCCGTAAATTCATTTAATTTGTTGAATAATAATTGGCTAAGGGTTGTGTATTAATAAATAGGTCACTACATTTGCAGTCCTTTTTGGGAATAGCAAACAGTAGCGTCATGAAAAAAGACATTCATCCTGATTATAAACCAGTTGTATTTTACGATACTCAAAGTGAGTTCAAATTCTTAACGAAGTCTACTATGACTTCTGATGAAACTGTAGAGTGGGAAGATGGTAATACTTACCCTGTAATTAAAGTGGAAGTTTCTTCTGCTTCACACCCTTTCTACACAGGTAAGAAAATGTTCTTGGATACCGCTGGTAGAGTTGAGAAATTCAACAGAAGATACAAGAAGAAATAATCTTCTAAATCATAAAGCATTTATGAGAGTCTCCATTTGTAAGGATGGAGACTTTTTTATTTTTGTGCATGGAAATTGCACTGTTTGATTCTCCCGAAATCAGGGAGCAATTAAAACCCTTCACATTTACTCGCCCTGTAGCCGAAATACGCATAGGAATCCTCAAAATCTCCGAAAAATGGGAGAAATACGGATTCAATGTGGGCTTTAGTACGCAAGACTATCTTCAAGAAAAATTTGGCGATTCTTCGGCAAGCTTAAAAGTTAACGGAGCGCTTTGTCCAAATGCTCAGCTGGCCGATGCTATTAAGCAGCTTAAAGCTGGCGAACAGCTTGTGGCGAACGGCCAAGTTCTTGCAACTTCAGAAGGTGCAGCTGAACAAGTGGAGTTCGAAGGCAACTTTAGGCTGGTAGAACATACCTGGGATATTTTTAGGAATAACCGAGAGCAGCTTGAAGCCGACTTTGCCTTAATTACGGCTGGTAGAACCTCGCAAGAAATTACCGACCCTCACACCGTAGTTTACGGAAAAGAAAACCTCTTTATAGAAGAAGGGGCCTCTATAAGAGCAGCAATTATTGATGCCGAGAATGGCCCAGTGTACATTGGAAAGAATACAACAATTCAGGCCGGAACCATTATTTCTGGAGCTTTTGCCTTGTGCGAGGGTTCTACTGTAAATATAGGTGGGAAAATGCGGGGAGATATTACCGTAGGGCCGTATTCTAAAATTGGGGGCGAAGTGGGTAACTCAGTAATTTTTGGTTACTCTAACAAAGCGCACGATGGTTACTTGGGTAATTCCGTAATTGGCGAATGGTGCAATTTGGGTGCCGATACCAATACTTCGAACCTTAAAAATAACTATGCTAAGGTAAAGCTTTGGGATTATGCCACTGGCCGTTTTGCTAATACTGGCCTTCAGTTTTGTGGGCTAATGATGGGCGATCATTCCAAATGTAGTATCAATACCATGTTTAATACCGGAACGGTTACGGGTGTGGGCGCCAATATTTTCGGTGCTGGTTTTCCTCGAAATTTTGTTCCATCTTTCTCTTGGGGTGGAGCCGCTGGTTTTACTACTTTTCAGCCACGTAAATTCTACGAGGTGGCCGATGCTGCCATGGGTAGAAGAGGCGAGTCATTTGACGAGGTAGAAAAAAGAATTGTAGACAGGGTTTTTGAATTGACCAGCGAATACAGAATTTGGGATAAGGCATGAGGTTTCAGGATATTACAGGCTTAGGCGAGGTTAAGCAAAAACTAATTGATGCAGTAAATGCAAACCATGTTGCCCACGCGCAGCTTTTTGCCGGGGGCGAAGGTTCTGCAAATTTGGCAATGGCCTTGGCTTTTGCGGCTTACCTAAACTGCCAAAACCCTGGCCCAGACGATGCCTGTGGCGTTTGCCCATCTTGCGAAAAGAATAGTAAGTTCGTTCACCCCGATGTGAACTTTATCTTTCCAACGGCTGCCACGCCAAAATTCAAAAGGGAAGATGCTACGAGTGACAAGTTTTTAAAGGAATGGAGAGAATTTTTACTCCAAACTCCCTATGGCAATGTTACGGACTGGGCTGCTCATTTTGGCTGGGAAAACAAACTTTTAATGATTCCGACTCACGAGAGTAAGAACATTATTCGCGCCCTGTCGCTAAAGGCTTTCGAAGGTAAATACAAGGTGATGATCATTTGGTTGCCAGAGGTAATGCATGCCAATGCGGCCAATGGTATTCTAAAGATTTTGGAAGAGCCGCCTGCTCAAACCATTTTCCTAATGGTTTCAAACGACCCAAATAAGTTGTTAACCACCATTACCTCTCGAACGCAAAAGCTTTTGATTAGGCCGTTTAATGATAGCGAGATTATTGAAAGCCTAGAAAATGAATTTTCGCTTGAAGCAGAAAAAGCACAAAAGCTGGCTTACTTTAGTGAAGGCAATTTGCGAGAAGCCAAACGCTTGGCAACGGGCAATGAAAGCGACACGCAAGAGGTGTTTAAAGACTGGTTCAGGCAGTGCTTTACTTATAATTTTGAAAATTTAATTGCGCTGGGCGATGCATTTCAAAAGAAGGGTAAAGAGTTTCAGTTGGCATTGCTTGCTACGGCATCAAAAGTAATGCGCGAAAGCATGATCCATTTGGTGCAAGTGCCTCAGATGGCGAGAATTCCAGAGGGAGAAGAAGATTTTATCGGTAAATTCAGCAAGGTTTTTACCGAAGAAAAAATAATGAAAATAGCGCCTAAATTTGACGAGGCGCAGTATCATATTGAGCGAAATGCCAACCCGAAAATCCTCTTCCTTGATTTATCGCTTACCATTGCCCAAATTGCGAGAAGCTAATTTTGTGGATGGCAAAGAAATTACAAACAATCGGTAGACAGGAAATCATCGATTTGCCTGATTTTGAGCTGGAAAACGTAGAAGCCAAAGTAGATACTGGCGCTTACACTTCTTCCATAAATTGCTCGCGCGTTAAGGTTAAAGAGATCAACGGAGTTGAACAGCTTACCTTTTATTTATCGGGCAGCAAAATTCACGAGAAGAAAGCCAGAAGGTTTGTAACCAGTAACTTCAAAAAGAAGCGAATAAGAAGCAGCAATGGCCAGATGGAAGAGCGTTTCATCATTACAACAAATGCTGTGTTCTTTGGTAAAAAGGTTAAAATGGAGCTTTCATTGGCAGATAGAAGCAAAATGAAATTCCCGATTTTGTTGGGAAGAAAGCTGTTGGCCAAACGATTTGTTGTAGACGTAAGTAAAAAGAACCTATCATATCAAGCGAAACTGAAAAAATGAAAATCGCGGTACTTTCAAGAAATTCAAGCCTCTATTCAACAAGAAGGCTATTACAAGCTATTGAGGCCAGAGGGCACGAAGGCGTGGTGATTGACCACCTAAAGTGCGATTTGGTAATTGAAGCAGAAGGCCCCTCCATATACTATCAAGGAGAAAAATTGGAAGGCATTAGTGCCGTAATTCCAAGAATTGGTGCCTCGGTAACCTTTTATGGTACGGCCGTGGTGCGTCAGTTCGAGATGATGGGAGTTTTTAGCACTACTTATTCGCAGTCAATCGTACGCTCGAGAGATAAGCTCAGAAGTTTGCAGTTGCTAAGTGGAGCCGGTTTGCCAATGCCAAAAACTGCCTTCACTAACTATTCGAAAGAAGAAAAAAACCTAATTGATACCGTTGGTGGTGCGCCTGTTATTATCAAGCTTTTAGAGGGAACTCAAGGGCTTGGGGTGGTGCTAGCCGAAACCAGAAAAGCCGCTCAGTCGGTTGTAGAGGCATTTCATGGGTTGAAAGCACGAATCATTGTTCAGGAATTTATTAAAGAAGCGAAAGCTTCTGACTTACGGGTTTTTGTTGTTGATGGCAAAGTGGTAGGTGCCATGAAACGTACCGGAAAAGAAGGTGAGTTTAGAAGCAACCTGCACCGAGGTGGTAATGCCGAGGTGGTTAAGCTTAGCCGTGCAGAGCGCACAGCCGCTATAAAAGCTGCAAACGCTATGGGACTTTCCGTGGCGGGTGTAGACATACTGCAATCGGCCAGAGGTCCGTTAATTTTGGAGGTGAATTCATCGCCAGGGTTAGAGGGAATTGAAAAAGCCACCGGGGTGGACATTGCCGGACGAATAGTAGAATACATCGAAAAAAATCAGCCAAAGAAAAAAGGCACCATTAGCAAACTAAAAGCCTAATGAAAATTAAGATAGGAACGAGGGGGAGTAAACTGGCTTTGTGGCAAGCCCACCATGTGGAAGACAAGCTTAAAGCAGCCGGTTTTGAAACAGAAATAGTGACCATTGAAACCAAGGGAGATAAGATCCTTGATGTTTCAATCGCTAAAATTGGTAGCAAGGGCGTTTTTACCGAAGAAATTGAAGAGCAGCTGCAAAACGGCACTATTGACATTGCCGTGCACAGTGCCAAAGACATGCAGTCTTCTCTGCCGGAAGGTTTTGAATTGATTGCATTTATGGAGCGTGAACAAGCCAACGATGTAATTGTAAGCAATAAAAAAATCAACCTTACGCCAGATTCGGAAGTGCTTTTGGGTACCTCTTCTACCAGAAGGGTAGCCACTTTAAAGGCGCATTATCCTAAGGTAAAAACTGTGGCGGTGCGGGGTAATTTGCAAACTCGCATTCGTAAAATGAACGAAGGTGCTTGCGATGCGCTTTTGCTTGCTTATGCGGGTGTGCACCGCATGGGCTACGAGGAGATGATCAGTCAGCATCTGCCTTTAGATCAATTTACGCCAGCGGTTGGGCAGGGCAGTGTGGCAATAGAGGTACACAACTCGCTCGATGATGATAAGAAGAAATCACTCAAACGAATTTTGAATCACGGACCAACGGCTTCATGCCTTTTGGCAGAGCGTTCTTTCCTGAAAACAATGGATGGCGGCTGTAGCATTCCTGTTTTTGCTATGGCAACTATTCAGGGCGATGCACTGAAAATTGTGGGAGGAATTATTTCGCTCGATGGAAAAGAAGAGATAAGAATCACCAAAACTGGCCCGCTCGATAAACCAATGAAGTTGGGCTTTGAATTGGCCTCGGAGGTATTAACTTCGGGCGGAAAACAGATACTTGACGAAATCAAAAACCAATTATGAATAATAGATTAAAAGGACTTTTTGCCATGCTAATGATGGCATTGGTAGTATGGAGTTGTGGAGGCAGCGGCTCTTCTAGCGAGGGTGCTTTAGAGGGTAACGATTACCTAGTAACCATTAAAACCAACTTGGGTGAAATGAAGGCCATTCTTCATGACGAAACACCTAAACACAAAGAAAACTTTGTGAAGCTTGCCAACGAAGGCTTCTTCGATAGTTTGCTGTTTCACCGAGTAATCCCTGGCTTTATGATTCAAGGTGGTGACCCGAACTCGAAAAACGCACAGCCTGGAGATAGACTTGGTAATGGTGGCCCTGGTTATACTGTGCCTGCAGAATTCAACGATAAGTATTACCATAAAAAAGGAGCCCTTTCGGCTGCGCGTCAGTCCGATGCTGTAAACCCAGAAAGAGAGTCGAGCGGTAGCCAGTTCTACATTGTTCAGGGGCAGGTAATTCCTGCGCAGAGCCTTGAGGGTGAAAATCCAATGATGAATGCCGCGCAGAGCTTGTTGCAGAACCAGCCACAGCATCCACTTTCTATTGAGTTTTACACGGCTTTCCAAACGGGTGGTGATGCTGCCTATATAGCCAAGGTGAAGGAAAAGAAAGATGAGCTTGCAGAAGCTACAGGCCTTAAAATGATTACACCAAAAGAAAGAATTGAAGTATACTCTACCATTGGTGGTTCACCATGGTTAGACGAGCAATACACTGTATTCGGTCAGGTTATTTCTGGTTTAGATGTGGTAGATGCTATTGCGGCTGTTCAAACCAATTCAGCAGACCGTCCATCGCAAGATGTGCGCATGTTCGTAACGGTGGAGGAGCTACCTAAAAAAGAGATTGCCGAACGCTACGGAAACCCGTACATTCAATAATTCATGAAACGAACATTACTTGTCATTACAATATTAGGAGCCTTGTTTAATCAAGGCTTCTCTTTTCAGAAGAAGTCTAAAAAAGATTATCTAGTCACTATTTCGACTAATTATGGCGAAATGCAGGCCATTCTTTACGATGAAACTCCACAGCATAAGGAGAACTTTCTGAAGTTGATTGAGGAGGGCTTTTATGATAGCCTGCTTTTTCACCGTGTAATCGATGAGTTTATGATTCAGGGTGGAGACCCTAACTCAAAAAATGCCGGAGCAAACCAAAGGTTGGGTAATGGTGGCCCGGGTTATCGTGTGCCGGCAGAAATTAACCCACAGTTTTTTCACAAGAAAGGAGCGCTTTCTGCGGCAAGAACAGGCGATCGGGTAAACCCAGAAAGGGAATCGAGCGGAAGCCAGTTTTATATTGTGGAGGGCGAAGTACACAAAAGAGAAGATATTGAAGGCTTGCCTGATGCTAAAATAGAAGAGGTGGCCATGGAGCTTTTTAGAAATAACCCAGAGCACGAATTGGTAAAAGCCTTGCGCGAAGCTTATATGGAGGGCGGTGTAGATGCCATTGCTAAGTTGGCTGAAGAGCGATACAAAGAATTGGAAGAAGCTACTGGCCGAGTAATCAAACTTTCTGAAGCACAAGTGGAAGCTTACACAACCATTGGCGGTGCTCCATTTCTCGATGGGCAATACACCGTTTTTGGGCAGGTGATTGCTGGTTTAGATGTAATTGACAAAATTTCCGAAGTAGAAACTGATAGGGCAGACCGCCCAATCGAAGATGTGCGCATGTTTATTTCGGTGGAATATATGCGCAAAAAGAAAATCACTAAAAAGTATGGCTATGTCTACCCTTAAGCATTTTTTGCTCTTATTTCTGCTCGCCTTTATGGCCTTTTCTTGCGCTGAAACAGACGAAATAGTGGTAATAGAAACACCATATGGTGATATGACAGCCATTCTTTATGATGATACACCAATTCATAAAGCGAACTTTTTAAAGCTGGCTAAAGAAGGTAAATACGATTCGGTGCTTTTTCATAGAGTGATTGAGGAGTTTATGATCCAAACGGGCGACCTTTCTACCGGAACGGAAGAGAAGGGTGCGAATTATCGTTTGGAAGCTGAGTTTAGACCAGAAAGGTACATACACAAAAAAGGGGGGATTGCCGCTGCACGAATGGGCGATGCTTCTAACCCTTTAAAAGAATCGAGCGGTTCGCAGTTCTACATTATACATGGAAAAACTTTTGATGAGGAGGGGCTTTTGGAGCGTGCCGATAGAAGGCAGTATCTTAAGCTTTATGGTTTTTTCGAGCGCATGTTAAAGTCTAAGCGCTATCCGGAACTTACAGAGAAATACTACTACCATGTTGGTCAGTTGGAAGAGGATTCTACCTACGACTTTAACAAAGCACAAAAGGAATTGATCTTTAACTCGCTGCCGGTAATTGAGAAACGATTTGGCCCGCAACCCGACCCGGGCTTCGAACAATGGGCAAAAGATATTTACGCTACTGATGGTGGTGCTCCGCACTTAGATGGCGAGTATACGGTGTTTGGCCAGGTGCTGGAGGGAATTGAAGTGATAGATGAAATTGCTACAACTGAGACTGACGCACGAGACAGGCCAACATCAGAAATCCGTATGAATGTGCGTGTGGTTAAGATGAAAAAATCCGAAATTGAACAAAAATACGGTTATCAATATCCACAACAGTAAACTATGAAAATTCTTATAACAGGTTCGAATGGTCTTTTGGGCCAAAAGCTGGTGCAGCTTATACTAGCAAAAGGAGAAGATGAACTGATTGCCACGGCTCGTGGTGCTAACAGGCTGCCAATTCCTGAAGAAAAGTATACTTACCAATCGCTGGATATTACCAATAGGGCGGACGTTTTGGCAACCATTGAGCGCTTTAAGCCCGATGCAGTGGTGCACACAGCAGCCATGACGAATGTAGACCAATGCGAGACAGAGCAAGAAGCATGTTGGAAACTGAATGTAGATGCAGTTGAGTATTTGATTGAGGCTTGTGAAAACACAGGAGCGTACCTACTTCACCTTTCAACCGACTTTATTTTTGATGGTGAAGATGGCCCTTATGATGAAGAAGGTAAGCCAAACCCGATAAGCTACTACGGAGAGAGTAAGTTGGCTGCGGAAGAATTGCTTTTCAAGAGTTCGATTAGTTATGGCGTTGCTCGCACGGTGTTGGTATACGGCATTGCCCACGATATGAGCCGCAATAACATCATTCTTTGGGTAAAGAAAAGCCTAGAAGATAAAAAGGAGATTAAAGTAGTTGATGACCAGTTGCGTAGCCCAACCCTGGCTGAAGATTTAGCGATGGGCTGCTATCTAATGGCTAAGCAAAAAGCTGAAGGTGTTTTCAATATTTCGGGTAAAGATGTGCTGACTCCTTACCAAATGGCCATTAAAACGGCAGACTTTTTCAACTTAGATGTTAGTACCATGACTAAGGCCGATGCCTCTACCTTTACGCAAACCGCTAAACGTCCACCAAGAACAGGGTTAATTATAGAAAAGGCTCGCACCCAGTTAGGATACGAGCCTCGTTCTTTTGATGAAGGAATAGCCATAGTGGCTGAGCAAATTAAAGCTTAATTATTACCATTCCCTTCCTTGTTTAAGGAGGGATTAGGGGTGGTTAAGCCGTTTCACCCGTTTCAGGGTCTTCGTCTTTATCTGCTCTTAGTGCGATTACTAAAAAGGTTAAGAAACCTCCCACTGTAATGGAGAGGCATATGATCATTCCAATTATTGCTTCTTGACTCATTTTTTCACGAATTTTCTATAAAACCATCCATTAAATACCACGGCAATTACTAATGCCACTGCCCACTGCGTAACAATTGTAGCGTTACTGAACTTGTCGATTACGTTCCATTTACCGTTTTCATCGAACCATGGATACTCACTGTAACCTTGGTCCATCCACCAGTAAACAAGGAAAAGTCCTGCTACAAAGTTGAAATAGATCATTCCCGCGAAGTAGTATTTCGAAACCTTAAAGTCAGAGTTCTGATCGATAAAGTCTTTTTTGAACTTCATTGGGCCATACTTAATGATGAGGAATGAAATGAATATTCCACTTACAAGTAGTCCTACACCCCAAACCCAGTCTTGATTCTCGAAGAAATCGAGCCACCAAGCTGATGGAAAACCAACCACAAAACAAGCGGCACCGGCAATAATGGCGGCCTTTTTCTTAGGTATTTCATAGTCGGTTAAGTTCTTAATAATTAGCTGCATCATTGGTAGAATGGAGCTAAACGCTGCCATTGCAAAGGCACCAAAGAATATCCATGATAGGAAGGGGCCTCCTGGCATTTGTGCAAATAGCTGCGGCAAAATAGTAAACACCAACGCAGTATTTCCACCGTGTAAGAAGTCGATGGCCTCTGCAGGTGTGGCTGCCATAGCGAATACTGCCGGCAAAATGGCCATTGCAGCAAGTAGGGCTGCGGTGTTGTTACCAAACGCACCAAGGAAGGTGTTGAGGGTAACGTCTTCTTTCTGTCTAGAGAATGATCCGATTGTAATCATTAAACCCCAGCCGGCACCGGTACTCCAAGCAGAGTCAGTAATGGCTTCAATCCAAATAATAGGGTCTTTAAATTTTTCTACATCAATGGTAAAGAGGTATTCCAAACCTTCAACCCCACCTGGCATTTGAATGGCAAAAGCCGAAACAACCAAAAGCAAGATGAACAGGGTAGGGATCAATATCTTATTGGTCTTTTCAAGGCCTTTTTTAATGCCTTTGCCAAGTACCCAAATGGCCACGGTAATAGTTACCATGTAACAGAGCACGGCCTCCCAGCTAGAATTAGAAAGGCTTGCCCAGAAATTATCCATAAAGTTTACATTCGGGTCAGCAAAGCTTTCATTCATAGCCCCCGAGCCGAACAGGTAGTTAACTAAATTCTGTGTGTTGAGTAAAAAGTAGCGAAGCGACCAGCCTGTTACCACCGAATAATAGAAGGCAATACCCACTGTTACCAGCGTAACAAAGGTGCCCATCCAATTAAATTTTTTGCCGGAAAGACTTCCGAGCGACCCTAATGTTCCTTTTCTATAATGTTTACCTATGGCGAGTTCTGCCATTAAAAGGGGAATGGACCAAATTACCAGGAAGAACATCCAAAGGATGATGAAAGTACCACCGTGTTCTCCGGCAATCCGTGGAAACCTCCACAGGTTACCGGCACCAATGGCCATTCCCAGTGCGGCCAAAATAATCCCCCACCGATTACTAAACTCTTCTCTTTTTTCTGCCATGTAGCTTTAGTTTTTTTGCTTAAATGGTTGATTTTATTACTTCTACAAGCTTGGTAAGCTATATAAATAAGTCAGAATCCCAAGTATTGTTTGATGGACTTGGCAACAGACAAAAGCCGAAAAAAATGTATTCCGAACAGCGTTTGGCTTATAGCTTAATTATGAAAGATAAGTATGGGTTTTCATTGATGGTAGAATTTTATTTTATCGGCACGGGGCTTTTTCAGAAGCTCGAAATTTTATGAATGCCATATGAGCAATGGTAGCGGTGAAAAGACTTTTGGCTGAGCCGTTTTTTTGGTAGCTTCAAATTATGGCAAAAGACCACAGTAATTTTTTTAATGATGTTTATGAGGTAGTGCGGCTGATTCCGAGCGGAAGGGCCACTAACTACGGAGCCATTGCCAACTATTTGGGAACAAAGGGCAGTGCCAGAATGGTGGGCTGGGCCATGAATGCAGCACACGGAATGGCCGATGTGCCGGCTCATCGTGTAGTAAATCGGGCGGGCGTATTAACCGGTAAAAGTCATTTCGAAACGCCTACCATTATGCAAGAACGGCTAGAGGCCGAAGGCGTAGAAGTGGTCAATGATAAGATCAAAAACTTTGACAAAATATTCTGGGATCCAAACACCGAACTGGCGCTTTGAATTGTGCTTTTTAGACTAATTTTGCTGCTCGAATGGTTAACAGAACAAGAAAAACGAACAAGCCCAAAGATCAGGTAAGGCTAGAAAATAAGAAACGGCTGTACTTTGTACTTAAGCTGGCGGTTTTGGTTATTGGCTTTAGTTGGCGATTGTTTTTTGAAGAGAGCTTTGAAAGCCTACACTTAGACGGCAATATTTTGCCTGCACTTTTCTATTACTTTACCAGCATAGTATTAATCTCTTTTGCCCGTACAGTTTTTGTTTACCTGTACCTAAGGCGAAAGCACAAAGAGTCCGATTTTAAGGACAATTTCATTCTTGCCGTTAACCGCATTGCGTCAATGCTGCAAGTGCTTATGCTCATCATTTCGGTGTTGTATTTCTTCAATGTAGAAACCAAGCAATTCTTTACCTCAATAAGCATTGTGGCTGCGGCCATCGCCATTATTTCCAGGGAATACATTGTGAACGTAATCAACGGATTTATCATGATGTTCTCTAACCAGTTTTCGCTAAGCGATTATATAAAGGTGGGTGAATACAGCGGCCGAATAATGGATATTACCTTGATGAATGTGGTGCTGCTAAACGATGATGATGAAATTGTGTACGTGCCAAATGCGCTTGTAGCATCATCTACCGTGGTAAACAGCTCGAAAAAGAACTTTAAAAAACTAAGTTTCGACTTTGAATTACTGCCCGAGGCCATCTCGAGTGTAGACGATTTGGAAGCATATATTACAGAGGCTTTGAAGGGCGAGTTTCCAAAAATATCGCTAGAGAAGTTTAGCCTGAAGATTGAATCGATTAAGAAAGATGCTGTGGTTTTAAAACTGCACATTACCTTAGATAGAAGGCAAAAAGATTTAGAAAGGCCTGTAAGAAGGTTTGTGAACAAATCGATCTTGGCCTACTCAAAAGACATTAAAAATAGAAAAGAAGACTAATTAATAAATGGAAGCCTTACTTACATCAGAAGGGATAATTGCGTTACTCACCCTTACTTTTTTAGAGATAGTACTAGGTGTAGATAACATCATATTTATCTCAATCATTTCAAATCGCCTGCCCGAAAAGCAGCAAAGCAAAGCCAGAAACCTCGGTTTAATTTTGGCTTTGGTAATGCGCATCGGTCTGCTTTTAGGAATCAGCTGGATCATTGGTTTTACGGAGCCACTCTTTACAGTTTTGGAGCACGATGTAAGTGTGAAAGACCTTATTCTTATTGTTGGTGGTTTGTTCCTAATAGGAAAAAGTACTACCGAAATTCACGAATCGCTAGAGGTGGATCACCATCATGAAACTAAGCAAAAAGCTACAACCATGAGCAAGGTTATTTTGCAGATTGTGGCCTTGGATATGGTGTTCTCGTTCGATTCTATTTTGACAGCTGTGGGCTTAACTGAGCACGTATTTATTATGATTGTGGCCGTAACCCTGGCAATGATTGTGATGATGACATTTGCTGGAAAGATCAGTGCCTTTATCAATCGTCATCCATCATTGCAAATGCTGGCCATGTCGTTCCTAATCCTAATCGGGTTTATGTTGGTGTTGGAAGGAATTGGTGAGCACGTGCCGAAAGGTTATATCTACTTTGCAGTGTTCTTCTCACTTACAGTAGAGATACTAAATATGAAGCGCAGAAAGAATGCAGAGGCCATTCGCTTGAAAAAGCGCATCAAAGAATAGGTTTCTGGTTATTTGTCATTGGGTATTAGCGAAGGCTGGTGGCCAATGACAAATTTTCACTCTATTTCATAGGGCTCTTAAGAGATGTATCTTACACTCTGCCACCATTTGTGTCTTCACAAATGGTCCTGTATTACGCTGTGAGGACACAGCTTGTGGCTTGAAGAATAGTTTTCTTTAATCTATCGGTAAAACCTGTCCAAACTTGTCGTAGCAGCCTTCATCGCACGATTCGTTTAAAAGGAAGAGAAAGCCTTCTTCGAAATAGAAAATATAGTTTCTGCTTCTTCCGTCAGATGAATCGATGTTAGGTACATCTTCATTCAATTCTATAAAGACCTTGTTATAATTGTCGTCTTCTTCAACAAGGTAAGTGCCTGTAATAGATGCTGTGTTCACTTGCCAACATAAACCTTTCACTATCCCATTATCCAATAGCTCTTCATAGTTTCGGCATACAGCCCTTACCTCTCCGTTCGATTGAAAACGCAGGAAATAACCATTATTTACAGCGCTTACATTATTCGGGTCGGTCGGGCTTCCAGTTTCAATTAGTCGCCAAGTACCATTCAAAGGGTGCTCAATTGCTGGTTCAGGTTGTTTGCTACACGAAAATAGGTAGATGAAAAGTAGTATTAGATACTTGCTCTGAAAGTTTTTGGTATGGCTCATATTATAAAGACACCACTTTGCTCAAATTGGTTGAAACCAGTGTGAGTGTGTTATTCAGGGGGTTGTAAACCTCTTTTTTCCCCGACCGCAGTGGGTGACACAGTTTAATAAGTTGTCTTAGTTGAGCGCGTTAGACAATTGTGCCTTAAACTCTTCCAGCTGATCTATACTTAAAACGAGTTTGTCGGTAGTTTTCTTCAGGCCATAGATGCCGTTCACTTCAATCGGATCCTTCATGGTGATTACTACATTGCCCGCACCGAATGGGCTTAGGTTCACGAACTTTTCTTCGCTACTATCTCCTTCACGGTACTCAATTTGGCTTACCTGATCGAATGGAACAAACACGGACCAGCGAATGCCGGTTTTGAGTTGTAACCCGTTTGTTTCTACACTACTTGGGCGATGGCGCATGGCGTTTCTATCACCAAAAACAAAGAATAGGCTATAGATGCTAATGCCTGTAAGCACCCAAGCCAGTATTGGGCTGAATGAGTTTAGAAGAATATGAAGTACAACCGTTTCAACAGGCAAAATGAACAGTATAAAGCCGAAAATCAGGCCATAGTTTGAGCTTTTGGTGCTGCTAAATTCGTTTTGCGCTAGTGCTTTCGGCTTCCTCCAACCGGTAAATGTGTAGTAAAAAAGTGACGCTTCGGACGAAACGACATTCGCCAAAAGCGGCTTCGTGTTCTTTTCTAACAAAAGGCTTTTCAAAGCTTCAGGGAAATCTCTTAGGCTATGATCTTTCGCACCCATGCCTTTTACAATTTTTCTAACACTGTAAATCAGGTAGCCTATCACTCCAATTTCAATGGGAAAGAGAGCCAACTCTATATAGCCCAAAGTGCTATGGTTTTCGGTAGGAATAATTTGATAAGCTATAATTAAGCTGAGAACCGTAATCGGTAGCAAGGTGATTTTCGGAATCTCAGTTTTTCGAATCAGTAGAAAGTAAAAAAGAGGAATAAGAATGGCAATGTCTAAAGAACTACCAACCGCTAGGGCAGACCTGTCAGCCGAAAATTGAGTCGCATTCATTAGCCACCAACTCACGCTCAGTATGGCGCCCGCAATCAAAATGAATAAACCGATTCTGTTTCTGTTTAAACTTGATGCTGTTACCATAGCGCTGAATTTTACACAAAGATAAGCCTACGAATTAAAGCCTCATGGCCAGATAAATAAGCGGGCTTAAGAAGGGAGCAAAGGCTGTAATTTGAGACAGCTTTGTGTTGCTATACATGAGGTTGCAAACCTCTTATTCTCCCATCCTAGATACAATCGAGGATGAGTGTCTTATCTTTTCTCCCCGACCTCAGTAGTTAGATGCAATTGTCCCTACAAAAGCCTTTCCTCCCCGACCGTAGCGGAGGGGTCGACCCAGTTTAATAAGTCTCTGTTTTAACCGTATAGGGTAATGGTAAGCATCAATTGTGATGAGTTTGCCAGCTTCGGTGTCCTCACCGAAGCATTTTCTGTGTTAACACTTGAGTGGGGGACTATTCTTCCCTTCTCGAAATCAACAACAAACCAAGGAATGTTAAAGCACCGTTTAAGGCCAAAATAAAGAAGCCAAACCAGCCACCGGTATTCACATCTATAATGAAAGAAAGGATTGGCGCGGCTACACAAACAACTGTCGCGTACTTATCTTGAATCGCTCTTTTCGTTAACAAACCAAAGCTGAAAAGCCCCAAAATTGGCCCATAGGTATAGCCCGCGGCCTTAAAGATGGAGTTGATCACGCTGTCGTCATTAATGGCATTAAAGACCAAAATCACCAAGAATAGCAATATCGAGAAGCCTACATGTACTTTCAAACGCGTACGTTTTTTGTCGGCTTCTTCTCGCTTATCAAAGTTCAAAAAGTCGACACAGAAAGCCGTGGTGAGGGCGGTTAATGCTGAGTCGGCACTAGAGTAAGCCGCAGCAATAATTCCCAGCAAGAAAACCACTCCGGCCAAGGTGCCCAGATGATCCATCGCTAACAATGGATAAAGCGTGTCTGTTTTTTCAGGAATAGGAATGCCTTTGCTGTTGGCATAAAAGTACAACAGAGCACCCATGCTTAAGAAAAGCAGGTTTGCGAAAATCAGCACCACACTAAACCAGAACACGTTTTTCTGCGCGTCTTTCAGTGTTTTACAGGTAAGGTTTTTTTGCATCATGTCCTGATCCAAACCTGTCATTACAATAGCGATAAGCGCACCAGAGATAAACTGCTTCGGGAAGAACTTGGCGTTGTCCCATTCCCAGTAGAATGTTTTCGAAAGTTCGCTGCCTTTGATTTGCGTAATGGTTTCGCCCAAACTCCAGCCAAGCTCTTTGGTGATCAGGTAAATGGTTACCACCACTGCGGTCAGCATAAAGAAGGTTTGCAAGGTGTCTGTCCAAACAATGGTTTTAATTCCGCCTTGAAAAGTATACACCCAAATAAGCAAAATGGTCACCAATACCGATACCCAAAATGGAATGCCATACGCATTGAATATGGCAGTTTGTAATACTATGGCCACTAAGAACAATCGAAAGGAGGCACCAACAACACGACTTAGTAAGAAGAAGGCAGAACCGGTTTTATAGCTCCAAAATCCAAAGCGCTCTTCCAAGTAAGAATAAATGGTAACTAAATTCAGCCTGTAATACAGCGGCATTAGCACTGTGGCAATAACCAAGTAACCAAGCAAGTATCCGATTACCACCTGAAAGTAAGAGAAGAAGCTGTTGCCTACTTCGCCCGGAACGGAAATGAAAGTTACCCCGCTTAAGGATGCTCCAATCATACCGAAAGCCACTAAATACCATGGGCTTTTGCGGTTGGCAGTAAAGAAAGTTTGTGTGTTGGCTCCCTTTGAAGTAAGGCGAGCAACAATGATCAGCATTAAAAAATAGCCTCCAATTAGGCCAATTACCAGTTCAGGACTCATTGGGTAAAGATATCAGTATATCAGTAATCAGAAAACAGTTAAACGTAAATCAGAAGAGCGATTGCCAATTTCCGCTCAACCATACACCTCAGCAACTGGTTAAGACAATGAATTTCATTAAATTTGCACAAAACCTATAAGTATGCGCCTAAGCTATCAGGAACAAGAATCAGTTGAAGTTTTAGAAGAGGTTGTAGAGGACGACCTGTGCGACCTTGTAGTGTTCAATGATGATGTAAATACTTTCGAACACGTGATCAACACATTGGTTAAGGTTTGCAATCATTCCGTTGAGCAGGCCGAACAGTGTACATTGCTCATCCACTACAAGGGCAAGTGTACCGTAAAGCACGGCAGCTTTACCGAGCTACGCCCAATGTGCGAAAGCATTCTGTCGGTAGGTATTACTGCCACGGTTCTATAATTATGTGCCAACTGTAATTCAACGCATTGAACTTTCCCCCTAAAATTGTTGAAAACGCCATAGAGGAAATCTCTAAGCTGCCCGGTATTGGTAAAAAAACTGCGCTTCGTTTAGTGCTTCATTTGCTTAAACAAGAGCAGTCGAGTGCCAACGAATTGGCCGAGGCCATTGTGCATTTGCGCAAAGACGTAAAGTATTGCAGCACTTGCCATATTATTGCCGAAACCACCGACTGTACTTGCAAAACCATTACGCGCGACCTGGCCACGGTATGCGTGGTGCAAGATACCCCCGATGTAATGGCGATAGAAAATACCCATCAATACAAGGGACTTTATCATGTTTTGGGAGGGCTAATTTCGCCCATTGAAGGCATTGGTCCCGAAGATCTTAAGATCGAATCATTAATAAATCGCATTAAAAATAGCGAGCCTCAAATAGAAGAGGTAATATTGGCCCTGAATCCGACAATGGAGGGCGATACAACGGCATTTTACATGACCAAAAAGCTGAAGGAGCTTGGCGTGAAGGTAACTACAATTGCCAGGGGAATCCCAATGGGAGGAGAGCTGGAGTATGCCGATGAGCTTACATTAGGAAGAAGTATTTTGACAAGAACGATATACGAATAAAAGGTATGGACATCCTTTCTAACCGCATTAAGAACATGGCGGAATCGGCTACACTTGCCATGGCCGCCAAAGCACGAGAATACAAAGCAAAAGGCATCAACGTGATTAGCCTTAGTTTGGGAGAACCCGATTTCAAAACCCCTCAGCATATTCAAGATGGAGCAAAGGCCGCGATTGATGAAGGTAAGTACTTTGCTTACCCACCAGTAAACGGTTATGCCGATTTGAGGGAAGCAATCTCTGCTAAGTTCAAAAACGAAAATGGGCTGGAATATGGCCCTGATCAAATTGTGGTTTCGAATGGAGCTAAGCAGTCTATTGCCAATATTTTCCAAGCCATTATCAACGAGGGTGACGAAGTAGTAGTATTCTCTCCATTCTGGGTGAGCTATTCGGCACTTATTGAATTGGCTGGCGGTGTGCCAGTGTATGTAAAAGGCAGCATCGACAATGACTTTAAGGCTACGGCCGCTCAGTTGGCAGAGGTAATTACGCCAAAAACTAAAGCGATGATTTTCTCTTCGCCTTGTAATCCTACCGGTTCGGTATTTACAAAAGCGGAGCTTGAGGCTATTGCTGAGGTAGTGCTAAAGCAAGAAAACATGGTGGTGGTTTCTGACGAAATTTACGAGCACATTAACTATACGGGTGCGCATGCCAGCATTGGTGCCATTCCGGGTATGATCGATAGAACTGTAACCGTAAATGGTATGGCCAAAGGCTTCGCCATGACGGGCTGGAGAGTTGGTTACATTGGCGCGCCACTTTGGTTGGCTAAGGCTTGTAACAAAATCCAAGGCCAGTTTACTTCGGCAAACTGTTCAATTGCACAGCGTGCTGCACTAACTGCGTTAACTACCGACCTTGCGCCTACCCAAGAGATGGCCAAAGAGTATTTACGCAGAAGAGAAATGGTGAAGGAGTTATTGGATGAAATTCCGGGTGTAAAAACCAATGTGCCTCAAGGTGCATTTTATTTCTTCCCAGACGTGAGCGCCTACTTTGGCAAGTCTGATGGCACAACTACCATTAACAATGCCAGCGATTTGGCTATGTACATTTTAGACAATGCCCACGTTTCGGTAGTAACTGGCGAGGCATTTGGCGACCCTGACTGTATCCGCTTGTCATATGCGGCATCAGAAGAAAACTTGAGAAAGGCAATTGCCCAGATTAAAGAAGTATTAGCAAAACTTTCATAAATGACTTTTACGAACCCGGAAGCTCTTTTTGAAGCCTTTTCAAAACTTAAGGTTTTGGTAATTGGCGACATGATGGTCGATTCTTACGTATGGGGAAAGGTGAGCCGAATTTCGCCTGAAGCTCCAGTACCAGTGGTGCTGGCTACTAAGAAAGAAAAGCGACTGGGAGGAGCTGCCAACGTAGCCTTGAATGTGCAAGCATTGGGTGCTACGCCAATTCCTTGCGCCATTGTGGGCGATGATTTGGACGGTGAATTCTTTCTAAATCGCTTACAGGAAAAAGGCATTCCGAGCAAAGGTGTGATCACCAGCGAGGAGCGCATGACCACGGTAAAAGAAAGAGTGCTTTCGGGTTCGCATCAATTACTTCGTGTCGATTATGAAACCGATAAGGAGTTAAGCGCCATTGAGGAAAAAAGCCTTTTGGCGCACATTAAAAACCTTTTGCCGGAAAGCGATGTGGTGATCTTTGAAGATTACGACAAAGGGGTGATCACAAAAAACGTGATTGCTACCACCATTGCCGAAGCCAATAAGCTGGGCATTCCAACTGTGGTTGACCCTAAGAAACGTAACTTCCTAGACTACAAAGGCGCTACGCTTTTCAAGCCGAATTTGAAGGAGCTTCGCGAAGGTATGGAGCTTGATGTAGATCCGAATAACCTCGATTCTATTAAGTCTGCTTCAAAGGCTTTGCAGGCAGCACTTGATGCCAAAATGATCATGGTAACGCTTTCAGAGCATGGTGTTTTCATTAAAGACAATGGCGAAACGCATTTGATCCCTGCCCACGTGCGTCAGATCTCTGATGTTTCCGGAGCAGGCGACACGGTAATTAGTATTGTGGCTTGTGCCTTGGCTGCCGGCCTCAATGCAAAACAAACGGCTGCACTCGCCAACCTTGGTGGAGGCTTGGTTTGTGAGCACGTTGGCGTAGTACCAATCGATAAAACTCGTTTGGGTGAAGAAGCTGCCAAGCAGCAGATTTTAGGGTAACAGTAATTAGCCTGCTTCTAGCACGTCATTCCCGCGAAGGCGGGAATCTCTATCGCTTTTGCATCCTTCAGGGTTGGGGTTTTACTCCATTATAAAACCCCAATTAGCAAGTCATTTCGAGCACACTTTGTCCTCCTTGGGAGGAGGTGCCCTTTAGGGCGGAGGAGGTACAGCGAGTTTTAACAGTTGTTAGTTTAACCACACAATAATAATTAATCTACTAGTGCTTACATTGACCAAGGAATGGGCCTTAACTTTTAAAAGTGTTTCTATCATGGGCTTGGGAATTTACAAGAAAGATAATGATACAATGTTGGATTTTGGTTTGGTGGAAGCGATCAACTTCCCATGTCATTAACTAGGGGCTAGTGGTAATAATGCAGTGTTCATAAGTATTTTAAGTTTATAAAAAACTTTAATATTCAATTCAAAAATGAATATGACAACTAGAACGAGTCTTGCGAAAAAATGGCTTTTCGCAAGCATATTAATCATAATTGCCTCGGTCATTATCCTATATAAAGGTTGGTTGAAAAAAATGCCACAGGATTATACAGTTGGAGAAGTTACTGAAATATATCATCCCGGAAAGGGTAATAAACAGGCCGTATTTATATATAAAGTTAAGGGGAATGCTTTTGAAAATCAGGTAAGCATTCAAGAAGGTCAAAAACCAGAAGTAGGAGAAAAATACATAGTTCAGTTTCCAGAAAAATTTAATGGAAAACATGGTTTAATGAGGTTGGATTTGCCGGTGGGAGGTGATTTAGTTCCCCCTAAGGATGGCTGGGCGGAGCTCCCGACCAGTGTGTTGTAATAGGGTAAAGAAAACTAATACAGAACATAAATAGCAGCCCCTTAATTAGGGGGAATCTTTAGAGCTGAGGTTCTTGCTTCAAATACATCAATATGGAGCATCGAATCCTTTTACCCCCTTTTCAAAAAAGGGAGAGAACGGAACTGCATTCGTTCAGGATGACTTTCTATTGCAGTGAGTATAAATAGTCGTTGGTTTTATAACTCCATAAAAATTAACCTATGCCATTTGTTGAGTTATCCGCTTTGGAGCAAAGAGAATTGATTCCCGGTTTCAAAGGCCGTTTTATTCACACCGAAAAAATAACCATCGCTTATTGGAATATTGCGGCCGGAAGCATTCTGCCAGAACACAGCCACCAGCATGAGCAAGTAGCCGCACAAGTGATCTCAGGAGAATTCGAAATGACACTGGAGGGAGAAACAAAACTTCTAAAAGCTGGCGATGTAGCCGTAATTCCATCCAATGTCGTGCACTCTGGCGAAGCCATTACCGACTGCCAGCTAATGGATGTATTTGCACCTGTTCGGGAAGATTATAAATAGTACCTAGTATTGAAGTGCTAGTAGCTAGACGGAAAAACTGAAGCTATCTCAAAAGCCAATTGTTTTCGTCATTCTCAGCTTGACTGGGAATCTTTTTGAGGCTTATGCGAGATTTAAAGAGATTCCCGATCGTTGTCGGGAATGACGTTTAGCTTTTGAGATAGCTTCAGTTTATTCAAGAGCAGCAAGTCTCAATACTCACTACCCAATACTAGCATACTATTTACTCAACTCTCCATAATCAACCACCATGCGGCTCATTAGGCGAATACCGTTAAGCATTCCTGAATCATCCACATAGAAGTCTGGGGTATGGTGAGGGGCAGCATCGGCAGGGTTTTGGCCTTTTGGCATACCACCAATAAAGAAGTAAAGCCCAGGTATTTTCTCTTGAAAGAATGAGAAATCTTCCGCTCCAGTTACTGCATCAATATCGCTTTGCACATTTGCTGCACCCGATACTTCAATAAAAGTTGGTCCCATCATAGCGGTTAACTCCGGGTCGTTGTAAGTAATTGGGTAACCCTCGTTAATGGTCAAAGTTGCTTTAGCGCCATTGCTTGCTGCTGTGTTTTCTACCACTTCTTTAAAACGCTTAAAAAGTGTTTCGCGCATGCCGGCATCCAAGGTTCTAATGGTGCCGACCATGTTCACTTCTTCAGGGATAATATTGCTTCGAACTCCACCTTCTATTTTACCAAAAGTAAGCACGGCAGCAGCCTTGGTGAGCTGTAGATTTCTACTCACAATGGTCTGCGCATTGTTAATGATCTGAGCGGCAGTTACAATCGGATCAACACCAGACCATGGGGCAGAGCCGTGGGTTTGCACGCCTTCAATTTTAATATCGAAGCTGTTAACCGCAGCCATAATGCCCTCTTTTCTGTAGCGCACTTGTCCGGCTTCGGTTTGTGAGTTAATGTGCAGGCCGAACATTACGTCCATGCCATCGGTAACGCCTTCTTCAACCATCAGTTTTGCACCACCTTCTTCACCAGTTGGTGCGCCTTCTTCGGCAGGCTGAAACACGAACTTTACAGTTCCTCTAATGTCATCTTTTACTTCGGCTAAAACTTCGGCAACGCCCATAAGAATGGCCACGTGCGTATCGTGACCGCAGGCATGCATTACAGGCACAGGGTTGCCATCATATTCGCCCATTTGTTTGGATGCCCACGGCAAGTCTACACGTTCTTTTACCGGTAGGCCGTCCATATCGGCACGCAGACCAATTACCGGCCCAGGTTTGCCGCCTTTCAGTGTGCCAACCACACCGGTATGAGCAATGCCTTCTTCTACCTCTATACCGAGGCTTCTTAAATGGTCGGCTACGTATTTGGCTGTTTTAAATTCTCTGTTTGAAAGCTCCGCATTTTCATGCACCCAATGCCTCCATTCGATCACTTTTGGTTCAACCGTTTTGGCCAATTCCAAAACCTGATCTTTCAGTTTAGCCTTGGGGTCGGTTGGATTATTGAACGCGCTTAAGCCGGTGAGGAGCACCAACAGACACAAAATAGATACTAGTCTCTTCATAGTTTTTTGGATTGAATGCATAAAATACATCAATCCACTTGAAGAAAAAAGCAGTGTTATGAAACTAGAATAAGACCTAAACCGCTGCGCTGCGCATTTGCGCGCTGTACTCCTTCACGGTGTTGATAAATACTTTCACCTTTTCAGGGTCGGTATCTGGGTAAACACCATGGCCAAGGTTAGCGATATGGCGATGCGTACCGAATTGGTCAAGCATCTTTTTGGTAGCATTTTCTACTTCTTTGTTGGATGCATAAAGCGTACACGGATCGAGGTTTCCTTGCAGGGTTTTGCCTTCGCCAATCAGTCTGCGAGATTCAGCAATGTCCATGTTCCAGTCCAAACCTATGGTTTCGCAGTTAAGGTGACGCATTTCGCTTCTGGCAAAGAAAGCCCCTTTTGCAAATACGGTTACCGGCACTTCGTCAATCGCATCGCAAATCTGCGAGATGTACTTCATGCTATATTTGGTGTAATGTTCTGGCGAAAGAATGCCTGCCCAAGAGTCGAACACCTGAACAATGTTGGCACCGGCAGCAATTTGTGCTTTCAGGTAAGCAATAGTGCTATCCGTAATCATCTGCATTAGTTCATCTGCTAATACAGGGTTATTGTAAAGCATTCTTCTAGCCTTAGAGAATGTTTTGCTTCCGTGGCCTTCCACCATATAGCAGAAAATAGTCCATGGAGCTCCTGCAAAACCGATCAATGGCACGCGGCCATTCAATTCTTTTTTAGTGATTTTAATGGCCTCTAAAACGTAGCCCAAATCACTTTCGGCATCGGCAACTTTTAGTTTGCGTACATCTTCTTCAGAAGAAATTACGGAAGGGAAATTAGGGCCTTTCTTTTCGATCATCTCGTAAGGCAAGCCCATTGCTTCAGGAATTACCAGAATATCGGAAAAGATAATTGCCGCATCGACTCCCAAAATATCCACTGGTTGAATGGTTACCTCAGCAGCCAATTCAGGCGTTTGAGCTAATTCAATAAATCCGCTCAATTTGTTGCGTACAGCTCTGTATTCAGGTAAAATACGCCCCGCTTGACGCATTAACCAAACAGGAGTTCGTTCTGTTTTTTCGCCTTTGGCGGCACGAATCAGTAGATCGTTCTGTAATTCCATGCGGCAAAGATAGTAATTGTTTCGCCTAGTAAAGTCTGGTTTTGTAAATCTTCATGCCTTTATATTCCCCTTCCATTTTTACAAAGTTCTGACCAACTTTTGTGTACCAAAACTTGGTGGGTTGAGTGCCGTGGTAATCGGTGAAAATCACCCAGCATTCCATGGCTTTTCCGTTGGCTAATTTTATGCTTTCAGTACCCGTTACTTCAAGTGTGTAAAAGTCAGGTTTTGTTGAACTTCCCGGGTGGTAGAATGACATAACCACTTTCTTTCCCTTGCTCATAGGAATAAGCGCATAAGTTTCTAAGTCAATCTCCCAATTATAAGTTGGTTCGGTGAGCACTAGTTTGAAATCAGCTTGTTGGTTTTCGCTGGCGCTGTCGAGCCCAGATATAAGCTGTTCGGTAAAGCGAAAGGCTTCTTTGCCTTTGCTGTCGGTGTATCTTATATGCTGCACTGGTTTTAGGGTGTAGGGTTCACAATAATATTCGAACCTGCCCGAACTCTGTGCGTTTGGCGATCGCCATGTGTGAGTGATCTTTATATAGTCTTTACCATTTAACTCGACCATTTCGGTGGTCCTAGTTTTCAAAGATCCATTCAGCTTACCGCTGTATTCATTGTAAACGATATCGGTAACCGTGCCCAGTTCTAGGTTTTCGAACTGCTTAAACCGATGACCAACCCTAATGGTGTCTTGTGCTTGCCCATAGACCACAATTGTGAGCAGCATGATTAGTGATATTTTGAGTTTTTGCATGGTGGCAAGAAATGCAGTTAATCTTAAATGTGTGGATTTAATCGATGTAGAGGGAGTACAAATCGACAGTTCATTGGCTAGGTTCCTTATGTGTCAATTGTCGATTAAAATAGGGTGGATGTAGAAGTTCTGAATACTTTATTGTTCAATTGCGTTAATTGTAACTTATGAAATGGGCAGATAAGCGCAATATTATCATTCTACATGTTTCCTTTTGGGTGCTTTTTTTCTTGTTCAAAGTGTTCGACTATGCCAATGACATACCCACTGCTATGGCGGTTAAATTAGTGGTATGTCAGCATATGTTTAGTGTCGTTGGGGCTTATGCGCACTATTTTTGGCTGCTTCCACTGCTTTTTAAAAGAAAGAAGTTGCCTGCTTATTTTTTAGGATTAATAGTGCTTTTTGCTTGCTGTATTGCTGGAAGGTTTTTGTTGGAATCAGCTTTTATAAGTGGTCTTTTTCAAACGGACTATTATAGCCAGTGGACTTTTGCTAGGGGTATGAGTATGGTTTGGACGCTTGCTTCATTCATTGTTTTTATATCGCTGATCAAGTTCACGATTGATAGGTTCTTATTCGAGGCACAGAAAAAGGAAATAGAGAATGAAAAACTCAATGCTGAGCTGAATTACCTCAAAGCACAGATAAACCCTCACTTCCTTTTCAATACGCTCCATAATCTTAATTATTTGGCACAAGCTAAACGGGACGAAACATCTCAGGTGATTATTAAGCTTTCGAACATAATGCGTTACATGATCTATGATGCCGGAGGAAAAGAAGTGGCCTTGGGGCAAGAGCTTGACTATATTAATGATTACTTAGACTTGGAAAAAATAAGGCTCAATAGGCCTTTCAACTTATCGTTCGAGATTAGTGCTGATGAGCAATTATCTATTGCACCTCTCATTCTTTTTCCTTTTGTAGAAAATGCTTTTAAGCACGGAATAAGTGATAAAGAAGAAGATTGTTGGTTGAAGATATCGGTAGAGTCGAATAAAGACGAGCTGACTTTTAAGGTGAAGAATTCAGTGCTAAAAACTAATGGGTTCAATGAGAAACAATCAGGGCTAGGGCTGAAAAATTTAGAGAGAAGACTAGCTTTAATGTACCCGAACAAGCATGCCCTGAATATAACTTCGGGTGATGATGTCTTTGAAGTATCACTTAATATAGTACACACAGAATGATCCGGTGCATAATAGTAGAAGACGAACCTTTGGCCAGAAAATTACTGGAAGAATATTGCGGAAAACTCTCTTCATTAGAACTATTAGGGAGTTTTAGCAATGGTTTGGGTGCGCTAGATTTTCTAAAAACTGCTGAAGCTGACCTAGTATTTTTAGATATAAAAATGCCTGATCTTTCTGGTTTAGAATTAGCTAAACTTTTGAAGCAAGAGTGTCGGTTCATTTTCACGACTGCCTTTGCCGAGTATGCTTTAGAAGGCTTTGAATTAAATGCAGTTGACTATTTGTTAAAGCCCTTTGATTTTGCTCGCTTCTTACGGGCAGTTCAGAAAGTTGAGCAAAGCACTCTGGCTTCTACTAAAGAGGAAGACTTCCTATTTGTTAAAGATGGGCGTGTTTGGCGCAAGCTAATGCTGCAATCAATCTACTACATACAAGGGGCAAAAGACTACGTGACCTTTCATTTTGAGGAAGGCAAGCTTATGAGCTTAATGACCCTGAAAGAGCTTGAATCGGAGCTGTCAGAAAAGGGCTTTATTCGAATTCATCAATCTTACATTATAAACAAACTGCAAATCCAGAGCTTTTCCAATGATAAAGTGGAGGTGAACGCTCAGTTTTTGCCTGTAAGTCAGAGTTATAAGCTGGCTTTTAAGCGTGCAATGAGCATTCCTGAATAATCTTATCGACTACGGTTTCAATCGATTGTAATAAGCATTAGCTTTGCAGCAAATTGATGGATATGTGCTACTTGTTCGAAGATTTTGAGGGATGGAAAAACTACAGCGAATCGCACCAAATGGAGCTTTTTGAGGTAGTGATGGAGTATGAGGTGAGCCAGCGTGATGCCAAGGAGGATACTATTTGGGCTGGTTTGGAAAATGCATATTCCGTAATGAAGGACGCTGTGAAAACCGGACTTACCGAAGAAATGACTTCCCGCTCAGGAATGATTAACAACGGTGCAAAGAAGGTGTACAATTATCCGAAAGCGGTACTGTCAAAAGAGTTTCAGCTCTTGGTGTCGCGTGCATTGGCGGCCAAAGAGGTAAACTCTTGTATGGGGCGCGTTGTAGCTGCACCAACCGCAGGTGCATCGGGTATAATTCCGGGGGTAATGGTTACGCTGCAAGAGTTGCATGGGCTTTCTGATAGAAAGGTTGCAGAAGGCCTTTTAGTGAGTGCAGGTATTGCCTTAATCTTAGAAAAGCGCGCTTCGCTTGCGGGTGCGGTTGGCGGCTGTCAGGCCGAAACGGGTAGTGCTGCAGCTATGGCGGCAGGAGCTATGGTGTACTGCTTGGGCGGTAATATCAATCAGGTTTTCAATGCGGTGGCCATTACCATTCAGTGCATGTTGGGTCTTATTTGCGATCCTGTAGCAGGCTTGGTAGAGGTGCCTTGTGTTGTGCGCAATGCAAGTGCCGCGGCTATTGCCAACAGTTCGGCACAAATTGCTCTGGCAGATGTAAGTGCAGTAATTCCAGTTGATGAGTGCGTTGATGCAATGGGTGAAGTAGGCCAAAGCATGGAAACCCGCTACAAAGAAACGGCTCAAGGTGGTTTGGCTATGACAAAAATGGGGCAGGCCATATCAAAGCGCGTGCTTATTCAAGACATTGAAATGCTGCCAGACGAGGATACCGAAGAGTAGTTTGTAAGGATGAATTGTTAATGTTCAATTGTCAATTCATCACTCACTATTTAAAATTTATCTTCTTACCAAGCCACTTTCTATTAGCCAGTCTACCGAGTAAGTCCAAATAGTGGCCCACATAAGCCCGAATAGCAACATGTAGAGAAAAACCTGTTTGCGGGGTGCCCCTACAGCAGCAACTAACAACGCTCCGCCCGGAGGCGAAAGAATTAATGGTGTTAGAAAGCAAACGCCAACAACACCATACTTTCTCCAGATTCTTACCATTCTACGGGTTTTTGGAGAAAACTTTTTTGGCTTCTTTATAAAGAAGGGAATAATGTCTGTTCGGATTTTTTCACCTAGGAAATTGAAAATGAGCACGGAAGTCATGAGTCCGGCCACTGTTATAGCGATTATTTCGAAGTTGCTCATGCCTGCGGCAGGCCCTAGTAAAGGCGGAAATATAGATTTTAGGCATGCCAGTAAATAGATGCTTAAATATTTTAAAACCTCTTCAAACACTACTTTAAAATCATGTAGATATACAACGCGTACACGCTTAACAGAATTATGCCTGAAGGTGTTCCTAGTCGTTTGCGGATTAGCATAAGTGGTAGCAAACCAATTGTAATGCCGATCATCCACCACATATCACTGTTTAAAATATCTTCATTAACACTCAGTGGATGTACCAGGGCGGTAATACCCAGAATGGAAAGCACATTAAAAATGTTTGAACCCAGCAGGTTGCCAATCGCTAAATCGGTTTCACCCTTTTTGGCCGCAATTATTGAGGTTACTAGTTCAGGTAAGCTGGTGCCTACAGCCAACACTGTAAGGCCAATTATGCGTTGCGAAACTCCAAAGGATTCGGCTAGTTCTTCGGCACCATCAACAAACCAGTCAGAGCCGAAGTAAAGCAGCGCTCCGCCCAACCCTAAGTAACCAGCATCTTTAGCCATTTCCATTTGGCCATCTTTCGATTTGTCTACAGAAAACTCCAGTTGTACATGCTCCTTTTTAGTTACTCGAATGAGCATTACCAAATAAACGATAAGGCAGGTAAACAGCACGCCACCTTCAACCGAAGAGAGCTCATTGTCTGAAGCAAAAATGAAAAGTAATACGGACGAAAGTAGCGTAACCACCCAGTCGCGGGCGGCAGTAGTTTTATTTATAGGAATAAAGCCAAACAAACAGGCAGCACCAAGTACTAAGGAAATGTTGGAAATATTGGACCCCACGACATTACCCATTGAAAAGTCGGGAGCTTCTTTAAAAGCGGCTTTCAAACTCACCAGCAGTTCTGGGGCAGAGGTGCTAAAGGCTACAATTGTAAGCCCAACAATCATAGGGCTAATATTGAATCTTAATGCCAGCCTTGATGCGCCACGTACCAAAACATCGCCACCCAAAATTAGCGCAACCAGCCCTAATACCAGCAAAACCACATTCATTACCATAGTATTCTTATTTTTTCTGTCCGAAGGCCAAGTCTCCGGCATCTCCAAGCCCAGGCACTATGTAGGCTTTTTCGTTTAGTTTTTCGTCTATTGCCGAGGTCCATAGCTGAAACGCCATCGGCATGTTTTTACTGATATACGAAATTCCTTCAGGAGCGCTAATTACCGTGGCAAGATGTAACTTAGAAGGGGTACTGGATTTCAATATTTGATTAACGGTTTTCACCAAAGACTTACCGGTGGCCAGCATTGGGTCAGCCAAAATCAATGTTTTTCCGGTTAGGTCGGGTAGGGCAGTATAACCAAGCGAAACGCGCACTTCTTCTCCTTCTATTTCTTCTTCTCGCCATGCGCCCACAAAGCCACTTTCTGCTTTGTCAAAAACATCGAGCAGGCCTTCTCCAAAAGGAATTGCCGCTCTTAAAATCGAAATGATTACCACATCTTCGGCCACAGTGTGCACGTGGGCTTCGGCTAATGGTGTGGTTACAGTTTTTTGCTCAAAAGCCATGGCTTTCGAAATTTCTTGAGCTGTAATCCAGCCAATTCGTCTTAGGTTTTGTCTAAAACGCATCGAATCTTTCTGTATTTCTACGGAGCGAATTTCTGCTAAATAGTTATTTAGCACCGAGGGCGTTTCATTCAATACGATTGTTGGCTTCATTTTGGCCGCAATTTATATTTTTCCTTCCAACCCGAATAACCAAACCCAAAGTCTCTGTTAAATTTGCGCAAAATCTGTGCGAATGAATTTCGAGTTGTTGAAAACCATGTGTGGCATTCATGCTCCTAGCGGAAACGAAGGAGCGATGAAAGAGTTTCTATTAGCCTATATAGAAAAAAATAAAGCAAGCTGGGCTGTTCAGCCAGAGGTCTATCATGGCGATGGTTTTCAGGACTGTATCGTGTTAAAGTTTGGAACGCCTCGTACAGCGGTTTTTGCCCATATGGATAGCATTGGTTTTACCGTGCGCTACCAAAACCAGTTGGTGGCCATTGGCGGTCCGCAGGCCGAAACAGGTTACGTGCTTACGGGAGAAGATGCGCTTGGACCAATTGAGTGCGAACTTTTGGAAGACGATGGAGACCTAAGTTACAAATTTGCCAGAGGGATTCAGCGTGGCACAGATTTGGTCTTTAAATGCGACTTTCGCGAAACCGAAGACTATGTGCAATCTTGCTATTTAGACAATCGCTTAGGTGTTTTTAATGCCTTGAAAGTAGCCGAAACCCTCGAAAATGGGGTGATTGCTTTTACTTGTTGGGAAGAACACGGAGGTGGTTCGGTACCTTACATTGCTAAATTTATTTCCGAAAAATGGGGAGTTCATCAAGCGTTGATTTCTGACATTACTTGGGTAACGGAAGGTGTTGTGCACGGAGAAGGGGTTGCCATTTCTATGCGAGACAGAAATGTGCCAAGAAGGAGCTTCGTCAATAAAATCATTCAAATTGCCGAAGCATCGGGTGTCCCATATCAGTTGGAAGTAGAAGGTGCCGGCTCAAGCGATGGCCGCGAATTGCAGGTAAGTCCATACCCTTTTGATTGGTGTTTTATTGGTGCTCCTGAAGACAATGTGCATAGCCCAGATGAGATAGTGCACAAAAAAGACATCGTTTGCATGATAGAACTTTACCAAAGGCTTCTCGAAAAGCTTTAAAATATTATTTTTATAATTCAATCAGCCGTAGTGGAAACCGTACAAATAAAAGATAAGCGCTTTGGCGTTTATATTTCCTCCGAAGAAATTCAAACCAAAGTAAAGGCGCTAGCCGATGCAATTAATGCAGATTACGCCAACAAAAACCCACTTATTATCGGGGTGCTCAATGGTTCATTCATCTTTTGTGCCGACCTATTTCGTGAATTAACTGTGCCAGCAGAAGTCTCTTTTATTAGAATGGCCTCTTACGAAGGCACCAGCAGTTCTGGTAACGTAAAGCAAATACTCGGGCTTAGCGACAATGTTTTTAAGCGCGATATCATAATTGTTGAAGACATTATCGATTCGGGCCTAACAATGAAAAACATCTTGAGCCACTTTAAAGAACGTGGTGCAAAGTCGGTAGAAGTGGCCTCGCTTTTGGTTAAACCGGGCAGCATCAAAAACAAAGTAGAGATTAAATATTGTGGTTTCGAGATACCTGATGCCTTTGTGGTAGGCTATGGTCTTGATTATGATAAACAGGGCAGAAACCTCAAAGATATCTATCAACTAAAAGAGGAGTAAGTTTAATCCTTATATTTGTGCCCTCATTAATATTCGATTCAATGAATAACATCGTATTATTTGGCCCTCCGGGTGCTGGAAAAGGCACTCAAAGTGAGAATATCATTAACAAATACGGGCTTAAACATATATCTACAGGAGATTTATTTAGAAAGCATTTAGGCGAAGGCACCGACTTAGGAAAGAAGGCGCAGTCGTATATGGATAACGGAAAATTGGTACCAGACGAAGTAGTAATCGGAATGGTAGACGATTTTTTGAACGCAAATACCGATGCCAAAGGATTTATTTTCGATGGTTTTCCGCGTACTGTAGCGCAAGCCGAGGCATTGGATGAGCTTTTGGCAAAGCACGACACCAAAATTAATTGTATGGTGATGCTTGATGTGCCTGAAGATGAGTTAAAAAGAAGGCTGCTCGAGCGTGGCAAAACTTCTGGTAGAGCAGACGACCAGAATGAAGAAAAAATTAATGTTCGTATTCAAGAATACCTGAACAAAACATTGCCTGTTGCTGCATTTTACGATAAGCAAGACAAAACTGAAAAAGTGAATGGCGTTGGTTCTATCGAAGAAATCTTCGGTAACATTTCCAAAGCTATTGACGCTCACGCTTAAAAATCCGGTGCTTTTGCACCTAAATATCTAAATCCATGGCCAACACCAACTTCATCGATCACGTAAGGCTTTATTGTCGTTCCGGAAACGGAGGAGCTGGTGCTGTGTCTTTTCGTAGAGAAAAACACGTACCAAAAGGCGGCCCTGATGGCGGTAATGGCGGCCGAGGTGGTCACCTTATTTTAAGAGGTAATAGCCAGTTGTGGACTTTGCTGCACTTGCGCTACCAAAAGCACGTAATTGCCGAAAATGGTGTAAACGGAAGTGGACACGGAAGTAGCGGTGCCGATGGTAAGGACATCATTCTGGAAGTGCCGCTGGGTACCGTTGCCAGATTTGAAAGTGAGGAGGGCGAACCGCTAGACCCAATCGAAATTACCGAAGATGGAGAAGAGAAAATCTTGCTTCCGGGTGGTAGAGGCGGTTTGGGTAACGAAAACTTTAAAACAGCTACCAACCAAACACCGCGCTTTGCCCAACCTGGTGAGCCGGGTCAGGAATACCTCTGTATTTTGGAGCTTAAACTGTTGGCCGATGTTGGTTTGGTAGGTTTTCCAAATGCCGGTAAATCTACCTTGCTTTCGGTGGTTTCGGCTGCTAAGCCAGAGATTGCAGATTACCCCTTTACCACTTTAGTGCCGAATTTGGGTGTGGTGCCTTACAGAGACCACAAGTCTTTCGTAATGGCCGATATTCCGGGAATTATAGAGGGTGCTTCAGAAGGAAAAGGTTTAGGACTGCGGTTTTTACGCCATATCGAGCGTAACTCCATTCTGCTTTTCCTAGTGCCGGCCGATGCGGAAGATATCGCCAAAGAATATGAAATACTGTTGGGTGAACTCACCAAATTCAACCCCGAGCTGCTGGATAAAGACAGGCTTTTGGCTATTTCTAAATGCGACATGCTAGACGAAGAGCTGATAGAAGAAATGAAGGCACTACTGCCTACAGATGTAGAAACACTGTTCATTTCTTCAGTAGCGCAAATGGGGCTTCAGGAGCTGAAAGACGCACTTTGGCGCAGAATGACAGCCGCAAACGAATAGAGGCAGCCAGCTTATTGATGGGGCATTGCTATAAAGAGCCTGTCAGTAAAATCAAGCAACGATATTAAATACATGTCAATATGACACGGAAATTAGCTTGGCAATAAAATTGTTAAGCAGTCAGTGTTTTTTGAAATAGTCAAAATGGCAAAGAAGAAAGATCAAAAAGAGGAAATAGAAAATCAGGAAGCGCAAGCAACTGAAGATACTTTGGTAGAAGAAAAAGAAGCTCAGGAAACTGAGGAAAACCAAGAGGAAGAAGTTGAGGAAATAGAGCTTTCTGAAGAGGAAAAGTTAGCGGTAGAAGTAGCAGAGGCTAAGGATAAATACCTTCGCTTGTATTCTGAGTTTGAAAACTTTAGAAGAAGAAACGCCAAAGAGCGTATCGATTTGATTAAAACGGCTTCTTCTGACCTAATGAAAGAACTTTTGCCTATTGTTGATGACTTTGAAAGGGCTAAACAAGCCAATGAAAAGCAAGAAGATATTGAGGCAGTAAAAGAAGGTTTCGACCTAATTAGCAATAAACTTTTCAAAACACTTCAGGCCAAAGGCCTTAAGGTAATGGAAACAGAAAAAGGGACTGCTTTTGATGCAGATTTGCATGAGGCAGTTACGCAGTTTCCGGCCGAAGAAGAGTTGAAAGGTAAAATCATAGATACACTTGAGAAAGGATATTACTTGGATGACAAAGTGATCCGTTTCGCGAAAGTGGTGATTGGAGCATAATATGGCAAAGAGAGATTATTACGAAATATTAGGGGTTAGCAAGGGTGCTACTGAAGAGGAGCTGAAAAAGGCTTATCGTAAGTTGGCCATTAAATTTCACCCCGATAAAAACCCTGACGACCCAACAGCTGAAGACAAGTTTAAAGAGGCAGCCGAAGCTTACGAGGTATTGAGCAACAAAGACAAGCGTGCCCAATACGATCGCTTTGGCCATGACGGTATGCGCGGTGGCTTTGGCGGCCAAGGTGGCGGCATGAATATGGACGACATCTTCTCTCAGTTTGGCGATATCTTTGGCGGTGGCGGTAGTCCGTTCGAGAGTTTCTTTGGTGGAGGCGGTGGTGGCCGCAGACAGCGCAAAGGCTCTAACCTTCGTATTAAACTCAAGCTTAACCTCGATGAAATTGCCAATGGGGTTGAGAAAAAGATAAAAGTAAACCGCTTGGTAGAAGCGGCTGGCGTTACCTACAAAACATGTCCTACTTGTGGTGGCTCGGGCCAGCAGAAAAAGGTTGTGAATACCATGCTAGGTCAAATGGTTTCTGCAAGCACTTGTTCTACCTGTAACGGTGCCGGTAAAACCATTGATAAGCGTCCTCCAGGTGTCGATAGCACAGGTCTGGAAATGAGCGAGGAAATCATTCCTATCAAAATTCCTGCAGGTGTATCAGATGGTATTCAGCTTTCAATGTCGGGCAAAGGTAATATGGCTCCTGGTGGCGGTATTCCTGGCGACTTGTTGATTGTAATTGAAGAAATTGAGCACGAAGACCTGAAGCGTGATGGTAACAATATAGTTTACGATTTATATGTGAGCTTTATTGATGCGGCCCTTGGTGGTAGCATGGAAGTGCCAACTATTGACGGCAAAGTGCGCATTAAAGTAGAGCCGGGTACACAAAGCGGTAAGATTTTGCGCTTGCGCGGAAAAGGAATTAAAGACCTAAATGGTTACGGCAAAGGCGACCAGTTAATTCACGTAAATGTGTGGACGCCTAAGAAGCTAAGTAGCGAAGAAGAAGCAATCTTAGAGAAGCTTCGTGAGTCAGATAACTTTCAGCCTAAACCAGGTAAAGGAGAAAAAGGATTTTTCGAAAAAATCAAAGAATTCTTCTAATAGTAATAGAATCAAAATTAAAGGCTGTCTTCGGACAGCTTTTTTTGTTTTGGGCTAGGTGAACTGCCCTGATTTCGTTAGCATTCGGTTTGAAAAGGTAAGCCGTAACCCTTACGCTTAACAAACCGTACTGTATCACATGCAAAAAGTAATTGTACTGCTCGCCATTGTTGGAATTGCAGGGTTGGAGTCATGGGCGCAGACAAAGAAGCACTTCATTGTTAAAGATGAAGCCTCAGTCGATATTATTAAATTCTATCTGAAAGCATCTTCAGGTACGTGCGAAATCCGCACGCGCAAAGGAGACGCCCCTATCAATATATTGGGTAATTCTAATGAAGAATTCATCGCCTCAAACTTTGGTCAAGAGATCAACGGAGAGGTTCAATCTGCCTGGTTAACACTTAAGAATAATGGTAAGGAAGGATTCAGTTCTACCATCTCGAAGATTTTTGGTAAGAAAACCACTGATGACGAGAACTACTGGAACATTTACCTTACCGATCAGAAACCATACAAACTGGATTTGAACTACGGAGTTGGTAAGGGTTATGTAGATCTTTCGGATGTAGCCGTGAAAACTTGCCGTATTAACTCAGGAAACGCGCACGTTAAAGTGGGCTACCTATCAAACATTGCCAATAGAATAATTATGGATACCATGGTGGTTTCTATGGATATGGGCGATGTTGAAATTGTAAATTTAGATAAGGCGCACGCAAAAAATATTTTGGCCGAAGTGGGTTTTGGTACATTGCGCCTCGACTTTAACAACGAGCCGCAAATGCCCAGCGATATTTGGGTAAACGTGGGGGCTGGTTCCTTATATGTAACATTGCCATTGGAAAACACCCCCGTGATTATTCGCATGAAGGGTACTTCTTATTCTAAATACAAAATTCCAGAAGGCTACAAAAAGGTAAGAGACAATGTTTACGTAAGTCAAAACTACAACGAGAGTGCCGAGAATCTGCTTACTTTTAACATAGACCTTTCAATGGGAAGCGTGGTTTTTGGAGGTAGATAACATTCCGACCCTTTAGATTTCCACCGCCCGACAAAATATTCCGCTCGTGGGAGAGTAGTCTTATTTCTAATAGTTGTTTTTCATTTTTGATTACCGTTGACGGACTAAAATCCATTAACTTATCAAATCAATCAAAAACAACTACAGGTGAATATACTCGAAGCATCGAACGTCACTAAAAACTATGCTGCCCACAAAGCGCTAAATGACGTTAGCATCAGTATCCCGAAGCAGTCAATTTTTGGCTTGCTGGGGCCGAATGGTGCAGGAAAAACAACACTGATTAGAATTATTAACCAAATCATTATGGCCGATGAAGGCGATATAGTGATTAATGGTGAGAAACTTCATCCCAAACATATTCAGGTAATAGGCTATTTGCCAGAAGAAAGAGGCCTTTACAAAAAAATGAAGGTTGGCGAGCAGCTAATGTACCTTGCGCAGTTAAAGGGTCTTTCTACCGGAGAGGCCAGAAAGCGCATTAAGCACTGGCTTGAAAAGCTCGGACTTACCGATTGGGCAGGCAAAAAGGTGGAGGACCTATCGAAAGGTATGGCGCAAAAAATTCAGTTTATTGCCACCGTTCTTCACGAGCCGGAATTACTAATTCTTGATGAACCATTTTCAGGTTTCGACCCAGTGAATGCCAATCTTATTAAAGACGAAATATTCGAACTGAGAGAGAAAGGAGCGACTGTGATTTTTTCTACTCACCGAATGGAGTCAGTTGAGCAGCTTTGCGATGACATCGCGCTGATCAACAAGTCGCAAAAGATATTGGATGGCACCAAAAAGGACATTAAAAACTCCTTTAAGGCGCACAAATATTCAGTAAGCTACAAGGGCGAGTTGAATGGCTTAAGTACTATGTTTAATGTGCTGGAATCTCAGCAAAACGATGGGTTGAGCGAATCGCTAATTCAGGCTAGAAATGGTGAAAGCCCGAACGAGCTTTTGAAAGATCTAATACAAACTGTAGAGGTACACTCTTTTGTTGAAGTGGTGCCTTCAATCAATGATATTTTCATCGAAATTGTGGAAGGAGGCAAGTCATGAATTCAATATTCCTAGTATTAAAAAGAGAGTACCTTACAAGGGTTAAGAAGAAGTCGTTCTTGCTTACCACTATTTTAACACCCCTTATTTTTCCGGCCATCATTTTTACCATTGTGTACTTTGCTACACGCGAAAAGGAATCGAGGAGCGATGAGATTTTGGTGATTGATGAAAGTGGTTTGTTTAGCAATGCTTTCGACATTACGAGTTTTCAGTTTACATACATTGATGAAGATGTAGCGGAAGCCAAAAAGAACTTTGGAGACAAAGGCGCTTTTGGTCTGTTGTATTTGCCTAATGTAGATGTTCAGCCTGATAAAATCCAGTTCGATGGTTTTGAGTTTTACTCTAAAACCAATGCCAGCATGGGTTCACTCAGCAGTATGGAGCGTGCCATTCGCGGTAGACTGGAAGATTTAAAGCTCGATCGTTCTGGTTTGGATAAAGAGGTAATCGACAACTTAAAAGTGAGCGTAAGCCTGAACTCGTTCAATATTACAGATGCTGGCGAATCGAAAAAGAGCAACTCCAAACTTAGTTTTGCTATTGGTTATGGCACAGGCTTCTTAATCTACATGTTCATTTTTGTATACGGATCGCAAATTATGCAGTCTGTTTTGGACGAAAAGACCAGCCGTATCGTAGAGGTAATTGTTTCTTCGGTGCGTCCTTTCAACCTTATGCTTGGTAAGGTTTTGGGTGTGGGTGCAGTAGGTTTTACACAGCTTCTTATTTGGTTTGTGCTTATTGGGGTGCTGTCGACTGCCGGCCTTACGATTATGTCGGGCGGGGGTAGCGATGCCATTATGGAGGCTGCCTCGCAGCAGGTACCTGCAGAAGCTGTAGAGATGACCCAGCAGCAAGTAGCCGCTGCAGAAATTCAAGAAATGATTGCTTCGGTGCCAGTGGTTAAGATATTGGCTTGTTTCCTATTCTTCTTCCTCGGGGCTTACTTTTTGTACGGAGCGCTTTATGCGGCTATTGGTTCGGCTGTAGATAGTATTCAAGATGCACAGCAGTTTATGTTCCCGATTATTTTGCCAATTCTAGCTGCAATAATGTCTATGTTCTTTGTGCTGGAAGACCCGAACGGTGGCTTGGCAGTAACACTTTCATTGATTCCATTTACCTCGCCAATTATTATGATGGCGCGTATTCCATTTGGTGTGCCCGATTGGCAATTGGCGCTTTCTATGGTGCTATTGATTGCCGGTTTTATAGGTACAATTTGGATGGCGGGCCGTGTTTATCGCATCGGTATTTTAATGTACGGTGCCAAAGTAAATTGGAAAACCATCAGCAAGTGGTTCACTATGAAGGTTTGATAGAGTAGTTTTTAGAGATTGTCTCAAAACCTAACTGTTTTCGTCATTCTGAGGGAGAAAATTTCTCCTTAGAGAAATAGTCGACCGAAAGAATCTGTTTGTTAATTGCAATGCACTTAGCGACAGATTCTTTTGGTTTTCGACCCGAAGAAAGCTTTGACAAACTTTTTGTTTCGAACATCAGCAGCACAAAAACACTTTTGATTCAATTGGAGGTATAAGTTTGTCAAAGTTGGGTTTGTATTATATTACTTTTTCTCCCCGAAATTCGGCTAGCCGCCAAAAAAGCCGGAAATTAGCAGTCGAAAATTTTAGCGCATGTATTGGGAGAGTTATTCGCATCAGCAGATTAAGGAGATTGTAAGAGACGCACTAAAGCAAAACTTGGATTATCGTGAGCGGCCAGTGCTCGGTTTGCCGGCATCTTATTTAGATACCGAGGTTTTTTACAATGACGCACCATTTCTTAAAGATGCACCCTTCCTTTCCGCATTAATTGCCAACCCAAACCATATCGGTTGTCATACTTTGAATGAGTCCGAGGCCGCTTTTACTGGCACCCACAAAATTGAAAAGGAACTGATTGACCTTTGTGCGCAGCAGATTTTTGAAGGTGGCGATGAGCACTTTGATGGCTACGTTGCATCTGGCGGTACTGAGGCAAATATTCAGGCTATTTGGATTCTAAAGCGTTACTACGAAGTTGAGTTTAATGCTAAGCCAGAAGAAATTGGGGTGATCTATTCGGAAGATGCACACTATTCCATGCCAAAGGCGTGCAAACTGCTTAGCCTAAAATCTTACGTTTCTAAGGTAGAAGAGGATAACCGCAGGGTAACAAAAGCGAGCATTGGACAGTGCGTGGCAGAGGCTCGCGAAGTCGGAGTAAAGCACTTTGTGGTGATCATGAATATGTCTACCACCATGTTTGGTTCGGTAGATGATATTGATGAAATCACAGGTTGGTTAGATGCCTTGGAAGTTGACTACAAGGTGCATGTAGATGGTGCTTTTGGCGGGTATATTTACCCTTTTGCCACTAAAAGCATGGCCTATACTTTCCAGAATCCAAAGATCAACTCTTTCACACTAGATGGACACAAGATGCTACAATCGCCTTACGGAACAGGTATTTACCTTACCCGAAAGGACTTTATGGAGTACGCGCTTACCGAAGAGGCTAACTATGTAAAAGGGAAAGATTATACCTTAATTGGCAGCCGTTCTGGCGCCAATGCCATAGCGGTTTGGATGATCATGCGTACATATGGTTCCGATGGATGGAAGGCTAAGATTCAGCAGCTGCTTTCTAAAACCAGCAAGTTGTGTGGTAACTTAGATGAACGAGGGATTGAATACTTCCGTAATCCGGAAATGAATATCGTAACCATTAAGTCAAAATACGTTTCGCCAGAGCTGGCGCACAAATACATGTTGGTGCCCGATGCCCACGACAAAAACGTAAAGTGGTGGAAAATTGTGGTGATGGACCATGTGCGCCATGGGGTAATCGATAGTTTTTTAATGGATTTGGATGCGGAAAGAATGGTAGCGAAGTAGTGCGTATACCTTAGCGAGGGTTCGAGCGTTATCTACCCAATAATTTTCGTAAATTTTCCGAATGCAAAATCCTTTCAAGGGATCTTTATCAATAGACTTTTATTCTAATCAGTCCACAATTAAATGGGTGATTTTGGTGGTGGCCGTAATCATTGGTGGTGGCTCTATTGTGTATACCAATCGCTTGGTAAGCGAACTTAAGGAAGGAGAGCGAAACAACATCAATCTTTGGGCAAAAGCCATTGAGTTTTCCAGTAGTCCCGATGTTGACGAATCTGCGCTTACATTCATAAGTGCCAACATTATAACCCCAGATAATACGCTGCCTGTAATTCTTGTCGATTCGGCTTCTCAGCAAGTGCTGCTTTCAATGAATGTGCTTGAAGACGACATGACTATTGCAGAGCGCGAACAAGAACTGGAGAGCATACTGGAGAAAATGCAACGTGAAAATGAACCTTTTCCAATACCAGTAAGGAATACTGAAGATGGTTCAATAAGCGAAATTCAGTACGTTTATTATCGTAATTCTTATTTGCTAAGGCAGCTTGGGGCTTATCCGTACATTCAGCTCTCGGTAATCGGGATTTTTGCATTTATCGCCTATTTGGCTTTTAGCTATTCAAGAAATGCCGAGCAAAACCGTGTTTGGGTAGGTATGGCCAAAGAAACTGCCCATCAGCTGGGCACACCGCTTTCTAGCCTTATGGCTTGGTTAGAATACATAAAGACAATGCCCGAAATGCAGGGGCGTGGCGATATTACGGCCGAACTCGAAAAGGATGTACAACGGTTGGAAATGATCACTGCGCGCTTTTCTAATATAGGCTCGCTACCTGTGCTCAAACCGGAGAACGTGCTGCAAACCATGAATGAGTGTGTGGACTACTTAAAGCCTCGGGTTTCTTCTAAAGTAGTGTTTTCGGTTGAAGCCAAGTCGGGTAATTTAATGGCTAAGCTTAATAAGCCGTTGTTCATTTGGGTGGTAGAGAACATTGTTAAAAATGGAGTAGATGCCATGAGTGGCATTGGCAAGATTGACATTCGCCTAAGCAAAAATGCCAATAATGAGGTGTTGGTAGATATTGCCGATAACGGCAAGGGTATAAAAGGCAAGGCGAAAGATGTGTTTAAACCGGGGTTTACAACAAAAAAACGTGGCTGGGGCCTTGGCTTGGCTTTGGCACAAAGAATCATTGAAAACTATCACCAGGGACGTATTTTTGTTAAATCTTCTCAGGCAGATGTAGGGACCGTTTTTCGAATAGTATTGCCAAGTTAGTTTCAACCATAAACTTAGGTTCTATTTTATGGTTAACCTTTTGGTTTAATTGTTATTAAACTTACCTTTGCACCCAGAAAAATTAACCGCATTTTTCCTTTCATAAACAATACGAAATGGCAAACATTGGAAAGATCACTCAGGTAATTGGCCCTGTTGTAGACGTTAGCTTTGACGCTGAAGGCGCTAAATTACCGAACATCTTAGATGCATTAGAAGTAACTAAAGAAAACGGTCAGGTGGTAGTGCTGGAATGTCAGCAGCACCTTGGTGAAGACAGAGTAAGAACTATCGCGATGGATTCATCAGAAGGTCTTACTAGAGGAATGGATGTTGTAGATACTGGTTCTGCGATTTCTGTGCCAATTGGTGACGATATTAAAGGTCGTCTATTCAACGTGGTAGGTCAAGCCATCGATGGTATCGACCAACCAAAAGGAGAGAAGAAACTTCCTATTCACAGACCAGCTCCTAAGTTCGAAGATCTTTCCACTTCAACTGAAGTACTTTTCACAGGTATCAAAGTAATCGACCTAATTGAGCCTTATGCAAAAGGTGGTAAAATTGGTTTGTTCGGTGGTGCCGGTGTAGGTAAAACTGTATTGATTCAGGAGTTGATTAACAACATTGCAAAAGCATATTCTGGTCTTTCAGTATTTGCTGGTGTTGGTGAAAGAACAAGAGAAGGTAACGACTTGCTTCGCGAAATGATTGAGTCTGGTATCGTAACTTACGGTGAAGATTTCAACGAGTCGATGGAAGCAGGCGGATGGGACCTTTCTAAAGTTGACAAGGAAAAATTAGCAGAATCTAAAGCAACCTTCGTTTTCGGTCAAATGAACGAGCCTCCGGGTGCAAGAGCAAGAGTAGCTCTTTCTGGTCTTACTATTGCCGAGTACTTCCGTGATGGTGAAGGCGATGGTCAAGGAAAAGATATCCTATTCTTTATCGATAACATCTTCCGTTTTACCCAAGCAGGTTCAGAGGTATCAGCCCTTCTAGGTCGTATGCCTTCTGCAGTAGGTTATCAGCCAACTTTGGCTACGGAAATGGGTGCGATGCAAGAAAGAATTACATCAACTAAAAACGGTTCAATTACATCTGTACAGGCGGTTTACGTACCTGCGGATGACTTGACTGACCCTGCTCCGGCAACTACTTTCGCTCACTTGGATGCTACCACTGTACTTTCAAGAAAGATTGCTGAGCTTGGTATTTACCCAGCGGTAGATCCATTGGATTCTACTTCTAGAATTTTGACTCCAGATATTCTTGGTAACGAGCACTACGATTGTGCACAGCGTGTAAAAGAAACACTTCAGCGTTACAAAGAACTTCAAGATATTATTGCGATTCTTGGTATGGACGAATTGTCTGATGAAGATAAATTGGTTGTATCTAGAGCAAGACGTGTACAAAGATTCCTTTCTCAGCCATTCCACGTGGCAGAGCAGTTTACTGGTTTGAAAGGTGTGCTTGTAGACATTAAAGACACTATCAAAGGTTTCAACGAAATTCTTGATGGTAAGCACGATGACCTTCCTGAAGCTGCTTTCAACCTTGTAGGTACTATTGAAGAGGCTAGAGCGAAGGGTGAAAAATTATTGGCTGAGGCTACCAAATAATATGTGAAACATGCTTTTAGAAGTAGTAACACCGGACAAGAAAGTTTTTGAAGGAGAGGCACAAGCTGTGACTTTTCCTGGTAGTGACGGTGAGTTTCAAGTATTGAACAGTCACGCACCGATGATCAGCGCCTTGGGTAAAGGCAAAATGACCATCAAAGCATCAGGACAAGAAGAAGTTGTGATTATTGATGGTGGTGTGGTAGAAGTACTTAACAACAAAGTAGTAGTACTGGCCGAATCTGTAATAGAAGAGTAAAACGTTAATTCGTTTCGACAATATAAAAGCCCTGAGGTGTTAGATCTCAGGGCTTTTTGTTTGCGTTTTGGTATTTCTAACTCCTTTTTTTAGAAAATAGCCCAGGGTATTTTTTCATCAATCTATTAACTATAGGTTCACTGAACGCACCTGCGATTAATGTACTAAAAAGAACTATTGCAGCATTAAGGAGGTCATAAAGCCCCAATAGGTAGCCTACCATGACTGCTGAAATTATAACCCCAAAGATTAATACTGCCCGTTTCATTTTTTGTTTGTTTACGCCTTCTGTAAATATTTAGTTTCTAAGGAGGGGTGGGTACAAGGCCTTTTATAGGAGCTTATTGACATTGCCTAGGGACTGAGGCCTGAATAAAAATAACAATAAATAGAGAAATGCGGCTGTACTAAACCGGAGGGCAATATCCTTTGTGATTTGTCTAAATCCTCCGTGGTATTTGTAATGCGTTTATTCCTTTAGTACTTTCCAGAAAGTATAAACACTCCTATGTCAATTGTATTTCCATTTGGTCAGCGTACACTTCCTAACTTTTCGCAGTACGCTTTTTACTCCAATGTATTCACTGCTGAAGAGATAGACAATATTAGAGCGCTTTGGGACCAAGAAGAGCACTTTGATGCCACTGTGAGTGGAGAAGGAAAGTCAACGGATGATGAGCTAAGAAGAACCAAGCTAGCCTTTATTCCCGATAGTCAGGCAAATGCTTGGGTATATGAACGCTTGGGTAGGTTGGGCATTGAATGCAACAACGAACGTTATGGGTTCGATTTATTAGGCTTTCACCATCAGCTTCAGTTGGCAAGATATGGAGCGCAGGATTTTTTTGATTGGCATTTAGATTTTGGCGCAGGAGAAATATCGCAGCGCAAGCTCAGTATCTCCGTCCAGCTATCTGACCCTGATGAGTATGAAGGCGGTGACTTTCAGTTTATGATCAACCAGAAAGTACACACAATGCCGCGCGAAAAGGGTACTGTCATCATATTCCCTTCTTTTATTTTACATCGGGTTACACCAATTACCAAAGGAGTTAGGCAGTCTATAGTGGCTTGGCTCGGTGGACCTCCATATAGGTAATAAGCGCGAGTATCATTGCTACTTGAGGGCGCTTTTGAAAGGGATTAATTAGCGCTATTCAGGTTAATTCACCTTTAATAAAAATATAAATGCAACAGTATTGCATTTAAGAAATCCGTCTTTATGTTTGCATCATTGTTGCAAACTATAAACTAAACAGATGATTAAAAGAGGGATGTTGCTGCTGTTTTTGGCAGTTTTTGCATTAACGGCATGTAGCGATGATGATGGCGAAACGCCAGCACACGATCATGAAGAAGGTCAATTCGTTCGCGTTTTGGTTTCTGATCAGGATCAGGCCAATTATTATGTGGTTAATCCGCATGAGGGAACGGTAGAGACAGTTGCTGGCCAGTATGCTGCGGGCAGGTTGTATACTAGCCCAAGCGGCCGATATGTTTCGGTAATTAACACAGATGATAACCTGGCTACTTTCTTCGATAGCGGAATTGAAGCGCATGGAGACCATGCTCACGTTAAAGGCACACCTAAATGGGCATTGTCCAAAGCCACTGCCAGCCGACCAGTACATTACTATGGTAAGGGTGATAACATTTTGGTTTTTAACGATGGGGAAGGAAGCATTTCTCACTTTAAAGAGAGCACAATGCACACAGAGGCGGAGGCCAGAGTTTTTGATATTGGTGATGCGCATCACGGAGCTCCAGCCTTGTTCAACAACGGTACAATTGCAGTAACGGAAAAAGATGGAAGCACTGCTTGGACATTACCTGAGCGTGTAAAAATTATCGATATGAATGGTAATACTTTGCATGAGTCTACCATTCAGACAAGCGGTATTCATGGCGAAGCAGGTAATGGCGAAACTGTACTATTTGGTTCGGTAGAAGGAATTTTGAGAGTTAACCAAGATGGAAGCCAGTTGCTAATTGAAAACCCTGAGTCTTTCGGAGATGAGTGGATTGGTACTATAATTTATGGTGAAGAGAGCGAGACATTCATCGGTTTTGATGGTGGTAGAGGTGTTTACGAAATTGATATAGCTACCAATAGCATTAATACCATTGAAGAGAATGCAAACCTATCGGCAGCTACTTTCGATTGGGAAGGTCACCACCTTATATTGGTGTATACTGATGGTACTGTAAAGGTTTTGGATGGACACGGTTTTGGTACTATAGCCTCAGAACAATTAGAGATTAATTTTCCTGCAGAGGGAAGTACAGGTGCACCTACCTATGCGGCTAGCGAAGAGTTTCTTTATATCTCTGATGGTATGAATGGCTCTATTGCAATGTATGAGCTAGAGACGCTTGAGTTTGTTGGTACACTTGCTTTGCCTGGTAAACCGGCAAGAATGGCGCTAATGGGTAGCTTAGCTCACGATGATCACGAACATTAATTAGGTTTAATTATAGTCGATAGTAAAAAGGGGAGCCATTTGGCTCCCCTTTTTCATTATGGTATTCTTCCCTTTCTTGAGAATTGCCTTCTAGTCCATTAAGAACTTCACCTGAACGGTAGCGTCAACTCGAATTTTATCGAATGCAATTTCTGGTGCTTCTTGCTTGTTCAAACCTCCCACACCACGAACTTTTATTTCCATGGCATCAGCTCGATACATTCTTGGGCTGTCAAACTCCTGAATATGTATGGCCTTCCCGACTTGTTGGTCTAGTGCTCCGGCTAGGGCAGCAGCTTTTGTTTTAGCATTTTTTACGGCTAAAGCCTTTACTTCCATTTTTAACGTCTCTTCGTCAGAATACTCCACTCTGTCGAGGGTTACATTGGAAATGCCAAGTTCGGCCAACTCGCCAATTACTTCACCAGCCTTTTTTCCAGTACTTACTTTTACGGTGTACGCTTTGGTGGCGAATACATCGGTACGTTTTAGAAAGTAGAACTGAAAGTTGCTGGCTAGGTCGTTTAATGTCACTTGATCATCCAGGTTGATTCCTAATGACTCCAGTTTCTTTAGCATTTTTCTTTCAAGCTGCTCCAGCGATTCTTTGCCTTTGTTGTCCTTTTCGTCAATTCTAACGTTCAGGTAAATCTCGTCTGGTGTTACCTCTTTAAAGGCTACTCCAGTTACCTCAATATAACTTTGATCTAAGAAATTTTTACCGCTTTGCGCTTGTGTAGCGAAAGCAAAAAGAGCCAATACGAGTGTCAAAATATATTTTTTCATAAGCGTCTAATTTTGTTTAGAGACTTACAAATACGCTGCCAAATCGGTGTTTGTTTGGTTTGTGAGGGAAATATTAGACAAGTGAATATGCTTGGTTATTGAATGTCAGTGAGTTCTACATTCAAAAAATCAAATGCCTTGTGGTCTTGGGCTACAAGCGCACCAGACTCCAGCGTTTGGTAATTTTCCCATGTAAATTCCATACCACCAATTGGGAGAATTGAAACCCACATTTTTACAGCTGTGGGTTGATAGTTTTCATTGAGCATCCATACATAAGAGTCTCCAGGAGTGCTGCCGCCCGCATTATAAGTGACTTTAAGGCCTGCACGGCCATCGGCCAGTGTTACTATACTTCTTTTGGTACCGGGATCGAAAACTTTGAATGGCGCGCATAGCCAAAAGCTATCGTTATTAAAATAGTCAGTGGCTGTTTGCGTCAGCTTGTCAATATCTGCAGCCGAATAGTCTTGGCCATTGGCCACAATACCCGATTGTGTTTTGGTATTGAGCATGACTTCATGATTGTCCCATTTCACTTTTACAATGTCCTCGGCTTTATTCCACTCATAATGATGGCTGCCTCTAAACGTCCAGCTTACGGTAGCTGTATTCTGCCAAGCTTGGTGGTTCAGTGAGGTCATCATTTGCTGGGCTAGTTTGTCGGCTTCTTTTCCGCTAAGGCCACCCTCGGGAAGTGGCTCATTTTTCACCCAAACAAATACAAAGCCTGTGAGTACTATGGCTAACAATAGAATACCAATAATCTTAAGCAGCTTTTTCATAGATGCTTACTAAAATACAAACTTAGCGTGAAGTATCTGTTCGCCATTGACTATTGACCATTGGCCATCGACTGTTTAAGACTCACAGTATTCTATTACGGCTTCTTTAATATGCGTAAAAGTCTCAATTAGTAAGTCTTCGTTTTCTTCGAGTAAGGTTACCCGAAACCCTAAGAGATCGGAGCAAAACGATGAGATAGGTACTACGCATACACCTTTTGCAGCTAGTAGGTAGTACACAAAGCGCTTGTCTGGTTTTAGGTTTCTTTCTTGTAGCCAGCCATCCAGTAATTTTTCAACCTCAGGGTTATCAATTTTTAGTTTTTGGGAGGAATTGATGGTGCCTGGTTTGAATATTATGGTGTTGTAAAACGCCCCAAAAGTCTCGTTGAAGTAGAGGTAGGGGATATCTTGAAGCAGGGCTGCTATTTGAGAACTTCGCTTGCCTATTTTCTCGTTGGTAGCCTTTCTGTATGCCGGATAGTTCTTGTGACCATAAACTTTTGGTATGGCCATTTGTGGTAACGTGGTCGAACATACTTCCAACATTTTAGCCCGCTGTAATGTGTGAAATAGTTTATTGAACAGGGCATCGGAGCCACGGTTGTAAAATTCCATCCACCCGCAACGGCTACCAGGCCACGGCATGTCCTTAGACATTCCTTTCATGGCGATGCCCGGCAAATCTTCGATTACTTCGCTAAGCGGATAATGTTTGGCGCCATTGTACGTAATCGCCCCATAGATCTCGTCACACAGCAGAAATAGATCGAACTCTCGTGCTATTTTCACCATGTCTTCCAGTACTTTTCTTGGGTAAACAGCACCCGTTGGGTTGTCTGGGTTAATGATAAGAATACCGACAATGCTTGGGTTGTACTGTACTTGGTTGTACAGGTCGTCCATTTCAGGAAGCCACTTTTTGGCCGGATTAAGCTGATAAGTAATCGGGTTGGCATTGGCGTGTGCGGCCTCACCGCTAGAGTGTGTGGAGTAAGCCGGTGAGGGACCAATAATTCTTGAAGTGGGCTTGATAAACTGATAGAGTGTAGAAATTCCATCGCCCAGACCGTTGAAGAAAATAATGTCCTCAGCTGAAATTTTAGCACCTTGTAGCTTATTGTTTTCCTCGGCTAGAAACTGGCGAACAAACTTTTCACCCATAGAGTGGGAGTAGCCATAGGATTTATCGTTTTGGGCTAGCTCAGAAATGATGTCTTTTATCCACGAAGGAATTTGCCAGTTTTTCTGTATCGGGTCGCCAATATTTTCGAAGTAGATGGTGCGGCCCAACTCCGCCAGTTGATCAGCCTTAATGATGATTTCGCGGATTTCGTAAGAGAGTTCTGAAGCCCCGGGGCTTACTAAGGCTTGACGCATAAGTAAAAGGTGTCTTTACTTAGCGAATTTATGAGAAATGAGTAAAAACTGGTTTAAATATTAACCTGATTTTTACTCATTTCTGAAAATCAATACATTTTGTCGATGTTCTTGTCTTTTACTTTCTGCTTTTCCAGTGTTAGGAATTGCTCCCAGAACTGATCGTTTGGTAGGCCAGCAGTTACAATTACAGGCTCCTTTTTAATTGGGTGTTCAAAGAAGAGTCTACGTGCATGCAGGTTAATGCTTTTATCAGGATTTGGCTTAGGGAAACCATAACGCAAATCACCTTTAATTGGGCAGCCAAACTCGGCCATGTGCACGCGGATTTGGTGTGGTCGACCAGTTTTTGGTTCTACTTCTATTAAGAAATGGTCGTTTAACTTACCCAAAACTCTAAAGTCGGTTTCTGCTTTTTGAGCGCCATCAACAGGTTCGGCATAGGCAGTGGTAATGTTCTTATTACCATCTTTTTTCAACCAACTGATCAGCTTTCCTTTCTTCTGGCTTGGCCTATCTTTAACCACAGCCCAATAAGTTTTTTGCACTTTTCGCGTGGCAAAAAGCTTATTCATTCTTTCAAGCCCTTTAGAGGTGCGGGCAAAAACAAGCACACCACTCACGGGTCTATCGAGCCTGTGTACGGGGTGCAGAAATACAGCGCCAGGCTTATTGTACTTCTTCTTGATATACTCCTTACAGTAGTCTGTCAGGTTTTTGTCACCAGTTTTGTCGCCTTGTACCAGAACACCGGCAGGCTTGTTCACTATCAGCAGGTGATTGTCTTCATATAGCGGTTGAACGATTTTTTCCATTAGAACTCGCTTGTAAAGTGGAACTCAATATCGGGAAAATTATCCTGAACCATTTGTAGCCAGGCTTTCGATTCGGCCATAAATACCAGCTTATTGTCTTTATCTCTGGCAATATGGCGCTGCTTAGAGCTTATAAATTCGTTAAGTTTCTTTTGGTCGTTGGAAGAAATCCAGCATGCCTTATAAAGCTGCATAGGGGCAAAATCAACAGTAGCACCGTACTCATTCTTCAGTCGGTATTGAATCACCTCAAACTGAAGCTGGCCTACAACTCCAACTGCTTTTCTTGAGCCAAGCTCAAAGTTGAAGAGCTGGGCAACACCTTCATCCATTAACTGGTTTAAGCCCTTTTCTAGCTGCTTGGTTTTCATGGCGTCTTTATTAATTACCTCGCGGAAAATTTCCGGAGAGAAGCTAGGGATGCCTCGGTACATACCTTTTTCGCCTTCGGTAAGCGTGTCACCGATTTTGAAGTTACCAGTGTCGTACAAACCGATGATGTCGCCTGGGTAAGCCTCGTCTACGGTCTCTTTGTCTTGAGCCATAAAGGCGGTAGCCTGAGAGATTCGGAATTTCTTTTCTTGCCGTGTATGATAGTAGTTGGACCCTCTTTCGAATTTGCCACTACAGATTCGCAAAAAGGCGATTCTGTTGCGGTGCTTAGGATCCATGTTGGCGTGAATCTTAAACACAAAACCGGTAAATTCTTTATGCTCGGGTGTTATTTTGGTTTCGTCTAAGAACCTAGATTTTGGTGCTGGAGAAATCTTTAAGAAGGTGTCGAGCAATTCTTTTACCCCAAAGTTGTTTACTGCAGAGCCAAAGAAAACCGGTGCAACATCTCCATTTAGGTAAGCCTCAACATCGAGTGGACCGTAAAGATCATCGAGCATTTCAACATCTTCGCGTAGCTGAGCGGCATAGCTTTCACCCACGTACTTTTCTAGTTCAGGGCTGTTGATGTCGGCAAATTTGAAGGCCTCTTCGTGCAATTGTTGACCGCCAGCTTTGAATAAGCGAAGACTTTTGTCATAAAGGCTGTAAACCCCTCTGAAGTCTTTGCCCATGCCAATTGGCCAGCTGAGCGGATGTACGTTAATACCTAGTTTTCCTTCAATATCGTCAAGCAAATCGTAAGGGTCGCGGCCTTCACGGTCGAGCTTGTTTATGAAAGAGATTACAGGCGTATTGCGCATACGGCAAACCTCCATCAGCTTTTCGGTCTGAATCTCCACACCCTTCACGCAGTCAATTACCATAATCACAGAATCGACAGCGGTAAGTGTACGGTAAGTATCTTCCGCAAAATCTTGGTGACCAGGCGTATCGAGCAAGTTGATTTTAGAGCCTTCGTACTCAAAAGCCATAACCGAAGTAGCTACAGAGATACCCCTTTGCTTTTCAATCTCCATCCAGTCGGAACGGGCATGCATATCGATTTTGTTCGATTTTACAGCTCCTGCTTTCTGAATAGCCCCACCAAAAAGCAGCAGCTTTTCGGTTAAAGTGGTTTTACCGGCATCGGGGTGACTGATAATACCAAAGGTTCTTCGCTTTTCTATCTCCTTCGCTAAACTCATGTTGTTGAAATTGAGGTGCAAAAGTACAGATATCTTAGTTGCGCTCCAATGGTGGTGGAAAGCAAATTAAGAGATGGGTTTTGAGGTAATGGCAGTTTGAGAATGGGTATTAGTTGTCTTTACTATGCATGGCCAAAGAGTATTTTTGAAAGTTTACGCTGAGGTATTAGTAAAGGATGATGAACAGCAATTGGAGATGGGTGTGTAATAGTATTCTCTAGGCAGAAAGAGCCAGCTATCTTTTTTGTTGGGAGCGCGTATCCATTGATTTTGCAATACTTTGAATAAAATACATCTTCAGACAGATTGTCGTCTTTATACTTCTCGGAGATTTCGATCATAGTTTGTTTTGTTCTAATTGAAAAGCCCCCATTGCCTACATCTGTTTTCGATAAAAAGTGCTTACTATTCCACGGGGCACCTATATAATCGTATTTTAAAAAACTTTCAGCACCTCTTTTTAACATAATAGAGTCAGTTTGGAATATGAGTACCTTTTTGGCTTCAATCTTTTTCCAAAACTCAGGTGTTTTTAAAAGTGTACTATATTGCTCTCTGTCAATAGTAGGGGTTTCCAAGGAAATGAAATTTATCTGGGGAGCTTCTGAAAAGGTCTTTTTCACATAGGTTTCATTATTTGTTCCATGAAAAATGTAGAGAGACCATCCTAGCTCTAAACAAGACATAACATTTTTAACGATTACCTCAAGATCCTCGTGCTTTCTGGATTCAACAATAACAGCGGCATTTTCGGCCCGATTTGCCACATTATCAAAGTGATAGTTTTTTACTGTTTCTTTTAATTCATGAATTTTCTTTCTCCATAGGATTTGATGCTTTTTCTCGGCTAGCTCAATTTTTTCTCTTAAATCAATTATTAACTTCTCTTTATTTAGTGCAGAATAGTAGTTCTTAATAGCTAATTTAAAGAGCTCTAAGGCGCTCGGTTCGTGATTAAAATGAATCCGAAAAAGCTGTATGACCTCATTGCCTGAAAACATCCGAATAGATAATTTCCAGATTAGTCTTTTGGTCATATTTAATAGGTTGTTCATAGAGGGCTTAATTGCCTAGCTGGGCTCAAATATAGCTTTCAGTTGATTGGTGAAATGAAGTTTGGAATACTCCGATTTAACCTTTTGAAGTACATTCTTGCTTATTTTGTGCCAAAGCTCATCATCAGTAAGTAAACGTATGCACTGATTGGCGAATTCCTCGGGGTCGTCTGCTACAAGCGCATGTACTTCTGTTTCCCACCCTAATTGATTCGCTAAAATAGTTGAACATACTGAAGGCAAGCCGTGAGCTCCTGATTCTATTAGTTTGAGGGGAATACCTGATGAGCTTAAGGTGGGGGCAACAAATACTCTGCTTTTATTTAGGTAAATGCTAATGTCTTTAACTTCTCCAACAAGCTTAATATTTGGTTTTAGGTTTTTGTGACTCTTTATTAGATGATTTCTACCTATATGCGTGAATGTTGTGGTAACGGAATTTTTTAAAATATAGGGCCAAATGCGTTCCAGAAAGAACAAGAAAGCTTGGCTGTTTTCGGTGCTTTTTCTGTAGAGTGGCCCCATAAATAACAAGCCACTCCTTTCTTCAATAGGATTAGAGATGTTAACCTCTTGTGTTTGATGACCTAGAACTTCCAGCCGCTCTAATTGGAGTAATTGTTCAAATACTTTTCGCTCCCTTAGAGATATAGCTATTGTCTTGTCAGCGAAACTGGCCATATGTAATTCCTTGGTTAAATACCTGTTTACCCTTTGACTGGAGCCCTTTAGACGCAGAGCGTTTATTGCTTCAGAATCATAAAATATCTTAATGTTGGGGTTTTGTCGCTTAAACTCTGGCAGGTGTCTATAAAGTCTTTTAAGGGTTATTGGCCGACTGATTAAAAGAATATCAATAGTTGATAAGTTTTCTCTTATAGCTCTAAGAGCTCCTTTTTTTGCAATTAAAGGACTGGTGATAAACTCTATGTTTGAATTAAAATGCCGTTCAACCTTATCTTTATTTACAAAGGGTATGAAGGCGTAATAACTGATTTTAAAGTCAAGAGATGATAGCCCTTTTAAAATTTGTTGAGTTCTAGGGTAGCCAGACCCATTTTCAGGATAGGGAATTCGGTCATCAATTACCATTATTTTTTTATTGTTCACCCCCTGATTAATTCTTGCCTGCCTGTTTTTTTCCTTTAGCCAGCTGTAGTCTTTGTGATTGAAGTAATAATAGAGTGGAAAGATAATGGGGAAACATTGGTACTTAATAACCTCCTTTAATAGGTCTACAAGTCTAAGTTTAATATCAATAATTTGAGTTTTCAAAGATTCTGGTTGCGAGTGTACAGTGTATTTATAGGCTTTTAAGGTAATAATGCTTGGTATACTTTAGCCTCATCACTATTGTTAGTAGTGTTCCTAGCGAAATACTTAAATAAACTCCATATAGCCCGAGTAGGTTAATAGATATTGCGGTCGTTAAAGCCATAATTACTAAACCATAAAGGGTTGTGCGGGCTAAAATATTAGAGTCCTTACTTTGAATATATGGGATGCCCAAGAATGTTGTGATTGCGAGTAGGATATTCGCTACGGCCATTGCTGGAATGTATCGAAGTACTACGGTTAGGTCTGGAAAAAAATGAGGTAGAAACACCATGTATAGAAGCTGTAAGATGATTGTTCCTATACCTGATATGAGAACAAGCTTCTTTATTATTTTAAATAAAAAGGATGAATCTCTGCGGACTTCAGATGATTTTAAAAAGTGATCTTGCGTGGAAAAGTAATAATAAAATGCTAACAAATAAATTGGACTTGCGAGCCGTTCAGTTATGGCGTAAATGCCATTTTCGTCATTTCCGAAAAAGTAGGCGATCACATACTTGTTTAATTGAATGACCAACATCCATCCAAGGCTATTTACTAATAGGGGGAAGGAGAATTTTATCAATGAAAACATCTGATCAAACCCTATTGTTGACGGTGACCAAATTCTCCGTTTAGTAATTGGGATTATTAATAAGACTGAGGCAAGAAGGTTGCCAAGGGTCATTGCGAATAAGACAAATCGAAGGTCTTTTTTAAATAGAATTAGGCCGACCAAGGCTATACTCGCGTATGTTAAGGCATTAAAAATTGAAGCAATTGCATATTTGTTGATCAAACCCAACCCTCTAATCACTTGCTGACAAGCTCTGTAAATGATTAGAGACATTAAAAGAGAATATGCAGGAAGAAGTAAGGTTGAAGAATAGAAGAGGTTTGTAATTGGAAAAGTACCAATAATAAATATCAAAACTGCCATGAGAAAGGCTAGTCCGTTAGAATAGCCTTTTTTTTGTTCGAAACTGTTTGTGTCAGTTAACCATCTGTAAATAGCATCTGATATATGTAATGTAAATACTGGAGCTGCAATAATACACGAAGTCAGAATGAGATCATATTTTCCTGTATTTTCAAAACCCATATTTGATGCTATAATGGGGAAAGAAAATGCTGTTATAATCTTGCTTGTGTAGTCACCAAAGGCGTATCTTACTGCTGTCTTCTCAACACCTTTTTTTTGACTTAAGAATAAGACTGATCTTCTTAATAGAGACCTCATAAAAATGAAAACACTACTTTTTGTTGGTCACCCGGGCCATGAATTACTTGCTTATAAACTGTTAATAACCGAAAAGCCAGATGTAGTTTATTTAACCACAGGTTCAGGTAATAGAAATCAGTCAAGGCTTCATGAATCTATTGCGCTAGTTAACTCTTTAGGACTAAAAGCTTTATCCCCTTTTGAGCCATTTAGTGATAGGCAAATATATGACTTAATTCTTGAGGGTGACCATAAGCCTTTTTTAGTTTTACTCGATAGTTTAGAAGATTTGTGGCGGTCAGAAGGTTACGGACGTATTGTAGGAGACGCTTTGGAAGGGTTCAATCCATCTCATGACATATGCAGGTATTTGATAAATGGATTGGTGTCTCGTTTAACATCTAAGAATAAAGAAGTAGAGAACTATGATTTCCTTCAAGATGAGTTACATAAAGGTCAAGATTCAATAAATGAAAATAGTATTGTTTTTGATCTATCGGAGGATGAAATGAGAGAAAAACTGAAAGCTTGTGTTGATTACGCAGAGTTAAAGTTTGAAGTAGATCGGTTTATGGATTCATTCGGATTGGATTTCTTTAGAAAAGAATGCTTTCGAAAAATAACAGACCTTACTAAGGTCAGTAACTGGGAAACTGAAGTACCGTTTTATGAGGAACACGGAAGAAGGCGAGTTAAAGAAGGAGTTTATAAAAGGCTCATTTCGTTTAATGAAAACATGAAGCCTCTCGCTCAGGCTTTATTACAGTAGGCCTTGCAAATTCTCATAACAAATATTGAGATGGATGCTTATAATGGCACCACGCTATATGTTAAGGACTTGGCGTTAGGCCTTGTGCGCAGAGGGGTCGGTGTCGAGGTGTTTACATTAAGGCTAGGAAAAGTGAGTAGGGAGATAGCCGATGCCGGAGTTGTTGTTACAACCAAACTTGCGGAGTTAAGTAGGCCAGATTTAATTCATGGGCATCAGAATATTGTCACCAGGTTAGCTTTAAACAAGTTCAAATTAACACCCTGTATTTCATGGATTCACGATAGACTCAGTCCATTAGATATTCCTCTATTCCATAAGAATATAGTTCAATATGCGGCCGTAGACTATAACTGCGCTGAACGCTACATACAAGATTATTCAATTAGCTCTGCTGATATTAAAGTTGTTTATAATTGGGTGAATCTAGAGAGGTTTGAAAAAAAGAAGACTTGGAGTGCCACTTTAAACACGGCCCTAGTCTTTTCTAATTATGCCAATAATCACAACTATTTAAAATTGATTAAGCAGGCTTGTGAGATAAAAGGGGTGAACTTACAAGTAATTGGAAAAGGGGTTGGTAAAGAACACCCTAAACCCGAGCAACTAATTGGAGGTTTTGATTTGGTCTTTGGAAAGGCTAAGGCGGCAATGGAGTCAATGGCTGTTGGTTGTGCAGTAATAGTCTGTGATTTCACAGGGTTAGCAGGAATGGTTAAGCCTCAAAATTTTGACCATTATAGAAAGTATAACTTTGGAATGAAGCTGATGACGAGGCTTACAACCGTAGAGACCCTTTGTGAAGAATTAGACAAGTTCTCAACTAGAGATTCACAAATAGTATGTGATAGAATAAGAGAGGATGCAAGTTTGGAAAAATCAATTGACTTATTGATTAATCTTTATCAAGATACAATTCTCAGGCATAAGCGTGGATTAAGAAACAAATATTCTGCGAGTTTCAAGCATACTCTTTTAATTTGGAAGAAAACAATTCGCATTTGGCTTAGCATCTGGACTGAGTTAAACTATCCCAAAATTTATAAGGCCGTTAAGGGCTAGAATTTTTCGTTTTATGGATAAAACCAAGGCCGAAGTACTGACTATCTCTGTCGTTTTGTTTAAGAATGAACCCGCTCATATTACTCAGCTTTGTGCTTGTTTGAGTTCAGAGGATATTGATATGCAGGTTTATTTTATTGATAATTCTCCAGACAAAAGCTTGAACTTTATTGTGTCCAACTATTCTGATTTCAAATATATATGGGTAGGTGATAATATTGGCTTTGGCAAAGGACATAACATTATTTTGAATAAAGTAATGGACTTTGGAGCTATACATCTTTGTTTAAATCCAGATGTGTATTTTGAGAAAGGCGTTTTGTCAAACCTCTTAAAGGTAATGCAGCGAAGGAGTGATGTGGGGCTGCTTTTACCGAGGGTTTTAAATCCAGATAATTCCGATCAACCACTTTATAAATTGCTGCCAAACCCATTGCAGCTCATTTTGAGGAGGTTTATGCCCAAGCCGGCCAAAATAGTTTTTTCAAAATATATGTCGCGTTATGAATTAGCAGGCGTGAGCCCAGACCTTGTTTTTGAGGCTCCCTATCTTTCTGGTTGCTTTATGTTGCTTAGAAAGGATGCTTTGAAAGAAGTGGGTTGCTTTGATGAAAGGTTCTTCTTGTATTTCGAGGATGTTGATTTATCTAGAAGAATAAATGAAAAGTGGTCTACTCTTTATTACGGAGAAGAATCAATCTACCATTTCTTTCAAAGAGGATCTTATGATAGCATTGACTTACTCATGCATCATATTAAATCAGCAATTAAGTACTTTAATAAATATGGTTGGTTTTTCGATAAAAGGCGAATGGTAGTTAATAATAGCACAATAAATCAACTGAAATTATCTGAGACCATTAGATGATAGGTTAGTTCTTCAAGGCATGGTAAAAGCGAAGTAATCTTTTGCTAAGTAGTGTTTTAACCTTTATTAGTGGAGCCTTAGATAAAACTATCCAGTATTGATTGTCAAAGGCAGTTTTATTTAAAAATGAGATATGTAAACCTCTATTTTTTGCTTGTCTCTTAATCCATTTCTTGTTGTGGTGTATACAACCGGGTTTTTCAGATTTATGACTTGTGCCCACCCAGTCTGATCCCTTATAATCTTGCCATGGAAAAAAGGCAGGCAGATAGGAAACTAAAAAAACGGAGTTGTCTGTGCCCGTTTCTTTGAAGCCATCAAGCATTGTTGAAATGTCGAGTTTGCTACAATGAGTCCAGATTGAACCAGCTAAAAAGAAATCAAACTTCTTGTCGAACACTGTTAAATCAAACTCGTCATTGAAATTGAATCGAGGTTTTTTTTCGATTTGTACACTCTTGCTGATCAATTGATCAAGTCCAAGTTGTACTCGCTTTTCTGACGGTTCTATGCCATAATAATTTTCTGGCTCTAAAAAGTTGATTAACCAATGGCCCGCTCTGAGAACACCGCAGCCAATTTCTAATATACTGGACTGTGGAAGAAGACCTAGCTCGAGTAGGGCTATAAACTGTGCTCGGCCCGATTCATCAAAATTTTCTGAAGGTATACCAAAAAAGCCCACTGACTGAGCCATGTTCATGCTTTTCTGCTCTAAGTTCATGCTCAAACTATTCAAATTTGTTGTAATTTTTCATTCAAGCGTTCTTCGCTTTTCTATCTCCTTCGCTAAACTCATTCCTTGCAAAATTAAGGTGCAAAGGTACTTAAATTCGCGTTTCTCATTTTATCAATTCGAAATATTCCTAGATATTGAATTGTCTAACATCTTCATTTTTAAATACACACCTATATTTCATGCTAGAGCGAGCCATTGAGTTTTTAAAAACCATTCTTAATCAGGGAAACCTAGCGATTAATTTGGGGATCGTGATTGTTTGTTTGGCTAGCGAACTCATTGTTATTGGTTGGAAAAAATCTTCGTTTAAGGCGATTTTCGGAAAGGATAAGTCTGTAAAAACTGATTTGATAATGACAGCCTTGGCTGTTTTTAACCTTACCAACCTTATCTCTTTAATCTTGTCCTTTGGGCTATTCCAGGTGGTTTCGAAATTGATATTCGACAACACAAACCTGCAGTTGGCTCTGAAGATTGATAACCTGTACTTGCAATTTTTTATCCTTTACCTGATTAGTGACTTCAGCAACTATGTTGGGCATTGGATGATGCATAATGTAAAGCCGCTTTGGAGACTGCATGAATTTCACCATTCAGCTTCATCCTTCAGTGTAATGACTCGATATAGACTGCACTTTGTGGAGATAGCTGTAGGGAAACTCATTAACGCTATACCTTATGCGGTTTTTGGCGCTCCCTTGCTTACATTTTTCATAATTACTTGGATTGAAGAGTTTCATCAGTTGTTTATTCACTCTAGGGTAAAAGCTAATTTTGGTTGGTTGGGAAGAAACTTGTTTATCTCTCCCGATGCACATAAGCTACATCATTCAGTTAGCAAACATCACTATGGTAGAAACTATGGGGTTACGTTGGTTATTTGGGATAGAATCTTTGGGACTTTTAAGTCTCCTGTTAATGAGACATTGGACTTAGGAATACCAGATAATCCTTATAATAAGAATGGCTTTTTAGGGGATGTATGGTATTCCATGAAAAAGGCCTACGCCAGTCTAATGAGGAAAAACTAGAGACTTTACTCCCCGGCTTTCCGCTTTCTTTTCCACCTTTTATGCGACCATAACCAATAAACGGGGTCTCGTTTAATTTGCTCTTCTAGCGCTTTGGTGTGCATCTCTGTAATGGCACCATGAGGCAAATCTTTAGGGTTTTCGGTGAGTATTCTAATGGTCATTTCATAATGGCCGCGTTTCACCTTTTTTGTATCAGCAAATATTACCGGATAGTCTCTTTCCTTGGCGTATTTTTCGGCACCAAAGGCAACGGCCGTTTCTTGGTTCAAAAAGGTGGTCCAGTAAACTTTTTTAGCAATGGTAGGGGATTGGTCTACACCAAAAAAGATGGCATATGGCGCTTTGTTTTTTTCAAAAAAACCTTCCCTAACGGCTTTTCTAGAAACTAGTACCATGCCTGTAACCCCGCGAGTTTCAAGCATCTTCTTCTCTAGCCACTTGTTTTTGAATTGATGATAAATGCCCAAGGTTTGGTGTTTAAACCAAGGGTTAATGCCTGTGGCAACATATTCCCAGTTGTTGTAATGACCACTAGCGACAATTAGACCTCTACCTTGTTCAAAAATGTGATCTACAATTTCTGGGTTCGTTACTTTTTGTCTTTCAGCAAGTTCTTCTTTGGTAATGGACTGCATTTTTAAGCTTTCTACCATTACATCGCAAAAGTGACGGTAAAACTTCCTTCTGATATCTCGTATCTCTGCGTTCGATTTTTCAGGAAAGGAGTTGCGCAAGTTCTTGTTAACAATGCCCACACGATAGCGGAGTATTTTATAGAGTGTATAATAGAGAAAAGTAGACAGGGCGTAGGCCATTGCCCAAGGCAGGCGCGATAGCGGGTAGATAATTAGGTAGTAAAAAAATCGCATGGTTCGGTTTATCTCAAAGCCTAAGGTAATCATTTGAATGGCTTAACCTTGTAGCTGTCGTTCATTTTGCATTTTGATTTGTTTAACTTGAGGCTTTAATCACACAAAACCAGTAAGATATGAGTGTAGTACAGCTAAACTTTATTAACAAGTCGAATGAGGCTAGCAATAACGAGATTATAATTTTTCAGAAGAATCAGTTGGCGACTGATGGTTCCGCAGTAGCCTGGCGGGTAATTCAAAACTGTGGCATAGGCGATAATCATCCATTCACCTTTTCCTCTGTATTTTCTGTGTCGGCAGTAGACAGTTACGGAAATTACACCCCGAGGCTTTCGGCAAGCATGGGGCAAGCTTTCGAAATGGTATTGGCGAAATCGGGCGATGTATTGAGGTACAAAGGGGCTGCCTCGAGTTCTAATGAAGTAGAATTGGAGAACAACTTGTCGACAGGTGCCATTTCTGCAGAAATTTATCGAGATGGAAAACTTTGTGCTTCTCAAAGAAGTTTGGAACCATCTAGTAACGCCGCCTTTCAGTTCAATAGCCAAATTTATATAGGCGTAGGAACTCAAATTATGGAGGGGCAAAAGATTGATGCTGCCATAATGAGTAATATCAATACAGAGATTGACTTGTTTGGTATTGCCTCTGCCGACATAGTAATGACAGGTGGGGGAGTAGGACCAAATGCTACACCTTTTACTTTCACACTTGAAAATATAGTGAGTGCATAGTGCCATTTCGGCCAACGAATTTGAATGCCACACTGAAAGGTGCGGCATTTTTTATTCCATTTCTGTCAATGTGTCACTCCGTGTCAGAAAATATCAATTGGCATAACCCTTGTTAAAAGCATGTCGAATTTGAATCATAGAAAAGATTATAAATAGATCATGGGAAAAATTATTGGCATTGACTTAGGTACTACCAACTCATGTGTTTCGGTAATGGAAGGTAATGAGCCTGTCGTTATCCCAAATAGCGAAGGTCGTAGAACTACTCCATCTATCGTAGCATTTTTAGATAATGGTAACGGAGAGAGAAAAGTAGGTGACCCTGCAAAGCGTCAGGCAATCACTAACCCACAGAACACTATTAGTTCTGTGAAAAGATTTATGGGTAAGAAATTTACCAACGTTTCTGAGGAAATGAGAGGTATTTCTTATCAAGTAGAAAAAGGTAATAATGACACTGTTCGCGTAAAAATTGGCGACAGAAACTATACGCCTCAGGAGCTTTCAGCAATGATTCTTCAGAAAATGAAGTCTACTGCTGAGGATTATTTGGGCACAGAAGTAAGCGAAGCAGTAATTACTGTACCGGCTTACTTTAACGATGCGGAACGTCAGGCAACAAAAGAAGCCGGACAAATTGCAGGTCTTGAAGTAAAAAGAATTATCAACGAGCCTACTGCAGCTGCTTTGGCTTACGGTCTTGATAAAAAAGATACTGACCAAAAAATCGCTGTGTATGACCTTGGTGGTGGTACTTTCGATATCTCAATTCTTGAATTGGGTGATGGTGTATTCGAAGTAAAGTCTACTAACGGTGATGTGCACCTTGGTGGTGACGACTTTGACCAAGTAATCATCGATTGGTTGGCTGAAGAATTCCAGAAAGACGAAGGATTGGATTTGAGAAAAGATCCAATGGCGCTTCAGCGTTTGAAAGAAGCTGCTGAAAAAGCTAAAATTGAGCTTTCTTCTTCAACTTCTACCGAAATCAACTTGCCATACATTATGCCGGTTGATGGTGTGCCAAAGCACTTGGTAAGAACGCTTTCAAGAGCAAAATTCGAATCGCTTGCAGATAACCTAGTACGCAGGTCTATGGAGCCAGTTAAAAAGGCCCTTTCTGATGCTGGTTATTCAACTTCAGATATTGATGAAGTGATCTTGGTAGGTGGTTCTACTCGTATTCCTAAAATTCAGGAAGAAGTAGAGTCTTTCTTCGGAAAGAAACCTTCCAAAGGTGTTAACCCTGATGAAGTAGTTGCAATTGGTGCGGCTATTCAAGGTGGTGTGTTAACTGGTGAGGTTAAAGATGTGTTGCTGCTAGACGTTACGCCACTTTCATTGGGTATCGAAACTATGGGCGGTGTGTTCACTAAGTTGATTGAGTCAAACACTACTATTCCGGCTAAAAAGTCAGAGGTGTTCTCAACAGCTGCCGACAATCAGCCTTCAGTAGAAATTCACGTATTGCAGGGTGAGCGTCCAATGGCTAAGGATAACAGAACCATCGGTCGTTTCCACTTAAGCGATATTCCACCAGCACCAAGAGGTGTGCCTCAAATTGAAGTAACATTCGATATCGATGCAAACGGTATTATGAATGTTTCTGCAAAAGATAAAGGAACTGGTAAAGAGCAAAACATCAGAATCGAGGCTTCTTCTGGGTTGACAGATGAGGAAATCGAAAAGATGAAGCAGGAAGCTGAGGCGAACGCTGATGCGGATAAGAAAGAGAAGGAGAAAGTAGAGAAGTTGAACACTGCTGACTCATTGATTTTTCAAACTGAAAAGCAATTGAAAGAGTACGGTGAGAAGCTTTCAGAGGGTAACAAAAAGCCAATTGAAGATGCTTTGGCTCACTTGAAGGAAGTTCACCAGAAACAAGATTTGGATGCTATCGACCCTGCGGTTGAAGCATTGAACAAAGCTTGGGAAGGTGCTGCTCAGGAAATGTACGCTGCACAAGGCGGTGCCGAAGGTGCTCAACCTGGCGCTGATGCAAACGCTGGTGGTGCTGATGCCGGAAGCGAAAATGCTGGCGGTGCTGACGATGTTTCAGACGTAGAATACGAAGAGGTGAAATAAGCTCTGAGTAATTGAAATAAATTGAAAACCCTGGTTTCGAAAGAAGCCAGGGTTTTTTGTTGTCTCTACGATCATTGTCTGCCCAAACTCTGAAGATCCACTTCTACTGCTGGGCGAAGATCGTCATTGCGAGGAGTGAAACCTGTGATAATAGGGGCTTATGACGCGGCAATCTGTTTGTTCGTGGCAGACTGCACAGAACAGACTGATTACTTCGCATCGATCTTTTGCTGATGCAAAGTTTGCTCCCTGTTTGCTGACAGGCAGATTTGTAATGACGGTATCAGAGGTAGAACAGAAATACACTAAAGTACTAGACCTTTTGGTCTAATTTTATACATTTGTGTTATGACTACTCGTGAGCGCCTTGTAAGTACTACTTCAAACCTTGTTCGAAAGAAGGGCTATTATGGTACGGGCATCAATGAAATACTAAAATCCGTTGCGGTGCCAAAGGGTAGTTTATACCACCACTTTCCGAAGGGAAAGGATGAGTTGATCCGCGAGGCGATTCTTTATGGTGGAGAGATTCAAATGCGCAAATATGGTGATGCGCTGAGAGGCAAGCCAGCCTTGGAAGGATTAAGTGCAATGGTGGATGTGATGGCTGAGGAGCTGGAGAAATCTGACTTTCAAGATGCTTGTCCTATTGCTGCCGTAGCTATGGCAGCCGGCATTATTGAGGAAGAAATTCGTGTGGCCTGTGACAAAGTATTTAAAGGTTGGCAAAACGATTTGGCTGGCTATTTAGAGAGAAGGGGAGTAACCAACGCACTAGAGAAGGCAGAGGAACTGTACGCCATGTTCGAAGGAGCCTATGTTTTGAGCAAAGCACATAAAGATGTGAAATACCTTTTGCTACAGAAGAAGTACATCTCATTGATTTTAAACGCATAAAAAATTTAACCATAATTAGACCGACTGGTCTGTAAAGTCATTAACTATGAATAAGCAACCAATAGGAGAAAGAACCATTCGCTTTCAGGACTGCGACCCTTATGGCCATCTGAACAATTCGAAGTATCTAGATTATATGATCAATGTGCGCGAAGACCACTTAATCCATGAATATGACATCAATATTTTTGAGATGGCACAGGTGCAAAAGAAGGCATGGGTAGTTGGGCACAACGACCTGATTTATATGAGGCCGGCTCTCGTTATGGAAAAAGTAAAGGTAAAAACTGCCATGATTGATTTTAACGATCGCTATGTGCAAGCCGAAATGATTATGACCAATGAGGCTGAAACTCATATTAAGGCTGTTCTATGGACTAAGTTTTACCACTTTGATATAGCTCAGCAAAGGGGCATAAGGCATACCGAAGAGCAAATGGAGTTGTTTAAGGAGATGGCGTTGTTGGTTGAGCAACAGAGCACTGAGGAAAGAGCTAAACACTTGGCGACTGCGTTAAAAGTTGCAGTAGCTTAGTGAATAAAAGTACTCTCTGAATTCATTGAATTCGTGAGTTTGGGTAAAAGAAAAGGCTACCGGAAGGGTAGCCTTTTTTGCTGTATTTTTAATTAGTTCACTTAGAATGAAACGGCCCCTTCGGTTAAGAACTTAAGGGCAAAAACTAATCCTATACTTACCACAAGACCAAAGAACACTTTACCTAAATCTTTGCCTAGGTCTCTTAGTGTTTCATTCGGTACGCTGCCATAAGCAAAGTATTTTATGCTTAGTTCTCTACCTGCCAATAAGCCTAAGAAAACCCAAGTGGTACTCATTGGTACGTTATTCAGTTCTTTAAAGAAGTAAAGAATTATGGCATACGAAAAGTCAATAATTGTGGCTGAGCGTATGTCTACAGTATTGGTTTTGGCCTTTACTATACCCTGAATAGCGCCCCCTTTTGAATAGAAAATGTAGCCTAAAAGTACTAGGAAGATAATCAGTGTAAACACTAAAGTTTCGCCCGAAACTTGGCGAGGTAGGTAAACATAAATATTCGCAAAGTCTTGAATTAGCCACTGTGACCATAGGAAGCCTGTAGAGCACCACTGAAGCACCGTCCAAAGCTTAATTTGGCTCTTGGTTGGTGGGTGTTCAATAAAGTATCTTTCAAAACGCTTGGCAATAGCTAGGTAAACCAATACGCCTGTTGCAAAAGCTACCAAATAACCCGACATGGACTTAACCACCATGTCGTAAAGGTTTTTGGGGTTGAAAAAGGTGAGGATAAGGAAAGAGGTGCTTACCGGAATTCCAAACCTTGTAATTAAGAGCAGTACAATAGGAGGCAGCAAATAAGCCCATCCAAAGCTTTTAATATCTGCTGGGTTTAGGTATTTCGGGTTGTCGAAACCATTGCCTGGCGGGTCGCCAATAAGTCGGCCATAGGTTACATCGCCATCATTTACATACCAACCGTAAACCAATACTGCGGTAAGAATAGAAGCAGCGAAGATCCATAGTACCCACCATTTTTTATTTTCATTGGATGAAAGAAAAGTTCCTAGGGTCTGAATTACATCGTTGCCGATAACAGAATATGCCGAGAAAATAAACCCAGCATACATCACGAATTCTAGTTGAGACATGTTGCTTTAGTAAGGCTAATCGGTGTCACGCGCGTTTTGTGAATGACAAAGCTATAATTTCTGCATCTATTTTCTGGCCTAAGGGTATTTACAGCTACTAGCAAAAGTAAAATCTGATTTACTATTTATTGATGTAACTCGTTGTAATTCAGTTTAATAAAAATTTTTCAAAAAATCTTAAACAAAGGTGATTGTTAATATTGCCTTTACATTGATAAAAGAAAGCGGGGGCATTTGCCCCCGTTTTTAAATTCTTATTAATGCTCTGATGATGCGATTATTCATCATCCTCATCGTCTTTACCGAAATCGCCTCTAATGGCTTCGCTAATGTTGATGATGTGGTCACCGATCTTTTCAGCGCCAAAGAATAGGTCTTTGTAAATAATACCACTCTTTACATCGTACTCTTTCTTCTCGGTAGACTTAAGGTGTTTCTTCCTCAACTTCGATTTCATGCGGTTAATAGACTCTTCTATGTCAATGGCGTCAGAAATATCTACTTTACCATAAGTGCCTTCCAAGTGTTTTGTCATTACAACGAATGCTTGGTCTATCAATTCAAAGATTTTAGCAATATTCTCGTGCTGTGTTTTAGAGAATTTGAGCTTTTGCTTGTTACCACGGTAGATGTCTCGAGACATTCTCAAAATGATATCTGCAATACGCTCAAGGTCCGTTGTGATACTCAAGATTGAACGTACTTTAACCGAAGCTTCAGGAGTAAGGCTTTGCTCAGATACTTTTACCAAGAAGCTGGCAATGTTCTCTTCTACCTCATCGGTCATCTCTTCATATTCAGCAATCTTCTCTCTTAGCTTGGCGCGTTTTGCTTCGTCTTGCTCCACTAATTGCTGCTTCAGCAGATCCATCATTTTCATGGTAATCTTGCTGAATTTGTTAGCCTCTTGCTGTGCCTCTACAATAGAAACCTCAGCAGTAAGAGGTGCCCCTTGGCTACCCAAATAGGTAAGGTGGAATTCTTCATCTTCCTCACTCTTAGAAGGAACAAGTTTGATGGCCAGTCTCACTAATTGTGGCACGAACCAGATCATTATAAGCACGTTCAGTGCGTTGAATGTCGTATGGAAAGTTGCTAGTGTAAATTTATCGGCACCTTCGGCTACATCTGGAGCAGGCCACACATAGTGAATCATGTCAATAAAGTATGGCAGCAAAATAACCATCCAAGTAACCCCTATGATGTTGAACATGGAGTGAATCTTGGCAGATCTTTTCGCATGAACATTACCTACCAAAGAAGCTAGCTCTGCTGTAATGGTTGTTCCAATGTTTTCTCCCAAAACCATGGCAGCACCAATTTCAATTGGTAAACCTTGCGCACAAAGCACAATGGTTAAAGACATGGCCGCACTAGATGATTGAACAATAATGGTTAATAGCGTACCTGCAGCTACAAATAGCAGCCTAGTAAATAGGCCTGGGTTGCTGTATTCGGCCAAAAAGCTAAGTACTTCAGGGTTGCTTTTTAAATCAGGAACAGCGCCTTTTAGGGCATCTAGTCCCATAAAGAGCAACGAAAATCCAATCATAAATTCGGCCCAGTTCTTAAGATTAGATTTCTTAGAGAACATCATAGGCACGGCAAAGGCCAAAAGTGGTAGGGCAAAAGCCGATACTTTTACCTTGAAACCAAGTAATGAGACAAGCCATGCGGTGATGGTGGTACCAATGTTGGCTCCCATCATAACTCCGGCAGATTCCACCAGCGTAATTAAGCCCGCATTTACAAAACTCACAGTCATTACTGTGGTGGCCGAAGATGATTGTACAATGGCAGTAATTAAAAAACCGCTGAGCACTCCCGTGTAGCGGTTTGATGTCATTGTTCCTAAAATGTTGCGGAGTTTATTGCCTGCAGCTTTCTGAATACCCTCGCTCATCACCTTCATACCGTAAATGAAAAAGCCGAGAGCTCCTAAAAGCTCTATGATATTCAATATTCCGTATTCCATATGCTGAATTTAGTTGCTGATGAGCGTTAGTACAGTTTTTGTCGTTAGCTGAAAAATTTCGCAGTAAAAGTAGCTATACTTTTTTGAATGGGTTCGTTATCTTTTTGTTAAGCATGCTTTACTAGCGTTTGCCAATTGTTAATAATTGGTTGATGTTGAAGACAAGAATGTCAATAGTCTTTTCCATAAGTTTGTGCACTTTAATTTAACGCCATAAAAACGTCTGAAATAAACTTAATGAAACTAATAGCAGGGGACAAAGATAAACGAACATCTGTGGCTATTAGGGTAGTTTATATCTCGCTAGTGCTTACATTCTTTCTTTTTTGCATCAAATTTATGGTGCTATCGTTGGGAGAGTTTGCGGGTTACTTTCAGGAGAATATACTTTCCTCTTCGCTAGATCCGTTTATCGGGCTCTTTATTGGCTTGCTCATAACTGCTATTATTCAAAGTAGCTCAACTACCAGTACTATGGTGGTGGGTATGGTGGCTGCTGGTGCCCTTACTCTGGGCGAAGCTATACCTGTAATTATGGGGGCCAACATTGGTACTACACTCACGAGTACAATTGTGGCTTTTGGTTTTGTTTCTGACAGGGTGGCATTCAGAAAAGCCCTTGCTGCGGGTGTAATACACGATTTTTACAATATCCTTTTGGTGGTTATTCTCTTCCCTCTCGAGTATTATTATGGGTTCTTATCGGGGTTGTGCGAAAGTCTGCAGGCATATTTGTTTGGCTCGGGTGCTTTCGATGCGGACGCTAAGTGGGATTGGGTTTTTGATTTTGGTGTAACCGAACAAATTGCAGGGTTCATCAACAACAGTATAATTCAGTTATTGCTGTCGCTGGTGCTTGTGTTTCTTTCTATTAAGCTCTTAACCAGCATTATTCAGAAAACTGTAATCGGAAAGTCGAAAGACAAATTAAGGACTTACATATTCGATAAACCTGGAAAGTCATTTGGTTGGGGGGTGTTAATTACCGCAGCAATTCAATCTAGTTCAGTGTCTACTTCGCTTTTGGTGCCTTTGGTGGCAACCGGCAAGGTGCGGTTGAATGCAGCTTTTCCGTTTATCATTGGTGCAAATTTGGGTACTACAATTACGGCACTTATTGCAGCTAGTTTTAGCTCTACTACGGCCATGAGTATTGCAATTGCGCACTTACTTATCAACCTTTCTGGAGTGTTCATATTTATGTTTTCTGCAGTACTCAGAAATGGCATGGTCAATTTTACCAAGCGTTTTAGCTTTATGGTATCTCAAAGGAGGTTGATTGGCTTGGTTTATATTTTGGTTACCTTCTTTTTGTTGCCTTTCATTCTTATCTCCTTTCATAAGCAAGGTGGTTCGAATAATGAAAAGGCTACTGAGCCTCAGGAAATCAGTCTTTTAGCTCAAGAAGCAAAGAAGTAAGGAAAACTTTCCACTTAACGTAAAGTATTATTTACTTTTGCGCCTGTTTAATTGAAAGAGGCGCAAGATGTTACATTGTCGGAATGGAAATCCGAAGGGGAGTAGTACACAAATACGTGTTCTTGTTTTATTGGTGTTCTTGTTTGGTGGTTTAGTTGTTAATGCTCAGCACCACACGGAGGCTTCTTTTGGCAAGGGAATAAAATTTACTCCTGCAGATTCATCCTTTTCTATAAAATTCAGCACCAGGTTTCAAACGCTCTATAGGGGCGATTACACCATTGATAGTAAAGATTACAGTGATAGGTTGCTCATTAGGAGGGCGCGATTGAAGTTCGATGGCTTTGTAGCTGACCCCTCGCTTACCTATAAAATAGAGCTAGGTATTTCTAACAGGGATCATGGAGGCGGCAACATTGCCGAAACTGGCTTTACACCTAGAATAATTCTAGATGCCGTAGTAAAATGGCAGGCAACCGAGCACTGGTCAATATGGTTTGGGCAAACCAAGTTACCCGGAAACCGTGAGCGTGTAATCTCTTCGCAGAAAATGCAATTTGTAGATCGTAGTTTGCTTAATGCTACGCTTAATCTGGACCGTGATATTGGTGTGCAGTTTTGGCATACTAATAATGTAGGTAAGGATGGGGTTCTGAGGAAAGGCCTTTCAGTGTCGATGGGAGAGGGTAGAGATATTATTGCCTCAAACGCTGGAGGATACGATTTTACTTTTAGAATGGACTACCTTCCTTTTGGCGATTTTAAGGGCAAGGGTGACTACTTTGGTGCAGACTTGGCAAGAGAGCCAAAGCCTAAACTTGCAGTTGGCTTTACCTACGACAGAAATGTAGATGCTGTGCGTCAGCGTGGGCAACTTGGTCGTTACGTGCGCCTGTCGGATGGTACGCAACTTACAAATACACTTTCAACTGTTTTTATCGATGCCATGCTTAAGTATCAAGGATGGTCTTTTATGGGTGAGTATGGCAATAAAAATGGGGCAAGTAATGAATTTGCAGTGCTTGATGATGGTGGTACAATAAAGTATGTAACAGGCTCTTCTATCAACTTGCAAAGCGGTTACCTTTTTAAAAATAACTATGAAGTTGCGCTAAGGTATACTTCAACTAAGCCCGATAATGCAGAATTTTCTGGTTTGATTAACCAGCAGATGTATACATTGGGTTTCTCTAAATACATTGTTGGCCACAGTTTAAAACTACAAAGCGATATTTCTTACTGGGAAATTGCCACGGCCAGCAATCGCTGGGTTTTCGAGTTTCAAGTAGAGGTTTCACTCTAAACCAGTTTCAGCTATCGTAATATTTAATGCCACACACTTGACGGTTGTGGTGTAATAAGCATTTACTATTTTTGTTAGCGGAAGCAGGTGGTTTGTTCAGCACCTAAAAGTTTTGAATCGTTTGATTTATATCGCGTTTCCTTAATTCCTAATCGTTAAATTAACCGGAAATATAAGGCTTGAAAATATTCAATATCGATAGATTGTTGGAGTCGCTTACGGGCTACCTCGAAACCAAGATTGAGCTTTTTAGGCTCGATTTAGAAGATGAAATTCAAAAGGTAATAGCCAAGGCTATCATTTTGGTTATTGTGGTGATTTGCGTCTTTTTTGCGCTCTTTTTAATTTCTATCAGCCTTTCTCAGTTTTTAAATGCACTTTTCAATAGTCGCTTTTTAGGCTTTTTGTTGGTAGCAGTAATATACTTGGCCATTGGTGGAGTTGTTTATGCCAAGCGCGAAAGCCTTAATGCAAAGATTTTGGACAATATTAAGTCTAAGAAAGGTAAAGACGAACCTGAAAACCAATTGCCTGATGAAGAGTAGAGAAGCACTACAGCAAGAAAGCAAGGCTTATTTAGATGACCTTGACAGTCAGATTAACGATATTAAAGTTAGTGCTGAGCGAACGCTCAAATACGCCTTAATTGTGGGAGGAGGTACTTTGGCAGCTTACGTTATTTTTAATGCCATTTTTGGTGGTAATAACGAGGGAGAAGAGGCCGAAGGAACTAAGAAAAAGGTTAAAAAGAAGAAGTTCAAAGCATCTTCTAAAATCTCTTCGGGGGCGAATATGCTTACGGGAGAATTGAAAAATCAAGCTGCGTTGGTTGTACTTAAATTGGCTGCAGATCAGTTGAGAAAATTCTTGCAAGAGAGCGACAACAATGGAGAAAAATAGGACCCAGCAAATTTTTGATCGCAACTTGGCAGAGGGCAGAAAGTCGCTCGCCTTGTTGTTGGACCCTGATGATGTGGAAGCTGCCGCTTTGCCGGGTGTTCTTAATAATGCTATCGAAAATAAGGTTGACTTTATTTTTGTTGGGGGCAGTTTAGTTACAAGTGACAACTTGTCTGAGCTGGTTAGATTTGTAAAGTCAAACTCCAATATACCTTGTATCCTTTTTCCGGGTAATGCCATTCAAATTGATGCTAATGCAGATGCGATCCTATTCTTGTCCTTAATTTCTGGAAGAAACCCAGAATTATTAATTGGGCAACAAGTGGTGGCGGCTCCAATAGTAAAGCGAAGCGGTTTAGAGGTGCTGCCAACGGGTTACATGTTGGTAAATTCTGGTAGGCCAACAAGTGCATCTTATGTGAGCAATACGCAGCCAATCCCTAACGATAAGCCAGGTATTGCTGCAAGTACGGCAATGGCGGGAGAAATGCTCGGGCTTAAACTTATTTACATGGATGCCGGCAGTGGGGCTCAGGATCCTATTTCACCTCGTGTTATTAGGGCGGTTAAAAAGAATTCGGGTCTGCCTTTAATAGTAGGTGGTGGTATTAATCACCCGGCCAAAGCCAAAGAGGCATTGCTTGCAGGTGCCGATGTGTTGGTTGTAGGTAATGGGGTACAAAAAAACCTCAATCTGTTGACTGAGGTTTCTGAACTAGTTCAGTTGACTAATGAGACCTTAAACGTTAATTAAGGTTTCTCTACGCCTCATTTTTCCGGCAGGAATACCGAACATCATTTTAAACCTTCTACAGAAGTAAGCAGTGTCTTTGTAGCCTACTTCATGACCAATGTCGCGAATGCTCTTCTTAGTTGTTCTCAGTAGATCAACCGCGGCCTCCATTCTTTGATATTCAATGTAGTCTTGCGGGTTGATGCCTGTTAGCATTTTGAAGTACTGGCCTACGTAATCTTCCGAAACATTGGCTACTCTTGCCAATACTTTGTTCGATAGGTCACCACCAAGATTCTCCTTGATGTAGTTGAAAATATCGATGAGTCGTGGATCCTTAAAGTACGTGCTGTTTGTAACCAATAGCTCAACAAACAGACGATTATCCAAGATGTAACGGATAACCTCAGTTACTAAATAGTCAGTGTTCACCTTAATAACTCGACTTTTACCAACCTTTGTGCTGTTGTCTTCCTCAATAATAAGCCTGATCAAGTCAGCAATTTTACTGGCTTTTCTTATGGCAAACGGAGTGATATTCAGTGAAGCAAAGAAGTTAACTGAATCAAATACTTTCGCTTCGAACATTACTTGGCTAAAGCCATCTACATCAAAGTCGTTTACCTCTGCATCTGTAGCATTGGCTAGGTACTTCTTTTTGTTCGAAATGAATTCGTCATTCGCAATAACCGGGGCTGTTGGCGATCCGAATGAAATCTGCAAAGACTTTCCACCTGGGATGAAAAGCATATCGCCTTCTCCCACTTTTTCTTGGTCTTCGCCAAAGTAGATATCGCCATTGTTTACAACAATTATAGTGTTTTCAACATCGTAAAAGTTGTCGATGGTTACGGGCTTCACCACTTTCATATTTCTACTCTTGATGTAACGAACACCAAGGGATTCTACAATTTTATTGTAATCTTCCATAGTCTTGTCTCAAAATAGTTATAGAATGGGTTGTGAAAGTAGTACTTTTTTAGATGAACACAAATAAAAATGTCCATTAGTAATATGGGCTATACTAATGGACATAATAATATGACGAAACTTATTATTTCAGTAACTCTCTTGAGATAACTATTTTCTGTATTTCAGACGTTCCTTCGTATATCTGAGTGATTTTAGCATCTCTCATTAATCTTTCAACGTGGTATTCTTTCACATACCCGTAGCCACCATGTACCTGAACAGCTTCTACCGTAACGTCCATGGCTGTTTTTGAAGCGTATAACTTGGCCATCGCACTTGCTTTAGCAAAGTCTTTCTTTTGGTCTTTAAGGTAGGCTGCTTGTAAGCAAAGTAACCTAGCCGCATCAATTTCGGTAGCCATGTCGGCTAGTTTAAACTGAATAGCTTGGTGTTGGCTAATTGGCTTGCCAAAGGCTTTTCTTTCTTTAGAGTAAGCCAAAGCTAACTCATAAGCGCCAGATGCAATTCCCAAAGCCTGAGAGGCAATTCCTATTCTACCTCCGTTTAGAGTTGACATAGCGAACTTAAAACCGAAGCCATCTTCACCAATTCGGTTCTCTTTTGGTACTTTTACATCGGTAAACATTAGTGAGTGTGTGTCTGAGCCACGAATACCCAATTTGTCTTCCTTCTTGCCAACCACAAAGCCTTCCATGTCCTTTTCAACAATCAGGCAGTTAATGCCTTTGTGGCCTTTTTCCCTGTCCGTTTGAGCCACTACTAGGTAAATAGAGGCACTGTTACCATTGGTAATCCAGTTTTTGGTGCCGTTCAGCAAATAGTGGTCACCTTTATCTTCCGCGGTAGTTTTTTGTGAAGTAGCGTCTGAGCCTGCTTCAGGTTCTGAAAGGCAAAAAGCACCAATTTTCTCGCCCATAGCGAGCGGCTTAAGGTACTTTTGCTTCTGTTCTTCTGTCCCGAATTTTTCGAGTCCCCAGCAAACTAAGCTGTTGTTTACCGACATACAAACACTGGCAGATGCATCGATTTTGGATATTTCTTCCATAGCCAAAACATAAGAGACAGTGTCCATTCCGCCACCACCATACTTAGGGTCTACCATCATTCCCATAAAACCTAGCTCGCCCATTTTTTTTACTTGCTCGGCAGGGAATTGCTGCTTTTCATCACGCTCAATTACGCCCGGAAGTAGTTCCGTTTGGGCGAATTCTCTGGCGGCATCGCGTACAGCCAGTTGCTCCTCGGTCAATTCGAAATTCATATCTATGCTTAACTAACGTTTGTTAGGCAAATTTAATCAAATTGATAAAAGATACTAGTCGCGACCTAAGAATAGACTTACATAATAAAGTAGCATGGCTAGCGAACCAAGTGCAGCAACTAGGTAAGTTCTTGCGGCAGCATTCAGTGCATCCTTTGCCATGTCATGCTCTTCGCTTGTCGTAATGTTTCGTGTCTCAACCCACGCTAAAGCTCTTTTTGAGGCATCGTATTCGACAGGAAGGGTTATAAAAGCAAACAAAGTGAAAATAGTGTAAGCTGCAATAATGCCTAACATAGCCCATTCCACAGGGAAAAGTGCCAAACCAAAAGAGCCTATAAGTAGCGCCATGAACATAAAGTTGATCAATTTGCCACTGGCTTGCTGTATTGGCACCAAGGTCGACCTCATTTCTAATGGGCCATAAGCTGTGGCGTGCTGTATAGCGTGACCACATTCATGAGCGGCAACTGCAGCAGCCATAACCGAGCGGCCATTATAAACGTCAGGGCTTAGGTTAACTGTTTTGTCTGCTGGGTTATAGTGGTCGGTGAGCCTTCCTTGAACCGATAGAATTTGAACATCAGTAATGCCATTATCGCGTAGCATTAACTCTGCTACTTCTTTGCCAGATAGGCCATTTTGAAGCCCGACCTTTGAATACTTTTTAAATTTATGTTTTAGCCTTTGTTGAACAATAAGGCTAACAATCATGATTCCGATAACAAGAATAAGTCCCATATCTATTTGCTTAATTTTTCAATAATACCTGTTGTGGAGTAGCCTTCAACCAAATCGATGGTTTGTACATGGCCTCCGTTTTTTAATACTGCGTTTGCCCCAACGATTGTGTCAATGGTGTAATCTCCACCTTTAACTAAAACGTCAGGAAGAATAAATTCGATTAGTTCTTTGGGAGTTTCTTCTCCAAAAACACAAACTGCGTCAATAAAGCCTAATGCGGCTAACATGCGTGCTCTGGCAAACTCTCCATTTATAGGTCTGGTTTCTCCTTTTAATCTTTTTACTGAGTCATCAGAGTTCAGACCAACCACCAGCTTATCGCCTAGTGCTTTGGCTTTTTCCAGATAATCAATGTGTCCTAAATGAAGAATATCGAAACAGCCGTTGGTAAATACGACTTTGTCTCCTTTTTGATGCATTCGTTCGACCCAATTTTTTAGGCCTTGACGATCTTTTATTTTGCTTGCTGTTCTTTCCACTTTTGCGACTTGTTCATCACATTCACTAAGATCAAACTTATTGATCCGAACACCAATATGGTGATGTACTGCGATGTGTGCAAAACCAGCGCAAAAATTTTGCCGTCATCTTCTTTAATGCCATAAAGTACTAAAACTCCTGCCACAAAGGCATGAAACGCCCCGAAGCCACTTGGGGTGGGTGCTGCCATGCCAAAACTGCCTACTACAAGTATGGATAAGCCAGCTAGAACACCTAGGTCTTTGGTTAAAGGAGAGGCAAATGTGATGACATAAAGCATTAAGAAGTAGAGCAGCCATATGCCTAAAGTAGCAGCCCAAAAACCTACGGGGTTCTTTACCTTCTTTACACTTTTTACGCCTTCTATTCCCTGGATAATCAGTTCATTGATTTTTCCTAATATACCTTTTTGCTCTTTCTTTTTTTGCTTTCGAAGGTAAAGGAACAAGCCAATGGCCAATCCTATTAAAACTAAGCCTACCCACCATTTTTCGGCTACTATAGTTTCGAAGCTGGCTAGGCCAGCCTTCCAATGGGGTTCTAATAAGTTGAACTGCAATAGGAAGGTGGCTGCAGTAATGAGCAATAATAGAATGAGATCGATAATTCGCTCCGTAACAACTGTACCTAGCGAATAGGGGACAGAAATGCCGTGTGTACGGTTGGCTATTCCGCAGCGGGTTACTTCTCCCAACCGAGGAAAGAGTGAGTTGGCCAAATAGCCAATCATAACCGCGAAGTAGCTGTTGTAAAGTGTTATTTTATTGCCGCTCGAATCGAGCAAAAGTTTCCAGCGCCAAGCCCTTAAAAAGTGGCTAAAGAACGACAAGAATATACTGAAAAGAATCCATGAGTAATCGTAAGTAGCAAGTGCTTCTTTAATTTGCTCAATGGACAAGTTTTTAAACAAGTACCATAATATTCCTCCCGTAATAAGGAGGATTATAATAAATTTTATGGCCTTAAGTAACTGCTGATTCAAGTGCTTATGTCAACTGATTGTTTGAATCAGGGAAGATAATGGTTGGCTGGTGATTTTTGGCTTCTTCAAAGTCCATAATTCCATAAGAAACAATAATGACGATGTCTCCTACCTGTACTCTTCGGGCGGCTGGGCCATTTAGGCAAACTGTTCCGCTGCCTCTATCGCCTTTAATTACGTAAGTCTCAAATCGTTCACCGTTATTCACGTTTACAATCTGTACTTTTTCGTTTTCTATAATGTTAGAGGCTTCCATAAGTGCCTCATCAAGCGTAATGCTACCAACATAGTGCAATTCGGCTTGGGTTACCTTTGCTCTATGAATTTTCGATTTAAATACCTCTATCTGCATTTCTCCTCCGTCAAAACGAGCGCAAAGCTAAGAAATTAACATTAAGTTGTCTATCAATCGTACTTGACCAATCTCTGCAGCTATGCACAAAGCCGTGTTTTCCTTATAATTAATGGATTCTAAGGGCTTAAAATCGCTCGTATCTATTACTTCAAAATATTCAAGCGTAAAACGATCGGAACTTTTAAATAGTTCGGTTACTTGATTTTTGACTGACTGAACTGAGTCCCCCCGAAGTAACCGATTTTTAGATTGGGTTAGCGCTTTATGAATAAGTGATGCTTCTGCTCTATCTGCTTCAGACAAGCGCATGTTGCGTGATGACATGGCAAGCCCACTAGTTTCACGTTCAATTGGCACCATTCGGAGTTGTGTTTTGAAGTTGAGTTGCTCAACCAATGCTTTTATTACAAAGAACTGCTGTAAGTCTTTTTGGCCGAAAAAGGCAAAATCTGGGTTTACAATGTTTAGCAGTTTAGAAACCACTAAGCCAACTCCGCTAAAGTGCCCCGGTCTGAATTTTCCCTCCAACTCGCTTTCAAGTGATCCGAACCTTATCGAAATGGATGGCTTTTCTGGGTATACCTCTTGTTCTGAGGGTGCAAAAACGGCATGACAGCCATGGCTTTCGAGTAGTTTTAAATCTGCATCCACGGTGCGGGGGTATTTTTCCAAATCTGCTGCATTATTGAATTGTGTGGGGTTTACAAAAATGCTAGCAACTACGTGGTCAGCCTGTTTTACGGCTTCTTTTACCAAGCGCATATGGCCATTGTGCAATGCGCCCATGGTGGGTACAAGTGCCACGGTCTTTCCGGTCTGAGTAGTATGCTTTAAGTGGTCACGGATTTTATCAATGGTATTGAAAATCAGCATAGTTGATTTAACTAAGTTTAACGCCAGTGGCTGTGCTACCAATAGCCTTTTTCGGTAAAATTGAAGGATTTTTGATGAAAATCCTGTACTTTTGTGCTTCTTTTCAAGAGTAGAGGTTTCATTAAATTCCAATAAATATGTCAAAATTAAGAATTCTGTACGTAGCGAGCGAAATTCAACCTTTCCTACAAACATCGGCCGTGTCTGATTTTGTAAGAAAACTTCCTCAGGCCATGCAAGAGCGTGGAATGGAGATTAGAATTTTGGTTCCTCGTTTCGGGTTGATCAACGAAAGAAAAAACAGGCTACATGAAGTAGTTAGGCTTTCTGGGATTAACATTGCAGTAGGGGATGAGGAAAAGCCTTTGGTAATTAAGGTGGCTTCAATTCCTAACGCTAAGCTTCAGGTTTACTTTATCGACAACGAAGACTATTTCCATAGAAAATCGGTGTTCCACGATAAGGAGGACAACTTTTATGAAGATAATGACGAAAGAGCGATATTCTTCTGTAAAGGTGTGTTAGAGACAGTGAAGAAGCTTGGTTGGGCGCCAGACATTGTGCACTGTAACGATTGGGTGACTAGTTTGATTCCGTTGTATTTGAAAACAACGTATAAGAACGATCCGATCTTCCAAAATACGAAATCGGTATTTACAATTTATAACAATGTATTTGCTCATCAGTTTGATAACAACCTTTTGGATAAGGTGAAGATGATGGACATTGACGATAGCATGCTAGAAAGCTTAAAGACAGCAGATTTTGCTGGTTTTATTAAGACAGGAGCTGAGTATGCTGATGCGGTAATTAGTGCCGAAGAAGATGTTAATGAGAGTCTGAATCAATTGTTGGGTGAGATAGAGAAGAATAGAACGGTAAATACCATAGAAAAAGACGATAACTTCTTAGACTCTTATTACGATCTATATAATGAACTTGTTGGGTAAGATTAGAATTTTTGGGGCCTTCTTAGTAGCAGGCCTCATTGTTTTTAATTCTTGTGAGGATTCAGGTCCGTTTGGGCTGGGTACCGAAGATGTAGCACCTTTAGAATTCTTTACTGAGGATATTCCAATACCTGTTTCTCAGGTATTGATTGATTCCATTAATTCGAGAGGTACCGGTAGGCTATTAACAGGTGCTGTGAATTCTCCTGCAGGGCAAATGTCGGCTACGGCATTTTCTGCGCTTACCTTTGAGGCAGATGTGACCGATAGGCCAGACGCTGCCGCAACACTTGACTCGGTAAAGTTCAGTATTAACTTCAATTACCTTTATGACGAGTCTGAAGTCAATTCTTTTGCTTCAATTAAGGCCTATAAAATTCAAAAGAGTTTTCCTGATACTACATACGTAACTTCTAGTACATTGCCTCTTAGCAATGAGCTAATTGCATCGGCCGATTTGAATATCGTTGACTTGGATTCTACCTACGAGCTGGTTTTAGATCAAGCGTGGGCTGATTATGTTTTTTCTGGGTTTCTGAATGAAGAGGATGAGTTTGAAAACGACTCGACTTTTAACAGGTTTATGCCGGGGTTAGGCTTTGTTGTGGAAGGCAATCAATCGAATATTTTTTCAATTGTGTCGGGGCAAGACCTAGAGATTAGGTTTTATTACAGCCAACCAGCCGCTGATGGTAGCGGCTTAACTGACAACAAGGAATTTGCTATTACTGGTGAGGGGAAGCCGAATTTCTTCAACCTAACTGTTGATAGAAGTGCCACAGATTACAGCGCAATTCAGCAGCCTGCTACTGAGTACGCTTCTCCCGCTTATTCATTAGTACACTCGGGTGGTGCAGTTATTACTAAGCTCGATATTAGTGGGTTAAACGACTTTTCCGAATCCAAGGACAATGCAGTAATCAACTTAGTAGAGTTTACGGTAGGCCCTATATTGGATCTGCCAGAAGATGTTGATCCGCCAGCAGCGCTCTATATGTATTTTACTGATGATCAGAATATTCCGGTTAGGGACGGTAGTAATTTTAGAGGAATTCAGAGAGATGGAACTAATGTTTTGTCGAGTGCTTTTCCGGTAACTTTGGCTTACGATGAGGAGACAAAAACCTACTCTAATTCGATTACTACATTCGTACAGTCTTATTATCAAGACGTGTTCAGAAGGAATCATGTGTTTTTGTTCCCAACCGACATCAACCAATCTGTGAATTCATTTCAGATTAACCCAGATGATATCAATTTAAAGATATTTTTCTCAGAATTGTCGAGGTAGCTTCTCGCATTCTTTTTACTTTTCAGCAAAGTTTTAGTCTATGTGTGGTATTGTAGGATATATCGGAAAGAAAGAGGCATTTCCAATAATTATAAAAGGTTTACAAAGGTTAGAGTATAGAGGTTATGATAGTGCTGGTGTTGCACTACTTAACGGTGACCTTAATGTTTATAAAAAACAGGGGAAAGTTTCTGCACTTAAAGAATATGTTCAGGACAAGGATGTTTCCGCTAATGTAGGTATTGGTCACACCAGATGGGCTACCCACGGTGAACCAAACGATGTAAATGCCCACCCACACGTGAGCAATTCTGGCAAGTTTGCAATGATTCACAATGGAATTATTGAGAACTATGCTGCGCTTAAGACTGACTTGGAGAAAAAGGGGTACACTTTCCAAAGTGAGACAGATACAGAAGTGTTTATCAATTTTATTGAGGACATCTTTCTTAATACCAAAGTTGACTTAGCTGAAGCTGTTCGCCTTGCCTTAAATAAGGTAATTGGGGCCTACGCTATTGCTATCATTTCTTTAGAAGACCCGAACCTTATGATTGCTGCGCGAAAAGGCAGCCCTCTTGTAGTTGGTTTGGGTAAAGAAGAGTTTTTCTTGGCCTCCGATGCCACCCCAATCATTGAATATACTAATGAGGTAGTTTACTTGGATGATCGCGAAATAGCTATTATCAAAGACGGTAAACTTACTATTAAGAACGTAGAGGATGTAGAAATGAAGCCTTACGTTCAAACTGTTGATATAGAGCTTGAGGCAATTGAAAAGGCTGGTTACGACCACTTTATGCTTAAGGAGATTTTCGAGCAGCCTAAATCCATTGGTGATTGCTTAAGAGGCCGTTTGAACGCTAAAGAAGGCCATTTGCACTTAGGTGGTATCAACGACTATGTGAATAAGATATCCAATGCAGACCGAATTTTGATTGTTGCCTGTGGTACATCATGGCACGCAGGTTTGGTAGCAGAATATATATTTGAAGAGTACTGTAGAATTCCTGTAGAAGTAGAGTATGCTTCAGAGTTCCGTTACAGAAATCCAATTGTTGGGGAGAAAGATGTGGTTATTGCCATTTCACAATCGGGTGAAACAGCCGATACTTTAGCAGCTATTGAGCTAGCCAAGTCTAAAGGGGCAACCATTCTTGGGGTTTGTAATGTTGTTGGTGCTTCGATTCCACGTACGTCACATGCTGGTTCATATACTCATGCTGGACCAGAAATTGGTGTAGCGAGTACAAAAGCCTTTACTGCTCAGATTTCTGTTTTGACTATGATGGCACTTATGCTTGCCCATAAGAAAGGCTCATTAACCGAAAGTGAATACAGAAAGCTTTTAGTAGAGCTTGAGGCTGTGCCAGATAAAGTGGCTAAGTGTCTTGATCTGAACGCACAAATAGAGATCATCTCTGAGAAGTTTAAAGATGCTGCTAACTTCTTGTACTTGGGTAGAGGATATAACTTCCCAGTAGCGCTAGAAGGTGCTTTGAAGTTGAAGGAAATTTCTTACATCCACGCGGAGGGTTATCCTGCTGCTGAGATGAAGCACGGCCCAATCGCCTTGATTGACGAAAACATGCCTGTGGTATTTATTGCCACTAAGGACAGTTCTTACGAAAAAATCGTTTCGAACATTCAGGAAGTAAAAGCACGAAAAGGTAAGGTGATTGCGATTGTGACTGAAGGCGACACCGATATTGCAGGTATGGCCGATTATACGGTTGAAGTACCAGCAGCACACGAATCGCTAATGCCGCTTATTTCGGTAATTCCACTACAGCTACTTTCTTACCACATTGCCGTAATGAGAGGTTGTAATGTAGATCAGCCTAGAAACTTGGCTAAATCGGTAACAGTAGAGTAACTACTGCTGATTTAATTTCAGATAAGACTTTTTAAGAGCGGGACAGATTTTGTACCGCTCTTCTTTTGTGTCCTCATACAGGGCTTCGAGCATCTCATAAATATTATCGATTCCGATTTTTTCAGCCCATTCAAATGGTCCGAACGGATAGTTTGTTCCCAGCTTCATGCCTTGGTCAATATCTTCTTTGCTTGCAGTGCCTTCTTGAACGGTGTAGAAAGCTTCATTGATAATCATAAAAATGATGCGTGGCGTAACCATGCCTACGCGGTCATCGACCAACTGAAAATCTGTTCCTAAGGAATTGCAGAGGGATTTTAGTAAATCAATAGTGTCTTCTTTGAGCAAGGAAACCTCTAAAACTTCGCGATTCAAAAATGTAGGAAGACCATTGAAGCCAAAGAGGCTTATGGCACTGGTGTCATTGAAGAAGGCAAGCTCGGCAAGTGTGATTTTAGGAGCATTCACAAAAAGGTTCAGGCCTTCAAAGTCTTCGTAAAAGCCGAATGTCTCTGGCTCTTCGCTGATCAAAAAGTCGAAAATAGCATCGAACGACTCGGCATTTTCTACGCTGTAGTGGTTTGTGTGATGGGTAAGCTCATGTGCCCCGCCAAATTTCTCTTCGAACTCTTGAAATTCTCTATTATTTCCAACCACTAGAAGTCTCATAAATCACTAATTTGTCACAAAACTATATATTCTTAGAAAATATACGCTATGAGTAAGTCAATCATAATTAGTGATCAGGCGCCAGCGCCAATTGGGCCGTACAGCCAAGCTGTAAAAGCAGGTAATACCCTTTACATTTCAGGTCAAATTCCATTTGATCAGTTAACAGGAGAAATGATCAACGAGAATATTACCGAAGAAACTCATCAGGTAATGAAGAATATTGAGGCAATACTTTCAGCGGCAGGAATGACTTTCGCCAACGTAGTAAAATGCTCTATTTTTTTGAAAGACCTTGGCCAGTTTACAACTGTGAACGATGCTTACGCTATGTACTTTAAAAGCGAACCGCCTGCTCGTGAATGTGTTGAGGTTGCCCGATTACCTAAAGATGTGAATGTAGAGATTTCTTGCATCGCGGTTCAATAGTTTGAATTATTCATCACATTAAGGATGAATAATTCAACATCCTGCTAAGTCTGCTTATATTTGCGGCCAAATTTAGATGTCATGAGTGTACGTGTAAGGTTTGCACCAAGCCCAACTGGGGCGCTACATATCGGAGGAGTTAGAACAGCCCTTTACAACTATCTTTTTGCTAAAAAGAACAACGGAACATTTATCCTCAGAATTGAGGATACCGATCAGTCGCGCTTTGTTGAAGGTGCCGAAGACTATATCCGCCAGTCGTTGGCATGGGCAGGTATTAGCCCCGATGAAGGTGTAGCCGAGGGAGGTAACTTTGGACCGTACAAACAGTCGGAGAGAAAGGACATTTATAAACAATATACCGATCAGCTTTTGGCTGAAGGCAAAGCTTATATTGCTTTCGATACTCCGGAGGAGCTGGACGAAATGCGTGACCGCTTGAAGGAAGCCCGTGTGGCAAATCCTCAGTATAATGCGGTTACCCGTATGCAAATGAAAAACTCATTGACCCTTTCTGAAGAAGAAGTGAAAGAGTTGATTGATGCGGGTACTCCTTATGTGGTGCGTATTAAGTTGCCGAAAAATGAAGACGTTCGATTTAAGGATATTGTGCGCGGTTGGGTGGTAGTAAATACCGCTACTTTGGACGATAAGATCTTAATGAAGTCCGATGGTATGCCAACCTACCACATGGCGAATATTGTAGACGACCACCTAATGGAAATCACCCACGTAATTCGTGGAGAAGAGTGGTTGCCGTCTGCGCCATTGCATGTGTTGCTTTATGAGTATTTGGGTTGGGAAGCACCAGAATTTGCGCACTTGCCGCTATTGCTAAAACCTGATGGTAACGGCAAATTGAGCAAGCGTGCTGCCGATAAATTGGGATTCCCGATTTTCCCTTTGAACTGGACAGACCCGCAGACTGGCGAGCTTTCAGTTGGTTTTAAAGAGGCTGGTTATTTGCCTGACGCATTCATTAACTTCTTAGCACTTTTGGGCTGGAACCCAGGTGGCGAAAACGAGTTTTTCTCTCTTGAAGAGTTGGTGGAGATTTTCACTTTGGAGAAAATCAATAAGTCTGGTGCAAGGTTCGATATTGAGAAAGCGAAATGGTTCAATCAGCAATATTTGCGCTCAAAGTCTAGCGAAGTTTTGGCTGAGGAGTTCATCAACTTGGTTGGCGACAAGGCCGACAAGGCCTTGGCAACTAGAATTGTGGACTCGTTGAAGGATCGGGTGACTTTTGTGAAAGAAATGGTAGAAGCTGGGAGTTTCTACTTTGAAAGGCCAACGGAATACGATGCTAAAACAGTAAAGAAAAAGTGGAACGACTTGGCGATTGAGAAACTTCAGGGCTACGCTGCTGAACTTTCTAAGCACGATTCAGTTACAAGTGATGAGGCCAAAACGGTTTTGACCGACTACTTGGCGAAAGACGAAACACCACTTGGTAGAGTAATGCCGGCCTTGCGTTTGGCATTGACCGGACAAGGCGGAGGGCCTGATTTAATGGAAATAATTTCGATATTAGGTCCAACGGAAGTGGCTGCAAGAATTGACTTGGCCATTTCTTCAATTAAAAACGACTAATTATGGCGAAGCGTAAAAAGAAAGATACAGCTCCACAGAAGCCAAAAGTAGCCAAAGAGCTTGATGGTTTAGAGCTGAATGTCGATTCGTTCGGAGAGATTCATAACTCGCTTTCTATCGATAAAATCAACGACTTTTTGAACAAGAATGTTGATGATAAAAAGCTGCGCGATCGAGACGATCTTGACGAAATAAAAGGAAATACAGACGAGGAGGAGTAGTTTTACTCCTCTTTTTCTTTAGCATTCATTTCTGTTACCACACGCCAAAGCGTTCCCAAAAACATTAGGGTAAAACCCACAATTAAAGCGGTGGTTCTGTACCGCACAGGTACTAAATCTACAAATCGAGATAGTATGGACAGTAACACAATGGCCAATCCTGTAAAGGCGATGTATCCGGTAAGTTTATGCAAATCAGACTTGTTTTCGCTTAAAAATTCTTGGCACTAAGCTAGGCACATTCTGCTGATATTCGCGGTAAGTATCTCCAAATTGATCAATCAACTTTCTTTCTTCTAGCCGAATGCCAATAGGCAAGTAAATTAGCAGCGATACAAAGGTAATGGCATTGGAAAGTTGCGGGTTGAAAATTAAGTACCCTAGCACCAACAAAACAGTGCCACTATACAGCGGGTGCCTCACTTTGGCTTGAATACCATCGGTTACCAATTCACCAGCTTCTTCCTTTTTCAAACCCAAAAAAGCTCTGAAACTATATTTTCTAAAGGCTCTTTTAATAATAAAAATGCCAGCTGCCGAAAGCATAAGGCCTATATAGGTTGAAGTTGGAGAAGGCGGAAAAAGCAACACACTATAAATGGTGGCGCCATATATAAGCACCGCAAAAAGTCCTAAGGTGGCCAAAACTGAATATAACAGCCTGTAGTTTTTCTGGCCTAAACCGAGTTTGCTTTTGGCCCAGGTAGCGGCAAAAGCACTATGGAGTGCATAATGAATTGCCCAAGCTAGAAATAGAAAAAGATGCTCCCACCACATGGCGCAATGATACGGATATTTTTTATGTTTAATCAATGAATCGGATTGATAGACTTACGGCAATTTTGGTACAGCTCCAGAGCAAAAAGGTGGTAAAGGCACAAGAAATTGCCGACCGCTTTGAGATTAGTCTGCGTACGGTTTATCGTGATGTTCGGGCACTGGAAGAAGCCGGAATCCCTATTGGCGCTGAGGCTGGAGTGGGCTACTTTATTATGGATGGCTACCATTTGCCTCCGGTTATGTTTACTCAAGAGGAGGCCAATGCCTTGGTGCTTGGTGCAAAGCTTATTGAAGGCCAGACGGATCAGTCCATCAAAAAGCATTTTTCGGAAGCCATGCTGAAGATTAAGTCTGTATTGAAAAGCAATCAGCAGGAAGACTTGGAGAAACTGGAAGAGCAAATTCTAGTTAACCATCCGCCCATTCAGGTTGATGAGAAGTTTCCGAATAATTTTATAGCTACCATACAGAAGTCGCTGGTGGAAAGTAAGGTGCTGCAGTTTAAGTACTACTCCAACTATAACGGCAACATGACCGAGCGACAGGTAGAGCCAATGGGTTTGGTGCATTACGGGCAAAGTTGGCATTTGTTGGCTTATTGTCGTTTGCGCAAAGAACCCCGCGATTTTCGTGTCGATAGACTGGTGAAGTTGGAAATGTTAGAAGAACGATTTACGCCACAATCGCCATACGAACAATTTATTAAGCAGCTTACCTGGGGAGGCGAGCTGGAAGAGGCCATAATTGAGATAAAAGGAGAGGCTGCCAGATATATTGTAAACCAGAAGTACTATCAGGGTTTTGTGAGTGAGGTAGACAAAGGAGCAACCAGAGAAATGACTTTTTTAGTGCCACACTTAACGTACTTTTCTCATTGGCTGTGCTCATTAGGTAGTATGGTCAAGATAGTATCTCCCCCAAAGCTTAAAGACTTAATGAAGGAAAGAGTGGAAGAGTTGAGGAGGAGTTATGAAGATTAAGAAGCAATTATTTGGTCTAGACACTAGTCTTGTATTAGTCGTTTTACTATTTGGTTGTCAGTCTTCTGTAAAGAAGCAGGCCGAGGTTGCAGAAGAACGTATTGAAGAGTATTTAGAAACACAAGTTGAGCTAGTTGAGAAGCCAATTCAGCTTACTGGGTTATGGATGTTTGAAGACGTCCATGCTAGCGAAGAATTGCAAGAGCACCACTATATGGTAATTGAGGGAGATGGTGATGAACTAGTTGGGTGGTACTATGGAACTACTGATGATTTTGATGACGCTCGTGAAGGGTATTATCCAGGGTTTTATGTTTCTGCAATGCAGGATTTGATTTTAGATGGTGATTCGTTGAGGTTTTCAATCTCAATTAATGAGGAAAAGCTGTATACAAAGCCGGTTCCTTTAACCTTGACAGAAAATGATTCTATCGATTTACCGAAATGGGACATTGGTGTGACGTACTTTCAACGAGATTATGTGGGGATAGTTAGGAAGGAAAGGATTGAATTTGATATATACCTAAGGAGGTATCGGATTTTTAAAAGAGCTGATTCTAAGTAGGATTTTTTATTTCAGCTTCCTTTTCTGGTCTTCGCGTCTCGCTGAGCCCCTCCCCCAAACCCTCCTGACATAGGGTTGTCACCCACCGCTTTTTACTTGCATGTGTCAATCAAAAATCAACACATGTTAACCATCGCAAAACTCGATTTGGCCAAAGCATACCCCGAGTATTACAAGGCCACGCAAAAACCGCAGCTTGTCAACTTCGAACCTTATCATTACCTCACTTGCCAAGGCCAGTGTGCACCAGAAAACGCCTACTTTTTAGGGGTGATAGAGGCTATGTATCCACTGGCTTATGGTATTAAGTTTCTGTGCAAAACTCAGGAGTTAGATTTTGTAGTACCTAAAATGGAAGCCTTTTGGTGGGTAGAGGGCGACTTGCCTTATGATGAAACGCCACGGGAAGAGTGGCATTGGAAAATACTCCTTCGCATGCCCGACTTTGTTTGTAAAAGTGAGTTCGAGCAGGTGGTGGCAAAGCTAAAGTTCGAGGGTAAATGGAATAGTCAATTTGATATTGTTTTCGAAGAAATTCACGAGGGCCTTTCAGCGCAAATTCTTCATATAGGGTCTTATGAAGAGGAAGAGGCATCGCTCAATACGCTGCATCAGTTTATTCAAAGAGAGGGATTTGAAATAGCGGGCAAACATCACGAGATTTATTTGAATGACCCGAGAAAGACCGAGACAGGTAAATTGAAAACGATTTTAAGATACGCAGTAAAATGAGCAAACTGATTAGTTATATCGCCATTAGCCTAGACGGAAAAATTGCCGCTAAAAACGGTGATTTTTCATGGCTTGATGAAGTGCCAAACCCTGAGCAAACGGACTACGGTTATTCCGATTTCATTAGAAACATCGGCACTACAATTATGGGGAATGAAACCTACAAAGTGGTTTTGAATATCGATATGCCTTTCCCCTATACCGAGCAAACCAACTATGTAGTTACGAGAGACAAAAGCTTGACGACCGATGAAAATGTGACATTCATGTCGGGAGATATTCCTGCACAAATTGCAGATTTGAAAGCGCAGTCGAGTAAGGATATTTGGCTAATTGGTGGAGGTCAGGTTAATGCTATATGCCTAAAGGCTGGTTTGCTGGACGAAATTATTGTACACATAATGCCTTATGTGCTAGGTGAGGGAATTCCCATTTTTGCTGACGAAGAACTAAGGAATTTTCTCACCCTTAAAAGCACCAAAACCTATAGTTCTGGAGTGGTTGAGTTGCGGTATACGGTGAATAAAACCTAGGATATTAGTGCGTAGTTGTGTTTTGGGTTTGTGATTTTAGGGCAAATCACATTTTTTGTTTAGCAAGTTCATCGCTAATTTATACGGCTTTAACCCTGATTATGGATATACAATTTCGCCCCACTATTAAGGATGAAGCCCTCATCAAAGAAGCACAAAGAATACTAAATCACAACACTTGGGAAGGCCGCTATACGGTGCCGAGCTCCAAACTCTACCCATACCAATGGAACTGGGATTCTGGCTTTGTAGCAATGGGGTTTGCCCATTTCGATATTCCCAGAGCAATTAAAGAGCTTGAAAGCTTGTTTGAAGGGCAGTGGGAAAATGGCATGTTGCCGCACATTGTTTTTCATAGCAAAAAGCGAGAAGGTTACTTTCCTGGGCCATCTTATTGGCAGTCGAGCAAGGTGCCTGAAGCTTCTAAACTGGTAGAAACTTCTGGGATTACCCAGCCGCCAGTGCATGGCTTTATTATGGAACGCCTGTTTAATCAGTACCCAAATTCAAAGGAGGTGAAGGCGTTTATCAAGGCCTTCTACCCCAAGGTGCTCAAATTGCACAAATATTACTATGAACATAGAGACCCAAATAAAGAGGGCTTAGCCTTCATTTTTCACCCGTGGGCATCTGGCAGGGATAATTCACCGCTGTGGGACGATTTGGTGAAAACCATACCGATAAAGCCGGGTGATATTCCAAAATATAAGCGTTATGATAACCTAAAGGCAGACCCTTCTGAGCGCCCATCAGACAAGGATTATGACATTTACGTTTATCTAATGGAGCTGGGGAGAAGGCATAACTACGATGGGAATGCCATTGCTAAAGAGTCGCCATTCGTTATTCAAGACACCCTTTTCAATGCCATGTTAATCCGCTCTAACGAGGCGCTAATTAATCTTGCAGATGAGCTAGATTTAGATGCTGGGCCAATTGAAGATTGGAATGAGCAAAGCAAGAAGACCTTCGAAGAAAAACTGTGGGTAGAAGAACTAGGTATGTATACACCGTACGATCTGCGTAATGAAAAGCATATCAGAATGAAGGAAATTGGTGCTTTTACCGCGCTATATGCGGATATTCCTTCGTCATCAAGGGCTCGAAAGCTTCGGAACTACATTGAAGAAATGGCCGACCGTGAAGATGGCTTTAGGGTAATGCCTAGCTTCGATCCGGATCACTGGATATTCAACCCTAAAAAGTATTGGAAAGGCCCTGTTTGGCCACAAATGAATTGGCTGTTGTATCAAGGGTTGAACCGTTATGGTTTCCACGGCACGGCCAACCGGGTAAAGTATGATTTCTTGGATTTAGTGAATAAGTTGGGTTTCCACGAATATTACGACCCGCGCAGGGCAGTTGCTGACCAGCAGACACATGGATATGGAGGAGCAGATTTTTCTTGGACAGCGGCCGTAGTCTTGGACTTTATTAATGATTGATAGACTTCCTGATTATATGTTCTTTAGTTTGTTTTGGGAATTTACTCTTATTCTCGTTAGTCTTCCGAATTGGATTTAGTCAGGTATTCATAAAGGTTCAATCCAATACCGGTTAATTCAATAATATTAAATGGGTATTCACCTTCAACTGGGTACATTATGTTGTGACGATGTTGGTAGTCAAAGTAATCATAAGGCTTTTCTGAAAGCTGTTCTCTGAGCCAAATGGTCGGTTGAGTTATTAGGTCGTTTATCTGGAGATATCTTTCTAAAGAAACATCATCAGAGATTTTAAGGAAAATGTAAGAGTTCTGCTTGTTTTTGGATTTATAGTTATAGATAACTTCTTGTAGTTGATAGGGCGTAACTACTTGATTGTTGAGCCAAATCTTTTTACGGTCTGCCGTGATTATTATTCTATTCTTATGCATAACATCAGCAATGAAATAGCAGGGGTGGTTTTTTGGCCATATCACCCTTTTAGGGTTAACTCCTTTGTTTCTTAGATTACTAATAAATTCATCTGCTTCTTTACAGTCAAAAGGGCGATAATAAGATGTGCCCATGTAGGAATTAAGTTTGTTATAGTGATCATTCTCTACTGAATTTGCATGAATATTTATTACGTATGCATCACTAATTGCCCAAATGGTAGATCGTATAATATTAAAGTCTTTCAACTTTAAATCTTGATCTACTAAAAGATTAAATATTCTCGGATGGGTAGTGTTCTTTATTTCTTCTTTAAAATTGTCCCAATCTAGCTTTTGGGGCTTTCCATAACGAGCATTGAAAATTGTAAAGAATGTATCCGAACCTTGAGCAATAATATACTTTTTGGAGTACCTGTTTCTGAAGTAGTAACCGGATTCAATTGTCGGTAGCTTGAAGTCATAGTTTTCTATAATGGATACTTTTTGAATGAACTTATTGAGCCGATTATGAGAGATTGGTTTTATACTTATTAGAACTACAATGAAAAGGCCGCTAATGGCTAGTGAAAGCCCTAAGTTTCTAAAATAGAATTTGCCAAATAGTTTATAAAAATGAAGCCAGGTATTAAGGAAGAATACCGCTGGAGTGGCGTACATAAGAAAGAGTACTAATCCAAAATCATCTATTTTTTCAAACTCAAAATTGATTGCAAAGAAGAATATGGCTACTACCGATAAAAACCTTGAAATAACCGCGAGGTTAAGCCATGATGTGAATGCAACTTGAGTACTAATGGTCTTGGTAATTAAAGAGCGTTTTGAGCCAGCTTTTCTTGTGAGTTGTTGCCTGAGAAATAACTGAATAGAAAACGAAAGCCCAGTACAAACAGAGGTGGCGGCTATAAAGAAATTAAAACCTTTTATTGGGGTTATCTTTTTGCTGAAGTAAAGGTCCTTCATTACTAATGGCATTCCTTCAGTCAAGTATGCGAGAATGAGGTACAAGGCAATTGAAAAGGTAAACCAATAAGCTATGAGAACAGCGACTTCCGTTTTCTCGAACCGATAATTATTTCTTAAAAACCCTTTTTTGAGCACAATTGGTTAGTTTGTGTGATATTGAAACTTAATTAAGCATTTTATCGATGCATATCCTTATTTCTCCCGACAAATTCAAAGGTTCATTAACGTCAAATCAGGTTTGTGCGGCTATTGAGGCTGGTATTAAAAAGTATAACTCAGAGGTTACTTTTACCACACAGCCCTTGGCCGATGGTGGAGAAGGAACATTGGATATTCTCAAAGCAGTTTTAGGGCTTGAAAAAGTGACGGTTACAGTGAATGATCCACTAATGCGTTCGATTGATACCTATTATTTAAGAAATGAAAAGGTCGCTTTTATAGAGATGGCGAATGCTTCGGGTTTATTGTTGTTGAGGCACGAGGAGAGAAACCCTTTACTCACTTCTACTTTTGGTACCGGAGAGATGATAACCCATGCATTGGATAATGGTGTGCACGAAGTGTACCTGATGATTGGAGGAAGTGCCACGAACGATGGAGGCATAGGTATGGCACAAGCCTTGGGTTATAATTTTGGTTTGGGAGAAGAAGTGCCAAATGGTGCAGCTTTATCCGAAATTCGGTCTTGCGATAAATCGAATATCCACCCTAGGATTAAGGAAGTGAAATTCACGGTGCTTTGCGATGTACAAAATCCATTAATTGGTGAGCAGGGAGCTGCAGCCGTATATGGCCCTCAGAAAGGTGCTAATGATGCAATGGTGAGGCAGCTAGATGAGGGGCTTCAAAACCTAGCAAAGGTTATTGGCAATGGCCGTGAACAGAACCCCGGAGCCGGAGCTGCAGGGGGCTTGGGTTACGGTGCAATTTCATTCTTAAATGCAGTACTCAAATCGGGAATTGAAACGGTGATGGAGCTGACCAGCTTTTCTCAGCATTTGCAAAAAGCCGACTTGGTAATTACAGGTGAGGGGCAATTAGATGCACAAACCCTATCGGGAAAAGTAATTGCTGGTGTAAAACAGCAAGCCGATGAGTTGAATAAACCAGTGGCTGTTATATGTGGAGTGGCTAGGGATATTGAAGAGGGCAATGCACTCGGATTACAGCATATTTATCAGGTAATGAGTAAAGCTGAATCTGTTGATGATGCCATGAAAAATGCTGCCAGGTACGTTTCTGAGCTTACCACAGAATTACTCCACGACTTAAACTTTTAGATGCTCAGCTTTTCCTTATTTTTACCGCATGACAAAAATGACACTCGGTATAATCAAGGAAGGAAAGGTGCCAATCGACAGAAGAGTACCGGTAACGCCAGCTCAGGTGGGCGAAATCATTAATAGCTACCCTGATGTTACGGTTAGGTGCCAACGTAGCGATATCCGCTGTTTCGAAGATTCTGAATACGAAAAAGTTGGTGCTACTTTGGTAGACGATGTGTCTGATTGTGATGTGATTATTGGCGTGAAGGAAGTGCCCATGAGCATGTTGGCCGATGGAAAAACACACTTCTTTTTCTCCCATACCATAAAAAAACAGGAGTATAACCGTGAGTTACTCAAGACAATAATTCAAAAGAAAATCAGGCTGGTTGATTGGGAATGCCTTACCGATACAGATGGCAAACGACTGATTGCCTTTGGCCGTTATGCCGGTATTGTGGGCGCTTATAATGGCATACTCACTTTTGGCAAACGCTATAATCTTTTCCATTTGCGCCCTGCCCATACTTGCTTCGATATGGAAGATATGGCCAAGGAGTACGCTAAGGTTAAACTTCCTCCTGTTAAAATTGCCCTTACTGGAGGGGGGCGTGTTTCAAAAGGAGCCATGGAGGTACTCTTTGGTATGGGAATTAGAAGAGTGAGCCCTGCTGAGTTTTTGAGTGAAAACTTTAATGAGCCGGTATTTACACAGCTGAATACCCGCGATTATAATCAGCGTATAAATGGTGGAGGTTTTGATAGAGATGAGTTTTACAGCGACCCTGTGAATTACGAGTCTACCTTTTTGCCTTATGCCAGAAAAGCCGATATACTAATTGCAGGAGCGTTTTGGGATCCGGCAGCACCGGTGCTATTCACGCGTGAAGATGCGGAAAAGAATGATTTTAAGATCAAAGTGATCGCTGATATTACCTGCGATATTGAAGGGTCAATTCCTTCAACCAAGCAACCAAGTACTATTGACGACCCAGTTTACGATTACAATCCGAGCAACGATAGGGTAGAGCCGGCCTTTAGCGATGAAGGAAACATCACTGTGATGGCAGTTGACAACCTGCCTTGTGAATTACCAAGAAATGCTTCTGAAGACTTTGGGAAGGAGTTCGTGGCCCGAATTTTCCCTAACCTAATTGGCGAAGACAAAGGGGCAATAATTGAAAGGGCTACAATTACTGTGGATGGTGTTTTAACGCCTCCATATAAATATTTACAAGACTTTGTAAATGGACATTAACCGATACATAGAACATACTAACCTTAAGCCTACTTTAACCGATAAGGATATTGATGCCTTGGTAGTTGAGGCAAAAGCGTATGATTTTGTAGGTGTTTGTGTACCTCCTTTTTGGGTTAAAAAGGCTGCAAGAGAAATTGGTGATGCGCCTATTCAGTTGGTCACTGTTATCGGTTTTCCTTTGGGCTACCAAATGACAGAAGCAAAAATTGCTGAAGTTGAAAAAGCCTTGAATGATGGTGCTAACGAACTCGATGTGGTAATGAATATTTCGGCTTTTAAGGCTGGAATGCCGTGGGCTAAAATTGAATTGGCTAAGTGCGCTAAGCGAATTCATGATGAAGGTGCGATGATGAAGGTGATTTTGGAAACAGCCTATCTCAGCGAAGAAGAAATCATTCAAGCCACAAAAATGGCCGTAGACGCGGGTACCGATTTTGTGAAAACTTCTACCGGTTTTGCGCCAGAAGGAGCCAAGGTTAATCACATAAAGCTTATGCGGGAGCATGCGCCTTCAAATGTTGGCGTAAAGGCTTCTGGCGGCATTAGAACTTTGGCCGATGCACGAGCCATGATTGATGCTGGAGCAGATAGGATTGGCGCTTCGGCTGGGGTAGCAATAATGAAGGAGTGGAATGAAAGCCGTTAAAATTCAGGTTTATGGTGTGGTTCAGGGTGTTTTCTTTCGTGCCAGCACTAAGCAAGCAGCTGATCGGTTAGGCTTAAAGGGCTGGTGTAGAAATGAGCCTGATGGTTCTGTCCTGATTGAGGCTGTGGGCAACAAAGAGCAACTTGAGCAATTTGAAGCTTGGTGTAATGAAGGCCCAGAGATGGCGCGTGTAGATAAACTACTAAAAACCGAAGTTGAGGTCGAGGAATTTCCTGACTTTGAAATTAGGCGCTAGCTGCTGCCTTGTACTTCTGAATCCCCTTATGCTTGTAGATTTTCAATCCAAAATGGTCGTAACAGCACAGCTGAATTCTATTCTGGGCTAGTTCCACTCTGTTTTCAGCACGGAAAAACACTGTAAGTTCTAAGCCAGCGATAATAAAGTTTTTGCGGGTAGAAAGACCAGCAATGTAAGCTTCAAATGCGGCTTTCCAATCTTCTTCGTACTTCTCGTGGTGGCTTCTACCGTCAAACAAAAGCTCCAATTGGTTATGTCCAATCTCATAGCGATAGAAGCCGGCAAGTGTATCGTACAACTCATCAAAGTGCGATACATTTTGCGCCTGATAAGCCTCAATGGCTAAGGTCTGGTTGTCTTGTAAGCGAAGCGGGTTGAATTGGATGTAGTAATGTTCCTTAATGAGGTCGACAAGCTTTGTTTGAAGCTCAACCCGCATATCTTCCTGCACCTGCTTTAAAACGTAGTTCTTGTCGAGTAGAAAAAGTCGATTACTCACTTGGGATAGTTTTTTCAAAAATAACCAAAAAAGAAAAAGGGAGAAAGTTAAAAGTGCTTTGCTTTCTCCTTGCCAAAATTATTCCTCCTCATTTGAAGAATACTTTCCATGCTGATAACACTAAAGAAAAAAATCTCAAAGTGAGTTTCGATGAATACACTGAAGCCGACAAGTATTGACTCGGTTTAAGGTCTAAAAGGTCGCTGCCGAAAACTAATTACCCGACACAACTAATATCCTCACCAGTTGGTTTGTGCTAGTGTTATTTAGCTGCCGAACGATTAATGATCGGGCCGAAGAAGATCGCGTTCATCATTAGCTTATTGGTACCGAACCAAAATGCTCTGAAGTTCGGGTTGTCTACTAACGAAACTACTTTTCCGCCACCCAAGGCATTTACCCTAATGGTAGAAGAGTTGGCAAGCGTATCTAAGTTTGGTTTGTTGATCCAGCCACTCAAAAGTGGTTTCTCAGTATACAATCCAGGGTTAGCATACATTTCATCAGCTGGTAGTACCATTACATTTCCTCTTCTAAAGGTTGGCAGTTCTTCTCGGTAGTAACCGAAAGCCATAGGGTGACTCAACTCCAATTTCGACATATAAACACCGCCTGGAATATACTGGGCACGCTGGTGGTTTGAGATCATGTCGTATGGAACTTCGGCAGCGTCTAAACTTTCCATTTCTATCATTTTTAATGGCGATAGCCCATTTCTTGCCATCCAAGATACTGCTGAGGTTGTACCGATTAAGGTATTGCCTTTTTGCACCCAGCTTTTAAGGTTTTCTAGTTGCCCTTTAGATAAGTTTAAACCTCCCGAGATAATAATTGTGTTGTAACGGTCAATGTCATTACGTCCTAGTCGGTCGTAAGGTAGCTTCGTTACCGGCATTTTCATTCGGGTGTCCAACAGGTGCCAAACTTCTCCAGCATCGTAGCTGCTGCCACCTTCAACAATTAAGGCAATTTCAGGCTTCTTCAGTGCTTCAAACGAGTTACTACCCAGGGTAACTCCAGCAGTAAGGCCAGAATTAAGCGCATAGATGTTCAGTGCGTCTGTCTGAGAAATTTCTAGCATTTGCTGAAACAATTCCCTTTCTGTAAGCGATTGGTTAGCTACTGGCACTAGTATGGTTCCACGGTCAAATTCCCTGTCGCCAGGACCAGTAAACTTGCTGGTAGCCACCTTAATTCTTATGCCGCTTTCAAGCAATTTGTAGGCAGCTCTTGGGGCATAATAGCCGTGCCATTCAAACACATAAGCGTAGTTGCTCTGGCCGCCATATACTTGTCCTTGGGGAAAGCGTAGGTCTTCAATTTTGTCCCCAAGCTGGCTTCTGCTGTAGTCTCTGCTCGACATTTCATGGTACTCTAAATTGAAAGCCAGTGGGTAAGTCCAACCAGAAATATCGTAAAACAGGCTGTCTTGAAACTCTGTTCGCTTTTCAAACATGCCTTTAATAATGCGATAGTTGCGCTGTTTTAACGGAACGATGTAGCTGTTTTCTGGTAAATACTCTTCTTCATTAAAGCTCAGTTTTCTTGAAGGTTTATAGAAGTCAATTTCTTGTTCGTTAAGAATATCGGCCAAATGGTAAGCTCTTGCCGGATCTTTTTCTGCTTTAAAGATGTAGGCCTTGGTGGCATCATCGTCTGCAGCTTTAAGCGCTTTTTTGTAGAAATCTCGTTGATATTCTAGCAGTTCTACGCGCATGCTTATTGCCGCACGCCAGGTTGAAAGTGCAGTATTGAATTGATTTTTTATGGTAAAAGGAAAGCGTAGTACGCCATTGGCACTTTCTTGCGCATGTCCTCGGCTACTTGCTTGCTCAAATAGAATACCTACACCTCCATTAATGTCAGGAAAAGTGGAACCCTTGCCGTAGTAGAAGTCATCGTAACCTTCTGCTGTGAAGTAAAGTGAACCGATACTGTCGAGTGCAGCAGCATGAAATTCACCAATCTTAGCGGTTAGCTCTTGGTTTTCTTTTGGGGTAATTGGGTGGGTGCGCTCGGGTACTCCAGGCTGAAAGAAAAATGTGGAGTTGGTGCCCATTTCGTGGTGATCGGTTAAAATGTTTGGCTTCCACAAATGGTACTGAGTAATGCGGTTTCTCGATTCTGGCTGCTGTACCGGTAGCCAATCTCTGTTAAGATCGAACCAATAGTGGTTAGTTCTACCGCCAGGCCAAACCTCGCTGTATTCTCTATCGCTAGGGTCGGTATTAACCACTTTGCCTTTGTGCATGTTTGCCCAAGTTGAGAACCTAGTAAGGCCATCAGGGTTATAAGCAGGATCCAAAAGGATTACTGAGTTTCTTAATGCATTGTCAATTGCAGGCCCCTGTGCAGCAGCTAAATAGTATGCGGTAAGTAAAGAAGCGTTTGCCCCGCTTGGCTCATTGCCGTGAATACTGTGCCCCATGTATATCACAACTGGCATTTTCTCCACATCAAACTTATCGGCCTCGTTTGGATAAGTAAGCCAAACGTGGTCGCTGCGCAGCTTGTCTATGTTAGCTAGGTTATTCGGGTGCGAAACGGTAACAATCACTTGCTGACGACCTTCGTGGGTTGTGCCAATCTCCTGAATGCTCATTCTGTCGGAGGCGGCCGCTAAAGCCTTCATGTAATAAACCAGCTTGTCGTGGGTAATGTGCCACTCGCCCACTTCATGGCCAATCACCTCTTTGGGGGTGGGTATAGAAGGGTTATAGCTAACATTTTGAGGTAAATAATACGAAAGGTCTAATTGTGCTGTTGCTTGGAAACTTATTGCCAAAAAAATCAGCAAAAAGAGGCTTCTCATTCTTTCCATAGGGGCTTTTCTCTTAAAAAATCCAATATACAGATAAGTTCAACTTTTAAAAAGATGTGTTTTATTGATGAAGAGTCAAGTCTTTTTTACTTTTGTTTCGGTGAAACGGGAGGAGGAGCCGAGTGTGGTTTTTCCTCCTTAATTATTTAAAAACTAACTGATGTGCTTTAGAGAAATGGTCTAACTGTCTCAATTGTAGTGAATTGGTGTTTGTTAAAAAATGTGAAAGCAAGTTTTTCAAAAATCAAAAGGCATATGTTAAGTTGAAGTTAATATGAATTCACATTCGTAGCGAAAGCATAACATTTGTCAAGCAGTGACGACCCTAATTCACAGTACTTTTGAACTAGAATTACTCTAAAACTAACAGTGAATCTAAATCTAATTTACTTTAAAAACTCTTTTATGATGAAACAAGTACTAGTCTTATTGACTGTTCTGTTTTCTGCTACTTTTTCTTATGCCCAGTCAGGCAGTGTAAAAGGTAGGCTAATTGACGGAGAAAACGGAGAAGGTGTTTTCGGTGCTTCTGTACTGGTTGTAGGAACAACCAAAGGAGCTATTTCCGACTTTGATGGTAACTTCAAAGTTGATGGTCTTTCAGGAGACGTAACCATTAGAATTACTTACTTGGGTTACGCTACTATTGAAATTGAAAGAAACGTAACTGGCGAGGTTGACCTAGGTGAATTAACACTAGAGCCAACTTCAATCGGTTTGGATCAAATTGAAGTTGTTGCTTCTGTTGCTGTAGATCGTAAGACTCCTGTGGCAACTTCAAGCATTAAGGCGCTTGAGATTACGGAAAGAGCAAGTAACCAGGAATTCCCTGAGTTGCTTAAGTCTACTCCAGGTGTTTACGCTACTAAAGCTGGTGGTGGATTCGGTGACTCTAGAATTAACCTAAGAGGTTTTAATTCAGAAAACGTTGCTGTATTGATTAACGGTGTACCTGTTAACGATATGGAGAACGGTAGAGTTTACTGGTCAAACTGGGCTGGTTTAACAGATGTTACTAGTCAAATGCAGGTTCAAAGAGGTCTTGGTGCTTCTAAAGTTGCGGTACCTTCTATTGGTGGTACTATCAACATTTTGACTAAAACTACTGATGCTGAAAAAGGTGGTAACATTGGTTACTCTTTCGGTAACAATGGTTTCCAAAAAACTTCTTTTGCTTTGTCAACTGGTCTTTCTGAAACTGGATGGGCTGTTTCTTTGGCAGGTGCAAAAACTACTGGTGACGGTTATGTAGACGGAACTTGGTTTGAAGGTTACAACTACTTCTTTAACGTAACTAAGCAAATCAACGATAGCCACATCCTTTCATTGACAGGATTTGGTGCTCCTCAAAAGCACGGTCAGAGACAAAATAGAACTACTATTGAGAACTGGCAAAATGCTCCTAACCCACTAACGTTTAACTACGATTACGGTATTTACCAAGGAGAGATTAAGTCTGTAGAAGATAACTTCTACCACAAGCCTCAGTTCTCTTTGAACCACTACTGGACTATCAACGAGAAGTCTGAACTTTCTACTGCAGCATACGCTTCAATCGGTACTGGTGGTGGAGGTGGAAACTTAGGTTTCAACAACTTCAACGCTCCAAGAATTGCTGGTCAATACAGCCCAATTGATTTTGATGCATTGGTAGCAATGAACGAAGAAAACGTAGATGGTAGCGCTTCTGTAGCTTTGAGAGCTTCAAGAAATGACCACAAATGGTACGGTGTGCTTTCTACTTACTCTAACGAGTTGAACGACAACCTTACAATGTTAGTAGGTGCTGACTTGAGATACTACAAAGGTATTCACTTCCAAGAAATCACTGACTTGTTAGGTGCTGAGTACTACATTGATAACAGTGATGTTAATAACCCTAACAATGCTGTTAGAACTGGTGATAAGTATGGTTACTACAACGATGGTGTTGTAAACTGGACAGGTGCTTTTGGTCAGTTAGAGTATTCTAAGGATGATCTTTCTGCATTCTTTAGTGGTGCTATTTCTAACACAGGTTACAAAAGAATTGATTACTTCACTTATACTCCAGACCAACAAGAGTCTGAGACTTTGAACTTCATCGGTTTCCAAACCAAAGGTGGAGCTAACTATAACTTGAACGATCGTCAGAACATTTTCGCTAACATTGGTTACTTCGAGAAGGCACCAATCTTCGATAACGCCTTCGTAAACTTCAGTAACGATGTAAACGAAGATGCTGTGAACGAAAAGATATTCTCTGTTGAGTTAGGTTACGGTTACAGAACTACAAACTTCAACGTAAACGTGAACGTTTACAGAACGCAGTGGATAGACAGAGCTTTCTTGAGATCACTTCAAGGTGCAAATGGAGAAGACTTTACTGCTAACCTTACAGGTGTAAACGCTGTTCACCAAGGTGCTGAGGTTGAGTTCAACTACAGAGCTTCAGGTGCGCTTAACTTTAGAGGTATGATCTCTATGGGTGACTGGCAGTGGGAGAACGACTTGGAAAATGTACAAGTGTTCGATCAAGATCAAAACCTAATTGAAGAGTTCGACCTAAAAATTGCTGGTCTTAAAGTAGGTGACGCTGCTCAAACTACTGCAGCATTAACTGGTGAGTACAGATTACTTCCTGAGTTCAAAATTTCTGTAGACTTTAACTACTACGCTAACCTTTACGCATCTTTCGACCCACTTAGTAGAAGAGGTGATGTAGGTAGCGCAGCGGCTCCTCAGGCATGGAAAGTTCCTGAGTGGACTACTTTCGACCTAAGATTGAAGTATGACTTCAAGATTGGTGACTTTGACGCTAGCTTGTTCGGTAACGTGAACAACGTGTTCGATACAGAGTACATTGCTGATGCTAACGATGGTGCAAACCACGATGCTGCTACAGCTGTAGTTTGGTATGCCCAAGGTAGAACTTGGACTGGCGGTATCAGATTGAATTTCTAATTTGAAAACGACACTTAAGATGAAATTTACTGCATATAAATCTATTATGGCTGTTGCATTGGCAACGGTGTTTGTAGCCTGCGACCCTCTTGACGAGGTTTATGACGAGATTCCTGCAATTAATGATAACACCATTTCTGCTGAAATGGAGCTAACATTGACTGATGATGATTACGAGCTGTTAGAGGATGTGCCAGGTGGATCTGGTCCTGCTCAGTACGGCAACTTTGACCACCCAGATGAGCCTAGAGAATTTATCCCTTACATTTTGGATGCTAGATTCCCTCACTTGGGTAAAGGTTCTTCTGCAAAAGTTACTTACCATTATTACAATGGTAGCTCTCCTTACCTTTCTGATGATTTAGGAGATGTAACTGTATCAGATCAGGAGTATGATGACTTAGGGTACCGTTACGGTAACTTCGATAACTTGGAGGCTGACCTACCTAAGTATGCTGCTTACAAGTTTCCTAATGCCTCTAGAGGTGCTTACGTAGACGTAACTCACGATTACTACAATGGTGGTTATACTGAGCGTGATGTGGAAAGCAGAGTTGTATTAACTGGCCCTTATGGTTGGATGTACACTTACATGATTCCTAGCGATGCTTATCAGGATTTCTTCCAAGAGCCATTCTCTAACTTTAGCAACACTGACGAAGCTGAAGCGAAGATTCCTGCTTACTTGCCACAAATGCTTCCTTTTGCTGAAGAAGGTGATGCTGTACTTATCGGCTACGTTTACTACGATGATGGTGTTCAAGATGATGTTGCTCACTTCACTCTATCTAACGGTACTTGGGTACTTTATGGCGATGGTTTCCAAATCACTGAGGAGACTCTAAGCTTTGGTCACGATGGTTCTGATTGGGTGCCTGATAACACAATTCGTTACGATTTTAGCAGTGCTGATTATGCTACAGTAGCTGCTGAGTACGCTGGTACTCCTTGGGGAGATAACCTTGGTACTTACGGTAACTTTAACAGAACAGGTGGCGGTACTTCATGGGATGATGACACTATGCTAGAAGCAATTGCTTATGTACTTGCTAATGGTGACTTCATTAACGAAGAAGGACAGAAGTACGTTGTAACAGTTGTTGTTTACAACGGTGCTACTGCTACTGAAGACTGGTCTTTGATTTACGAAGGCGGTGAGTGGGTATTGAATTCTGCAGAGTAATTCTAAACCTAAACCTATAGATTTAAAGCCTGCCTTGTGCAGGCTTTTTTTATGCCCTTTGAATAATTGCAGAACTTATTTCTTTAAAATCAGTTGAAAGAAAGATGCTGTATTATAAGGCTTATAAGCATAGTACTTCTAAAGAATGGGTAACGTTTATTCATGGCGCGGGCGGTAGTTCGTCTATTTGGTACAAGCAAATCAAAGCCTTTAAGGCAGAATTCAATGTGTTGCTGATAGATCTTAGAGGTCATGGGAAGTCCCAAGAGGTTTTCGAGAGGTACTTTACCAATGAATACAATTTCGAAAACATCTCTATTGATGTGCTCGAAGTACTGGATCATCTTAGTATTCAAAAGACACACTTTGTTGGTATTTCTTTGGGGACAATTCTAATGCGAACCATATGTGAGTTAGCTCCCGAACGTGTGCAGTCTTTGGTAATGGGTGGAGCAGTAACACGCCTAAATGTTCGCTCTAAACTACTAGTGGCTGTGGGCAATGCTACCAAGCGCTTTATCCCTTATATGTGGCTTTATAAGCTCTTTGCATGGATTATTATGCCACGCAGGCGAAATGCTGAGTCGAGAATATTGTTTGTTAATCAGGCCAAAAAACTATGTCAGTCAGAGTTTATTCGCTGGTTTAAGCTAACGTACAAACTGAACCCTGTACTCTCATATTTTAACGAGAACGACACGCATTTACCAACACTTTACCTGATGGGCGATGAGGATTATATGTTCCTTCCTCAAGTGTTGAAACTTGTAGATGGACATCAAAATTCATCTCTGCAAATAATATCAAACTGCGGGCATGTTTGTAATGTAGAGCAGCCTGAGGTTTTTAATGCAGCTGCCTTGGGCTTTATCAAGCAGCATAGTCATTAAAAGCTTGATAGAATCATTATTGTCAGAATTCATTATATTATGGGAAAGAAATATTATGGGTTCACGTAAAATTAGCTATTGGGCAGAGAGTTCATGGATACTTTTAATAGCCTTTCTTTTTTGTTTAGCGACCGCATGTGGTGGCTCCTCAACTGAAAATAACGAAGACGATCCTGAGTTACTTTTGGCGAACAACGAGATTTCTTTAGAAGATAAAATTAGAGGTAGAAGAAACGGCCCTCCGGTAAAACTCGATTTAAAAGCAATAAAAAAACGTGGTGTGCTCCATGCCGTGGTAGACAATAGCTCCACCAGTTATTTCATTTATCGTGGCCGAAGAATGGGCTATGAATATGAGCTGCTCAAAGCTTTTGCTGAAGAGCATGATATAGAATTAAAGATTATAGTAACACCTAATCTTGAGCAGGCATTCGATATGCTAAACGCGGGTGTTGCCGATATAATGGCCTATCATCTTACGGTTACTATCGACCGAAAGGAGATGGTTGATTTTACCGAGCCACATACCGAGGTGCGTCAGGTTTTAGTTCAGCGCAAGCCACAGAATTGGCGGGATATGAAGCTGCATGAAATTGAGCGCGAAATGATTACCGATCCCATTGCTTTGGCTGGTAAAGAAGTGGTGGTTAGAAGGGGCTCATCATTTGCCAATCGACTTTACAATTTGTCTCAAGAAATTGGAGACGAGATTTATGTAAACGAGATGGAAGGCGACATTGCCACAGAGCAACTCATTAGACAAGTATTGGAGGGAGAGATTCAATATACCGTGGCCGATGAAGATGTGGCCATGCTCAACGAGTCTTACTATCCAGACCTGTATATAGAGACAGCCATAAGTTTTCCCCAGCGAATAGCTTGGGCGGTACGCAAGGGCTCCCCTGAGCTAAAAACGGCCATTGACGATTGGCTGAAAGCACTTAAGCGAACACCGGATTATCGAACCATTTACGATCGCTATTTTACTTACACTAAAACACAAAGAAGCCGGGCCAGAAGTGACTATTCTTCCCTTTCGGAAAACGGTAGAATTTCCCCTTATGATGACATCATAAAGCTTCAGGCTGAAAGAATTGATTGGGATTGGAGGCTATTAGCAGCCCAGATAAATCAAGAGTCTAAGTTCGACCCAAAAACAAAGTCATGGGCTGGTGCCGAAGGGCTGATGCAGCTCACCAAAGTTACTCAGGAAGAATACAACATCGATAAACCCTTTAACCCTGAAGAGAGCATTAGAGGGGGGGTAGAACACATCAAGTTTTTGGAGGATTACTGGAAAGATGAGATTGCTGATGAGACAGAGCTGATAAAATTTGTACTGGCATCTTACAACACTGGCCAAGGGCATGTTCGTGATGCACAAAGGCTAGCCGAAAAGTATGGCGCAAATCCGCGCAAGTGGGACGATGTTGCTGAATACTTATTGAAGAAATCTCAACCTAAGTACTATCAAGATCCTGTTGTGAAATATGGTTACTGCCGGGGTGTTGAGCCAACCAACTATGTAAAGGATATTCTGGAGATTTACGAAGACTACGCTGCCTTCTTCAAAGGCGATACGCTTGAAGTGGAAGCGAGTGTATTCTAACGGAAGTTGTCTGTCATAATTTTTGCTGAGGCCAGTGCTAGTGGAATGCCACCGCCTGGGTGAACGCTACCGCCACAGAAATAGAGGTGCTTTATACGCTTAGAAAAATTTGGGTGCCTTAAAAACGCAGCAAATTTATTGTTTGAGCTATTACCGTAGAGTGCTCCACCAAATGAGCTGGTTCTTTGTTCTATCAACCTTGGGTCGAGTAAATCTTCCACTTCAATCAAGGGTTCAATATCCTCTCCCAATATTTTTGAAAGCTTAGTTAAAATGTTTGCCCGTGCCTCCTTAATAAGTCCATCCCAATCTTGGCCTTCATTATGGGGTACATTTATCATAGTGAACCAATTTTGACAGCCTTCAGGAGCATCATCAGCTTTATGCGTAGAAGTAATATTGATGTAAACCGTTGGATCATCAAATACTGTCTTCTTTTTAAATATGTGGTCGAACTCTGCTTTATAGTCGGCAGAGAAAAATATGTTGTGGAGGTCTAATTGAGGGAACTGCTTTTTTATGCCCCAATAAAAAATGAGTGCTGAACTACTCTTTGGTTGATTCAGTAACTTTTTGGGCTGCGATTCTCCTTTGAGTAGTTTTTTATAAGCCGCAACCATATCCATGTTACAAACCACACGGTCGGCCTTGTGAAAGCCCATGCCTGTATTAATACCTTTTGCGATGCCATTGTGTGTAACAATGGTTTTTGCTGGAGAATTAAAGTAAAAGTGAACACCCAACCTTTCAGCAAGTTGATAGAGGCTCATGGTGATGTCATGCATGCCTTTTTTAGGAAAGTAAGCGCCTAGCCCAAATTCTAAATGGGGGATGATATTGAGCGTTGCGGGTGTTTGGTATGGATCCGAACCATTGTAAGTAGCGTAGCGATTGAACAACTGGGCGGTTTTTTCATTTTTGAAGCGTGCGTTGTTCGCCTCGTTCATCGTTTTGTTAAAGTTGAACTTGTGCAACTTAGTGTATGCTGAAAAGGCTTTGCTACCCAGCCAAGTACTTGCTTTGTGCAGCGATTTTTCCATAAATAATGGGGCGAGATTGTTGTACAGAAATGCACTCTGCTTCAGCGCATTTAGTGTGTACTCTTTCGGCTCACCCAATTTATTGGCAAGTTCCTCTGCAAACCTTTGGTTATCGGACCATGCTGTTAGACTTTCACCCGAAGGGTAGAAGTAGTTGCATGTTTTCTCCAGTTTAACATACTCAAAATGATCCGCTGGATCTTCTCCGGCTAGCTCAAAGAGTGATTCAACGGCTTGTGGTAATGTGAAAAGGGAGGGACCTGCATCGAAGCGGTAGCCACCAAGCTTTAGTTCCGTGAGCTTGCCGCCTGGGTAGCTGTTGGCTTCAAAAACGGATACTGTATGTCCTTGTTTGGCTAAGCGAATAGCGCTGGCAATACCGGCTATGCCGGCACCAATTACAATAACGGTTTTGCCCATGAATCAGTAATGAGTATTAGGTTGTTGTTGGTGAGTCAATTTCAATATGTGAAGTAGACCCTACTAAAACAAACCCTTTACATAATTGTTGGGCTGTTCTGCTAGTTGTATCGCTCTACGGCCAAAAGTGGTGACGAAACGCTGGCTTGTTCACCCACAATTTGCTCAGTAAGTAGCTTACCGGTAATGGGGCCTAATGTCCAGCCTAGCATGGCGTGTCCGGTGCCCACTTGCAGGTTACTCAAGCCACTTACTCTGCCTATATATGGTAGTCCATCGGGAGTGCAAGGGCGTAATCCTGCCCAAGGTTCTATTTCAGAAAAGTCGAATGATTCGTAGTCAGGGATGGCCTGCTTTACCGCTTCAATAATCCCGGCTACCCTGTTCTGATTGATTTGGTGATTTATACCCGACATTTCCATGGTGCCTGCAATACGCCAGCCGTGTAACATGGGCGTTGTGGCAATTCTGCCTTCTACCAAAATAGAAGGAAGTTTAGGCATTTTAATTGGCTCCTTGATCATAAAACTATAGCCTTTACCGGCTTGCAGCGGCATGCTGAGTTTTAGTTTCTTCATTAGCAAAGGTGACCACGAGCCTGCTGCTATCACAAATTCATCGGCTTGGTAAGCGCCAGTATTGGTGATGAACTCACTTACTTTACCATTCGAAAGCTTGATGTCCTTCAGTGTGGTGTTGTATTGAATGTTTACGCCTCTTTCCACCAGCAGGGCCTCAAACTTCTTCATAAATACATTTGGTGTCATCCAGGCATCGCAACCAAAATATACTGAGCCGGCCATGTTGTAATTTACATTAGGCTCTAGCTTTTCTGTTTCTTCACGGGTTAGGGTTTCAGCTTCTAAGCCGAATGACTGAGCCAGTTTTACCAACTCCTCTTCATGATGGAGTGTGTTCTGTTTCTGGCAAATCATAAGCAGGCCAGGTTTGTGGTAACCCGCGTCAATCTGTTCCTCTGCCAGTAATTCTTCGTACAATTTCTGGCTCTGGTAGGTCAATTCATAAAGCACAGGAATCGCCTCTTTCACTCTTTTGTCTGTAGATGCTTTTTTAAAGAGCATACCCCATTTCATCAGGTCCAAATCGAGTTTTGGCTTTATATAAAATGGACTTTTGCTGTTTAGCATCCACTTAATGCCTTGGCTGATAATTCCGGGTGAGGCAAGTGGGATTAGGTGGCTTGGCGATACATAGCCGGCATTGCCAAACGAGCAATTATTATTGCCATCGGTTTGGTCCAAAATGGTTACCTCAATGCCTTGTTTGTTGAGGTAATAGGCGGTGCTGAACCCAACAATTCCTGCACCTACAATTACTACGCTTTTATTGCTCATTTTTAAATTACCTGAAAGCCATGAGCGTAAGGATCGTCTGCTTCGTCAATCAAAATGTTGTTGTAACCTGTGATTTTCGCCCAACCCTCAATGCTCGGAATAATGGCATCGTAAGCTCCTAATTTCACCTTTTTTTCTACACGTCCAACAAACTGACTACCGATTATACTTTCGTGAACGAATGTGTCGCCTTCATTCAACAAACCTTTGGCTGCCCATTGTGCCATGCGTGCAGAAGTGCCTGTGCCACATGGTGATCTGTCGATGGCCTTTTCTCCATAAAAAACTGCATTTCTGGCGGTTGATGTAGCGTTGGTGGGTTTGCCCGTCCAAAGCACGTGACTTAAGCCAGCAATGGTGTCGTTTTCTGGGTGCTGAAATTTGTGTTTGGCGTTAATCCGTTCGCGAATTATTCGGCTCCATTGAATCAATTGATCGGCAGAATAATAGGCCATGTCGTCAAAGTTTTCCTGCGGATCTACAATAGCGTAATAGTTTCCGCCATAGGACACATCTACTTTCAGCATGCCCAGAGTAGGGCATTCCACCTCGATATTTTCTTCAGCTAAATAGGAAGGAATATTGGTGAGCTTAACCGAAGTCACTTTTTTGCTTTTTTGCTGGTATTCGATCAGCACTATGCCTGCAGGTACTTCTAGCCTTAGCTTGCCAGGTTCTTTGGGTTGAACGAGGCCTTCTTCCAGCATAAAAGTAACCGTGCCAATGGTACCGTGCCCGCACATTGGTAAACATCCGCTGGTTTCAATAAACAGTACGCCAATGTCGTTGGCTGCATCGTGCGGAGGGTAAAGAATACTACCGGACATCATGTCGTGACCTCGCGGCTCAAACATCAGTCCGGTACGAATCCAATCGTATTCTTTCAAAAAATGCTGCCGTTTTTCGCTCATGGAGTTGCCTTGCAACAAGGGACCTCCGGAAGCTACCAAGCGTACCGGGCTACCGCAGGTGTGCCCATCGATACAGAAAAAACGCTTGCTCAATGCTATCTCAATTAACTATGGTTAAATTTTTAAACTTAGGATATGGGCTTGTTGGTAAAGTCACCATCAACCGTTCTCCAAATGCCCAGTGGGTTATCATTTTTCAATGCGTCTGGCAATGCCGCCCGTGGCCAGCTTTGGTAGCAAATTGGGCGCATAAACCTGTGTATTGCATCGGCACCAACCGAAGTGTATTTCGGGTTTGTGGTCGATGGAAAAGGTCCACCATGATGCATTGAAGGGCAAACTTCAACACCTGTCGGTACTCCATTAAAAAGGATTCTGCCCACCTTGTTTTGCAATGCCTGAATGATATCGCCATTTGAGGCAAGGTCATTTTCTGTGGCCATCACGGTTCCTGTTAATTGGCCTTCTAACTTGGCTACAACTTCAGCCATTTGGGTTGAAGAGCTACATTTTACCAAAAGTGTAAATGGACCGAATACCTCTTGGTGCAATTTAGGGTTGGCCAAAAAGGTGTCTCCGCTAACTTCCATCGCCAACGGACTGGCCTGATTGCCAGGTGTAGTTTGTTTGGCGGCTAATGTGGTAACACCCAATTCGTTCGCTAGTGCCGAGCTAGTTGCTTCATAAACATCAGCTATGCCCTTATTGAGCATGGTGGCTGGTGCCGCAGCTGCCAGAGCTTTGCCCAAAGCTTGTGAGAAGGTGTTTAAGACATCGGATTCAATACCAATGATTAGCCCAGGGTTGGTGCAGAACTGGCCAACGCCCAAAGTAACTGAACCGGCCAATTGCTCAGCCAAAGCTTCGGCTGAAGTATTTAATTTTTCTTCTAGTAGTAAAACAGGGTTGGTACTTCCCATTTCAGCATAAACTGGAATAGGCTGTTCGCGCTTGGCTGCCGCATCGAAAATGGCTTTTCCACCTCGGTAAGAGCCAGTAAAGCCTACTGCTTGAATGCTGGGGTTGGTGACTAAAGCCTGACCAACTTCTACGCTTCCATTTACCATAGAGAATACGCCATTTGGCATGCATGTTTTCTCAGCGGCTTTCAAAATGGCAGAAGAAACGAGCTCGTTTGTGCCCAAATGCGACTCATGGCCTTTTACTATTACTGGGCAGCCTGCTGCCAAAGCCGAAGCTGTATCCCCACCTGCGGTTGAGAACGCCAATGGAAAATTGCTAGCGCCAAAAACGGCTACTGGCCCCAATGGAATATCCATTTTACGCAAGTCAACTTTTGGCAAAGGTTGTCTGTCCGGAATGGCAGTATCAATTGTGGCGTTTACAAAGGAGCCCTCTTCCAGAAGTAAGGCAAAAGCTTTTAACTGATTACAGGTTCTTCCTCTTTCGCCTGTTATACGCCCCTCGGGTAGGGCAGATTCGGCCATGGCGCGCTGAATCAATTCATCGCCCAAAGCCATGATTTCGTCTGCAATGGCGTTAAGGAAGGCCGCTCTTTCCTTCGCTGAAACTTGGCTAAAGCTAGTCGCTGCCGATTGAGCCAAGGCGGTAGCCTCTGCTATTTCTTCTTGGGTAGCAATGGCAAATGCGCCTTCAAGTACTTCGCCAGTTGCTGGGTTAATTGCCGTTAAATGGTCTGTGCCTTTTGCACTTGGCGTATTGCCAATAAAGTTCTTTCCTGTAATCATATTATAGATTTAGGTAGTCTGGTAGTGTTGGTCTGGTTTTCAAACCTTCTTCAATAAGCCCTAAAACATGGGCTCTTTCCTCGCCAACAAGTGGTAGGCGCGGTGCACGAACGTTTTCCGTACCAATGCCAGTGGCTACTTCTGCCAGCTTGATGTTCTGTACCAAGTGCGCATTGATGTCGAGCTCTAATAAAGGTAAGAACCAACGGTAGATTTCGCGAGCCTCTTCAATTCTTCCTGCTTTTTGTAGTCTGTAAATGGCTACGGTTTCTTTAGGGAAGGCACAAACAAGTCCGGCTACCCAACCATCGGCACCCATCACCAAGCTTTCGAGTGCAAGCGTATCTACACCGCTCAAAATGCTGAATCGGTCGCCAAAGCGATTACGCATGCGCGTTACGTTCGAAATATCACGCGTAGATTCTTTTACCGCTTGAATGTTCTCGCACCCGGCTAGTTCTGCAAACATGTCAAGAGTAACTTCGATTTTATAGTCAACCGGGTTGTTGTAAACCATTATTGGGAGGTCGGTGCTGTTCGCTACGGCCTTGTAGTATTCCACAGTTTCGCGGTCATCGGCTTTGTAACGCATTGGAGGAAGCATCATTAAGCCACTGGCGCCATTGGCTTTGGCTTTTTCGGCAGCCAAAATTGCGCCTTTGGTGGTTTGCTCCGCAATGTTCATTACTACTGGTACTTTGCCATCAACGATCTCTACCGTTTTCTTTACCAAAGTGTCTTTTTCGTCATCCATCAATGAGCTGGCCTCACCCAAAGTGCCACCTAAAATGATACCGTCAACACCAGCTTCTAGTTGTGCCTTAATGTTGGTTTCGAACATTTGTAGATCTAACTCATCGTCTGCCGTGAACTTGGTAGTTACGGCAGGAAAAATACCTTCCCAGTTAACTTTCATGCTTTTAAAATTTTTGGCAAGGTAGCGGGGCGAAACACTTTCTTCTAGCCGATTCTTTACGAGTAATGATACTATATTTGCATGCTTATGTATGATGATTGATTAAGTGAGTATAAATTACATCTGTGAGAGTTTTACCCTTTAGAATTCCAAAAGCTGAGCAAAGTGCTATTCATCTGCAGATTGATGATGAGCCATACTTTTACGATAAGCTGCATCAGCATCCTGAAAGGCAGTTGACAGTAATTGAAAAGGGTGAAGGGACGTTAATCTATGGCGATTTTGTGGGGCGATTTGCTCCGGGTGATGTCTTTCTAATGGGGTCGAATGTGCCGCATGTGTTTCGTTGCGATGAGCAATTCTATGCTAAAAATGAATCTGGTGCAGCACTTTCCAGGTCTATCTTTTTCGATTGGGAAGGAATGGGTACAGCGTTTACGCAATTGCCTGAATTTCGCAAGGTGAATGCTTTTTTGGCACAAGCAGAACAAGGTGGAGTAGCTACAGGAAAACTTACATCTGAGATCAGTGATCTGTTCGAGGCTATTTTTAAAAAGAGGGGAGTGGAGCGCTTCAATCTTTTTATGACGGTGCTTGATAGGCTGAGTAGGTCGAAGTTATGGAAGCCGCTTTCAGCTTTGCCAAATCGTAATTTAAAGGAGCTTGAAGGCCAGCGATTGGACGATATCTTTCAGTTTACGATGACGAATTATCAGCGACCAATTGCTTTGGAAGAACTCGCTGAACTAACGCATATGAATAAGGCTGCTTTCTGTCGCTATTTTAAGCAGCACACGCGCAAGACCTATGTGGAGTTTTTGAATGAATACCGGGTGAATCGGGCTTGTAGCTTACTGCTTCAGGCCGACCGAACAGTAGCAGCGGTGGCTTACGAGGTGGGTTTTAATAATCTATCGCACTTTAACCGAAAATTTAAAGCAGTAATGACCCAAACGCCTAAGGCGTTTATTGCCGCTGCAAAGGGCTAGTCAAGGTCTCACTCAAAGTGAGGCCTTGAATGCTTGAGACTTCAAGCTTCTCCTCCAGTCTTGGTGTCCTAACCAAGACAGTCAGGAAAGCCAACCGGTGCGGACACCGGTTGTGGTAGTTTAGGTTCTAATTCTTTAATAGTCAGCTTGTTGGTGACAGCACCAACAAGGGGGGAGTCAGTTAGCCCAACTTTTCAACTAAGGCCTCAAAGTCCAGCTGTTCCCAATTGTTAGCAACACTCGGTTGCTTTAGCACTTCATCCATAATGGCTTGCTGTTTTTTGCCAATGGCATGTGCCTCTGAATAGCGTAAGTCGCTAAAGGTTACCATTGGGTAAAGTGGTAACCATTTTTTCGGGTACAATTCGTTCAGTCGTTTTTCAATTTTCTTCTGCAGGATAAACTGCGGATCGGCCACTTTATCGCGCATTTCTATAAAGTTGTAAAGCGCTAAGTCGGCTATTGCTTCGGCATCCGGAATTCTCAAAGCTTCGTATTCCTTCAACAGATCGCGGTTTAGGTCTTCGTGCTTGTCGAGCAACTGACCCAAAACGAAACAGTCTTCAAATCCGGCATTCATTCCCTGACCGTAGAAGGGCACAATAGCATGTGCCGCATCGCCAATCAAAGCTGTTTTGCCTTTTACCCACGGATTGCACCTTACGGTAACCAAACCCGAGGTTGGGTTGCCAAAAAAGTCATCAACTAAGGTGGGCATTAGCTCAGTGGCATCAGCAAATTCCTTCTCAAAAAACTCTTGGACAGCTTCCTTATGGCTCAGTGTTTCAAAAGAAGTTTGGCCCTTCATTGGGAAGAAAAGCGTAACTGTAAAGCTCTTATCTAAATTTGGCAAAGCGATAAGCATGTAGCTGCCTCGTGGCCAAATGTGCAGTGCATTCGATGCTATGGCAAAGTCGCCATCTGGTGTTGCAGGAATTACCAGCTCTTTGTAGCCTGCCGTGATATATTGTTGAGAATAATTAAAAAGAGGTGTTTTCAAATAAGCATTTCTCAATGCTGAGAATGCACCATCGGCACCAAAAATAAAGTCTGCACCGACTGTGACTTCTCCTTGCTCGTTTTCGAATTTGGCTTCCGGTTTATCAAAGTCTACATCGGTACATTTATGGTCGAAGTAGATTTTTACACCATTTCTTTCGGCTTCATTCATCAGCAATTCGTTCAGTCCGGCCCGCGAAATTGAGTTGATGAATTCGCCATTCATTCCGTAGGGCTGCATTTGCAAATTGCCGGCCCGATCGTGAATCATGCGGCCATGCATGGGTATGCACATTTTCTTCACCTTATGGTCAATGCCAATTTGTTCCAAAGCTTTCAACCCACGTTTACTCAACGCTAAGTTGATCGATCGGCCACCATCAAGTTGCGTTTTGCGCATGTCGGGCCTGCGTTCGTAAAGTGACACTTTAAAGCCTTTTTTGGCCAGCATTGTTGACAATAAGGAGCCTACCAAACCAGCTCCTAATACCATAATGTGTTTCTTTCCCATAGGTTAAATTTTTTCCAAGGCTTCTTTCATCAGCCTTCCGAAGTGGTACACATCTTCAAACGAATTATAGAGAGGAACAGGTGCAACTCTTATTACATTTGGTTCGCGCCAATCGCCAATCACCCCATTTTCAACCAGATAGTCGAAACGGGCTTTGCCTTTTTCGTGAAAGAATATGGAGAGTTGGCAGCCTCGGTCTTTCGATTCCTTAGGCGTAATGATCTCGAAAATGCCCTTGTCACCGCTAAGTTCATTAACAATGAACTCCATGTAGCCAGTAAGTTTTTCGCTCTTCAACCTGAGTGCTTCCATGCCTACTTGATCGAATATTTGCAATGAAGCGAGGTGTGCGGCAGTAGCTAATACATTTACATTGCTGAGTTGCCAGCCGTCTGCTCCAGGCATTGGTTTAAAGCCTTTTTTCATTTGAAAGCGTTCGCCTTCATCGTGCCCCCACCAACCAGCAAAACGTGGTATATCGAAGTTGTGTGCGTGGCGTTCGTGCACGAAAATTCCCGATACATTGCCAGGGCCTGAGTTTAAATATTTGTAAGAGCACCAAGTGGCGAAATCAACATCCCAGTTATGGAGGTGCAGCGGTACATTGCCAATGCCATGCGCCAAGTCGAAGCCAACATAAGCACCAGCTTGGTGGCCGGCAGTAGTAATGGCTTGCATGTCGAAAATCTGCCCGGTGTAGTATTGTACGCCACCAAAAAGGACTAATGCTAGTTCGTTCGCATGTTCTTGAATAGCGGCAATAATATCGTTGGTTCGAAGCGTGTTTTCCCCCGCTCTTGGTGATAGTTCTATCAGTGCCTCTTCCGGTGCTAAGCCATGGTGCTTCAACTGACTCTCAAACATGTATTGGTCAGACGGGAAAGCTCCGGCCTCGCAAATAATTTTGTACCGCTGTTTAGTTGGCCTGTAAAAAGAGACCATCAGCAGGTGGAGGTTAACGGTGAGGTTATTCATACTCACCACCTCAATTGGCTTGGCACCAACAAGTCTTGCTAAGGAATGCTTCACTGTTTCATGGTAGCTAACCCATGGTCTCTCCTTTGGTACAAAGTGGCCTTCAACACCGTAGTCTTGCCACTTTTGCATTTCTTCTTCTACTAACTCGCGCGTGCGTTTTGGCTGTAAGCCCAGTGAGTTTCCTGTGAAATAATAGGCTGCTTTTCCGTTGATTTTAGGAATATGAAACTCGTTTCTCCACTGTTTTAGCGGGTCTGCAGCGTCTTGTGCTTGTGCAAAGGCAAGTGTATTCTCGTAATTCATCCAAATAGGTTCAGTTGATTGAAACCGGGTAATGAGTGCTCGTGTTTCAGGAGCCATTCTTTTCTGTGAAGTCCGCCAGCGTAGCCTGTTAGGCTGCCGTCTGTTCCGATAACCCGGTGGCACGGAATAATGATGGCGATAGGGTTTTTACCGTTGGCGGTTCCTACGGCCCTAATCTTCTTTAGGTCTCCTAATTTTCTGGCTTGTAGTGCGTATGTAGTGGTTTTTCCGAAAGGAATTTCATCCAACTTGGTCCAAACCTCTTTCTGGAAATCGGTGCCTTCAGGGGCAAGTGGAACTTCGAATACCTTCCTTGTTCCTTCGAAATATTCTTTCAATTGAAATTTACAGGTGCGTACCACATTCGGCACTATGCCATCGGTCGATCGTTCTTCTTCATCAGTAAAAGCTACAAGTTTAATTGCTTCTTGATCGCCCACAATTTTGAGCTTACCAATGGGGGTGTCCAGAAAAGTGATGGCCGTGTTTTCCACTACTCAAATTGTTTTTTGTCCAGGTTGAGCCACTCTAATGTCGCATTGCAGAATATATCGTCTACAACCTCATCAGAAAGCCCCATTTCTTCTATGTAAGCCCCAATTTCCAGGTCGCCTAAAGGGAACGGATAATCGGAGCCTAGGGTCACTTTCTTAGAACCCTGCATTTCTAGAATATAGTTCATTAAATGCGGGTCGTGGGTAATTGAATCCACCCAAAATTTACTAATGTAATCACGCGGGTTAATAGGGTTGTCAATCGCTACCAAATCTGGTCGGCAATTAAAGCCGTGTTCAATTCGACCTAAAGTAGGCAGAAATGAACCTCCTGCGTGCGAGAAATTAATCCTTAACTCTGGCAGTCTTTCTAGCACTCCTCCAAAAATAAGTGAGCAAGCAGCCCTTGAGGTTTCGGCTGGCATTCCTACCAACCAAGGCAGCCAATAGCGTTCCATGCTATGAAAGCCCATCATATTCCAAGGGTGAATCATGATTGACATACCTAATTCTTGACACGCTTCAAAAATTGGGAAGAAGCGTGGTGAGCTCAGATTTTTATCGTTAATGTTTGAGCCAATTTGAATGCCGGGTAGGTTCAGTTCCTTTTTGCAGCGCTCTAATTCCTGAATGGCCAGTTCTTCATCTTGCATTGGAATGGTGGCCAAACCGATGTAGTTCTTTGGGTAATCGGCACAAATTTGCGCGATGTGGTCATTCAAAAACTGTGAAATTTCAAGCGCATCGTAGGGTTTGGCATCGTACGAAAACATAACAGGGATCGTAGAAATTACCTGTACCTGTGTGCCGTGCTGAGCATATTCTTCAATGCGTACTTTAGGATCCCAGCAGTTTTCCAATATCTCCCTAAAAAATTTGGAGCCCTTCATCATCATTGCCGCGCCCTCTTTGTGATGATGCAAGTGTATAAAATCCCCATATCCGAATTTATCTGTCCATTTGGGCAGGTACTCCGGAATGATGTGGGTATGCATGTCGATCTTTATTCTAGTCATAGGGGAACTCGTGAATTGGGGAATTAGGAAATTGGTTTACTAGGCTTCTTATCAGAAGCTTGTTGTTTGATATATTTTATGTAGCCATTAAGTGATTTATGCAGGGAGTCTAAATCAGCGATTAAGGAGTTGTAAGTTTCATTGCTAATCATTTTTCTTCTAAATGCTTTACCCAACCAATTCTTAGTTTCTAACAAAGAGCCTCTTGAATAAGAGCAAAAGTTTCGATTTTCTTTAAAGAAGAATCTACCATAACCCTCTGCAATGTTTGCGCTTATTGAATCAGCTGCTCTTACTAACTGCTTCCCTAAAGTATCTTTCTTATAATAGTCCCACGTTTCAACTATACTCCAAATTGTATCTGAAATCTCATCCGCACTTTTGTAAATATTCAATTCCTCTAATTTCATTGGTGTGTTGCCCGTTTAAGGTGAAAATTCACTTTTCACCAATTTACTAATTACCCAGTTACCAGTTTACTGTTCCACAAAACGTGGATCCGTTTCCATTACATGGCCACAATTTTTGCATGTGCGAAGGCCTTCTGAGTTGTAGAATGCTTTGAACCTTGGTAAAAAGTCTTTCTCAATATTGATGAGCGGAAAGTAAGTGTCGTGAAGTTTGTGGTTGCAGTTGTCGCAGAACCACATCAGCCCATCAGTATGCTCAGGTTTTCTTACGCGTTCAATCACCAAACCAAGTGAACCCTCTGAACGAATAGGAGAGTGGGGCACTTTTGGTGGGTGCAAGTACATATCACCCGGGCCAAGTGGAATGTCTACCGCCTTACCGTCTTCTTGAATACGCACCGTAATGTTGCCCTCAAGCTGGTAAAACAGCTCTTCCGTTTCATTATAATGGTAGTCCTTTCGTGCGTTTGGTCCCGCCACAATCATCACTATGTAGTCGGTACCTTCTGGGTATAAGTTTTTATTGCCAACCGGAGGTTTAAGTAAATCACGGTTTTCTTCTATCCACTGGGTCAAATTGAAAGGTCTACGTATTGCCATTACATTTGCATTTGGTTTGCTCGAATTTACAGAAATTCGGCATACCCCTACATCGATTTTTTTAACTTTACCTGAACCCCAAAACTTATGGATTTAAACCTTAAAGGAAAAAACGCACTTGTTTGCGGCAGTACGCAGGGTATTGGCAAAGCCATTGCCGAAGAATTGGCCAATTTGGGCGCCAGTGTTACCCTATGCGCGAGAAATGGAGAGAAACTAGAAGAAGTGAAAGCTTCGCTTTTTCATACTTCAGGGCAAAAGCACCAGATATTGGTGGCCGATTTCTCCAAGCCGAATGAGTTGAAAGAGAAGATATCGAGCCAAATAGATGCTGGAAATCAATATCACATTCTGATAAATAATACTGGAGGCCCTCCAGGCGGTCAGGCGATTGATGCTGATTTGGAAGAATTCCGAATTGCTTTCAATCAGCATTTAATCTGTAACCAAATTTTGGCTCAGGCTTGTGTGCCTGCCATGAAGGAAGCAGCTTATGGCCGGATTATCAATATCATTTCTACTTCTGTAAAAATGCCAATTCCGGGTTTGGGTGTTTCAAATACCATTCGCGGAGCTGTTGGTAATTGGTCTAAAACTTTGGCGAATGAGTTGGGTGCCTTTGGTATTACGGTGAACAACGTATTGCCGGGTGCTACTGCTACTCAGCGTTTGTCTTCAATTATTGAAAACAAGGCCAAAAAGCTTGGTAAAACAGCTGAAGAAGTAGAAGACGAAATGAAAAAGGAGATTCCTGCCAACCGTTTTGCCTCTGCAGACGAAGTGGCTGCAGCAGCGGCTTTCTTGGCTTCTCCGGCAGCAGGCTATATCAATGGTATTAATGTGCCAGTTGATGGTGGTAGAACTGGGTGTTTATGAAGTTTAACAAGCTTCTGGTCACTTATATAGTGGTATGGGCTCTTCTGCTTTTTGCAATTCCCGATTCTTTGCTTTTTAGTAAGGGAGTTCTGAGAATAATTCTTTTTTTACTTCCATTTGCTGTTCTACCTCTAATGCTTTCGAACATTCTTAAGAAGTATGTTTTAAAGACCTGGATAAGGAGGATCGTATGTGTTATGTCTGCCTTCCTCGCCTTTCCATACTTGATTATTTCAGAAAACAATGAGTTTAAGAGGTTAGAAAGAGAGTCGGTTACGGTTGAGGGAGTTATTTTTCGAGTTCATTTCGGTCTCGTGAAATATGGAAGAAAAAGAGGTGTTCAAGCTAAATTTATATATGACGGGGAAGTTTATAGAACTTATTTGGAGGGTGATCAAGAGAAGCGCTTTGTTTTGGGCGATACAGTCGAAATAGAGTTCTTAGAAGAATTGCCCATTGTGAATAGAATTAAAGGCTTAAACGAATAAAAAATGGAAGTGATTCAGAACTATATTGGTGGAGAACTAATGCCTGCCAAGTCGGGTGCCACTTTAGAAAACATTGAGCCTGCAAAAGGCAAGATTTACGGCACTATTCCCGATTCTGATGCTACCGATGTGCAGTCGGCTGTAGAGGCTGCTGAGGCTGCTTTTCCGGCTTGGAGCAAAACGCCAAGAGAAGAGCGTTCGCGACTAATGCTAAAGGTAGCGGAGCTCATAGATCAAAATCTTGATCGCTTGGCTGCTGCAGAATCGAAGGACAATGGAAAACCCTTAAAATTGGCCAAGCGGGTAGATATTCCACGTGCCTCTGCCAACTTTAGGTTCTTTGCTACGGCAATACTGCACGAATCGAGCGATTTTCATCAAACTGATGAAGAAGCGATTAACATGACTTTGCGTTCGCCATTAGGCGTTGTGGGTTGTATTTCCCCATGGAATTTGCCGCTTTACCTTTTTACTTGGAAGATCGCTCCTGCCATTGCTGCGGGCAATACTGTTGTGGCTAAGCCATCGGAAGTTACCCCGATGACAGCCTATTTGCTTTCGGAATTGTGCATAGAGGCTGGATTGCCAAAAGGAGTGCTCAACATTGTTCATGGCCTTGGACCAAAAGTAGGGCAGGCGATGAGTGAGCATCCAAAGATTAAGGCAATATCGTTTACAGGTGGCACAGCGACAGGTAAGCAAATTGCAGCTACTGCTGCGCCAATGTTCAAAAAACTGTCGCTAGAGTTAGGTGGAAAGAACCCGAACATCATTTTTGCTGATTGCGATTTTGATAAGGCCTTGGCTACAACTGTTCACTCTAGTTTTGCTAACCAAGGACAAATTTGCCTTTGTGGCTCTCGTATTTTCATCGAACGTGCCATCTATGACAAATTCAAAACTGCGTTTATTGAGAAAGTGAAGTCCCTGAAAGTTGGGCCTCCCGAAGCTGAAGATACTAAGGTAGGTGCGGTGGTTTCTGAGCCTCATATGAACAAAGTGTTAAGCTACATTGAGTTGGCTAAGGAGGAAGGCGGAACCATTCTTTTTGGGGGTGAGAGGGTAGTCTTAGAAGGTGATTTTCAGTCAGGGTATTACATTCAGCCGACCATTATTGAAGGATTGAGCTACGATTGCCGCACAAATCAGGAAGAAATTTTTGGTCCAGTGGTAACGCTAACTCCTTTCGATTCGGAAGAGGAAGTGCTAATAATGGCTAACACTTCCCAATATGGGCTTTCTTCCACCATTTGGACTACAGATTTAAACCGTGCAAATCGCGTGGCTAAGCAAATTCAAGCAGGGATAGTTTGGGTAAATACTTGGCTATTTAGAGACCTCAGAACCCCTTTTGGAGGGGTGAAAAATAGTGGGGTCGGAAGAGAGGGCGGATGGGCCGCTTTAGACTTTTTTACAGAGAAAAAGAATGTGTGTATAAAACTTTAGCATTGTTGCAAACAGCATAAAAATGTATTTAAGATGTTTGTGGGGTAGATTTGGTGTAGACAGATTTAATATTTAAGAAATATTGGTATGTTAAATTTTATTTAATAAAAAATCCTATTAAATTTGATTTTACATGAGGGCGCTAAGTGTCTCTCTCACAAAAGATTTCAAGTTCGCAATCGCGAAATAAAGATAAGTCTGGGTGTAGGAATCGTAAGATTCACTATGAGTAGTTAGTTACCCAGGTGTTTAGGTGAAAGGGAGTCGCTCCAACGGGAGTGACTCTTTTATTTTATCCCCATTCTATTTTATCTCAATTTACCCTGATGGTACAAGCAACTTGTTGGAAACCAACAAGTCTATTGTGTAATGATTCGACTTCACTGTCGTTTTACTGTAACCAATTCCAGTTTAGCGGGTCTAAACAATTAACCTTAAAGTCAAAATCGTCATGGTCAAAAACTATCTGAAAGTAGCTCTTCGTTCGCTACTCAAAAATCGCGTATTCTCTTTTATCAATATTGCTGGGCTTGCTTTGGGCATTGCGGCCAGTTTGCTCATTCTTCAATATGTCAATTACGAGCTCAGTTACGAAGATTTTAATAAAAACGCTGAGCGTGTGTATCGCTTAAAAACCAACCGCTACGATAAAGGTGAGCTGAGCACTGAGTGGGCTGCGGGAGTAGTTTCCATTGGTCCAATACTTCACGAAAACTTGCCGCAAGTAGTAGAGTACGCTCGGTTGTCTGGCACAAGTGGCGTGATGTCGCGTGAGGATATTGAGTTTAAGGAGGAGAAAATGTACTTCTCTAGCCCTGGGGTAATTGAGTTAATGGATCTGAAAATACTACATGGGGAAGCGAAAGAATCACTGAACAGCCTTTACACGATCGTAGTGTCCGAAACTGCAGCCAAAAAGTATTTTGGCAAGGTAGAGGTTGTTGGCGAAACGCTTTATTTTAACAAAAATAGACCTGTGAAGATTGGGGCTGTTTTTCAAGACTTACCAGCAAATACACATTTTAAGTTCGACATACTTGTTTCGTGGCCTACAGCGGCCCAGGGGCGTGAAGAAGAAATGAATATGGTGTGGTATTGGGATGGCTATTTCAACTATATAATGTTGGAAGAAGGAGTTGATCCAGTGGCCTTTGAAAAGCAGGTGAACGAGTTTGTTGCCGACCGCTGGGGAGATGAAATGAGAGAAGGGGAAAGCTGGATGGATTTTGAGCTTCAGGCCCTTTCCGACATTCATTTATATTCTAATTATATGTTGGAGGCAGAAGTAAACGGTGATGGCGATGCCGTTTTTGCTCTGCTGTTCATTTCGTTTTTTATAATCGTTATTGCATGGGTAAACTACATCAATTTGGCAACTGCAAAGTCGATGGAACGCGCCAAAGAAGTGGGGCTTCGAAAAGTGCTTGGTTCGCAAAAAGGGCAGCTTATTCGTCAGTTTCTCACCGAATCTATTTTGGTAAACTTATTTGCTGTGGCATTGGCTTTTGCTTTGGTTTTGTTGGTGCTCCCAGCTTTTGCCAAGTTAGCTGAGCAGCCAACAAGTTTCGAACTCTTTACACAACAGGGTTTTTGGTTAGGGCTTATCTCGCTTTTTGTTCTTGGTACCTTGTTGTCTGGTTTGTACCCTGCTTTTGTGTTGTCTTCGTTCAAACCTGTGCAAACGCTAAAGGGTAATTTTGTCACTAGTAGTAAAGGTGGTTTATTAAGAAGGGGACTCGTTATTTTTCAATTTATAGCTTCAATTGCCCTTATAATTGGCACATATACGGTTTACGAGCAGATTTCATTTATGCGAAATCAGCAGTTGGGTGTGAATATAGATCAAACTCTTGTGCTAAACGGTCCTAGTGTCCGAGATTCTACTTATCAAGAGAAATTGTCGGCATTTACAGATGTAATGAAGGCCGATGCGAATGTAGAAAACGTGGTGGTTAGTACGGGTGTTCCTGGCCGTGCTGTCGGTTGGAATGCCGGAGGTATTCGTTTGGAGTCAGCACCAGAAACTGACGGCAAACAGTACCGCGTGCTTGGTGTTGGGTACGACTTTGTGGAAGCCTACGGTTTAGAAGTTGTGGCCGGACGAAGCTTCTCTAAGAATTTTGGTAATGAAGAAGCCAATATCCTTTTTACCGAAAAGGCTTTGAAGCAACTCGGTTTCGATAATCCTGAAGATGGGCTTGGTAAACGTGTTAGTTTTTGGGGCGATGTTTATACGGTAATTGGTGTGTTGGAAGATTACCACCATGAATCGTTGAAGGAAGATTATGACCACGTGATCTATCGCCTGATTCCAAACGCGAGCAACTTTTACTCTGTAAAATTTAATGGTGCAAATACCCAGGCTGTGGTGAACTTAGCACAGGAAAAATGGATGCAATTTTTTCCAGGCAATCCATTTGAGTACTTCTTTTTAGACGATGCCTTTAATGAGCAGTACAAAGCCGATCAACGTTTTGGAACAGTTTTCACCATCTTCTCAGGCTTGGCGATTTTCGTGGCTTGTATGGGGCTGTTTGGATTAGCATCATTTATGGTGGCTAAGAGGACAAAAGAGATTGGGATAAGGAAAGTGCTAGGAGCTACCGTTCCGAACATTCTGCGCATACTAAGCACTGATTTTATGAAGCCAATATTGGTGGCCATTATAATTGCCATTCCGTTGGCTTATTATGCTATGGATATGTGGTTGGCTGGTTTTGCCTTTAGAATAGCTATGAGTTGGTACATTTTTGCTTTGCCGGCAGTTTTAGTCACTATTGTAGCATTGCTGACGGTGAGTGTTCAAACTTCATCGGCAGCGCGAGCTAACCCGGTGAAGTCGCTGAGGTATGAGTAAACATGAGGGCTAGCACGGAACATTTCCATTTATTGTGCAGTTTTAAGGCTGAACATTTATTGCCATGAAAGGAAAGTTTGAAGAGTTGGTTTCACAAGATACTCCAGTGTTAGTTGATTTTTATGCAGACTGGTGCGGCCCCTGCCAAATGATGGCTCCTGTGCTAAAGGAGATTGCAGGTGAGTTGGGCGATAAGGTTAAAATCATCAAGATTGATGTGGATAGAAACCAGCCAGTAGCGCAACGTTTTGGTGTACGGGGTATTCCGCACTTTATACTTTTTAAAGGTGGAGAAATTAAATGGCAAAAGGGTGGGGCTATGAGTAAAAGAGAGCTTACCGCTGCCATTGAAGGTGTGCAGTAATTTAAAGCTTACTTAGAAAATCTTTGATGATTTGAATGGTTTCAGTCGGCTCCTCCAACATGGCCATATGACCAACTTCTCGCATTAAGTAGCCATCAACATCTGTTCGTTCTTCTATATGAGCCTCGGCTTTTTCTACAGGAATTCGATGGTCTACCAAGCCGCCAATATATAGCGTTGGGCAATTTAGGTTTTTCCAAAGCTCAAAATTGTCGGGGCGATTTCGCATGGCCAGGGTATAAGCTTTTGCAGCCTCCTTGGTTGTTTTCATAGCCAAAGCTGTAGCCTTTGCTATTGCTTCTTTGTGATCCTCTTTTCGCTTTAAATTGAATAATGAGGGTGTAAAAGGCGCTATGAATTTCTCCATGGAGAACTTTTCTAGAAAGTCTAAAGCCTTATCTCTTTTAGCTTTTCCTTCTTCATCATCGGCAAAGGCTGTAGAGTTAATCAGCCCAAGGGACTTGACAAACTCTGGGTGTGATTTTGCAATTTCCAACGCAACATAACCACCTAAAGAATGGCCAATTATAGCAGCTTGATTAATGTCTTGCGTCTGTGCCCAAGTAAATACTTGTTCACTAATATCTACTAAGCTAAATGGGAGCTTGGGTAGCGGAGATTCTCCAAACCCCGGTAAATCGATACAGTAAACCTTGTAGCTTTTAGAAAGTGTTTCCTGAAGATGATTCCATACGGAGTGGTCTTCGCAAAAACCGTGAATAAAAACTAAAGAGAAACCGCTTCCTCTTACCGTGAAATTAATTGCTGGCATGAGTTGCTTTGGCTTTTACTCCAAGCAACGCGCGAACGGCATTAGCAATTCCATTCGGGTCGAAATTACATTCAGCTTGAAGCTCTAGCTGTGTGCCGTGCTCCACAATCCTATCAGGAATTCCGAGGCGTGTGATTTTTGCTGCGTAGCCATTTTCTGCCATGAACTCCAAAATTGCAGTACCGAAGCCGCCAACCAAACAGCCGTCTTCCACAGTAACTACCTTGTTGTAGTTTCTAAAAATGTCGTGCAGTAGCTCCTCATCAAGCGGTTTTACAAAACGCATGTCGTAATGAGCAGGGTTCAGTCCTTCTTTCTCAAGTTGTTCTTTTACCTCGAACACATAGTTGCCAATATGACCAATGGTAAGAATGGCCACATCTTCTCCATCCGAAATTTTTCTACCCGTACCAATGGTCATTTTCTTCATTTCGGTACGCCATTCAGGCATAACGCCCTGGCCTCTCGGATAACGAATGGTGAATGCTTTGCCTTCTCTAGGAAGTTGTGCAGTGTACATCATATTGCGCAATTCAGCCTCATTCATAGGGGCGGCAATAACCATGTTTGGGATACAGCGCATATAGGCAATATCGTACGCACCATGATGGGTAGGGCCATCAGCTCCAGCAAAACCAGCACGGTCGAGGCAGAAGTTTACGGCCAAATCCTGAATACATACATCGTGAATTACTTGGTCGTAGGCACGTTGCATGAATGTACTGTAAATGTTGCAGAATGGAACCATGCCCTGGGTGGCTAAACCGGCCGAGAAGGTTACCGCATGTTGTTCGGCAATACCTACATCAAAGGCACGATCAGGCATGGCCTTCATCATAATATTCATCGAAGAACCAGAAGGCATAGCAGGTGTAATGCCCATTACTTTCTCGTTCTTTTCTGCAAGTTCAACCAAAGTGTGGCCGAATACATCTTGGTACTTTGGCGGCTCTGGCTTTTCGCTTACTTTTTTGAAAACCTCACCAGTTACCTTGTCGAATTTGCCTGGAGCATGCCACTTAGTAGCGTTGCCCTCTTCGGCAGGTTTGTAGCCTTTGCCTTTTACGGTAACACAGTGAAGAATTTTTGGCCCTGGAATTTTCTTCAGGTCGTTCATCACACTTGTTAAGTGGTGAACATCATGACCATCAACCGGTCCGAAATAGCGTAAGTTTAGAGATTCAAAGAGGTTGCTTTGCTTTAATAACAAAGCTTTCATTGAGTGCTCTACTTTAGAGATTACCTCTTGCGCACTCTTTCCGAACTTCGAAAACTTGCTTAATATTTTCCACACATCGTCTTTTACTTTGTTGTAAGTGTGCGATGTGGTTACGTCTGTTAAATAATCTTTTAGCGCACCAACATTTGGGTCGATTGACATGCAGTTGTCGTTGAGCACAATTAGCAAATTCGCGTTTGTAGCTCCTGCGTGGTTCATGGCTTCAAAGGCCAAACCGCCTGTCATGGCACCATCGCCAATCACTGCAATGTGTTGTCTGTCGTCTTGTTTGTACTGGTTGGCAATGGCCATACCTAGTGCACCAGAAATGGAAGTCGAAGAGTGGCCAACACCAAAAGTATCGAATTGACTTTCTTTCCTTTTTGGGAAACCTGAAAGCCCGTTGTAAAGCCTGTTGGTGTGGAAGTTATCTCTTCGGCCAGTTAGGATTTTGTGGCCATAGGCTTGGTGGCCCACGTCCCAAATCAGCTGGTCTACTGGAGTGTTGAAAACATAATGAAGGGCAACTGTAAGCTCAACTACGCCCAAAGAAGCACCAAAGTGACCACCATATACCGAAACATTATCTACAATGAATTGGCGCAATTCGTCACAAACCTGTACCAGTTGGGTTTGATCGAGTTTTTTTAGATCCTCAGGAGAATCGATTTTTGCGAGAAGTGGTCCAGGTTGTATTAACATGTGTTTTCAAACTAATGCCTAAGCAACAAACTATTTATGCAAATGTTTGCGCTTCGACTTTATATAGCGCACAAAATTAAAAATTATTTTGGCACCACCTGCCCCTTTTGTCCAATCTCTATATATTTGACTGAAAACCATTTGTATCTGTGAGTTTCGAGATTAAACTTCCTCTTTTTGAAGGCCCTTTTGATCTGCTGCTGTTCTTCATTCAGCGAGACGAACTCGATATTCACGATATCCCCATTCATCAAATCACAAAGGATTTTTTGGACTACATGCATCATTTAGAGCAAATGAATGTGGAGGTAGCGAGCGAGTTTATTCTTGTGGCTGCCACGCTTATGCGCATAAAAGCCAAAATGCTGTTGCCACGCCCAACGCTCGATGATGAAGGCAATGAGGTTGACCCGAGAGAAGAATTAGTGCGCCACTTGCTGGAATACAAAAAGTATAAATCGGTGGTGGAAGAGTTGGCAAACATGGAAAATGCACGTTCGCAAAAAGAGGCTCGTGGCAACGTTGTAAAGGAATTGAAGAAGCTGGCTGAAGGCAATAATGTGGAGGCCGAACTGCAAAATGTAGATCTTTACAAATTGCTTCGTGTATACCAAAGTGTACTTTCTCGCTATGAATATGAACAGAAAAAGCCAACGCACGAGGTGGTTCAATACCCATACTCTATTTCTGTTCAACGCGATTTTATAATGGCCAAGTTGGTCGATTCGCCAAAGCTTTCATTCGAAAAGCTAATAGCGATGGAACCGAATAAGATTGCCGTAATTTTTAATTTCCTTTCTATTCTGGATCTTTTACAAATGAAGAAAATTACCATGCACTTGGGTGAGGGTTTTAACAACTTCTGGATTGAAAAGATTGAGGAGGAAGAACAGCTAGTAGGTCAGTAGCATGGAGCAGCAAAAGGCACTAAAAACCTTACGCCCGCAGAGTGTCTTAATCCCCCTTTTTTTAGCAGTCGGGCTAATTGCTTGGTTGGTTTACCAAGATGAAAATATAACAGCCGAGAGTTTTTCGTACATCACATCTATTTCTTTTGCAGCGCTGCTTGGCGCCTTGCTAATGTTGGGGTTAAAGGACTTCTCTAATATGCTGCGGTTCAGGTTTATGAGCCATGGTGCTATTGACTTGAAAGGTGCTTTTTATGTGGTATTATTATGGGAGTTTGCCGTTGCGGTTGCTCCGCCATTATTGGGTGTTACACCGGTGTTGGTCTTTATTCTGTTTAGGCAAACGGCATCTTTTGGCAAGGCACTTTCCTATGCTTTTTTGGCTGCTTCGCTCGATAACCTTTTCTTTTTGACGGCTACACCAATTGCGCTTTTTGTGGCGGGTGACGGGATTATTCCTGAAATCCCGCTGTTCCCAAACCAACCGGATACTAAAGTCAGTTACCTGTTTTGGCTCAGTTATCTAATGATTGTTGGCTACACGGCTTTTATGCTTTTCTCAATTGTAATTATGCCAAAGTTCATCAACAAAATTTTGGTGTCGTTAACCAGATTCAAGTGGGTATCGAAATATAAAGAGCAGATTTTAACCCAAGGGCATGAGTTATTACTTGCCTCAAAAATATTAAGAGGCCAAAAAATGGGATATTGGTTTAAGCTGCTGGTGCTTACCTATGTGGTCTGGGGGGTGAAATATGCCGTTTTCAATTTTGTGGCTGAGGGGTTTCAGTCACTCAGTTTTACAGAACATATCGAGGTTTGGGGCAAGCAGTTAACGATGTGGGTTACGCTCTTGGTATCGCCTGCGCCAGGCAATGCCGGTACGGCAGAGTTTGTGTTTCCGGCATTTTATGGAGCGCTGCTAGGACAGTTTAGTTTTGCCGCAAGCATGGTGTGGCGATTTATTACTTATTACCCCTATTTATTAATAGGCGTAGTGGTATTGCCTTTGTGGATGAAAAAGTCTCGGTAATAAAAAAGGCTACCTTTTTCAAGGCAGCCTTAAGCGTTTATAGTCGGTATTTAAACCTTAGAATCTTTCGGTTTCAGAGAAGTAGAAGCTACCTTCGATAGCTGCATTCTCGTCTGAGTCCGATCCGTGAACTGCGTTTTCGCCAATTGATTTAGCATACAGTTTTCTGATAGTACCTTCAGCAGCTTCAGCTGGGTTGGTAGCACCAATCAAAGTTCTGAAATCAGCAACTGCGTTGTCTTTTTCCAAAATAGCAGCTACAATTGGTCCTGAAGACATGTACTCAACCAATTCACCGTAGAATGGTCTTTCTTTGTGTACTTCGTAGAATTTACCAGCTAGGTCAGCAGTAAGTTTTGTGTACTTCATTGCAATGATTTTGAAGCCAGCTTCCTCAATCATTTTCAAAATCGCTCCGATGTTGCCATCCGCTACTGCGTCTGGCTTAATCATTGTAAATGTTCTGTTTGTCGCCATGTCGTATTAATATTAAAATCTTTGTCTTCCGATTTGCGGTCGCAAAAATAGAAGATAATTTTAATATCGTGTTGCCTGAATATGAATCTTTTAGCTTTTGGCTGTTAACCATAATTGGCTTGCAACTCGTTGCTTCGTAAGCATTTTCTTGACACCTTTGCGCATTAATTCAGGCACCTAGGGGTGACTATTTCATGCAGCAACTAGATTTATTCAAAGCGCAGCTTTCAGAACCTAAGCGAATTGCCATTACTACGCATCATAAACCTGATGCCGATGCTTTGGGCTCTTCGTTGGGAATGGCCAACTATCTTATCAAAAAAGGACATCACGTTCAGGTAATCACGCCATCCGAGTATCCCGATTTTTTACATTGGATGAAAGGCAATAATGATGTGCTGGTTTACAGTGAGGAGACGGCTCAGCAATGTGCTGAGGTAATGGAGCAAGCAGATATTATCATTACGCTCGATTTTTCGGTGCTCAGCCGAATTAATCAACTAGGCGAAATGGTTCGCGAATCCAAGGCATTCAAAGTAAACGTTGATCACCACCTTGATCCAGAAGATTTTGCCGATTTTAGGCTGTGGAATACCGGTGCGGCCGCTACTTGTGAGCTTTGCTATGAATTAATAGTGGCGCTAGGCGATGAAGAGCTGATTGATTCGGATATTGCTGAATGCTTGTATGCTGGCATCATGACCGATACCGGTGGGTTTCGCCACCCAAATACTACACAAAATGTACACGAAGTAGTAGCCAAGCTGATTTCGCTTGGGGCTGATAACAGTAAAGTAGCCAAGAATATTTACGATAAAAGTTCTTTGAACAGGTTGCGCTTCTTGGGCTATGCACTTAGCCAAAAGCTCGAGATTATTGATGATTATAGAACGGCCTATTTTGCTATTAGCGAAAAGGAACTACAACAATATCATTCTAAAACTGGGGACACCGAAGGCCTTGTGAATTATGCCTTGTCAATTGAAGGCATTACTTTAGGCGCTCTTTTTAAGGAGAGTCCTGAAGGAGTGAAGATTTCATTTAGATCTATCGGTAAGTTTCCTGCCAACGAAATTGCGGCCAAATTCTTTAACGGTGGTGGCCACAGAAATGCTGCCGGTGGTCGTGTAGAAATGCCACTTGATGAGGCGGTGGTACTCTTTAAAAAAGTATTGAAAGATTATAAACAACAACTAGAAGCAGAAGTAATATGAAAGTAGCTTTCTTAAAACCATTTGTAGCACTTTTAATCGCCTTTGTAATATTCAATTCGTGCGACTCTACACCAGCCTATACTGAATTGCCATCAGGGTACAAGTTCAGAGCTATTGAGGCAAAAGGTGGGAAAACTCCTGAAGTAGGAGATGCGCTGTTGGTAGAAATGAAGCATTATTTAGGAGAAGATTCTTTGCTTTTCGATTCAAATAAGACCAACCCGGGTGGTTTTATGCTAAGAACAGGTATTTCTCCAGATTTAATGGAGGCCTTGAATATGTGTGGTGAAGGAGATAGCGTTCAAATTCAAATGTCATTGCAGGAGTATGCTAGCCTTTCTGGAGGCATGTTGCCAGAGGGATCTGATACTACACAAAAGATTACTTGGAACCTTCGAGTGATGGAGGTTAATAACGAGTCGACTATGCTCGAAAACATGATCTTGAACCAGAAGGAAAAAGAGGTTAAATACATCAACGAGCACCTCGTTAACAATAATTTAGAAGCCGAGCACACTGAGGAGGGAGTTTATTACATAATTTCGGAAGAAGGAAACGGTGAGTACCCTCAGGAAGGCGATTCTGTATTTGTGAATTATGCCGTTACTGTAATGCAAACTGGTGAGCTTATTGACACAAGCTTTGAAGAAATTGCAAAGGAGAACAATATCCATAACCCTCGAAGAAGAGGTGGCTATGTGCCTTACGGCTTTGTGATTGGTAGACCTGGAGTAATTCCTGGCTGGCAAATAGGTGTGCCTAAGTTTAGCAAAGGTGCAAGAGGTAAGTTGTTTGTGCCTTCTCAGTATGGTTATGGAGCTAGACCAAGAGGTCCTCAGATTCCTGCAAACAGTACGCTAATGTTCGAAATTGAAGTTGTAGATATTAAATAGATGAAAAGAGTAGTAGTTGGGTTAGTTGCATTGGCCTTTGTAGCAATTACAGGCTGTTTGCAAGATGAAATATTTGATGCCGAAGCTCAGCTTCAAACCGACATTGCCCTTATTGAGCAGTCTTTGTCAGAAAACGGTATTGATGCAGATACTTTAATGCCAAGTGAGATTAGAATTGTAGTTACAGAGGAAGGCACCGGAGAAGGCGCCAAATTTGGAGACTCAGTAATTGCGCACTATACGGGCTATTTGCTGGATGGAACAGAGTTCGATTCGTCAGATGGAGGTAGCCCACTGTCTTTTGTGCTTCAAAGAGGAGATCAGGTAATACCCGCTTGGGATATTGCTTTTGAAGGTTTGAAAAAGGGTACAAAGGCAACTTTTTGGGCTCCTTCTGGCTTGTGCTATGGCCAAAACGGCAGTGGTTCAATTCCGCCCAATAGCGTACTGATATTCGATGTGGAAGTAGTAGACATTCGCTTACAAAATTAAAACTTGTGCCTTCGGGCACTTTTTTCTTTCAATCATGAAGAAGATTTGCTTTGCTACGAACAATGCCCATAAGCTTGAAGAGGTGCGCGAAATAATTGGTAATCGCTTTGAAATTGTATCTTTGAAAGAGGCTGGTTTTGATGGTGAGTTGCCAGAAACCCACGAAACGTTAGAAGAGAACTCTCAAGAAAAGGCTGCATATCTTTTCGAAAAGCTTCAGATCCCAGTTTTTTCTGATGACTCTGGTTTGGAAATAGTTGCACTGAATGGTCGTCCAGGAGTGCATTCTGCCCACTATGCGGGAGATAGAGACGCCCAAAAGAATATGGCAAAGGTGCTCGATGAAATGGAGGGCTTTACCTCAAGAGGGGCGCAGTTCAGGGCGGTAATCACTTATGTTGATGGTGCCAAAGAACTACAGTTCGAGGGTGTTGTACCGGGTACTATTGCCATGGAGCAATATGGTGAGGATGGCTTTGGTTACGACCCTATTTTCTTTCCTGAAGGAGCAGACGTGACATTTGCCCAAATGACTGCCGAACAAAAGAATGAAATAAGCCACAGAAAGCGTGCAGTGGAAAAATTGGCGCAATTTCTTAATTCATACCTCTGAAAATCAATTAGCTTCTTATTTTTGTGACGTTTTTCGCAAAGTGAACTATTTATAGTTCTGCAATTCTAATACAGCAATGGAGAAACCGTATATCATTGGAATAACCGGGGGTACAGGTTCCGGAAAATCGCTCTTTTTGAGTTCGATTATCAAAGAATTTGATGGCCGAGATGTTACCTGCCTATCGCAAGACGATTACTATAGGCCACGAGAGCATCAGTTGGTCGATAAAAACGGAGAGTACAACTTCGATCGCCCTGAGTCTATTGATTACGAGCACTTTGCTGCGGATCTAAAAACGCTTAGCGCGGGTAAAGCCATTGAAAAGGAAGAGTATACCTTTAATAATCCAGAGAAAAAACCTAAGCTAATTGTGCGCAAGGCGGCTCCGGTAATTTTGGTTGAAGGAATTTTTATCTTCCACTACCAGAAAATTCGCGAGCTAATTGATCTGAAGGTTTTTATTGACGCCAAGGAGCATATTAAGCTCAAAAGAAGACTGAAAAGAGATAGGGAAGAGCGTGGTTATGATGCGAACGATGTTTTGTATAAGTACGAGAACCACATTATGCCTTCTTACCAAAAGTATATTTACCCTTATAAAGAGGCGGCAGACTTGGTAATTCCTAATAATACCAACTTTGAGCAGGCGCTAGATGTGTTAAAAGCATTCATTAATTCCAAAATATAAAACAAGCTATGCTTTTTCAGCTTTGATTTAGTACATTTGACCCGCTTTATGCAGTTAGGACAGAACATATCGAATGTTAAGAAGGGTGTCTTCTTTGTACTAGGCATCTTGGTGGCCGTTTTTGTGGTTACTCAAGAGCTTATCGATTACCACTGTGGTCAGATATGTGCTGAACTAGAGCAAACAGAAGCCGATGCGGACGAGCCACAAGATAATCAGGAGACTGTTTATGAATTGGTGAGCGATGTGTTGTTGCCGGTTTCTAATATTAAAATCGAGCCATTTGAGCCGGTTTTTATTTGCAAAGTAGAGCAAAAGGTAGAAGCGGATCAGCCGGTGTATTCCGATGTTTTTCCGAAAGACTCTCCTTATTTTAAGACCCTTTTTCGGCAGATAATTTCTCCAAACGCGCCATAATCAGCGCTTTTCTGCCAAACACACACCCAAATTTCAAAACTATTTATTCCAAAATACTTAGCCCGCTTGCTGGGCCAGAACCATTTAAACCATGAAAAATAAGAATACCATTATCTTCCTGACATTGGTGGTAACGGCATTGTGTCTGTACTACTTGTCAATTACCTTCTACTCGAGGGGTATTCAGGCCGATGCCATTGAATACGCGAAAGACGAAGCTGGTGTAATCGATCAGCAGAAAAAACAGGCTTACCTGGACTCTATTTGGATGGAGCCGGTATTGAACATTATGGGTGCAGAGTTCACCTATAAGGATATTAAGGAAATTGAGCTGAACCTTGGACTTGACTTGCAAGGTGGTATGCACGTAACCTTAGAGGTTTCTCCTGTTGAGATCATCAAAGGACTTTCGGCTAACAGCCAAAATCCTGAGTTCCTTAGCGCTTTAGAGCTTGCAAGAGAGCGTCAGGTGGGTAGCCAAGCGCCATTCACTCAGTTGTTCCAAGAGGCTTACAATGAAGTAAGCCCTAATGGCCAATTGAGCAGAATTTTTGCGAATGCTGCTAACAGAGACCGTATTAGCTTTGAGTCTAGCAATGCTGAAGTAATGGAAATGATTAACAGTGAAGTTGATCAGGCCATTGATAGAGCATTCCAGATTTTGAGAACCAGAGTTGACCGTTTCGGTACTTCTCAACCAAATATTCAGAGACTACAAGGAACTGGTAGAATCCAGATTGAATTGCCAGGTGTTGATAACCCTGAGCGTGTAAGAAAACTACTTTCTGGTGTTGCTAAGCTAGAGTTCTGGGAAGTTTACCAAACAAACGAGATTGGTGGAACGCTAAGCGCGATAAACAGTGAGTTGTTGACTGTTGAAAAGCAAGAAGCTCAATCTTTGAAGGGTACACAATTGGATGCTGCTGCGACAGATTCAGACAACCCGTTGGAGCAACAACTAGCTCAAACAGATACTACTGGTGCGGATAGCACTGCCTTGAACAATGGTGTTTCAAGCTTCTTCTCCCTTCAGCAAATGGGGCCTTTCCAAGGTTTCTATTACAACTTGGCCGATACTGCTAAGATCAACCGCATTTTGAAGAATGAAAGAATCGCAAGTTTGATCCCAAATACATTAAGCTTCAAATGGGATATTAAAGTAGCTGAAGGAACAGAGCTTTTACAGTTGTACCCAATTAAAGTTGCAAGAGGTGGTGCACCACTTACTGGTGAGGTAATTACTGATGCCAGACAAAGCATTGACGCAAGAGCAAGACCGGCCGTAAGCATGCAAATGAATGCTGTGGGTGCAAAAAAATGGAAAAACCTTACTGGTCAGAACATTAATAGAAGTATTGCAATTGTTCTTGATAACTACGTATATACTGCTCCTAATGTAAATGGAGAGATTCCTAACGGTAGTTCGCAAATTTCTGGAAACTTTACTCAAGAGGAGGCAGAAGATTTAGCTAACATTTTAAAGGCGGGTTCATTGCCAGCCCCAACAAGAATTGTTGAAGAGGCGGTAGTAGGCCCTACTTTGGGTAAAGAAGCGCAGCGTCAAGGTATTACTTCAATTGTTGCTGGTTTGGTAATTGTAGTACTTTTCATGATAGCGTACTACGCTAAAGGTGGTTTGGTTGCTAACGTTGCGTTGGTGTTCAACATCTTCTTCATCTTGGGGATTTTGGCTAACCTTGGTGCGGCACTTACACTACCGGGTATTGCTGGTATTGTACTTACAATCGGTATGTCGATTGATGCGAACGTACTGATTTTTGAAAGAATTAGAGAGGAAATGCGTGAAGGCATTCCGTTGCTTCAAGCGATCAACTCTGGTTATAAAAAGGCTTATAGCTCTATTATAGATGCTAACGTAACTACCTTCTTAACAGGTGCTATTCTTTACTTCTTGGGTCAAGGTCCGGTTAAAGGATTTGCCGTAACGTTAATGATTGGTATTATCTGTTCATTCTTCTCTGCTGTATTCATTACCAGAGTAATTGTTACTTGGATGACCAAGAAAGGCAATGAGAGCAAGCTTTCGTTCGAAACTCCTTTGGCTAAAGGTAAGTTGAGCAGCTTGAACATCGATTTCCTTGGTAAGCGTAGAATGGCTTACATGATTTCTACTGTGATTATTGTAGCGGGTGCTATTGCCTTGGCAACAAGTGGCCTTCGTTTAGGTGTAGATTTCAAAGGTGGTCGTTCTTACGTTGTGCAGTTCGATGAGCCAATGGTGGCTTCTGAAATTAAGACAGCACTTTCATCTGGCGCATTTAGCGAAGATGGTGTTGAAGTAAAAACTTACGATGCTAGTAATGTATTGAAGATTACAACTTCTTACCTAGTAGAGCAAGAGTCTCAAGAGGCAGATGCTGAAGTGAGAACCGCATTGGTAAGCGGTTTGACTCAGGCAACTGGTAAAACTTTTATTGATGGAACAGTTGAATTGGGAGAAGGTCAGTTTACAATCTCAGGTTCTTCTAAAGTAGGTGCAACCATTGCCGATGATATCAAGAAGTCGTCTTTCGAAGCATTCGGTCTTTCGATTTTGGCGATCTTCCTTTACATCTTAATTCGTTTCCGCAGATGGCAATTCTCGCTTGGTGCAATTGTGGCGTTGGTTCACGATGCATTCATAGTACTTTCTGCCTTTGCAATTGCAGGTATGTTGGGCATCAGCTTCGAGGTTGACCAAGTGTTCATTGCTGCATTGCTAACCGTTATTGGTTACTCAATAAACGATACCGTAGTTGTGTTCGACCGTATTCGTGAGAACTTACAGCTTAAAGGGTCTAAAGATTTGATTGGTACTTTCAACATGTCAATCAACTCTACAATTAGCCGTACTTTGATCACTTCAATGACTACTTTAATTGTAGTATTGATCTTGTTCATCTTCGGTGGCGAAGTATTGAGAGGCTTCTCTTTCGCATTGTTGATCGGTATTTTGGTGGGTACTTACTCGTCAATCTTTATTGCTACTCCAACTGTAGTTGACTTAACTAAGAAAACGTTGAGCGCTGCAGCCGATAAAGAGCAAGCATCTGCAAGAGCTAAAGCTTCTGCGAAGGCTGAAGCAACTGCTCAGCAAGGATAATTAGAAAGGAGACGTTAGATTTTAGACGTCAGAAAATAGATAAAGGCTGCCTTGAAAAAGGTGGCCTTTTTTGTGAATGCTGCTTCGCTGGGAACGGTCTTAGGAACTCAAGGTCTCACTCCAATTGAGGTCTTGATTAAAACTCCTTATATTGAATTGGATTATTAATTCTTTTATTCTATGGTTGATCATATAGATGGTACTCCATGTATTAAGAAGAAATCTGTACCGAAAAAGTCTGCTATTGCCCAGTATTGGTCCATGATTAATCATGACGTCATCCTGTATGTTGATTGGGGTGAACCTGTTTGTTGGGCTTGCGGAATGCAAGCATCAAAATATGATTTTCATGAATTAGGGTTGTCAAAGCAGGATAGATTCAAGGTCTGGGATGTTGAGTGTTACTTAGAGAGGAGTCATATAGTGCCTAGTGCTTTAGGAGGATGTAATTGTGAAGCAAACTTGGTGTTACTTTGCAGAACATGTCACGAAGATAATCCAGATACCCGAAATGAAGAGTTGTTTTTTAGGTGGTTTAATAGTAGACGGAGTTATCCTCTTAGGAGGTTAGAGGAGATAAAGGTGGAGTTCCAAAATTTTAACCTAGAGTTTAGCATTGTCAATTTTATTTTGTTTAGATCATGCATTGAGTTCTATAATTATATGGAGGAGAATTCCATTGCGGTAGGTGGAAAGTTTTCTATGGCAACTAAAGTAGCCTCTTTTATTGACTGGAGGTCACAATTCACGGAGGGCGAATTATTTGAAAAATTAAGCCCAGAAGAGAAATTATTAGCTTTAGATAAGACTTAGGTTTTTTTGATTAGTCGTGTAAGGTGTGTCATATTAATATTTAAGAAAACAAAAGCCCATGCAAGTGCATGGGCTTTATTTTGCTATGACGTTCGTCTAATTATCTGCTGTAATTAGGTGCTTCTCTTGTAATGTGTACATCGTGTGGGTGGCTTTCGCGCACACCAGCACCGGTTATTTTTACAAACTTAGCTTGCTGCATTTCTTCTATGGTTGCAGCACCGCAGTAGCCCATGCCGGCCTGTAAACCACCAGTGATCTGGTAAAGCACCTCTTGCACCAAACCTTTGTAAGGCACGCGGCCTACAATACCTTCCGGTACAAGCTTTTTAATGTCATCCTCAGCATCTTGGAAGTAACGGTCTTTAGAACCGTCTTCCATGGCTTCTACAGAACCCATTCCACGGTAAGATTTGAATTTTCTTCCCTCGTAAAGAATCACTTCGCCAGGAGCTTCTTCGGTTCCAGCAAGCAAAGAACCGATCATTACGGTACTAGCACCTGCGGCAATGGCTTTTACAACATCGCCAGAGTAGCGGATACCACCATCGGCAATTACTGGTACGCCCGATCCCTTAATGGCCTTTACCGATTCGTAAACAGCCGAAAGTTGTGGCATACCCACACCGGCAATTACACGGGTAGTACAAATACTACCAGGGCCCACACCTACTTTAATGGCATCTGCACCAGCTTCTACCAAAGCTTTAGCAGCTTCAGCAGTGGCGATATTACCTACAATTACGTCTAGTTCTGGGTAAAGCTTTTTAATGCGTTTTGCAGTGTCGATAACGCCCTTAGAGTGGCCGTGAGCAGTATCGATACTCACCACGTCAACACCTGCGTTTTTAAGCGCTTCAATACGCTCTTCAATGTCTGGAGTAACACCAACAGCAGCACCAACACGTAGTCTTCCGAACTCGTCTTTACATGCATTAGGGCGGTTTCTGTTTTTTAGAATATCCTTATAGGTGATAAGTCCGGTCAGTTTACCATTTTCATCAACTATAGGGAGTTTTTCAATTTTGTACTCTTTAAGAACACCCTCGGCATCATCTAGGCTAATGCCCATTTTGCCGGTAATAAGGTTTTCTTTAGTCATGATTTCTGTAACAGGCGTGTCCATGTTTTTAATGAAACGCATGTCGCGGTTGGTTACTATACCAATAAGGTTTTTGTTGCCATCAACCACCGGAATACCCCCAATCTTATTTTCACGCATGATCAATTCTGCATCGCGGGCAGAACTTTCAACATGCAGTGTAATTGGGTCTAGGATCATTCCGCTTTGCGAACGCTTCACCTTTCTTACCTGAAGGGCTTGCTGTTCTACAGTCATGTTTTTGTGAATGAAACCAAGACCACCTTCAAGCGCCATAGCAATGGCTAACTTGTGCTCAGTTACAGTATCCATAGCGGCCGAAACCAATGGAATGTTGAGCGTAATGTTCTTAGTAAGTTGGGTTTGGGTTTTGGTATTTCGAGGTAAAACTTCGGAGTAACCAGGAAGCAGAAGGACATCATCGTATGTCAGTGCTTCGAAAAGGAATTTTTCTGTGTCTAACGCCATGGCAAATAAATACTAGGTTTTATTTGCCGGACAAAAGTACGGAGATTGCAGCATTCAAAAAACAGTGAAGTGAAATTAATTTTCTACACTGCTTTTTCTGCCACTTTAAAGGTTTCCAGAATATGGGCTAAATCGGCTGCACTGTTGTATAAATGGGGTGCTATGCGAATGGAGTTGCCTCTTACGGAAACAAAGATGCGTTCTTCTTTAAAGCGTTGTTGCAGCGCATCCATCGCGATATGAGCTGGCAACCGAACTCCGAATAGGTGTCTTCCTCTATACTCAGGATCCTCAATTTCGCAGCCTAGCGCTTTCAGTTCTTCAATAAACGGGGCTGCCAAAGTCTCACAATAATCTTGAATATTTTGTGGCCCCCAATCATTCACCTGCTGAATCGCGCGGGTAAGCATTGGGGTGAGAATAAAATTGGCACTTTCGCCAACATCGTAGCGCATAGCGCCTGGCTGGTAGGCATCTTGATAGTTCACCAGGTTAGAAAAGTCTTCGCTATGGAGGCGGTTCATCCAATTGTTTTCAATTGGGCTTCCATTGGCAAAGTATTCACCATAATAAGCTACTCCGCAGGCATAAGGCCCCATTAGCCACTTGTAGCCTGCACAAATCAGCGCATCGGGTTTTATTTCCTGCACATCAAAGGGTAGGGCACCTACCGATTGCGTGCCATCAATCACTAGAATAGCACCAACCTCGTCTGCCCTTTTTCTAAAAGCTTTCAGATCGAATTTTGTGCCATCGGCCCAATGCACATGGCCTGTGGCAATTAGCTTAGTATTACTGTCGATTGCCTCAAGAATAGCTGCGTTCCATCTAGCCCCTCGTCCTTCCGCTTCTTTGGGGGGCTTAATGTATTTTACCGTAATGCCTCTTTCTTCTTCTAGCGTTTTCCAAGCGTATATGTTGCTGGGGAACTGCTCATCGGCTACTACAATATTGTCTCCTTTGCCTGCTTTTAGGTTTTTGGCCACATTGGCGAGGCCATAAGAAACAGAGGGAATTACAGCACAAGATGCTGAGGTGGCGTTTATTAGCTGGGCAAAGGCTTTTCTTAGTCCATTTGTGCTTTCAAAAAAGTGTTCGGGCTTAGTAGTGGACGGGTCGTCTTTACCGTAAATAGCGGCTGTACCTACCTGCGCCACACTTTTAAGCATGGGCGACATGTAACTGCAATTTAGGTAAGTAATGTCTTCAGGTAAGTTGAACAGGTGCTTTTGATTCTCCAGCATTTTACTTTAAAAGTTCTTCTAAATATTGTTCGAAAGAGGTTTCTGGTTCTTCAAGAATACGACCAATTTCTTCACCATTTTGTAAGAAAATGATTGTTGGCGTTTTCTTAATGTCGAAGCCTTTTTCTCTTCCGTATATGCTCGACTTGTCTACATCAACGGCATATAATTCTAGCTGGTCTTCAATTTCTAAGTATTCGCAAACGCGCATTAAGCGAGGTATTTCTCGGTTGCTATCGTGGCACCAGGTGCCCATAAAGGCAAGTATTTTTAAGTTCTTAAGCTTTTTCTTCTTAATGTTTTTTAGGCTGTTCTCATCAATCAAATAGGTTTTGAAGTTTGGTATAAACCATGTTTTGTAAGGCATTTTTTCCAAACCTTCACGATTTATCGGGCCATTTAGAATTTTGTTTACATGGGGAGAAACGCTTTCCGTTTCGTTGTTTACAGTTTTTTCCTGAGCGCTGGTAAGCACCGGAAAAAGTACCAATAACATAGTTAGTATAATAATAGCCTTAAACGTGTCCATCTTTATGGTTTGCTTATTTTAAATATATCAATTAATCCTATATTTGGCGCCATGCACCTCAACGACATCTGGCAGCAAATTGTCAGTTATAGTTCCTCTATTAACCTGTGGGAGCTTATAGGTTTAATAACCGGAATTTTGGCCGTTTTATTCCTAATAAAGGAAAATATTCTCACCTGGCCATTCGGAATTATTTATGTGCTCGTTTCTTTTGTGGTGTTTTGGGAGGCGCGTTTGTATGGCGACCTTTTACTGCATGTATTCTTTTTGGTGCTGAATATTTATGGCTGGTATTACTGGATAAAAGGTAGGGATAACAAAGCGGAGGAGGTGCCTGTAACGCATTCTAAACTTAAGCCGGCACTAATCACTTTTGGACTTACCGCCCTAGGTATTTTCTTATTCGCACAATTCTTAATGGCTTTACCCAATATTTTCGAAGGTGTAGAGCCACCATCATTGCCTTATTGGGATAGCACAACCTCTATTTTGAGCGTTACTGGTATGTGGCTTACTACGCGTAAGAAGATCGACAATTGGTATTACTGGTTTGCGGTAGACATAATAGCCACGGGAGTCTATTTTTATAAGGGACTATATTTCTACGGTGTGCTCTATCTGTTGTACATCGGAATGGCGATAGCAGGGTATTTGGCATGGAAAAAGTCAATGGGTAAATGATAACAGTTTCGATTATAGGGCCAGAGAGTACAGGGAAAACCACTTTGGCCAAGTCTTTAGCAGCACATTACGAAACAGTTTGGGTAGAGGAGTATGCACGTGAATACCTGGACAGTATTGGTAGGCCGTATACGCAAAGCGATTTGCTGGAAATAGCGAGCGGTCAGCTAAAGAAGCAAAAGGAAGGGCGCAAAAATGCGAACAAGCTTTTGGTACAAGACACCGATTTGTACGTAATAAAAGTTTGGAGCGAATTTAAGTACGGCAGTTGTGACCCCTACATTTTGCAGCAGCTCGACATGCAGTTTGTAGACCTTTATTTCCTTACTTTTTTTGATGTGCCCTACCAAGACGATCCCCAAAGGGAGAACCGAAACGAACGACCGGAACTATTTGATATTTATGAAAAGGAATTGAAGAAGTCTGGTGTTCCGTATGTGGTTTTGCAGGGAGATCATTCCAAACGAATGAAAGAAGCCATTAGCACAATCAACAACTTACTGTAAAGAATATTTTGCTCTAAAAGCTGAGCAGTATAAATTTGCGCTCACAAAATAAGGGGTGCCCTTTTCCGAGTAATCGGGATGAAATTCGGGCTGAGATTATACCCATTGAACCTGATGCAGGTAATGCTGTCGCAGGGATATATGGTGGTCTAACAAGTTAGGTAGGCTCCCCTAGCCGCCAATGTTGAACCATTTAGTACAAATTTTTAATGAAAAAATTAGTTTGGATTGCCCTGATGCTACCAATAGCATTAGCGGCAAAGGCACAGTATGTGGTAAAAGGTACTGTGAGAGATGCTTCCGATAATTCGGTGGCTTATGGCGCTAGCGTAGTGCTTAAAGAGTTGAATAGAGGAAATTCAACCAACACACAAGGTGAGTACAGTATTAGCAATGTACCTGCCGGAGATTACACCATTGTAATTTCAATGATAGGCTACATAACAAAGGAGCAGGTAGTAAAGGTTGATGGGAATGAAACCTTCAACTTTAACCTAAATCCTAGTGAACGTAGCTTAGGTGATGTTGTGGTTACCGGTACACGTGCATCAGAAAACACACCAACCACCTACACCAACGTAAGCAAAGAGGAAATAGAGAAGCAAAATCTGGGGCAAGACATGCCTTTCTTGCTCAACTTTACGCCATCTGTGGTGGTTACTTCAGATGCCGGAGCAGGTGTTGGCTACACGGGCATTCGCGTGCGTGGTAGCGACCCAACCCGCATTAACGTAACCATTAACGGTATTCCGGTGAATGACTCAGAATCTCAAGGTACTTTCTGGGTGAATATGCCAGATTTTGCTTCGTCAACTTCCGATATTCAGATTCAGCGTGGAGTAGGTACATCTACCAATGGTGCAGGAGCTTTCGGAGCATCGTTAAACATCCTTACCAATGGTGTAAGCCGCGAACCAAGCGCCAAAGTAGGTGTTAGTTACGGTTCATTCAATACTCAGCGCTATAATGCAACATTCAACACTGGTTTGTTGAATGACCATTTTGCTTTTGAAGGTAGATTGTCAAAAATCATGTCAGATGGTTATATCGATAGAGCGTCTTCAGACCTACAATCGTATTATTTATCAGGTGAGTATTTGAATAACAACACGAGCATCAAATTCATAACATTTAGTGGCGAAGAGAAAACGTACCAGAGCTGGTGGGGAACACCGCAGGCTAGGTTGGAAAACGATGAGGCTGGTATGCAAGAAGTGATTGCCAACAACGGTTACACGCAAGAACAAGCCGATAATCTGTTGAACAGCGGAAGAACTTTCAATTACTACCTGTACGATAATCAAACTGATAATTATGGTCAGGATCATTATCAGTTGCACCTGAATCAGAACTTTAGTGCCAATTGGAATCTACATGCTGGTTTGCACTACACCAAAGGGGCCGGTTATTATGAGGAATTCCGAAATGATGATGATTTGGCCGATTACGGTCTTAATGATGTTCAGATTGGGAGTGAAACCATTACTTCAACCGATTTGATAAGAAGAAGATGGTTGGACAATGATTTTTATGGTGTTACTTACGACCTACATTATAGCAAAAGCAACATTGAAGCTACATTGGGTGGTGCTTACAATGAGTATGATGGCCTGCACTACGGTGAAGTTATTTGGGCAGAATATGCAAGCAATGGCGATATAAGACATCGCTATTACGAAAGCCAATCGGACAAATCTGATTTTAATACCTATTTGAAAGTGAACCTACAGGCTACAGATAAATTGAACGTTTATGGTGATGTGCAGATACGCGCCATAGACTACCGAGGGTTAGGGGTTGATAATGATCAACGTGTGATTGACTTCGATAATCAGTACACTTTCTTCAACCCTAAGTTTGGTGCCATTTATGAGTTGGCACAAAACACATCGGTTTATGCGTCTTTCGCCATTGGTAATAAAGAACCGAACAGGTCTGACATTATAGATGCAGCGCCAGGCACAGAACCAAAGCACGAAACATTGAACAACTTAGAGGTTGGTTTCCGTAAAGTAACCGAAAACGTGGGACTGGAGGTAAACTATTACCTAATGGACTACAAAAACCAACTGGTGCTTACGGGCGATGTTAACGATGTGGGAGGTTCTATTAGAACAAACGTGCCAGATAGTTACCGAATGGGAGTAGAGGTGGCCGCGAATATCAAGTTGGCCAAAAAGCTCTACTGGAATGTAAACGGAACTTTGAGCCGCAATAAGATCAAGGCCTTTGAAGAATTGATTTTTGATTACGGCCCTGCTTTTGACGAGTACAATGAAGTACGTACTGAATTTGAAGATACAGATATTAGCTTTTCGCCTAGCTTAATTGCGGGTAGCCAGTTGAGCTACCGTCCGACTGATGGCCTAGAGCTTTCCTTTATGTCGAAGTACGTGGGCGATCAATACCTAGATAACACATCTAACGAAGGCCGTAAGATTGACGCCTTCTTTGTGAATGATATTCGTATAAACTATGGTTTCGACATGAAAGGTTTTAAGCAAGTAAACCTGAATCTGTTGGTGAATAACGTGTTCAACACCATGTACGAGTCGAACGGCTATACCTTTGGCTATTTTGCGGGAGCGAGTTATGAGGTAAGAGAAAACTACCTCTATCCGCAGGCAGGTACCAACTTCCTGTTGTCGCTGTCGCTAGCTTTTTAATTGTAAGTTTTACGGTTATTGATAGCTGCTAAAATTCTAAAAACGGTCGAATTTGGATGTATTCGGCCGTTTTTGTTTTTGGCACAAATACCCCGGGGATCTTATGCAAACGATTACCTAAAAAAACTTTCTACCTAAGTTAGCATAGCGGGTTATTGCGGATATTGTTGAATGATTCTTTGGGAAAAATTGTGCATCTAGCACATGCTTTCGGGAAGAATACGCTGAATACTTAATAATTATGAGACAAACAGCTCTTGGGATTGATATTGGTGGAACGTTCACCAAGTTTGGATTGAGTGATATTGAGGGGAACATCCTAATGGAAGGCTCAATTCCTACCTATACCCACAAAGAAATAGATCAGTTTTTAGAGGCTTTAAGTACGGCCATCAAAGAAAACCTAGATAAGATATTAGAACCAATCGATATTATTGGTGTTGGCATAGGTGCGCCAAATGGCAACTATTATAACGGTACCATTGAGCATGCGCCAAATCTGCACTGGAAGGGTATTATTCCTTTTATCGATTTGTTTCAGAAGCACTTTGACCTGCCAATGATTATGACCAACGATGCCAATGCGGCTGCTATTGGCGAAAAGGTTTTTGGTGGTGCCAAAGACATGAATGACTTTATTGTTGTGACCTTGGGTACTGGCTTAGGCTCTGGTTTTGTAACCCGTGGCAAGCTAATTTATGGTCATGATGGGTTGGCAGGCGAGCTTGGCCACACCAACGTTTACCCTGACGGCCGTGAGTGTAATTGTGGTAAACGCGGTTGTTTAGAAACCTACGCTTCGGCATCAGGTATTAAGCGAACGGTGTTTAAGCTTTTGGCTACAAATAATGTAGATACGCCACTCAGAAACTACACTTACGAGTCGCTTTCGTCAAAGAAAATTACCGAAATGGCGCTTCAGGGAGATCCAATTGCCTTGGAAGCATACGAATATACCTCTGACATTCTTGGGCTTAAATTGGCCGATGCTGCCGCTGTAACCAGCCCTGAAACCATCTTCCTTTTTGGCGGATTGGCCAAAGCAGGTGATATTTTGATTGAAGCGACCAAAAAGGCTTTTAACGATTATTTGTATCCTGGTTACAAAGGAAAGATTCAGATTAAACTTTCGGAGTTGATGGATAAAAATGCTGCGGTACTAGGTGCTAGTGCTTTGGTATGGAGCGAAATTGCACAAAGCGATATCATTCGCGTTCCTCAGCAGTCGAGGGTGATGTAATATTAAGTATTGAAAGTATTCGGAAGGCCATAAAGTGATTTATGGCCTTTTTTTGTTGCTTATTATATTCAAGGTCTCACTTAGAATGAGGCCTTGATTTAGATAAACTCTATGGTTAAAAGCATGCTGCTTGTAACTTTGTGCCGAACGATAAGCTAAATTTATGTCTTCACACCACATTGTGCGCGATGAGCAAGAGCCGGCCTTGCTAATTGATGACCCTAAAACCCTAAGTCTAGAGTTTGTTGAACTGCTTTTGGAGTGGAGCCCAACAGTGGTGGTAACCACCAACGCTTTGGAGGAGGTGCTACATTGGGGAATTAAAATAGATGTTGTGATTGCCCGGTTTGAGCAAGTGGAGGCGTTAAAACCACGTTTAAAGCTACAATCGCCAGTAAAGTTGCTCGCTTTTGAGTCGAACGACCTATTGAATGCAGGCTTTGTTTATTTGCTCGACAATCAGTATCCAGCTGTTAATGTGTTGGCCGATATTTTCAGCACCCGAATTTTAGATATGGTAAAAGAACTGAGCACCGAGCTTGACGTGGTGCTTTTCTATAACAACCAGAAGTGGGTGTATGTAAGACGGGGACTATTTCAGAAGTGGGTAAGTACGGGACAGGTTTTTGGTATTCATCCCATTGTGCCTGGTACCTTTTTCAAATCGGAGGGCTTTTATACCGAAATGGAAAATGAGCCGTACTTGGAGCCGTTCGAGTTAAGAGCCGAAGTTTCTGGTAAGGTGCGGGTGCAGTCTAACGAAAAGCCGTTTTGGCTAATAGAAGAAGTGCAAACGGATGTGTATAAGTAAAGCCCGACAAGCGGGCTTTGTAAACACACAATTGCAGGTTTAACCCGCTTGCGCTAGAGACTACGAAAGATTACTGAATGTATTTTGTGGGGATGGAAATTCTAATTCTTGTTTTTACTTCTTTGCCATCTTTTACACCAAGTTTCCATTTGTAAAACCTGCGACTTTTTTCGTTTATATCGGTCAAAAGTTTGCCTATGTACCTATAGTATGGCAGTGTTTCATCCTCAGTACCTTCTAATTCGGTTACTAAAAGCAGGTTGCCTAAAGAGTGCGCATCAACTATGGCAGAGAATTCAATGTATTCAGGTAGCTTTTTTGAGCTAAGGCCTTTAGGCAAGGGGTTGTCAAGTGCTATTGCTTGCTGAAAGGCCTCTAATCCACCAGCTGGTGCAGGTGGTGTGTCTACTTGATTGTAGCTATATATGGTTTCGTCAAATTCTACGGTATGATAGAATACCACAAACAAGGTGGTTTTGTCCATATAGTCTTTTATGTCATCCTTTATCTCTGCCAAGCTGAACCTTTTGCTCGTGTTTGCTAGCGAAAAGCTGACTGAGTTAACTCTTCTGGTGTCGAGCATGGCATAGTCAAAGACTTGATCCTTATCTTCTTGGGAAAGCTCACCAAAATATAATGGCTTAACTAAATGACTAAAGTTGCTTTGATAGTCTAAATTTTGTGGACTTGATTCATACCTAATAAGAATGTCTTCATTAGGGTGGGTTCTTTGCAATTTTTCAAAAATCTGTTCGTGCCTAATACTAATCTGATCGCTTACGAGTAGGTTGAAATAGAGATCCATTTGAGTATTAGAATACTTCTCTTTCTTTGCTTGTTCGTTAATCACTGTCTGTGATTGAGCGCCTACTAGCGTAATACAAATTATTATGAGTAATGCGGATGAAGTAACCGTTTTCTTCCAGTTTGTTTTTGTTTGTTGCATGTGTGTTAAGCGCTTTTTAATGGATGTTTTTAATGAGAATGCTTGTGCTAGTTTTGGACTAGTGTCGAAGCTAAATGCCAAGAGCGTTTTAGAGTAGTCTCTTACTGAAGTAGCCTTTAAAACCTGCTCATCGGCTAGTGATTCATGCAACTGCCTAAGCTCCTGAATGACAAGGTAAACTGCAGGATTGTACCATGTAAGCGTTGCAATGGTACGGGTAAAGAGTATATCTAAGCTGTGTTTTTGTTGAAGGTGTGCGTGTTCATGGGCCATCAAGATTTTCCAGGTGTCATTGTCATATTTTTCTGTAGGAACAAAAATCCAGTTAAGGAACGAGAAGGGAGATTGTATAAGGGAGTGCTTTACTAGCTTAGTCCCTTTTTGCCATTCCGTTGTGCCGTTGCGAACCAACCAATAGATGCGAATAAGTTGGAGCATAAATATAAAGGCCGAAATACCGGCACCAATCGCAAAGGCCATAGCGATATAGTCCATTGTAGAGTAGGAAGTGGCCGTCACAGTTACCTTTTGTACAGGACTGGTTTGGTTTGTTTCTACAATATTGACCTGTGCTTTTGGTTGGTTAGGTGTTGTGCGTGTAAACTCGAATTTTGGTACATATACCTGTGGGGCAATGTCGTTTTTAGGTAACTCAATAAAAGGTGCCAGCAAAGAAAGACCAACTAATGAGAGTAGTAAGCTCCTTCTCAGTTTCAGGGCGGTATTATTCCTAAAAAGCAGATAATAACAAGCAAAAAGCAAAAGCAAGGTTACTCCAGCTTGTATACTCCAGTTGAGTAATTGTTGAGAAGTTTCAATTAGCGTGTTCATTTTAAAATGTTTTTAGGGATTACAATTGGCATGGCAGTGGCTACTTTTTTGCCATCAGCCTCACCTGGTCTCCAACCATAAGCTTTAGAGAACTCAATAATATTCTTATTGAGCTGGCCAAGAATTGCATATGCCTGATCGGCTTGAGGGGAATCGTCCTCAATTTCAGAAACCAACTTCAGGCTAGTGAAAATACCTGAACTTACTATTGTGGCTTCAAATTTTATTTCGTTCGGTAGGCTTTCCATGGCGGTTAGGTCAACCTCACCAAGGTTGGTACCCACAGATTCAATAAATCTTTTTAGCCCACCATTAGGGCTAGGTTGAACATCCAGTTCTTCTATGGTGTAAAGCTTACGAATCGGAGGGATTGATTCCCCGCCTGGTGATATTAACATTAGATACTCAAGTTTTAGGAATTCGAGTTCATTTATTGTTTGATAGTTTGGGTAAATAGGCTGTACATACTTTTCAATGTACTCGTTGGCTTTGTCCAGTATTTCCAGGCGTTCTTTCTTACTAAGCCTTATCATTAAGTCTGTTTTGTAGTAGTCTTCATTTTTTAGATGAAAAAACTTTTCCTCTAATATTTTCGGTTCTTCATTTAGTACAAGTCTAGAATAGGCTCCGTTAAATGCACCAGTGGCTTTCTGCGATTCTAGGATCATGCGCTTGTACTTTTCAGGAAGGGTTATGGGGATTAGAACATGAGTGAAAGGATTACTGACCCAGGTATCGGGTTGCTCATCCGCATAGTCAGTAACCTTTTCGGTACTAAACATGCCATCCTCACCAAGGTCATAATTTACCGAAGTAAACTTGGTCGGTAAGTGGAGGTTTTCTTCTACTTGCTGTAGGCTTGTTTGTGAGAAAAGTAAAAGACTAAAAATGCAGATGCTACCCAATGCTATTGCAGTCTTGTATTTTTTTGATGGCGTGTTTTTCATGGCTTTTAATCTTTTAGTAAGTGATGTTTTTTGTGAGAAAGCATGCGTTAATGGGCTGGTGTAGCCATCCATGCAAATGTTCAACAGAGACTTAGCGTAGGAAGCTTGACCAACTTGCGCAATGGTTTTGCTATCGGCTATAAGCTCGTGGTTCAGTTTTATTTGGCGGTGCAACAGATAAATAACCGGGTTGTACCAAAGCACGCATTGAGCTATTGCAGTGAGGCTGCTGTCAAAAGAATGTCGTTGTTTAACATGGGCGATTTCATGCGCAACTATGGCTTGTAGTGTAGTGTTGTCATACGTTTGTGTTGAGGGGAGGAATATTTTGCCCCAAAACGAAAATGGAGATTTGACCTTTGGGTGGAGGGTGACTTCAGTTTCGTATATCAGAATTTTTGTTCCTGTTTTCGACCAACTATAGAGCCTAAGTGCTTCAACAAGTAGAAGCAGGAATGAAATGATTATTCCAGCCGAATAAACAAGTAGAAGTATTTGCTGAGTTGTGTATTTGGCGTTTTCGCTATAGGTATCCTCAATTGGCTGATATGTTATTGGTGTTTTTGATAGCTGCGTGTTAGATATAAAACCGGATTGCTCTGATATGGCTTGGGTGATTAGTGTAGAAGAAGTGCTGAGTTGAATAAGTGGGAATGACACAGCCATACCTAGTATCAGCAACAGAATTCCGCGTTTCAGTTGGTGGTTGGAATTGCTGTTGAAAAGAAAATAATAAACACCAAATAGCAGTGTTAAGAGTAGGCTGGCTTTTAAGCTCCAATTGAATATTAAATCCATTACTTCTCCTCCTTTTTATCTTCAATAATCTTAATGATCTCTTCTAGTTCATCAATGTCTAGGTCTTTGCGTTCGGTAAAGAAGGAAACCAAGCGGCTTAACGAACCTTCAAAGTATTTACCCAGCACATTGTTCATGGTAAACTCGCTGTAGGCGGTTTTAGATATGGCAGGGGCATAGCGCTTCGCATTGCCTATCATTTCTTGTTTCACAAAGCCTTTTTGTTCCAGTACAGTAAGCACAGTGGCCACTGTTGTGTAGCTTGGCGGGTCTTTTTTAAACTCATTTACAACCTCTCTGGTAAAAGCTTTTTCGAGCTTCCAAAGGATTTGCATTACCCTTTCCTCTGCCTTTGTTAATTCCTTCATACTATAAATATAGTAGAATAACTATATAAATAGTAATTCTATTATAAAAATAGTAGATAAGTTTTCTGAAGGTGGTGATTTGAGAAGAGCACTGATGCAGTAGTTTTCTAGCAGATGACTGAACTCTGGAATGCTGTTTGACAACGCAAATCCCCCTAGCCCCCTTTTCGAAAAAGGGGGAGTAGCGCTGCTTATTTAAGGTGTTTCTGTTGAAAGCTTTTTACTTTCAGCAAGTAGCTAAGCCTTAGTTCCTTTTACCATTCGGTCTTTACCCTGAAGGTCTTTTCTTAGCTCACAATCAGTAAAACCGTTAGATTTTAGTAGTGCCAAAACATCCTCGCCAAATTGTTCGTGTATCTCGAAATACAGTTTTCCTTTGGGCTTTAAGGCTTTGGTAGCTTGTTCAGTAATTATTCGATAAAAAAGCAGCGGATCGTTATCAGATACAAAAAGCGCCAAAGCCGGATCGTGCTTAAGCACATTCGCATGCATGTTCTCCTTATCCTTCTCTGGAATATAAGGTGGGTTGCTTACAATAATGTCGTAAGTGCTTTCAGGTAGCTTTTCATTCAGTATATCCAACCTATTGAAATCAACTTTCGCCTCTAGTTGCCGGGCATTTAGGCTGGCTAAATCAATGGCGTCTTCAGCAATATCAATCCCTTCAGCGCTAATGTTTTCTGCTTCAAGCGCCAGCGAAATGGGAATGCAGCCTGTTCCTGTTCCTATGTCGAGCAGTTTGATTTGATGATTTACCTGGTGGTTATCTTCCAATATCCAATTCACGAGTTCTTCCGTTTCAGGGCGAGGAATAAGGGCGGCAGGAGTAGACTTAAATCTGCGGCCGTAGAATTCGGCAAAGCCAACAACGTGCTGTAAAGGAGTGCCTGCTCTCAACAATCTCAAATCATGTTTTAGCAGGTTTTCATCATAGTGAATAGGGCTGTTCATTGCCAATTTCATGGCATCGGCATGAAAGCGATCGTGCAAATAATGCTTAGCGAGTGCATTCACTTCGCGCTCCTCATACAAGTTTAACAATTGATTGATAACTTGCCGATGTAAGTCTTTTGCAGGTGCTTCAGCCATAATGCAAATTAAGGAGATTTTCAGTCTACTATCGAGTTTAGCAGAAACTAAGATGTCATTAGAGCAATTGAAAAATACCAGTCCTAATAACTGGGTTGTTTATCCGCCCATGTCATATCCAGATGCAAAATTTATGCAGCGTGCATTGGAATTAGCTGAGCTTGGTCGAGGTACAGTAAGCCCGAACCCAATGGTGGGCTGCGTAATAGTGCATGATGATAAAATCATAGGCGAAGGCTGGCACCGAAAGTATGGCGAGGCACATGCTGAAGTAAACGCCATAAATTCCGTGGAGGATGAAAGCCTATTGCCCGAATCGACTTGCTATGTTACACTTGAACCATGTGCACACCATGGCAAAACACCACCTTGCGCTGATTTGCTAGTGAGTAAAAAGGTGAAACGAGTGGTTATAGCTGCCGTAGATAGCAATCCGCTTGTTGGTGGAAAAGGAGTGGAGAAACTGAAAGCCGCAGGGATTGAAGTTGTTGTTGGGCTTTTTGCTGAGTCCGCAATCCATCAAAATATCCGTTTTTTTACCGTGATGGGAAGGCAGCGACCTTACATTATACTAAAGTGGGCGCAAACTAGCGATGGCTTTGTGGCTAGGGAAAACTTCGACTCTAAGTGGATCAGCAACCCAATGTCGCGTAGTTTGGTGCACCAGTGGCGTGCCGAAGAAGATGCTATTCTCGTTGGTGCTAATACTGCTACATACGACAACCCACGATTGAATGTAAGAGGTTGGTCCGGCAAAGATCCGTTAAGGGTTTTAATAGATAGAAACCTGCGTGTCGACCCTATCTTGAACCTTTTCGATGGTAGTATTCCAACGGTAGTTTATAACCATGTGAAATCTGAACAAAGCTCTAATCTAGAATTTGTAAAACTAAACCCTGAAGGCTTTTTGGAAGATCTGCTTGATGACCTTCATAAGAGGAAAATTCAGTCGGTAATAATTGAAGGAGGAAGCGGTGTGCTCAACCTTTTTATTGAAGCTGGCCTTTGGGATGAGGCTAGGGTGTTTACTGCGGGAATTGCCTTTGGAGCCGGAATAAGTGCACCAAAGATAAATGGAAGAGCGCTTTATACAGAAGATGTATTAAGCGATAAACTCGCTGTGCTTAGAAACAACGCTTTGTTTGCTCCTGCCGAAAACTCAACGGTTGACTGAACTGATTTTCCGTATTGACGGTTAACTTTGCACTTCAAAATTTTAGAATTATGGCCGAAGAACTTATCGTTTCTAATACCGCTTCAAAAGAAGAGAAATATCAATCGCTAATCCCTCAGATTGAGGCATTGGTAACTGGAGAGTCAGACTTGACAGCTAACCTTGCCAACATAGCTGCGGCCTTAAAGTACGGTATGGATTTCTTCTGGGTGGGCTTCTATTTGGTGAAAGATGATGAGCTAGTACTTGGACCATTCCAAGGGCCAATTGCCTGTACTCGAATTAGAAAAGGCAAAGGTGTTTGTGGTACGAGCTGGGAAAAGGCCGAAACAGTTCTTGTAGAGAATGTAGATGAGTTTCCTGGTCACATTGCATGTAGTTCTGATTCTAAATCGGAGATTGTGTTGCCTGCCATGAAAGATGGGGAAGTGGCATTGATCTTAGATGTAGATTCAGATAAACTCAACGATTTTGACGCAACCGATCAGCAATACTTGGAACAGCTAATGAGAGTTGTGGAGGGTTTGCTTTAGTCCCTAAATAGAAATCACTGTTTCGTTATATTAACAAAGACAAACTCTAAGAACAGCTACTAATAACTGGTTAACGAATAACAGTTAACCATTACCCCAACTCAGCAATCACTGTTTGGCCGCCTTTGGTTATTTGGCCATTCTCTACCGTTATTTTGGCATCAAGCGGTAAGAACAAATCCACACGAGATCCAAACTTAATAAAGCCGAATTCTTTACCCTGAATTACGCTTTGCTCTTCTTTAATGTACCAGCAAATTCTACGAGCCGCTGCACCAGCAATTTGTCTGATGAGGATTTCAACCCCTTTGTGCAATTCGTAAACAATGGTGGTCCTTTCGTTCTCTGTGCTCGACTTTGGGTGCCAAGCCACCAAGTATTTGCCCTTGTGGTAGCGGAAGTACTTGATAAGTCCGGTTACAGGATTTCTGTTTACGTGCACATTAATTGGCGACATAAAAATAGAAACCTGAATACGCTCTGCTCCTTTAAAGTATTCGTCTTCGGTGGTTTTTTCAATTACCACTACTTTACCATCGGCAGGCGCAATAACCTGTTTTTCATTGATCTCAATTTTTCTCGTAGGGTTACGGAAAAACTGAAGGAAGAAAAAGAATATAATAGCTGAAATTGCCAGCACTATTGCTTGCCATGGCTGACCTACCGCTAGGTAGTTCAAACCAAAGTTCAGCCCAAAAAAGATAAGGAAGAGCACTAAGAGTAGTACCCTTCCTTCTTTATGTATTGTCATTGTATAATCATTAATTAGAATCCGCCACGGAACTTGTACGTTTCCGCAACTTTGTCAATCGCCACAATATAAGCAGCTATTCGCATTGGCACGCTGTATTTCTGAGAAGCAGAGTAAACTTTCTCAAACGCATCTTTCATAATTCTGTCCGATCTGCGGTTTACACGCTCTCTTGTCCATTTGTAGCCAAGGCGGTTTTGTACCCACTCAAAGTACGATACAGTTACACCACCGGCATTCGCCAAAATGTCTGGTGCTACCATAATGCCTTTTTCGTTAATAATCTTATCGGCTTCGGCAGATGTAGGGCCATTAGCACCTTCTACAATTAGCTTCGCTTTAATGTCATTAACATTGCCTAGGTGGATTACATCCTCAATTGCTGCAGGCACTAGTACGTCAACTTCTAGTGTAAGTAGATCAGTCGGATCGTCAAGTAGCTCTGCACCGTCAAAACCTTCTAGCGTTCCATTGTTGTTGTTACGGTAGCCAATCGCTTTGTTAATGTCGATACCGTTTGCATTGTAGTACGCACCAGAAATGTCGCTTACAGAAGTTACTGTACAGCCTCTTTCAGCCAAAAGCAATGCAGCGTAAGAACCCACGTTACCAAAACCTTGTACAGCCACTGTTGCATGGTAAGGGTTAATCTTTAGCTTTTCCATAGCTGCTAAAGCAGAAACCATTACACCACGGCCTGTAGCTTCAACTCTACCTAAAGAGCCACCAAGTACCAATGGTTTACCGGTTACTACAGCATTTACCGTAGTACCCATAGAGCGAGAATACTCATCCATTAACCAGGCCATTTCTCTTGGGCCTGTACCCATGTCTGGAGCCGGAATATCTCTATCCGGACCAAAGACACCACTCATTGCTTGTGTATAAGCTCTGGTTAAACGCTCAATTTCACCTGCCGACATTTCGCGTGGGTTACATTTAATACCACCTTTAGCACCGCCATAAGGAATATCAACTACCGCACATTTCCATGTCATCCAGGCTGCAAGCGCCTTTACCTCATCTAGGTGCACGTCCATAGCATAGCGCACACCACCTTTTGATGGTCCCAAGATGTTCGAGTGAATTACTCGGTGGCCTTCAAAAACTTTGATCGACCCATCATCCATGGTGATAGGGAGCGAAACAGAAACTTGTTTTGAGGGAGATTTTAAAACGTTGTACACTTCTTCGTCCAGTCCCAGCGCTTCGGCTGCGATATTGAATCTGGACATCATTGACTCGAAAGGATTTGCCTTGTCCTTAATCGGAGCCGGTTCAATGTAACCCATAGGGAAAAATCGTTGTTTTTAAGATCGGGTCAAAATTAAGGAAATTTCCTACGATATAGGGCAAGACTTTGCGGCTTATTTGCCACTAAATGACAAGATAAATGTAAAGTGTGGCGAACGGTAGCGATAATAGCAGGCCATCGAAGCGATCGAGGAAGCCACCATGCCCTGGTAGGATGGTGCCGCTGTCCTTAATTGCCAAAGCTCTTTTGAAAAACGACTCTACTAAATCGCCCATGGTGCCAAAAATCGAAATGATGGCGCCAAGCCCTAGCCATTCTACTGTGCTAAGCGAAGGAAAGTAAAGGCTGAAAACATAGGCTACAACAAGGGATAGCAAAAAGCCGCCAATAGTGCCTTCCCAAGTTTTATTGGGCGAAATGGACTCGTATAGCTTGTGTTTGCCCAAGGCTTTGCCAGCAAAATAAGCTCCGGTATCGGCAGCCCATTGCGAAAAGAGAATGCCAAGCACCAATCCGTGGTGGTATTCGCCATGAATAAAGGCAATGCTGCTCATTAAGCTCAGTGGCAACGACACGTAAATAGTGCCGAATACTGAAAATGAAATATTCGTTACAATTAGGTCCTTCTTCTTTCGGAACAAGGCCAATATGAAAAGAAAAGAAATTGTAGCCGGAAGTAGCAAAAAGTAGTGTCGTTCTACGCCTGTTTTCGCTTGTAAAAATATAAGAGCGAACAACAGCGTACCAACCACCAGTCCCCATGCGGTAAAAGGTCGCTTGCCCGATTTTCGGGTAAGTTGAAAAAACTCTAATAGGCTAAGGAACATAATGGCGAAAAACACCAGTGCGAATGTCCAGTAATTGTAAACAATGGCAGCAATTAGAATGGAAACGCCAATTACAGCTGTAATTATGCGGGCTAACAAGTTATTCATGCCCAAATTTTATTTCTTCGTTTATCAGTTTGATGGCCGGAATAACAGCGTCTGGAGACACGCGCACTTCGAGCATTCCTATTTTGTAGGCGTGATCTTTTAAGTTGATTACCACGGCATTGTAGCCAGCGTTTTCGAGCACATCTTTTACAATTTGAACTTGAAGTTCACTATCCGATTTATAGACGGTTTGCCAGCTACTCACGTATGTTTTTTTTGCTTAAGATAGTGATTCCTAAACAGGAACATGAGTGCCGCAAAAAATATTAAACCAATTAGGCTAAGTGTTATTGGCATGCTTTCAGGGTCTTCCATATCAGAGTCTATTAATCCCAATGAAAACAAGTAGGCTACAATTACGCCAATACCATTGTTGGCAATGTGGCCAATAATAGGGTACCAAATATTGCCCGACCAAACATAGAGGTAGCCGAATATTGCTCCAAGCACCATTCTTGGTACCAAGCCGAATATTTGCATGTGAATAGCACTGAAAATAAAGGCGGCTACCCAAATGGCAACATGTTGGTTTTTAACCACTCGTTGGAGCCCGTTTTGAAGTACACCTCTAAATAGCAACTCTTCGCCAACACCAGGTAAAATGGCTATGGCAAAAAAGCCAAGTAAAAATTGACCGAAAGAGTCGAAGGTGGTAAAGCGCTCGGTAGCAGCTGCCAAATCGTCTTCCATTTGTCTGGCCCATTGCTCAAACCCAGACATGAATTCTGGGAATGTCCAGCCCATGTTCCATTCTATGATGTAGGCATTTACAAACATAAATGCGAAAGTGGCGCCTACTACAATGAGCAATAACAGTGGGTTTACTTTATGTTCGGTAGAAAGGCTTTTTATAGGCTTTTTGGCCACTACTCTTAAGTAGAACCACGGAGTTACAAAGGTAAAGAACAGTGTGTAGAGCATTTGACTCACCAAGGCGGCTTCCATGCTTACGGCATCGTATAGACTGTTTGGGTCGTTTAGTAAAGACTCTATTGAAAGCCCATTGGCAATGGCCATGCCCAACATTACTATTGAGGCCAGTAGTTGCCCAACAAAGAAACCAACCAACACAAGTCCAATGACTATCATGAGGTTGTTTCCGGCTGGAATTTCTTTCACCTTTTTTACGGCTATGGTTTGCTCATTAGCAGCGATGTTATCACCTAATTCTGAGCTTACTATATCCGTCCCGTTATCATTTCTCGACATAATGGCGTAAATTTACGCGAATTTTCGAATTGGCTTTGGTAAAGATAGAAAACATAGAAGTAGGCGAGTTTCCATTGTTGTTGGCACCGATGGAAGATGTGAGTGATCCACCATTTAGAGCGGTTTGCAAAGAAAATGGCGCGGATTTAATGTATACCGAGTTTATCTCTTCGGAGGGGCTTATACGCAATGCCGCCAAGAGTGTGCAAAAGCTCGATATTTACGACTACGAGCGCCCGATTGGTATCCAGATTTTTGGAGATAAAATTGAGTCGATGCGTGAGGCTGCAGCCATTGCCGAAGGTGCACAGCCAGAGCTGATAGATATTAACTATGGTTGCCCAGTTAAGAAAGTGGCCTGCAAAGGAGCCGGAGCGGGAATTCTGCTAGATATTCCTAAAATGCAGAAAATGACCGAGGAGATTGTAAAGCAAGTGAGCTTACCGGTTACTGTAAAGACCCGCTTGGGTTGGGACGATAGCACTATTAGAATTGTGGAAGTAGCCAAGCGCCTGCAAGATGTGGGCATTAAGGCATTGACCATTCATGGCAGAACGCGTAAGCAGATGTACAAAGGCGTAGCCGATTGGACGAAAATCGCTGAAGTGAAAAACCATCCTGATATTCACATTCCAATTTTTGGCAACGGTGATATCGACTCGCCACAAAAGGCGCTGGAATACAAAAATGAATATGGTGTTGACGGTATTATGATTGGTCGTGCATCGATCGGTTACCCTTGGATATTTAAGGAGATAAAACACTATATGGCTACTGGCGAAACTTTACCGCCACCAACAATGGCCGAGCGTGTTGATGTCGCCAAAAGGCACCTTCAGTTCTCTTTGGAATGGAAAAGCGAGCGTCAAGGCATTTATGAAATGCGTAGGCACTACACCAATTATTTCCGCGGTATTCCAAACTTTAAGCCTTATAGAACACAACTTGTTGAATCGGAAGATCCGCAGTTCCTATTCGACCTGCTTGATGAGATCGGGCACAAGTTTGAAGATACCTTTATGATGGCATAATTGTTTCGTCTAATTCCCTAATTATTCTACATTTGGGCTTCTTAATTGGAGCATGAAAAATACGAATGTTTTAGCCTGGGGTATATTGGCCATTTTAGCCCTTATTTGGGGTAGTAGCTTTATTCTTATAAAACGTGGGTTAGAGGTTTTTGGCCCTGGCGAGGTAGGCGCTGTTCGTATTTTGGCGGCTTGCCTTTTTTTGGTACCTGTGAGTATTCCTCGCTTAAGAAAACTGAGTCCAAGGCACATAAAGCTGCTCTTTTTAATTGGCTTGGTGGGGACATTTTTCCCTGCATTTCTTTTTGCAATAGGCCAAACAAGACTGGACAGTGGAATTACTGGAGTGCTCAATGGTTTGACACCTATTTTTACCCTCATTATTGGTGGGCTTTTCTTTCAGCAGAAATTTACCAAACACAATTACATTGGGTTAATTCTGGCTTTTGTGGGCACCGTAGTACTGCTTACGGCTGGCAGCGGAGGTGACATTAGTGAGTTTAATTATTACGCATTCTTTATAGTACTCGCCACTTTGTGTTATGGAACCAACCTCAATGTGATTAAACGTTATTTGGCAGACTTAAACCCTGTAGTGATTACCAGTGTAAGTATTCTGTTGGTTGGGCCATTTGCAGGTATTTACTTGCTTACCGCCACCGATTTCGAAACTAAATTAGCAACTGCAGAGGGCGCATGGCGAGCCTTGGGTTATGTGTCTTTACTTGGTGTTATGGGTACGGCTTTGGCGCTTATTCTCTTTAACAAACTAGTGCAAATTACCACGCCAATTTTTTCTAGTACGGTTACTTACCTTATTCCTATTGTGGCACTTACCTGGGGGATATTAGATGGTGAAACCCTAATTCTTGGGCAGATGATTGGGATTGCGTCCATACTAGTTGGAGTGTTTATTACTAACAGAAAGAAGAAAATGGAGGCTAAAACTAATTCTCCTCAGAATTCTCAAGCCTAAAAGTTGCTACCACAGGATAGTGGTCTTGCGGATAAAGCCCTTTCGATTCCCACTTGTCGATTTTGTAGCCAGTTTTTTTGATTCCAGCATTTTCTTGAAAGAAAATGTAGTCGTAGCGCGGGCAGTGACTACCACCCTGATAGTTGTGGTAGGTACAAGCCAACAGAATATCTCCTTCAAATGTATCGGTAAAAAACTCTTCCATGCGAGAGACAATGGCATCAGTTGGCCTTACATTCAAATCGCCAACAACCAAAGTGGGCATTGGCTCTACCTCAGTCATTAACTTTCTAAGTATCAGCTCAACACTTTTCTCACGGCTTTCTTCCGATCGGTGATCCAGTAGCACATTGAGAAGTTTTATCTGCTTACCGGAAGATTTGTGCTCCAATACCACAATGCTGGCTGTTCTGGGTAATGAGTTGCCCCAGCTTTTGCTAGCAGGTTCTTCAGGAGTGTTAGATAGCCAAAAGGTTTCGTGTGTTACGAGCTCCCAGTTTCGTTTGCTATAGAAAATGGCATTTGCTGGCCCATCATCCTGAGCCTTTGTTCGAGACCTGTAAACCACCTCCAATTCTGAATTATTCTGAAGAATGTCTTTGATCTGGAGTGGTAGCGCCTCTTGTGTTGCGATGATTTGATCGCTATAGCTTTTGAAAACAGCCAGTAGTCTTTTGCGCCTGTTTTTCCATGCGTTTTCATGGTCGGCAGGCGTTCCGTAGCGAATGTTAAGTGTTACTACCTTAAACTCTTCTTGGGCAGATGCTTGATAATCAGCGGAAAACGAGAGAATTATGAGAAGTGATAAAAGTATTTTTTTCACATTTAAATCTCATAAAAAAGCATTTAAAATACAAATAAATGTATTCGAGTGATTCTAGGGGTTTGATATACGGTGCAACAATGTTAAATTCAGGATGTCTTTTGATGTGTACATCAAAAGTACAAGGTCAAAATCATCTCAAACAACACAACTATGTTTAAAAACTATTTTAAAGTTGCACTTCGCAACTTACTCAAACACAAAGGGTTTTCTTTTATCAATATTCTTGGCTTGTCCGTTGGGCTTACTTGCTGTTTGCTTATTGGGCTTTATATAAGTGAGGAGCTGAGTTATGATAAATTCCACAAGGATGCGGATAAGATATACCGATTTACGCGTGAGTTTAAGAGCAATGATGGAACTACCTCTTTGCATTTATCGCGCTTAGCACCACCTTTTGCACATTATTTAAAAGATTATTACGAAGGTGACATTGCTCAGATAGGTCGCTTTATCTCTACTGCGGGTACAGTGGAGTATGGCGATGAGCTGTTTAATGAAACCGATTTGGCTTTTGCCGATCCGGAAATCGTTGATATTCTCACTTTCGAAACTATTCAAGGCGACTTAAAGGCCGCATTGACCAAACCTGGTTCGGTAGTGCTTTCTGAAAGTTTGGCCAAAAAGTACTTTGGCAATGAAGACCCAATGGGCAAGAGCATACGCATTTTCGATCAGGCCGACCTTTTAGTGCAGGGTGTTTATAAGGATTTACCAGACAACTCAAGCTTTGAGCTGAATATGATGGGCGATTTTTCTGCCATTGAGCAGTTCTATGGCGGAAGAGAGAATCTGTTGCAAGCTTGGGGATCCAACAATTTCACTACACTTTTTACGCTAACCGAAACGGGTAGTATTGATGGTATACTCGATCGGATGGACGATTTTTTAGTGATTCAACTGGGAGAGAACGCACCTTCTTGGACGGAGTTGCATGTTCAAAAGCTTACTGATATTCACCTTACATCTAACCTTTCGGATGAACTGGGGGAGAACTCTGATATTACCTATGTGTACATTTTTACTTCAATAGCCGTACTCATTCTTTTGATTGCCTGCATTAACTATATGAACTTGGCAACGGCACGTTCAGCGCGCAGGGCTAAAGAAGTGGGGATGCGAAAAGTTTTTGGTGCTGGAAAAGGCAGCTTGATGAGCCAGTTCCTTACTGAGTCAATTGTACTTACGCTGTTTGCGGTATTGCTCTCAATTGGATTTACAAACCTGATTTTACCATTCTTTAGAGAGTTTACAGAATTGAATTTAGTATTCAACCTGATAGACAACTTTGCTTTGGTTGCCATGGTTTTTGGCGGTGCTTTGCTGGTTGGCGTTTTGGCAGGAAGTTACCCTGCTTTTTACCTTTCGGCCTTTAGACCACTAGAGGTTATGCGCAGCAGCAAAGGATCAACCACTGGAAAGTCTGGTTTGTTAAGAAAAGCACTTGTGGTAGTGCAGTTCTCTATTTCTATAATTCTAATTGTTTCTACGGTGGTTGTTTATCAGCAACTGAGCTATATGCAAAACAAGAATTTGGGCTACGATAAGGAGCAGATGATGATTCTGAACGTTAGCAATGAGATTAGCGCGAACTACGAAACATTCAAGAACGAGCTGAGCAACATTGCCGGAGTAAAATCAGCTGGTGGTTCAAGCAGGATTCCTTCTGGTCAGCTACTAGACTCGCAAGGGGCACAGGCTGAAGTGAATGGTGAGATGCAACCAACACAAGTGGTGATTAAGCAGTTGCAGGTTGATTATGGCTTTGTGCCGAACTACCAAATGGAGCTTGTTGCTGGTAGAAATTTTGACAAAGACTATCTGCGCGATTCAGCCAACTTTATGCTCAATGAAGAGGCTGTACGAATTATTGGCTGGGCCGATGGCAACGAGGCAATTGGCAAAAAAATGACTTATGGCGGTGTTACAGGTCAGGTTGTTGGTGTGGTGAAGGATTTTCACTTTGAGTCGCTGCAAAGTGAAATTGTGCCAGTTGTTTTGGCAAACAACAGAAACAGACTTCGCTTTCTTTCTATAAAAATTGAGGGGCAGAATCTAACGAATACGGTAGCCCAAATTGAGGAGGCTTATGCTGCTTTCTCTCCAAATTCGCCTATTCAATACAACTTTTTAAATGATAGGTTTAACAACTTGTATCAGTCGGAAACACAGCGCAGTGAGTTGTTTACCATCTTTTCTGGTTTGGCGATTTTCTTGGCCTGCCTAGGGCTGTTTGGCTTGGCATCGTTTACCGTAGCACAGCGAGGTAAAGAAATAAGCATTAGAAAAGTGTTGGGCGCTTCGGTGAATCAGATTGTGAACACATTGAGTAAAGAGTTTTTGGTATTAGTGGCTATTTCGCTGCTAATAGCCGCGCCAATTGGGTGGTACTTGATGAGCGACTGGTTGGGTAGCTATGCTTATCGAATTGGTTTGGGTGTGGTGCCGTTTATTGTGGCCGGTGGCGTAGCGCTACTTATCGCCTTTATCACCATTAGCATGCAAACCTTTAAGGCTGCTTTTGCTAACCCTGCTGGTAGATTGAGAGACGATTAATTAAAAGAACTTCATTTACAAAGCCTTCCTGACTTAAAGTTGGGAAGGCTTATTTTTTGTTTCTCATATTGTTAGTGGCCTCAAAACCAGCTCCCATGGCTACGCCAACTGCAATACCAATGGCCAAATTATCCATAGCAATGCCTATGCCTGCGCCAATGGCTATTCCGGTTGCAATTCCTAAACCTTTGGGGCGACCTTTATCTTCTTTTTCTTCACTCATTCTTATTGATTCAGCGTACTCCACATATCGGCAGACATTCTCCATTGGCCATCAGCTTCTTTTCTCCAGGTTATCAGGTATTGGCCCCTGAAAGAAATGGTGTCAGTTCCGTTGCGCAGTGATTTACCTTCATAATAACCATAATCTTTGGCTATATCTCCAATAATTTCCAGTTCAACGGGTGTAGAGGCATGCTCAAGTACCTTCACGGTGGCTGGCAGTGTCCAGTAGTTGGTGACTTTTTCTTTCCCGATAATCATTTCTCGACCTCCTGACATGATCACAATATCGTCAGTGTAATAAGACATTTGCTCTTGCAGGTTTCCATCAATATAAGCTTGAGAAAATGCTTTGGATGCGGCCAGAATGGCTTCTCTTTCTTGCTCAGTATTCTGAAGGGTAGATTGACAGGAAAAAATTATAGAAGTAGTCAGGACTAAAAAAAGTATTCGTTTCATCATTTTGAATCTAACGAATACTTCTGGCTTTAGGCTACTGCTTTCTTGATTCTTTTGAGTTGAAGAACGTGCCTATCTAGATGGCCTAGCAGAAAACGGAACGCATCTCCTAGCCTGAGTTTAACCAGTGGGCCAAGTGCAGTAGGCACTTTCACCTTATTTAAGCTATAGTTTTCTGACTTTTTAATTAGATCAGCCAGCTCTCTATGAGTGCTGAAAAACTCATCGATTGTTTCTTGTACTGGAAGAGCCTCTTCGGGATTCATCGACTTCATAGTTTTCATGTTGTTTTTGACAACTCCATTTTCTTTGGGTGAAATCATTTTCGTAAAGTAATCGCCTTTCCAATGGGAAGAGAAGGTTTCATCAGGTTGCTGTGGGTATTTCTGGTAGGCCTTTTTAATATTCTCAACATAGATTTTATTGGCTATGCTTAAATGCTTTAGGCACTGGAGTATACTCCATTTTCCGGCTGCTTCCTGAGTGTTTAAAGTATCATTATCGAGACCTGCAATGAGTTGCTCCACCTCAGTCAAAGCGGTTTCACATTGCTTAATGGAGTTTTGGATATGTGTTGTTGCTTTGAGTTTCATTTTTTTATTTCAAAATAAGTGTCGCGATCTAAGTTTTGTCTTGATGTAGATCAAGTTAAGTCGCCCATTTCCGTCTCATGCGAGAAAATGTTTCGGGAGTCATGCCTAAATAAGAGGCCAAGTGTTTTTGAGGAACGATCTGAATAATGTGCGGGCTTTGAGTCATGAGCCGTTCAAATTTTTCTTCGGCCGAATCGGCCAGTAGGCTGCGAATAAAAACGCCCAGGCCAAACATTACCTGCTGGTTGAATTTAAAGGTCCATTCTTTCAATATGGGGACTTGTTGATACAGCACTTCTAGCTGATGGTAGCTTATTCTAAGGCCAGAGGTTTCTTCAAGTGTTTCCAAATACCAATCGGCTGGCTTTTGAAAAACAAATGAATCATACACACCACTGTAGTCGCCATTGTATGTAAAGCCCATGTTGTATTCGGTGCCTTGTTTTTCGAAATAGCCACGCATAAGTCCATCATGAACATAATAGAAGTATTTTTCAACTTCGCCAGTTTGGGTTATAATCAGTCCTTTTTCGTATTGAAAGGGCTTCCATTCGGTGTGAATACTATTCCACTCTTTATCGCTCAGAGGGATAAACTTTTCAAAGCTTTTTCTTAAACCGATCAGCGCTTCTTCCATGCTTCAAATTATTAAATAGGAATCATTTTTGATAGCTTTAGGTATGGCTAAAAAGCTGCTAATCCATAAGAATCATGAAGAGGCCGAGCGCTATGTGCTTGAACAAGGCTTTGAAAGAACGCCTGAGGAGCGAATTTTGTGGTTGCTCAAGCAGATAAAGCGTATGCACAAGTACAATCCAGTTAAAAAGCAGCCTAAAGGCTATGTTTTAAAGAAGTTAGAATCAAAAGAAGAATAGCTTTACAGCAAATGCCAAAGCTGTGAACATAACAAAGTAGCGGATGTACTTTTCGTTTACTTTGGTGCTCCATCGGCTAGTGAGCCAGCCACCAGCACCATTTCCGGCTGCTAAAGCTAGGCCTAATTCCCAATTGATTAATCCGGTGTAAATAAATACGCCAAGCGCAGAAAGCGTGTAAATTAGTACTGTTAATGACTTGATCAGATTGATCTTGACCATGCCGAAATGATGAATAAAAGAAAGTGACGCGATAATGAGGTAACCAACCCCAGCTTGAATAAAGCCGCCATAAACACCTATAAAGAAGAAGGTAACCAGTCCAATGAGTCTAGATTTTTTGGTGGTAATAACAGCATCGCCAGTTTTTACCTTTTTGCCAAAAACCATATAGGCGACAATAAACACAATTACCGCGGCCAGTATTTTATTAAAGGTGTCTCCTTTAATATCTACCGCAATGTAAGAGCCAAGAATGGCGCCAATAAATGAAGTGACACTGAGCCAAAGGTCGTATTTCTCTGTTTTTATGCCTTTGGAGTGATAACCACGCCATGAAAGCAGTCCGTTGAAAAATACACCAATACGGTTGGTGGCGTTGGCTACGTTGGGTGGCAAACCAAAGAAGATTAATGCAGGTAAAGTGAGTAAAGAACCACCGCCAGCAAGTGTGTTGATTACTCCGGCTACTAGGCCGATCAAAAAGAGGATAATGATTTTGTCCATTCAGCGTGCTTTGCGGCTGCTAGTTACGCTTTTTCTTCAAAAGCTTGCCAGAATTAATGTGGCTACTTTCTCCATTTTCTCGCACCAACTTCCCATTTATAATCACTTCATCAAAACCCTTAGCTAATTGATGAGGGTTGGAATAAGTTGCTGTTTCATGAATGTTGTCGGGGTTAAAAATCAACACATCTGCTTTGTTGCCTTCTTTTAAAACTCCTCGGTTGGTTAAACCGATGGTTTTTGCTGGTAGCCCGCTCATTTTGTAAATGGCTTCTTCCAAGCTTAGTGATTTTTGTGCTATTACATACTTTTCTATAATTCTAGCTTGTGTACTATGCCCCCTAGGGTGCAGCATGGTTGGAGAACCATCGGAAGCAATAGAGATATCAGGGCTGGTGATAAAGACATCTTGTAGTGCTTCATCCATAATAAAGTAGGCGCCAGATGCTCCTTGTGGTCCAATGTCCATCAGTACATCCACATAGGTGCGCTGTTCTTCCTTGGCAATTTGGGCTAGTGTTTTTCCTGCATATTTACCAGAACCGAAAAGTGTGGCTTCAGGGCCGTTTCTTTTTATTACACGGGCTTCTAAGTAGGTCTCAAGTTCTTTTTTTCTGGTTTTAAGCACTTGTTGAAATTGGTCGTTGGTTTTGCACCACGATGGGAATAAAATGCCAATACCCGTGTAGCTTGCCGTGTATGGGTAAACATCTGCAGTAATGTTTGTGCCCGCTTGTTTCTGCTTGTCAATTAATTCGAGTATCTCTTCACCACGGGCTTCTCCTTTACCATAAACCACCTTTATGTGCGAAATGTGCACGTCACAAAACTCTCCTAAATCGAAAAGCTCTTGCAATGAGGCTTCCACCTTGTCGTCATCTTCGTTTCTTACATGGCTCATAAGTACGCCATTGTTAGCTGAAACGGTTTTGGCTAAGCCAGTCAGTTCATCTTTTTGTGCATACATGCCCGGTACATACTCTAAGCCTGTGCTAAGGCCAAAGGCTCCGGCTCCGAACGCTGCTTGTAAAAGCGTGTTCATTTTGTTCAATTGGTCAGCCGATGGTGTCCCTTCATTGGCTATTTCAGCTTCGCGCCTAAGTGAGCCGTGTCCCGCAAAAAGAGCCACGTTCATTTCTAACTCGGCTGTTTCCATGGAGTTTATGTAGGCCGGCAAACCACTGGAGCCAGGGTGTGAACCGTCTTGCCCCAACACAATGGTTGTAACGCCCATTGCCGGAAAGTTTTGGAATGATGCAGTGGAAAGTGGGTTTCCATGAACGTGTAAATCGATAAAACCCGGGCTTACTACTTTTCCTTTGGCATCTAAGAGTTTTGAGTAGCGAATTTTAGCAGTATCAATGTCGCCAATAAAGGCAATGACACTGTCTTTAATTAGCAAGTCGGCTTGATAGCCCGCTTGACCGAGTCCATCGTAGACTGTGCCGTTAATTATGGCAATATCAAATTGGTCGGTTCGCGATAAGAGTTGTTCAAAGCGACTCTTGCTTTGGCATGCAACCAAAGCAAGAGCACTTAATATGAGTAGGAAATGCTTCATTCCTTAGTCGTCCCAACGCCAGTCGCCACCAATTTGTAGCTTTAGCTTTAGTCCGTTACCCTCCAAGAAAGCCTTGGTTTCAGCATCGTTAAGCTTTTGAGCCGGAAGTGTATCCGCATCGGCCAAAGCATAAAGCATCATTGAGCTGAACCGTACATTGTTTTCCATATGTTCTTTGTTCACTAATTCGAAATCGTCACAATCAGAATGGTAGCAACCATAAATGTGACGCTCCAAATTAGATGAAGGTGCGGTGTAAGGAATTCCTTGTAGCATAAATGGCTGATGATCACTGTGCAACCCGGCACCATTGCGGTTGTTGTTTTTAAATGTGGTAGAATCTACCGCCATAATTTCTTTTCCAATATTGTCGAAGAAAGCCACAGCTTCTGGTCTGCCAGAGGCATTATAGCCAACCGGGTTTCCGCTCATGTCTTGGTTCATTACGTACTTAATGCTTTCAATACTACCATCTTCAACCGCAGCATTCACGTAAGCGCGAGAACCCAAAAGGCCTTGTTCTTCGCCCATAAACATGATGAATTCGATGGTCCTTTTCGGTTTAAGGTCCAATGCCTTGAAGGTTCTGGCCATATCTAACACTGCAAATGAGCCTATTCCATTATCGATAGCACCTGTTGCCAAATCCCAAGAGTCTAAGTGGCCGCCAACAATGATTTTTTCATCAGGGAATTCTGATCCTTTGATGGTTGCAATTACATCGCGTGCTTTGATTTTGTTGGCTGTGTTCGTCATTTGTATATCAGCACGCATGCGTTTTTTACTAAGCGTTTCTTTCAAGGCCATACCATCTTCTTTACCAATACACACGGCCGGAATATCAATTAGTCCGCCAGTAACTGAGGCTGTACCGGTTAACAGCACACCACCGTCTACCTGATTAATGATGATGATTCCTTTAGCGCCATTTTCGGTGGCTAAGGCAGTTTTTTCAGAACGGTGTAGGTTAGATGTGCCTTCTGGTGAGCCCGGAAGAACGCCAATGTAAACCAAGGCAATTTTGCCTTCAACAGCGCCTGGTTTTGCGGCATAGTCTGCTTCCAAGCCATTGCCCATGTCAACAATTTCTAAATCGATGTCGGAAGAAACAGGCGAGTGGGCCAAGCTAACAGCAGAGTAAGTTTCCATGCCGCTTTTGTTCAGATTACCAATTTTCACCTCGACATCACCCCGCATCCAAGTTTCAACTTCAAAAGGAAAGTACTTCACATCGTCAAAACCATAAGACTTTAATAAGTCGAAGGTATACTCCTCAGCCTTTGCCCCATTTTCAGAACCAGTTAAGCGGTGGCCAATTGTGGAGGTGGCTTCGCCTAGGGTCTCATAGGCCTTTGAGTTGGCTTTTACTTCTTCATTTATTGATTGGAAAACTTCGTTAAGCGACTTTTCTTTTGGCTGGCAGGCAAAAATCGTTAGGGCCAGCATAGGTAGGTACAGTTTGTATCTCTTCATTTTGGAAAAGTAAAACCAATCTGGCTTAAGAAATAATATTTTGTGATTATTGGTAGAAAGAAAAAGACTTATGTGCTTAGTTTTGAGACTTCAATTTTTTGCTTCTTAGATTGATTTTACAATGCCCACACGTTTGCTTGCTGCTTTCATAATTTTGGTTTTAGGTTCTTCAAATCTAAAGTCTCAAAACTCAAATCCACCCATTTTCACAAGCTCTCCTGTGACAGTGGTGAAGGATACTTCTTACTACAAATACTTGATAGAGGTAAATGATCCAGATGGTGATGACTTTGCTGTGCAAACTATGGAACTGCCTGAATGGCTTCAGTTTTTGAAAACGGCATCTGTTAGGTCAACAAGAGGGAATCCTTATGTAGATGAAATAAGAGATGGAGACGCTTCTAGTGCTACATTTTATCGGATGACCAGTACTGCTTTAGACAATGAGGGGAATATATATTTTACTGAAGGCTCTACAGTTAGGGTTTTAAAAGTTGATGGGAGTATAGAGACCATAGCGGGAGGAGCTGAGAGAGGGTATCAGAATGGTACTGGTATAAATGCGAAGTTTGAGTCGCTAGGTGCTATTGTTTTTGCTCCAGATAGTACATTGATGGTTGCAGATGAACGTAACAATGCGATTAGAAATGTTTCTAGAGAAGGCGTAGTAAGAACATTTTTTAAGGGTGAGTATGGGCACCAAGATGGTGGTTTTTCAGAGGCTAAAATCGGAGGCCCAATGGGCTTAGCGTATGACAGCCAAGGCAACCTGATTTTTTCTGACATGAATACATACTATGTAAGAAAGATTACTCCTGATAGTTTGGTTGTAACTATTGCTGGGAATTCCATTAAGCATTGTGGTGTAAATGGTGTGCCAACGTGGTGCACTTATATTGGAGGGAACACAGATGGCTCAGGAGATGTAGCCAAATTTAATTACCCATATAAGCTTGGTGTTGATAATAACGATAATATCTATTTACTCGAATTTGGAGTTGGTAGTATTAGAAAAATAACACCTGATGGTTATGTGACAACTTTAGCAGGAGGTGATTCTAATTCACGGGAGATAGTGGATGGTTTAGGCTCTGAGGCATCATTTGTATATCCATGGGGAATCACTATTGATTCGGATAACAATATATATGTACTCGATAATCGGTTTGTAAGAAAAGTGAGTCCTGAGGGTAAAGTAACTACTCTGGCAGGAGAAGGGTATGATGTAGGAGGGGATTTCAACATTACGGGGGGAGGGACTCTTTACTTTCACAACGATCATATTTATGTGCCTTTTGAAGGTGTAATCCATGAGTTGGAATTAAAGCATAAGCTTACAGGCAACCCAAGAGCGAAGGCTGGCATATACCCGGTAGGTATTCGGGCAACAGATGAGTTTGGAAATAGTTCTTTACATGAGTTTGAGGTGGAGGTTGTTGATGAAAATCAACCCAAAGTACTTGAGTTTGAAGTGTTCAATGATATGGATACTGTGTTCGGTGATTACTTTACCAGCAGAATCGTTTTTTCAGAAAAGGTAAAAAATATTGACCCATCAGACTTTACCATTACTGGCGACCTTACTAATTATGAGATAGCACCGCTAGTTCAGGTAAGCAACGACTCTATATTCAATATAAGAGTTGATGGTTTAGTAGGCACGGGGGAGTTTACTCTAGGGTTAAAGGAGAATAATGATATTTCGGATTTTAACAATAACCTACTCATTCAGGAAGAGTCGGTGTTGAATACAGAGCCATTGTTTAAGACAGATAACCTAGCTCCGGTTATAACATCATCAGTTGAGGATGCTAGCATTATCAATGATACTATTTACTCTTACCCAATTACAGTGGTAGATGAAAATTTGGCTACATTAGATTTTTCTGCCTCTACGGGGTTACCGGATTGGTTACATATTCTCAAGTCTAACTGGCAAATAGAGCAACTTGGTAGCGGTGTTCCTGGTACAAAGGGTGGACATTTAGATACGGCAGAATTTTATAGGCCAAGTACTATTTTGGTTGATGAGAACAGAAACCTTTATGTAATTAGGACTACATATTTCAATAAAATTTCACACAAAAGTATTGTTTCTCAAATCCCTTTATATCATAGTGTTAATGGGGAAATTTCTGCGCTCGACAATAGTGGTAATATAATAGCTGCAAGTTTTTTAGATGGTGATAAGCCAGCAATTTTCAAAGTGAGTCCATTCGGAGATAAGCAATTATTGGCTGGTGGTAAGGCAAAAGGTATTGTAGATGGGACAAATGGAGTAGCTAGTTTCAATAACATAGTAGATATAACTGTTGCAGAGGACGGAAGTCTTTACTTAATAGACGATTACCTAATTAGAAAAGTTGATGTTAATGGGGTAGTTACTACACTTGCAGGTTCAGCTTTAGGGCATAAAGATGGAGGGGGAGCTGAAGCAGAGTTTTTTTATCCTCAGGCTCTTGATATAAGTCCAGAAGGCTTTTTGGTGGTTGCAGAAAGCGAAAGTTTAAGAAAAGTCAGTTTCGAAGGAGAGGTGACAACTATTGGAGGAACAGTTAATGCGTATTTATCAAAAGACGGTGATTTAGCTGAAGCGCGTTTCTATGGGATAAATGAGATTGAGATAAGTGAAGCTGGGGAGATGTTTTTTATTGAAGCTGGAGTACTAAGGTATGTAAGTGCGTCAGGTTATGTAAAAACCCTCTTCGAAAGAGATGCTAATCCATTTGAATATTTAAAAAGTCTAGCTTTAGGCCCCAATGGTGAGTTATACGTAATTGATGACAATACAATAAAAAAGCTTACTTACGACTTTGAGTTATATGGAAATGCGATCAATAGAAGTGGTGATTTTGATATAACTATTAATGTTGAAGATAATGCTGGTTTTTCGGATAGCCAAAACATAAGCGTATCTGTGCAAGATGTGACACTTCCAGAAATTGATTACTTCAATAGAACCTCGCCTAATCAGGGGGCTGGATTTACCAAGGAGATTGTTTTTGAGGTAGGCTTTTCAGAGAAGGTAAGCGGTGTTAATCGAGATGCTTTTGAGCTAAATCTGGACGGAACTGTTTCGGCTGATATAGGGAATGTGCTTTATGAAACTGATAGCGCAGCTGCTAAAATTTCTATAATAATTAACGGTGGTAGAGGTAACATTAACCTATCTATTCAAGAAGATAATGAGATAAAGGATTCTGTGGGGAACGCTCTAGGGAATGTGAGTGTAGATAATAGTGATGAAAGATTCTATTTCTACAACGATGCTCCAAGATTTAATGGGGTAAGTCAGTTTGAAGTAAATGCTGGTGAAAAATTTGAGTTTCAGGTTTATCCTTATGATCGAAATGGACATGACCTAGAGGTGTACGAGGGGGAGAACTGGCCGGAGGGTCTTACATTAACATCTCGTTATGTTACCGATACTGAAGTTTATGCTGATATGGATGGTCAAGACAATTCTTTGTTTGACCAACCAAAAGCAATTGCTTTCGATACTATTGGAAATGCCTTCGTTATTAATGCAGCAAATGGTCAAATATCAAAAATTTCTACTAACAAGGTTAAGACTTCTCTTGTAGACTACTCCTCTTTAAAAGGCACTCCAGAGGATTTAGCCATTGATAAGTACGGCAATATTTATATTGCTGACTCTGAATGGAATATCATTAGTAAAATTTCTTATTCTGGAGAGGTATCAATTTACGCGGGTAAGAAGAGTGAGTCAGGCTTTGCCAATGGTTCTCTAGATGAAGCTAGGTTTAATGGCCCGTCTGGTATTACAATTGATACTTTGGGGAATTTATATGTTGCTGATCAGGGAAATCATGCAATAAGGAAGATCAATACTGATGGAGTTGTGAGTACATTGGTAGGAAATGGTAGTGCCGGTTATAAAGATGGAGAACTTACCTCAGTCCTATTGAATCGACCAAACACGATCTCTTTTAACAATTCAACAGGTACTATTTATTTTGGTGAGATAGGGAATGAAGCTTTACGACAGATAGAAGGTGATTCAGTAAATACAGTCGCGGGAGGAGAAATTTCGGAGAGTATTGTCCCTTATGGAATAGCCAATGTTGGGCATAGAGTTTTCTTTACTCATGGTGCTTCAAATGCTGTTTTCGAATTAATCGATAGTGAGGTTGTATCAGTTTCGGGAGGAGAAATAGGTGATGTTAATGGTGATGGGGATAATGCAAAGTTTCATAGGCCTGAAGGGTTAGCTTACTACGAGAATGCTCTTTATGTTGCAGACAGAAATAATAATACTCTTAGAAAAGTTCTGCTTACTAAAGACCTCGTTGAGGGTATAGTAGATAATCAGGCTTATTTGTATTTTAAATTAGAGGTTGTTGACCCAATGGGATATAAGGGAGAAAAAAACTATAGTGTGCGAATATTCCCATCAGACCCTCCTGAAATACATCAGCTAAACCCTTCAACTTTTTCAAACGCAAACTCTAACACGCTATTCAGTGTCTATTGGAACAAATTGGTTATTCCTAATGAGGGAAAAATTCAGATTAGGCGTTTCGAGGATGATAGTATTTATAAAGAGATCGATGTTAACTCTGATAAAATTTCTTTTGATGAGAATAGGATGGAATTCAGAGAGAGTCTAAACCTCGGAGTTGCTTACTATATCCTAATCCCAGATTCTTCATTTCATGATGGTTTAGGTCAATATTTTAAAGGCTTGCGAGAAAAGCGTGATTGGATGTTTGGCATTAGTGATTATTCTGGTTCAGCACCAAGTATTACTTCCATTTCAAGATATAACAGTAAACCGGAGGTGCAGCGCAGAAGCTATGTTCAGTTCTCTGTTCTGTTTAATACAGATGTTAGAATAAATAATGTTGATGATATCTTAATAAATTTTACCGGTGACTCTGCTAGAATAGAAGGGTTTGAATCACGGTTTAGTAGTCACTTTGTAGTGAATGTAAGGACATTTGGAGAGGGGGAATTATCGATTGACCTTAAATCTGATGGAAGTATTGTAAGTCGATCAGATGTCAGTTATGATGGTAAAGTCTACTATAAGGAGAACTATATTATAAAAAATGAAGCCCCAGAGTTCGAAATTCAAACTAATGCTCAAATTGTAGACACAGTAAATTATAGTGCCCCCATACATGTTTCTGATGTAGAGCGAGATGGAGTAACTCTAGAGTCTATAAGTTTGCCAGAGTGGATAGATATGGTAGATGATACTGTATACACTGTTTCAACTTATTTAGGTCCTATTGAAAATCAAGACTTGCTTATAACAGGGGATAGAGATTTTGGAAATAACGAGGCTGAGATAGTCAGTGACCTGAACAACCCAAGAATGACAGCTATAGGTGCTGACGGCACAGTTTACTCAATTAATTCATACGGCATTTCAGTTGCTTCACTTGATACTAGCTATTTTTTAAGTATTACTGGAGGTTTTACAGATGGGCCAATTGAGGAAGCTGGTTTCAGAACGGTTACTGGTATTGATGTTGATGAATTGGGTAATATTTATGTTGTGGACCAAAATCAAAAAGCGCTTAGGAAAATTGATGTTGATGGGAATGTAACTACGCTTGCCGGATCGCAAGAATATGGGAATGCTGATGGGGTAGGAGCAGATGCTAGGTTTCAGTGGATAACTGAGATTAAAGTCGTTAATTCTGATAGTATTTTGATCGGTGACTATAATTTGCTAAGGCTTGTTAAGTCAAATGGAGAGGTGTCAACGCTAGCAGGTAAGGTTAACTTCTCTTCTAATTTAGAAGGGCCTGGTTTAGAAGTAGGACTTGGAAAAATTATAGGTCTAGATGTGGACAGTAAGAGTAATATTTACATTGTAGATGGAGAATATGACAATATAAAAAAGTACGACTCCGAAGGGAATATTACTATTGTTGCTGGTAACAAAGAGTTGTATCGTGGTGAAGTCTTAGATGATAGAGATGGTGCATTAGACTCTGCAGTTTTTAGAAGCCCATATGATATTACTTTTAACGATAGGGATAGAAAACTATACATTTCCTCTAGCCAACCTAGTGTTATTAGAACCATTGATTTGGAAGATCAAGTTGTTCAAACTATTGCAGGCTCAAAGAATTACTTTTTTAGTGGATTTAAGGATGGAAATGGTATTGAAGCATTGTTTAATTATCCTCGAGAAATAATGTCCTATAATGGAGATGTTTATGTTAGAGAAAACTCCAGAATTCGAAAAATAACAGCTAATAAAAAGCTAGTGGGTAACCCTGTGGGGCAGCTTGGAGTACATCGAGTTGTTTTGAAAGCCACAGATCATGCAGGGGCCTCAACTGTGCAAGAGTTTAATATTGAGGTTGTAAGAGTAATACAGTCGGAAAACATTCAAGTGCAACCGGTTTCTGACATTTTCAAAAAAGAAGACTTTGAAGCGTTCCAAATTCAATTGGATGAAGTTTTCATAACCTCATTGGAGAGTATGAATTATTCTGTTTTGGGGGCGACTAATGTTAATGTTACTATCCAAGGGGGTAAACTCACTTTTAGTTCTAAAGAAGACATCTATGGAGAGGATGATTTAATTATTATTGCCGAATCGGGTAATGAAAGTGCATCTGTCGAGTTTAAGTTATTCATAGAATCTGTAAATGATTCTCCGACAAATATTAACCTTTCAAACCTTGGTATAGCTGAGAACTCACCAATAAACACGGTCATTGGAGTGCTGACTACAGATGATGTTGATGGAGGTAGTCATACTTACACAATCATGGAAGGTTCTGAACTTGTAACTCTAAAAGAGGGTGAGCTTTTGGCTAATTCCGTTTTTGATTTTGAAACGACTGATGAATTAGTAGTTAGAATAAAAAGCCAAGATCTTGATGGTGCATTTTATGAAAAGGAGTTTGTTCTTTCTATTACTGATGTTAATGAGAAGCCTTTATCTCTAGTCTTAGAATCCTATTCTTTGAGCGAGAATAATAAAATTGGGGATGTTTTTGCAAAAATCATCTCTGAAGATCCAGATTATGATGACACCTATTTTTATACCCTTGTAGAGGGTGAAGGAGATGCTGATAACAGTCTCTTTGAGGTCGATGGAGAGAATCTTCTGGCACAAACTGTATTCGATTTTGAGACGAAGAATGAATATCGCATTAGACTTAGAGTAACCGATGAGGCGGGCTTGTTTCATGAAGAGCAAATGACCTTAAGCGTATTAGATGTTAATGAGAAGCCTTTATCTCTAGTCTTAGAATCCTATTCTTTGAGCGAGAATAATAAAATTGGGGATGTTTTTTCAAAAATCATCTCTGAAGATCCAGATTATGATGACACCTATTTTTATACCCTTGTAGAGGGTGAAGGAGATGCTGATAACAGTCTCTTTGAGGTCGATGGAGAGAATCTTCTGGTACAAACTGTATTCGATTTTGAGACGAAGAATGAATATCGCATTAGACTTAGAGTAACCGATGAGGTGGGTTTGTTTCATGAAGAGCAAATGACCTTAAGCGTATTAGATGTTAATGAGAAGCCTTCATCTCTAGTCTTAGAATCCTATTCTTTGAGCGAGAATAATAAAATTGGGGATGTTTTTGCAAAAATCATCTCTGAAGATCCAGATTATGATGACACCTATTTTTATACCCTTGTAGAGGGTGAAGGAGATGCTGACAACAGTCTCTTTGAGGTCGATGGAGAGAATCTTCTGGCACAAACTGTATTTGATTTTGAGACGAAGAATGAATATCGCATTAGACTTAGAGTAACCGATGAGGTGGGTTTGTTTCATGAAGAGCAAATGACCCTAAACATATTAGACGTTCCAGAGGCTGTTTTGGGTGAAACTCCGGAAACTTTAGATTTTGGTATAGTTGAGGAAGGGAGTCAAGTCCAAAAGACTTTAAGTATAGAGAATACTGGGAGTGCAGACCTACTTATTGAATCCATCATAGCATCTAGTGGGTTCGAAGTAGATTGGAGTGTGGGCACTCTTATTCCCGGAGAATCCTTGGGGTTAGTTGTTACATTTACACCTATGGAAGCCATCCTGTATGAGGGGAGCCTTGAAATTGTATATAGTGGAGGCACTCGACTGATTAGTTTAAGTGGAGAAGGAGAGATTGTTACAGGTTTTGATATTGAGATTAGTGAGTTGCAAGATATGTTCAATGTATACCCAACTCCTTCTGCCAATGTGGTATTCATGGAAGTTGACAATTTAGTGTTGCCTAATGTTAAATTGATAGAGTTGAGAAGTATAGAAGGGAGGTTACTTCAAGTATGGGGAAGACCTAGCTTATTGAATGAGTTAGACTTAAGTAACTATACTGAAGGAGTATATCTGGTACGTGCGGTTCTAGAGAATGGAACTGTATCCAAGAAGGTGATAATAGCTAGATAGAAAAAAGCAGCCCTAAAGCTGCTTTTTTATTAAGGATTCGGAATTCGTTTTAAGTGGTTATCGTGTCGTCTTCGTCTTTTACAACTTTGAGCGAAAGTGCAGCAAAAATCATAAACACTCCGGAAAGAACGATTGAGAGCATTGGGTTGCCGCCAAAAAAGTTTTTAATAATTGAGCCACCCACAAAAGCATTGGTTATTTGAGGAAACACAATGAAGAAATTGAAAAGCCCCATGTAAATACCCATTTTTTTGGCTGGTATAGAACCTGCTAAAATAGCGTATGGCATGGCCAGAATACTTGCCCAAGCAATACCCACGCAAACCATCGACCCAATTAACCAGTATTTATCTGGAGCGAAATACATGGAGATAAGACCAATTCCTCCAATCACAAGGGATATAGCGTGTGTTTGTTTTCTGCCTACTTTTTTAGCAATTGCTGGTAGGAAGAATGCGTAAATAGCCGAAACCAAATTGTATACTCCGAAAATAATTCCAACCCAATCACCCGCATTCTGAAACTCTTGAGAGCTATTGTCGCTAGTAGGCAAGCCCCAAATGTGATGAGCAATGGCCGGGGTAGAAAATACCCACATGCCGTATAGCGCAAACCATGAGAAGAACTGTACCAAGCCCAGTTGCTTCATTGTTGCAGGCATGGCTCGTATGTCGTCAAATATCTGAAGAAACCCTTTTGATGATTCGGGTTCAGACACCACACCATCTTCTTCTTCAAAGGCTGCAGTTTCTTCAGGAGTGTACTCCTTGGTTGTGAAAACGGTGATTAGAATTGTAATTATCAGTACAATGGCCCCGCAGATAAAACTCCAAACCAAACTTGGTGGAACTTGTCCCTCGGCAGCGGTATTGGGCACATTGAACCAATTAGTAATTGCCCACGGAAGCCATGAGCCTATAACTGCACCGATACCAATAAGAATAGTTTGTACGCTGAAACCAAGAGTTCTTTGATCCGATGGAAGTTTGTCTGCCACCAAAGCACGGAATGGTTCCATTGCTATATTAAAGCTGGCATCCATAATCATAAGAAAACCGGCACCTACCCAAAGGGCTGGCAGAAAAGCAATGAACAGGTCAGCTCGAGGCATTAAAATAAGCCCAATAGCTGCCAGTATGGCTCCGGTTAAAAAGTATGGTCTTCTTCGGCCAATTTTGGTCCAGGTTCGGTCGCTGTAGTGCCCAATTATAGGCTGAACAATCATGCCGGTAAGTGGCGCTACTATCCAGAAAAGCGATAAATGCTCCACATCAGCACCAAATATTTGAAGTATTCGGCTGGCGTTGGCATTCTGCAGGGCAAAGCCCATTTGAATACCCAAAAACCCGAAACTCATGTTCCAGATCTGGAGAAAACTAAGGCGAGGTCTCTTTGACATAGGCGGTTATTTGGTAAAAATCTTATAACGGTAAGGTGCGAGCTCTTGCTCTTGAGAAACATTTACTACGCCACCTCCAAAAACTCGGATCATGGCTTCGTAACTTTTATCTATGTTGAATGAAACAGGTTCCCCAGAAAGGTTGATAAGTACAAGGACTGTTCTGTGGTCTTTCACTCTTTTAAAGGCAAGCACTTTATCGTCTACTTCTGTACTAATCCATTCAAGCGTTCCGCCAAACTCACCATTCCAAAGGGCTTGGTTTTGTGCTTTTAGGCTGAACATTGTATTGTAGAGCGTAGCGAATTCATTGTATTTGGGCCATTCAATCGGATCTTTTTCAAAGAATTCTAAGCGCTTTTTATTATTGGCCTCTTGCCCAGAATAGACCAGTGGCATGCCGTAGGTAGTGGCGGTAAATACAAACCAGGCTTCTTGCGCTGGCCCAAAGAATTCATCGGCCGTGCCATTCCACGAGTTTTCATCGTGGTTGGTAATAATGTTCATTTTGTAATAACCCTGCGGATAACGAGCAAAGTCTTTTTCGTACATAGCCTTAATAGCGGCAGGCAATTCTTCACCAGCAGCTACTTTTCTCATTAGGTGCATCAATTCCCAAGAGTAGGTCATGTCGAAGGCATCTTTGTGAAGCTCAGGATCTTCTCCTTCAGCCAACATAAATACAGGCTTTATTTGGTTTAACTCGCTTCTAACTTCGTTCCAAAAGTCCATTGGCACCATTTCGGCCACATCGCAGCGGTAGCCATCAATATCAAATTTAGATACCCAGTACTTCAGGGCGTCTTTCATTTCGGTACGCATTTCTTGGTTGTCGTAATTAAGGTCAATTACGTCCTCCCAATCGGCTACCGGGGGCTGAAAACTCCCGTCTTCTGTAAGTGTGTAAAAATCAGGGTTTGTTTCCGTCCAAACATGGTCCCATGCCGTATGGTTGGCCACCCAATCGATAATTACTTTCAAGTCGTTTTCATGAGCTACTTTAATCAGGTTTGTTAGGTCTTCTTCAGTGCCAAATTCAGGGTTTATGGCTTTGTAGTCCTTTACTGCATAGTAACTACCGAGTGTTCCTTTTCTATTTTTTTCGCCAATAGGGTGAATAGGCATGAGCCATAGAATGTCAATACCCATTTTTGCGAGTCTCGGAATATCTTCCGCAAAAGCCGCAAAAGTGCCTTCGCTGGTGTGCTGGCGAATATTAGCTTCATAAATCACCGCATCCTTACTCCATTCGGGGTGTTTAACATTCGAAGGAATTACGGTTACTTCTTTCTTTTCCTCCTTTTTTTCGGCTGTACAAGCAGCCAAAAGCCCAGCAGTTAACAGAAGGCTTAAAACGGATTTCAAAGTACTTCTCATTTCCAGGTAATCTTTATCTCACTATTAGTTAATTCCGTACTTAAGGTAGCAATTGAGTGAATAAGATAATCCTTTTTTGCTCTCTGCGGTAGCGGATCGAATTCCGTAATTGGGTCGATCAATCTTATGTTTTCGCGTTGAATATCTGCTGAAGCCCCATTAATACTGAATTCGGTAGCGTTGAAGCCATGCAGGTAAATTTTTACCGAACGGAAAGTGGTATTGAATTCACCTTGGCTCGCGCCTATCGTTAAGGTTTTTTCTGCCCCGTTTTGTTGAATTAAGCGTTCATTGAATTGGCCTTTTTCAAAATCGAAAGTACTACCGTCATCTTCATAGAATACTTGTTCTGTATTTTCTTCACCGGCATAAACGTGAAGTTTCAATTCGCCATCGTGTGCCTGCTGGGTGTTTTGAGTTACATTTTGCATAGGTACAATGGCGCCTGCTTTGGCAAAAACAGGCAAATCTTCCATGCTAGTATGTACTATATGGTGTTTCCCTCCCTCAAAAACCTCATCGGTAAAAAAGTTGTACCATTTGCCTTTTGGTAGGTAAATCTCGGCATATTCTTGTGTGCTCACGGTTGGGCAAACTAGCAGCCAATCGCCAAGCGTAAATGCGTTTTGTGCATTGCCTCCATAGATGTTGCGGTCGTTGTAATAGGCCACAGCTAACGATCTATTGATCGGTAACCCTGTTTTATGTGCCGTGTAGAAGGTGCTGTACAGATAAGGCATCAGTTTGTAGCGCAGGTTTATATAATTACGCGAAATTTCTTCTACCTCTTCCCCATAGGCCCAAGGTTCCGAATCGCGGCTATTTACCATGCTGTGTACCCTAAAGAACGGTGCAAAGGCGGCTACAGCTAACCATCTAGAAAATAGTTGCGGTGAGCATTCACCTACAAAACCACCAACATCATAACCGCCAACAGGAATGCCCGTCATGCCAAGGCTGTTCACTAGACGAACGCCTAAAAGCATGTGGTCATCGCCAGCTACATTGTCGCCTGTCCATACCGCAGAATAACGCTGAACACCGCAAAAACCTGCTCTAGTTAGTGCGAATGGCCGCTTGTTGCCTATTTGCTTACGGGCGCCTTCGTAAGTAGCACGCACCATCTGGAACCCGTAAACATTCCTTGCCTTAAGGTGAGAAACCTGTTGACCTTCGTAATCAAATTCTACCAAGTCGGGCACATCTTGTCCCCAGCAAGCGGGTTCGTTCATGTCGTTCCAAAAACCTTCTAAGCCTAAATCGGTGTAGAATTTCAATTCATCAGCCCACCAATCTCTTCCTTTTTTTGAAGTGAAATCGGTAAAGTGACTATTGCCAGGCCAAACGCTTGCCTCGTACTTTGTACCATCGGGGTATTTTACAAAAATGTCTTGCTCCACGCCACTGTCATAGGTGCTATACCCTTGCTTGGTGGCTATGCCTGGGTCGAGAATAATTACTACTTTATAGCCTTGCTCTTCTAGCTTGGTAATGAGCGCTTTTGGGTCGGGGAAGCGTTCATCGTCAAAGGTGAAGGCCATGTAGTCTTTCATGTAATGTATATCTAAGTAGATTACATCGGCCGGGATTTTCTTGTCTCTAAATGTGCGAGCAACGTTATGAATTTCGTGCTCAGGGTAGTAGCTAAAGCGACATTGTTGGTAGCCTAAACTCCACTTTGGTGGCATTTGAATGGTGCCGGTAAGTTTGGCATAATGCTGAATTACTTCGGCCACAGTATCGCCTTGAATAAAGTAGTAATTCATGTCGCCAGCATCAGCACTAAATGAGCTAAAGCGGTCGTTGTTCGAAGCGCCAAAGTTAAAGTGTGTTTTGTGCGTATTGTCGAAGAAGATGCCGTATGGCCTGCCTTCTCTTACTCCTATATAAAACGGAGTAGATACATAAAGTGGGTCGGTGTCGTTGCCAAAGCCAAAGGCATCAGAGTTCCAGTTGTCAAAAGAGGAGCCCCTTCGGTTGAGCCCACCACCTTTTTCTCCTAGACCAAGGAAGATTTCGTCAGTCCCAAGTGTTTTGTAATTGGTTACTTTATGGCCTAACCAGCTTACGCCAAAAGCGGCATCATCTTCATTAAGTAATTCATTATTCGAATCAATGAATTTGAGCCTCATTGGGTGCTTCTGCACTACAAGCTTAACCGCTGAGGTGGTCAATAGCAGTTCCTGCTCGTTTTCCTCAAGCTTAACGGCTGGCTGTTGCGGCTTTAATGTAACAGAGAACGGATTTTCGTCAAACTGGTCATCTTTACTAAACTGTACACGAATGATGTTTTCAGTATAAGCAGTGAATTGAAATTTGACATTATTGGCCAAACCGGCAAAGCCATTTGTGGTTTGCTGATGGCTGCTCAATGAGCCTAGAGATTCGTTTCGAATGTTCATCGACAAGTAAATTAGAAGCCTTTATAAAAAGGGGCATTCTATATTACTCAAATTAGCGCAGGTATTGAAGCTTTTGGATGAGATAGAAAAGCTTAGGATGCAGTCAAAAAGCTTGTTTTTTGATTGAAAACGAAGAAACAAACGTTTGCAAAGATTTCTGCCTATTAGGCACTATTTCGGTTGGAAGAGGCCCTTACGATCACCTCTGTATCCAAAATTTTGATCTGGCTTTTCTGCTTTTCCTTTTGGTTGATTTCTTGAAGCATAAGGTTGGCGGCTTCTTTACCAATCTCATATCCGGGTTGCGAAACACTGCTAAGTGCAGGTTCAACCATACGAGAGAACTGCCAGTCGCTATAGCCAATAATAGCCATGTCCTCGGGTACTTTTATTCCGGCTTTTCGTGCGGCCATAAGCGCACCTATAGCGGCCATGTCATTGCTGGCAAAAACACCGTCTATTGGCATTCCCGAGGCAATAAGTTTGTCCATGGCTGCTTCGGCTTCCTCTTGGGTTCCGTTTCGGCACTCCACAATGTATTCTGGCCTAATCGGCATGTTGTTGTCTTCCAAAGCTGAGCTGTAGCCTTCAATTCTCTTTCTGCCAATGATCAGGTTTTCTGGGCCAGACAGGTGTACAATGTTTTTGCAGTTTTGGTGAATGAGGTGCTCCACGGCATCGTAGGCGCCCTGATAGTCATCTACAATTACGCTGGAAGCATTCATGCCTTCTACCAGTCTATCGAAAAACACCATAGGCGTGCCATCGTTCACTACTTTTTGTAAGTGTGCCAAGTCGGAAGTCTCTCTTGAAATGCAGACTAAAACACCGTCTACTCTGGCGCTCATTAGCGCATCGATGCAGTCGCCTTCGCGGTCATAGTTCTCGTTCGACTGGCAGATCATTACGTTGTAGCCTTCTTTCATTGCAGCATCTTCAATACCACTAATTACTGTTGAGAAAAAGAAGTGAACGGTTTCAGGGATTACAACACCAATAATATTGGTTTTTTGGTTTCTAAGGCTTAGCGCAATGGCGTTTGGCCTATAGTTATATTTGTCGGCTAATTCTATTACTGCCTTTTTAGTAGCAGGGCTTATGCCAGGAAAGTCCTTTAATGCCCGCGATACCGTTGAGCAAGAGATGTTTAGCTCTTTTGCAATGTCTTTTATGGTTACCTGTCCGCTCTTCTTCATGCTGCCTGATAAAATATTCTATTGAATATGGTGTTTAAAGATGCTGATATCTTTTGACTTAACTATACAACGCAAAATTTTTTCAAAAAATTAAATTCTGCTTTAACGGCTTATTTAGCGTGTTTCAAACGTTTGCATTTGTTTGGTTGAATACCTCGCATTTTCGCGTACGTTGAAAATTATGCTATTAATGCCTACTTTGGACTCGTCATTAGATACAGTTAACTATAACAGGCTCCATTCTGTAATAGTTGCTGGTTTTGACGGTAATTTCCTCCATTTCTATTATAGTTTACTTTACTTATGGCGCACTTGTGGCGCCTTAAGTATTTTAGGGCGAAATACTTGATATTCGGGTGCTTTAGACCTACAAAAATTACTTTATTTGCAATCACTATATATCGATCAAAAAAAATAATCATGGGAAAATTTAGAAGCGGAGTGCTTTATGGCCAGGAACTAAAAGACTGCCTAAGCTACGCCAAAGAAAATGAGTTTGCGATACCTGCGGTTAACGTGGTGGGTACAACTACCATAAACTCTGTGTTGGAGACCGCCAAAAAAGTTAATTCACCTGTTATAGTTCAATTCTCAGTGAGTGGTGCAGCTTTTTATGCTGGTAAATCACTAAGCAACGATGGTTACAATGCCTCTATCCAAGGTGCTATTGCTGGTGCGCAGCACGTGCATTTGTTGGCAGAGCATTACGGAGTGCCGGTAATTTTGCATACCGACCACGCTGCAAAAAAGTTGCTTCCATGGATCGATGGTTTGTTGGCAGCAGGTAAAAACTACTACGAAAAGAATGGACAGCCATTGTTCAGTACGCATATGCTCGATCTTTCTGAGGAAAGCTTAGAAGAAAACATAGCAATTAGTACTGAGTACTTGAAGAAAATGGATCCACTGGAAATGGGTATCGAGATTGAACTAGGTATTACTGGTGGTGAAGAAGATGGTGTTGATAATACTGATGTAGATTCTTCTCGTTTGTATACACAGCCAGAAGAAGTTGCTCAGGCTTGGGACGCTTTGCGTCAGGCGGGTGACATCTTTACTGTTGCTGCATCTTTCGGAAACGTACACGGTGTGTACAAACCAGGTAATGTAGAATTGAGACCAGAGATCTTAAAGAACTCTCAAGACTATATTAAAGAGAAGTACGGTACTGAAGACAAGCCGGTTTACTTTGTATTCCACGGTGGTTCTGGTTCTGAGCCAGAAAAGATCAAAGAGGCTACCTCTTATGGTTCAATCAAAATGAACATTGATACGGATGTTCAGTGGGCTTGTTGGGACGGTGTTCACGGGTACTACAACGACAAGAAGGACTACCTACAAGGACAAATTGGTAACCCAGAAGGTGAAGATTCTCCGAACAAGAAATATTACGACCCAAGAGTTTGGTTGCGTAAAGCAGAAGAAGGCATCGTTACACGTTTAGAAAGAGCGTTTGACGAGCTAAATGCTATCGGCAGAAACTAACCTGAAGAAGAGAATAGAAATTAAAAAGGAGGCCAAGGCCTCCTTTTTTTGTGTTATGTGTTTCTGATTTAGATTGAAAGAATCTTAGCGATTCTGAATTCATCATCATCAAGTCTTTTTACTGTTTTAATGGCCTCGCCAATAGGTGTGTAAGTAATCCTATTGTTGATAACACCCACCATTACTTTCGACTGACCATCTCTTAAACCTTCGACCGCTGCCACACCAAGGCGGCTAGCCAATACGCGGTCCATTGTGGTAGGGGAGCCACCACGCTGTAAGTGTCCTAAAACTGTTACTCGAATATCGAAGTAGTCGAGTTGCTCTTTTACTTTAGCTGCTACATCGTAGGCATTTCCCAGTTTACAGCCTTCGGCTATAATTACTACGTTAGATGCTTTTTGGTTGGCAGCACCTTTTCTCAGGCGCTTTATTAGTTGGTCGATGCTCCAGTTGTGCTCAGGCACGATCATGGCAACAGCACCACCGCCAATGGCTGAGTTTACGGCAATAAACCCGGCATCTCTCCCCATCACTTCAATAAAGAATAAGCGGTCGTGAGAAGAAGCGGTATCTCTAATTTTATCTATCGCCTCGCGGGCGGTATTACAGGCCGTGTCAAAACCAATGGTGTAATCTGTTCCGGCCAGGTCGTTATCAATTGTTCCAGGTATGCCTATTACCGGCACATCGTACTCTTGGCTAAAAATATCTGCTCCGGTAAAAGAACCGTCACCACCAATTACCACAAGGGCATCAAGCTCTCGTGCTTTAAAGTTTTCGTAAGCCTTAGCACGGCCTTCTTTAGTTCTAAATGCTTCGCTGCGTGCTGATAGTAAAAATGTACCGCCACGGCTCAGAATGTTGGAAACCGAACGCACATGGAGCTCTTCCATTTTGTCGTTAATCAGCCCGTCATAACCTCTGTAAATTCCGTAAACTTCAATGCCATAATAAATACTGGCACGTACAACCGCTCGCACAGCGGCATTCATTCCAGGAGCGTCTCCTCCTGAGGTAAGTACACCTATTTTCTTAATCTCTTTAGCCATAAGTGATGGTTCAAAACACTCAAAAATAGTGTTTTCAAAATAGAATGTTTGGGTGGTATGAAAGTATAATCCTGCAATCGTTTGAAAATTTGCAGAATAAGAAGAGAATGAACTGAAAAGCGTCATTCAAAAGGAGAAAAGTTCTTCTTCGCTTATGAATGACGCTGTATGCTATAGCTTGAATTTTAAGCTTAAACGCCTTCTGCTACTACTTCCTTCACATCTTCAGGAAGCATCCTTTTCAATAGGTTTTCAATGCCTTGTTTTAGGGTAACTGCCGAGGCTGGGCAGCCGCTGCAAGAGCCTTGTAAGCTTACTTTTACCACGCCATCTTCAAAGGCTGCAAAGCCTATAGCGCCACCGTCTTGCTCAACTGCTGGGCGAATGTACTCGTCCAAAATACCCTTGATCTTTTTAACCACCTCAGAATCGTTCTCGTCAAAAAGAGGGTCTTTGTCCAATTCTTCAAGAAGCAAAGGTTTCTCATCTTCTAAATAAGGCTTAATTACCGCCCTTATCGCGTCTTGAATTTCTAACCATTCAACACTATCGCTTTTGGTTACGGTAATAAAGTTGCTCATGTAGAAAACACGTTCTACACCTTCCAAATCGAATAACTGTTGTGCCAAAGGAGAATCCTTGGCCGAAGCTTTATCGGGGTAATCGAAGCTGATGCCATCCTGCAACAACATGAAGTTCACTACAAACTTCATGGAGTTTGGATTAGGATTGGCCTCCATGTATATATTAACTGCTCTCATTGCGCTTTAATCTTTTGCCAATATTAAACCACAAAGGTAGGTGATTAGTTCTTAGTCTTCCTTCAATTCGCCTTCCGATTTTGCAACCAAGGTAGAAACGGTAGCATCACCAGTTACATTTACCACGGTGCGAAGCATGTCAAGCGGCCTGTCTACAGGGAAAATGATAGCAATCCACGCAGGGTTCAAGCCAACAGACTGAAGTACAACCACCATCATAACTAAGCCGGCACTAGGTACGGCAGCCGAACCAATTGAGGCCAAAGTAGCTGTAAGTACAATGGTTGCTTGCTGAGTGAATGAAAGGTCTACCATATGCAACTGCGCCATGAAAACCACCGCAACTGCTTGGTAAAGGCTAGTGCCATCCATGTTTACGGTTGCACCAATTGGCAGTACAAAACTCGATACGTTTTTAGAAACACCCAAGTTATCTTCTACACACTCCATAGTTACAGGAAGTGTTGCCGCACTAGAACTTGTTGAAAATGCTAAGAACTGCGCAGGACTGATTTTTTGGAAGAATTTTCTATATGTCATGCTCTTAACAAAAGCGCGCACAACCAGTGGGTAGAAAACAAAAATTAGGAATAGAAGCCCGGCAACCAGTGTTACAGAGTAAGAGGCTAGGCCTTTAAATATTTCGAATACTTCGCCTGGAGTGTCTGCCATTTTAGCGATTACACCAGCCAAAAGACAGAAAACGAAGAATGGAGCGGCCTTCATTACGAAGTCTACCATTTTCAGGAAAACCTCGTTGGCGCCATTCACAAAGTTGGATAAACCGGCCACTTTCTCTTGCGGCAGGCTAGCCATACAAATACCAAAGAATATAGCGAAGAAGATCACCTGAAGCATAAGTTTATCATTGCTCAGCGAAAGCATGATGTTCTGCGGAACCATATCCACAATAAACTTCAAAGGCCCTGCATCTTTGTTTTGAGAAGCGGCAGCTTGCTTTTCGGCAACCATTTTCTTCTCTGCTTCTGTCATTTCTTCGGCCTCGTACAAATGGCTGTATTGAGGGTCGGCCATGTAGTTTTTGCCATCAAGTATCTCAACGCCATTGGTAGCAGCTACCCAGCTTTCATATTGAAGCCTGTTTTTAATGCGTTGCTCTTCATCAATAAGCGCTCCTGGCTTTACCAAGTTTACCAAGGCCAAACCAACACCTACGGCAATTACTGTAGTAACTAAATAGAAGCTTAAAGTTTTGCCTCCCATTCGGCCCAACTTCGACATGTCTTTAAGGCCGGAGATTCCGCTAATAATGGAGAACAGCACCAACGGAACCGCAATGTACTTTAACATGCGAATGAAAATCTGCCCAAATGGATCGATCCATGTAATGGTGAACTGATTCCAGCCAAGGGAGCTTGAAAGGAACGCCCAAATCACACCTGCTACTAGTCCTAGCATGATTTTGACGTGCAAAGGAAGCTTCTTCATTATTTATTTAGTTTGGAATTTTAAAGTCGGTTTGACCTGCTAATTAGCAAATAATCGGCAATTACCAAAGCTGCCATTGCATCAACGATAGGCACTGCGCGCGGTACTACGCATGGGTCGTGACGACCTTTTCCACTAACGGTAATTGACTCTCCGGCTTCATTTACGCTTTCCTGATCTTTCATTATAGTAGCTACCGGTTTGAAGGCTACATTGAAGTAAATGTCTTCTCCGTTTGATATGCCCCCTTGAATGCCTCCAGAAAGATTGGTGCGGGTTTTAACTTTATCGCCATCTTTATAGAAGGCGTCATTATGGTCTGAGCCATTGAGTTTTACGCCTTCAAAACCACTGCCGTATTCAAAGCCCTTTACGGCATTTATGCTCAGCATGGCTTTACCTAGTTCGGCATGCAGCTTATCGAAAACAGGTTCACCCAAACCAACAGGTGTGCCTTTGATTACCCCAGTAACAATTCCACCAATGGTGTCTCTATTTTTACGAGTTTCATCAATCAATTCAATCATTTGTTCGGCCACGGTTGCATCGGGGCAGCGAACAATGTTGTCTTCGGTTTTACTCAGGTCCAGTTCGGTATAAGGCTTGTCTAGCTTTAAAGCGCCTACTTGCGAAACATAAGCTTGAGCACTTACGCCATGATGTTTTAAGAAGAGCTTGGCAATGGCTCCGGCAGCTACGCGTGCGGCAGTTTCGCGAGCAGAACTGCGCCCGCCACCACGGTAGTCTCTATGGCCATATTTCTCCTGAAAAGTATAATCGGCATGCGAAGGGCGGTACTTGTCGGCAATGTGCGAGTAGTCTTTGCTTCGCTGATCCTGATTTCTGATGAGAATACTGATAGGTGTGCCAGTAGATTTTCCTTCAAAAACACCTGAAAGAATTTCGAAGGTATCGCCCTCTTGTCGCTGGGTAGTAATCTTTGACTGACCAGGTTTTCTTCTGTCTAATTCTGACTGAATAAATGTCTCGTCAATTTCCAGCCCAGCAGGGCAACCATCGACAATAACGCCTAGTGCAGGCCCGTGTGATTCACCGTATGTGTGAATTCTAAAGAGTTTTCCGAAAGAACTTCCCATTTACTTTTTAAAGACTAAATATCCGGCAGCCGCTAACATAGCGAATATTAAGATATTGGCGATTATCAAAGGTGTATTATCGTCTTCTAATGGGCGAAGTTCGTTTGATGTCGCATCTATTTTGTCGTAAAAAGAGCCCAAATCGGTAGAAGAGATAGAGATATTCTTTTTGCTTTCTCCCGTTACATTAAGCTTTACGGTTGCGCTTAAAGTGTCGTACTTTTCTCTTACAGGGTCGAAGTATACCCAGCTAAAGTAGTCCTTTAAGTCGTACTGTCCAGGCTCGTTTGGTATACCAAAGTAGTTGTAGTTTTTAGCACCGGTTACACGGCCACCGCCTCGGTTAACATCTTGGCTAATGTTTGGCGGATAAATGTCCATGGCTTTGGTCTCAGGAATAATCGGGTCGTTGATTCCCGAAATGTTGCCCTCACCAATTATGTTGAATGAGTACTCGAAACTTTCACCCGTTTCAACTTCTATTTTGTTAATCTTCTCGTCCAATTCAAACTCGCCAACAGCCACCATGTCTTTTAAAGGGTGAGCAGGTAGTGGTCTTACCTTCACGGTTTTTTCTTTGGTGTGGAAGGTTTTAAAATCTTCTTGTCTGTCGCGGCCAAAGAAAGAAGGAGAACGCGCCACGCGATATTTGATCATTTCGAATGGTACAGAAGGGAACACCACTGGCTCTAAATTCAATGGATAATAAGTGGCTTGATAGATTTTGTAGCGTGTGTATGTTTTGCCGCCAAGGTTTACGCGTTCGCCATAAATGTTTTCAATATTAAAGTTTTCTTCCCAGCAGTTTTCTGGTCTTAACTCTTTCAGAACCGTTGACAGTTGTTTGCCAGCTTCATGAAATTGTAGTGGTGCACGATTGGCATCGGCCACATAAAAGGCAAAAGTAGTGGTAAAGCCTTCACCAACATAAACTTCGTCTTTATCGGTCGTAAGGGCTAAGAATGCATCTTCCTTTACATCTACAAACTCAGGTTCGCTACTGCCTTTTCCGCCAAACAAATCATCGAACGGGTCGGCAAATGGGTCGAACCTTCTTCTCCTTGAGTTTTGTGGGCGGTCTACTGCAGCCACAATTTTCACAGTTTTGCCCTGAGACGAAACCGTGGTTCCGTTTACATCAATACTAAATGGGTCTAAAGTGTAGGTGCCTTCCTCCAAAGGTAAGTAACGTTGAATAATGCTTTGGGTGGAGGAAATTTGTCCATTTATAATATTGGTTTTGCTAGAAGAGGAGGTTCCTCTTTTGGCAAAACCTTGTATTTCAGGAAAGTTGGTGTAACTCTTTATGTTTTCGTTTTGAACGGTAATGGTAATGGTGAATAGCTCGTTTAAGGCTACTTCGCTCTTACCTAATTCTATGGATATTTCCTGTCCAAAGCTTACTTGTTGAAAGCCAAGAACTAACAGTAGTAAGGCTAAAATTCGACTGGATTTTCTCATGGACTTTTATTAAATTCAGAACGCTTTTGGGAACGAAACCAAATATAAATTCATTTTCTAAAAGAGAATAACCTCTTTACAGGAACGTTCGTATAGAAGTAACGACCGATTCTTTTAAATAGATTCATAACCCTAAAACGTTCTTAACATGTTGGAATATTTCAAAACAATTTTATCGAAGGTAAGCTTCGATAGGAAGCTATTTGAAAAAGAGTTAAGAAAGGCGATTAAATCGCTAGTGACCGATGAGCTCGAAGAGCTGAAAAAGTGGTGTTACGAGCGATATGGCCAACTTTATGGCCCGCTGATCGACAGGCAGTTTGTACTCGCCTAAAGAAAATTAAATTACTAATCTAGCCCGTTTCCCTGACGGGCTTTAATTTTTTCCGACAAATTCTAGGTTCCTTTTAAGGCCGCTAAACTTGGTGCGTTTTACCGCGGAGTGACGAAAAGCCTCTCTAAAAACAGCTTCTGTTAAATCTTGCCAATTATTGTTAAATAGTTCTTTAAGCCCGTCTTTTGGTTCGAAGTGAGCTTCGTTGTGTGGTTTGGAGAACCGGTTCCAAGGGCAAACATCTTGGCAGATGTCACAGCCAAAAGCCCAGCCTTCCATTTTACCTTTAAATTCCTGTGGAAGCTCGTCCTTCAGCTCAATGGTTAGATAGGAGATACATTTGTTCGCCTCTAAATGGTATGGGGTTATGGCATCGGTTGGGCAGGCGTCAATACAGCGGGTACATGTACCGCAATAATCTTTAATCGGGCCGTCTGGTTCGAGCTCTAGGTCAATAATTAGCTCTGCCAAAAAGAAAAAACTCCCATGTCCTTTATTGATTAGCAAGGTGTTTTTGCCAAGCCACCCTAGTCCGCTTTTTGCTGCCCATTGGCGTTCCATAACAGGTGCAGAATCCACAAAAACTCTTCCGTCAATTTCACCAATTTCTTCGGTGAGTATGGACATAAATTCTTTCAGCTTTTCTTTAATTACATGGTGGTAATCTTTGCCATAGGCGTACTTAGCTAGCTTGGGTGCTTCAGGGTTTTCTTGGGCAAAATCCTTTTCTGGGTAGTAGTTATAGAGCAAAGAAACTACCGACTTGGCTCCCGGCACTAGTTTGGTTGGGTCGAGCCGCTTATCGAAGTGGTTTTCCATATAGCTCATTTTGCCATGAGCGCCACTTTTCAGCCATGCTTCGAGCCGAGGAGCCTCCTCTTCTAAAAACTCAGCTTTAGAAATACCACAAAACTGAAAGCCAAGTGCCTGAGCCTTTTGTTTTATCAGTTGGGTGTTATGGTGGGCTAAAGTTTTCATAGAGGGCATGCCTAAATTACCTTAAGGGGCAAAGTAATTAAGAATTTGGAAGAAGAAGTCTTATTCTGCTCTTCAATTCTTCTTCATGTATTCAACTAATACATTTCTATTTGTAATCATTCCAAATAGATCTTCTTTCTACTTCCTCTAAATCTACTTGATACATGGCCTTCGTAGGTCTAGCAAAACCTATTAAGCTCTGTATGAAAAAGAAAAAGATTATTAAAGTTACGATGTACAGCCTAGGAGCCCTCTTGGCGCTGTTTATCGTTTTGGTTGTTCACATAATTGCAGTAACAAAGCCTTCTGATAATACCCATGTTAACTGGCAGTTGAGCCGAATTGATTTTGAGCAGTCATTGTCTGACACAGAATCAAAAGAAGTTTTAAAGGCTATTAAAAGTATAGATGGAATCAAAAACACTTATGTGAATAGTTCGCAAGGTACTTTGGTGTATAGTTATCAGGCAGGGAGTATGTCGAATGCTGATGTATATGATCAGTTCACTAAGTTAGTTGCTATTCCTGCTAAACCGTACGTGGCACCTTCCATTGATGAAGCCAGTGGCTGTCCCGTGTTGGACGAGTCTTCACTCACTTATCGCTTCACAACTTTTGTCCATAACACTTTCAAATAATTAAATCTAAAAATCTATACCCATGAAAAAGAACATGAAAATATTACCCGTGATCTTCTTGATGAGTGCCTTGACTTTTGGCTGCTCTGATGATGATCCAGAAACGCCACCGGTTGTTGATAACAGCCTTTACGGACAATTAGGAGGAACTACCTTAGTAGACGACCCTAACAGCCCGGGAACGAACATTGAACAAGGTAGGCTTAACTTGAGAGCTGTAGTCGATTCTACAATTTTTGTAATTGCTGCCGACCAAAGGTTGTCTCCATATTTTGAGGTGTTACTCTCTGAAGTTGGAAGCGGAAATACCTCTGGTTTTGCTGCTTTGAGTGCTACGCTAACGGACTTTTTTGCTGAGGCTACAGGCTCGGAAAACTTTTCATATTCAGGTTTGAACATGGAGGACGCCCATGACCCTGAGGTGAATAGTAGAATGGCATTTGCGGCTGACGATGCAGCGATGGATGCTTTTATAGAAGATGTGGTGGCAGGTGCTGCTCAAAATGGAGTTACTGACCCTAATCTTATTACTCCAATTGGTGATTTGTTAGAATCGTTAAGAGACCCTATTGTGCAAAGAACTGAAACGCTTTACAACCGATTAGGGGGAACCAATATGGTGGATGACCCGAATTCGGATGAAATGATCGAACAGGGAAGGTTGACCTTCCGTGCGGTTGTGGATTCAACAATTTTTGTAATTGCAGGTGACGAAAGGTTACAGCCATATTTCGAGGTTTTACTTAGCGAAGTAGGTAGTAACGATCTTTCGGGTTTTGCAGCATTGAGTGCCAGCTTAACAGACTTTTTTAGTGTAGCTGCAGGCGCTACTACTCAAAACTATAGTGGATTGAACATGGTAGATGCACACGACCCTGAAGTAAATGGCAGAATGGCCCTTGCAGCAGATGATGCAGCAATGGATGCGTTTATTGAAGATGCCGTGCAAGGCTTAGCGCAAAATGGCGTGACAGTAGAAAATAATGGGCCGCTGGTTCGAGAGATTGGCGCATTGATCAATTCTTTAAGAGGAGCTGTAGTACAGCGCTAACATTAAATAATTAGGTGTCGGTATTTCTTGCCGGCACCTTTAATTCACAACCCAAACATGAAAAACTTCCACTGCCTAAGTATTTCGCACTTCCATGCTTCATTTGAAGAAAGAAGTCTGATATCCATTCAAGAGCACGAGATCAATGAATTCTTGCTACAAGCAAAGGCATTGGTTGGACTTGAGGAGCTACTTGTTGCTTCTACATGCAACCGTATGGAACTGTACTTTTCAACGAGCAAATTAACTGATGTTGAAAAGATAAAGCAGGTGCTGGGGAGTTTCAAAGGTGTTTCGAGCCAGCAGTTTGGTGGTTTATTTAAGCACTATCAAGGGGCTGATGCAGTTCAACACTTGTTTTCTGTTTCGCTCGGTTTAGCATCGAGGGTGCTTGGCGATGCGCAAATTATAAATCAGATCAAGCGTTCGTATAAAATCAGCCATGAGCTAGAGCTGGCGGGGCCTTTTCTTCATCGTTTAATGCACACCATCTTTTATGCGAATAAACGCGCAGTGCAAGAAACACCTATTAGAGATGGACAAGCTTCTTTGGCTTCGGCCGCAACTGCTATTGCGAATAAATTTTCGGAAAATTTTACCACTGCTAGGCTATTAGTAGTTGGCTTGGGTGAAATTGGCAGAGATGTAATTAAGAATTTGGCTGATGCTAATATGGACATCACCATAATGAATAGAACCAAAACGAAAGCTATGGAGGCTGCAAGTCAGTTTGGTTTTAGAGTGGCCGATATTGCCGATTTAGAAAATGAAATTAACGAGGCGGATATTGTTATCAGTGCAGTTGGTGCACCATCGCCAATTATAAAGGCTAATATGTTAAAAGGCACACCGTACCAAAAGCTGTTTATAGACCTAAGTGTGCCGGGAAGTATTGAAAAGGAAGTTCAGCAAAAGCCATGTACGGAAGTTTACAATGTGGATCAACTGGCCAATCAACTTGATGATACCTTGCAAAAAAGAGAAAGCGCTATACCGCTTGTGAAAGCCATAATTAGCGAATCTATTGAAGAGTTTTCAAACTGGTCTGTCGCCCAAACTTACACTAACTCGCTTTCTCATTTTAAAGAAAAGCTCAATGAGATCAGACAAAGAGAGTTGAAGCGAATAGGTAAACATATGAATGCTACAGAGATTGAGCATTTCAATTCCTTAACAGATGGAATGATCAATCAAATTGTTAAGCTACCGGCTCTTCAATTAAGGTCTGCTTGCGAAAGAGGCAATGCCGAAAATCTTTCGGGGGTTTTGAAAGAGTTGTTCGATCTAGAAAACCAACCTCAAACAGCCGAATAGCCTACCCAAACAAGGTTCCGGTTTGCCCTGGTTTCTTAAGCTTTAAATGGTCATAGGCCAAATGTGTGGCTTCTCTGCCTCGGGCGGTTCGTTTCAAAAACCCTTCTTGTATTAGAAATGGCTCGTAAACCTCTTCAATTGTTTCGGCTTCTTCGCCCACAGCGGTAGCAATGGTCGATATACCCACTGGGCCACCTTTGAACTTTTCTATAATCGTCAGCAGAATACGATTGTCCATATCGTCTAGCCCATGTGTATCTACATCCAGTGCATCTAACGCCATTTCGCTAATCGCTTTGGTAATGGTGCCAGTGCCTTTTACCTGTGCAAAATCACGTGTTCTGCGCAGTAAATTGTTGGCAATACGTGGGGTTCCGCGGCTTCTGCGGGCTATTTCGTAAGCAGCTTCATCGTCTATTGGCGTATTCAGAATGTCTGAAGAACGCTGAACAATGCGTGTCAATAGTTTCGAGTCGTAATATTCCAGCCGGGCATTGATGCCAAAGCGTGCGCGTAGGGGAGAAGTTAGCAATCCTGAACGTGTGGTAGCCCCAACCAATGTAAAAGGGTTCAGACCAATTTGTACTGTTCTGGCATTCGGCCCCGAATCGAGCATAATGTCGATCTTGTAATCTTCCATAGCCGAATACAAGTACTCCTCAACTATCGGGTTTAGGCGATGAATTTCATCAATAAAAAGTACATCGCCTTCCTCTAAGTTGGTAAGTAAGCCAGCTAAATCACTGGGTTTATCGAGTACCGGGCCAGAGGTAATCTTAATATCAGACTCTAGCTCGTTGGCAATAATGTGCGATAGGGTTGTTTTTCCAAGCCCTGGAGGGCCATGCAATAGTACGTGGTCCAGCGGTTCCTCCCGCTTTTTGGCTGCCTGTACAAATATCTTAATGTTGGCTACTACTTTATCTTGGCCAGAAAAGTCTTCGAAAGAGAGTGGTCTTAATGCCTTTTCAATGTCTCGCTCGCTTGAGTTCAATTCCTCTCCACTGGCATCTAAATAATCCTCTCTCATCAATTCTGTTTTTTACAAGATAAAACATTCAACTGCTTCTTCTCCACTTTCTTTCTGGCTAAGCTTGGGGCTTCGGTTATCTTTGCACCAAATTTAATGGAATGGACAAGAATAAGAAGTCGAGGATTTATCTAATTGTCTTAATGATCGCAATTTTTGCGGTTTACACTTACCGCCAAAACCTGCCTCGACAGGTGCATGTAACTGGTACTACCATGGGCACTATTGCTTACAATGTGAAATACATTGATAAACAGGAACGCCAGTTTAAACCGCAAATTGACTCGTTGCTTAAAGACTTTAACCAGTCGCTTTCTACCTACATTCCCAATTCTGATGTTTCTGTTTTCAATAAAACAGGAAAAGTAACCTTCAACTTTCCTTATTTCTACGATGTGTTAGAGGCAAGCAAGGTGATTTACGAGAGTACTCAAGGCGCATTCGACCCAACCGTTGGGCCGCTTATTGACGCTTGGGGCTTTGGTGAGGGCGAAATGATTGGGCCGGATTCAACTCAGGTAGATTCCCTGCTTCAATATGTTGGGTTCGATAAAATTGATTTCACCAATACTAAGGCAGAAACCACTATACCGAGTATGAAGTTAAGCTTTTCGGCCATAGCTAAAGGGCAAGCCATTGATGTGGTGGCAGACTGGCTGGCCGAACAGGATATAGCAAACTATATGGTTGAAATTGGTGGAGAGGTACGTGCTAAAGGCGAAAATCTTGAAGGAGAAACTTGGACTATAGGTATTGAGCAGCCAAATGAACAGCGAATTGGTGGGTTATTCGATGCCATTCAACTGCAAGACCAAGGAATGGCCACCTCTGGCAACTACAGAAATTTTAGAATAGTAAACGGTAAGAAGGTCGCACACACCATCGACCCGGTTACGGGGTACCCTAAAATGCAAACCTTGCTTAGCGCTACTATTTTGGCTCCAAACTGTATGTTGGCGGATGGTTATGCTACGGCCTGCATGGTGATGGGGCTAGAGGGAAGCAAAAACCTTGTAGAGACGCACCCTGAATTGGAGGGCTATTTTATTTATGCTGATGAAAATGGTGAGATGGTTACCTATATTTCTACTGGCTTAAAAGGTAAAACTTTAAAAGACGCGAAGTAGCGGGAACCTTTTACGTAGTTTTATCATTTTCTTTCCGATATTTGCAATCCTGTTGCAGAAACAGAAACTGAATGCTGATAAACGCTCTTATACTTTTTCTTAGTGTTGCTATTCCAGGCCTGCTACTTTCTGGCAAATGGAAGTTTAGTGAAACCAGAATTAAATACTTTTTAATTTTTGCTGGTGCTTACCTGTTCAGCATGACGGTAATTCACCTTATTCCCGACTTGTTTATGACGGATGAAGATCCGTTTATGTTGGGGCTATGGATTTTGGTAGGTTTCTTTCTTCAGAAAGTTCTAGAGAATTATTCCGTAGGAGTTGAGCATGGCCATTCGCATCCAAACCAACCTGGGCTTTCGGTCACTTATCTGATTTTGGCCTTGAGTGTCCACTCGTTTTTGGAAGGGAGCATAATGTCAGACACTATTCATGTGCATCATATGCCAGAGGCTGCCTACGAACATGGTAGTTCGCCAAAAATACTGTTGGGAATTGTTATGCATAAAATTCCTGCTGCATTTGCCTTAATGGCACTTTTGGTAGCTCAAGTTAAGTCGAAGGTTAAAGCCAGCATTTTACTCCTGGTTTTTGCTTTAGCTTCTCCTTTAGGATTAATTTCTACGGAATATTTAAGTCATCAGGAGATATTTTCTGAAAAGCAAATGATTATTTTCTTTGCTATAGTGGCTGGTGGCTTCCTACAGATTTCAACTACTATTTTTATTGAGTCTGACCCTCATCACAAATTGAATTGGAAACGCTTCGGGGTATCGCTAATAGGTGCCGGTGTGGCTGTTTTGGCGCAGGTGGTTATTTAGAATTCTCATCATTCTTTGTAGTTTTCATATTTTTGTCACCAATGAAATATCAATTAGGGATAAGTGCGTTTTATCATGATTCTGCCGCGTGTTTACTCAGAGACGGTGAGATAATTGCTGCCGCTCAAGAGGAAAGGTTTACAAGAAAGAAGCATGACGCTTCTTTTCCGGCATTTTCTATTAAATATTGTCTGGATAGTGCATTTGTGGACTTAGCAGAGGTGGACGAGGTTGTTTTTTATGATAAACCGTTTCTTAAGTTTGAACGAATATTAGAGACTTTTTATTCTATCGCTCCCAAAGGTCTTCATGCATTTGTTAAACACATTCCAGAATGGATTAAGGAGAAGCTTTTTTTTAAGAAGCTTCTGAAGGATAATTTAACAAAGCTAGATAGAGGAGGGATTCAACATTTAGAAATCAGTTTTTCTGAGCATCATTTATCACATGCTGCTTGGGCATATTTCACATCTCCGTTTGACAAAAGTGCAGTTCTAACAATTGACGGGGTTGGAGAATGGGTGACGACCTCCATTTTCATAGGAGAGGCAAACAGACTGAAAGTAGTTAAAGAGCAGCACTTCCCTCATTCTTTGGGCCTTTTATACTCATCATTCACACAGTTTTTAGGCTTCAAAGTTAACGATGGTGAATATAAAATGATGGGTTTAGCTCCTTATGGAGATATGAATAGTGAGAACTACATCAGGTTTAGAAAACTAATTAAGCAAGAGTTAGTACAGATATTCGATGATGGCTCCATAAAACTTCGTCTTGGATACTTTAAGTTTTTGGAAGGTAGAAGAATGATTCTAACAAAAAAATGGGAGGAATTATTCGGTTTAAAGTCGCGACCTGCTGACTCCAAACTCCTGCAAGTACATTGTGATTTTGCACTTGCCGCGCAATCTGTAACTGAGGAAATTGTTTTAAAACTGGCTAGAGAGGTAAAAAGACTGACCGGATGTGATAATCTTTGTCTTTCTGGAGGGGTAGCTTATAACTGTGTGTCTAATGGTAAACTAGTAGAAGAGAATCTTTTTAGCCAAATTTTTATCCCTCCTGCTGTAGGGGACTCTGGTGGGGCAGCAGGTGCTGCACTTGCTGCATTTTATTTGTCATCTTCAGAAGGGAGAGTCAAAAAATTATTTGAAAAGAATCGAATTTCCTTCTTAGGGCCTAGTTATTCAAACTCTTTTATAGAAAGCTACTTGAAATCCGAGAGTGTAATTTATAAAAAGTATGACAATCATGGTGAGCTCTGCAATAAGGTTGCCGAACTGCTTGAAGGAGGTGCCGTAATAGGTTGGATGCAGGGAGGTATGGAGTTTGGAGCAAGGGCTTTAGGTGCGAGAAGTATAATTGCTAGCCCGAAAGTAGAAAATATTCAAAGTATTGTTAATCAGAAAATTAAATTTCGTGAGTCATTTAGGCCTTTTGCGCCAGTACTGCTTGAAGAGGATTTAGGGAAATATTTTGAACTATCTGTACCATCTCCATACATGGCACTAGTTTCCAAGATCAAGAATGAGTTTAGAAAAGGCTTGCCTGGCGATTTTATGAGTAGACCCATTTTTGAAAAGAGTAATTTTGAAAAGAGTTCTTTCCCAGGGATAACACATGTAGATTTTTCGTCACGAATACAGACGGTTGATGAGGAGACTAACCCTAATTTTTTCAACCTGTTAAAAGCCTTTAAAGAACGCACAGGTAGTTCTATGCTTATCAATACGAGTTTTAATATTAAAGATGAGCCTATCGTGTGTACTCCTATTGACGCTTTTGGTTGTTTTGTGAAAACAGGTATGGATTATTTAGTTTTAAATAACTTTCTTGTGAAAAAAGAACATGTTAAAGGATCTCACTAGATTTTTACTTCAGAGGAAGAAGTATTGGCTAATGCCAATAATTATTGTTCTCCTATTACTTGGCTTCCTGATTGTTTTTGGAGGAGGTTCAGCTTTGTCTCCATTTGTCTACTCATTATTTTAATATGAAGCGACCTGAATATGAACAACCCGCTGACCGTGTCGTTTTAGGTTTAATTTCTGGTATACTGGTAATATATATTGTGATTAGTTGGCAAACTTTTCATAGTAACCATATTTTATTATTGGCATCAGGATTAATAGGTCTTGTTAGCTCCCTTTATCCTAAGGGGGGCAAAATCATTGCTGATATATGGATGTGGTTAGGGCATATATTAGGTAAAGTTGTGGGAAGTATTTTGCTTTCTTTGGTTTATATCATGATTCTAACTCCTTTAGCTCAGCTTAGGATGGTTTTAAAACGAAAGAATCTTGAAAACCAATCATCTAACTGGCTGAATAGGGAGTATGATTTCGAAAAAAAGGATTTTAAAGACCTTTGGTAGGTGTTACCGATGCTTTAAGAAAATTCTTATATCAGGGCTGATAATCTTGGTTGTGAGCCTGGCTTTATTGGAGCTTTCTTTTAGAGGTTATGTTATTAATTTTTATGGCTATGTGTTTGAAGGGCTGAATCCATCTGTTGCTTCAAATGAAAGTAAAGAAACACTGATGCTAATTGGTGATTCATTTACGGCTTACCCTCTAGGCTATCCTGCAGTACTGAGGGATTCTCTTCCAGAATATTATCATCAGAATATAAGCGTTCCTGGAACGTCTATCAGAGAACAGTTTCTTTTTGGAAGAAATCATATCAAACAGTCAAACCCCAAGGTAATCGTATATCAATTCTACGTAGGAAATGATTTATTTGGATGGGATCATACTTTAAATTGGCAAGAGGTTTCATTTGCAAGAAATACTTTTTGGTGGAGTTCTGAGAGGATTTGGGTTCTAAGTTTTTTGAATTTCAGGTTAATTTCCTTGGTGCCTATGCCTACTACCAAAATATTAGAAGAATATAAGAACGCAAACAGCTTTCCTTTTTCGCCAGACCTTTACTCTTATAGAGATAAGCTTTACTTTGTAGCTGATTCATTTTTAGTAGAAAATTCCATATCCCTTAAAAACGGGAGAGAGGAAGACTTTCTGGAATATGCCTCAAGGTTAAAACACTTGTTAAGTTATGCTTCAGAAGAAACGGATATTTACATCTTGATTATTCCCCACAGAAGTCAAGTGAGTAAGGTTAACTTAGACCGTATGAAATCAATTGGTGCGTCTTTTTCAGAAGAATATTTGAGTTCCGATGACTATCCATTAAAGGAAGAATTTGAGTCCTATTTCTCCGGAGATAACCGAATTCAAATTTTGGACCCTCTGCCGTACTTGAAGAAAGCTGAAGAAGCTGGAGTTGAGACGTATTATAACAATGACAGCCACCTAAACCAACAAGGACAGTATATTCTAGGCCAATTCATTTTAACGCAGATAAAGGAAAGTGGAGTCAACATTAGGTAAAGTATTTAGGCGAACAAAATGGCTATGGAGAGACCTTTACTTTAGTTCGAAGTCATCAGAATATTGGAGACATCAAAAAGGCGGTGCAATTCTTATTTATCATGGTGTTGATCACATCGGTAGTCTTGCTCATAATACCAGGTTCATTGGTATGAAGGACTTAAATAAACAATTGGCTTTCTTCAAAAAGCATTGGCAAATTGTTTCTCTAAAAGATTACTTAACTAACAATTATAGAAATGATCGGTTTACAATAGCTATAACATTTGATGATGGGTATCTCAATAATTTAGAATTGGCACTGCCTATTCTTGAAAGTTATGAGATTCCAGCAAGTTTTTTTGTCACCTCTATTCAGTCAGAGGGGTATGACATATTATGGTCAGACCATCTTGACTTAGGGTTTCAATTTTCACCAGAGCAACTAGAAATTGACGGAAGAGTATTTCAAAAGGGAAAAAGGGAGTTTTTTGAAGTAGATACCAACGTGAGTTTAAAAAATGTATGTCGATCAGAAAACTTTGAATTTAAGCAAAAGATGATGGCGGCAATATCAAATCTCTTCAGGCAGAACCCTAAGTACGACATGTATTGGAACCTGATGAATGATACTGACTTAAAGAGACTTGCCGCCTCTCCGCTGGTCACCATTGGCTCTCATGGTAATTTTCATAATAACTACGGTGAAATTAACGAGTCGGAGGTTCTTTCAGATTTAAAAAAATCTAAACATTATTTAGAAGGGATAATTGACAAAAAAATCGAGATGCTTGCCTATCCAGATGGCTCTTATAATAGAAATGTGATTGATGTAGCAGAAAAAATGGGATACCAATTTCAACTAGCTGTGGATTATCTCCATAGAAATGATATAAATGATCAGAGGATTTTTAATAGATTCGGCTTAAATCCTTTTATCAAGTTAGGACATCAGGCAGAGTCTATTATTAGAGGGAAATATTAAACGTTTTCTGCCTTTGCAGATTTGATTTGTCAGGTAGCTGTTTATGGATCAAAAACTATGTAATTATTTTATTACCAACATTTGAATGTCATACACGTATCAAAGACTTTCAGAAGATAACTTAGCAGACTTTCATTCTCTTTACAATGAAGTTTTCAAGAAGAAGGCGACATTACAGTACCTACAAAAAAAATATAATACTGAATACACCGGGCTAAAGTATGTTGGTTATTTAGCTTACGATGAAGAAACCCCCATAGCATTTTACGGTGGACTACCACAGCTTTTCAGTATCAATGGAAGGGTTATTAAAGCCGTCCATGCTTGTGACTCGATTACTTTACCTCGTTACCATAGAAAAGGATTACACACAAACTTGGCTCTTCGTTCTTACGAGTTAATGAAAAAGAGTGATGTGAGATTTGTGTATGCGATGCATAGCTATAATACTTTGAGAGCCACAAAAAAATTAGGATGGAAACTAGGGGAAAGCATGGTACGGTATCATTATAAAGTTTCGACCCTCCCTGTAAGTAGGGTTATTTACCATATCAAAAAGTTAAACAGGTACTACTTGTCTCTAATCAGCCGACAGCTAAAAAAATATAAAAGATTGGATGAAATGAAAAATCCTTTAATCAATGAAGGATTTCTCGCTCAACATTACAGCAAGGATTACTTTGAGTATAAGAACTTCTCCTTTAATGAGCTAGTGGAAATTGATGGAGTCGAATTATGGTTAAAATTTAGAAGTAAAATTCATATTGGAGCCTTTCAGTCCGATTCGGTCGACAGTTTAAAGAAGGCTCTTTCTGAATTATCCTCTTTGGCCAAGAGAGTGGGGATTCAAGAAATACAGTTTCATGTTTCTAAAAACTCAATTCAGGACAAACAATTAGGCCAAATCTTTGAGGCAAATGAATCATGGTCGTTAGGTTTTTTAGACTTTGATCAAACTATTGACTATCAAAAGCTCAAGTTAAACTATGGAGACCATGATACCTTTTAAAGTTTCGCGTCAAGTTGTTTCTCTAAACTGTTAACCCCTATTATGCTAAAGAGAATTTTATTTTCAGGTGTCATTTTACTTATTCTTTTATGTGTCCTTGAAGTAATACTGAGCTTTATCTATGACTACCCAGAAGGCTACTTTATCTACCCTCCAAATGGTGAGTTTGAGTTTAAAGTTAACCTTGATTATGTTCCAGGAATTTATGACAGTGTAGCATATGTGAAGCATAACTCCTTTGGGGCTAGGTCAGAAGAATTAACCAATTCATTTGACCATAAAATCTTAGCTATAGGAGGTAGCACTACTGCATGTTTTGCTCTAAATCAAGATAAAACATGGACATCCTTACTGAGTAAGAGTTTAGGGAATGATTATTGGGTAGGGAATTTTGGAAGGCTAGGAAATGATACAAATCACCACATACTGCAAGCTCAGGAATTATTGAAGTATCCAGAGTTAGCCAATGCAGAATATGTTATTTTTTTAGTTGGAGCTAATGATTTCGGACGCTTTTTAGCTAGCCCAGAAGACTATATTAATCCAAGCAAATATTCTACGATTCTTAGCAGCTTTGCAACCATACCAGACTCAGAACTACCCCTCATTAGAAGATTGACCTTATTCAAAATATTAAGACAGATTAAACAAAACCTACTTCAGTTGCGAGCCAATGTGGACTACGGAGATTCACAATACTTTGCTCAACAAATGCGCCAAAACGCACCAAAAATAGACACATTGCCAAAAATAGACACTGCCTTAAGGCACTATAGTGATAACCTAAAGAAGATTATTACTATAGTGAAGAGTCATAATATGACACCTGTTTTTGTGACGCAACCTTCAATGTGGAAACCAAATTTAGATGATAATCTTGAACGGCTATTATTAACTGGAGGAACAGCTACAATTGATGGTACAAACACCTTAAATTATTATTCTACAGAGGTATTATATAAGGGGATGAAACAGTTTAATAATACTTTACTTAAAATTTGCAATGAACAAAATGTCCCTAGTATAAACCTGGCTGATCAAATACCAAAATCTACAGAAGTATTTTATGATGACTGTCATTTTAATGAAAATGGAGCTCAACTCGTTGCGGATGTTCTTAGTCAGGTATTTAAGAGACAGATTCTTTCAAGTAATAACTGATTGGATGCATTTACAGCTATCTTTTTAAGTGCTTTTATTTCAACCTAAACAGTGGACTCAAAACAAAAGATTTTATCTTAGATAGTAGAAAATTCTAGTAATATATTTTGAATAAGTATCTCTTTATTAATGTCTTAGGATTTGTTAAGATTGAAAAGAACGTAGTTGTCTTGCTCATATTGTGGGTGTCTGCCATTTTGCTAGTCAATCCTTTGGGTGATTTTCCTTTGAATGACGACTGGGCTTATGGTAAAGTAGTAGAGCATTGGTTAAAGGACGGTAAATTCCAATTGATAAACTGGGGTGAAATGACTTTGTTTTCCCACGTGATTCATGGCTTAGTGATTACAAAAGTATTTGGGTTTTCATATACCACTCTTAGAATCTCAACACTCATAATTTCCTTTGTTGGTATTTTAGGAGTTTATCGCTTAGGTAATATTTGTGGGTTAAATAGTAGAGCCTCTTTTATATTGTCTTTTTTGGTTCTAGCTAACCCTATTTTTCTGAGTCTTTCGTTTTCATATATGACGGATGTTCCGTTTATGACCATTGTTGTTTGGAGTATATACTTTTTTATAAAATACAATAAGGAACGGGCTACTATAAGTCTGTTTTTAGCTATAGTCTTATGTATTTGGGCAATGCTGTCAAGACAGTTGGCTATCGTTATACCATTTTCTTGGTTCTTTGCTCAACTTTTTAGCCCTAAAGTGGATAGAGTATCGTTTATCAGAGCAATTGTTCCATTGGTAAGTGTTATTATAGCCTACCTCTCATTTCATTCTATTCTGGATGAACTAGGGCTATTGCCAAATACTTATGGTTCCAAGTTGGACTATTTAAAGGAATTGATTTTAAACCCAGATTTGAGGTTCCTTAGAAATACTGTAGGATATGTTTTACTATTTACCGCATATATAGGTCTGTTTCTAAGCCCTCTTTTGTTTTTTTTAAAAGGGAACTTCTTTAGTAGAAAAGATAGGCTATTCATTGTAGCTTATAGCTTAGCGATGACTTTATCTTTTGCATTAATGAATAAATTAATTCCTTCAATAGATAATGTTTTTATCGACTTTGGAGTGGGGCCAAATACCATGGAGGATTTTGCAGGCAATTTTAGAGACGCTCCTTATGGAGGAAAGGCGCCCGTTATTTTAAAGGCACTTCTTACTTTAGTAGGCTTTTTTTCAGGAGGAGTAATAATCATAGCCTTTAAAAATTGGTTAATTCAAGTGCATAAGGGGTTATTGTTTAATGAAGGTTTTATACTCATGATTATCGCTTGTTACATGGGGCCTTTCATGATAACAGGTTATTATGACAGGTATCTAATAATTGTCTTTCCTTTAATGGGTGTTTTTCTGTTCAATTCTCTAACTGTTCATAAAAGGAGAATGTATTTGGCCTCAATTACTCTAATTGGAACTTTTCTGTTTTTTTCAGTTGCAGCCACACATGATTACTTATCCTGGAACAGAAAGAGGTGGGAGGTTATTTACTTGGCTCTAGAAAATGAAATTCCAGCTATAAGCCTAGGTGCTGGTGTTGAATTTCAATGTTTGTATTTTTTTGACAATGATAACCCTCAATGGTATTTAAGGCCTGAGCCAGAGTATAAGATAACATTTAGGCCGCAAGAAAATCATACTATTTTAAACGAAGTCGAATATAGCAGATGGTTACCGGGCGAAAACTCAATTGTTCTAACAAAAAAATCAGGAAACCACAATGAGTAAAATTAAAGGAGAAGAAGTTGAGCAGTTAAGACTGAACTCGCTCCAAGCAAACCTTCCTATTGACCGAGATACATTTTCTTCCAATATTCCTTTTCCACATATATGTTTTGATAACTTTTTGGCTGAAGAAGTTGCAAGGAAAATTCATGATGAATTTCCGATTACAGGTGAGGGGCAATGGATTCAATACTTCCATTACAATGAGCGTAAATCTGGCCTCAATAACCAGAGCCTTCTACCAAAACCGGTTAAAAACCTGATTGATCAATTACATTCTTATGAGTTCTGTAGCTATTTATCCCAATTATCTGGAATTAAGAACCTTATACCTGATCATACTTTGGAAGGAGGAGGCTTGCACTCAAGTGAAAGAGGAGGGTACTTAAATATACACGCAGATTTTACTGTTCACCCCCATAACCCAACCTGGGAGAGACGGTTAAACTTACTCATTTACTTCAATCAAGACTGGAAAAAGGAATTTGGAGGTGACTTAGAATTCTGGTCTAATGACATGAAAAAATGCGTTAAACAAATAGAGCCTATCTTTAATAGATGTGCGATCTTTGCTACCAAGGCGGATTCATATCACGGGTTTCCAGAACCCCTAAAATGCCCTGAAGACGAAAGAAGATTATCCCTAGCGCTATATTATTATACCCAATCAGATCAAAAAGTTAAAATTAAACCTACTAATTATAAATCGAGACCGGAAGATGGTTTAAAATCCATTTTGATTTGGCTTGACAAAAAAGTAGTCTCAATTTACACGCTAGTAAAAAAGAGATTTGGTTTAAATGATGATATGGCAAGCTTATTTTTAGGGTTTTTTCGTAGGAAGAAAAGGTAAGTTGGCTCTCTCAATGAGTTGATATAGCCAAAATGCATATTTCTTTATTAATGAACTGATACCAAAGGTGAGTAAGGCCTTTTTAATTCGTTTGAGCTTTGCTTTTGGAGCATATAAAGCTATGATAGAGTACCTATTTGGAATAAATAATAACTGAGAGTCTAATTCCTGTTTCAGAGATATTGAAGTCCATTGTGATCTATGAGCTTCAAATTCATTGTTGTAGCCTGCACCTTGAGTTCCAATGTCTTTAGGGCTTGAAATGATTATATGCTCTGATTTCGTTTTGCATAAGGCCAATAGCCTTTTAGCATCTTCCATTTCAAAATGCTCCAATACATCAATTAAGAGTATAAGGTCATAGTTATCAATCTCAGGCAAAATATCTATTGCATTCCCAATAAAAATTTGGTCATAGATACTTCTATGATGCGGAAGTATGTAAGGTTCAAAAATCTCAATACCATCTATTGTTCTTGTCCATTTAGTATAATCATCCCCTTCACCCCATATTTCCAAATATTCCCTTAAAAGCATTCCGTACTTTCCAAACCCAATGCCAATTTCTAACACTCTTTTAGGTTTTAATAGAGTAACTAAATGAGTAATCTCGTTTAATTGAAATGGGTGACTAGTTGGCATTATCGATTTGAATAGAATAAATATAGTTCATTTCCCAAGCTATAATTTTTTGGTCTATGAGTTGAAAGTAGAAGCCGTAGGATTGTGCAATTCTGCTAATCTCAGAGAGGTCACAATCTTCACTTAACACCATAAAAACTTTCGTTTTAATGTGAATATAAATATTCAACTTTTCGAAGAACCGATGAAAAAAGTCGAAATTATTGCCACAATACCACGCCTTTTCTAAATTATTCTTCGGTGTTTTTGGATAGTAAGGTGGGTTTAGAACTATAATGTCATAAGCTAATATTTCAATAGACTCAAATAAGTCTGACCTTAAAACCTTTATCTGAAGGTTGTTTAGAACAGAGTTCCCCTTAGTAGCTTCAATTGCTTCTGGATTAATATCAGTTGCTGTTACGTTAGCGCCTAATTTGCTTGCTAACAAACTAATAACACCGCTACCTGCTCCAATTTCTAAGAACATTTGATTTTTTAAATTTACAGTACTTAGAAAGTCGAACATATACTTGGTACTAAAAGATAGTTTCGGGTTAAAAACCCCTGAAGGAACCTTAATCTTTATTCCATTAAATGAATAGCTATGAGTTAAGGTTGAGTAAACCTTATAAAAGACTAAAAGAATAGGATGTAATTTCTTAACGATTTTTCTTAATGCCTTTATTCTCTGTTTATGATAGTTCAATTTTCCGCCTAAGTCTATTTATTATATATTTTTCGAGTGGCAACTTGTAGAAGTCTTTTTCACATCTCCAGCGTGCCATTGTTCTTATTGGGGAAGATATCCAATGTTCATCCCTCCATGCTAAGCTAGAATAGAATTTAAAGCTTTCGATTAGGTTGTATTTTTCTTCATCTACCCAAGGACCTCCTTTTGCATCTACGAAATCAAACTCTGACCAATCTTGTAAGTTATTAGGGAGTTGATAACCACTTTTCACAGCATCTTCTGTAATAGCTGTACCAGGATAAGGCTTATAATAAAAAATAGGTGTATAGAATTTAGGACTTATTTTTCTCAACTTTTTTATAAAATCCATAGAGGCTTTGACACTTTTATCTGACTCACCTGGAAAACCGACAATAAAGGGAAACTGAACAGTAATCTTTAGCCTATTACATTTATCTGCACAATCCAAAACCTGCTCGAGCTTAATATCCTTTTTGAGCCAATCCATCATCTCTTGAGATCCAGACTCAACTCCAATTAGAACTCTACGAAGTCCGGACCTCTTAAGTAGTTTAAAGTCTTCAAGATCAAGCCTAGATCCTTGATCCGCTCTCATAGTGGCAGCCCAACTAATGTTGAGCTTTTTGTCAATAAACTCTTCTGCAATTTCTGTGCTTCTCTTTTTGTAGGTAAAAAAAGTTTCATCTTGAAAATTAACATCAGTAAAGCCATATTTATTCTGCCAATGTTTAAGTTCACTAACAAGTCTTTTGGGTTCGATTGATGTCCATTTACGCTTAAAAACAAACGGGTCAGCACAAAAAGAGCACCTAAAGAAACAGCCCGTGGAAGAAATATAATCGAACTGTCTTTTTCCCTTAGCTTTGAAGTAGCGTTCAATGTCAATAAGATCATAATTGACGGGTGGTAAATCGTTCATATTGGACATTAGCCGTGCTGGAGTTTTAATAATATCTCCATTTCTTCTAAAGGCAATTCCATTGATTTCTTTCAAGTCAGAGTTGTCATTCAGCGCTTTTATCAACTCATTAAAAGTAACCTCTCCTTGGCCATAGACAGTTATGTCAACGGAGTCTTCTTCTTGTAAGATTTCACTCGCGAATAAGGAAGGATGCCACCCTCCCCATACCGTTTTAAGCTCTGGATAGACCGATTTAACTAACCTAGTAGCGTAAAGAGCATCTTTAAGTGGTGAACCTGACAACACGGTGACGCCTAGACAAAATGCATCTTCACAACATTCGATGAGTTTGCTGTGTGCATTTTCTTCAATCCTAGCGTCAATAATTATAACCTCAAACTCACTTGGGTCAAGTACTGAGGCAATTGACAATAGTGCCAATGGCATGTCAAAGAAAAGTGCCTCTGGGTTGTATAGTACGATTTTTTTCATTCTAAAATCCTTCAATCTCTGGTTGTCTGTATTTAAGCCAAAATTTTTGTAAAATCTTTAATTCATAAGGAAAGTGATAAAAGCTGTATTTATATCTGTAATAAGAAAGGGAGCGGATGACTTTTCTCTTTTTGGGGGTAAGTCTTAAATCGGAAACTGTAGGGTGAAATGCATTTAAAACAGTTTCAAAGTTCTTAATTTTATCAACCATTTTTGGTGTAAGCCAGGGAGTTAAAGGGTTCTTTCTTAAATCAAAACTTTCCCATGCTGGCTTTAACCAATCTTCTAGCTTATTTGGGAATTCGAAACCGGCACTTTGAAGCTGGCTATATAGTTCTGAACCTTCTGTTGGCACAGGACTATATATGTAGATAATGATTTCCGTATCAGGGTTGGCCTTTTTAACCTTTTTAATGAATTCAATATCATCATTTATTTGACGCATAACGGTGGCTTCATCTTTACCAGGGAACCCCAATACAAAGGAGTATTCAGGAATAATATTGAATTTTTTTAACCTTTTGGCAAAGCTTATGATTTGTTCGGCAGTTTGTGTTCCTCCTTTATCTACCTGCTTAAGCACTTCGTCACTGCCACTTTCTGCTCCGAAAAAGATCATCTTGCAACCTGCCCTACTGATTAAATCTAAATCCTCATCAGTGTATTGATTCATGGTGTCAATTCGTCCTTCTCCCCACCATTTAATATTATCGTTCATTATTAGTTTGGCAAACTCGATAACTCTCTTTTTTGATACAAAAAAGTTATTGTCATGAAACTCTATTGAATCTACGGGGTTGATTTCTTGTAATTTGGAATATTCTTGATATATCCTTTTAGCTGACTGTCCTTTCCACCGTGCATTATAAATAGGGACAACAGCACAAAACGAACATGTAAAAGGACAGCCGAAACTTGAGTGATACCCTAAGGTTGCATTTCCTAGTATTGTCTTAGGTAAAAACCTATTCAAGGGGTAAAACTTGTTCAAATGATCATAGGGTAAAGGAGGTAGTTTGTCTTGATCTAGCAAGCCTTGCTTCTTGGTTTTAATTATTTCGCCATGTTCATTTTTAAAAATGAGGTTCTCAATATCATCAATAGGTTTTTCATGCTCTTTTGCATCGATTAATCTAGGGAAAACATCGTCACCTGGCCCGTTAATAATTACATCGATATATCCACTTTCCAAACAGACTTGAAATTGATTTGAAGCAAAGTATCCTCCCCAAATGGTTGTTACCTCAGGGTACTCTTGTTTGATTTGCTTTGTATAGGGTATGGCTTGTTTCAATTGTGGTCCGGGCATTACGGAAACTCCAAAATATTTAAACTTACCAGACTGCAGGTACTCTTGAATTCTACTCCATGGGTCACTTTCCATATTTCCATCCACAAATACGTAATCATATTTTCCGTGAATAGACGCTCCAACAGTAAGAATAGAGTTTGGAATCCTGTATTTGCTGTTGGCACTTCTAGGGTTGAACAATAAAACCGAATTATTATTTTGCATACCTTCTATGATCGATATAGTTTTTGATTATTCCTTCCTTGTATTTCCATGGTATAATTGGGGTGAGCAACCATGATTTATTAGTTAGGGTTTGCTTGTTTATTGAGAGAGTTCAATAAGTAATCATTCTTTTCAAAAAATTGTAGTAATACCCGTGACAGATTATTGCTTCCCTGATAGTTCAAGTGCATATCATCAAAAAAATTATCTGAATTTGGAGTGAGTTCCTGCTGCATGTTAATATATGGTATATTGTGTTTGTTGCATAAACTTATATTATGTGCGTTCAGCTCATCCATTGCTCTACGGAGGTCCTTTTCTCGATAACGTGCATTGCCAAAAATACTGGTCTGCCAACTGTCTAGGTCCGTATCCTTCTCGTCCCATGAAACTGCTTGCGATAGAAAGACTAATTTAATATTTAGAGCTTTACAGATTCCTATCAATGCTTCTAAACCGTTTAATGAATAGTCAAAATTTAATTCTTCAGGAAAGTTGGTGAATGCCATCTCACTCACAATTGCTGCTCGGTTCTGTTGGTTTGTTTCAGCTGTTATGTGATAAGGGTTCGGATTCATCCCCTTAACTAAATAGTAAAGTCTTCGGCCTATTTGAGTTTCTGTTAGCAATAACAATTCACCTCTTACTTTTAAAGGATATGTAGACTTATTCTGGCTGGTACTTTTTGTAATAGATGCATACAAGTCGTTAACTCCTGCATATACTATAAATAGATCTGGGTTTAAGTGGATTAATTGCTGAATTACTAGGTGTAAGTGGTCTGAAATGTTATGACCAGATTGACCAGTATTGATTACCGAGATATTCTTTCCAAGAAATACATCATTCATTTGTTTTGCAAGTAGGCTTGGCCAGTCATCTCCATCATTTAAAAAAGAGCACTCGGTAGTACTCCCTCCTATGGCAAAAATTCTAAACTCATCATCACTCTTTTTATTAGTATACAAATCTTCTTGGTATCTGAAGCCTAAGTTATTTGTTGTAACGGTAACTTGCTTATCATAATTTTTAAAACCAGGGAGTTGATCTTCTATGGTAATGGTGAATTGTTCTTTTGGGAGCTTAGTGGGGGTGAAATAGTATCTAGTAGATATTTTTTCTTGTTTAAAGGGGTCTCTTATTGGGTAAAAGGTTAGAATACCTTCTATGACAAAAAGCCCTACAATTAAGAAGATCAGGTTAATTAATAAAACCTTCAATAGTTTTTTCATAAGTACTTTCAATTGTTAACTACTAAAAGCACTACAACATCTACTACAGGCAGGCAATAGCCCACCAGCATCATTTAAAGTCTTTCTAAAGTTTCCGGCAATCGAAGAGTTCCAAATGGAAGATAATTCAGTTTCGTAAATATTACCTATGCTCAAATTGTAACATCTTCCATGGGCTGGTATTACAGAACCGTCCGACTTTATCATCAGATTATTGAATGCATCATGACATCTCTTACCGATAAGTCTTTCTGGGAACTGATAGAAATTGGTTAGCTCGTCTTTTTTAATAGTCTTGGGGGAAAAGGTGATTGGGAATGGATACTCATCACTTTCTATGGACTTGATTTCCTCCCATAACAAATCTAGATCCATAGCCTCTAGGTTTAGTTCATCTGTATTAGACTCTGTCGCAGGGTAAGTCATACCGTAAACAAGGTTGTGATCATTCGCCATAGCTTGTGTAGTAAAGTTGGTATGCATGAAGCCAAGCTGCTTAAGTGGGTAGTTCTTAAAGTAGTCCGCGAACTCCTTTAGCCTACCAATGTTCCATTCTGTTATTACACAAAAAACACTAATACCTGGCCCATTTCCTTTTTCTATTATTGCTTCGATCCCTTTTAAAGCTCTTTGAAAAGAACTCTTATGCCCTCTAATATAGTTGTGAATATCTTCAGGGCCATCTAGTGATACAAAAACACTTTTGAGCCCAGATTCCATGAGTTCCTCAGCTTTTGACGCCAAAGTGAGTCCATTGGTGGTAATTGATGTATCTAAACCATACTCCTGAGCATAGTTAAGAGAACTTATTAAATGAGGATAAACAAGAGGCTCTGTAAACCCATATCCGATCCTAGTCTTTGGATAGTATTTATACACCTGATCAAAAATTGTCTGAATCAATTCAAGTGGCATATTAATAGGGTGTGAACCCACTAAATTTGTGGCAAAATTACTATTGATATTCTGGGTTCCCACATCACACATTTTACAATGGAGATTGCAAATATTATTTACGCCTAATACTACCCAGCTGGGGGCATAAAACAACTTCTTAGGTGAAATTTTTGCATTTGCTCTTCTAATTATACTCTGAATTTTCCCCATTACTTGTTTTTACTCTTCTGCTTTATTTAGGCAAACTATCATACCATTCAATTCAACTGTAATTTAACATCACTTAAATTTTGTCTATCTATTTAACTAAAAAATATTAACCTTTAACTCTATTTGACTGACTTAATCCCCTGGCAACTCTTAATGAAAAAAAGAATATCCACCTTGTTTATCCAGCTTTTCTTAGCATTTGTCTTATTAGAAATAGGGATTTTAATCCTATCTAAAACCGAGTTGATCAAGCTTGAAGAGCCTATATATACATTTGAAAACTCAAGACGATATTGGGCAGAAATTGATGAAGACTTCGGGGTTTGGAGACACCCCAATTATAAATTCAGACATAAAAAAACCTGCTTTGACGTTAGGTACGAAACAAACTCTATTGGCGCGAGAGATAAAGAACGAAGTGTAGTTTCAAATGGGAATAAGAGAGTGGTTCTACTTGGAGATTCATTTGCAGAAGGTTGGGGTGTGAACGTAGAAGACCGATTCTCAAACCTTTTAGAAGAAGAAACTGGTTCGGACTTTTTGAATTTCGCTGTTAGCGGTGCGGGCATGACACAACAGTATTTGATTTATAGAAATAAGGCAATGGAGTACGATCATGATGCTGTTCTTTGGGCAATTTTCCCTATTAATGACTTAATAGATGATGACATAAATTATCATAAAAAATATTCTTACGACAGGTATAGAGCTTATTGGGTAGGAGACTATCCTAATTATCATTTAGAGCATGGACTTGATTCTATTCAGCAGTCTCATTACTATTTAGAAAGCCCAGATAGGTTAAAGGTATTACTTAAGAACTTCACCTATACCTACAATCTTCTAAGGTGGTTTAAGAATAGACAAAGGAAATACAGTAAACCCGAGTTCCAACAAAAAAACGAACCAGATTATTTTTATTTTACTGAGGCGCAGTGGGATCGTATAAGGTATAATATAGAAAAGATGAAAGACTTGTTAGGTGACAAAAAGCTTTATGTTTTTACCCTTCCAGGCGAGCACACTATTAAGGCATACCAAAATGGTAATAACTCGGTTCCACTAAGAGATAGTTTAAAGGTGTTAAGTGGTGAGCTTGACTTTGAATATTTAGATTTACTTGAAAATACTGATACGAAGGTGGGATTTGACTGGTCTTCCTACTATTATAATGAAGATTGCGATGTACACTGGAACGAGCTAGGTCATAAATGGGCTGCTACGAGTATAAAAGAAGGTTTTTCACTAGAATAGTTACCTTGAATTGCGGGTGAAATAGAGTAATAATAGGAGAATCAAGAACTGTGAGAATGCAGTTCCAAGAATAGCTCCGTTTGGGCCGTAAGAAGGGATCAGAAGAAAACTTACTATCGCATTTACAGCACCACCTATAACACTTATAAATGCTACTAATAGATGTTTATTGTCTTTATAAAGCCTTAGGATGAATGGGTAGTAAAATATAAATGGCAAAAGATAAAGAAAGGCAATAGCATAAGAGTACATATTAAACTTCTCAGGCAATAAATATGATAGCCCTACGGCTAATAAAAACAGTCCCGGGAATATAATTGCCGCCCCGATGATCATAATTACCCTTCTTACTTTTCGGAAAACCACTTCCTTGGTTCTATAAATAATCTTAACAAGTGGGTCTATCAAGAAAGCAATCGTTCCTTGAATAACAAAGAGACCTCCTGTCAACATTTGGTAGCTTGCAACATTTTCAGAACTACTTAAGTAGGACAGCATATATATGTCTGATTTTGACTGTATCAATCCACTAACCCCTATTATCATAAAGGGAAATCCGGCAGTAAGCGTCTTTCTAATGGACAGTTGAACAGAGCTCTTAAAAAGACTTAGTCCCTTTAAATACCAGCCGAGGTAAGTTAATTTTGATATGACTCCTACTAGTTGAATTATAAGTATATACTTTAAACTAAACCCGTCTAGCAATAACCCGCCAATTAGGAACACACACAGCCCTAAGACCTCTGCCAAAATTCTTCCTTTATGCCTTTCAGAGAATACCGTTACGGCATCATAGCTCATATATAAATACTGGAGCAGCAATATTGGTATAGTAAACCAAACTACATTAAGGTCAAACACCTTAAAAAGAACTAGAATAGCTACTGGAAGCAGTAAAGCCCTGCTGACTAAATTTTCTAGAAAGATAGAGCCAACCTTAGATGGGGTAATACTGAACTGTTGAACTAGGTAGTTTCTGCTCCCCCAATTAGTAAGGAGTAAGATTGGAGTTAGCCAAAGCTGAATTTTAATATACTCCCCCCATAAAGTGGCTCCAAATTTTATGATTCCGAAAAGAGAAATAATAAGGCCTGAGCCAGAAAGTACAAGAGCTTGAATGGCGCTAATCACCATAAGCTTTTGTCGGTTAATCTTCATGTAAGAATACTCCTGTTTAACATTTTTTCATAAATTTTCACGTACTCCGTTACGGTAGAAGAAACAGGATAAGGTAAACTAGCGTTTGGAAGAGGACTGCTTAATAGCTTTTGGGCTTTGTCAAGCATTTCATCTTCATTATGAGCAACGTGGCTTGCTGGAGACTTTCCTGCTATACCAACGTTATAAGATAAAGTAAACATACCTTCACTTAGAGCTTCTGCAATGACCAGACCAAAGGACTCAAAAGATGAGGTGTGCAACAAAACCTTGCTTCTACGCATGTAGGTCAAGACCTCTTCTCTCTTGATAAGACCAGTAAAGGTTATTTGATCTTCAAGGTTTAATGATCTTATTAACTTTTCCAATTTTTCTTTCCCCGATCCATCTCCTGTAATTACCACTTTAGTCTTAGGTTTAATGTGAATTAATCGAGCTACTATTCTAATAAATGCTTCATAGTTCTTTACTTTATTTATCCAGCCTACCCCTAAAATGTCAATATCCCTTGTGCATGGAGTGAGTTCTTGATTAGATGGGGGTATTCCCCAATGCACAACCGCATCAATAGGAACTTTACTAAATCGCCTTTGGAAGTCACTTACAGCTATATAAGCTGTGTTTCTGAGCTTAAGTATATCTAAAGTGTTACTAAAGGCAATATCTTGGCCCATTGCAGTACATAAATGTGGTATGCGTAGGCGCTTACTAAGTCTATTTCCAATTATAGCAGATTGATTCAGCCAAAAACTATGAATCAAGTCTGGCTGAAAATCTTTTGCCAAATTCAGGATTCTGGGGTATGCTATTAGCTTGTGAAAAAACCTAAGTAGCTTATTGTTTTGTTTAAGCCCAAGAGCAACAACTTCAATCCCATTCCAAAGATATATTTTGCTTTCATAAGGATAATTGAATGAAATAACATTGACTTCAATCCTTCTGATAGTCTTGGTTAGCTCTTTTAAATAAATCTGAAGAGCAGGAATGCAAATATCGTCTTCTTCATTCAGAGCAAAACCAGGTGTTATTATTAGAAGCTTAAGCAAAGTATTTCTTTTATTAAGTCAGTAAAAAATCACATAACCGATATGAGTTATAGAATGTACTTAAATCTCCTTTTTATTTGAATTAGAAAGTAGGTGGCTATGATTGAAGAAATCAGCACCATGCCGAATAAGTATATCGAATTTAGGGTCAGGGATTTAGAATACAACATTATGAAAATTGGGTGAACTAGATATATTCCAATGAAGTAAGCATTCAGTCTTTTAGTTTGAAAGTTCGAAAAACTACTATTCATTTTAATAGCCAGAATTAGTATGGCAGGGCATAATAAAAAAGATAGCAAGTAAACATCATGTGCACTGTAATCGCCAGAGAGCTTTTTAAAGTAAATAAGGCATTCCACTAAATAGAAGACAGCAAGAATGAGAACTAATAGTATAGCCGAATTGAACCTAATAGAAGAGGCCACCCTGTTTTTTCTAATTAAATAGCCTAGAGTTAAGAAAGGGAAACCAAAAAAAAGAAAATTCCTATATAAAAACTTATAAGTCAGTATTTTGGTTATTAGGTGTGTGCTACCAAAAAAATCATACTCTGCAGCATATTGAAAAAAGACTCCGACTAAGAAAGTAATAATAGACAAAAGTAGTAACCTTAGATCAGTCAAATCTTTCAGAATAAATAGTAAAAACCCGCCTCCAATTAAAGCAGCCAAGTACCAAAGGTGAAAATACCCAAAAAGTAAGTCAATAATCAGACGAAGAAGGTTGGTAGAAGTCAGTATAAACGGGCTATAAATAACAGTCCAGACCAAATAGAGTGAAACCATTCTTTTAGTCCATAATTGAAAGTTAAGCTTATCAAGTTTTCCATAAATAAAATACCCAGAAATTACGGCAAAAGCGGGGACAGTTATTCTGAATATTCCACTGCTAGTCAAATGAAAAAATAGGTCGTTAAATTCAAATAAGAAGCCACAATGTACAGCTACAACCATAATGGCTAAGCTTAACTTTAAAAAGTCTATAGACTGATATCTTTCTATACTTGACATTGAAAATTAATTAACGCCTCTTATTTAGTTTAAAAACAACCCAATTTGACTCTAGACTAACTAGCCTTAAGGTGTCGTGCATTTCTAAAGCTTCCAAGAGGTTAGACTCTACGTTAGAGTTATGCCATATCCTCTCATATTGCTCCAAATTAAGAATTAGAATATCATCGTTTTGAAAGTTATGCAGATCTGTAATTAAGTTTTTAACCTTTTGATCTTTTGTAAGGTAGCTGTTTACGCCTACATCGATGTCGTGAGAAAAAACTCGGCTGTATCCAGCGGTTTTAATATGTGTTGCTATTCTCTTCTCTAGGTAATTTCTATTGATGAAAATTATAAAAAGATAGGCAAAGAATGACAGCTGAAGTAATACTAGACCTTTCGGAATAAGGTTCCGAATTCTCTTCTGTACCTTGGATTCAATAAAATTAAACAGCCTAAGAGTTGCTGGGTAATTACAGATTACTAAGACAGGGTAAATAGGCAGAAGCATTCTTAAATTTTGAAAGGGCAGCCCCCCTATGAGTATGCAGTAGGACAGTACACCTAACAATAATATTCTTTCAAAAAGGCGGAAGTCTTCTTTTTTATAAAAGAAACAGGAAGGAAAAAAAGGAAAGAAAAAAACAGGATGCCAAATGACTGAAGATAAAAAAACAATATTTGGATATCGAAATGTATGCTCTCCATCGATCGTTCTAAATTCTTTTGAAAAGAGGTTGTTTACCGACCATTCTCCTAAGAAATAATTAGAAGTAATACTCTCTGTTATTTGTGGTGACAGAAAATATTCCGGTAGTGAAACTATGGTAAGGATCACCAGCCCCAAGAAGATTGCTCTATAATTTTTTTGTCTAAAAATGATGTGAAGTGAGTGAATAGCTAAAGGGAGTAAAACAAGTATTACTGCATACCTAGTGAAAAATGCCAAAGACACCGTGACTGAGATAAGAATGAAGTCCTTTTCATTCGGGTCTTTTAAAAACCGTTGATAAAAGTAGAATGAACTTACAATAAAGAGTAGAGCCAAGGGCTCAGACATAACCTGCAAGCCAGACTTTAATATATTTGGGCTTAATATGAAGGTCAAAAGCAGATAATAGACAATACTTTTTTCTGTATTCCTATCTTTTAAGGTTTGTAGCATAAAAACCGAAGCCCCTGCATAGGATGCAATAGAAATCAGTTGTAGGTTGAATGGGCCTTGTCCAAAAATTAGATTTAAAAGAGAGCCAAATAGAGGGTATAAAACGGTCCAATAAAAATTTTCATTGAGTCCTTCATGCTTAAAGTAATCTGACAAAACTGCACTATAGCGAAAGTACTCATGAGAGTCTTGTCCGTAAAGACCGTTGAAGTTTGCTATGTATGCAAGCCCAATTCCAAATAATAACAATACTGGAAATAAATGTTTTGGTTTAAGCAGTAGGTGCTCGAAAGATTTTTGGAACATAAACTCCTAATTTACCCAGAAAGTACTGGAAAGAAACACGTAATACTCCAAAGCCATACTTAATACTTCTGCTCAAGTTAATAGAAGAGGCCTCAGGGAAATAACTTGTTGGACAGGTAACCTCACCTATTTGGTGGCCTTTGTAAAGAATTTGGGCTAACATCTCGTTGTCAAAAATGAAATCATCTGAGTTGTTCTCATAACATATATCATTTAAAGTTTCTATTGAAAAAGCCCGCAAGCCCGTATGATACTCTGATAGCTTTTGGTTCATCAGAATATTCTGAATTAAGGTCAAAATGCGATTGGCAAGGTATTTATATATAGGCATTCCTCCTTTAATAGCTCCTTTTCCCAATATTCTTGAACCTAAAACAACAGGATATATATTATTAGCAATAATTGAAGCCATAGCTTCAACTAACTTGGGCGTATACTGGTAGTCGGGATGCACCATGATAATAATGTCGGCACCAATTTCTTTAGCTAGGTGATAGCATGTTTTCTGATTGGCACCGTACCCCAAGTTTTGATCATGCCTTCTAAGGTGCTTAATACCAAGTTCTGAAGCCAGTTTAAGTGTTTGGTCACTACTAAAGTCATCCGTTAATATGACATCATCAACTATGTTGAAATTAAGCTCTTTATATACCTTTTCTAAAGTGCTTTCAGCATTATATGCTGGCATAATTACAACAAGCTTCTTTTCCTTAATCATTTATCTATAAATTACTATCCAAGGAAAGGGAGAATCTGGGACTATACGATTCCAAACTTTTGGGCTATACAATAACTTGTAATTAAATGCTTTTAACTCACTCCATTTTCTATGTTGATAATTCTCAGCAAAAGATTCAAAGCCGATACTAGAATAGTATCTAAAAGTTCTATTCTTTGCTGCTACTACATTTTTGCTATTATAAAAGGGGCTATCCAATATATGGAGTTCACCATTATCCCTTAAAAGACTGATTAAATAATTCGTCAACTGTTGAAAATCATCAAAATATTGGACTGAAGCATTAAGTGTAATTATGTCAAAAGTGTTTTTTTTATAGGGTTGGTCAAGAATATCCCCGTAACAAAACGTTAGACTATTCTTTGTGAAAGTTGCTGAGGCTTGTTTCAATTCAGAAAGGTTTATATCCATTCCAATTACAATGCCCGTTTTATGTTCACTTAATTTATTAGTAAACCAACCATTACCACAACCAAGGTCTAAAATAGGTCCTTCGCTATTCCTCTTTTTTAGATAGCTCAAAAACCTGTTTGTGCTTTTCTCTCTCAACTTCCATTCGGAGTAATGTGGGTCATCTTTAGGCACAGAAGGAAGTTTACTCACTTTTGAATTAGTAAGGATTCGGCCTTCTTTTCTTCTTAGAGATATATAGTCATTTTCAAAAATGCTAAAATCGCGACCGTTTAAAGTGATTAGATTTTCCTCAATCCCTTTAATGGAATTGGTTTCCTTTTTAATTAAATCATCAATAGTTACAGAAGCTTTCATTTCCGTCTGACCTACTTTATTGGTAATGTGGATAAAAGATCTGATAAAAGTATTTCTGAAACGGCATAGCTCCCTTCCATCGTAAAGTGACAATGATCATATAGGTGGATAGTATCCTTAGGTAAAATATTCGCTAAATCAATAACCCTAACAGAGTCATTTGCAAATTCTCTCAATACATTATTAAAACCATTCATCCCTTGTTCATATGCCGAGGCTGAGTATGTACTATCCCCTTCTATATATGCTCCTAAAGCAGTCAGCTCGAACTCCCTCTCAGACATCCCATGATGCCATAGAGTTGGTTGCGTAATCAATATTGGCATTATATTTCTATCTCTACAATAGTCCACTATACTTTGAATATTTGAGGAATACTCTGCTAATGCATTATTTAAAGATAATCCAACCGAAGAAACTCTAGCGTTTTTAAGCGCATTTCTTCTTTTAGAAATGGTTGTCACGAACGACTTTATAGCACCATGCCTTTTTTTTGCACGAACAACTCTAAAGTCTCTATAGTGCATCCAAAGTTCTGTTCTTTGATACCATTTCTCATTTTCAGATCTCGGATATTTAGCAAATGCCTTAGCCAACAAAGTTCTCTTATCTAAAGAGAAATGTTCTGGGGAGTAGAGAGACTTGATAAAGTCATTAATTCCTACCAAAATAATAACGGCATTGACATGGCCGAGCTGGGGCTCTAGCCTTTCAAGTTGAACAACATGATGCTTTGAACTCATGCCGGCACTTCCGACATTGGCTATGGTTACCTCAGTGTTGAGCTGAGCATTCAACTTTTCCTCTAAAAGAAAGGTCCAATTGGCCTTTTCACCAATATACGTACACTCTGTAGTACTACCTCCTAATGCAAGTATTCCATATCTTCCTTCCTCTAGTTTATGTTTGGACCTATAACCTTCATCATTACTAGTATATTGAAACTCTAAAGGAAGGCCAGAGTAGTACTGATTGGCAATGAATTCTGTTTGAATATTTAGGTTTGGATATAGCGCGTAGTATTTATTATGTGGAATGAGTAACCTTAGACCAAGCTCTAATAAAACAAGTGCTAAAACTGACCCAAACAGGCCTAACAATATGTTTTGAGGAGCTTTTTTTAACTTCCTTTTCATGAGCAAACTTTGTATTAAGAACTAAGCAGCCCTATTTTTGACAATAACATACCTATACTAGCCATCTTTGATTTTAAACGAAGCTTCGCCTTATTGAATACCCCACCCTTCTTTCCTTTACTTTTATTAATCTGAACTTCATTGATTATATACTTGACCGCAAAATCATAGAACCTGCGACTATAGGTTCTTTTAAAATCTATATCCCTATCAGTGCTTGTTGCCCAATCATTATCTGTTATTATGTGGTGATTAATATCATCGTATAGGCTAGTCCCCTTTATTGGGTACGCCACTGTGATGGTAAAGTGATCAGGATTAGAAACTTTAAGATGGTGAATAGTTTCTTTAATGTCTTCCATGGTTTCACCTGGATAACCTAACATTATAAAGGTTCCGGCTTGAATACCATGTTTTTGCGTTTCAACTATCATGTTTCTAACATGTTGAACGGAAACGCGCCTATCCATTGCATCTACAATTTTTTGAGAACCACTTTCTGCTCCAATCCAAACTCTAAAGCAGCCTGCTTCTTTAAGCAAATAGATTACTTCTGAGTTCATTCTATCCGCTCTGCTAATACATTCAAATTGGATGCTGACATTTTCTTGAGTAAGAGTTTCGCAGAATTCTTTGAGCCATTTGTGGCTAACGGTAAACACATCATCTACAAACCAAAAAGTATCTGGTTTATACTCTTCAATTAGTTGCTTTAGCTCCTCTACAACAAGCTTTGGAGAACGCCTCCTATAACTCTGACCATAAACCGCTGTAGAACACCATTTACAAGTATATGGACATCCTCTTTGCGTACTTATGTTAATGGCATTTTGTCCATGATGCTCTTTCCATACCTCTAGGTATTTAGGGATATCAATTGCGGACCTATTAGGTATTGGAAGCTCATCTATGTCTCTCACTTTTGTGCGAGCATTAGTTTTGACCACACTACCATTGTCGTCCATAAATGCGATTCCGTCAATGTGTTTTGGAGCTTCCTTTTTCTCACCTAACAGGTGCTGTGTTAGTTCTAGCATGGAGTTTTCTCCTTCTCCTATTACTAAATAGTCTGCGCCATGTTTTAGATAGTTTTCTGTATTGTAAGTAACATCAGGGCCACCGAAGATTATAGAGGTTTCGGGAAGAATTTCCTTAGCATATTTAGCCATCTCCAATACTCTGATTTTGGTCATTAAATTGGTATAGATGGCAATTACCTTAGGTTGATGATCGTGAATGTAATCTTTGAAATTATCAAAAGAGGAAAACGTACTGTCTAGCACTTTGTTTTCGATTCCATTTTGCAACAAAAAGGCAGAGATATAAAGGAGGCCTAAGGGAGGGTAGGGTCTCATAATCTCTTGCTCCTTTGCATCTTCAGCAAGAAAATAACCATGCGTTAACAGTACGCTCATTTTTTATTGAGTTCAATATAATAATGATCGGACCAAGCACTAAGCCAAGAGAACTGAGAGAAAATTCGCTCAAGCTTGTGCAGAGCGTGCAGAGTTTTAGGCTTATTTCTAAAGAAGCTTTCTAAGTAAGATGGGGGAATAAAGAATCCAATGGGAAGAATCTTTCTTTTTATGAAGTGGTTACCAATTAGGGATGTGAATTTATTTGGCGAATAATACCAAGTCTCCACTAATTCCCCAGATACATTTGCAAAGACAGATTTGCGAGTTCTTCGGAATGCTTCTTTTAGCTTAAGTTTTAGGAGGAAATAAGAGCACTCCCAAAGGCAAAAGCCGGGCATAACCACCAAACATAGTTTTCCCTGAGGTTTTAATAACTGAGAAAAAACGCTTCCCATTTCAGTTATCTGAGAAGGGCTTAGGCAGTTTAAGCCACCGAAGTTCGAAAAGATCAAGTCAAACGAAGACGTGCTACATATGCCTTCCAGTTCTAGCATATCAGCTTGTTGAAGAGAAATGAGGTTATCGAGTTTCTGGTTAGCAACCTTTCTGGTGGCTTCTGATATCATTTGCGATGAAATATCTGTAGCAAAAACCCTGTGCCCCTGTTTAGCCATGAATGTTGCATCTTGTCCCGTACCGCAGTTTACTTCTAGAATATTGAGTTTTTTAGTGGGCTTTCTGAGAAGTGCCTCGACATTTTTATAAACAGATTTCCGTTGTAATAAACCAATTTTAGTTTCGGTAAAATCAACATCATAAGATACTGCTGCCTTATCGAATTCGCTTATCATCCTAACCTCCTGACAATTTTGTTAATCTTTCTTCCATTGACAACCCTCATCGGCAAATGATAGCCTACTGTTAAAGTCTGTCTCAATAGTTTCTTGTCAAGCGGCCGAAAAATCAGTTGTCTTGCCGCTAAAGCCCCTCTTTTAAGCTTATGTCTATTGTGCACGTATCTGTGCAGAGTCTTATAAAACTCAGGGGGGTAGGTATTATGAAACATAAGGTCTAAGTCATCTGAATCAATCCAGTTAGCTTTTGCCTGAAGGTCACCTTTTACCTTATCATAGAACTTTGTACCAGGCAGAGGGTATGAAACCGAAATACCGATTTCATTCGGCATTATTTCTAACACCATGTCTATTGTCTTTTTAATATCTTCGAATGTTTCTCCTAAATATCCGAATTGGAGGAAGAGCGCCACGTTAACTCCCTTATTCTGAAGTTTTGGAACTGCCTCATAAATCTGTTCAACTGTAATGCCCTTGTCCATAGCATCTAGAATATGCTGAGATCCAGATTCAGCACCTAGCCAAACTGTTTCAAGTCCTGATGAAACTAGTGCATCTATATTGTCCTCTTTAAGAAGTAAGTCAACCCTTGATTGGATCATATATTTGAAACTGATCCCTTCTTCTTTAATGAGTTTATCGAACTGCTGAACCCAATTGGGCTTTAAGCCAAATATATCATCACACATCCAGAAATGTTGAACCCCATAGTCTTGAACCAACATCTTGACTTCTTGAATTACATGTTCCGGGGAGCGGGAATTATACCTATTACCATAAATAGGTTTAGCACACCAATTACATTTATAAGGGCAACCTCGAGTTGTAGCAATGTTCAGGCTGAAATATCCATGATTGGCTTTCCAAATAGACTTGTACTTTTTCAAATCAACCAAATGCCAAGCTGCAATAGGAAGATCATCTAAAACCTGAAGAACTGGCCTGTTGTTGGTTTTGACAAGTTCTCCTTTGTTATTTTTAAAGGCAAGGCCAACGATGTTCTCAACTGGAGAATTTGTACTTAAATTATCTATAAGCTCAAGACAAGTTGCATCTCCCTCTCCAGTAACTACAAAATCAATGTTGTTTTCTAAATATTTTTCTAATCGGTCACTAGAGTCCGAGCTGTTAATGATAACACCAGCGTTGTTTTCCTTTGCAATTGAAGCCATTGCGAGGGCTGCTTCACGCATTACAGTAAGACACATTTTAGTGAGGTAATTGAATCCATCGTCATAAATGAGTAGGTAATCAGGCGAAAACCTTTTGATTTCCTTGTCTATAGCTTTGGGGTTGTCGTTTAGGCAATTATCGAAAAAAGAGACATCGAATCCTTTTTCTATGAGTTGTGCACAAATTTGTAATGTGCCCAATGGAGGATAAGGTTTTTTGAAGTGCCACTGTTTTGTGTCAAGTGGATAGAAATAAGTATTTGTAACAAGTATTTTAAGCATTACTATTTTGCCCTATTTTGATTAGTGCTTGATTAAAGTTAGCATCAATTGTTTCTAATACTCTTTTCTGATAGTTTTTATCATGGTTCTTTGAGGTTCCTCGGTGTGTTCTAAACGCTACTTCAAAATCATCTTTCGAAAGGGATGATGAATATAGAGAAGTCCATCTTTGATAGGTTTTTTTCATGAAGAACTTATCTAAAGGTTCTGATATAACTGATAAAAAGAAGCTCTCTACTATGTTCTTGGAGAACCTTTTCAATAAGTTGTCTTTTTTTAGTGTGAATTGTTTGGTTTCCATATTTGGAAAAACATCCTTTATCCAAGCGTTGGCATTCAGAAAATTGTGGCAGACCGAGTTCCCATGCATAGGTATTAGCGTGCTAATTTCTGTTGCGGTAAAAACATTTTGATCAGGTATGATTAAGTTGTCTTCATCCACAAAATAATTCACACAAAAGTGTCTTTTGGAGCCTAATAAAAAGATACGCTTAAAAGCCACTAACATAGTTCGGGTAATCCAAAGCCGATTGGTTTTGGTAACAATAAAGTAGTCAATATCTGCATCTTCAGAAATCGAACCTTTTGATAGAGACCCTGAAATGAAGACTCCTCTTACAAAAGGGAATAGGTATATAAGTGAAGAATAACGTTTGGCTACATTAAACATTTTTTTTGCTCGTGTCTCACCCTCTTTTCTTCTCAAAACATTAGTCACATCACCCTCCAATAGGTAGTGTTCATTGATTTCTAAAATTGCACCTCGTTGTTTCAATAGTTTTAATTGCTCTCGAATACTGGCTTTCTCATCAATAGATACACCTAGATTTCTTGAAATTTCACTTTCAAGTAGAGGGTGCTTAAATAGTTGATAATAAGCCAATGTTCTAATGATAGCAAGCTCTACATTTGATAATGATATGTCCATTGGGGAAAGCCGTTAGGTGTTATATGGTTGTGTGTTATTCATAGGATATCACCAATAGTGCCTTTCATTTTTTTGATTAATTTGAAAACGTTGTTTGACAGCAACTGAATTCATAAAACACTTAACTCCGCATTTTAAGTAAAAAGCAAAAAGGCAATTTATATAATAGGCCTTTTTAAAAGGAACGGACTTAAACTCTTTAAATATTCGAATCAACAAGTTTAGATATTTACAATGGAGAAAAACCATCTGAAATATTTAATAATAATCGGTTTGATAAATAAATTCTGTGGTTTAGAAGTGGTTTAAATAATGACTGTCTGCGTATTCTGGGCTTAAGTAGTAAAGAAGTAAAAATGCAACGCGATGATTTATATTTATAAAGCCTGTAATTCTTTTAGAAGCGCTTCTGTGGAATTGTATATCTGATCTAGAAACGAATATGAGCTTGATTGCAGGAAGGCGTAAGGGATCGTGAGTGTAACTAAACTTATTGTATTGGATCGGTAGGGATCCGGTATTAGGTGGGCAGTCAGAGAAAAAATACTTGAAGAAGCCAGTAATACCTCCTAATAAAGAAAGTAAATCTATCGAATAGTTATTTTTTGTGTTATAAAATACAATAGAAGTAGTCAGCACTATAAAGCATTTGATTAAGTCGTTGCTAAAATAGTAAAGAATATTAAGCTGTTGGAATGTTATTTTATGTTGATTACACTCCAATGAATAAATGCTTTTCCCGGACCGCCTTGGTTGCGGCTTAATTTGGCAGTGGAGTATGCGCCATTAAATCGGTGGCTCCAGCTATCGGTAAATTCTGTGGAGGCTGTGTAGTGCTTGTTATAGTAGGCTTCAACCTCTTTTAGGTGTTTGGCACTTTCTATAAACACCATGCATACAATGGCTTTTTTTGTGTTGCTATCGAACTGGTAAGCGAAGGCTAAATCGTCATTTTTTATGTAGGAAATGAACGGGATGCCATTTTTCACACCAGCTTCATAATCAATTGATTTTGCTATTAATTTACTTTCTATGTCGGTTTGGTTTAGGCCGAGAAAGTCTTGTGCCCAAGCGTTGGTACAAATGCCTATTAGAAAAATAAGGAGCCCATATTTACGCATGTGGTTGTGGTTAAGGTTGAAGGAAGTTATCCATTCAATCATGTCAGGCCAATTTTTTAAGGTCACATGTCACGAAATGCATGAAAGACATTATGAGAAGGAGGTGCGGAAATTGGTGAGTGCTATTTTGCATTGATGATTGAAACCCTGTTGCGTGCGTTTTCTTTCTAGCTTTGGGCATGGGGCACGATCACCACCATCATCACGGGCATCACCACCACCATGGTACCAAAAACCTGAAGGTGGCGTTTTTCCTCAATCTATCTTTCACCATTATCGAAATTATTGGTGGACTGATGACGGGCAGTTTGGCCATACTTTCCGATGCCCTGCACGATTTGGGAGATAGTCTGAGTATTGGCCTTTCGTGGTACTTTCAAAAGCTTTCCGAAAAAGGGCGCGATAGCAAATTCAGCTATGGCTATAAGCGCTTTTCGCTACTCGGAGCGGTAATCAATGCCGTGGTATTGCTGGTTGGCTCAGTCTTTATTATTAGCGAAGCAGTACCTGCTTTAACCAACCCAGGAGAGGTTGATAGTAAAGGAATGCTGATTCTCGCAATTTTTGGTGTAATAGTAAATGGTGCTGCTGTGCTTCGACTTAAAAAAGGGAGCTCCATTAACGAGCGAGTTATCAGCCTGCACCTGCTAGAGGATGTATTAGGCTGGGTGGCCGTGCTTATTGGTAGCTTGCTCATTATGTACTTCAATTGGCAATGGATAGACCCTCTGCTTTCACTCCTTATCGGCATATTTATTATTTATAATGTGGTGAGGAACCTGCGGGAGGCCATGGGTATACTGTTGCAGCGGACACCAAAATCTGTGCAGGTAGAAACTGTGCATGATCAGCTAAAAACTATTGACCAGATAATTGAGGTGCACGATTGCCATATTTGGAGCATGGATGGGGAATACAATGTGCTTTCAGCTCATTTGGTGCTTAACAAGGCCTATGTTTTGGAGGAGCAGGCCGAAATAAAAAAGCAGGCTAAATCATTACTTAAGAAGCTAGGGATTAACCATGCTACCCTAGAGTTTGAGCTGGATGGCGAGCATTGCGATGGGTGTTGATTAAAACTGCTTGAGGAAGGTAACCTTCGCAATGGTCTGATCTTGTTTATACACTCTGTCGGTAGTGTCTATGTTATTACTGTTGAATACTAGGTATACAAAAGAAAGCGGTTGGTATTCCCAGCTAAAGCGCACATTCCAACGGCCTTGGTCATCAAAAGTATTGTGCTGATAAAAAGAAGAAAGCTGAATTCTTGGATTAAGGGCAAATCGGGCTCCTACGGTTGTTAAGTGCGTATCTAAGTCTTCACTCTGTTCTCCTAAATTTCTGAGTTTGATAAACTCATAATCAAAGTTTACGGCAAAGTAAGGAGAGGGTGCCAAGCGTGCGCCAGCTTCAACTTTTTCTTGCTTTCCGTTGTAAAACTCACCCCAATCATAGCTGCCACTAAGCGACCATTTTTTAGATTGATCGGTTCGGAAATTAACATTATGCCGCACATAAAAGTAGTCCCCCTCGGCAATGTCAATGCCTAGTGGTGCAAAGTCGAAGTTAATGTTTTGCCATGTAGGCGTAACAGCGTACTCAACAAAACTACCATCGGTAAAGAACACGTAAATAGGGAAGAAATAGATGCTTGCTTGTTGAAAGTTTCCAGGGTTGTCTGCATCGTGGTAATAGTTTACAAAAAAGCCTGGATCCCATCTCCTGATCCAGTTCAGCTTTTTAGGGCGCACAATCCAATAGCCACCCGGATTGTGCTTAATTACGTTGCTCTGACTAATAAAACCCATTGCAGGGTCGTATTTACTGTCGATATATTCAGTTACCCAACCCCAGTATGATTTGTTGGCAGATCTACCTGCAAATACTCTTGCCGAAAGGCCCAGCTCGTCCTGTTCATAATTACTCGAAACTGAGGCCAGATAGTTAACTGTCCATATAGAAGAAGGTCTAAAAAGGCCGTCCACTGTAAAAGTGGAATTGTTCTGCTTGCCCAAGGCCAAGTCATCAGAACTTTCGTCTAAGCGGTGAGTAAACATAACGCCTATGTTATTCTCGTTACCGTAATTTCTGGTGTAGCGCAAAACGCCAAAGTTTCCGGCTTGCGAAATGTCTGTTTCTGCTTGGTGGATGTAAAGCCCAGCCAATGTTTGTTTTTCGTCTCGTTGGGTAAAACGAACACCAACATCAATGGGTGCTGGCTCCGCATTAAAGTCTCCTGCCAAGCCAATTTTACGGCTAAAGAATGGGCGAATAGCAAACTGATTGCTGCCAGACCAAATGCCTGAATTCTCTAGGAAAAATTGTCTCCTCTCAGGGAAAAAGATGTTGAACCTTTCCAAGTTATTCACCGCACGGTCTACATCGGCCTGTGCAAAGTCTGTGTTAAAGGTAAGATCAACCACAGTGTTTGGGTTAACAGCCCATTTAACATCCCCGCCTAGTTTAAAATCTCCTACTGAGCTTTTTGCACCGTCATTATTTTCGTTCTCATACTGGTAAAGAGCATAGGGTTCAACCCGTACGTTGGCACTTGGATTGGGTAATTCTAAGCCTTTAAGCTGGGCGGCATAAGTCATTCTGTATGGACTGAAAGACTGCGGAATGGCCGGAAAGACTGTTTGTTCATAGTTTCTTCTAGCCAGCCTGGTAAAGGTTATGCCCCAGGCGGTTTCCTCTCCACTTTCTGATGCATCGTATCTTAAGGATTTAAACGGAATGGCAAATTCTGCATAATAACCTTCATCGGTACGAGAAGTTCTTACTGTCCAAAGTGCGTTCCAATCGTTGTCTGTGCTTTGGTCGTTAAAGTTTTGCAGGTCTCTTTGGTTGCCATAGGGCGTGGTTTGAAACGAAACTGCATACTGCTTTAGATTTTGTGGGTCTAATTGCACACCAAAAATGTCATTCTCTCCCCAGTTGAAGTCGCGCCTAAGGTCCTGTACACGAATACCCTTTCGGCCTAAACTATCTGCGCAAAAAGCTCCGATGTACAAGTTCTTATCATCAAAGAGAATGCGCACTTCTGTTTTGTAGGTATAAGCACCTCCTTGTCTAGGTTCAATTTTAAAGAAGTCTGAAATGGGAATAGCTTGCTGCCAAGCTTGCTCGTTTAGCTGACCGTCCACCTTAATGTTGGTCTTTGCCCTTGTTGCAATAACTTCTTTCGGGTTTTTTGGTGGAGGAAAGTTTCCATCTGTTTCTTGAGCAGATAGCATTCTTGCACCTGCTGCTAAAAGGATTATTAGGAGCGTCTTTCTCACTTAACCTACTTGTAAAAGTTGCCTTTTCCCTTCGAGCTTAAGTCCACGAATTGCAAATAAACCACTTAGGAGTAAGAGTACGCCAAGGTTGATATAGGCCGCTGTATAGCCAGGTTTAGGTTGGTACGAGAAAGCCGGTAGTTCCCCTAAGTCACTTAGCTTTAACATGTTGTTTTGGAAAACATAGGGCATAAAGTGTGCGCGCCAAGTAAGCCCAAAATCTTTCACGTCATTTTGAAAATCCTTGTGGTTTTTAGATGAGGTGCCTGCGAGCTGTGTTGCGGCATCTTGAAATAACACTACAGGGCTTAAAAAGCGCCAAGAGTCAACCCATGACTGTTGTTTTGCCAGCTGATTGTCGAATTTTTCGATTAGTGGAGCAAGTTCTTCTTCCATCAGTTCTTGACTGGCAAAATAACCTTGCCAATAGCCGTAAGCGTTTTTGCCTTCATCGCGTATCAGCTCAGGGTGATTTCTTAGGTATTCATCAAGTACTTGATCTTGCTTTTCGCTTAGCGACTTCTTTGTCTCCCTTATTTCGTTTAGCAAGGCAACTCTTGAGGGCATTGGGTAAATAGTGTTGGCCGCCTGGTTAATAACTGTAGGCAGAATGAGCACTAGTACGATCCAAAGTGAGAGTAAGCTCACCGCATTTTTGCCTGATGATGCGCCAATAATGTTCACCAAAAAAGAAAGCCCAAACCAGAATGCCACATAGGCAAAGGTTAACAGCATAAAGGTGAGTAAAGCGAAATTGAAGGGAATTCCAACCCAAAGTATAGTCAATAAAAGTGCTATGCTAAGAATGATTAGGATAGAGAAATAGCGGATAACAAAGCGCTGTAGCAACCAAATATTTGTTTTGATGGGGTTGGAGGCAAGCAACTTTAATCGGCCAGATTCCAACTCCTGAGAGCGTAGGTTGTATGTAAAGGCAATGATGATTAGCGGAACTAAGTAGGCCAGTACAAAGGCTATGTCGAAGTTGCCAAAAAGTAGCTGAACTGGGTTGTTCAATTCATTAAAGCTCAAAGTAGCTTGATCGTCCCTGGAAGAGATTTTTACTTGATGTGTAAAAAGGTCGCTTTGCCCAATGGCCAACTTGCTCATGCTACTGGGCGGCATAGTGGCTAGCTCTCCGGTAGACATGGCAATGTTCATAGGAGAAAGCCTGTAGGCATTACTTGGTTCTTCACCATTATTAACGGCCACGGCCACAGAGGTAACGTTTTGTATCTTTTCTTCCTGATCGGCCAGCGCTTGATTCAAATCGGCTTGTCGACTTTCAAAATGTTGAAGCCCGTTGTGCCCAGCATAAAGACAGAGTAATAAAAGTACGGCTGTTAGCGAAACGAACCAGTAATTTCGGCTCAACAGGCGTATTTCATGTTGAATATTTTGAGTGATCATACTAAATGCGGGTTGAAGCGAAAAACATTAGCCCAAAAGAGAGCAACAGCCAAGCAGTTAGGATAAAAAGGTTGCTTTTGTTCGATGCCATTACCTCGTTGTAATTGGCGGCTTCAAACTCAAATTCAGGAACTTCTTGCAATAAAGAGGCGTCCGCTTTGTAGCCCCATTCGCCTAGCTTTGAGTTTTCAGCAAAGTTGTCGTTCAATGTTTTTTGCATAGCTACTCTATGCTTTTCTGCCATATCTGAGAAAGTCCAGTGCGTAGCATAGTCGGTGCTGGCCAGTGCCATGGACATAAAACGGGTAGGTAAGAAAGGGGATAGCACAGCAAGCTTTCGGTATACGGCCGTTTGTTCTTGGTTAATCTGTTTTAGCCTTTCGTTGTGCTTAAAGTAAACAGCCGCTTCGTGCTCTTCGCCTTTTTGCATGCGGATAGCATCAAAATTGAAAGGCAGTTCCTCTAACTTACTCACATTGTAAGCCTTCAGCGTTTCTTGTTCCAACTTTTTAGAAGCTTCGCTCCAAGGATCGTGGCCATCTATGCCTTGTTTTTTATCGAAGGCTACGGCTGCTTCAAACACCTGTCGTGTTGGGTATGGGTATTTCTCATTAGTATAGCTGCTGGCGATCTTTGGGACCGCCAGGCAGCTAACAATCCAAGTTGCTAATAATAGAACCAATGAAACCCCTGGCTTACTAGCCAAGGATGAAACAACCATAGTAATTGTATTTATAATTCCGAAATAGACCATGTAGATTACCCACATGGTTACGAGTAATCTCCAGTCGAATGCATTTCCTGCAGCAGCAATGAGTAGAGCTGCTAGTACAAATAATAGCGTTGAAATAATGGCTATTGGCAGGTAATTCCCTAGCCATTTGCCCATTAGCAATTGCGTATTGCTAATACCTTGTGTTTTAATGATTTGAATAGTGCCGTTTACCTTTTCCTTAGTGACAGATTGAAAGCCCAATGCAATGATCAGAAGTGGTATTAGGTATAGCAGGATAAAATCAGGAGTAAGGTCACCAAATCTAGAAAGCCCAGTCTGGTCTGCTGCAGCTACCATGTCCGCTTCATTTCTGCTGTGTGCTTCTAAAAAGATTGAAACACCAGTAAATTTTTCCACGCCCGGGTCAATAAGAGATAGGGGGAATTGGGGCTTAAAGGCATAGGTGCCATAATGTGCTGCATTGTGTGGGTTAACACTGCCTTGCGCTAGCCATAATGCCCGCGCACTTTCTTGCGCTTGTTCGCGCTGCAAGTTCTTTTCTTGCCACTGATTGTAGCTAATAAAAACGGCTATTAAGCTTAGCACTAGTACCGTGCCCAACATCCATTTGAACTGACCTGAGCGGGTCATTTCTTTAATTTCCTTTTTGGCAACTTGCAGCATCATGGCTTAGGCATTCATGTGTTTGAGGTACAGTTTTTCCAAGTCGCTGTGGTTGATCTCATCAGTAGAAAGTTGCTCAACCAACTGCCCAGATTTCATAATGCCAATATTGGTACCTGTTTCTTTAGCTCTAAACAAATCGTGGGTAGCCATAAGTGTGGCTACATTTTGATTGCTTAAACGTGTTAACAGTTCGGAAAACTCGTTGCTCGCCTTGGGGTCTAAACCAGATGTTGGTTCGTCTAAAAGCAACACTTTGGCCTTTTTTGCTATGGCCATGGCCACGCCAACTTTTTGTCGCATTCCTTTGGAGTATGACTTTACCCTTTTGTGGAATGCTTCACCTTGCAAGCCAGCCTCATCTAAAAATGCTTCTAACTGATCGCTGTGATATTTCATGCCTGCAAGGCCAGTGAAATAGGAGAGGTTTTCTAGGCCGCTCAACTCATTATAGAGCACCAAATTTTCTGGTATGTAGGCAATAAGTTTCTTTATGGCTTGTGGATCTTTAGCTACTTCAACCTGATCGATTACTGCTTTGCCACTAGTAGGAGCAATAAAGTTTAGGAACAGGTTTATTGTAGTGGACTTGCCTGCTCCGTTGGCTCCCAATAGGCAGTAGATTTCGCCTGGTTCAACGCTAAGGTTGAGTTGGTCTAGCGCCAAGTGGTTATTGTAAGATTTGGTAAGGTTGACTGCGTGTAGCATGTTTAGTTGTTTGCAACAATGATGCAAGTATGAGAGATTAAACAATAAATGCAACAATGATGCATAAATTAAATTGCGTCACTTTAAGAATGGTAGAAATACCGTTTTATTGGTGGGCTTTGGTTTGCCTCAAATAGTCTGATAGCAAGCCGATTGCATTAAGATTGCCGTTAGGTAAAAGGTATTGCTTCTTTAGGTTTTGATAGCTTTTTTGAATAGCATTTGCTTCTCTGTAGACCGAAGAATCTATTTTAGTGGGTATGTATCCTTTTGGGATAGCATAGGTGAAATGGCCGGTTTCACTTGCTGAAACAGGTATTTGAAAGAAGTCTCTTTTTACAAATTCACCTGTTTCTTCTTCGGCAATTGATGCTTCTACAAAGAAGTCGACAGCATGTTCTGGATATCCAAAGAGGTAACCGTAAGCCCTGTAACGATCGTTTCTACTTTCAAACTCAATGGTTGTTAATACCACAGTCGGACCTGAGTTGGCGGTAAATCCCCACTGACCGAAAAAGCTTTCGTTTTCTTCCAATGCTTGGCTAAAGCGAGCTCTGTTACAAACCAGAATCTGAAGGTTTCGTTTTTCCTTCCAAGTGTGTTTGTAGGGGATAAGCACAAACTCCAGTTGCTCATTCGAGAGTTTGTTTACGATGTTATGCCACTGACTTAGCTCGTCTAGCGCCTGGCTAACGGAGTCAACGGCAACCTGTACCACGTGTTTGTCTCCATCTGCCATAGATACTTTTTTAGCAATAGGGTACGATAAGTAGTATCCCAAACTACTCATAGGCTTAAGGTCACCAAGCAATGTGTAAACCGCCTCATGTTCCAAGCCAAAAGTAAGCAGCTCATTTGCCATGCTAAGTTCTTCACTGCTAAGCCTATCGGTTTGAGGGAATGGAGGGTTTTCTTGCCTTGGTGCTTGTGCACTTGCACAAGAAAACAACCAAAGTATGAGTAAAAAACAGAGGCCTTTGTGCTTCATTTTACTGTTCGTAGTGTATTGGCCATTGATCTTCGAACTTTACACCTTGCCGCCATTGGCTTACCTCACTCTCAGAGCAAAGGCATTCGGTCAATTCTTTACGAATACTCTCCTCGTTTAGGTTTTGGCCAATGATTACAAGCTCATTTTTTCTATCACCAAATTCTTTACTCCACCCCGATTCTATTTGGGCTTTGTTTTCCACAAATGCCTCGTATCTGCTCCTTTGTTCAAAAGGCATAGAGCACCACCAAACACCTGCTGAATCTGCTCTAAGGGAACCTCCGGCTTGGCTCCAAGATAGGGCTTCGTTAGACCGCGAGGCTAGCCAAAAGAGGCCCTTGCTACGGATGATATTGGCTGGCCAGAGCTTTGAAACGTATTCCCAGAAACGACCAGGATGAAAAGGCGTTGGGCTTCTGAATACAAAAGACCCAATGCCGTATTCTTCGGTTTCCGGTTGGTGTTCGTTCTCTAATTCCTGTATCCACCCAGCCGATTCGGATGTAGTTTCGTAATCGAAGCGTTTGGTGGCTAAAATTTCATTTAAGGCTACTTTGCCAAATTCGGTAAGTATTGTTTTCGCCTTTGGGTTTAGTTTCTTGATTATACTTTGCAAAAAGCTGAGTTGGTCTTTGCTTACCAAATCGGCCTTGTTAATTAAGATCACATCGGCAAACTCCACCTGATCGGTGAGTAGGTTTACAATGGAACGGTTGTCTTCATCATCGTTCATCTCTCTACTGGCAATAGTGTCAGGAGAGCCAAAGTCTTTTAAGAAGTTGAAAGCATCTACAACCGTAACCATGGTATCCAGTGCGCAGACATCAGATAGGTTTACTTCTAGCTCATCACTCTCAAACCAAAAGGTTTGGGCTACTGGCAGTGGTTCGGATATACCAGTACTTTCAATCAATAAGTAGTCGTATTTGCCTTCTAGGGCCAACTTTGCTACTTCTTCAATCAAGTCTTCTCTAAGCGTGCAGCAAATACAGCCATTGCTCATCTCCACCAGCTTCTCATCGGTTCGGCTAAGCGTATTGCCCTGCTTTACTAATTCGGCATCTATATTTACTTCGCTCATATCGTTTACGATTACAGCCACGCGCATACCTTCTTTATTGTGCAATACGTGGTTTAGCAAAGTGGTTTTTCCTGCGCCTAAAAAGCCAGAAAGGACAGTTACCGGTAATTTTTTCATTTATGAGTTACGATTTTTTTGATTTCGTTGAGTTGCTTTAGCAGGTCTACCTGCACATCGTATATGGCCTGATTGCTCAATTCAATTTTTGAATGTCCATGGTCATGGCCTTCGTGTCCGGGGAGCTCTAGGTGGTAGCCAGGTATTTCAAAGAGGCTTTCTTCTAATTCGTGAAGCACTTGTATTAGGCTGTCACGTGCTTCAATAGAGGTGGTTTCTAGTGATTGCTCTAGCTCGCCAATGAGTGCTATGGATTGGGTTTGTTTTTCGTGCGCCTCTGCAAGTAGTTGCTCACCTTCGGATGGTTTTGATTGACATGAAAAACAGAACAGGCTAATAATTAAAAAGGTGTTGAACGCGCGCATTTTATTCAATGAGTTTGGCCTCAGTCAAAATGAAATTCATATGGTTTACATCGGTAGCGTTAAGCTTCAGCTTTCCTCTGGCTTTTATAAGCTGGTCTGGGTATATGTTTTTAGGTAGTTCCGAAAACTGAATTTCCGCTACGGTTTCTGGGCCAGCACCACCGCAGAAAAAACATGAGCTAAATGGGAGCGAAGAGATGACCACTGATGAGTCGAGTGCTAAAGGAATGTGATAGCCCGACAGTGTTACTTCTGAGTTTTCGAGGGCTATAAGGTTTTTGTCGAATACCGGCACCTCAAAATACATGTCTAATTCTTCAAAGTACTGTGGTTCGAATACCACCTTACCGAAAATCTCCCAGCCTTCGGGTTGAGAGATTGGTAGCAGGAGAAAGCTGAATATGAATAAGAATCTCATTTTACCTGTGCTTTTAGAATTTTCTTATTGGTGAAATGGGCAAAAACTAGGCTGAGAGAACCCGAAACACGAAAAGCTACCTCCAAGTAGCCTTCTGAATAGCCTCCCATAATTATGAGTACTAAGCCAGTAGCTAGCAGAAGTAGTGGTAAAGCTCTACTTGTTCTAAAGTATGTTTGAAGAATAGAGGTGGTTCCTAATATGGCAGCAAGGATAAATAATGGCAGCTCGATACTTTCTAGCAATCCGGCTTGGGTATTGATAAATGCCGAGGAGAGTAAAATTAGGGGCATGGCAGCGCAATGCACGGAGCACACGAGGGAGATGCCGATGCCCCAATTATCCAAACAAGCGGATGTCTTAACCGTTTTAAGCATGTGCAATGTTAAGCGCATTTTTCTGTAAATGCAACATTGTTGCATTAAGATTAATACGAATTATTGATGCTATTATGGTGCAGGCATAAAAAAAGCTCTGGCCTTTCGACCAGAGCTCCATGTTAGTAGTAATCAACCCCTATACATACTAACTTCCGCATGCTTCGCATGCGTCTGGATTATCCAAAGAGCAAGCCATGTCGGCTGCTTTTTGCTCCATTTCTTGTGCCGTTGGTGCCGAAGCTGCTGCTTTGTCTACAGTAAACTGAATAGCATCTGCAGCTGCTCTCGATCTTAGGTAGTACATACCTGTTTTCAGGCCTTTTTTCCATGCATAGAAGTGCATAGATGTCATTTTACCGAAGTTCGGATCTTGAATGTGGATGTTCAAACTCTGCGACTGGCAGATGTATGCACCACGGTCGGCCGACATATCGATAATGGCCTTTTGAGAGATTTCCCAAACGGTTTTATATAGTTCCTTAATGTTATCTGGAATTTCCTTGATACCCTGAACAGAACCTTTAGCTGCAATCAGCTTATTTTTCATGTCAGAGTTCCACAAGCCAAGCTTGATCAAGTCTTTCATTAAGTGCTTGTTCACTACCACAAACTCTCCAGAAAGTGTTCTTCTGGTGTAGATGTTTGAAGTATAAGGCTCAAAACACTCGTTGTTTCCAAGAATTTGAGAAGTAGAAGCTGTAGGCATTGGCGCTACCAATAGCGAGTTTCTTACACCGTGCTTCTTCACTTCTTTCTTAAGCGATTCCCAATCCCAAAGACCAGAGTCTGGTGTTACACCCCACATGTCGTACTGGAAGATGCCTTTAGAAACCGGAGAACCTTTAAATGTTTCATATGGTCCTTCTACCTGCGCAAGATCTTTAGAAGCTGTCATTGCTGCAAAGTAGATGGTCTCAAAGATATCTCTGTTCAGTTTTCTCGCTTCTTCAGACTCAAACGGGAAGCCCATCATAATGAAGGCGTCCGCCAAACCCTGCACGCCTAGCCCGATAGGTCTGTGGCGCATGTTTGAGTTCTTAGCTTCCTCAACAGGGTAGTAGTTTACATCAATTACCTTATTCAGGTTTTTAGTAGCTACGTAAGTTACATCGTACAGGCGTTGGAAGTCGTAAGTACCAGTTTCTTCGTTTACGTACATTGGTAGCGCAATTGAAGCTAGGTTACATACGGCCACTTCGTCTGGAGCGGTGTACTCAATAATTTCTGTACATAGGTTAGAAGACTTAATAGTACCCAAGTTCTTCTGGTTCGATTTTTTGTTGGCCGCATCTTTAAAGAGCATGTACGGAGTACCAGTCTCAATTTGTGCTTCCAATACCTCAAACCAAAGGTCTTGTGCTTTTACCGTTTTGCGGCCTTTACCTTCTTTCTCGTACTTTTCGTATAGTTTTTCAAAGTCTTCCCCGTAAGCATCAGCAAGTCCTGGGCACTCATTCGGGCAGAATAGTGTCCACTCCTCGTTAGCTTCTACACGTTTCATAAACAAGTCAGAAATCCAAAGGGCGTAGAATAAATCACGCGCTCTCATTTCTTCCTTACCGTGGTTTTTCTTCAGATCAAGGAAGTCGAATATGTCAGCATGCCAAGGCTCCAAGTATATCGCGAACGATCCCTTTCTTTTCCCCCCACCTTGGTCTACATAACGGGCTGTCATGTCGAAGTTTCTCAACATAGGCACCACACCATTCGATACGCCACCGGTTCCTTTAATGTAAGAACCCTTAGCACGAACGTTATGAATGCTTAGCCCGATACCTCCGGCCGACTGTGAAATTTTAGCACACTGCTTAAGTGTGTCGTAAATACCATCAATACTGTCGTCCTTCATGGTTAAAAGGAAACAAGATGATAGTTGTGGTTTTGGCGTACCTGCATTGAACAATGTAGGAGTAGCATGTGTAAACCACTTTTCAGAAAGTAGGTTGTAAGTTTCAACTACTTTCTCAATGTCTTCTCCGTGAATACCCACAGATACACGCATAAGCATGTGTTGCGGGCGCTCAACAATTTTACCGTCAAGCTTCATTAAGTACGAACGCTCCAAGGTTTTAAACCCGAAGTAGTCGTAGTTAAAGTCACGGTCATATATAATAGTAGAGTCTAGCTGAGCCGCGTGCTTTTTAACGATACCGTAAGTCTCTTTCGAAACCAAAGGCGCGTTTTCACCAGTTTTAGGGTCTACATAAGTGTAGAGTCTCTTCATGGTGTTAGAGAACGACTTGCTAGTAGTTTTATGTAAGTTAGAAATAGCGATTCTAGCTGCTAAGCGAGCATAGTCAGGGTGCTTTACCGTCATGGTAGCAGCGATTTCCGCAGCAAGGTTATCCAAGTCTTGCGTGCTAACGCCATCATAAAGCCCTTCAATTACTTTTTTGGCAACATCAATTGGCTCTACAAAGTTGGGGTCTAGTCCGTAGGACAATTTTTCAATCCGAGCAGTAATCTTGTCGAATTTAACAGACTCGCGTCTGCCATCTCTTTTTAACACTAACATATTTAAAGGGGTTTGGGGGTACTTGAAATTGGGTTATATCTTAAAAGTCATCATCAAACGACAAGGTTCTAGAGCTTTTGTCATCGCTCTTGTCCTGCATTACTCCGGCTTTTTGGTATTCGCCTACGCGCTTCTCAAAGAAGTTGGTTTTACCTTGTAGGGAAATCATTTCCATAAAGTCGAATGGATTTGTTGAGTTGTACTCTTTCGGGCAACCTAACTCAACCAACAGGCGGTCTGTTACAAACTCAAGATATTGCGTCATCAAATCTGAGTTCATACCGATTAACCTTACCGGAAGCGATTCTGTAATGAATTCTCTTTCGATATTGAGGGCATCTACAATAATCTCACGGATTCTTTCTTGTGGTACCTTATTAACAAGGTGATTATTGTGGAGGTGACAGGCGAAGTCGCAGTGCAGACCTTCGTCACGAGAGATTAACTCGTTAGAGAAAGTAAGCCCTGGCATCAAACCTCTTTTCTTTAGCCAGAAAAGTGAGCAGAAGCTACCAGAGAAGAAGATACCTTCAACAGCGGCAAATGCAATCAGCCTTTCAGCAAAAGAAGGAGACTCAATCCACTTCAATGCCCAGTCGGCCTTTTTCTTAATGGCATCGAATGTTTCGATGGCATGGAAAAGCTTGTCGGCTTCTACTGGGTCTTTAATATATGTGTCTATTAATAAAGAGTAAGTTTCCGAATGGATGTTCTCCATCATGATTTGGAAACCATAAAAGAATTTGGCTTCAGTGTATTGAACTTCACTTACAAAGTTCTCTGCCAGATTTTCGTTTACAATACCATCAGAGGCAGCGAAGAAAGCTAATACGTGTTTAATAAAGTATCGCTCATCATCGTTTAGTTTTTGTTCCCAGTCAGTAAGGTCTTGATGAAGGTCAATTTCTTCGGCAGTCCAAAAGCTTGCTTCGGCTTTCTTGTACCATTGCCATATGTCATCGTGCTTAATAGGGAATAATACAAAGCGATCTTTGTTCTCCTTTAATAAAGGTTCATCAGTTGTCGTTTGATTACTCATACGTTCGTTCACTTTTGTTTTTGGGGTTGATAAAAAAGGTCACGCTGAAAAGGATTAACTTTTCAAGTAAACAATGAGTAGCCTGATCGAAATCAGAGTACGCAATTCCTATATATTTCAGGGTTTCCAGCTAAATGCTTGATACTCTTATGAGAACACACTGAGCTAGAGGTTAGGTTGTTTATTGGGGTCGTAACCTAAAACAAATATTACAAAAAGCGGGTGAAAAATCAACGTTCAAATCATGGTGATTTGTCCATATGTAGGCTGTTTCATACGTGCGTATAAATACCTGATTTGTAATTAAATAATAGTGATTATCTTTAGCGAAACTTCGATGTATTTAAAACGTATGGCGGGGCGAAAAAAAGTGAAAATTTAATTTTGGAAAATTGCTTGCATTTATCGCAGGCGTTCTGTTTGTTTTTGGCAAACAAAGTACTATCTTTGCAGTCCGTTTTTGAAAAATACATTCAAATGTACGCAATTGTAGATATAGCAGGAAAGCAGTTCAAAGTAACGCAAGACCAATTCGTTTACGCTCCATTAATGGAGGGCGAAGAAGGCGCTTCCGTAGAGTTCGACAACGTTATGTTGATCGACAACGATGGTAAAGTAGAAGTAGGTGCACCAGTAGTAAAAGGTGCTAAAGTGTCTGGTAAGATTATTGGACACGTGAAAGGTGACAAAGTAATCGTCTTCAAAAAGAAAAGAAGAAAAGGTTACAAAGTGAAGAACGGTCACCGTCAGCAGTTCACTAAAGTATTGATCGAGAAAATTTCAAAATAAGAGCAAACCATGGCACATAAAAAAGGAGTTGGTAGTTCGAAAAACGGTAGAGAGTCGGAAAGTAAACGACTTGGCGTAAAAATTTACGGTGGTCAGGCGGCCATTGCCGGTAACATCATTGTTAGACAAAGAGGAACTTCTCACCACCCAGGTACAAACGTTGGTATGGGTAAAGACCACACCTTGTTTGCTTTGACTGACGGTGTAGTTGAGTTCAAAAAAGGTAGAAAAGATAGATCTTACGTTTCAGTAGTTCCTTTCCAAGGCGAGGCTGAAGCTTAAGTTAGTTTGTTGGTGACAACACCAGCAAGAAAATATTAATTGTAGAAACCCTGATGCTGTAAAGTATCAGGGTTTTTTGTTGGCTTGCGTTAAAATGTCGATTAGCTTTTGGTCTGATTCGAGAGCGTTAGCGCCCATAACTTCCACTCGTTTTTTAATTAACTCAACATTGAATGGGTTCAACTGAATTACCCTGTTAAGGGCTTTTAGTATTTTTTTGTCCTTCCCCTTTTCTAGCTGTTTGCTTAAATCTTGTGTAGCTGCTAAGTACTCTGCGTAAAGAGGGCTAGAAGCCATTAATTCTTGCTGCTGGTTTTTATCAAGTTTTGGAATGTCATTATCGTAAATCGGGGCAGTCATAAAACCGGTAACTTCGGTTGGTTGAAGAAAAATAGGGGCAGAGAGTAAATGGTAATCTGGAATAAGGACCCTTAAGGATTTATGTAAGAACTCATCTTTTGAAAAAAACACGGGCTGAACTTTATGCAGTGGCGTTGTTGTCTTTTTCCATTTTAAAAATGCATACTTTAAAAATGTCTCCATGGCTTCTCCCACTGGTGAATCGAAGGGTGTTAAAAGTTGTGCATCAATCACGCCATTAATATTGCTCTTAATTTCTATTAACATAACTCCATTAGTCTGTGCGATGTAGTTGATGGCAGGTAATTGAAATAGTGTGGCAAAATCTGTAGCATAGGCGGAGTAGCCTCCCTTATAGAGTGAGTCCAAAACAATATTAATTGCTGACTTACCCTCTGTGAGTGTGTTTATGCTTGCTGCCGATTTAAACCCTGCCGAGCTGTTTCCCGTGCCTTTAGGGGGCGTGTATGTGTCCACAAAGTCTTCAAGCAGTCTGGCGTCATATGCTTGGTAATCATTTACTTCAATTTGCTTTTCGAGCGAGATTCTCTTTAGTAGGAGTTCTCTGTTGAGTGGATTATACCTGATCAGCTTATTTAAAAGTTGATAGGCAATTTCGTTTCGGCCGGCATCAAAGGCCTTGTGAAATGCGGCTTCTGTTCTTGTGTAAACGGTTTTTTGACGTTCACTGGCTGTTGTCTCGTTAGTTTCGTTTACATCGAGTCCCTCTGGTATTCTCTTAGACTTAACTAGAACGAATAGCTGGAGGTATTTTAATGGTAAGGCTGCCGGCAGTTCGGGTAAATTGCCTTCGAGTGTATGTGGGTAATAGGGAAGCAAAGAGTAAACTATTGGTTGGTAGAAGGTGTATTTGCCCTCTCGGCCAAAACTCCATTTGTTGCGAGAGGCTTGAATTGTTTGATTCACCTGTGCTTCAATGTGTTTGTCGAGTTTAGTGTAAAAGATGACATCTACTTCTTCGCGTTGTGTATCAACTGTAAAGCTGAATAGTAGTAGACCTTCAATCTGGTCTTTGTATGATGTTTCTGGAAAACTGAGGTGCTCTTTAAAAAAAGATATATAGCCATCATTCCCTCCTTCGAAGGTTTGATTGATGAATTCTTTGTTGAGGAAGTCTTCCTCGGCCAACCACTCAGTTTGTGCGCTTAGTGTATAGCTGACTAAGCAAAGTGTTAATGTTGATATAAGCTTGTTCATTTTATAATGATTAGTACCTAAGATTATAAAGTAGTAGCATTAATAAGGTTTAATGCTTTAAACCAAGCTAGATCGTATGCTTTGTAGTCGCTTAAGCCTAGTTGGGACTCAAGCTGGTTTCGTCTGAGGATGTATTCTTTATTAAATGGGTTCAAGCGAATTACTTCATTTAATACTTGGTAAGCTTTTTCCCATTTCTCTTTTTTTAAAGCTTTTTCATAGGTCTTGATGAGTTTTTCTGTATTTATTTTTTCTGGTTTGCTAGTGGGTGGTAGGCTCATTGGGCGAGGTTTGCCAGTAGGGATTCCTTGTCCTGGAGGAACAGTGCTGTAGCCTAAAGATTGTTTTTCCACTCTTGTATAAGTGGTTTGGGCTTTAGTAATGAGTACGGGGGATAGTACTGATGGATTTTCAAAAATACGACTATAGGGCTGTTCGCTAGTGTTGAACCCTGCGGGAGCGAATATGATTGGCTGATAAAGTGTGTATGTTTGAGGTTTGGCGATCCAGTTTTGTGAAACAAGAGAGAGGGCTTTGATCGCCTCTTGCTCCGTATGTTGATCAAGTTTGGTTAATAATTTGGCAGAGACATTGGCTTTGTTGTCAACTGTAATTGCGTAAAGAAGTACTCCGTAGATGTCGTTCTTTGATGATTCTTTAGGGTAAGTGATGCTTGCTTTGAGCGTTGGGTAGTAGCTGGAGCTTCCTCCTACGTATAAAGAATCTACCTGGCTTTGATATAACGATTTTTGATTGCTTAACGCGGCTAACAGGTCTTCATCATATTTTGTGTATTCACTTTTGCCGAGTTCTTTTTCCAAAAAGCTACGCGTTTGTAGTAAAATGGTGTCTAATGGAGTGTATCTAATCAATTGATTTAGATTTTCATATGCTTTAAGTAGCTCGTTTGCTGTAATATTATCGGCTATGCGCTCTTTTAGTTCAGTTAAGTTGGGAAGGAGGGTGTTTTGTGATTCTATTCGAACTATTTCAACTTTTCCGGCTGATGAAAATCTATCAATCGACTGGCTATAATTGAGGACTTGGTCATTCAGCTGCAATTTCTTTTGTGGCGTAATGCCATAAAGTACGGAGAGGTGAAATGAGTAGGCTTGACCAGTATTTTTCCATCTTGGCATCAATTGGTCTATTGCTTCTACAAGGTCCTTTTCAATACTGTCATCCAGTTTAGTCAGGAATTTTGAGCTTGCCTGTCCGTTGCTGTCTACATTAAATTGCATGATCGCAACTCCTTCAATCTGGTTGTTCAAAGAAGGTTTTGGATAATCAATACTGTTCTTTAGAATGGTGTTGAGGCCTTGGGTACCGCCTTCAAAGTGCTTATCGATAGACTGTGCAAGTGCCGTATTTACTAGAAAGAATGTAAGAAAGATGAGTGTGTTGCGTGCGTTTGTCAAAATGTTAATTCAGTCGGTTTAGACTAAAATACCATTTTTATAAAAGATTCTAAAGTGGATGGTTTTAAAATAAGGATAAAAAGTAGGCCGTAGAGTGCGCCATAGAGGTGGGCATCGTGGTTAATGTTGTCTTTGCCGCGCTTACCCATAAAAATGGAGTAACCGATGAATATTGCACCCAAAATATAACCGGGTAGGCATATAAAAATGTAAAGACAGAGTTCTTGGATCGGGTCGAAAAGAATGAAGGCCAGCACTAAGGCCGATACACCTCCAGAGGCACCTAGTGAGTTATAATGCGGCTGGTTTCTGTACTTAATAGTGGTAGGAATGTTGGAGACGATAATGGCCGTAAGAAAGAGTAGAAGGAAATAGGCATAGCCCAACACTCCAAAATGTACAGCAAAGATTTTCTCCATTGCTCCACCAAAGAAGTAAAGCGTAAACAGGTTTAGGAAAAGATGTATGCTACTGTTGTGCACAAACCCCGAAGTAAACAGCCTGTACACCTGCCTTTTATAAACCGTATTGTACGGGTTGAGCATAAGCTTGCGGTGCAGCTCGGGTTTTTGCCAGGCAAAATAGGTTACCAGGCCAATGGCAATCATAAGGCCGTAGGTAAACTCCATTTATCGTTCTCTGTCTATTAAGTAATTGGCTAAATCAGTCAATGGCTGTTTCTTTTTTTGCGGAATATCCAATGAGTTTAATGCATTGAATCCTTGCTGAAAATACTCGTCCATTTTGGCAAGTGTAAGGGCTTTTATACCGATCTCATCATAAATGCCTCGAACGGCAGTTACTTTTTCCTCGTGATCAAACTCAGTTTTGGTAATCCAGTTTTCAAGCGCTGCCTTTTGCTCAGGGTTGGCTAGCTCCAAGGCTTTTAGTAATAGGAATGTTTTTTTGTTGGAGATAATATCTCCACCAACCTGTTTGCCAAACTTGGCTTGGTCGGCATAAACGTCTAGTAAGTCGTCTTTTAGTTGAAAGCCTATACCTACGAACACGCCAAAGTCGTACAGTTGCTGTGCTTCTTTTTTGTTGGCTCCGGCCATCATTGCACCTAGCTTTAACCCAAAACCAAGCAGAATGGCTGTCTTTAGCCGAATCATGTCAATGTATTCGGCTTCGCTTACAGTTGGCAATTGTTCAAAGTTCATATCGAACTGCTGGCCTTCGCATACACCTAAGGCGCATTCGTTAAAGTTTTTGATGATTGCTCTTAGGTCGCCTGGAGCATCAAGTAACATGTCGTAGGCTTTTACAAGCGTTACATCGCCAGAGAGAATGGCTGTGTTAGGGTCCCACTTTTCGTGCACGGTGGCTTTGCCTCTGCGTAATGGAGCTTCGTCCATTATGTCGTCATGCATTAGCGTGAAGTTGTGAAAAACCTCTACAGCTAAAGCCTGATCGATAATGGTTTCGTAGTCATCTTTAAAAAGGCGGTAGGCCATTAATACGAGTACCGGCCGAAGGCGCTTGCCGCCAAGGCTCATGATGTAACGAATTGGTTCGTAAAGTTCTTGAGGCTTTTGGCCATATTGCTGCTCCGAAAGTCGCTTGTTAATCAGCTCAACGAGCTGCTTAAGATCGTTTGTCATTCTCTACAAAAGTTAGGTCGATGGTTCTGCGGTCTATGTCTGTTGCTTTTACGCGAACCACCACGTTATCTCCAAGGGAGATCATACGCTTATTTCTTTTACCAATCACCCGATAGTTTTGTTCGTCAAATTCGTAAAAATCATCAGTCATGTCGGCCATGCGCACCATGCCTTCACACTTGGTTTCGGTGATTTCCACAAAAATACCCCATTCGGTTACACCACTTACTATTCCGTCAAAATCTTTGGCTTCAACAAGCGACATAAATTCTACTTGTTTGTATTTGATGGAGGCACGTTCAGCATCTGCGGCCCGCTTTTCCCTTTCAGAAGAATGCAGGCAAAGCTCTTCGTACTCTTCCTCGTTTACCGATTTTCCTTTGTCTAAATAGTGCTGCAGTAATCGGTGCACCATCATGTCGGGGTATCGCCTAATGGGCGAGGTGAAGTGCGTGTAGTGGGCAAAGGCCAAGCCGAAGTGCCCTTTCGCATTGGTGGTGTACTTGGCTTTTGCCATGGTACGGATGGCCAGTTGCTGCAATACGTTTTGCTCTGGGCTTCCCTCAATTTTATCGATGAGTGTATTCAGTGAGCTCGAAATGCCACCTCTATCGAAATTAAGGTTGTGGCCAAAGCGATTGGCAAACTTGGCGAAAGTATCTAGTTTTTCCGGGTCTGGATTGTCGTGGGTTCTGTAAACGAAGGTAAGTGGTTTGCCTTCATTTGCTTTGTTGAAGACGTATTCGGCCACCTTTTTATTGGCTAAAAGCATAAACTCTTCAATGAGCATATGGGCTGCTTTTCGCTCTTTTGGCGTTACTCCTAAGGGGGTTCCGTTGTCATCAAGCACAAACTTAACTTCGGTAGTTTCAAAGTTTACCGCGCCATGCTGAAACCGCTTTTTACGCAGTACTTTGGCAAGGGTGTCGAGCTGTGTTACTTCTTCATGAAAGTCGCCCTCACCAGTTTCTAGCCTTTCTTGAGCTTCCTCGTAAGTAAACCTTCGATCGGAATAAATTATGGTGCGCCCAAACCATTCTTTCTTGATGTTGGCCTCATGGTCTAGCTCAAAAACTGCAGAAAACGTAAGCTTTTCTTCATTTGGCCTAAGCGAACAAAGTCCATTCGAAAGGCGCTCTGGTAACATTGGAATGGTTCGGTCTACTAAGTAAACCGAAGTGGCGCGATCTTTTGCCTCTTCTTCCAGCTCAGACTTTTCGTCTACATAATGGGTAACATCTGCAATGTGCACGCCCACCTCAAAATTACCGTTGTCTAGCTTTCTGAGGGAAAGCGCATCATCAAAATCCTTGGCATCTTCAGGGTCGATGGTAAAGGTGGTGATATCGCGGAAATCTTTTCTTTTCTTAATTTCTTTGGCCGTAATCTTGTCAGGTATTGCTTCGGCTTCTTTTTCTATTCCTTCGGGAAATTCTAGTGGCAAGCCAAATTCGGCAATAATTGAGTGAATCTCCGCATTGTGCTCGCCTGCTTTGCCAAGTACACGAGTAACTATTCCTTCCGGCTTTTTATCGCGCTCAGGCCACTGCGTAATTTTTACAATTACTTTATCATTGTGCTTGGCACCGTTTAAATCTTCCAGTCTCACATATACATCGTGAAACATCTTTTTGAAGTCTGGAATAACGAAGGCATAGCGAGTGGACATTTCTAGGCGGCCCACAAATTCATCACGGTGTCTGGTAAGAATTTCTACTACTTTTCCCTCGGGATGTTTGCCGTGTTTTTTTGGTTTCAAAACCACCTTTACATGGTCATCGTCCATGGCGCCTAGTAGGTCTTCTTTGGCTACCCAAATGTCATCGGTTTCTTCATCCCCATCGAGAACAACGTACGCAAATCGGGCATTTACCGAGTCGATTACGCCTGTAAGTGTTTGCTGTTCTGCTTCAAGTGTGTAAGAACCGTTGCGTAGTTTTTTTACCACTCCGGTATCTTCAAGTCGGTAGATTACTTCGGTAACCATGCCTTTAGATTTGGCATCGCGAACGCCTAAAGCTTTTAAAATTTGCTTTATTTGGTAGCCTCTGCCCGGGTTTTCGGAGAGAAAACCTAAGACAACAGGTTGTATTTGTTTAAAGCCACCTTTGGTGACCTCTGGTTTGTTAGATTTTTGCTTTCGTTTTCGACTCATACGCTCATTTAGGCATGCGCTTAAAATTAGGAAGAATTAAAGGAACGCTTTTGCGAATGCCCAAATATTTAAAGCATATGAATGGCAGAATTGTTAAGCAAAGGCATGCCTTGTAGCTTTAAAAATACCTGAGCCAAAACGGCTACATCGCGCTTACAATATTCGGTTATCCGGTCAAGGTTCTTTTCCTTATAATAAACCTCGTTTACCTGACTACCATCAATATCCGATTTGCTACTTGGAATGCCTAATATGTGGGCCAATAAATCGAGTGAGGTAAAGTGCTTGTAGTCACCAAACTTCCAAAGTTCGAGTGTGTCGAGGTGTGGGATTTCCCATGGCTTTTTGCCGCTCATTTGTAGTGGTTTGGGTAGTTCAATTCCTTGGATCACCATTCTGCGGGCAATGTAAGGAAAGTCGAATTCCTTGCCATTGTGGGCACAAAGTTTAACGGAAGGTGGGAAGCTGTCGCTAAGTAATTTGGCAAATGATTGCAGTAGTTCAACTTCGTTGTCGCTTGAGAATGCCTTGATCCTGAGTTGAATGTTTTCATCTCCATCAAATCGAAAGTAGCCAACAGCAATGGTTACAATTTTGCCGAACTCTGAATAGATTCCAGCTCTTCCGTAGAGCTCTTCAGGTGTTTTTTGTTCAGCTTCTTTAAAAAAGCTAGCCTTTCGGTTCCAGTGTTTTTGAAGTGCTTCAGGCATTTCAGAGTACTCCTCAAAGCCCGCTACAGTCTCAATATCAAGAAAGAGAATTTGCTCTAGTTGCGCGTGTTTCATACCTATTAAGATAGGCAATCGCGCGAATAGTTGCTACTGTGCTATTTTGCCTTGAAGGTCTAGCTCGGTAATTTCTTGCAAATCGAACTCTTGAAATGGTTCTATCACGAACTTCTTATCGAATAGCTCTTTAATGATGTAGTAGCTCACCCAGAATTCATTATAGAAGGAGAAAACCTCGGGAGAAATGCTCTCAATTTTGGCAACGCTTTGGGCTTCTACTTTTTCGATCATATGGCGAAGGGTAGAAGTTTGGCGGGCATTTTTGTCTTTACCTTCATAGCCTTTTGATACGATCATGACATTTTCTAGCTCAATAAGGTTGTTGTTGATTAGGTAAACGCCCCAGTCGCTTTCTCCCAAATTGTTGGTGCTTTTGGCAATGCAAATTTTTACTCCAGCCACTTTGGGCATCTCAATGTCCTTCTTCATGGCGCAAAAATAGTTATTGAAACTTTCTAAACCACTTGCCCATAACTTCTTCAGCGGTTTTTCCTTGAGGTGTAAAGTCAATGTCTATGTAGTTTTCGTTGCGTTCTCTGGCGCGGGCTTGGCGCTCTTCGTATTTGGGGAACCATTTCCATATATGGATGCCAGCAATAAAGGGGGCTGTCATTACCTTTTGCATCATAGACTCGTAAAGCACAGCTTGGTTTTCTTCAGAGTATAAGGCTTTTCGTTCCTGCATATTTACGTGCTGCGGCCATTCCCATGGTGTTATGCCGGCATTTTTGGTGCTTTTGTATCCTATCTCTGTAAATAATACTGGCTTTTTATACTTATTGCTAAACTTCTCTAGAGTTGATAAATGATTGTCCCATGATTTGTTGATGTCTTCAATTTTTGGCTCGTGACTGTCAGTAATAGGGAAGTAGGCCTGTATGCCAATAAAGTCCAGTTCGTCCCAAAAGGATACTTCTTCGTATTCATCGGCAAAATTCGCTGCATAGGTCAACTGGCCAGAATAAACAGCTCTGGTTTTTTTAATCAGCGCTCTCCAGTCTGCTTCTCGCTGTACGCAGGTTTGGTGTAGTTCGGTACCTATACAGAGCATTTCCATTTTTGCGGCTTCTGCAAGTTTGGCATAATGAAGGATGAATTGCTCGTAATCGCTGAACCACTTTTGCCAGTCTTCTTCGGTTTTCATGGCGATTTCTCCTCGCCATTTCCCACCTTCATCGCGTAGCCAAATGTGTGGTTTAAGTATGGTTTTTATGCCTTTTGCCCTAGCTAATTCGGTTGTGGTAATCAGGCCTTCGTCTCTTTCTCCCCACCAGCCTCTTTCGCCAGTTTGGTGCATGCCGCTTATGCTTGGGTTGTCGTGCCCACTTTGCCAACCAAATGGCGTTTGCGATATCCAGTTTACTCCTAGACTCGCAATTCGGTTAATTTCTATACTGTCGATTTGTTGTGGGCCACCAACCCAGCAGACACCACGGTGCTTTTCAGCAATAGGAATGTTTATATAAGATGTAAATTCAGCCGGTTTTGAGCTGGACAAATATGCGCCAATGGCAACAATAACAAGTGCACTAATAATTAAAAGACTCTTTTTTGGCATTTGTAAGTTCCATTTCGAAAACATTGGCTATATGAGTAACCAAGTGTTTTTGAACCGTGGCCATGTCTACGGTTTTTCCGAGCTCATGGTTCATGGAAGTTACGGCCTTGTCGTCTATTCCGCAAGGTACAATGTTGTTGAAGTAAGAAAGGTCTGAGTTTACATTGAGTGCCAAGCCGTGCATGGTTACCCAGCGGCTTGATTTTACGCCCATAGCACATATTTTTCGAGGGTTTTCGGCACCTTCTTCATAGTCTATCCAAACACCAGTGAGGCCATCGATACGGCCTGCCTTTATACCGAAATCGGCCAAAGTCATTATCACACTTTCCTCCAAAAACCTGAGATACTTGTGAATATCCGTGAAGAAATTCTCAAGATCCAGAATTGGATAAGCCACTAGTTGTCCGGGCCCATGATAAGTGATATCACCGCCTCGGTTAATTTTATAAAATGTAGCTTGATGATCCTTTAAGCCTTCCTCATCGAGGAGGAGGTTTTCCATCTTTCCACTTTTCCCTAGAGTATATACATGAGGATGCTCACATAGAATAAGATAGTTCTCGGTTGCAACTTGATTGTCGGGATGAGGAGACTTACGGTTCTCAATCTTTCGATCGACCGTTTTTTTAAATATAGTCTCTTGAAAATTCCACACACGCTGATAATCATCCTCTCCAAGATTGATTACCTGAACTGACTTATTTATATGAATATTCATGTCTTACGCATTCACCGCCTTACACACGCAAATTTAGGCTTCTCTCGTATCCTCTCCTATTTGATCGACAGATAATACACGAACATATTTCGTGATCTGTCGGTTCGCTTTTCGGAGGGCCGAAGTGTGATTACGCGCAAGAAACTCTTTCTTGACCACGCTATTATCTTTAGTATTTAAGAACGTGGCCGCGAAGGATTTCATATTCTTCTTTCCAGCCATGAAACAAAAATAGACTAAGGCATAAAAGTTTCCAACATTTTGAAGCCCGAATTTGTACGAAGATGAATTTCTGGTGCTTTTTGCGGTATTAAAACTGCATTTCCCATTGAAATTTTTGTCGTTTGCCCCATGCATTCAATTTGAGCCTCGCCTTGTACACAGGTGTAAATTACGAATGAATCTTTGCGATAATGCTCTCGAATTATGCCTGTGGTGAACTCCAAAAGATTGGTTTGAAAGTACTGGGATTTTACCAGAGGAACGGCTTCGTTCAATGCCTTTTTATATGGTGTCTTATATTCTGAATAATGCTTGTAATCGAGAGCGTCTAATGCTTGTTCGTTATGTAGCTCGCGCTTGTTGCCTTGGTCATCCGTTCTGTCGAAATCGTATATGCGATACGTTACGTCTGAAGATTGTTGGATCTCTGCAAGAAGCAAGCCTTTACCGATGGTGTGTACTCGGCCTGCAGGTAGGTAAAAGCAGTCACCAGCATTAACCTCTTCCTCATTCAAAATCTCGGTTAATCGGCCGCTTTCTAAGTATTCAAGGTATTCTTGCTGGTTGGTGTCTTTGTTAAAACCCGAGATGAGTTTGGCGTCTTCATCGGCCTGAAAGATGTACCACATTTCGGATTTACCCAAGGAGTTGTGTCTTGCTTTCGCGAGTTTGTCATTAGGGTGAACTTGTATGGAAAGGTCTTGTGCTGCATCAATAAACTTGACCAACAGTGGGAATTCGGTGCCGTATTGTTCGAACACTTTTTTTCCAACCAATTCTTCCTTGAATTCCTCAATTAACTCTGGCAATGTCCAGCCTTTCAGAGGGCCTTCAGATATCTTTGAAAGGTTGCCAGGGACACCTGATATTTCCCATGTTTCGCCACAGTTCGGAAGCGGAGAAAAATCTTTTCCCAAAATGGTGTTTATCTTTTGTCCTCCCCAAATTTTGTCTTTGAAGATTGTATCGAACTTAAGCGGGTATAAAAATTTCTTTGTCATCCTTTTCTCATGGTTTTATAGGTGTTGATCAGGCCGTTTGTCGAGCTGTCGTGAGTGGCTACGTTTTCCTCTCCAGAAAGCTCTGGAAGGATTTTCTTCGCCAGTACTTTTCCTAGTTCAACGCCCCATTGGTCAAAACTATAAATGTTCCAGATAATTCCCTGAACAAAGATCTTGTGTTCATACATGGCAACTAGGCTGCCGAGTACTTTTGGTGTTAATTTTTTAAACAGAATGCTGTTTGTTGGTTTGTTGCCTTCAAACACTTTGAATGCTGCTAGTGCCTCAATTTCAGCTTCTGATTTACCTTGTGCAATTAGCTCTGCTTCAACTTCGGCTCTACTTTTTCCATTTAATAAGGCTTCTGTCTGAGCAAAAAAGTTGGAAAGAAGCTTTTCATGGTGATCGCCAATATTGTTTTGGCTTATAGCTGGTGCTAGAAAATCGCAAGGGATGAGTTTAGTGCCTTGGTGAATTAGTTGGTAGAAGGCGTGCTGACCGTTGGTGCCTGGTTCGCCCCATACTATTGGGCCGGTTTGGTAATTAACGGCTTCTCCATTTCTGCCAACGTACTTGCCGTTGCTTTCCATGTTGCCCTGCTGAAAGTATGCTGCAAACCTATGGAGGTATTGGTCGTAGGGTAGAATTGCTTCCGATTCGCTACCAAAGAAGTTACCATACCAAAGTCCTATTACTGCTAAAATTACCGGTATATTTTCTTCAAAAGCGGCTGTTCTAAAGTGCTCATCCATTTCGAAAGCACCAGTTAACAACTCGTCAAAATTATCGAAACCAATGGTACAAGCGATGCTTAGCCCTATTGAGGACCACAAGCTGTAACGGCCGCCTACCCAGTCCCAGAACTCGAACATGTTGTTGGTGTCTATGCCAAAATCGGCAACCGATTTTGCATTGGTTGAAAGGGCTACGAAATGCTTGGCTACATCGGCTTCTGTTGCTCCTTGTGACAAGAACCAGTCTTTAGCAGAGTGTGCGTTGGTCATGGTTTCTTGCGTGGTAAACGTCTTCGAGGCTATCATGAATAGTGTTTCCTCAGCATCTACTTTCTTTAGTGTCTCTGCTAAATGGGTGCCATCTACATTTGAGACAAAATAAGGTGTAATGCCGAAAGTGGCATATGGCTTAAGTGCTTCGGTAACCATAACTGGGCCCAGATCGGAGCCTCCAATACCTATATTTACAATGTTTTTGATGGGCTTGCCTGTGTAGCCGAGCCACTTGCCTGCGGTAATTTGATCCGCAAAAGTTTTGATTTTGACTAAAGCAGCATTTACTAATGGCATCACATCTTCGCCATCGGCAAGTACTGCTCTGTTCGACTTATTGCGGAGTGCTGTATGTAGCACGGCACGGTCTTCGGTAGCATTGATCTTTTCTCCGTTAAACATCGCCTCGATAGCTTGCTTTACGCCACATTCGTCAGCCAAGTTCATGAGCAGCGTAAGTGTGTCGCTTGTTATGATGTTTTTAGAGTAGTCTACTAAAATGTCGTTGAAAGTTGTAGAAAGCTTCTCGAATCGCTTTGTGTCTTCAGCAAACAGCGAGCGCATATGTTTGTCGCTAATTTTTTGGTAGTGCTCTTTGAGTGCTTTCCAGCTTTTAGTTTCGGTAGGGTTAGTAGATTTTAGCATATCGATATTTTAGGTCGTTCGAAGTTAGTTTATTTTAATCCCTAAATTAAAGCTTCAAGAGTTTCATTGCGTGCAATCGTTTGGCAAAAGAGGTGAAGAATTTGCGAAAAGCTTTCTATCGAAAGCAGGGTACAAGCTTTTGGTCGAAAACTATCGTGCGGGTAGGTCTGAAATAGACTTGATATGTGAAAAAGATGGGCTTTTGGTTTTTGTAGAGGTAAAAACGCGGAGTTCTACTGCGTACGGGCTGCCTGAAGACTTTGTGTCTAAAAATCAACAGCAATCAATTATTAGAGGAGCCGAGCGGTACATGGAGGAAGTAAGCTGGAAGGGCGATTTACGCTTTGATATTTTGGCCTTGGTTTTTGACAAGGGCCGATTTGAAGTTGAGCACTTAAAGGATGCCTTTTATTGACTTAGTCTTGGGCTTGTGTAGGTCGGTTGTGCGTATTGGTCCCATTCTCTTCTTACAAAGGCCTTAAAATTCTTCATGTAAAATTCGGGTCTATACTGAATGGTTTTCTTTAGTGTAATGGTGCCTGGTGAGTTGTAGTATTCTTCCCAAACACCAACTTTTCTATCAAATACATACTGACCTTTTACTGCCATTTTTCCATTTTCATAAAACCGATAATAGGTACCTTCTTTTTTACCGTACTGAATTGGAATTACCTCTTTGATTCGTTCTTTGGTGGCTTCGTCATAGTAGGTAATTTCCGAATCTCTGAACCAGCCCATATGGAAGTGCTGTTTGGCAGAGAGGGTAGAGTCTGTTTTTTGGTGAAGCCAACGTTCGTGTTTCATGCCGTAAATGAACATGCCTTTATCAACTACAATGTCGTTAATTGTGCGTTCGTAAGGGCCGTGCAGTACGTTTTCTAAAATCTGCCCTTTTCCTGCAACTATTATTACGCGCCTGGCTTTCGGGTCGTAGTAATAAATTTGTTGTACATAGTTGTCAACTTGTACAGGTTCGCGAAGTAGATTGAAAAGTTCAAAAGAAGTGCCTGCTGAGTTGTCATGGCGGGTGAATGATTTCTTTACTTTTTCGCCATAGTAGAAATTCTTTTTCTGCTTAAGCTCAACATCGGCAAGGGTGTCGGTTTCTTCTTTTTCGTAGGTGATGTCTGGTTTCTCAGGGTCTATTTCATCGGCTTTTCTTGCAGACTCGAAAATCTGAGATGTGCCACCGCAGGCAACTATTGCGAAAACGAAAAGAAGTGGAATAAACCGCTTGAACATATCGCGAAGATAACGAAAGAAATGGTGAGGTATTTTAAAAAGAAAAGGTCAACAATTTTGTTGACCTTTCTGGTTTATTGCTCCTCCTCTTGGACTCGAACCAAGGACCCTCTGATTAACAGTCAGATGCTCTAACCAACTGAGCTAAGGAGGAATTTTTATGTTTTTAATTCGCTCTTCTTGCGAATGGGAGTGCAATATTAGCAGTTGATAATTGATATTACAAAACCTTTTAATAATTTTTTTTATCTACATAAGAAAATAGACGATGAGGTAGATTATTGCGAATGCTGTAAGGAAAATTAACCCACTGATTGCTAGTGTTTTTAGCCAAGGTTTTGGTCTGAATTCGCTCGCAATTTGTTTCGACATAATTACCTTATAATTAATCCATGCAATTAGTGGAGCAACTACGAATGAGAAAGTAGTGGCTAGGTCGACTAAGTCTTTTAGGTTCGAAGATAAATAAGCGATAAACAAGAATGCCATTGCAGAAACCAAAACCATAGTGCCATAGTACATGGTTTTAGCGTTCTTATGTCGGAAGAATAGAATTCTTAAAGTTTCTCCCATTGACCTTCCGTATCCGTCAACTACGGTTATTGTAGTGCTGAACATGGTGCTAAAAGCTGCTATTGCAATAACTGGGTAGGCCCAACTTCCTAGCGCGTTGGTGTATAGGCTCACTACTTGATCTGAAAAGACAGTACTATTGCTAGAAAGCTCTTCTCCTGAGCCATACATTACATACGCGCCTAATGTGAGAAAGCATAGGGCAAGCACAGCAGTTATGATGTAGCCAAAATTAAAATCGAAGAGAATGTTTTTCAGATTCGACTGGCCGCCATTGTCTTTCATTTTTTCTACGGCCCATATGCTGTTCCATGTAGAGAGGTCTACTGCTGTTGGCATCCAGCCCATTAAGGCGATTAAAAAGATAATGCCGTTTCTTTCGAAGAGCTCTTGTGGAATAAAGCCTTCAATAGGAGTGATTCGGCCTTTGCCTAATACTCCGAAAAAGGCGACAAGCGTACTTATTAATAGTACCGAACCAATGATTTTAAGCAGTGTGTCGAGCAGGTGATATTTGCCTAGCATAAGTACTGCCGTACAAAACAATAGAATAAGCCCCGACATATAGGTTGGGTTAAAATCGATGCCGAGTAAGTTGTTGAGCATGCCGGCTGTTACAAAAGTTACGGCTGCTGTAACGGTAAACATAGATACAAGGCTGATAATAAAGTAAAGCCAGAGCACCCATTTGCCTTCTTTTAAATAGCCTTCCAAAAGGTTTTTTCCTGTAGCTGCTGCGTATCTGCTTCCAAATTCAAAAAACGGATACTTAAAAAGGTTGGCGAGTACAATGAATATTACCAGTTCAAACCCGTAGTCGGCACCGGCTCGGGTAGATTGAACTAAGTGGGAAACGCCAATACAGGTGCTGGCAAAAAGTATCCCTGGCCCAAAGGCCTTTAAAAGTTGCTTTCGTTGGTTCATGGTATTCGGTCGAAAGTCCTAAAATATGCAAACGTTTGTTGGCTTCATATCGAAAAAATGACGAACAATACTGACAATGTGGCTTAAAAATCTGATGACTCTAAAAATATCAAGTCATAATGTCTTGTTTTTGTTTGAAAATTGAAGTGGTACGGTTTTCACTAATACATGGGCAAATGAATTTGAAATTTAAAAACTCAGAAGATATGAACTTAGTAAAACAAAACTCAGACTGGATGTTTCCTACAAGAATGGATAGCATTTTCGATCGCTTATTTAATGACTCCGTGGCTCAAAAGAGCACTACTTTTAACCCAAGGGTAGATATAGCAGAAACAGATAAGGCATTTGAAATTGACTTGGCTGTTCCTGGTTTCGACAAAAAGGATTTCGAGGTTGACTTGAAAGATGGTTTGTTGATCATTAAGGGCGAGAGGAAATTTGAGAAGAAAGAGGATGGAAAGAATTTCTACTCAATTCAAACGGAATACGGTGCTTTCGCTAAGTCTTTCCAGTTGCCAGAAAATATTAAAGAAGACCAAATTGAGGCAAGCTACACCAATGGTATTTTAAGGTTGGTGGTGCCAAAAGATGAGTCTAAAAAATTGACCTCTAAGATTAGTGTGAAGTAGGTTAGAGTAGATTGAAGTGAAGTAGAATAAGTGTTGTTTTGGTTGATAAGAGGAGTTTCCTTCGGGAGCTCCTTTTTTTGTGTCTGGTGGTCTGTTAGTTGTTGATTTTAAGTGTGTTGTGTCTGATGGTTGAAAACTGTTATTTACTGAATCTTTTGTTAATTCTGGTTAACAATCCCATAGCTTTTGTTTAAATTAAAACTCACACGCTATTTGAGGCGTTACATTTGAGCAGTTAAAGGAGATTTCTATGATTAGTAAACGACAGTTTTTTGCGGGAGTGCTGGTCTCGTCATTGCTTGGCGGCCTTATTGTGCTGTTAGGAGTTGGGTTGTTTACGGGGTCCTCGGCTAATGAAAACGGGCTTGAAAGGAGGTCAACTAGTATGACTACTAGTTTTGGTGATATAGATGATGCCCCTAAAAATTACATCGTTCCGGAAGGAATCAATTTTGTAAAAGCATCGCGGGCTATTGTTCCTGCTGTGGTGCATATTACTAATCGCTCTGAGGTGAGAGGTCGTTCTCGCTCATGGTCTCGCTTGTTTGGTGATCGCAGAATGCGGCAGTCTACTGGTTCCGGAGTGCTTATTTCTTCTGATGGATATATCGCTACCAACTATCATGTTGTGGAGGACGCAGATGAGTTAGAAGTACGACTTGACGATAACAGGAGGGTTGATGCTGAATTAGTTGGGGTGGACCCTGATACTGATTTGGCACTTATTAAAATTGATGCCGGAAGCCTTCCTTTTGTTGAATTCGGTGATTCAGATCAAGTGGAAATAGGTGAGTGGGTATTGGCAGTGGGTAATCCTTTCGATTTAAATAATACAGTAACGGCTGGAATTGTTAGCGCCAAAGCGAGAAACATCAACCTGATTGCGGGTAGACAAAACCAATATGGAATAGAGTCTTTCATCCAAACCGATGCTGTAGTAAACCGTGGCAATAGCGGTGGTGCTTTGGTGAATTTGGAGGGCGAATTGATTGGTATAAATACTGCGATTGCAACCAATACGGGTACGTTTAACGGTTATTCGTTTGCGGTGCCTTCTATTTTGGTTAAAAAAGTGATGGACGACTTGTTGGAGTTTGGAGAGGTGCAGCGGGGTTTGCTTGGTGTGCAGATTAGAGATGCAGATGGCAGGTTTACGGACGAGTTGTCTGGGGTTCATATTAGTTCTGTAAGCCCTGGTGGGGCAGCGGAAAAAGCAGGACTTAAAGTAGATGATGTGATTGTTGGGATTGACGACAGAGAGGTGAGGACTACTAGTGAACTTCAAGAATTTGTGGCGAGAAAACGGCCTGGTGATAAGATTAGTGTAAAGTTCAAGCGTGATGGTAGAAATAAGGATGTTTCGCTAGAACTAATGAAGAAAGAGGGTTTTGTGGTAAGTGCACCAGAAGAGGTTCATTTGACCTATGAAATTGAAGGTTCGGTATTTACTGATATCTCTAGTGAAACGAAAAGCATTCTTAGAATAGATGGTGGTGTGCAGATATCCAAGTTAGATGAAGGCGCATGGAAGGATGCTGGTATTAAGGAGGGTTTTGTGATCACCAAGGTTGGTGATGAAGACATTGAAGATTTAGAAGAGTTTCAGCAGTTGCTCGACACCAAAAAGAGAGACTTCTATGTAATGGGGAAATACCCGAATGGAGATAAAGAATATTATAAAATAGATTGGTAAACACCTTTTGAACTATTGTGAGAAGCCTGCGTGAGCAGGCTTTTTTATTGGTTCTTTCTTTTTTGCAGACCTCTGAAAATTCCCGTAACTATGAGGCTCATTTCAACAAGGACTTAATTTATGGACATTCAAAAAGACTTTGGTATAAAAGAAGCATTAGAAAGGCTTGGGGTAAAGGCCCAGAATAACGGAACCTCTACAGGCTCTAATTCTGAGGGAAATGGAGCGCTGATTGAATCTTATTCACCAGTAGATGGTGAGTTGATTGGGGCGGTAACCACTACTACTCCCGAAGAATATGAGCGTGTTATAGAAACTGCTCAAGCTGCTTTCAAAACATGGAGAGATGTGCCGGCTCCGGTACGTGGCGAAATGGTGCGCCAATTCGGAAACTTGCTTCGCGAAAGAAAAGAAGACTTAGGTAAGTTGGTTTCTTACGAAATGGGTAAGTCTTATCAGGAAGGGCTTGGTGAAGTTCAGGAGATGATTGATATCTGCGACTTTGCAGTGGGGCTATCTCGCCAATTGCACGGGCTTACTATTAAGTCGGAAAGACCTGGTCATCATATGCAAGAGCAGTGGCATCCACTGGGTGTGGTAGGAATCATTTCTGCCTTCAATTTCCCTGTGGCTGTGTGGTCATGGAATACCGCATTAGCATGGGCTTGTGGCGATGTTTGCGTATGGAAGGCATCTGAAAAAACACCTCTGACTTCAATTGCCTGTCAAAATTTGATTGCACAGGTTTTGAAGGATAACAATCTCCCTGAAGGAATTTCCTGTATTGTTAATGGAGATTATAAGGTAGGCGAAATGATGACAAAGGACGAAAGAGTGCCTTTGGTATCGGCAACAGGCTCAATCAGAATGGGTAAAATCGTTGGGCAGGCAGTGGCTGCTCGCCTTGGTAAGTCTATTCTTGAGTTGGGTGGAAACAACGCTATTATTGTTACGCCTGATGCAGATCTTAAAATGACTGTAATTGGCGCTGTGTTTGGTGCTGTAGGTACTGCAGGTCAGCGTTGTACTTCTACACGAAGACTAATTATACACGAAGATATTTACGATGAGGTGAAGAAGGTAGTGGCGGATGCTTACACGCAGCTTCGCATTGGTAATCCTTTGGATGAGAAAAACCACGTTGGTCCGGTAATCGATAAGGATTCAGTTCAGAATTATCTAAATGCCATAAAAAAGGCCGAGTCTGAAGGTGGTAAGATCTTGGTTGAAGGTGGTGTGCTCGAAGGTGCGGGTTATGAAAGCGGTTGCTATGTTAAGCCGTGCATTATCGAGGCAGAGAACGAGTTCGAAATTGTTCAAGAAGAGACTTTCGCGCCAATTCTTTACTTGATTAAATATAGTGGCGATGTTCACAATGCACTCGCTAAGCAAAATGGCGTTAAGCAGGGGCTTTCTTCGGCTATTATGACCAATAATATGCGTGAGGCGCACTTGTTCCTTTCGGCTATTGGTTCCGATTGTGGTATTGCCAATGTAAATATTGGTACTTCTGGTGCTGAAATTGGTGGTGCTTTCGGTGGGGAAAAAGAGACTGGCGGTGGTCGGGAGTCTGGCTCTGATGCTTGGAAGGCGTACATGAGAAGACAAACCAATACAATTAACTACACTACCGATATTCCGCTTGCGCAGGGTATCAAGTTCGATATTTAAATAACGAAAGGCACTTCATTAACCTGAAGGTTTTTCAGTTTAACCGAAAGAATCCATTGTTTGAAAAAGGGTGGTTCTTTCGGTTTTTTTATGCTTTAATGCCGTTTTTTGGCTAAAAGGTCTTCGTGATAAAGCGGTGAAAATTCTCCACTCTTTTTCTGTACAGATGTAACGCTAATGGTCTGTACTTTGCCCTCTCGGTTCATGACAAAGTCATTCCAGGCATCGCCTTTTCCTCCCGATTTGTGAAAGGAAATAATTTCCTGCTGAGAAAATGTTTTGTGGTCTAGGAGCCATTTTTCAAACCAATTTCTTCTTTCTTGGCGTACCGGCTCTGGATATAGTGTTGATGAGGACCAGATGTATGGCGTATTTGAATTTAGCTTTCTTACATGCAAAGCTTTTTCATCCCAAACGAGTTCTTCAAGCGCTACTCCCGCTAGCGCATCAATCGCTACTAATGTAAAAGGCTCTATCCCTTCAAATTCAAACTGATTTTTAAAATCGGATAGGTCATAGTACTCAAAAAACTGAAGCACCATTTGTCCTCTGCTTAGGCGATATGGCGGTTCGTGTTTGTGTTTTTCAAACCCACCATTCAATAGGCAAAGGGTAAAGCGTTGGTTGTCTGTTGCGAACCAGGTTCCGCCAGCTAAAGGATCTTTTGGGAAACAAACTTCAATGCTACCAATTCTTTTTTGCTGGGGCAAAAACGCCTGTCTTTCGGGTGATTCGTCTCTGTTGGAAGTAAGGATAAAGCCTTCTGTTAAAGGCAGGAAGGTTACTGTGCACATTGTTCCTTGCGGTACTTTATGGTAGAATAGGCTATGCCGAAATGCTCGGGTAGTTGTACTTCTGGTAGGGTGTGAGTAATGGCAATTTTAATAATGGCCATATGGTGGATGGCATGCTCTATATTGTATTGTAGTTCCCTGAAAAAACTCGTTTTAATTACTGTTGGTTTATTTTCTTGGGTAGAATAGTTGGCTAAGAGTGTTAGGGGTTTGTCCTCTTTTTGTTGTTCAAACTCAAGTTTCAGGGTGTTTAATTTCTCTATGGCCATTAAACGGTTTTCTTCAATAACCTTGTCGTGGCTCCGCTGATCGTAATTCACTTCGCTGCTGGCAAGGCCTACAATCATCAGGTCGTAAAACTCAATAATGTGCCGAATGTGCTTGCCGATTGTATTGCCAGAAAGTATGGCTAGTGGTTTTCTAAAAGCTTCGTCATCAAGTGATTTTGAAGCTAATATCAATTGGTTCAGTATGTCAATGGATGTATGCTTTAGTTGCATAGTTTAGTGATTAGTAAAAAATGAACCTTAATGGCTTCATTTAAAAATACGGTGTAAGGTTAAAAGTATTTATTGATTAATGATTTTTTTCCACGCTTTGTCTGCTTTTGGCAATAATGACGCCTCTTCATCATTCCATAATTTAAGTGTATTTGTTCCTCCAAAATTGTAGAAGAGGTATAGCTTTCCGTCTAGCACTTTGAAGGTTTTAGGATCGATTTTCACTTTGTCTCCATCAGCCATGGCGTAGGCGCAATAGCCTCCGTAAGTTGGTTCGTATTGTGCCGGATTGGCTTCAAAAGCTTGTTTGTGTGCGCTGGAGGCAAATAAATAGGTAGCTCCGTTATATTTGTATTGAATGCTTTCCAGTCCTTTCTTAGCTTCGCCTTTCTCGAAATAACTCACTGGGTCGTAACCTTGTATGGCAATCCCTCTTTTTAGATTGTAATGCTTGGTTGGTATTTGGCCAAAGGCAGTAAGGCCAAGCAGTAAGCCTAAAAGTGAGATAGTGAGTTTCATAAGTTGCGTTTGGCAAAATATACGCAAGCAACAGTAAAGCGGTTCACTTGTAGGTACTGCGAATATCGCTTGGGCGACATTCCCTCGTTTAGAAAAGTGATTTATCCTACTTATTCCTAAATAATTACGATATTTCGTGAATGAAAGCAGAGTTAGGACATAAGTTTCAAGGCCTTGCGGAGTTTACTGTTTCACGGGCGCTTGCATCTGTTTTTTGGATGGATGAAGAAGGGAAGATCTACTATGCCAATGAAACAGCTAAGTCTGTTTATGGCTATTCTGAAGAGGAGTTCAAGCAGCTTTCTATTTTTCAGATCAACCGTGAGTTTACTGATCAGCGATTTAGAATGCTTTGGGCAGAATCTAAAAAGAAAGGGAAGCTGCACTTAGAATCTGCTCATTGGCGAAAGGATGGTACTAGGTTTCCTGTAGAGATTTTTGTGAACCATTTACAGTTTGAAGGGCAGGCTTACAATGTGAGTTTTGTGCTTGATATTACGCATAGAAAGCGCAAAGAGCAGCTTTTGACTTCGGTTTCTCGTGCTACTTCCTCTACTATGGGGGTAGATTTTTTTAAGTCTTTGGTTGAAAACATAACACAGGCATTGGGGGTGCACATGTGTTTGATTACACAGCTCGACCCTAGTGAAAAAGATATGTTAAAGACTTTGGCTTACTATAGGGATGGCGATTTTGTAGAGAATACATCTTACCATTTGGATGGTACGCCATGTAAGCAGGTTATTCATGAAAAGCGCCCGCTGCATCAGTTGATTGGGGTTTCGTCAGACTACCCTAAAGAGGTAGGGATTGAGGGGTATTTTGGTGTGCCGATACTATCACGACAGGGTGATTGCCTCGGTTTAATTGGTCTTTTTGACAATAAACCACTAGATCTTCTCGATGAGGAAATGGAGATTATAAGAATGTTTTCGGATAGGGCTGCGGTGGAGCTAGAGCGAAATATGGCCAATGAAAAACTTCTAGATGCCATGTGGCAGGTAGAAGATTTGAAGAACAAGCTTGAGGCGGAAAACACTTACTTGCAGCAGGAGATTCAGGGTGAACATAATTTTCATGAAATCATCACGCAGAGTATTCCTTTTAAGGCGCTTTTAGCAAACCTTGAGCAGGTGGCAGTTACCGATGCTACGGTGCTTATTACCGGTGAATCTGGTACTGGGAAGGAATTGTTGGCACGTGCAATTCACGACATAAGCCCAAGAAGTAATAGGCCTTTGGTAAAGGTGAATTGTGCTGTTCTGCCGGCAAATCTTATAGAGAGTGAATTGTTTGGTCACGAAAAAGGAGCCTTTACCGGGGCTATTAGCAGAAAGATTGGTCGATTTGAATTGGCTGATCAAGGGACACTTTTTCTGGATGAAATTGGCGAGTTGCCGTTAGAACTACAGTCTAAACTGTTGCGTGCATTGCAAGAAGGGGAGTTTGAACGACTAGGGAGTACGCAAACCAAAGCGGTAAATGTGCGTGTGATTGCTGCCACCAACAGGCAGCTGGAAAAAGAGGTGGCCGATGGGGCTTTCCGTGCCGATTTATATTATAGACTTAATGTTTTCCCTGTGCATAGTTTGCCGTTGAGAGAACGTAAGGAGGATATTGGGCTTTTGGTAAAGCATTTTGTGCAAAAGTTCGGGGCTAATTTGGGTAAGAAAATTACCAACATTCCAAAGCGGGCTATGAACGCGTTGCTGGCTTACGATTGGCCAGGAAACATTCGTGAGTTGGAGAATGTGATAGAGCGGGCTGTAATTCTTTCGCCAGAGAGTAAGCTAGAGTTGGGAGATTGGATTCCAAAGAAAAATGTTGTGGCAAGTGTTTCAGATTTTGTGACTTTGGCAGAGTTTGAAAAACGCTACATAATGGATGTATTGCAGCGGACTGCTTGGCGGGTTAGTGGAGAAAAAGGTGCAGCCAAAATACTTGGAATGAAGCCGACAACACTTGAGTCGAGGATGAAAAAACTGGGGATAAAAAGAGGTTTGTAACGATGGAATTCTTTTTCATGATATTTCGTGATTCATGATTTTCGCCCCTGAAATGTGGTGAATTTTAATCCTTGGCGTCAAGTTCAAGCAGTTTTTTGTGTTCATTCCTGATAAATCGAGTAATTCATGAAATATCGTGATAATGTTTTATGTTTAGTAAGTAAATATTTCTGTAATTGCCTGATCTTCAGTTTTTTAAAATTGATTTTCACGATTGGCACATCAATTGTCAAATGGATGACTGTTGTGCAGACGGCAAAACGACATTGTATTGAGGTATGAATATTCTTTCTGAATCTCTGATGACAACTTTGCGTTGATTAAATTCAATGTTTTAAACTTTATGAGAAATCGCTTACCACTCTTTTTGGTAAAGGTGTTTTACTACGAATACTGGCCCTTTTGGCTCTTCTTTTTGCCATTGGTTCCTTACTGGCTTTATTTGGCCATTAAGTGCAGGTCGTTGACATTCTTTACAGCGGCTAACCCGGGCATAAAGCACGGAGGTGTATTTGGCGAATCGAAAATGGATATTTTGGATCAGTTGAATCCGAAGTTCCTGCCAAAAACAGCATTGATTAAGCGAAGAGAAAACTGGACTGCGGTAATACAGATGATGGAGAAGTTGAATCTTAACTTTCCAATTATTCTGAAACCAAATATTGGTGAACGTGGTGCCGATGTGGCTAAAATTAATGATCAACAAGGGCTAGTCGATTATGTACGTAAGGCCGATTATGATTTTATAATTCAGGAGTTTGTGGGTTTCCCAATTGAGTTGGGGGTACTATACTATCGTTACCCTAACACTGGACAGACGGGGATTTCGTCTATTGTTCAAAAGGAGTTTCTCCAAATTGAAGGCGATGGTCGCAGCACTTTGAAGGCTTTGGTTTTTAAAAGTGAGCGCGCCAAACTGCAGTGGGACAATATAAAGTTGAAATTTGGAGAGAGGTTACAAGATGTGTTGCCAAAAGGTGAAAAGCTAGAGCTAGAACCGATTGGTAATCACTGCAAAGGCACCAAGTTTTTGAGTGGTATGGATTTGATCGACAATAACTTGGTGAAAGTGTTTGACGAGGTGGCTGCAGGTTCCGATGATTTCTACTACGGTAGGTTCGACCTAAGGGTGAGTTCTGTTGAAGACTTACGAAAAGGCGAGAACATCAGGATAATGGAGTTTAATGGAGTTACTTCCGAACCAGGGCATATTTACGATCCTAAGCTCAACTTGCTAATCGCTTACCGCGATGTTATCAGAGGTTTAAATATTATGGCGGAAATCAGTCGTCAGAATATGAAGCGTGGGGTAGCAGTAACACCGGCCATGGAGCTTTTGCGAGAGATTAAAACCCATTTTGGGCGCAAAAGGCAACCGGCTAATACGGAGACCAAATTGAAAGCCAAAACGGTTTTAGCCAAGTGAGTTTATTCTTAGTTATTAAAGCTTTTTTGTTAGCTGTTGGAATTTCCTTTTGTGGATCCGTTCAGTTAGGGCCAGTTAATTTTGGCACAATTCACACCGCTTTAAACAAGCATAAAAATGCCGCAATACGATTTGGTTTTGGGGGAAGTTTACCCGAGTTACTTTACTGTGCATTGGCTTTTGGCAGTGCCGGAATACTAGAGCAGTTCGGGCTTTTTCAAGACTACCTCAAATATTTGACATCCGGCATTTTATTCGTTTTTGGTCTTGTTTTAATCTTTCAAAAATCTGGTGATGGTAAAAGAAGTTATCAGGTAAAAGATGGAAATGAGCTTTGGTGGGGAGCCACTTTTGGGCTCTTCAATCCACAACTTTATCCGTTTTGGCTATTCATAATAGCCTATCTAAAGTCGAACGATATTCATCATTTCACTAGTCTTTCAACCCAAGTGGCTTTTACAATAGGCACGGCAGTTGGGGCATTTGTACTCCAGTATTTGGTGGCTGTTTTAGCTTCCAAAAACAGGGCTTTCATCTATACTAAAATTACCAAAAACTATAATAAGGTGCTCGGTGCTGTCATCATCGCAGTAGCAATTATACAGTTGGTAATAAATAGTTGAAAAATGCAACGAGAGATTAAATATTGGTACCTGAGAAACTACGATTTGTTTACTCAGCTAACCAAAGAGCAGGTGAATGATTTGTGTAAAACAGCGCGCTTTTTAAGAATGAAAAAAGGGCAGACCATTTACTTTGCCAACCAAGACAAAAAACGCATGTACTTTCTCATAAATGGCAAGTGCAAAATCAGTGAAATCGACCGAATGGGCAATGAAATGATTAAGGACATTGTTCTTACAGGTGACCTTTTTGGAAACTTATCTGGTGGAGGCTACGGGCTTACACAAGAGTATGCTGAGGTGCTTTCGAGCGAAGTGATAATCTGTATGTACGAAATGCCAGATTTTGAAATGCTTATGCAGAAACACCCTAGTTTGTCGTATGCTTTTTCGCAAAAAATGAGCGATAAGCTTAAGCGAATGGAGCAGCGCTATGCCAACTTGGTTTTTAAAGATGTAAAGGAGCGCTTGAAGGCATTTTTGCACGATTGGGCCCAGCGCGAAGGTAAATCCGATGTGGAAGGAACGGTGATAAGAAACTACCTTACCCATCAAGAAATTGCTAGCCTGATAAGCTCTAGCCGCCAAACAGTTACTACACTTATCAACGAGTTGAAATTAGAGGGGAAGGTGCTGTATTCGCGCAGTAGAATTGTAATTCCAGACGTGCGCAGGCTGGCGGCTTAGTTAAAGAAAAATTGTAATTGGAAGAGTCGGTTTTTGCTGGCTCTTTTTTCTTTCATGCAACCTTGCTTATAACTTAGCAGTCTGTGAATAAAAACCAGGTCATGAAAAACTCAAATAGAATTACAATTGTATTAAGCTTACTCGCACTTTTTAACCTTTCCCTCTTTGCGCAAAACTCCGAAACCCGATCACTTAGCAACTTTACTGAAATTCACGTTGCCCAAGGAATTGAGCTCGTAGCCAAAAAGGGAACCGAAAATTCAGTTACCATTGAAGCACGCGGGATAGATATTGAAGATGTTTACACCGATCAACGTGGCGATGCACTTAAGCTAAGATTGCGCCAGCCAAACTTCAAAAGCCCGCATGTTAGAATTGAACTAACCTATACTGAAGAGTTGGAGAAAATCAATGTAAATACCGGGGCTCAGGCAATTTTCAGAGATATTATTAAAACGGAAAGGCTCGATATAACAGCAAGTACTTCCGGTATTGTCGAAGCTGAGATTAATGTGGAGGTGTTGGACTTAAGCGCCACTACTTCTGGGCAAATTGATCTTTCCGGAAATGCTAAGGAAATTGAGGCGAGTGCTTCAACAGGTGGAGAGATTGATGCTTTTGATGTAGATACGGACGATGTGTATGCAAAAGCAAGTACAGGCGCAGCGGTAAGAGTAACGGCCAATGAAAGGCTAAAAGGTTCGGCAAATACTGGTGGCGATGTGCGTTACAGAGGCAATGCCCGTACTGATATTAGAACCAGCACAGGTGGCAGTGTACGAAAAAGCTGATAATTCACATACTTGCACAAGTTGATTACTGGCGAATAATTTTAGTTTTGGTAAAAGCTTTAATTATGAACTGGATAAAAATAATTGGATCCCTTCTTGGGCTTTTCTTTTTGACTTTCAATGCAACTGCACAAACCGATGAGGCAGAAATAAAGGAAACCATCATGCTGATGTTTGATGGAATGCGGGCTGGCGATAGTGCCATGGTGCATGCCGCCTTTGCCAAACAGGTTACTATGCAGCGGGTGGCAAAAAACCGAGAGGGAAAAGTTGTGGTGTCTACCTCAGATTTAGGCGGTTTTCTTAAAGCAGTTGGAACGCCACACGATAAAGTGTGGGATGAACAAATAACATTTGAAAGCATTCAGATCGATGGGGAAATGGCCTCGGTTTGGACACCTTTTAAGTTTTATCTCGGAGACACTTTCTCGCATTGTGGGGTAAATGTGTTTAAGCTATATAAGTCGGAAGATGGCTGGAAGATTTTCCATTTAGTAGATACCAATAGAAGAACCGATTGTGGTTAAGCTGGTTAATAAGAAATGAAAAAGCCGCTAAGTCTAAGACATAAGCGGCTTGATACTACTAGAACAAAAAAAGCCCTCGAAGGGGCTTTTTTTATTTTCCTCTTCGATAGTGATCTACAATGATCTCCTTCACTGAAACGCGCTGGTGACTGAGGTTGTATTGACCATTTTCGTAAGAGGCGCCCGAATGCGTTTTAACCTTCTGTCTACTTTCGTCATTCATTAGGCGTGCCGATTTTACTTCCTCCATTTCTAATAGTTTACTATTGAAAAATCGTAAAATACACATGTACCGTCTGTGCAGGTACAAACTTATGCAAACGATTGCAGTTGCCAAACAAAATGGAATTAATTTTTAAGAAATTTCTCAGAATACCACTTGGGGGTGAGGCGAGCACAAACCACATGGATTTAACACAAAAAAGCCCGGTAAAACCGAGCTTTTTTGTGCGCACGAGAAGCTTGTCCGCCTCAGGCGGAATTCGAACCCTGCCCAAGGCAGGCAAGTTCCAGGCTTAGAGTGTTTTGATGAAGGCGCGTCCCTTACCGGATTTCAAGAATTTTTCATGAACACGTGCATCAGCATGGTTTGGGAATGCTTTAGTGTAAATGAGGTCGAATGGGGTGTAGGATTTTGTGGTTTTGTTTTGCCCTTTGTTATGTCTTTCAACCCTTACTTCTAATTCCGATGAAATGCCAACGTAGTTATAATTTCGGGTTTGGCTTCTTATTACATATACATACACCATGAGTTAAAATACAAAAAGCCCGGTAAAACCGAGCTTTTTTGTGCGCACGAGAAGATTCGAACTTCCACGCAAGTTAATGCACCACCCCCTCAAGATGGCGTGTCTACCAATTCCACCACGTGCGCGTGATTTTGGGGATGGCAAAAGTAAAGAACAATTCCACTTTTTCAAACAACAATTAAGCACCTTTACTGTAAAACAGCTTTGGGAAAGCTCTTACTGTTTTCTAGCTTTATACAATTACTCAAAAATATGAACAACCTAAGTAAGAACGCCTTCATTGGCATTGCCTTTATAGTTGTAGGTGCGGTTTGGGCGCTCGATAACATACGCCTTATCCCTTGGCAGGTGGGCTATTACCTGTTTCAGTGGGAAAATATTCTAATCGGTCTCGGAGCTTTTCTCCTTATTTCAAAAGAAAATGTAAAAGTTGGTGGCATACTTTTGGCACTCGGGCTATTTTTTGTAGCCGATGATTGGTTCAGGGTTGATGTGCACCTTTGGGATCTTTGGCCGCTGGCCTTGGTTTTTGTGGGTATTTATTTACTCAATAGAAATACCAATAACCCTGATGAGCCATACGATACGACAGGCGATGACCACGACCGAATTGATGATACCGCCATATTTAGCGGAGGAGATAAAGTATACAATACACAAAACTTTAAGGGAGGAAACCTAACTGCCGTTTTTGGTGGCTCAAACATAGATTTAACTACAGCCAATACGCAACAAGAGGTGGTAGTAATAGACGTGTTCTATATGTTTGGTGGCTCAAAAATTAGGGTGCCACAGCATTGGCATGTGGACATGCGGGCAACCAATATTTTTGGAGGTATTTCCGATAAACGGCACTTTGTAAACCAACCCGCTGAAAACAGCCCAAGGCTTGTCATTAAAGGGCTTGTGATTTTTGGTGGAGCCGAAATACAAAACTAATCACTATGAAGAAGTTAATTGCTTTGCTGATACTGGCTATTGCTGCTCAGCTAAACGCGCAAGATAGAATTACAGGTAAAACATGGGCTACCCGCTCCGAGGTTATCGCCCAGCATGGAATGGCCGCAACCAGCCAACCGCTGGCTACGCAAGTGGCGCTCGATATACTTAAAAAAGGTGGAAATGCCATTGATGCGGCCATAGCTGCTAATGCGGTCCTCGGTTTGGTTGAACCAACCGGCAATGGCGTAGGTGGAGACCTTTTTGCTATTATTTGGGATGCTAAAACTGAGCAGCTTTACGGCTTGAATGCCTCTGGCCGTTCACCATATAGTCTTAGCTTAGAATACTTTAAAAAGAATGGCTATGAGAAAATACCCGCTTACGGGCCACTGCCAGTTTCGGTGCCAGGTGCTGTAGATGGCTGGTTTGAGATGCACGGAAAGTTTGGCTCAATAGAGATGCAAGAAATTCTTCAGCCAGCTATTGATTATGCCAACAATGGCTTTCCCGTTTCGGAACTAATCGCTTGGTATATGGAACAGGGCGCAAAGAATTTGGCGCGCTTCCCTGGTTTTAAAGAAACGTACATGCCAAATGGCCGAACACCAAGAAAAGGGGAGGTTTTCAAAAACCCTGGCCTGGCCAATACACTAGACAAGATTGCAAAAGGAGGTAGAGACGCTTTCTACAAAGGCGATATTGCCAAAACTGTTGCTGACTACATCGAGCAGTTAGGAGGCTTTTTGAGTGAAAAGGATTTTGCTGACCACACTTCAGAGTGGGTAGAGCCAGTTTCTGTGAACTATCGCGGTTACGATGTTTGGGAATTACCACCGAACGGTCAGGGAGTTGCGGCCTTACAAATGCTACAAATTCTAGAGCAGTATGATATAAAATCAATGGGCTTTGGTAGCAAAGAGTACATTCACACATTTACTGAGGCTAAAAAGTTGGCATTCGAAGATCGTGCGAAGTTTTATGCCGATATGGACTTTTACAAAACGCCTGTTGAATGGCTTATTTCGGATGAATACGCCAAACAGCGTAAGCAGTTGATCAAGCCAAATCAGGCTGGTAGGGCTTACCCTGCGGGTCAGTTAAAAGATGGAGACACCATTTATATGACCGTAGCTGATAAAGACGGAAATATGGTTTCGCTAATTCAGAGTAACTATAGGGGGATGGGCTCAGGCATGACGCCTCCTGGCCTAGGCTTCATTCTGCAAGATAGAGGTGAACTTTTCTCTTTGGAAGAAGGCCACGCCAATGTTTACGAACCACATAAGCGACCATTCCACACCATTATCCCTGCTTTTATTACAAAAGATGGAAAGCCATTCGTGAGTTTTGGTTTAATGGGAGGAGCTACTCAGCCGCAAGGCCATGCACAAATCGTTATCAACTTAATAGACTTTGGCATGAATTTACAAGAGGCAGGAGACGCACCAAGAATTCTGCACAATGGTTCTTCGCAACCAACTGGTGGTACAATGACGGACGGTGGCGTGCTCCAATTGGAGTCGGGAATTGACTATGAGGTGATTCGTGAGTTGGTGAAAATGGGGCATAAAATTTCATGGAATGTAGGTAGTTATGGTGGCTATCAAGCCATTATGTGGGATGATGTAAACAAGGTTTATTACGGTGCTTCGGAATCTCGAAAAGACGGGCAAGCTGCTGGGTATTAAAAGCTGTAAACGGAATTAAAAAAACCTGCTACTGAAAAGTTGCAGGTTTTTTTATGCTTTCGTTCGAGAAGCTAAGTGCTGTTTTTGAGCCCCAAAACGCTTCCGTTGCAAACGAATAAATAACCGTTCTTCAATATTCTTGACGATTTGGTTTGAAATATCTTGCAACAAAGTTGCATTTGCACTAATGTTGCAGTATCGATTACAAAAAGAACCTATAAGATGAAAATGAAGAACCTTTTTGCAGTAAAGTATTTTCTAATAGCCATGCTGGCTGTAAGCATATTTAGCTGTGATAGTGACGATCCGGAGCCGGTAAATGAAGAAGAACTGATCACAACTTTGAAAGTAACGTTTACTGGTACAGGCAATACAACTGGTGTTGTAGAAGCTATTTTCCAAGATTTAGATGGTGAAGGAGGAGATAATCCAGTGATTACCAACCCAACACTTATGGCAAACGGTACCTACAATGTAACTGTTCAGTTTTTGAACGAAACTGAAAACCCTGCTGAAGACATAACCGAAGAGGTTGAAGAAGAAGATGAGGAGCATCAGGTATTCTTTGTTACTGCAGGTGGCGCTGAACTTACTTATGCTTATAACGATGAAGATGGTGACGGTAACCCAGTTGGTTTAGCCGGAACGGCAACTACTGGCGCAGTCGGTAGCGGAACACTTCAGGTGTTATTGATTCACGAGCCAAACAAAGGTGGTTCAGGTGTTTCTGATGGAGACCCAACCAACGCAGGTGGCGAAACTGATATTAGCGTGACATTTGACTTAACTATTCAATAAGGATTGTTGAATAGTTAGTAGTATAGAAAGGGGCTTAGGCCCCTTTTTTGTTTTCTAATAACTGTGCTCGTCTAGTTCTACTTTACCCCAAAAAGTTTTGTACACAAAGTAAGTATAGGTGGCAATTAGAGGAACTCCAATAGCCGCCATAGTGAGCATAATCCCCAAAGTTTTGGTACTTGCAGCGGCATTGTAAACTGTAATATGGTTTTCTGGATTATCCGTAGAAAAGATAATAACCGGGTATAGTTCTACGGCTACAATAATCAGCATCATGGCTAGGCTAAGTGCCGAAAATAGGAATGCGAAAAGAAACTTTCTTTTTGATACTAGCCTTGGAATATTCGCAATAGCCAAAAAAGCAATGGTAGGAATAATAAACATCCACTGATTGGCCTTAAACTTATCGGTAAGCTGCGGAATATAAATTAGCGTGTAAATAGTTACTAAGCTAAAACTTACAATAAAGAAAATGATTGCGCGCTTTGTAAATAGGGTTACCTGATGGAATAGCTTACCATGAGTTTTTAGCCCTAAATAAATGGCTCCGTGCATCATAAAAGCAGCCAGTGTAGTAACACCAACCATTATGGCGTAAGGGTTCAAAAAGCTCAGCCAGCTGCCAGTGTATTGTAAATCTTTGCTTAGCGGCATGCCCAGTAAAATATTTCCCAATACAATTCCCAATAACAAGGCAAGCAAAATGCTGCTCACGCTGTAGCTAATATCCCACATTTTGCGCCACCATTGCATGGGCTCCTTACTTCTAAATTCAATGGCCACTGCTCGAAAAATAAGAGCGGCCAAAAACAGCATAAAGGGGATGTACATGGCCGAAAACATGTTGGCGTAAACTATTGGAAAGCCTGCGAAAAGTGCTCCGCCACCTATTACCAACCATACCTCGTTACCATCCCAAACAGGACCAATGGCATTTAATGCTATGCGTCTGCTTTCTTCTTTTTTTAGAAATAAATGCCAAGCCCCAGCGCCTAAGTCAAAACCATCGAGAATGGCATAACCGCTAAATAGCGCACCTACTACCATGAACCACCAAGTTGCGTAATCTATACCTAAGAATGTTTCCATGTTTAGCTGTTTAGTGCGTTATAATATTCGTGCTGCTTTGGCCGCTGATCCATGAGTGGTGACTCGTCTGGCCCTTTTTTAATCTTCTTGGTTAGTAGGTAAATGAATAGGGTGAAAAGCAAAGCGTAAATCAAAAAGAAAAGTATTAGTGAAAATAGCACTTGATTGGCCGTGACTACTTCGGAAAGAGCATTTGATGTACGAAGCAGGCCATAAACTACCCATGGTTGTCGACCCATTTCGGCTGTAAACCACCCAACTTGGTTAGCTATTTGTGGAAGCAAAACCGAAAAAACCAGTATCCAAAGCATCCATCTATGGTCGAATAACTTGCCTCGCCACCATAGAAATGCTGCATAAATTGTGAGTCCGATCAGGAACATACCAATAGCAATCATGATGTGATAAAACTGAAAAACAGCATTTACCTGTGTAGGGATTTCGTCTTGCGGAAAATCATCTAAACCTCTAATCGGTGCTTCAAAATCCTGATGGGTTAAAAAGCTGGTTCCGCCCGGAATGGCCAATCCTTTTACCTCTTTATTCTCTTGGTCCACCCAGCCAAAAATGTAGAGATCTGCCGGGGCGTTTGCCTCAAAGTGGCCCTCCATAGCCGCCAATTTAGCAGGTTGGTGCTCGGCAACTACTTCGGCCGAAGCATGTCCCGTAACCAACTGCGCCAATGAAGAAATAAGTGCAACTGTAAGCGCAATTTTAATGGCTTTTTTAGAAAGGTCAACGTGCCTGTTCTTCAATATATAGTAGGCATGCACCGAGATGATTAAGAACGCTCCTGCGAGAAAGGCTCCGATCCACACGTGCAAAATTCTTTCCACGCTAGATGGGTTAAATACCATGGCCCAAAAATCAGTTATCTCAGCTCGGGCTTCTATGCCTTCGCCAACTATGTGGTAGCCCGCAGGGGTTTGCTGCCAGCTGTTCGCCACCACAATCCATATGGCCGAAAACATACTACCTAACCAAACGCCAACGGTCGCTATAAAGTGAACTTTGGAGCTAACCCTATTCCAGCCAAAGAGTAAAACACCAAGAAAGCCGCTTTCTAATGCGAATGCAAAAATGCCTTCTGCCGCTAGTGCGCTGCCAAAAATATCGCCTACAAAGCGTGAATATGTTGCCCAATTGGTACCGAACTCAAATTCCATTACAATGCCCGTGGCTACACCAATACCAAAGGTCAGTGCGAATATTTTAGTCCAAAATTTGGCGAGTACCTCGTAAGTCTTGTCTTTGGTGCGCAAATATTGGCCTTCCATAAACACCATTACCAAGCCTAAGCCAATGCTTAGCGGAGGGTAGATGTAATGAAAAGCGACTGTGAAGGCGAACTGAATGCGGGCGAGAATTTCTACATCCATAGTGTAGGGTTTTGGGTGGAGGATTACATTCCGTAAAACAACCTAAATCTAGTTTAGACAGCTATTTACCGAAGTAACATTGGTTACAGTTGCAACGCACAAAGGCGGCCGACTGTTCCTGTTTTCATGTCCTTTTTTGGCAATTTTTAATAAGTGTTCGGCATTGCGCCACAAGCTTCATAATTTCACCGAATGGATAAGCCTTTAGCAGAACGCATACGCCCCGAAACCCTTGACGATCTAATCGGTCAGGAGCACTTGGTGGGCGAAAATGGAGTGTTGAGAAGAGCCATTAGGGCAGGAAGTATTCCGTCTATGATTCTGTGGGGACCTCCGGGCGTAGGCAAAACCACCATTGCCAATATTATTGCCAATTCGGTGAAGGCGCCATTCTTTACTTTGAGTGCCATAAGCTCTGGAGTAAAAGAAGTTCGTGAGGTAATTCAACGCGCGAAATTCCAAAGCAATACCATTCTATTTATCGATGAAATTCATCGTTTTAATAAGTCGCAGCAAGATGCGTTGTTGGGGGCAGTTGAAAAAGGCGATATTACCTTGATTGGCGCTACTACCGAAAACCCTTCTTTCGAGGTAAATTCTGCTTTGCTCTCGCGCTCGCAGGTGTACACTTTAAAAGCACTTTCTAAAGATGACTTACTCAGACTGATTGAGCAGGCCCTCAAAAAGGACAAAATCCTAAGTCAGAAAGAGGTGGTATTGAAGGAGACTGGTGCGCTCTTCAATATTTCTGGTGGCGATGCCCGAAAATTACTCAACCTGCTCGATTTGGTGGTGGAAAACCTTGGTGGTGAAAAGGTAGAGGTGACCGATGAAAAGGTGAAGGAAATCGCGCAACAGCGGGTGGCTACTTACGATAAATCGGGCGATATGCACTATGATGTCATTTCGGCTTTTATCAAATCCATTCGCGGTAGCGACCCCAATGCAGCGGTGTACTATTTGGCCCGAATGATTGAAGGGGGAGAAGACATTAAATTCATAGCGCGCAGGTTGGTTATTTTGGCTTCTGAAGACATTGGAAACGCTAACCCAACAGCATTGGTAATTGCCACGAATGCTTTTCAGGCGGTGAGTGTAATTGGTTACCCCGAAGGGCGAATTATTCTATCTCAGGCCGTTACTTATTTGGCCAGTTCACCAAAGAGTAACGCGGCTTATATGGCCATTAATCAGGCTCAAAGTGTAGTGCGACAAACAGGTGACCTGCCGGTGCCAATGGCAATTCGTAATGCGCCAACCAAGCTGATGAAGGAAGAGGGCTACGGCAAAGGCTACAAATACAGCCACGATTACCCCGGAAGCTTTGCTGCGCAAGAATTTTTACCAGACGAAATTAAAGGAACTGCTTTTTACAATCCTGGAAAAAACGCACGCGAAGAGGATATGCGCAAACGCCTAAAAGCCATGTGGAAGGAGAAGTATGGGTACTAGGTGATGGAAGTAGGGAGTGTGTAGTAATTGTTGGGGCTATCTCAAAGTAATTATACCGAGCTACTTAGTATCCTTTCTCTTAGCTCATCAATTAAAACTTGTTTTTTCGTTAGGTTATTTACTTGAAAAGAGATGACTCCACCATGTTCAGTCTTTTGATTCAATCCAATGTCGTAGAATGTTATTTTTCCTGTGTTGAAGAGAAGTTCAACTCTAGGTTCTATATACTTTAGGTCACTTAATAGGATTAGGGTTTCTTTATTCCCTCGGTTGACTTTTAAACTACTGTCCGAAAAGGAGACTTTGTAAGTGTTAGGAATCATTAAACTGAAAATTCCTCCTAATATAAGAAAGGATGCGGGCACTATTAGGGTGCCTAACTCGAGAGTTTGGAAATATAGGGTAAGTGATAATAAGGAAATTGTTACAGTAAGAGTAACTATAACCTTTCGGTACGGAATGGCTGTTTTAGATAGTCTTTTGAACTCAGTCATTGTTGGCAACTTTCTCGAAATATACCTTTAATAACCCATTCTCATCTTCTTTAGTCCAAGTCATATGGTTTTCTTTTTTCGAGAATTCGACTTGCCAAATGGTTTTGGTGTTGTCTGCATTGTTAATGGTCCAAACTTCGTTGGAGTGGCCACCAATATGCCAAACACCTGTTTCTACTTGCTCACCAGCTGCATTGAATTTGCGGTAAGCGCGATCCCACATAAAGAAATAGCGGTTTCTTTCTAAGTCTAGGGTTTTTTGCACTTGCTTCGTTTCTGGGTCGAGCAGTTCAGCTTTAGACATTGTCCAGCCACCAACAATTAAGTCCCAAGGAGCACTAGGCTTATCGGATGCCTTTTCCAAAAGTACATTCACCTCCATGCCGTCTTCCATTCGTTGCCAAGCCATGTATTTACCATCATCAGAAAAGCTTACGTTGAATGCTCCATAAGAGTCAACCTCGTTCTTGTTAGATTGAACCAGTGTTTTGTTCTCGCGGTCAAAAGTATAAGCGCCATTCAGGTTTTGGATGTTGCCATTTCCTCCGGTAATTTTTCCGGTGCTTTCATACTTAAACCATTTGGCTGTAGGGGTAAGCTCACGGTTGCCCACCATTACTTTAACTACCGTCCACATGCCGATGAGCTCAACTTGGGTAAAAGAGATATTACCCGTTTTTTCGTTGGCAATATCGTAGTAACTCTGTGCAGGGCTAAGGTTACCCATCAATAATAGAAGAACAATCGCTAAGGCTCTCATTTTATAAAACTATAATTTTAGTTTTATAAAATCCATTCTTTACACATCGAATTTTCTATATCTTGATCGCAAGAACCATTGATTATGAAAAAGCTTAGTGCACTTCTATTTTTATCCGTTTTCGGGTTAATGCTTTCTTGTGGCAGTCAGCCAGAGGAAGCCGATGTGGCTGTAAACATGGATACACTCACTATTCATCGACATTTGAGCGTGTTGGCTTCAGATGACTTTATGGGGAGAAAGCCTTTTACCGAAGGTGAAGAAAAAACCATTCATTACTTGGAGTCGGAGTTGAAAAGGGTAGGAGTGGCCCCCGGAAATGGCGATAGCTACTTTCAGGATGTGCCGTTGGTAGAAATTACGGGAGTACAATCTCCTGAAATGGTAGTAAAAGGAGCGAATGGTTCCATGAGTTTTTCTACTCCAAACGATGTGGTGGTGTACACCGAGCGCGTGGAGGAGCAAGTAGAAATTAAGGATTCGGAATTGGTGTATGCCGGTTATGGTATTGTGGCTCCAGAATATGGCTGGAACGACTATGAAGGCTTAGATGTAGAAGGGAAAACCGTAGTGGTTTTGGTAAACGATCCAGGATTTGGTTCGGGAGATTCTACCTTATTTAAAGGTGATGAAATGACGTATTACGGCCGCTGGACTTACAAATATGAGGAGGCTGCGCGACAAGGAGCAGCAGGAGTTTTAATAGTACACGAAACCGTACCGGCTGGTTACCCTTGGCTGGTGGTGGAAAGTTCTTGGACTGGTGCTAAGCTCAATTTAGATGCTGAAAATGCGCCTTATAAATGTGCCATTCAAGGATGGATTACCAGAAATACTGCTGTGGCTTTATTTAAAGAGGCAGGTATTAAAGATTACTCCGATATGGCCAGAAGTGCTGACTTTAAGCCTGTGCCAATGGGTATGACAGCCTCGGTTGGAGTGACCAATACCATTAAAAAGGACATGTCGAGAAATGTGGTGGGTATGGTAAAAGGCAGCACCCGACCTGACGAGTATATTATTTATTCTGCGCATTGGGACCACCTTGGTGTGGGAGAGCCAATTGATGGAGACTCCATTTACAATGGAGCGCATGACAACGCAACAGGCACTGTTGGCCTTATGGCCATTGCCGAAGAGTTTGCAAAACTGGAAAACAAGCCCGAGCGTTCGGTGGTATTTTTATTTGTAACTGCTGAGGAGCAGGGTTTGCTCGGCTCGGCTTACTACGCACAGAACCCTGTGTTCCCACCAAATCAAACCGTTGCGAACATCAATATGGATGGCTTACCGGCTTATGGCGAAATGAAAGACCTAACGATCACTGGTTATGGGCAATCGGAGTTGGATAAATATGCCGAGCGTGAGGCTACAAAGCAGGGACGTTATATTATTCCAGACCCTGACCCAGGAAAGGGATATTTCTTCCGTTCCGATCATTTCAGTTTTGCTAAGGTGGGCATTCCAGCCCTTTACGCTTCGGGTTCTTACGAATCGATGGAGCATGGCGTGGAGTTTACCGAAAAGAAAACGCAAGAGTATTTAGCGGTAAAGTATCACCAACCACAAGATAACTATGAGCCAGAGGAGTGGGATTTAAAAGGCATTGTACAGGATGCAGCATTGCTCTTCCGAGTGGGGTATCGATTGGCTAATGAATCGTACTGGCCACAGTGGAGCGAAGGCTCAGAGTTTAAAGCCAAGCGCGATGCGGATATGAGTTTGAAGAAAAAGTAATTACTAAGGCAAGGTGGTTGATTTTGAGTTATGGTTAGAGTTTGAGGAAGTAGACCCAGAGAATTGGGATAGGGAAGTAGCGTTCGCAAATATTGAAGTTGCTTTAGGTGATGGAAGAAGATATGGGCTAAACGTATGGACGTTTGAGTTCTTCGTGTCGCTAACAAATAATAAAGCTGAGGTCAGGGACAACTATATTGCTCCCCCTGATTTGTTTGTTAAGTATATGACTAGAGAGTGTATTGAAGAGGCAATAGGGATTCTTTTATTGGAAGATGACTTGGAGAAGGCTTTGAACCCAAGTATTCTTATAAACCCAGAATAATAATCACCCCCTCTGGCTATCTCCTCTTGAAGAAAGTGGTTTCCTAGCAATTGGCACATCTATGAAATTTTGCAAAGTGATGTTTATACGGCCACTCCTCCTTGGCGAAGGAGGTTGGGAGGATTGACTTGTTAAGTGATGAAATCCGTTTGTTCTAATCCCCCCTAGCCCCCTTTTCGAAAAAGGGGGAATGGCCTCTGCTAGATTGAAGAGCAGAACATTTGAGTTATTTCTTTGATGCATTTAGTTAAATGCATTTTCTTAGAAAGTTACTCTTGAAGAAAGGAGGGATAAACGGAAACTGTACCAGTCTGCCGATGAGTAGGCATGCAATCAAAGAGATTCTGAAATAACCCCGGCTTTTCTGGGCAGGGTGAGGTGACAGCAGGGGTGTTTCGTTTATGGCCAAATGACTTTGATGATTACTATTAGAACAACCACTAAACAAATACTCGCTAACCAATTGTATCTATTTTCTTTTTTAGCCTCTTTACTATCTCCCTCCAGAAAGTATGATTTGAACTTCCTTTTGTTAAAAGGGGAGAATATTAGGTAGCGAACTACTCCTCCTAAAAATTGAATAATATCTATTATAGTGTTATCCATTAATCGCTAAGATTTAAAGAACCCAATGATAAATCATATAACTGGCATATATTAGAAGTACTGAGAAAAGTTTACTACTCATTTATATCTCCTTGAGATAGACCGTACTAAACTTCAAAAATCACTTCACTATTCGGTATTCTAAAACGGCTGGAGTAGATACCGCCTTCCGCTGATGGACCACAGCCAATTACCATTACCACTTCTGCTTTGCGGGGTAGTTTCAAGAATTGCTTAATACGTTTGGAATCCATGCCTTCCATTGGGCAGGTATCGTAGCCTTCGGCTTTCATGCTCATCATAAAGTTTTGCGCAGCCAGCGCAGCACTTTTGTGCACCGAAATACGAATATCTGCTCGGTTTCCATGCCTAATCATTGGCTTGTTAATGCCGGCAAAAAAGTAAATGCACTTTTTCAGCATGCCCCAGAGGTCTAGCCAGTCCGTCCAATAATATTTCGGAATCAGGTTTTTATAGTAGTTCATGGCGCGGCTAGCCTGCTTCGATTTGGCATCGGGGTAAACACGCTGCATTTCCTTAACCAAAGCCTGTTGGCGTTTTTTCCATAGGTCTCTACGGGCCACTACCACTACCAACTCTCGAGCAGTTTTAGCGGCTTTTTGGTTCATGCACATCCAAGCGACTTGCTTTTTGGCTTCGTCTGACTTTATTCGATAGAATTCCCATAGCTGCATGTTGCTAGAGTTTGGAGCCAGCACGGCTCTTTCCAAACTCCGTTTTACTGCATCAGTGTCGAACTCCGCTTCCGGATCATAAATTCTTACAGACCTTCTTTCTTGAACAATTTGATCGAATACCTCGGCTTCTTTCCGCATGTTAATAGATTAATGGAACAAGTGTTTGCGATAGAATTACCAGTAAAATTATGGCAATTATATTCAACAGCACACCCGCCCTTAACATGTCTTTCATGCGAATCATTCCGCTAGAAAAAACAATGGCATTTGGTGGGGTAGAAATAGGCATCATAAAGGCATAGCTTGACGCTAGTGTAACTGGTACCGTCAGGTACATTGGGTTCATTCCTAAACTTTGGGAAATACCGATAACCACCGGAACAAAAATTACAACTAAGGCTACATTGCTCATAACCTCTGTCATAAATAGCATGAAAGCCGTGAGCCCGGCAATCAACAAAATGGTATTCATTTCGCCACCTCCGGCAATACTTTCCCCGACTATTTGTACTATTTCAGATTTCTCCATGGCTTTGGCAAGTGTTAGTCCACCGCCAAAAAGTAATAGTATTCCCCAAGGCAGGCGAGCGGTGTACTCCCATTCAAGCAGGTATTTGCCTTTTTTAATGTCAACAGGGGTGATGAACATAAGTATGCCGCCTGCTATGGCAATAATCGAGTCGTTCAAAAGTGAAGTGTTGAACCAGTTGTTGATACTGCCTCGTAAAATCCAGGTTAATGCCGTAACCACAAAAATGATCGCTACCCGCTTTTCCGCCTTAGAAATTTTGCCCAGCGCTTTCAATTGGTCATCAATTACCTGAGCTGATTCTGCTAGGTTCGAAAGTTTGCTAGGAAAAAGCACCCGTGTGATCATAAAGTATACTACTGTGAGCATGATAATGCATATCGGGAGACCGATGAGCAGGTATTTGCCAAAAGTAACCTCGTAGCCAATCATGTCGCTCATAAATCCAACCCAAGCCACATTTGGAGGTGTGCCAATAATGGTAGCTGTTCCTCCTACATTAGCTGCATAAGCAATAGAGAGCATCAGCCCCAGTGCAAAGCGTTTATGCGCTTTCCCTGATTGCTCATTAATATCGAGAAGGTTGGTAATGGAAAGAGCAATTGGCAGCATCATTACGGTGGTGGCGGTGTTGCTTATCCACATAGAAATGAATGCTGTGGTGAGCATAAAGCCTAGAATTATACCGTTTGGGTTGGTGCCAGTTCTTTTAATCAGGTTAAGTGCAATGCGTTTGTGGAGGTTGTGGCGTTCCATGCCCAATCCTAGTAAAAAACCACCCATGAACAGAAAGATAATCTTGTTGGCATAGGGCGCTGTAGCCTCGTCTATAGTGAAAATGCCAGCTAACGGAAAAAGTACAATTGGCAGTAGTGCTGTTACGGCCATTGGTGCTGCTTCGGTAATCCACCAAGTAATCATCCAGAGCGCAATGCCTATTACCTTCCAGGCTTCTGGACTAAGTGCTGGGCTCGGATTCCAAGTACTTACTATAAAGAATAATAGTGGGCCAAAGAGTAGACCGAAGCGTTTTGCGCCATTAAATTCTGGTGACTTCAAAAGTTTAAGGTTTTAGTAAAGTTTTGAAAATACCAAAAAATGAGGAACTGGCAGAACGGGCTTAGGTTATTTGTTTAGCAGGAAGCAGGAAGCAGGAAGCAGGAAGCAGGAAGCAGGAAGCAGGAAGCAGGAAGCAGAAGTTGGAATGGTCTGCTTTGTTTTTGGTGCGCCATATGTGAGAAAAGATTTGAACAGAAAGTGTATAAATAGAAAAAAGCCCCGTGCGGGGCTTTTCTCATCTTCAACCTTAAAATACTAAAAACTAACTAACTATGTTTTTTTCTCTTTTAGAATTTAATTCGGAAACTTTACCTTCTGTTCTGTTTCTTTAAAATTAACTTCTGTCTATAAGACGTTTTTCAACCTAATTTGGTTTCAAAAGATTAGGAATTTTTTTAGTTAAAATAGGTTAATGTCTTTACTGTATGATATACAGGCAGGTAGGTTTGCCGCCCTACCATTTGTCTGTAATAATCCTTTTGCTAAGCCATATATTGTTCTATTTTTGCCTCAAATTTAAAACGATAGCAATGAGCGTTTTGGTAAACAAAGATTCGAAAGTAATTGTCCAGGGATTTACCGGTTCTGAAGGTACTTTCCACGCAGGGCAAATGATTGAATATGGAACAAATGTAGTAGGTGGTGTGACTCCTGGTAAAGGTGGTCAGACGCACTTAGACAAACCGGTTTTCAATACCGTTGAAGATGCAGTTCAGCAAACAGGAGCAAATGTTTCTATCATTTTTGTACCACCAGCATTTGCGGCAGATGCCATTATGGAAGCAGCCGATGCAGGTATTGAGGTGATCATTGCTATTACAGAGGGTATTCCGGTAAAAGACATGGTTTATGCTAAGGAGTACATCAAAAACAAAGATGTTACTTTAATTGGACCTAACTGCCCAGGTGTAATTACACCAGATGAAGCTAAAGTGGGTATTATGCCTGGCTTCGTTTTCAAAAAAGGTAGAATCGGATTGGTTTCTAAGTCTGGAACTTTGACTTACGAGGCTGCAGACCAATTGGCTAAAGCTGGCTTGGGTATTTCTACGGCTATCGGTATTGGTGGCGACCCAATCATCGGAACTCCTACAAAGGACGCTGTACAGTTGTTAATGGAAGATCCTGAAACTGATGCTATCGTTATGATCGGTGAGATTGGTGGAAACTATGAGGCGATGGCTGCTAACTACATCAAAGAAACTGGTAACAAAAAGCCTGTAGTTGGCTTTATTGCTGGCCAAACAGCGCCTCCGGGCAGAAGAATGGGCCACGCTGGTGCTATTATTGGTGGTGCTGATGATACTGCCGAAGCTAAAATGAGAATTATGGCTGAGTGTGGTATTCACGTAGTGAGCTCTCCGGCTGATATTGGTGAAACAATGGCCAAAGTAATTAACGGCTAAAACATAAAGGACCTTAGGTCTAAATGAAAAGCGGCTGTCTCAATTGAGGCAGCCGCTTTTTTTGTTGGCAATTCCCATTGACCATTTAGGTCTGGTTAAAGATTTATGTTGATTGTATGGGATTTCTTGTATTGTCGGCTGCTATTCAAACTGCCGATTAGTTAAAGAAAATTATCCATAGCATAACGGCAAGCAAAACTAACAACTCAAAAGAGTTGGATAGCGTATTCAAAGCTTTGCGGCTAAGAGATTCGTTGTCGTTCGATATGGTTTCTGTCTTTTTCATAGCGGGTTAAAGTAAACAAGGGGCAGGACGCCCCCTGTTTCAGAGACTCAACTAAATCAGAATACTATACTGACTTGATTCAAAGGTCATACTATCTCGTTCTGAATTCAATACCCACTAATGGGTATTTACCGAATTATTTAGTTAAAGTGACCGTATAATTTCCGTTAGCTCCTGCCATTGCATTCGAACTGGTTTTTGTGAAAGTAAAAACCAATCGTCTGGAAGACAGGGTGCTAAGTGTTATTTGCTTACCCGACCCAGTAGTTACCTGGTTGTCTGTTTCACCAACCCAACTCCAAGTACCAGAAGCAGGAAATAGTTCTCCTGCATTGGTAGTTGTAAATGAGCCGTTGTTAATGTTCATAGTAAAACCAGGATACTTATCAGATACATCGGTACCGTCTAGGTTAATGCTTCCTCCACCATCAATCCCCCAGGTTCCTTCAAAGATCTCTTGCGCTATCTCTTGAGGAGTTTTCTCTGGTTCTGTTGGGTCATCCCCGCCTCCTCCACCACAGGAGGAAGCTGAGATTACCAGAATTAATGAAAGAAAGATGAACCTTATTGTTTGCCCAACGTGGACGTTTATTCTCGTTTTCATTACTTAATTACCATTAGTTTTTTCACAACCGATCCTTTTTCTGAGCTAATGCGCACCAAATAAGTGCCTGCAGGGTAGCTAGAAACATTCACTTTTACAGTTGGCTCTTGAACTGCCTCTTTCACCCACTTTGTATTGCCTGTCATATCAATGATGGCTACAGTTGGTTGAATTTGCGGAGCAAGGGTCAAATCTATGGTAACAATGTCAATGGCAGGGTTAGGGTAGAGCTTTACCTCTTCCGCATCAAAGATGTCATCATCTATGCCTGTCACTATATTGCCTTCACCTACTAAATTCACCACAGTTTCGCCTAAAGTTGACTGAATAGTGATTGTACCATTGTAAGCACGCTCTTCTGTTGGTGTAAATACTACATCAATTGTTTCGGTAGCACCAACGGCAATAGTTAGGCTAGTCGTAGCTACCGAGAAACCATCGGAAGCGGTAATTGAACTTACTTCAATGTCCACATCACCGTTGTTTTCTATGCTCAATTGTTGCGTAGTAGACTCCCCAATCTCGGTTGCATCGAAGTTAATATCCGCAATATCTGCAATGCTTGGTTCATCCACATTGGTTACGTTCACCGTAAAGCTCTGCTCTGATGAAGCGCCACCAGCATCGGTAGACTTAATGCGTACCGCGTAGCTACTCTTCGACTCGAAGTCAAAGCTTTCGGCACTCAATAACTTACCATCCGTAATTGTGAATGAAGCATTGTCCGTGTCGCCAGTACCCGCCACTAAAGTGTAGGTATGTGTATCACCAGCATCTTCGTCAGTTGAACTGAACGCTCCAATTTCGGTGCCTGCATCTGCGTTTTCTGCTAGTGCATTGGCCGAAATGGCAATGGCTGTTGGTGCTTCATTTACATTGGTAACCGTAATGGTTTGTTCCGATTCGTAAGAAAGCCCGCCAGCATCGGTGGTTTTAATACGAACAGCATAACTCGCTTTTTCTTCAAAGTTCAAGCTTGCTTTGGCGAGCAATTCACCGTTGCTGATCTCAAAGGCATCGTTATCTGTATCGCCAGTTCCAGCCACCAAGCTATAAGTGAACGTGTCGCCAGCATCTTCATCGGTAGAGGCAAATGCTCCTACGGCCTGAAGTGCCGTGTTGTTTTCACTAATGCTTGTTGCACTTAGGCTCAAGGCTGTTGGTGCTTCGTTTACATTGGTTACAGTAATTGTAACCTGCTCATCGTAAGTAGCACCGGCTGCATCGGTCGTTCTAACACGTACAGTGTAAGTTGCTTGTGTTTCGAAATCTAGTGCTTCAATAGTGCTAAATGTTGCTCCATTAATCGAGAATGCTGCGTTATCGTCTCCACCAGTTCCATCAACAAGGGTATAGGTGTGGCTGTCGCCAGCATCTACATCTGTACTGCTGAAAGATCCGATCACGGTTCCGATTGCGGCATCTTCTGCAATTGTAAGGGCCGATAAGCTTACTGCCGAAGGCGCATCGTTTACGTTTTCAACATTAATAGTAATGTCTTGCGAAACGCTTCCACCATTACCGTCAGTCGCAGTTACTGTTGCAGTAATGCTTCCAACATCATCGTTGTCAGGAGTTCCTGTGAAACGGTTTGTGGTCGCATCAAAGCTCAACCATGCTGCATTGTTAAAGCTTGCAGAATATGTAAGATTGTCGCCATCCACATCTTCAAACAAATCTGTGTCTAGCGCTACACTTAGTAATACATCTTCCGTAGCCGTAACATCCGGTAGGGTAGATAGTATGGTTGGTGCATCGTTAGTATTCGCTGTAGTTAATGTTAGCGACTGTGTTACAGTACCACCACTACCATCATCGGCAGTAATGTTAAAGCTTGCGCTTCCAACATCATCGTTACTTGGCGTGCCCGAAATACTTTGGTCATTTACACTTAGCCATGCAGGTGCACCAGCAAGCGTAAAGCTCAGGGCGTCACCATCAATGTCGGTAAATAGTGTACTTACATCAAAGCTGTAGGCTGCATCTTCAGTGGCATCTGTTAAGCTACTACCTATTACTGTTGGTGCATCGTTAATAGAGTTAACTGCCAGCACAAAGGAAGAGGCTGCAGATAGTTCTCCATCGGAAACAGTTACTGTAATGGTAGCCGAACCTGATGCATTTGCTTCTGGTGTAGCCGCAATACTAATACCCGCTGCTTCTTCCGTAATTACGATCGATTCATTTTTCAATAAATCAGTATTGGAAGATACCGCAGAGAATGTCAATTGATCACTCGAATTATCAATATCCTCGAAGCTTAGGTAAACGCCATTCATGCTGAAATCTTCTTGAATGGTTTGATCAGCTGCGCTACCCAAGGTAGGCGCATCGTTTACTGCATTTACTTGAATGTTGAAATTGAGGAATGAAGTTTTACCATTTGCAGTAGCAATGAGGTAAACCTCTTCAGTACCGTTAAAATCGCTCGGAGAGTTGAAAACAAGCTCATTGTTTACAATACTTGCTCCAATTCTTGTCAGTCCGTTGGTACTAAAGCTAAACACTGCATTGAGATCATTAGCATCAATAAATACATTACTAATGTCTATGGTGTGTTGACCAAAGTCCTCATCTAGTGTCACATCTGCCAAGGCATTTACCACCTGAATGTCGGCTGCTTGGTTCTCCAAGTTGAAGGTTACTGTTTGCGAAGTGCTCAACTCCCCATCAGTTACATCAATTTGAATGTTTTCCGTACCTGTTTGACCAGCAATTGGTGTAACAGAAAGTAAGTTGTTGTTCACACTAAGTGTGAAGAGCGTACTTGCTGTACCTGCGAGGCTGTAAGTCAATTGGTCTGCGGCTGTTTCCACATCCTCAAAGTATTCCGCCAAATCGAGGGTGTAAGTAGGGAAGCCCTGAACTACATTTTGAGTTTGGATGGTTTGACTTACTGAAGGTGCATCGTTTACGGCATTAATGGTCAGGTCGAATGACTGGGACTCAGAAAGAGATGTACTAGTTCCTAGTCTATCATCGGCCACAACACTAAAGTTTACCACGCCATTGTAGTTTGCTTGTGGCGTTATGGTCAATAGGTTACCACTAACGCTTACAGATGCTACACCCTGAATATTAGGCGTAACCTTATAGTCGAATACCGGAAGCGCAGCGTCAATATCGGTGGTGGACAAGGTGTATGTAAATACGTTGTCTTCGTCAATATTTTGGCTGCTGATGGCCGCCAATACTGGGCTATCGTTAACCGGATCTACTGTTACCTTAAAGGTGCGTTGCTTGGCGTAAAGCTCGGTTGTACCAACTTCTATAAGTTTAAGGGTAAGATTAGCCGAACCGCTAAAGTTAGCTGCCGGAGTAATTACCAATTGATTGCCGTTGATTACTGCCGGCACATTCGTTCCGTTAGATGAGGTTACACTTACGCTTACCTCATTATCAACATCAGCAAAAGTTAGGTCAACTGTAAGGCTACCATCTTCGCTTAGTCTTTGGTTCGGAATGCTGGCTAATGTTGGCGCATCGTTTACATCTACCACCTGAACTACCGCATATGTTTCGGTAGTGGTGCCTCTGTCGGTGCTAGTAACACTAAACTGCAAAGAATCCAAGTAGCCTTTTTCTCCTTGAGGAGTATACAGCAACGACCACTGGGCTAAGCTAGCGCTAGACTTCACTAATGCAGGGCTACCCGTTGTACCGTACAATGCTCCTTCCGTAATTTCGATTGAAGCGTCTGTAAGGTCAAACTCGCCCAATTCCACCGCATAAAGGTTCAGTTCGGTTTGGGTGTTCTCTTGTGTACTTCGCTTGGTTGCGAAGGTAAAGAACATACCGTCATCCGAAGTCGTGGCAAATGGAGCGTTACCAGTCAATAGGTTTACATTTTGGTAGCGTACTTGGCCTGTGCCTTCATCACCCGTGGCCTCGTTGTCCATCACAAAGGCGTCATCATCAGTAAATCCAGTTGGCGAGCTTACCGATGCCGTAATGAACACTTTTTCCGCATTGAATAGGAAAGGGAATGTTTCGGCTGAAACATTAAAGTTTGCGCTTAGTACGTTGCCTTCGGCCGTTAATTCATCTAGCTGGAAGGTTCTTTCGATTAGCGTTTCTACGAATGGCGCAGTTGGGTCCGACAGGTTAATGTAAGCAATGCTTACATCGTAGCTGGCGTTGAACTGGTTATCGCTGAAAGAAAGTGCCAATGATTTATCCGCAGCATTTGCAGCCGTTTGAACAAACTCTGTAATGTTATGCGGCTTGTCTGTTACGTTGAATTGAAATTTGTACGTAACTGTTTCTGACGACAGCTTTTCTCCATCCACCTCAATTACCCTAAACTGAAGCTCGTCCTGATAGGCCGTGCCCGGTGTTAGGCTTCCCGAAGGAGTGAAGTTAAACTCAAAGTCGGTTGTGCCGCTTAGGCTCAATTCACCAAGTGCTGGTTGTGTTACAATCTGATAGGCAATAATATCGCCATCAGGGTCGAAACCTTCCAAAACAATTGGGTCCTTGGCACTCACAAATATGCGTTCTTCAGAAGCAACAGCTACGGGAGCGTTGTTTGGTTCTGCTTGCATAAAGAGTGGTACCGCAAAACCAATGGAACCTTTGTATTCGGTTTGGCCATCGGTTGCCGTAAGTACTGTGCTGGCACCAAATTGCCCAACAGAGATAAAGCTGTTGTTGATGCCTCCGGAAATCCACTTACCGCTTGCCGTTGTCATTCTGAGGTTTCGCACAGAGTCTTTGTTGATCTCCTGTGCTACTGCCATAGTGCAGAGCCCCAGCATGAGTGTTGAAAGCAGCAGCTTCCGGAATCGTTTAGAAATTCCTCTAATGCTGATCATGCTAATTATTTTTGATCAGTGTTCACAGTTTTTGAAGTGCCTTGCAATAAGGCTTCTATTTGTGCCAAACGGCTTTCCATATCTTCTACTTTAGAAAGCTCCGCTTTTAGCTGGCCGTTTTCTTTCTTCAGATCAGCAATTTGTTGGTTAAGCTCTTTTACTGCCTCAACAAGTACTGCAGTCATTTCAGCGTAGTTCACGGCTTTAAATCCGTCTTCTTTAGTAGTTACCAATTCAGGTAGCACTTCTTCCACTTCTTGGGCGATAAAACCAACTCTGGTTTCAGGGCGATTCTCATCTTTCCAATTGTAGCGTACACCGCGTAATTGTGTAACCATGGCTAAGCCAGAAGTAAGTGTTACCACGTTTTTCTTAAGGCGTGCATCAGAGGTTTGGTTAAGTGCAAATGCGTTTACAGAACCTGTAAAATCGCCATTGCCTGTTCCATCTAAAAAGATGTGATTATCGTTAGTTCCGTCCAATGCTATGTGGCTATGCACGTTGCTGCCATCTCCTTCAAAGTCTGCTGCGCCATACATTCTAATGCCTGTAGGGGCCGAACCTGTTAGGTTAATGTCTCCAGAATACACACCAGCATCTGAAATATTTACGTTAGCACTGAAAAGAGCAGGGTTGTAGAAGCCACCATTGCCATCATCTTCTTGGAAGTCGCTCGAAAGATTGATGTATGCTTTGTTGATGCCGTTGTCTTCCCAAGCTCTTGCTCCAATATTCACCAGTTGAACATCATTGCTATTGGCTATGTTGAACTCACCGTAGTTATTGCCACTGCCATCTTGACTAGTGTGCAATGAAATAAGGTCTGGTGTGTAAGGATTACCTGCGCCATCAATATTTTCTGCATAGCCTCTTAGCGCTAAGTATGGTAGGTCGTTGTTTTCCCAGTCTTTTCCGCCCATAAATATGTTGCTGGAATTAGGGCCTTCTAAGGCCAATCTTGCACCGCTCTCTGCGCCACCTTCTAGGTTAACCAACCATCTGTTGTCGCCACTAGTAATTCTGAAAGCTGGGTTATCGCTACCGGCTAACCATCCAGACTGTACGCGGCCTTTTGATGAGCCGTCATCATTTCGGCCAATCATGTTTGTCCATGGAGATTGATATCCGGCCAACTGCCAAACAACTCTGGTTTCGCCAAGTTCTGCGATTCCCGCACTCATTTCTTCGTATGCGCTACCTTGCGCGTAAGAGAGCATTCTATAGGTTGCTCTTCCGAGTGAGTCGTTTAGGTTGATAAGTCCTGCTTTTGGACCGTTAGAACCAATAAGTGTATTTGTGTAACCATCAGGGCTCATAAGCTGGAATCTACCCGCACCTTGATCATTCATGTCGAGCATACTCATTTGCTGACCCATTTGGTTTTTGGTTTCCATACGGCCAAATTCTAAACCAGTAGGTTCGTTGTATGAAGCGTCCATAAAGATCAAGTCATGCACTTGCTCTTCTTCGCTACCTTCTGGTACGTAACCATTGCCTTGAATTTTGAAGTAACCTTTGTCAAGGCCGCCTTCTTCCCAGTATTTTGCACCCATCTCTACATTCATAGAGTTTTCACCGGCTAAGCCCATGTAACCATTGCCATTGTAAGCTCTGATGTTCACACGGTTAACGTCAAGCGAGTCGTAAAGACCGAGGAAACCGATTGTGCCTTCGCTGGCCGCACCTAAAATTGTTCTTCTTGTATTGTTGTGGCCGTGAATTACTAGTGAACCAGAATTGTTTGGTTCGTAATAGTTTAAGTCCACTTTTAAATTGCCGTCAGGGCCATGAATTTGTAATGGCTGTGCACGAAGTGTTACCGGGGCGGCTTCGAACCAACCAGACCAGTTAGTTACATTTTCTCCTTGGCCAACCGCCATACCGAAAATTCCTATGTTCTCTTCAGAACCTCTAGCGGTACCTTGGGTACCCACACTTCTACCAGGGTAAACAGCTCCTTCTGCATCGGCTCGTGTATCGAAGAAGCCACCGTAGCGGGTACCGCCATTAACTGTTGCCATATGATTAAGCCCACGTGCAGCAGCCGAAAAGTCTGCTCCAGAACCGTAAACTTCGCCACGCATACCATAGGCTACACCACCAGCATAGCTAAAACCTGTACCCCAGGTACCAGTTGCCCATGCACTTGTATTGTTACTGTAGGCGTTACCTACAACCCCAGTTTGGAATTGCTCATTTATATCGGAGCCTTCTGCAATACCACCAACACCTGTGTTTGATAGGTCTGTACTTGCAAGACCTCTTACAGCCATGTTGTAAGGATTGGTGCCGGCACCGTAAATATGTGCGTTCACGGCCATCGAATCTTCTGGGTTGACAGAATTAAGCATGAACTCGCCCGCGCTGTTTACAGCAAATGGAGCGTATAATGTAGTTGAACCCAAGGTGGTGCTTCCAATAGCTACTGTTAAGGTTCTTTCTTCTACATTAAAGAATAAATCGGCTGGTAATGGGTTGACACTACCAAGTGTTACCGAATAAAGACCTTCTACTACCAAAACATCGGCTTGGGTTTCTGTCCAAGTGTCGCCTTCGTCTAGGCCAATAGTAAAAGTGAATGTTCTGTTGCCATTTACAGGCTCACCGTTTTCGTAAAGTGTTCCCTGAAAACTCATTTTCTTTCCAGGACCTTGTTCTTCGCCTTGATAATACAAGGCGTACACATCTTGCGTACCCGCACAGAGTAACAAGACAAATAAAAGAAGTAGTGGTTTTTTCATTTGTCGAATATTTGAAGATTAGTAATTGGTTGTTCTTTTCTTGATAGAAGGGAGGGAGTAAACAAAACCAGAAGTTGCCGTATGCAACTTCTAGTTTTAGACTCAACTAAATCAGACTACTATTTGACGTGTCTTTACTGACTATTCAAATTTCCTTCTATTAACTTTTTAGCTCAATACCATTATTTGAGTATATCTATTTCATAAATGGCATTAGCGCTCTGGCCCAGTCTGCATTTGACTGTAGGCCCAGTTTGTTTCTTATGTTTTTGCGGTGCTCATCATAAGTAAGTACCGATATAGAAAGCTGCTCTGCTATGGCGGCTCTTGAGTGGCCGCATGCCATGCACATTAGTATCTCCAGTTCTCTTGCAGAGAGCATGTCTTCTATCAGATTTTTATTAATAGTCGTCCTAGTTTTATAAGTCTTCATACCCGAATTGAGGTAATTAAATCGGTTACTCTAACCTAGGGAAATAAAGGGATGAAATCAGAGCGATGTTATGAACGACAAGTTGGTCGACATGAATGACAGGCTAAAAAAATCGCCCATAGAATTCTATGAGCGAAGAAATGTCATGAGTGACGTGTTTTTTGTAACGAAATGCAGGGTAGTTATGCTGTATTTCTTAGTACCGACTCGATGCCCGACTTGAAGGTTCTTGAGATGTTGAGTTCGGTTCCGTCCTTTAGCACCAAATTGGTGGCGTAAATAGACTGTATAAAATTGATGTTTACAATGTAAGAACGGTGTACCTGAATGAACTGGTTATGCGGCAAACTGGCCAGTATACTCTTTAGCGAATTACGGTCAATTTCGGGGCGTTCTTTCTTTTCTGTGAATAGCTCAATGTAAGGGCCGTCCGACTGAATGTACATAAGCTCTTCAATTGGAATAACTGCTTTACTTTTTAGTGTTATGTAATCTTGAGTCGGTTTAAGTTGATCCTTTAGTAAGTTCAGTTGAGTCTGGAGAGTTGCGATCTCGGAACTCTTAAGCCTGACCTCTTTGCTCTTCTTCTTCATTTGAAAGAATAGAAAGACGCTGAGCACTACAACTGCTCCGATTCCGGCCAGCAGGCCGGTGTTCATTTTTTGAAGCCCAGCAGCTTCTTCAATCAACTCATCATTACGAGCGGCATCGTATGCTTGTGTAAGCTCTTCGAGGGTTTTTACGTTTTTGTAAAACTCCAGACTATCATCTAGCGCTTTCCATTTGCGCATTATTTGTAAGGCCAGTTTTTCCTGACCGGCCTTTTCGTAGGCATCGGCTAAAATCTGGTACCGATCATTTAAATCGTCTACACTTTGTAGTTCTAAAATTTTGCTAATAGAAAGGTTGGCATATTCTATGGCTTTTTCTGCGTTGCCAAAAGCTAGCTCTACTCGCGCCACCATAAAATCGAGTCTAGACTCACGGTATTTGTCACCATTGCCTTCATTCAATGCAAGGGCTTTGTTTAGGTAATGGTAGGCGCTGTCTTTTTGGTTCAGCTCTATAAAGTTGGCTGTCTTGTTTTGGTAGTTTTCAATTAAGCTGATTTTGTTGCCTTGTGAGGTATAGATGTTTTCTGCTAAAGAAAGGTAATGATTGCTAGAATCTAGTTGTCCAACTTTTCTGAAGTTAACGGAAATGTTGTTAAAAGCCCGTGCCGATAGTGTGGTTTGTCCGTAGGTTTCGGCAGAAACTACTGCTTCTTTCAGCATGCTGTTCGATCTTGGTATTAAATCCATTCGGCCGTAGAGCGTGCCGAGGTTAATCATAGAATTAGTGGCTGCTGCAGGTCTGTTTTCCTTGTAAAGCGCTATGGCCGAATTGTAGTTTGCTGCGGCCTGGTCGTAATTGCCGCTGCTTTGTTCCAAAATGCCTAGCTGATGTAGCATTAGCGCTTCTTCAACCGGAATGTTGTTTTCCTTAGCATTATTCAACATTTCGGTATAAATGCTTCTGGCTTGGTCTACATTACCGGTTCGTTGATATACAATGGCTCGATTTCTTTTTATACGGCTGTATGCTGAGGCATGCTTTGCGGGGTTGGCGAAAACCAGCGCGGAGTCGTAATATGTGCCTGCCGTATTTAACTTTCCGCTTAAGTAATGTGAATAGCCTACTGCAAAGTAGCCTTCGAACTTTGCAAGCGAATCGTTATAACTCAGCAGTTTTTCACCGTAGTAGGCCAAGCTGTCGGGGTAAGCCGAGGCTCTTCTTGTAGCGTTTAGCAGGTCGCTAATTTCCTGACTTTGGCCAAAGCCTGAAAAGCTAACAATTACAAATAATATGGATATGACAGCTCGTAGGGAGTTATTCATGGCTTTGTTTTGTAATGGTTTAGTTTGTGTGGCCTAAAGTTTTAGTGCTTCTTCTACTTTCGATTTAAAGGTTCTGGATACATTTAATTCGGTTCCGTCCTTTAGCACGAGTTTAGAAGCATATATAGCTTGAATAAAGTTGATATTTACAATGTAAGATCGGTGAACTTGGATAAATATTTTATCAGGGAGTTCAGCTAAAATTCCTTTTAGTGTATTTCGGTCAATCTCTGGTCTCGATTTTTCTTCTGTGAACACTTCAATGTAAGGACCATCTGATTTGATGTACCGAATACGGTCTAAGCGCAAAACAGCCTTACTTTTTAAAGTTAAAAACTCAGATACGATTTGCTCTTCAATTGTATTTGCTTGCAGGTCTTTAATCTCTTCTTGCAACTTGCTTAGTTCACCTTCCTTCAATGCGCGATCTTCTTTTTCTCTTCTGTAGTATTTGTAAAAGGCACCTGCAATGGCCAACAGCACAACTCCGGCAATCCACTGGTTTAGCGAGAGTCTTTGATAGAAAGAAGAGGTTTCTTGCACTTTACTCAGTTCTCGTTCGGCTTCTAACTGGTTGAGCATAGCTTGTTGTTCGCTTATGCGGATGGCACGGGTTTGCTCATTGCTGCGAGAGTTGAGCTCATTGTGGATTTTCTGGTACTCGAGTGCTTTGTCCATTTCTCCCATTTGCTCATAAAGGGAGGCAATCTCTTCAAAGCCATTCATGTTTAGGTGTACCATTCCTAGTTCATTTATGCGGCTTTCAAATTCTGCCGCAAATGTTAGCGCTTTTTCAAATTGCTCTTGCTTTCGGTAATGTCTTATAGCGGCTTGTAGAATTCTTAGTTTGGCTGGTTCCGGACAAAAGTCATCGCAGTAATTGTTGGCAAGTTCTAGGTAGTGTGCCGATTTTTCGAACTCGCTATTATCGGCATAGTAAAAGGCCAAAAATGTAGCGGGACGCACCTTTTGGTTCAGTACCTGAGGCGAGTCGTCCATTTCCAGTGTTTTGGCATAGTAATGTGCCGCAGAATCGTTCTGATCCATTCGCTCGTTTACCAAAGCCTTATTGTTATAAAAAGCTGCGAGCATAGATGTGCCGGCCATTTGGTTTTCGTTAACCATGCTGAAGGCATTTAGGGCTCGCTCATAAAGCTCAAGGTCCACCAGCATTTGCCCCATATTCAAGTAAGAAAAGTTGAGGCTCATATTCTTTCGAGTAGAATCAGCATACTGCATTGATTCTTCAATGTGGTAAATGGCTTGGGCATATTGGCCAAGCCTTTTGTAGGCGTTAGATATATTTCCGTGGGCAGCTAAGAGAGCTGATTGATGTTCTGTGGCTTCTGGCGTTGCTATGGTTATAATATCTTCAAAAATGTTTATCGCCTCTTCGGCACTTCCAATTCTTAAATAAGAAATACCGAGTAAATTTTGACTGCGGAGGAAGAGGTTGGTGTTTTCTTGTGCGTTGAACTGTGCGGAGCTTACCTCAAACTTTTCAATGGCTTCTTGCAGGTTGCCGCGGTTGTAGTTCTCTACACCTTCTAAAAATGTTTGTCCAGCAGTGGCTAGCTGTGGTTCTTGAAAGCCCGAGCTCATTAAAGAGTCTGAATAATAGTGGAGGCTGTCTGGAAACTCACGTCCATAGTTCATTCCAAGAATGATGATGCGTTCCATTTTTTCCTGATCTGACTTAGCGTTCAGTATGTCTGACTTTAAGTCTTGGAAGTCTCCCCGCTGCGAAAAGCTTTGAAATGGGATAATAGAAAGTATTAATATAATCAGTGAAAGGTTGAGTCTCATAGTATACACACGCGGAAATAAGATATGCTGGCGGAGTAAATTTTGCAAGTAGAATGATTCTAATTGAAAGCAAAAAAGGGTATCTCGTTTAGAAATACCCTTTTTTGGTGAGTTAATTTTTTATGAATTATTTGGCGTAGTTCACGGCCCTCATTTCTCGTATTACGGTCACTTTTATCTGTCCCGGATACTGCATTTCTTTTTCAATTTTCTGAGAAATGTCGAATGAAAGTTGGCCTGCTTTTGCGTCTGTTACAGACTCTGCATCAACCATTACGCGTAACTCTCTACCAGCCTGAATAGCATAACATTTGTTTACGCCTTCAAAGCTTAGCGCCATGTTTTCCAATTCCTTCAAGCGCTTAATGTAAGACTCCATCACCTCGCGTCTGGCACCAGGTCTGGCGCCCGAAATGGCGTCACAAGCTTGCACCAATGGCGCAATCATATTCTTCATTTCAATTTCATCGTGGTGTGCACCAATGGCATTACAAACATCTGGATGTTCTTTATACTTTTTGGCAAGCTCCATACCTAAGATGGCGTGTGGCATTTCTGGCTCTTCTGGCCAAACCTTACCAATATCGTGCAATAGGCCTGCGCGTTTTGCTTTCTTAGGGTTTAGCCCAAGTTCGCTGGCCATGGTAGCACAAAGGTTGGCTACTTCGCGCGAGTGTTGAAGCAGGTTTTGTCCATAAGAAGAACGGAACCTCATACGGCCTACCATTTTAATCAATTCAGGGTGGAGGCCATGAATACCGAGGTCGATTACGGTGCGCTCACCGATCTCAGCAATTTCTTCTTCAATATTCTTAGTGGTTTTAGCCACAATCTCTTCAATACGCGCTGGGTGAATTCTGCCATCGGTTACCAAGCGGTGCAGCGATAGTCTGGCGATTTCCCTTCTTACCGGATCGAATCCTGAAATGATGATTGCCTCAGGGGTATCATCTACAATAATTTCAACTCCAGTAGCCGCTTCTAGCGCACGGATATTACGGCCTTCTCTACCAATTACTTTACCCTTAATGTCGTCACTTTCAATATTGAAAATAGACACACAGTTTTCAATGGCATGCTCAGTGGCTGTTCTTTGAATAGACTGGATAACAATCTTTTTGGCTTCCTTGGCACCAGAAAGTTTGGCTTCGTCTATAATGTCTTTCACCAATGCCGATGCCTTCGATTCGGCCTCGTCTTTCAAAGTTTCGATGAGCTGTTCGCGTGCTTCATCGGCAGAAAGCTGCGCTACTTTTTCAAGAGCTTTTACTTTCTCATCTACTTTTTGGTCTAGCTCTTCGCGCTTTTTCTTTACAATGTCTAATTGTGCGTCAAGGTTTTCACGCATGCTGTCTAGTTCAGCTTCTTTGCGCTTATTTTGTTCTTGCTGTTTAGCTAGGCTCGACTCACGTTGTTTCAGCTTATTTTCGTTAGAAATAATCTGATTCTTTTTGCGGTTGGCTTCTTCTTCAAACTCAGATTTCAGCTTTAGGTATTTCTCCTTGGCTTCAAAAATCTTGTCTTTCTTTATGTTCTCGGCCTTTAATTCTGCTTCCTTAACAATTTGCTTTCCCTTTTCTTCTAGCTCAAGGGTGGCTTTTGTGTTAAGCTTTTGCAAAAGTATTCTGCCAATGATTATTCCAACGCCCAACGCTACGATGGCCGTTATTAGAATGGTTACGGTGTCTCCCATAGGTATCTATAATTAGGGCAGGAAAGGAGCGCTATATGAGAGCTTAAATTAAGATTACGAGAGTGCGCTGTTCAACATTTTGTTGATTGCGTCTATTTGAGATTCGGCTGTGCTATCGATTGCAGTGCTTTCTTCTTCACTTTTGAGCTTTGCCACCATGCAGTCGAAAGCTACCATTGCCAAAAGATCTTCTTTATCGTCTATACCAAATTTCTCACGATAAGACTTTAGCCTATCGTTAATAAACTTGCCTGCGCTGCGTACCCGTGCTTCCTCTTCAGGTTTTACCTTCATAGGGTACTCACGGTCAGCTATTTTTATTTTGATTGAGAGAAGATCCATTTATCTAAAAGGTTAGCTCAAATGAGCGATACACCTATCTATCTCTTTTATATACTCGTTTAATCTATGTTTAAGCTCGATAGATTCTTCTTTCTCTACCGATGTATTCTTTACAAGTTTAGCCATTTTGTCCTGATTTTGAAAATCAGTGACTTTAGCCCTTAGTTCTTCAACTTCTGCTTTAAGGTTCTGGTTATCAGATTTCAATTGATCGACAAGCGCTGTTTGAGCGGTATATGTTGTAATTAATTTTTGCAGATTTTTCTGTAAACCCTGCAGTTTCGATTCAATTGAAGCTTGACTCATTACTTTCTTATTATGGCGCCTAGTTCTCTTTCAAAACCTTTCATCAGTCGGGTCATGGTTTTGTCAATCACCTTGTCTGTTAGGGTTTTTTCTTGGTCTTGAAGGTAAAAACTCATGGCATATGCTTTCTTGCCTTCTTCTATTTTGTCTCCTTCGTAAACATCGAAAACGTTCATTCTTGTAATAAGCTGACGTTCTAGTTTGAAGGTTACTTTCCTAATGTCCTCAAAATTTGTCTTTTTGTCAATAACCAAAGACAAGTCTCTTTTCACTTCAGGGAATTTTGAAAGTGGTTCGAACTCAGGGTTTAATGGATAAATCTTGCGCAAAAATGCCCAATCGATATCGGCATAAAACACTGGCTGACTCACATCAGCAAGGCTTCCGGCTTTTTTGGAAATCTTGCCTAAGCGAACCAATGGTTTCTTTCTTACGGAAATTTCAAGGCCATAGCTGAATATATCGTCCTTAATTTCGGTGGAGTCATATTGCGCAATACCGAATTTGTTTAGTAATTGGCTAATGGTTTGTGCTAAATCGTGGTACGCTACCGCACGGCCTTTGTTTTGCCAATGCTCGCTATTAGTGCTGCCTGTTAAAAAGATTGCTAGTCTTTCTCTTTCCTTGTATTTGCCGTCAATTAGGTGGTAGGTTTTACCGAATTCGTAAAGCTTTAAGTCTGTTTGCTTACGCTTAACGTTTCGGCTGATCACCTCTAAACCATGAAAAACCAAAGTTTGACGCATTACATTCAGGTCTTCGCTTAGCGAGTTTAGAATGTCAACGTCTTCCGACTCATTAATGCACTCAGTTTCGGCTGCGTATTGCTTTTTAGTAAGCGAGTTAGTGATGATTTCATTATATCCGCTACCGGCAAGCACACGGCTTACTTCAAGCTGCAAAGAGTCATTGTCTTTTTTCGGAAATGCCGAAAGGAAGGTTGAACTCAAGTGATCTTCTAACGCAATGTTGTTGTAACCGTAAATCCTTAAAACCTCTTCAATTACATCGGCTTCACGCTGAACATCAACTCTGTAAGGAGGCACAATGGCTGTAAAACCTTCTTCGTTTTCCTTTTCGATGGTTATATCTAGGCCATTCAGTATTTCGTGAATTCTTTCCTTGCCTATTGCCTTGCCAATCAGTCGGTCGATGTGCTTGTAAATTACAGGCACTTCAAAGTTGCCGATTGGGTTAGGGTAAATATCGTCTATTTCTGAGCTTATTTGCCCACCAGCGATTTGCTTAATGAGCATGGCAGCATACTTAAGCGCATAAACTGTCATGTTCGGGTCGGTACCACGTTCGTAACGGAAAGAGGCATCGGTTTTAAGCTGATGCTGTTGTGCTGATTTTCTAATGCTGTCTGGTGAGAAGTAGGCAACTTCTAGAAATACATGCTTGGTTTTTTCTGTAACCCCCGACTTTATTCCGCCAAAAACGCCACCAATGCACATGGCTTCTTGCTCGTTGCAAATCATTAGGTCGGTAGCAGCCAGTTTGCGTTCTTTTTCGTCTAGCGTAGTGAATTTGGTGCCCTCAGGCAGGTTTTTCACTATAACATAGTTACCGGCCACATCTGCATCGAATGCGTGCATGGGCTGACCAAGACTGTGCAACACATAGTTAGTTACGTCAACCACATTGTTGGTAGGGTTTATTCCAATGGCCTTTAAGCGAGTTTGTAGCCATTCCGGAGAATCGGTTACGGTTACATCAGAAATGCTAATGGAGGTATAGCGAGGGCATGCCTCTGTATTTTCTACGGTTACCTTAATGGTTTTATCCGTGTTGTCAACCTTAAAATCTTCTACCGAAGGCAAAGTGGTTTCAATGCCTAAAACAGCCTTTAAATCTCTTGCTGTTCCAAAATGAGAAGCACCATCTGCTCGGTTTGGTGTTAGGCCAATCTCGAAAACAAAATCGGAAGTAAGGTTAAAGTATTCGGCTGCAGGCGTACCGTTTGGCATGTCGGTGTCTAGCACCAAAATACCATCGTGCGATTTGCCTAAGCCAATCTCGTCTTCGGCACAAATCATTCCTTGTGATGCCTCGCCACGAATTTTTGCTTTCTTAATGGTAAAAGCCTCGCCTTCGCTTGGGTAGAGTGTAGCGCCAACTGTAGCCACTACAACTTTTTGTCCTGCGGCCACATTTGGAGCCCCACAAACAATTGGTGATGGTTCGCCTGTGCCAATGTCTACCGTGGTAACCGAAAGTTTATCGGCATTTGGGTGCTTTTCGCAGGTTAAAACCTCTCCAATTACCAGGCCCTTTAAGCCGCCTTTCACAGATTCAACTTCTTCAACTCCTTCTACCTCTAGCCCGGTTTGAGTAAGTAGAGCCGAGATTTCTTCAGGAGACTTATCTATTGCGATGTAATCTTTTAGCCAGTTAAGAGAGATTTTCATACTTGTATTGTTGACTTAAAAGTCGATTCGATACACCAATAATGTACCGTTGATGCTACATGATATTATAAAATGCCATAATTGGTGTTCTTACCATTTGGCATTCGGCAAAAATAAGCTTTTTGCTGATTGAAATAACTTAGTGTTCGGTTTTATATAGCTTTTCTCCAGCGCTTACAGGAATGTTCATTAGGTTTTCGCGTGGGGGAATAGGGCAGCTATACTCATCGTTAAAATGGCAGTAGGGATTGTATGCCGTATTAAAATCGATAACTACTGAATTTGTGTTACGGTAGGTTACATCGAGGTAGCGGCCGCCACCGTAAGTTTCGTCCGCACTAGTTTCGTCTGCAAACATAAGCGATAGCCTGTTTGGGTCGGTTTCTTCCCAGTCTTGGTAGAGCAGTAGCTTTTGAGGTTTTCCTTCTAATGTAAATGTGGCGTAGGCAAAGGGAATGTATTTTAGTTGTTCGCCAGTTGTAGATTCTATAAAAATTGGTTGGCGAGCTCCGAGCATTTCCAGCTTGGCAGTCACTTTGTACTTTTCGTCAACTGGGTAGTAGTTCAGGCCGGTAAAACTTTGTTTGTCTTCTTCTTTAAGTGGGGAGGAAGAGGAGAGCATTTGGCCGTTTCTGTCTTTACGGTTGGTTTCAATCCTTTCTATGTAATCTTCCGTGCTCTCGCCAATGGTTAGAAAGTTGAGAATTGTAACCCCAATAAGGGCTACTACTAGAATTCCGAAAATTGTACTCCGCTTCATTCCTTATGCCTTGAAATCCAAGGCGAAATTAAGCTTGAGATGTTGAAAAAAGAAGTTCGGAGGAGTAAATAATAGGGGGAAGCTAAAGCATTCCTTCGTCTGCAAAGCTGTAATAGCCGTGTTCGGTAAAAATGATGTGGTCGATTACAGGAATTTCGAGCAATTTGCCGGCCTCACTCAGTTTGTTTGTCAACTTTATGTCGGCTTGGCTGGGTTTAAGGTTACCGCTAGGGTGGTTGTGGATTAGAATTACTCCGCTGGCAAGATCTTCGAGCGCTTTTTTGAAAATGATTTTTGGGTCCGCCACTGTTCCGGATACTCCACCAGTAGAAACACATCTTTTGTGAAGCACCGTGTTGTTTCTGGCAAGCATCAATACCCAAAATTGTTCTATCGGTTGATCGATCAAGTCGGGGCGTATAAGGTCGTAGGCAGTTTTTGAGCCGGTGATTTTAACGCGTTCAACGGGTGCGCTTTGGTTTCTTCTTCTGCCTATTTCTAGGGCGCTCACTATCGCAATGGCTTTCGCTTCGCCAATTCCTTTGAATTGAGTGAGGTCTTTTACACTTAGTTTGGCAAGTGCATTTAGGTTGTTACCAACGCTGGAAAGAATTTTTTTGGAGAGTTCCACCGCACTCAGTTCTGATGAGCCAGAGCCAATGAGTATGGCGATTAGTTCGGCATCGGAAAGATTGGTTCTGCCTTTTAGTAGTAGTTTTTCGCGTGGGCGGTCTTCTTCTGCCCAACTCAGAATTTTCAATCCCTTCTCCATAATTGTGTGTAATTGAATGGAGAAGATAATGAATTTATGCGACTAGTATTTACAGGGCAAGAAAAAAGCCAAGTCGTACGACTTGGCTTCCCAATTATTTTGCTCCGTAAATATTAAAGGCTATTAACAAGCTTAGTCAATTTAGACTTGTTGTTAGAGGCCTTGTTTTTGTGGATAATATTTTTCTTAGCCAGCTTGTCAATCATGCTGGTTACTTTCTTTAAAAGCTCTTGCGCTTCAGTCTTATCACTCGTGTTTCTCAATCTCTTGATAAAGGTACGAGTAGTCTTGTGCTGATATCTGTTTCTCAAACGTTTTGCCTCGTTTGATCTGATTCTTTTTAATGCTGACTTATGATTTGCCATCTATATAAAATTACTACGCTTTTTCTAATTGGGATGCAAAGATAGGTCTATTTGAATTATTATCAAATACTTGACGGTAAAATTGATGAAGAACTTCAAACTTCCTTACAAAGGTACTTTATATGGCGTTTAAATGTGTTCTAAATCAGACTAATAATCTGTAAATTAATGTTTTAAACTCGACACTATGGAAAAAATCACTACACTTTTGGTAAGCCTTATGCTGTTTGGCTTGTCAACTTCTTTCAATATAATAAACAAAAAACCTGCAAATGCACTGGAAGGTGCTTGGGAACTGGAGACCTTAAACGGAGCGGAATTGCCCCATCGTGCGGTGCTCACTATTCAATCGCCCTATGCTTTTTATACTGAATTTGATGTTGATAAAAAGGAGTTTGTTGGTTCTCAAGGAGGCATGATTGAGATTATCGCAAACCGAATTAACTATACTACAGAGTTTAATACATGGAGTGCTGCTGAAGTTGGCAAGAAGACCGAAATGGTAGCGGAATTAAAAGGCAATAAGGTTACCATGAAATTTGATGGTAATACGGTTGTTTTTAGCAGAGTAGACCCGGGAGTGGGCGATTTGGCTGGCTCATGGAGAATTACGGACAGAATGCGTAATGGAGAAATGCAGGCCACGCAACTTGGTGCACGTAAAACCATTAAAATGATAACCGGTAGCCGCTTTCAGTGGGCTGCCTTCAACCCTGAAACCAAGCAGTTTTCCGGCACGGGTGGTGGCTCAGTTACCTTAGAAAATGGAAAATACACCGAACATATTGAGTTCTTCTCCCGAAACCCAGATAGGGTTGGGGCTGACCTTACATTCAATTATGAAGTAAATGGAAACAAGTGGACCCACAGTGGCTTGAGTTCCGCTGGAGATCCAATTAAGGAGATTTGGACGAAGCAGTAATTGCCTTAACGGGAAATAATTGAGCTTCTTATTCTAGTAAAGGTCTCTGACTCGTTTAACGAAGCTGGTCGTGGTTGATCAATAGATTCAGCTACCTTGATTTTAATTGAGTTGTTATTGACAAGGTCAAAGATTCCTTTCATTCTACCTATTTCCATTCCCCCAGACATAAATATAAAATCAATATGCATGGGGGACTGGCTTTCGTCTATTTCGTAAACTAAGCTGTATTCGGCCCCTGTACTTTCGTCTATTGTATTAGCGCCACCTATAGAAACGTTGTCAGCTATAATCTCTGCAAATCCACTTCTTGAAAAAATGATTTTAGAGTTTTCGGTATTGCTTTTGAGGGACCAAGAGCCTACTAACCTCTGCTTTATGCTAGTTGGTTTGCTTAGTTGTGTTTGTGAAGAAGTGCCCTGTTTTTGAGATTTAGTACTGTAGTTAGCTCCAGAGTTTAAATAGGTTACTTCTAGGTAGTCTACTTGTAATGTGGAGTTTGGAGGCACCATAAGGCCTATTTTATTACTAGATACCGTATGCCCTTTGCGAGCAGAAATTAGAGTTTCATTAATGAAGTAGTAATAGATGTCACCAATCTTCCTTATTGTCATTTTGTTGAAGTCATCTGTGTTGATCAAATAAGAACTTGTAAAAGGGACAATTGGATTGTAACCCGAGCTTTCTAGTTTTGAGAGGACATACTTCCCTTCAGCAGTAAACCCAAAGTGATAAGACCCATCATCATTGTTGTTCCATGTTAGATCGTTCGAAGAGTTTTGTTTTCCATCAAGGTGCATCATTCTAGTTTCAATTTGCCAATCACGGCTCCAATCCATATCGTCTAAGGTGTGCGATATGCTATAAGCACTTTCATTAAGCGAAATCCAGTTTAGGTAACCATCGTGTACTCTCCCCATTCTTTCCCCTGGCGTATAGGGCTCCCAAGTACTGCTTGAAACATCAAAGTCTTCTCTATAAACAGCTTCTTTTTGAAAGGAGCCATTAATGTCATAATCTACATCGGCAGTGCTCACAGTGCTATAGTTTTTCTCTAAATAGGAAACCCGAATGTAGTCAACCTCGATTTTTGAGTTAGGGGGAACCATGAACCCGACATAGTCGCCTTTAGTCTGCTTATAATCAGAGCTACCTATGAATTGGTTGTTGAAGAAATAATAGTAGTTGGCGCGTACCTTTCTTACAGTAAGTTTATTGTAGTCTTCTTTATTGACATGATCAGAATAAGTGAAGTCAACAATTCTTTTATACTCATCAACATACTCCGATACATTGTATTTGCCATTACCTGTAAAGCCAAAATGCATATTGTTACTATTGCCACTTTCTCTATCCCATATAATGTCACTAGAAGATGTTTCTTTTCCATAGACTCTTCTGAGACGAACTTCTAACTCCCAGTCTTTATTCCAATCCATGCCATCAACCGTTGTGTATTTTGCATGAGCCTTGTCATTGAGTGATGTGTAAACCAAAGCGCCATATTCAATTTTACTTTGGCTTTTTCCGCTCAAATAGGTCTCCCAGCTTTCGTCAGGTTCGTCAAATTTTTCTTCATAAAAAGTATACCTGTCCGCATAGCCATAGTCTGAATAGGCTGATTGTGCTAAGGCGTTATTAGTTCCTATGTAAAGAAGAAGGGTAAGGAAAGAACATGTGATGGTTAAAAAGTTATTCTTGTTTTTCATGTCTAATACTGTTGTGCAGATTTACACAGTGTTATGAGGCTAATTTAAGATAATTAAGCCTTTATGTTTCTTAAATATGCCGAGATCTCTGCTGAGAAGAAAGATTGCATGGAGAGCAAGCTTGTGCTAAGTTTTGTGAATGAAGCATTTTTGGCACGGTAATGGAATTACCCCTAGTGAATTCAATTAATCGATAGGTCCGGACCTTGGATGGAAGCTTTAAATACAAGGTTATGAAAAAACGTATACTACTTATAGGAATCCTTTTGACTGGCTTTATGGCGCAAGACGCTTTGGCCCAAAGAGGAAAGAGAGATGATGATCGCGGAAGGGATAGAAGGGAAGATGTGAGAAGAGGAGACCGTAGAGACGATCATAAAGGCAAGAAGGGCAAGTTTACTCCTGTGAGAAACGATAGAGGGCACCGAAATGATAGGGTTTACCGTGGTCGTGATGATAGAAGAAGAGGTTGGAAGAACTACGGTAGATCAACTACAGTAAGTGCTCGAAGATACTACGATTACGACTTCCGAAGAGGGAAAAGAATTGTAGTTCGAAGAGGGGTAAGACCTTCTGGTCGTCACATTTGGGTTTCCGGACACTGGCGCTACGACCGCAGGTTGAGAAGAGATGTGTGGATTGGAGGTCATTGGTCGCTACAGAGGAGCTACCACCGCTGGGTACCCGCTCACTACGCTGTATTAGGCGGTGCGAATATTTGGGTAGAAGGTTGTTGGACCCGAGTGTACTGAATCAATAAAAACTCCGGCTAGCCGGAGTTTTTTTATGCCTGTTGTTTTATGGCTTCAGCCGAAATGCCCATGTGAGAGTTGTCGTATATCGCTCGCCCATTTTTTAGCAGTATTACTTGTGGCGACTCATGAAGCACGCCAAACTCCTGAACAATAGCGTTCGATACATCTCTGTATGCAATTAGGTCTAGGTAGTAGGAGCTAATATGCCCCATGTCAGCTGTCCAGCTGCGCTCTAAGCGGCTCAAAGTCATTCCGGAAATGCCACAACGAGTGCTGTGCTTATAAATAAGCACTGGTTTTTCATGACTTTCTTGCTTTAGCGCTTCGAGTTGCTCAATTGCTGTGAGTCGCTTCCATTCAACCGAAGCTGTTTCGGCTTTTTCAGCTTGCTTTTTCTTCCATCCGAACATACTAGTATTCGCTTAGTGATTTCAATTTTTCAAGAAGCCTTTTTTGAGGTAGAAAGTTTTCTTCCAGCGTTTTTGTAAAAGGTACCGGAGTGTCCAAACTTGCCTCACGCATTACCGGGGCATCCAACACTTCGAAACAATTTTCCGATATCCAAGCGGCTATTTCAGCACCTATACCGCCTGTAAGTGTGTCTTCGTGCAGTATAAGAACTTTGTTTGTTTTACTTACCGATTCCTTAACGGCTTCTTTGTCCCAAGGTAGCAAGGTTCTTAAATCTACGATGTCGGCAGTAATACCTTCTAATTGAGAAATTGCTTCTAGTGCCCAATGCACGCCCATACCATAAGTTACTATAGTCAGGTCGTTTCCTTCGCTGGCCAAGGCGGCCTTACCTACTTCCGTAGTGTAATAGTCGTCTGGAATTTCTTGCGTATGCGAACGATAGAGTGCTTTGTGCTCGAAGAATAAATAAGGGTTAGGGTCTTCTAAAGCTGCGTTTAAAAGTCCTTTTGCATCTTTTGCACTCGAAGGGTAAACAATCTTTAAACCAGGTACATGGAAAAACCAAGCCTCGTTCGATTGTGAGTGGAATGGCCCAGCACCAACTCCAGCACCAGTAGGCATGCGCACTACCACATCGGCATTTTGCCCCCAGCGATAATGTATTTTGGCCAGGTTGTTTACAATTTGGTTAAAGCCGCAAGTCACAAAGTCTGCAAACTGCATTTCTACCATGGCCTTGTAGCCATTAATACAAAGCCCCAATGCGGTACCGATAATGGCCGATTCACAGAGTGGAGTGTTGCGTACTCGGTCTTTGCCAAATTCATTAATAAACCCTTCGGTGATTTTGAAAACACCGCCATAGTCAGCAATGTCTTGCCCCATTAAAACCAAGTTGGGGTAGCGTTCCATGCTTTGCTTCAAGCCGTCTGAAATAGCATCAACAAAACGCTTTTCAGAAACAGTCTGGCTTTTAGGTACAACCACCTCTTGTTTAAATGGTGCAAAGAGGTCTTTCGTTTCGATTTGTGTATTTGCTGTTGGAATATTTTCGCTGTAGGCAGTTTCTAGTCCCTGTTCAATATCTGCTTTAACCTTGGTACGAATTTCTTGAATCAATTCTTCATTTAATACGCCCTGTTTAAGTAAGTAGGCTTCGTAATTCTCAACGGGGTCTTTTTTTGCCCATTTGTTCATTAAAGCTTTGGGTACGTATTTGGTGCCGCTGGCTTCTTCATGCCCTCGCATTCTAAAAGTGAGTGCTTCGATTATGATTGGTCTAGGTTCCTTTCTTACCTTTTCAACAGCATCTTTAATGGTGCGGTGTACCTCTAACAAGTTGTTGCCATCAATTTGTATGGCCTCTATGCCATAGCCCGGCCCTTTGTCGGTAAACTGTTTAAATCTGAATTGCTCGCTACTTGGGGTTGAAAGGCCATATCCGTTGTTTTCTATCACAAATATTACGGGTAAATCCCAAACCGCTGCTACGTTGAGGGCTTCGTGAAAATCACCTTCTGAACTAGCGCCATCTCCGGTGAAAACCAGTGTTGCCTTTTCTGCTTGCTTTAACTTATGCGCTAAGGCAATGCCATCGGCTAGCGCCATTTGTGGGCCAAGGTGAGAGATCATGCCCACTATATTATGCTCTGCCGAACCAAAATGGAAAGACCTGTCCCTGCCTTTGGTAAAGCCACTTAGTTTACCCTGAAATTGTGCGAATAGTCTGGCGTAAGGAATATTTCTACCCGTGAAAACGCCTAGGTTTCGGTGCATTGGTAAAATGTATTCATCGCTATTTAGGGCGTTTACCGCACCAACTGAAACAGCTTCTTGTCCAATGCCAGAAAACCATTTTGAAATTTTGCCTTGTCGTAGGAGAATGAGCATTTTTTCCTCAATCATTCGAGGGCGAAGAATCTGCTCATAAAGGAATAATAGGTCTTCGTTTGAGTATCCGGTTTTGTTAAAACGCATGTATTTGTGCCATAGGTATCGAGCAAAAATAAAGTAAAGCCACAAAGTCAGAAATTAAAGGGCATAATTTTTAATTTAGCGCTCCATAAGCATATGGTGGAATTCGAGAGATTTGTACTAGACAATGGCCTAAAAGTGATCGTTCACGAAGATCACTCAGCTCCAATAGCTGTTGTTAATTTACTCTATCAGGTAGGAGCGAGAGATGAAAACGAAGAGAAAACGGGCTTTGCTCACCTTTTTGAGCATTTGATGTTTGGCGGTTCAAAACACATACCTTCTTATGACGAACCGTTGCAGAAGGTAGGTGGAGATAACAACGCCTTTACTTCAAACGATATAACCAACTACTACATCACGTTGCCTTCTGCCAACATAGAAACAGCCTTTTGGCTAGAGTCTGACAGAATGTTGAGCCTTTCTTTCGATCCAGAAGTGCTGGAGGTGCAGCGATCGGTGGTGATAGAAGAGTTTAAGCAGCGTTACTTAAATCAGCCTTATGGCGATGCATGGCTTAAGCTAAGGCCGCTGGCTTACCAAAAGCACCCATACAAATGGAATACCATTGGTAAAGAAATAGCCCACATTGAAGAGGCTACTATGGAAGATGTTAAGGACTTCTTCTTTAACTGGTATGTGCCGAATAACGCGATTTTGGTAGTAGGTGGAGATGTTACGGTTGACCAGGTTAAGGCGTTGGCCGAAAAATGGTTTGGGCCAATTCCTGCAAGAGAAATTGAAACGCGTGCATTGCCGAAAGAGCCTAGGCAGGAGGAGTACCGTAGCTTAGATGTGGAGGAGGATGTTCCGCTAGATTCTCTCTATATGACTTTCCATATGTGTGGTAGAAATGATAAAGCTTATCATGCTACTGACTTGCTGAGCGATATTTTGGGAAGAGGGAAGTCGAGTAGGTTGTATAAGCGCTTGGTTGACGAGGATAAAGTTTTTAGCTCCATAAGTGCTTATGTTACTGGTTCTATCGATCCTGGTTTGCTCACTATTCACGGAAAAGTAAATAGCGAATTTAACCTCGCACAGGCGGAAGGAGCTGTTTGGAAAGTGTTGGACGACTTTATGGACGAGCGAATTACTGCTGAAGAACTTGAGAAGGTTAAAAACAAAGCGGAGTCTACGCAGGTTTTTTCTGAAATGGAATTGTTGAATAGGGCAATGAATTTAGCTTATGCCGAAATGTTGGGCGATGCTGACTTGGCTAACCAAGAAGCTGCTAAAATTCGTGCAGTTTCGATAGAAGATATTAGAGCAGTAGCCAAAGAAGTAATTAGAAAAACGAATGCCTCAGTATTGAGGTATCACGCAAAGCAAAAGTAATCATGAAGATAAGAGTAGGTTTCGGCTACGATGTACACAAATTAGAAGCAGGAGAAGATTTTTGGCTTGGCGGAATTAAGGTGCCACATACGCATGGAGCGGTTGGCCATTCCGATGCTGATGTGCTCATTCATGTGATTTGTGATGCACTTTTAGGCGCTGCCAACTTGCGTGATATTGGCTTTCATTTTTCGGATAAAGACCCAAAATACAAGGGTATAGATAGCAAGATTTTGTTGAAAGACGTGGTAAAGCTAATAACCGAGAGAGGTTTTGAAATCGGTAACATAGACTCTACCATTTGCTTGCAGCAGCCTAAGGTTAATCCTCACATTCCGGCTATGAAAACTTGCCTGGCGGAAGTAATGGGAATTGATGAAGAAGACCTTTCTATAAAAGCTACAACAACCGAAAAACTAGGTTTTGTAGGCAAAGAGGAAGGTGTGGCTGCTTATGCTACGGTGCTAATTCAAAAGCATGCCTGATATCCGCATTATAGAGACCAGTGATGGTTCGCAGTCGCTTTATCGCAAAGATTTGAATGAAACCTATCATTCAACGCATGGCGCTATTACCGAGTCTCAGTACGTTTTTATTCAACACGGTTTAGATTTTCATTCTGAACAAGGAAGAGAGTCCATTTCTATATTGGAAGTTGGCTTTGGCACAGGGTTAAATGCGCTTTTAACACTGGATTGGGCTAAATCTCACGAGCAGAAAATAACATATAGCACTTTGGAGCCGATTCCGTTGGCTGCCGACATTTACACACAACTGAATTATCACGAGCTTATTAATGGTTCGGTAAATCAAGCAGATCTTAAGCATTTGCACGAGGCAGAATGGGAGCAGGAACATCAGCTTACCGACAATTTCACGTTTTTTAAAACGCAGTCTAAACTCCAAGACTTTCAGTCGGAAAAAGACTTTGACCTAGTTTATTACGATGCATTTGCCCCAAGCAAACAGGCTGAAATGTGGGACTATGACGTGTTGGAGAAAACGGCTGACCTAATGGCCGAAGGAGCCGTTTTGGTTACTTATTGCGCAAGGGGGCAGTTTAAAAGAGATTTGGCTGCTTTAGGTCTGACGGTGGAAACCCTAAAAGGCCCTCCGGGAAAAAAGGAGATGGTTAGGGGAGTGAAGCAGTAAAACGTAATTCATTCATAACGATTTGTCCTTGGTTCAATCAAGTCTATTAATTGTATATTCGCTTATCTAATCTATTCCTATGGTGGCTAAAGCAATCAAGGTAGTTCTTATAGCAGTTTCTTTGGCTGTTTTTGTGGGATGTAAATCCGCACAGAAATTTCCAGTAAATGAAAATGGCGTAATTATGGCTACTCAAAATAGTATTCCGAAATCGGCTGTTCGTTTAATGGGCGAAATAATTGATTTGAAAGAGCAAAGTGAAACAAAAAAGTTCTACTTGTTTAGGGTGACAGAAGTAGTCGCAAAGGGTGGTACTTTCGGAACAGTTTTGCCTAGTAAAGGAGAAGTGGTTGTACTAGCTGTTTCCGATTTGACTAAATTCAAAAACGGAGATAGGTTAATGGTTGATGCCGTTACGCCATTAATGAAAGAAGGTGATTTGCTTTCCATTTCAATGCTTTAAAAGTTGTTAGATGAATAAGAGAAAGCGTTTAATTCTGCCGCCACTAGTAGTTTTGGGTTTAGTGGTATTTGCCATTGTACATCATTTTAATGGCCCCAGTTTTTACACTAAATCTCCTCTCAAATTAAGTTTTGCTGCTCCTGAAGAGCGAGAAGAGTTTGAACACGAAGAAGGTACGGAAAGCGAGAACCCAAGAAAGCGGTTTCTGTATGAGTTTAATAAGCTGAAAGATCCCAAAACAGGGTTGATACCTGAAGGGATTAGGACAAAGGAGCTTCATTATATAGAAACTAGTTTTAGAGAGACCCTGCCACTGCCAAGCAAGGCCAATGGTGTGGGCTTGCCTGGGGCTGCTAACTTAGAACAAATGACCGCTTCTGCCTTTTATAACAGAGGGCCATTTAATGTGGGAGGTAGAACAAGAGCCTTAGCTTTCGATATTAATAATGAAAATATTCTTTTGGCAGGAGGGATTTCAGGAGGTGTTTGGCGTAGTACAAATCAAGGCGAAAGCTGGACAAGAGCGAGTAAGCTCGATCAGCACCCCGCAGTATCGGCCATTATTCAAGATCAACGAGATGGCCACACAAATGAATGGTATTATGCAACAGGAGAACGTAGCGGGAACTCTGCAAACATAGAAAGCTCAAGTTTTTACAGGGGTAACGGTATTTATAAGTCTGTAGATAATGGGGTTACTTGGAGTTTGATATCTGCTACAGCTCAGCCGGGAACTTCTGGGACTGACGTGGTCAGAAATTTTGGGTCTTTTACTTTGGTAGATGAGTTGGCAATTGACTTCTCCAATGCTGCGGGAACGGAGATTTATGCCGCAGGTTTAGGCAAAATCATTCGTAGCACTGATGGTTTTCAAACTTTCAATACAGTGTTGGGGGCTAATAACGAAATAAGCAACATGGCCGATGTTGTAGTAAGTAGCACGGGTAAAGTTTTTGCAACTATTGGTAACCAATTTGACAATGGAGGTGCCGGGCAAGAAGGCGTTTTTATGTCTGATGATGGTATTAGCTGGACTGAAATTACACCTGATACTGGGTTTGATGAGGAGTTGAGAATGGAACTCTCCATTGATCCACAGAATGAAGATTTTGTTTGGCTATTGGGTGGTGATAAAATTATGCGCTACACAGTGTCTACTGACACTTGGACAAATAGGACTAGCGGCTTGGGTTTTTCTACCAACGTAAGGAGTGGCTATAACCCGCAAGGTGGCTATGATATGTATGTGAAAGTTCACCCTGATAATAGTGAGACAGTATTTGTGGGGGGGACGAATATGTTAAGGTCAACTAACGCTTTTAGCAATTCATTAGAGCGAGATCAGATTGCAGGCTATGGTAACACGTCTAATGGTTTTTACCCCAACCATCACCCCGATCAGCACGTGCTAACCTTTCTTAACTCCAATAGCTCGGGCGCATTATCGGGTAGCGATGGAGGTGTACATATCACAAGCGATATTCTTGCTGATGACGGCACTCAGTTTCCTGTTACTTGGCAATCGCTTAATAACGGATACCTCACCACACAATTCTATCACGTTTCTTTAAATAGATGGAACCTTAGGGATCCAATTCTATTCGGAGGTTTGCAGGATAATGGTACTTACTTAACGGACTCAGAGGCGTCAAATGCTACTTGGTCGTTTATTGATGGTGGAGATGGTGCAAACACGGCTTATACATACAGTGGTATTTTCACCTCTGTACAGAATGGGAGAATAATCAGAACTCCTATTGTAGATAATAATGTAGATTTCAACAACTTCTTCAATGTTAGCCCAATTGTCGATTCGGAAGAACGCGAAGAGAATTTCTTGTTCATCAACCCATATACGTATAATCCGGTACGGCCTGACCAGTTTTTTGTAGCAGCACGTGAAAAAGTCTTCTACACAAACGATGTGAGGGAGAACCCTAGTGAAGGAGAGTGGAGTGAAATAACAAGTACCGCACTGAACGGTAGTGCCGACCAAATAACAGCTTTTGGCATCTCTGTGGACTCAGAAGAAGAGGTTCTATTCTTTGGGACCGATAGCGGGCAGGTGTTTAAGTTGACAGACCTTCAAAGCTTAAGTGGTAATGTTTCTGCTTCCAAAGTGGGGTCTCTGGATTTACCCACTGGCTATGTTACTGGTATTGCGGTAAACCCGAAGGATGGCGACCATGTAATTGTAACTTACTCCAATTATGGAATTGTAAGTATTTGGGAGTCTACAGATGGAGGTGACAACTGGAGCAGTATTTCAGGTAACCTGGAAGAAAACCCAGATGGCTCTGGTGCTGGCCCGTCTATTCGTTCAGTAGAAATTATGCCTGATGGCAATGGTGGAAGCTACTACTTTGTGGGTACTTCTGTGGGGTTATTCATGACACAAACACTTGATGGTGACAATACCATTTGGGAACAACAAGGTGCCGATGTAATCGGTAATGTAGTGGTTAGCTCAATCGCTATTCGCCCTATTGAAGGTCGTGTTGTGGCGGCAACACATGGTAACGGTGTTTTTCAAGGAAATTATGATGTGGGCTTAAACCCAGAAATCTTTTGTGCCGTAGAAAATGGTGGGCAAGAATTTGTGCTTAGTGCAAATGGGTCTTTAGATGCAAACACGCCTTTCGCTTACCAGTGGATAAAGAACGGAGAACCAATTGACGGTGCTAATAACAGCGAACTTACCGTTACGGAAGGAGGAAACTACCAAGTACGTCTGTTTATATCTCAAACTGAAAGTGCCTTATCGAATACTGTATTTGTTAACCTGGATAGTGAGGCCCCAGTGCTTAACTCAATTGCCCGATTGCTACCCCTAGAAGAAGAGACCTCGGCAAGTTCGGTGCTGTTCGAACTTACTTTCTCTGAGAATGTGATCAATGTCGATGTTTCGGATTTTGAGGTGGGCGGAGATGTTAGCGGAACAATTGCTGAAGTTACGGAACTTTCATCTTCAACTTACTTGGTGGATGTGTCCAATATTGGTGGTGCTGGCTTGCTCGATTTGAACCTTTCATCAGCAATGAATATTACTGACGAAGCGGGTAATGATTTGAGTACAGCGATTGTGTCTGAAGAAACTTACACAGTGGTAGATGTTGTTGGTCCAACCGCTGCTATTTCCAGGTTGAGCCCTGCGAACGAAATTACTAACCAAGCGGAAGTTACTTTTCAAGTAGCTTTTAACGAGCCTGTAGTGAATGTTACTTTGGATGATTTCGAACTGTCAATTGGCTCGGTAGCAGCTAATTTGAGTGCAATAAATGAGGTCACCGCGGGCAGAATTTTTTCTATAGAGGTAACCGAGATTGAAGAGGATGGCCTGATAGATTTAGATATTCTGATTACAGGAGATATTGAGGATGCCTCAGGCAATGGTTTTGCTGGAACTATTACTTCGGAAGAGACTTATACCATCGAAAATATCATTACCTCAATTGAGGAAGATCCAAGTTATGTAGGTGATGTTTTGGCTGGGCCAAACCCTTCTACAGGTATTTTTGAACTGACTTTCCCGAGTTATTTTTCTGGAGATTTTTCATTGGTAATAGTAGGGTTGAATGGCCAAAAAGTAACGGATTTAGATATTGAGAGCCATGTTGCTGGTGAAGCTGTGGAAGTTGATATTACTAATTCACCTGATGGTGTATATATGCTTAGAGCAGAGAAGAACGGGAAGTTTGCTTCAGTAAAACTTCTAAAACAAAGCCGTTAGAATTTGTCAAACCCTAGGTGACTCAATACCATATTTAGAGGTATGTCATGTGGTTCAACGTAATCTAGGTTGTCGAGTGGAGGGGCTAGTGAAACACCAAGTTTGAGGCAGTTGGGGCGACATTCCGAAAGGAATTTGTCGTAAAATCCTCCGCCATAACCAATGCGGTAGCCTTTTGTATCAAAACAAAGTAACGGAACCAGCACCAAGTCGAAGGTTGAGGCTTCGAAAGTGTCATTGTTGGTAGGTTCTGAAATCCCCCATTTGTTTACCAATAGCTCGGTTTTGGAGTGCATTAAATGATGAGAGAGTACAGGTTTTTTACGCGTTTTAGGAACGTAAACCTTATGTTCTTTAGAGAGCAGTAGGTGCTCAAAAATACCCCAAGTATTCACCTCTTTCTGGCTTTCCATGCTAAGAAAAATATGAATGTTTTTAAATTCTGGGTGTTTGGCAAGAAACTGTAAAAGCTGTTGCTCAATGACCGAACAGCGCCTTTTATACTCATTAGGGGTGAGTAGTTTTCGTTTTTCTAGGTAAAGGTTTCTAAGTGTTTCCTTATTCATTGGCACTGATTAGGTGGAAGCGATAATCGAACGGATCGAATGCTTCCATGCATCGTGCAATAAAGTTAGGGTCATTTAGGTAGAAATTAAGGAAGTTGTCCTTTCTTTCTTGAGGAGCTCCACCCGGAAACAGGGCTTCTTTTACAGCGTAAATTCTGTTTACCAATACTTCCTGATTTCTTCGCTCGGCCTTTAGTAGTTTTTTTTCAATCTTCTCTAGCGATTTTTCTGCCTTTCGGTGTTCTGCCCAAATCAATCGCTCTAATGTTGTATCGATTTTCTCTGCTTGCTGGTGGGCATCTTTAAAAATTTGCTGAATGCGTCTTTTCTCTTCGTCCAAATCGAGTGAATAAGTCGATTGTTCAACTACTTTTTCATTCACCAAATCTTGGTCGTTCTTAAAGAGTTCTTCAAAGCTGAGGCCTAGCTGTTCTATTTTGCGCTGAATTGGAGCGGTTATAATACCGGCAAAGTTTCTTGGCATTAAGAGCGGGAAGGCAGTTTCGAAATTATCGAAAATGCCCTTTAGCTGGAGCCAATAGACCAACTCGGAAGGCCCGCCAACATAAGCTAAGTTGGGTAGTGAGAACTCCTGATAAAGTGGTCTGAGTACTACATTTGGGCTAAACCGCTCGGGATGATGTGCGATTTCTACCTTCATTTCCTCTTTGGTGAAAAGGATGTCGGTATCTAAAACAGCAAACTTGTCCCCTTCTTCAACTATTCGGCTTCTCACATCATCCTTAAGGTAAAAGAAGTTTATCTCACGCGGATGAACTTGTGTTCCGTATCCGAGTTGCTCTAGTTTTTCTGTTACCGTTATTGCTTTTTGCTGAGGCGTGTGCTCAAAAATATCACTTTCAATAACTGGCTGAAAGAGCTTTTTCAATCGGCTATCATCAGCGTCAACCACTACCAAACCATAATCGCCAAATAGATGATTCACGTAATAGCGAACGGCCTCAGCTAAGGTTTTATGCTTTAAATAGGCAGTTCGGAAAAATTCCGGCAGACCTAAAAAATCATCGAAAATATGTTTGATCGACTTGGTTTCGAAGCGTCCAACCGCACCTGTTTGATTAGTTTGCCACTCAAACTTTTTGCCACCATATCGGAAGTAAGAGATTTCCTCAAAGTCGTGATCCTCACTGGCCATCCAATACACTGGTACAAAGTCGCAGTCAGGCCTAAGTGTTTTAAGCTCCTCACAAGCGCGAATTACTGTTACGATTTTGTAGATAAAGTAAAGCGGTCCGGTAAAGATGTTGAGCTGGTGGCCTGTAGTGATGGTGTAAGTATTACCCGATTTTAGCGCTTCAAGGTTGGCCTCAAGCCTTTCACTCTTTTCTGTTTTGCTGTACTGTTCAATCAGTACTTGGTGCAAAACCGAGCGGTGCGCATCAGGAAAGTCCCTGTTTTCAATTTGAGCGAGTAAATTCTCTGTTGTAGGCAATCCATTATGGAAACCCTTTAAGCTTTCAGCGCCTTGAATGTAATCGAGAAAGAACCTGGAAAAACTGTTTGTTTGCTCGAATGGTATTTTTGAAAGTAAACAGGCAGGTTTTTCCAGAGTGCTCATGCAGTTAATATAGGTTTTTTTGGTTTGGCTTATAGGTAAACTTATTTGTTAGGCAACAGGTTCACCATAAAGGTCAAATTCCGTAGCATCATTAATTTTGATGTCGGCAAAGTCCCCAACTCTCAGATAATGTTTCGATGCATCAATTAGCACTTCGTTGTCTACCTCAGGGCTGTCATGCTCTGTTCTTCCAACAAAGTTCCCACTTTCCTTTCGGTCAATCAGTACCTTAAAGGTTTTGCCAATTTTTGCATCGTTTATCTCACGGGAAATGCCCTCCTGAACATCCATTACGATGTTGGCGCGCTCTTGTTTCACTTCATCGGGTACATTGTCTTCCATACTAAAGGCATGGGTGTTTTCTTCATGCGAATAATTGAAGATTCCAAGTCGGTCGAAGCGGGTTTTCTCTACAAAGTCAACCATGTCTTCAAAATCGGCTTCTGTTTCACCCGGGTGGCCTGCAATCAAAGTTGTTCTAATGCCAATATCCGGCACACGCATGCGCATTTCTTGCAGTAGAGCCTCAGTTTTTTCTCTTGTAGTTCCTCTACGCATAAGTTTTAGCATTTTGGTAGAACCATGCTGAAGCGGAATATCAAGATAGTTGCAGATGTTGTCGCGCTCGGCCATCACATCTAGAACGTCCATCGGAAAACCTGTTGGAAAAGCATAGTGCAGACGAATCCAATCAATGCCTTCCACATCGGAAAGGTTGCGCATTAGGTCGGCCAGGTTACGTTTTTTGTAAAGGTCTAGCCCGTAGTAAGTAGAGTCTTGTGCGATCAACAAAAGCTCTTTGGTGCCGTTTTTCGCTAGGTTTTGTGCTTCTTTTACCAACTCTTCGATTGGGCGAGAAACATGCCCGCCACGCATTAATGGAATTGCACAGAATGAACAAGGTCTATCGCAGCCTTCTGCTATTTTTAGGTATGAATAATGACTGTTTGTTGTAGTTAGGCGCTCACCAATAAGCTCATGCTTATAGTCTGCTTTGAACTTTTTCAGAATGGCAGGTAAATCTCTTGTGCCGAAAAAGGCATCTACTTGAGGGATTTCCCTTTCTAAGTCGTCCTTATAGCGTTGTGAAAGACAGCCAGAAACGTAGATCTTTTCTACCAAACCTTCTTCTTTGGCATCAACGTAGCGAAGAATAGTGTCGACAGACTCTTGCTTGGCATTGTCGATAAACCCGCAGGTGTTAATGATTACTACGTTGGAGTCGTCATTCTGCGCCTCGTGTGTAGTGTCAATGCCATTACCTCGCAACTGGGTGAGCATAACTTCTGAATCCACCAAGTTTTTTGAACAACCTAGTGTTACAATGTTCACCTTCGTTTTTTGATTTCCCTTCGCCTTCATACCGAGTTAATTAGTCCGCAAAGGTAGTGAAAATGACGGAAGACAGAAGCTTGAAAATAGAAGTACCGATTATTAATAGTTAAACTTTCAAAGCAGGCTATAGCAGCTTTCCTTTGATTGGTAAATGATTGGTTGCCAGAAGAAACCAGCTTGTTCTATACTCTTTTCTTTCTAAAAGTAATTGGTACCAGTTCGTCTGTCGGCATACCGATTTGGTAGAGCTCCCAAGCTGGATCATATTTAGAAAGGATTTGGCGGATGCAGTCTACGCGGTCATCGCTTGGGTTTTCGCAATCAGCCCAGTAGAATACTTCAACCCTGTAGTTGTACGATTTTTTCTGGCCGTTAACTTTTACTTCTACTTCAATGTCTTGTTCGCCAGTGATTTGCGGAATTTGAATGGCTATTGCGCTCATAAGTTTGTTCGTTAATGTACAAATGTTTTCTATCCGTTAAATAGTTAACAAGATAGGTGCCATTTATTTAACTAACTGACTTACAGTGTGTATGGTTTTAGGGCCAACCAAAATTGACCGATTGAGCACAGGGAAATGTACGGTAATGAGCAGGTTTTTGCCTGATAATCAGTTGCTAAGAATTACTTCTTAAACAACGAATCCACAAATTCAGCCTTGTTGAAAACCTGTAGGTCTTCTACTTTTTCACCAACGCCAATATATTTTACTGGTATTTTGAATTGATCGGAAATTCCGATAACAACTCCGCCTTTGGCGGTTCCGTCTAGCTTGGTAATGGCCAATGCGGAAACATCGGTGGCTTTGGTGAATTCTTTGGCCTGAATAAAAGCGTTTTGGCCTGTAGAGCCATCGAGTACTAAAAGGATTTCGTGAGGTGCCTCAGGAATGAACTTTTGCATTACACGCTTGATCTTGCTCAGCTCGTTCATCAGGTTTACTTTGGTGTGCAAACGACCCGCGGTGTCTACAATTACCAAATCGGCACCAGTTTCTACACCTTGTTTTACTGCATCGAAAGCAACAGCGCTAGGATCGGTGTTCATACCGTGAGCTATTACTGGCACGCCAACGCGTTCACCCCATAGTTTCAGTTGGTCTACTGCTGCAGCGCGAAAAGTATCGGCAGCGCCAAGTACAACCGATTTGCCTTTGCCTTTAAATTGTGCAGCTAGTTTACCAATGGTAGTGGTTTTACCCACGCCATTTACGCCTACTACTAAAATTACGTGTGGTCTGTGACCTTCCGGTAATTTAAAGTCAGCTAGGTCTTCGGTGTTGTTCTCGGTAAGTAGCTCAGCAATTTCTTCGCGCAAAATCTGATCGAGCTCAGATGTGCCCATGTATTTATCGCGGGCAACGCGTTCTTCAATGCGCTGAATCACCTTAACGGTGGTTTCTACCCCTACATCAGAGGTTATAAGGATCTCTTCGAGTTCGTCCAAAACCTCATCGTCTACCTTCGATTTACCGGCAACTGCGCGGCCTAATTTACCGAAGAAGCTTTCCTTGGTTTTTTCTAACCCTTTGTCGAGCGACTCTTTTTTGTCTTTCGAGAATAATCCAAACAGTGCCATATGCGAGGTGAGTTAAGGTATGGTAACAAAAAAGTCCCTAAAGAGGGACTTTAATATATTACTTAAAATGGTAATTTCTTATTTATCGGTTAAAACAGATTTAACCATATCTTCAGTAACCATTTCCTCCTTGAAGGTGTAAGCCCCTGTTTTTGGAGACCTAACCGCCTTGATCACTTTGGCGTATTTTACACCACCTTCTTTCTTCAGGGTTGCAACTACCTTCTTAGCCATAATTACTTAATTTCTTTGTGAATAGTATATTTCTTAAGGATTGGGTTGTATTTCTTCAACTCCAAACGCTCTGTTGTGTTCTTTCTGTTCTTTGTAGTGATATAACGAGAAGTTCCGGGCTTACCGCTTTCTTTGTGCTCTGTGCACTCTAAAATCACTTGAACTCTATTGCCTTTCTTAGCCATTTCTCTATGCTTTCAAAATTCGGACTGCAAATATACGAATGGGATTTTGATATTAAAACCCCGAGCAGAAAATTTATTGAAAATAAATTGCCTGTTGGTCAGAGTCTTATCTAACGCAATGGTTCTTTAAATAGTTTCGGCAGTTTCTTTTTTAAATAGTTGAGCTGCAATTAGCCCTATTAAGCCAAAAACGCTCAGTACTGCAAACAAATATTGGTGTCCCAAAGCACCTGGATTATTGTCGAGTATTACGCCCATTAGTGGGCCCATAAAAACATCGGGCGTGTAGCCTACTACCGAGATAAAACCAATGGCTGCTCCGGTATAAGTGAGCGGAATTTGAGACTCTTGAAACAGTGCGTAATACAAACCACGAAGCGCATAAATGCCCAGACTGGTGGAAGCAATGCTGATGGCCACAAAGGCGAAAGCAGTATGTTGTAAAATGCCGGTGGCAATGATTATGGCACCGAGTATCATAATAATAAAGGCATACTTTACCACTTGTGAGTGAATCAGTCTATCCCCCAGGTAACCCGCTAAGATTGCAGCTATTGGTCGCATCCAGAAGGAAATAGTGGCAATATGTGCCGAAGTCACATCGTCATAGCCAAAGGTGTCTTGCGCATAAAGACCGAAGTCATCGGTGCATTTATAGCCCACATAAGCGCACAAGAGTATAATGGACTGTAGCCGCACAGAGCGATGCTTTAGTGCTTGCCTCACGCCTTTAAGAGAAAGTTTGTCGGAAGGGGTACTGTCTGTTTCAGATGGAATAACCCACCAAACTAAGACAGCACAGAGTATTACTATAGCTGTAAAGCAAAGAATGATTTTGCTAAGTGCATTGGAGAGGTTAGCAGCAGTGGCAACCTCAGCCGAAACTGGCAAAAAGGCATCGAGCAAGAATACTGAGCCGCTGGCAACTAAGGCTGCTACAAAGCCACGCCCTCCATCAACCAAACCATGCGATTTTCCTTGGGCGTTTTCTCCACCAAATTGGCGAATACCTTTTATGTAGGCAGACCAAAAGAAGAGGATGGTGCTGAAGCCCCAGAAACCATAAAGCAGTGTAAGTGTGGTAAGCGATGGAATGGTTGCCATTGAGAAGCCAGCTGCAGCAGTGGCCAAAAGTGAAAATATTAGGAGCTTTTTTGGAGGGAACCTGTCCGCTAAAGGGCCACCCAAGAAGTAAGAGACCATAGCAACTGTGCCATAAACCGAAAAGGCTGTACCTAATTGGAGATTGTCGATACCTAAAGCTGTGAGAAAAGTTGGTCGAAACACCCGTGTAACCACAAATGGTAGGAGAAAAATGCTTTCTCCAATAATCATTAGTGTGACAAGTATTGTGGCTTGCTTTAACTTCAAAACGCAGGCTTGAAGTTAAAGGATTATTTGGGAATGGGCAGCAAGCTTAAGCTATGTTTGATTCTTCCCCTGTATCAACTGACAACAGGAATAGCTGATTCTTACTTTTTAAAATCAGCTATTTCCAGGCCATTATCGAACTGTATGTTAGTCCAGTTTACGGTAATCCAAGGGGCATCTGTAACAGTGGCATTCCAGTCCGATGGTTTGTATTTGCGCTTTGTTGGAATTAGCATATCGGCTACTGGCTCATAGGTCAGCTGCATCAGGTAAGGCTCTTCTATCACACCAAAATCGGCCACGGTAAAAAGGAATTGATCGACTAAACTGGTTTCCTTATTAATGTAAAGTTGATAGGTGTCTGTTACCTTATCGCCTACTTGGTCAAAGGTTATTTTTACCACATTGTAGTTGTTACTTTCAATGCTTTGTTCGCCAATAAATTCATAGTTCAAGCCTGGGTCTAATAATTTTTGAAACATGGCGAACCAATAGAAGTTGGTAGGTCTGTTAAAAGCGACCCGTTTTAAGGCTGTAGTGTCAGTTAGTAATTTCCCATTATGCTTTAGCCAAAAAGTTTGCCCGTCATAGCCTTGCTCAATTGGGCCGTTTAGTTCAGGTAAAGTGCGTTCGTGTTGTTGATATAGGCCATACGATAGTTCACCATCAAAAATGTACTTTTCCGTAGAGATATCAGACTTGCCATCGGGCGTGGTGTAGGTATAAGTGTATGTTACGTCCTTTTTACTGGCCAAGGTTTGGTAATCGCCTACCTTTTTCACCATGTGATAAACCAATTCGTGCCCTTTGTTTTCAAAACTTGGTGATTGGTTTGTATTGGTGTCTTGTGTTGTTTTTTCACCGCAAGAATAAAGCAAAAAGATTGCTAGAGTGAGGAGAGTGTAGAGGGTAGGTTTTTGCGTAATTTTCATTTTGCAAGGGTAATAATAAAGTGGCTTGTAGCTAAGGTTCTATGGCTTTCTGTACAACAAAAGGTCAGCTGAAAGTCATTAATCAATGTCACAAGGTTTGCTTGCTCCATTATAGTTCCATTTGTCAGCTTTTCTAGATAGAAGGAATCACCTAGAAATGGTAACACGCTGGTTAGTAGTGTTTAGTAGTTCTTCTTAATAATTTGGTTTCGGCCTCTACAATCCAAAGGATTTTTGTTCTTGAACGATTGTTGCCTGTGTATCCAAATTTAATTCTGAAATCTTTTATTTAGATTTCTTCTAAATAGCTTGTTTTATAACTGTTCCGCCTCTAAACTTGCAGTCTATTTAGATTTAGTCTAAATGGAAACAAGAGAGGTGCTAAATATCTCAGCGGTACTTAAGTTCTACTTAGGGCCGAAGAGGCGAGTACGTATTTGCCCTAAACTAGAGAAAGATGAACAGATGGCTAACCCATACGTTAGTTGCGGTATTCCTATTGGCCTGTAATATTGGCTTTTCACAAAAAGGGGAGATTTCAGGAAAGCTGGCATTTGAAGATGGCACGCCAGTAACCTTTGCAATGGTTTTTCTTCCTTCTGTTCAAAAACACGCCCTGTCCGATGAGTCTGGATTTTATCAATTAACAGACATCCCTTTTGGCACCTATAGATTAGAAATCAGTAGCATCGAAGTTAGAGATACGGCCTACAGTGTAAACATTAAAGCTATAGATGTAAGGCGCAACTTTATTTTAAAGGGTGCAGATGCCACTGTGCTTAATGAGGTAGTGATTGAAGGGGAAACCGAGGAGCGCTTGTTAGAAACTAAGGGCTTTGCAGTAGAAGTGCTTGAGACCAGTAAGGCTGCCTTGCAATCGGTACAGACGAATGATTTGCTTAACCGAACCGCGGGAATTCGTGTAAGGCAAAACGGTGGGCTAGGTTCTTCGGTTGACTATAACCTTAACGGTATGTCTGGTAACTCTGTGCGCATTTTTGTGGATGGACTGCCTGCCTCTACTTATGGTCGATCGTTCAGCCTTAACAGTATACCGCCAGCATTGATTGAACGCATTGAGGTTTACAAAGGCGTTTTGCCGGCTCACTTGGCAGATGATGCACTAGGGGGAGCAATTAACGTAGTGCTGAAAAAACAAATGTCGAACAATCTGAATGCATCCGTGTCCTACGGTTCTTTCAATACTTTTCAGGCCAACTTTAGTGGAATGCACCGCAGTGAGTCTTCTGGTTTAACGGTGAAAGCCTCTGGTTTCTACAATTACTCGGATAATGATTATGAGGTTTGGGGTAAGTTTGTGCGAAACATTTTACCGAATGGCCGATATGATTATGTGCGGGCCAAGCGATTTAACGATGCGTACAAGTCTATCGGAGGTCAGATTTCCCTGGGCTTTACCGATGTTAAGTGGGCCGATCAGTTCTTTGTGAACTTTAATGCCTCTGACGACTATAATGAAATTCAACATGGTACTTACATGTCGATTCCATATAAAGGAAGGTTCACTGAGTCGGAAGTGCAGGCCACAGGTATTACTTATGTAAAGGACGACCTGTTCACCAAAGGCCTTGAGTTTACCTTTAATGGACTTTATAGTGATAGGCTTACCGTTGTAAACGACACAGTGAAATGGAATTACAACTGGTTTGGGGAGCGTAGTGTAGGGCTAAATGGTGAACCAATTTTAACCCCACAAGGAGCGCAGCAGGGGGCGCCAACCATCAATCACATCAATAGAAATATTATCACTTTCAGGTCTGGCTTAAACTATACCATCAATGCTAACCACAAGGTGATTCTTAACCATGTGTTCTTCGATATAGCCAGAACACAGCAAGATTTTAAGCGTAGTGCCGTGGAACGCGATTTTATTGGAACGCGAGATCTGAGAAAGAATATCAGTTCGTTGGCATATGAGCTAACGGCCTTGAATAACCGATTTAAGGGGAGTGTTTTTGGTAAATATTATCAGCAGCGTATTGATAGGATGGATCCGCTTTTGGTTGAAGAAAACGGTGAGCAGGTGCGCACAGAAGATCGTGTTTCGAGTAATAGAAATACCACTGGTTTTGGTACGGCACTTTCTTATACTGCATTGCCAAAGCTTATCATTTTAGCATCGGGTGAAAAGGCGGTAAGAATGCCTTCTGAAAACGAGATATTCGGTAGCCCAGGTGAAAATATTGTTGAGAACATCGGCATCAACCCTGAAATAAGCAATAACCTGAACATCGGCTTTCAGGCAGGCGCCTTTCATTTTGATGAGCATAAAGTTTCATTTTCTGCCACTGGCTTTTTGCGAGATACGCGTGATAAGATTGTGCAACGCATTAACCCAAGGATTAATGATGCGGTGCAAACCAATCCTTATGAAAACCTAGGCAAAACACAGTCTATTGGCTTTGAGGCGGAGGTGAAATACACCTTTGAGCAGAACCTGAATATCATACTGAACATGTCGAAGTTCAACTCGGTATTCAACATGAAGTATGATAGCAATGGCAATGTGTTTGATAACTACAAGCAGCAGCTGCCAAATGAGCCTTTCTTTACGGCTAATGCTTCGGCACAATACACTTTTACAAATGTACTGGCACAAAACTCTGCGCTTAATCTTTCTTACAATTTCGGTTTTGTCGATCGCTTCTATACCACTTGGCTTGAGATAGAAGACTTTCGAACGCCTCGCCAGTTCATTCACGACTTTGGAGCCAACTACACTTTCCCAAACAAAAAGCTGGTAGTGAGTGCCGATGTAAGAAATATTTTCGACAAGCAGGTGTACGACAATTTTGCCGTGCAGAAGCCTGGGAGAGCATTTTACTTGAAACTAAACTATACCATAAGCAATCTATAATTCTAAATAACTGAGATAAAATGAATAAGCTATTTTCTAAATTTTGGCTGTTTGCAGTACTAACAGTGTTTGCAATTACTGCCTGTGAAGATGACAATGGAACTACTCCTGAAGAGGAGCTTGATGCAGAGCGTTGGGTAACTGTGGCCGGTGCTGTAATGGGCGACAACCCTGGTGACGGGAATGGTGGAACCTTGATTTACGCTGTAAACTATGAGGATGCAATCGACCCGACTAAAACGATTAATCTATACGATGAAGGTGAGCCTGTAAAGTCGAACCGTACTGCCCGTTTGCAAGTTTCTGAAGACGGAAACACCATGTTCAACATTGCTTACGCTGGTGAAAACGGTGGTGAGTTTTCTAGGTTTGCTGTAGAAGGCGGAGCCAATTATGTTGAAGAAGATGTAACGGTGAGCATTGCTCAGTACGCTGGTACTTCTCCTCGTTGGGCCAAATTATATGATGGTGATAAAACTGGTATTGCAGTTAATGTAGCCAACATTGCAGCGAATAATGCTGAAAACGAAGAGGACTTTAAGTACTACAGAGGTACAGCTACCGTACTTGCTTTGGACTTACAAAATGTATTGATCTCTAACTACAAGCAATACGAAATTGCCCTTTCTGAAGCTGAGGAGGCTGAAGGCCATGCTATTTTCCGTTTAGATGCTCCTGTATTGAATCAGGCTGGCGACAAGTTGTTGATTGGTACTTGGATGCGTAAATACGACCCAGCTACTGGCGATAGAGAAAGTGAGTGGGAGAGATTGGGTACTAAAACCGTTGTGGTTGACTATCCATCTTTGGAGAATCCAACTGTAATTACTTCTACAGTTGCATTTGGCGATTGCTCTGGTTACAGAAGTAATGTGAACTTTTTGGCAGAGGATGGTAGCATTTACCAAGCCACTCAAAGAGATCCTAACGGTTCGCATATCCTAAAAATCACTTCTGCTAACGAGTACGATAACTCGTATGTGTTTAGCTTAGATGCTGCATTGGGTGTTGAAGATGTTTACGTTCAAACTTGGAGATACGTGAAAAACGGCATCGGTTACATTGCTTATCGTCATGGTGATTCTGACCAAAGCTATGTTGCCAGAGTTGACCTGAATAACAGAACTGCAGAGAAAGTAATGGATATTCCTAATGATGCTGATTTGAGTCTACATCAATATCAAGGTTTCTTGGTTTATGGCGATTACTTGCTAATGGCCATTGCACCAATTGGTAAAGATGGAAACATTTACGTTTTCAACAGCCAAACTGGCGAGGTTGAAAAAGGTGCTACTTTGGCAAACAAGCCAGGTAACCACTACATTGGTACATTCTAAGTTTTAGGAGAACCTAAAGACAAAAAGGCTTTCTATCAGTAACTGATGGAAAGCCTTTTTTTATTGGTTAATTAGGTTTGATGGTGAAAGAAGCCGTTAAACCAACACTGAAGTTTCTGGGTAGTTTATGTACCCCGAATATTGCCCTGGAGTGTGTTCCTTTATCTTCCAGAATTTTCACAAATAGGTCAGAAGCGCCATTAACTACCTTTGGCCCTTCATCCCAATCTGCTGCTGATTGAAAGTAAGCATCAAAGTGATTGAGCCCAACCAGGTTTTCAAAGCCAACTTTTTTGTCAATTTGAGCTAAAACATTCAGTGCACAGAGTTCCATTGCTTTGTAGCCTTCAGCCGTGTCAAGGTCTTCTCCAAGTCGGCCTTTGTATAAGTACTCATCATTTAGAATAGGGAATTGAATGGCGATGTAGGCGATGTTTCCTCTGATGTTAACCGATGAGTAGCTACCGCCTGGTGTCGATGCGTTGGGTAGTTGATGCCCGTATTTTGCTAGGTTTTCTTTGGGTGTCATGCGTCTTTTGTTTGTGCTGAGCACCAAAAACAAAAGGAAACCCACTAGGGTTTCCTTCCAATAATGCTTTGAGCAATAATCAATATAAACTATTTGCTGCCTTTCAATTTTGGTAGTTCAAAAGAATCAAGAGGACTCTTCTTTTTCATCATTTTCTCAATCTCCTCTGTAGTTCTTGGAGCAAAAGATGAAAGTAGTTCGAAACCGTCTTTTGTAATCAAAATATCGTCTTCAATTCTTACAGCAATGCCCCACCACTTTTTGTCGCATTTAGAACCTTCAGGAATGTAGATACCAGGCTCTACGGTAATCACCATGTTTTCTTCCATATCACCGTACATGCCTTTATCGTGCACATCCAAGCCAATGTGGTGAGAAAGGCCGTGCGGGTAGTAAAGGTGTCTTTCGTTTACATTGGCAATAATTCCGAGTTCCACTAGGCCTTCGTTGATTATCTTCTGGCTCAGTACGGTAATTTCTCTAAAGCTGGTACCAGGCTTGCACTTTTGTATGGCTTCTTCCTGTGCTTTGTACACCAAGTCGTAAATGGCTTTTTCTTCAGGTGAGAACTCTCCATCAACAGGAATGGTGCGCGTAACATCGGCAGTGTAGCCATGGTATTCAGCACCCAAGTCCATCAAAATCATTTCTTTGCTTTCAATGTTTGGCTTGTGATTTTCTATGTAATGAAGAATACAGCCGTTGTTACCAGCACCTACAATAGAAGGGTAGCCCTCATATTCAGAGCCATATTTTTTGAATACATATTCATGAATTCCTTGAATTTCGGTTTCAGACATGCCAGGCTTCATGGCCTTCATTACCTCTACTTGGCCTACCGTAGAAATGAATACAGCCTTTCTGATAAGGTCAAGCTCTTCTTCGGTTTTAATGCCTCTTAGTTTGCTCATCATTTCATCGAGCGATTCAAGGTCAATGTTGTTCTTTTTGGGTTCGGCACCTAGTGTAGAAGTGTTCATACCGTAGCCAACCTTAGTTTTAAACTGCTCAATCAGGCTGAAAAGATCGGCCGTATTTCTACGATCGTCACGAACATCGTTTTCGAAGTCGTAGAACAGTACTTTGTCGAATTTTTCGAAGTCGATATTGTAATCTTTGAAAGCAGAGCCATTAAAAGTATTCATAATGGCTAGTTTGTCTTTTACGCCTTCAGTACCCAGTCTGCGGCCAGCCCACATTTCTTGCATGGCATTGCGCTCTTGAATAAAGAAGATCTCGTTGTAGTTACCATCTTCTCCTTGCTGATCTTCTTTAAAAATAAGCAGTACAGCGTGCGGTTCTCTGTAGCCTGTTAGGTAATAAAGGTTAGGGTCTTGATGATAGATGTAATCTACATCGTTGGCGCGGTTGCGCACAGGGTTAGCGAAAAATACGGCTACTGAATTGGCCGGTAGTTCGGCTCTTAGGGCTTCCCTTCTTCCTTTATGGAATTCTGAAGAAAGAAAGTCAGATGGAGTTTCTTGAGCGGTAGAAACAAAAAATCCTGATAACATAAACGCTATCAGGATGAAATATCTTGAAGTAGATTTCATAGTAGTACAATAACGTTCGAGGACGCTATTATACTAAAATGTTACCGTTTTGTCTTGCTTTTTTTAGAACAGCAGCGATGCCGTTTTTATTAATGGTTCTGATTGCAGAGGTAGACACTTTTAAAGTGATCCACTTATCTTCTTCTGCAATGTAGAATCTCTTTTTCTGAAGATTTGGGTAGAATTTTCTCTTCGTTTTATTGTTAGCGTGTGAAACGTTGTTTCCCACTTGAACTTTCTTGCCGGTAATATCACAAACTCTTGCCATGATCTTTATTATATTAAGCCGCTTTTCTTAAACGGACTGCAAATATCCGAATTATTCCCGAACTGACAAACAATGACTTAGAAAATAGATGAACTTTTTTACATCCACTCTCTTTTATCAGTTTCCACACGGTACAGAACGAATTTTTCTAATGCCATAGCCTTTTCTAGCGGTATAAAGGGAATGCTTAAAGAGCCTGCAGCGGTGTAGAGTTTTACGTTGGCGAGGGCTTTTCTGCGCTGGTACCAACTCTGCCTTATTTCTACTGCTTGAATTTTATGAATTTGGGTAAGTTCATAAATATGCCCTAACGTTCCTCTATTGTTCTTGAGTAATTCTTCGTTCAATTCGAACGAACGCTTATGGTAATATAGGTTAGAAAGAATGCCTACCACTAAAGGCCAAATGAGCACATAAAGTGCTTGTATCTGAAAGTGATAAAACAATATGGCTCCTGCGATTAGCGCTGGGAATACCCCTAAAAACAAAATAATTCTGAACATAAGCAGCTTGCTTACAGCATGCTGCTCCTCTGGTCGGAAAAACTCAGCAGGAAAAATTGAAGTAATCACTTTTTCTACCTGCTGCATGTAAGCACCCGGCACGTCAATCTTCGATTTTAGTTGGCTGGCATCCTCACTACTCGCTTGTTCCAAGCCCAAAGTCCACATATTGAACATGCGCCTAATCGGATTTTCCGACCAAGAGATTACTTGCACTTTCTTTTTGTTAATGGAAATCTCTTCTCTGTTTAAAAGCCCCTTTACCAACTTTAAACCATTTTTTTGTAGGCTAAGGTGTAAGTCGTAGTTCTTTAAAACTGTACTAATGAGCGAATAAAGAAAGGCGATAATGGCAACCAAAAGCATGGTGGCACCAATAAGCACCCAAGTGTTATTAAGAATTTGCTCTTCGTAGCCAGAAAGCTCCTCAAAAACCATCTCCTCAATATTGTCAGTAAGCTCATTGAGCGTAGTAAAAACGAAAGCAAACAAAATACCCATTGAGCGCAAATGGTTTTGGCTTACCCCAACCTTAAACAAATCCGAAACAGAGAGCTTCATGATCAGTTCGCTGTTAGCTTCGGCTGTTTCAACGGCAACCTGTTCATCGGTTTGGTCCTCTGTCTTTTCGGCTTTCTCCTTCATCACAAAGTCGCGAAAAGCCATGGCTTGCTCTTTGTCCAGGGCATCAATGGTCATTTCCGACTTTTTCGCTCCGGCCGTATCAATTTCAATACTGACCACACCAAAAAACTGATGCAGAATATTCTGCTTAAAGTTGATGGTTTGAATGCGTTCAAACGGAATGTTGGTTTTCGACCGTTTTAAAACGCCTTTATCTATAACAATAGAGTTCTCATCTATATGGAAGTAGAACCGAAAGTAGGTGAGGATAGAGCCGCCCAAGTTGATGGCCGCAAAGGCAAGGGCTACATAGCCAATATAAACCTCGAACGAATTGCCTGTTTTTCGACCAATAAAAAGACTGAGCAGAATTGGCCAAAAGGCACGAATGGTAGTTCTAATAAACTTGATTAGAATAATACCGATGGCAATGCGCGACTGCCGGCTGGGTGCTGCAAATGGATTATTCAATTGCTCCATCCTCGGCCGTTTTTCCTAATACAAACTCTTTAATTCTTAAGGCGGTTTCTTCAGGTAAACCGGGTATGGAAAGGTCGCTTTGGCTACCGCCAGCGGTATAAATTTTTATGCTATGCAGTTTAAAAATTCGGTCGAGTGGACCTTGCTTTACTTCTGCATGCTGAATACGATTAAAAGGGATAGATGTGCGAACCGACCATATGAGGCCTTTGGTGTAAAGGAGGTCTCTTTCGCGCAGCGCATATTTCTTTTTCTTAAAACCTTTTAAAGTTAAAGCGGCACTAAGCCCCCAAAGGACAAGAGTTGGTGCGCAAGCATAGGCAAAATGTAGTAAGGTGGGCTCAATATCTGGCGAAAAGTAAACTATGGCAGCTCCGCCAATGGTGAGTAGTGTAAAAATAATGCTTTGCATAATTAGCAAAACCTTAAGGTAACGCTTGTCTATAGGTTGAAGATCGGTAGGGGTTAGCTCGGGTAGTTCGGCAACTTTTACCGGTAGGTTCTCAAAAATCTGACTCATTTTTTAAATCCGTAAGGGCAGTGTCTGCATCCATTTCTGCAGCAATAGCCACGCTTTTTGTGGTAATGGGCAGTAAATACCAAATTACCATTTTCGTCAATGTAGTAATCTTCCTTTTTACCAGCAAAGTCGTAAGGGCCTTTAGAATGCTTCGACATGTTTTTAGGCTTGTTTTGTTTTGATACCTTTGTCAAAGGTAATCATGATTAATTCTCAAATTTAGTAACCTATGGAAATGGTACAATCGAGTAAAGAAGCAATTGCATTAGAAAATAAGTACGGAGCACATAACTATCACCCACTGCCGGTGGTGCTTTCGAAGGGTGAAGGCGTCTTTTTGTGGGATGTTGAAGGTAAGAAGTATTACGACTTTCTTTCTGCTTACAGTGCGGTAAATCAAGGCCACTGCCACCCACGCATTGTTGGCGCACTAAAAGAGCAGGCTGAGCAGCTAACCCTTACTTCGCGCGCTTTCCATAGCGATGTGCTTGGTGTTTTTGAGAAGTATATGAGTGAATACTTCGGCTTCGACAAGGTGTTGCCTATGAATACAGGTGCCGAGGCTGTGGAAACAGCTATTAAGCTATGTAGGAAATGGGCTTATGAGAAGAAGGGTATCTCCCAGAATGAAGCGAAGATTATTGTTTGCGAAAACAACTTCCATGGTAGAACTACTACCATTATTTCCTTCTCGAACGATCCGGTGGCCAGAAAGAACTTTGGGCCTTATACAGAGGGCTTTATAAAAATTGCCTACGATGATATTGATGCGTTGGAGGCCGCTTTGAAAGAAGAAAATGTGGCCGGATTTTTGGTAGAGCCTATTCAAGGTGAGGCGGGCGTTTACGTGCCGCAAGATGGTTTTCTATCCAAAGCTAATGAGCTCTGCAAGCAAAACAATGTATTGTTTATTGCCGATGAAGTGCAAACCGGAATTGCAAGAACGGGCGAACTTTTGGCCTGCAATTATGAAAATGTAAATCCAGATATTTTGGTGCTGGGTAAGGCTGTTTCTGGAGGTGTTTACCCTGTTTCTGCAGTGCTTGCCAACAATGAGGTAATGGATGTAATTGGCCCTGGCCAGCATGGAAGTACTTTTGGTGGTAACCCACTGGCAGCTAAGGTCGCAATGGCAGCATTAGATGTTATTCGCGATGAGAAACTTGCAGATAACGCAAAGCGCTTGGGCGAAATTTTCAGAGAAAGAATGAATGCCTTTATACAAAAGAGCGATTTGGTTTCGTTGGTGAGGGGAAAAGGCTTGCTGAACGCAATTGTTATTAACGATACTGAAGACAGCTCTACTGCATGGGATATTTGTGTTAAGCTGAAGGAAAACGGGCTGTTGGCAAAACCAACTCACGGAAACATTATTCGTTTTGCCCCTCCTTTGGTTATGACAGAGGAACAATTGCATGATTGTTGTGACATTATTGAAAGAACAATTAACGATTGCACAAAAAGCGAAGCTTGAAATTGAAATAGTTATATTTTTGTAGCAGTTTTACGATTGTGAGGTAGGGTAAACTTCTTCTGAGGTTTATTCTACATGCAATAAATACCCTGATGTTAACAACAACCAAAAGAAAAATTCTTCACGCTATCTCGCTTACTTTGGCGATTGGCTGCATGGGCTTTGGCTTCTACTTAAAGTACCAAAAAGCTAAAAATGCACAACCTGTATTTGCAAATAAACCTGCCGAGATTATGATACTTGAAGTATCAGATACTACCGACTATGGTTTTTACGACCAACAGTTCGAGATGTCTGACCCAAATTGAAGTGAACATTTAACTAATAAATAGAACCTCTTTTTTAAAGAGGTTTTTTTATGTGTTCTCTTTTCATAATTTATCCCTCAATTTTGGGCAAAGTAATATTTGATACATGGCAATGAAGTTTAAATGGAGGTGTTGGTAAAATATCTGTTTAGTGCTCCACTTCAAAAACCCATTGAGTTTCAGTACTTAATTGGCGTTTTAATTCTTATCGCGATTGGTCTATTAGTTGGCTGGTTGTTGGTTAAGAAGATTAAGGTGAAACATACGGAAGAACTTGATGGGTATAAAAAGCTGATAGAGGAGAAGGATCAGGAGCTACTTTCTTTTGTAAAGGCTCAAGACTTGGAGAAAAAACAATTGGCGAATGCCATGGCCGAAAATTTCGGAAAGTTGTTCTCTGTTTTAAACCTAAATCTGTCACCGCTAAAGGCAGCCAAGCCAGTCGATCAAGAGAAACAGCAGGAAATATTCAAGAATAGTGGTTCGGTAATAAACGAGCTAGAAGATGAATTAAAAAAGGTCTGTTTTGAACTAATGCCGCAGACACTCCTAAAGAGAGGGCTTACGGCAACATTAAAAGAATTTGGGGCACTTTTGGAACGTGTACATGGTATAGCCTGTCATGTTGCGGTTACCGATAATAATCAACGCCTGACATCCGCAGAAGAATTGGGGTTGTTTAGAATTGCTCAAGATTGGGTGGAAGTTTTGCTAGCGAATAATGTGCCTTCGGAAATCCATATTGGATTTGAAAGGAAGAAGGGGCGAGCCACTTTATACATTATTGCTAATAACTCCAAATTGGAAATGGATGATTCGTTTAGTGAAGCTGCGGTTTGGAAACGTATTTCGGTTAGGCTTAATGAGTTAAATGCGGTACTGAATACTAGAACTGATGAAGAAGGCCTGAGTCCAGGCTCATTGAAAATGGAGGTTTGTCTAGCAGCAGTGGCTTCTTAAAGTTGTCAGTTCAATTAGTTGAGTCTGGCACCGATATTTCTTATCGGTGCCAGATGGTAGGCTTTTTAAAGCCCTTCATTTGATAGGTACATTGACAACTTTACTAAACTTAACCTCTACCAAAACGCTGACGCATTTCTTGCATTCGCTGCATTCTATCGTCTAGCTGAGGGGCTTCGCCTTGCCCGAAACTTCTAATGTTAAACACAAAGCTTAACATAAAATACTGAGTAAGAATTTGTGTTTGGCTATCCTGAATATAAGAGCCGGTTACGCTACGGCTAATACTCTGGTTCTGCTTCAATAAATCGAATACGCTCAATTTAATTTCTGCTTTTTGCTGAATAATCTTCTTACCTAACTCCATGTTCCACAAAACGAAGTTTTGGTCGTAACCTTCGGACAAACCAGAGTATAATGTATGGTTTACCGTGGTTCTATAAACCCAGTCCTTACCAAAAATTAGGTTCATTCTTAACCTTGAACTTTGGGTAAAGTAGCTGGTGGCATCAATGCCGTCAAGTGTATTGGTAACGTTGCTAAAGCTGGAGTTGCTCGAAAGCGTGAAGTCAACTTTTTCACTAATGTTGCTGCTTAGTACTAGGCCTAGTCCTGCAGTTGGGGTTTTTGCGTAGTTCAGTTCATCATTAATTACTTCTGGGGTTTTGTTGTATGAGAGTGAGCCAGTGAAGTTCAAGTTAGACTTTATTCCCCCTAATGGTAAGCCATAACTAATAAAGCTGCGAATGTTCCAATAGCCGCTTAGGTTAGTTGGCTTGCTATAGCGTGCTCCAGGTTCTAATGTAATTCCATCAACTTCTACAGGAGTGCTGCCAGCCACTACAGTGGTATTGCCAATGTAATTATCGGAATAGGTACCACTAAACATGGTGAAAAAGTTGCTTGAGCTTTCCATGTCCACTTTGTTGTAGCGAACCGTTGCAGCGTGCTGGTAAGCTTGGTCAAGAGTAGGGTTACCTGCCGAAATATTCAATGGGTCGGTGTTGTCAACTACATTTTGTAGCTGCGTTACCGATGGAGCATCAGTGCTGGTGCGATAATTTATGCTCAGCGATTCGCCTCTACTAAACCTGTAACGGTAGTTGGCTGTAGGCAAAAAGTTGTTGAAAGTTCGAGCTGTAGTGCCTTCTAGCGGGAAAGTTTGCTCATTGTCTAAATTGGCATTCTGAAAAGTGGCTCTTAAAGAAAGGTTCGCGTTTGTGCCCCTTAAATTGTAACCAAGAGAAGCACTATGGGTAACATAATCGCTTTTAAATGTGTTTGAAAGCGTTGTGTTTAGGTCAGAGTATTCTCCGGTGCCTTCATTAAAATCATAGGTTTCTTTGTCCGAATCGGTGTATTGGTAGCCATATTGATAGCTGGCCAATAGTTGACTTTTATCGGTCAATGGTTCGGTGTATGTGGCGTTCACGCGAAGGTTAAGCCCATCTTGTAAAAGATCCGAATTCTGATTGAAGTTTACTTCTCTGTCGTTATCCGCGTAAAATATGTTTTCTGAAAGAAGGTAAGCATCACCTGTGTTACCATTCATATTCGTGTTGAGGTTAATGGAGAAAGTTCGGCCTCTTTTTTCGAATGCATGACGGTACAAAAGGTTATTGCTAAATGTATATGCGGTAAGGTCCGATGAGTTAGATGTGTTGCTTTCATTGAGCAAATCGTCAAAACTCATGGTTTGTCCGCTAGTAGAAGAGATACCCGAATTGTTTTGCAGGGTAAGCCTAGGGCGAACAATAATCGAGTTCTTATCATCAATCTTGTATTCCAATTCTGCACTGAACCTGTGATTGATGTTGGTGCTTTCGTTCAGGCTTAGCTCATCATAAGTTTGCCCCTCGTTTTCTGGCAAAGTATAACTTCTCCAAAGCTGCTCATTGGCATTATTGTCCGATTGATTAAAGAAGTAACTAGCTGTAAGCTTTAGTTTATCGGTTGGTTCATAAGAGTAGTTTATTCCGAAGGCTTTCGTTTCCGATATACCCGATTCTTGGCCTACCAGAAAGTCGCTGGTGTTGTCGCCCCCAGAGAATCCGCCTCCTCCTGGTGCACCACCGCCACCGCCACGACCACCTCGGCCACCGCCACGCCTGCCACCAGCAGTAATGCCTAGCAAATCGCTGGTGCTAAAGTTTTGGATGTTGATGTTGTTGGTTTGGGCTAAAATGGTGGTACGGGATTTCTCTCTGAACAAGTTGATGCTACCGCCAACATTGTATCGTTCGTCAGTGCCTACGCCCCCGTAAACCTTTCCAAACTCACCATTGCGCATACTGGCTTTGGTAATAATGTTCAATGTTTTAGTGGTTTCTCCATCGGTAAAGCCAGTAAATTGTGCTTGGTCGCTTGCCTGATCGTAAACCTGAATGCGTTCAATGATTTCTGCAGGTAGGTTCTGTAGGGCTGCGTTAGGGTCGTCACCAAAAAACTCGCGGCCATCAACCAATACGCGTTGTACTGTTTCACCTTGCGCCTGTACAGTACCGTTTTGAACTACAATGCCTGGCATTTTTTCTAGCAAATCGCCAGCAGTCGCATCTGGATTCGTTTTAAAAGCACTAGCAATCATTTCGGTGGTATCACCATTTTGTACCACTCGTTGAGCCAAGCCTTCCACGGTTACCTCATCCAAACTTTTGAAGTCTTCAGCTAGAATAATGTTACCAAGGTCGAGCGATTTGCCCTGTACTTCTAGTCCTATTTGGTAGCTCTTAAACCCGACAAAACTAATGGCCAATTGGTAGTTGCCATCAGCAACTCCTGTAATTCTAAATTGCCCCTCCAAATCAGTGGAAAAGGCACGCATTGTTGAGTCTTGCTGGTTGAGTAAAACCACAGTAGACTGTTGCAATGGTTTTTGTTCGGCACTATCTAAAACGGTACCCTTTACTACCCAAAACTGTGCTTGGGCTATTGAGCAAATTGCCATAAGACTGACAATGAGGAAGTAAGGTCTTGCTTTCATTGTGGTTTGGACAGCAACAAAATCAAGAAGGTTTAATTGGGTTTTGTTTTTATTGTTTTAAGAGATATATTTATTGATAAACAATAAATTTTAAGAATGAAATGGAGGAAGCTTATATTGAATGCATCAAGCTGGTTGCTTGATACACTGATTGGTCTATATGTAATTATATTGATAGCGTTTCTTGTTTTACTCTTTGTTGGTAAGCTTGGTGGGAACGGGTTCTTCTCCCTTCATCTTAATGAAGAATTTAAATCTTTGGTAGATCGCCCCAATATTGAACCCGGGCCTGGCATGGAGGGCGTTTTTGAAGTACTTGAGGTAGAGCCAATTGAACATAGGGTTAGTTTAGAACTAAATACGATTGGACAGTTGGGGGTTGTATTGCCCGTTTTGATCTATGCTGGCCTCTATCTATATACTATTGTTTTGTTAAGTAATATTGTCCGGTCAGTTAAGGCTAATTCATTCTTTATATACAAGAATGTAGTAAGGTTGCGGATTATAGGAATAATGGTGCTTTTGAGTCAACTTGTTGACTGGGGTTCTTCATATGTTAAAGTGTGGTTTTTCAATAGATACTTGGTATCTACTGATATCGTACATGTAAGAAGCGTGTTTAATCTATTTCCAAATATTTTCTCTTCCCCAATAATTGTAGGCCTCTTGGTACTTATAATAGCCGAGGCTTTTGCACATGGCCTTAAGTTGAAAGAAGAGCAAGAACTAACCATATAATTATGGCCATAATAGTGAACTTGGATGTAATGCTGGCCAAAAGAAAGATGCAGAGCAAAGAACTGGCCGAGATTGTGGGGATTACTTTGGCGAATCTTTCTATCTTAAAGACAGGAAAAGCCAAGGCGATTAGGTTCTCTACATTAGAGGCCATTTGTCAAGCATTGGACTGTCAGCCGGGCGATATACTAGCTTTTGAAAACGAAGAATAATATGAGCAATTTGGATAGACCGTGGGTATTAGGAGCCCATATAGGAACACTTTTAGGTTATGCAGTAGCGTTAGGCAATTTTATCGTACCACTTATTATTTGGCTCTCTAAAAAAGATGAGTCAGAAGTAATTGCCATGCATGCTAAAGCCTCTCTCAACTTTCAAATATCAATGGCTATTTATACTATCATTGCCGGTATTTTGGCCTTGGTTTTAATTGGTCTACCATTTCTTTTGGTGCTGCCGATTATCAACCTAATCTGCGTTATTCTAGCTACTATTGAAGCAGATAAAGGAAAGCTTTTTAAATACCCATTCAGTATTACCTTTGTGCAGTAAATCGCAAAGGAAATGGATATCAGACCTAGAAGAAACCGTAAATCAGCTGCAATTAGAAGCTTGGTTGAAGAAACCAAAGTAACTACTGATGACTTTATTTTTCCGCTCTTTTTGTTAGAAGGGGCAAACGAAAAAGTGGAGGTAGATTCAATGCCCGGCATTTACCGTTTGGGTATTGATAAAATGTTGAATGAAATAGAAGAATGCCTAAAACTTGGTGTAAAAGCATTTGATATTTTTCCTGTAGTGGCCGAGCATCACAAAGATAAGCTGGCTACTAAAAGCCACGATCTTGATTTCTTCTACCACAAGGCTTTGCGAAGGGTAAAAGATACTTTTCCTGAGGCAGCTGTAATGACCGATGTTGCCATGGACCCTTATAGTTCCGATGGTCACGATGGTATAGTGCAAGACGGAAAAATATTGAACGATGAAACCTTAGAGGTGCTCGGCAAGCAAGCGCTTTCCCAAGCGCAAAGTGGTGCTGATATTATTGGGCCTTCCGATATGATGGACGGGAGAGTGGGCTATATTCGCGAGGTGTTGGATGACAACGGTTTTACCGATGTTTCGATAATGTCTTATTCTGCCAAATATGCTAGTGCCTTCTACGGTCCATTCCGCGATGCATTAGATTCTGCTCCCAAAAGTGGAGATAAGAAAACCTACCAGATGAACCCAGCCAACCAAAGAGAGGCGCTTATTGAGGCCGATTTAGATGTGGATGAAGGTGCCGACTTTTTGATGGTAAAGCCTGCATTGGCTTACCTCGATGTAATTAAGCTTTTAAAAGACAATTATACACAGCCAATTGCTGCCTATAATGTTAGCGGTGAATATGCCATGCTTAAAGCAACTGCAGAAAAGGGCTGGCTAAGCTATGAGCCAACCATGGCCGAAACACTTTTGAGCATTAAAAGGGCGGGTGCAGATATTATTTTAACCTATCATGCCAAGGAGTTTGCTCAGTTGGCTAAATAGTAAGGGGGGCAGCTAGAAAACAAAAAAGGGACAATTGAAAAATTGTCCCTTTTTTGTTTATCGTTTGCTTTTTGTTTAAGCTACGAGCGGCTCACGCCCTAATTTCTTAAGCATTTGGCCATGTTTAACCAATGCAGAATAGAATGTTTTTTCGCTGTTATATGGTAGGCCAAACTCTCTAGCCTTCGCCTCAACAATTTTTGCAATGTTTTTATAGTGAACATGGCAAATGTTAGGGAAGAGGTGATGCTCAATTTGGAAATTCAACCCCCCTACATACCAACTGAATAACTTACTTTTTGGAGCGAAATTGGTGGTGGTAAATAATTGGTGAACAGCCCAATTGTTCTCCATGTTTCCTGTTTCGTCTGGCATAGGGTAGTCGGCAGACGGCATTACGTGGGCTGGCTGAAATATTAGCCCTAATGATAAGCCAGTGATGTAGTGCATAATGAAGAAGCCAATAAAAATGATCCACCAAGGTGCTTGGATAAAGACCATAGGTATTACCAATGCATAACCGTAATAGAGGATTTTGGAGATGATTGTTTCGATTAACACACCGTTGTAAGTTCTTTTTTGAGACTTAAGTAGCCCCATTTGCTTATAGCGATAGAGCTGGCGAAAGTCTTTTGTTGTAAGCCAAAGGAATGTCATCATACCATACAAAAACCATCCGTAAATGTGCTGGTGTTTATGTACCTTTAAAAGTGGGGCATGCGGAGAAAGTCGCATTAATTTACCTGGATCAATGTCCTCATCCATCCCTTCTATGTTAGTGTAAGAATGGTGCAGAATATTGTGCTGGATTTTCCAGTTAAAGGAACTGGCTCCCACCATGTTCATTACGTAACTCAGGTATTTGTTTACGTATTTGTTTTTGGAATATGCCCCGTGGTTCGCATCGTGCATTACGGAAAGACCTATGCCCGCTGTACCAAAACCCATTAATACCCACATAAGCAGTACCAAGTAGTTGTTGGTAACTACTCCAAAGATCATTAGGAAGTAGGGTACAAAGAATAAGGCGAACATAAATACGGTTTTGAGCACCATGTTGGCATTGGCGTACACCGATATGTCCTTTGTATCGAAATAATTGTTAACGGATTTTCTGAGGTCGGCAATAAAGTCTGCATGGTTTGACCGAGAAAATCTTACGCTTTTGTGATTCATGTATTCTATAATTCTATGCCGAAAGCCGGCACTAATCCTCTAGTTTGACCACCGAAAAAATACGATTCATTTTTAATGAAAGCAACATTTATCGAGGGCTTGCTTTCTTAGAACGAACTAAGAATCAGCAAATATACATTTACTTACGTTTATTATTGAGGCATTTCTTGCGATTGACAAAACGTACGTTCTGTCTGCTTTACATTTTACACAAGGTCCTGCTCTCTTTCTAGCATCAAAATAGACGATTGCGGAACAATGAAGAGCTTTTGGCCTTCGTAAACAATCTCAACTGCACCTTTTTGCAGAAAAATGGCTAAATCTCCCTCTTGTGCCTGTAGTGGGATATATTTTACTTTTTCGTCTTGATCCTTCCAATATTCGTCTTCTTCTGCTGCCAACGGTAAAGGGTAGCCGGGGCCAACCTTTATGATGTAGCCTGTTTGCACCTTTTCTTTTTCTTGAACACCGGGAGGGAGGTAGAGTCCTCCGTTGGTTTTTTCGGGAGATTTCTTTGGCTTGATCAACACGCGATCCCCAACTACAATAATCTTCTTTAGCTTGTTATCTGCCGTAAGTTCCATCTGAAAATTTTGGACAAATATACTTGAAAGGGTAAATAAAAAAAGGCCGACAATGCGGCCTTTTGGTTTGAGTTATAACCTGATTTAGTGTTTTATCAGAAGCTTTTTGGTTTCTACGTGGTTACCCAAGTTTACCCTTATCAGGTATACTCCGTTTATCACGTTCGAACCGTTAAATTCTACTTTGTATGTTTCACCTTTTTCTGCTGTCCCTTCGAATAGCTTGCCTACTATCATGCCGCGAGTATCGTAAACTGCTACGTTTGCATTTGCAGTTGTGTTGGTAGAGAAAGTAATGTTGGCATAGTCCTTAGTAGGGTTAGGGTAAGCGTCTATATCTATTTCGATTGCAGGCAATGGAGATGTCACTTCACCTCCAATGTTAGAAACTAGTTTACCAGTATTTTTAGCGCTATTTCCATCCCCGCAACTTCCGAGTGTAGCTCCTTGGCTAAGGTATAAATCAACTTGTGTTTGCTCTACGCACATGGCTTGGCCATTGTAACAAATGGTAACATTGCCTGACCACTGTGTTAGGGTAAGTCCACATTCATTAGGTTCGCTAGTGCTTAGGCTACATGTATAGCCTTCTCCATCGGTGTATTCAATAACTTTGTAGTCGCCATAGGTTTCACCAAGAATATTAATTGAGCAAGAAGTATGAATTTCAGTATAGTCATTGCCGACCTTTAGATAAGTCTTTGAGTCCAACCTACCTTTATGATCAAAGCCTTCTACTTTTAATTCTTGACCGTTCTGAACATTGTAAAATGTTTTGATGATCGTATCCTTTTTCTTGTTGAAAACCTTTACCGTAACACCTGAAGTACCTCTGTAAACAACAGTGAAGTTTTTCATTTTTCCTTCACATTGACAGTCAGAACTGGTGCTCTGGCTATTAGAGACAGCGCTCATGCCATAAGATCTGTTAGACGAGGAAGTGCTGATGTTTTTATACCCATTACTATGGTCAAAGTCATAGCTATTTCCACTATCCTTTTTACTCTTGTCTTTCCCTTTGTCATCATCATCATCATCACGATCGTCATCGTCATCATCGCTATCATGATTTCCGCTATCATCATCGTCATCATCGTTGTGGGAACCATTGTCGCTGTCGTTAAAGTCTGACAAGCCAGGATCCTGACAGGTAACTCCTTCACCATCGGTGTACTCCATTACCTTAAAAGGCCCATAAGTTTCACCCAAGATGTCAATAGAGCACGATGTGTGAATTTCGGTATAGCTGTTGCCAACCTTTAAGTAGGTTTTAGAGTCGAGTCTACCTTTGTGGTCAAAGCCTTCAACCTTTAAAGATTGGCCATTCTGAACATTGTAGAATGTTTTGATGACTGTGTTTTTCTTTTTATTGTAAGCCTTTACAGTAGCTCCAGAGTAACCGTTGTAAACAACGGTGAAGTTCTTCATTTTACCCTCGCATTGACAGTCTTGGTCAGAACCGCTTCCGCCTCCTGGGTAGCCGCCATCGTCATCGTCATCATCGTAATGATCATCATCACTATCATGGCTGTCATCATCATCGTCATCCCCATGGTCATCGTCATCGTCCCCATGATCATCATCATCATCGTCCCCGTTATCATTATCAGTACAACGAACATCAATTACGGTTACCGTAATATCTTTTGTTGCTGTACATCCCATAGCATCAGTAACAAGTACTGAGTAAGTTGTTGTAACGAGAGGGGCCACTTCTACAGTGTTTCCATCCACACAGCCCATAGCTTGGTTTGGAGACCAAGTATAGTTGTAGTTGCCGCTTCCGCCTGTAGCATTAGCACTTAGTGTAACAGACTGTTGTCCATAGCCTAGGTAAATCACATGGTCTTCTGCTCCATTTCCTCCTGGAGCAACAGGCGTCATTGAAGTGTTTACTGCCAGTACATCTGGTTGGGTAACATTAACAGTTGCTGACTTTGTGTTCCCTTGTCCATCAGTTACCGTTAAAGAGTAGGTTCCTGCAGAAAGGTTCGATACACTTGAGCCGGTAGTTCCGTTTGACCAAACATAACTATAGGAGCCACAGCCACCTGTAACTGTTGCCGTAATTGAACCATCAGAAGCTCCATAACATGAAACATTGTAGCCATTGCTTTGCTCGTTTGGCGATAGTGTTACAGTAATTGGGCTAGCCAGTACTGTAACATTGAAACTTGCCGTACTTGTATTTCCTGCTACATCTGTTGCAGTGTAGGTAACTGTGGTTGTTCCTACATTAAAGCTCTGGCCAGAAGTATAGTCGCTGGTGATTGTAGCTGAACAATTGTCTGAAACTTGAGGGGTTGTCCAGTTGGCGATTGCGCTGCAGCCATTAGTAGCCTGAACTGTAATGTTAGTAGGCATACTGCTTAATGAAGGGGCAATGTTATCTGCAATAGTCACAGTCGAGGTTGCAGTAGCTGTATTACCAGCCGCATCGGTTACTGTGATAGTTACCGTGTTTTCGCCAAGTTCTGCACAGCCAAACTCTGTTTTGCTGATAGTAACATTAGCAACTGAGCAGTTATCTGAAAGCGCATCTACCACATCATTCTGCGAGATGGTCAGTTCACCATTGGCATCAAGGTAGCCAAGGAAATCTTTAGCGGTAACAACAGGGTCGATAGCATCAACCACGGTAACTACAGCCGAGGCAGCTGCTGAATTACCAGAAGCGTCTGTGCCAGTAAGAAGTACAGTGTTTGTGCCAATATCATTACAATTAAAGCTTGTTTTGTTAAGTTCGAGTGTTAGGCTGCAATTATCAGTAGAACCATTGTTTACATCTTGAACGGAGATCAAAGCTTCACCATTGCTGTTCAAATAAACCGTTACATCCTGCGCTACTACATTCGGAGCAATATTGTCAACTACCGTTACGGTGAACTCCTCAATTACTTCGTTTCCTGAAGCATCAGTTACCGTCAATGAAACAGTGTTTGTACCTAAATCATCACAGTCGAATGTTGCTTGAGAAAGCACTTTAGAAGCGATACCGCAATTGTCGGTACTGCTGGTTTCAACATCCGAAACTTCCAAAGTAGCGTTTCCGCTAGCATCAAGGTTTAGGCTAACGTTTTGCACTGTAACTACCGGAGCAGTTTTGTCTTCAATGGTCACAGTAGAGGTTGCTGTAGCCGTATTACCAGCCGCATCGGTTACTGTAATGGTTACAGTATTTGCGCCAAGTTCTGCACAAGCAAACTCCGTTTTACTAATAGCAACATTAGCAACAGAGCAGTTGTCTGAAAGCACATCTACCACATCATTCTGTGAGATGGTCAATTCACCATTGGCATCAAGGTAGCCAAGGAAGTCTTTAGCGGTAACAACAGGGTTGATAGCATCAACCACGGTAACTATAGCCGAGGCAGCCGCTGAATTGCCAGAAGCATCTGTACCCGTAAGAAGTACAGTGTTTGTACCAAGGTCGCTACAATCGAAGCTTGTTTTGTTAAGTTCGAGTGTTAGGCTGCAATTGTCGGTAGAGCCGTTGTTTACATCCTGAACGGAGATCAAAGCTTCACCATTGCTGTTCAAGTAAACCGTTACATCCTGCGCTACTACATTCGGAGCAATATTGTCAACCATGGTTACAGTGAACTCCTCAATTACTTCGTTTCCTGAAGCATCTGTTACGGTCAATGAAACAGTGTTTGTACCTAAATCATCACAGTCGAATGCTGTTTGAGAAAGTACTTTAGAAGCGATACCGCAATTGTCAGTACTGCTGGTTTCAACATCTGAAACTTCCAAAGTAGCGTTACCGCTAGCATCGAGGTTTAGGCTAACGTTTTGTACTATTACTACCGGAGCAGTTTTGTCTTCAACAGTTACAGTCGAGGTTGCCGTAGCCGTATTACCAGCGGCATCGGTTACGGTAATGGTTACCGTGTTTTCGCCAAGTTCTGCACAGCCAAACTCTGTTTTGCTGATAGTGACATTAGCAACAGAGCAGTTGTCTAAAAGCGCATCTACCACATCGTTCTGCGAGATGGTCAGTTCACCATTGGCATCAAGGTAGCCAAGGAAATCTTTAGCGGTAACAATAGGGTTGATGCTGTCTTTTACAGTAACTGTGGCTGTAGCACTTGCTGTGTTACCAGAGCCATCGGTTCCAGTTAGTGTTATTGTATTTGTGCCTAAATCAGCACAATCGAAAGCTAGATTATCAAGCGTTAAGCTTAGGTTGCAGTTGTCAGAAGAGCCATTGTTAATGTCTTCTACCGCAATTGATGCATTACCGTTTTCGTCTAGGTAGACTTCAATGTCCTGAGCGATTACCGTTGGCTTAATGTCATCAACGATAGTAACGGTTACTGTTGTTGAGGCTTCATTTCCGCTCGCATCGGTTGCGGTAAGCGTTATCGTGTTTTCGCCTAAATCGGCACAAGTAAAGTTCGTTTTATCAATTGCCAAACTTGGTGTTCCGCAGTTGTCGCTGCTACCGTTGTTTACTTGTGCTGCCGTAATTGAGGCGCTGCCATTGGCATCAAGGTTCACTATAATGTCTTGTCCTACTGCAGTAGGGATAGTTGTATCTTCAACCTGTACGCTAAAGCTAAATGTTGTAGTGTTCTGTCCATCAGTAGCAGTCCAAGTTACGGTAGTAGTGCCGACATTAAAGGCCACACCTGCAAGGTCTGTACCTGTTCCGGTAGTAGCACCGCTAAGTGTGTAGCTCAGGCTTACTTCAGAGCAGAAGGTGTCAGATGCACCAGGCGTAAACTCAGTTCCTTGAACTGTATAAGAACAATTCGCTTCGTCTACACTTTTAGTAACAGTGCTTCCTTGTGTTATTTCAGTTGTTTCTCCTCCAGAGGTTTCACCCGCAATTTCTCCGTTGAAGGCGAACATGTGGTTTTCGCCAGAAGCTTGCATCATTGATTTACCCACTATTTGACCAGAGATGTTGTTGTGGCTGGTTTTGTTGATGTGAGCAAATGGAGCAAACAGAGAGCCTATTAAAGAGCCATTACCTTGTACTTGTAAATAAGTAGTATTGTGGAAGTTGTAGATAATATAAGGAGCTACATGTTCTCCAATTCCACCTGTGTTGTAGGCGTTCCAGTAGAAGCTACCCGGCTGATCTACGTTAATCAATAAGATTCTGTTGGCACTTGGCTGGTTGTTGAAAGTGAAAACAGAAACGTTGTTCAAGTCGCTGCCGGTTACATTTAGCACATTCAATCCATCTTGAAGGTTGATTTTAACCTGATTTGGAAGGTTTGTATTGCTAATAGGCTGACCGTTTGGATTGGTAAGGTTGGCATTATTAGCCAATTGGCTCATGGCTTCGGAGCTTGCTTCGAATTGCGTAAAGGCAGCATCAAAGTCAATTACATTGGCTTCGAAGATATGGTTGTTCTGTTCGCTAACACCCAACTGATTGGCATGTGCTTGAAGGTGCAGCCTTGGGTTGCTATTGTAATTATTGTTTTTGGTTACGCGCATGGTGGTGTAAGCACCATTCATGTCTTGGTACCAAACCTTAGAGCCATTTTGCTCACCAATTTTTGCATAACCATTCTGATTTACCTGCAATGAGTTACCACTTGTGTAGTTTACTTTTCCGCCAACAACTAGCGTAACCGGCACATTTTGTACTTGGAAACTTCCAATGCTATTAGTAGAAACTTGATAGTTGCCATTGATAGTTAGGTCACCTCCAAGGGCAACAGCGCCTTCAGTTTCATTGCTTTTGAATGTTACGTCTTCTTTGATGAATACGTTGAAGTTCAATGCTGGGCTTAGCGGGTTGGCGTTTGTAACTGAGGTTGAGCCGCCCGATGTTGGGTTAGTCCATACAGGTGTCGATGGATCAATAATGAATACATCTACTTGAGTCGTAGTAGTATTTCCATTGCTATCAGTGGCTGTCACTGTTATGGTGTTTTCACCAAGGTCATCACAGTCGAAGTCTGTTTGGCTGATAGTAATGTTTACTGAGCCACAATTGTCGTTACCAACGCTTGTAACCACTTGCTGTTGAGTAATGGTTACAGTTCCATCTTCGCCAAGCTCAACATTTAAAGATTGAACGGTTTGAATAACCGGAGCAATATTGTCGATTACTGTCACGGTAGCTGTTGCAGAAGCGGTGTTGCCGGCAGCATCGGTACCTGTTAGGGTTACTGTGTTGGCGCCAAGATCATTACAATTAAAGCTTGTTTTGTTAAGCTCAAGTGTTAGGCTGCAATTATCAGTAGAACCGTTGTTTACATCCTGAACGGAGATCAAGGCTTCACCATTGCTGTTCAAATAAACCGTTACATCCTGCGCTACTACGTTCGGAGCAATATTGTCAACTACCGTTACGGTGAACTCCTCAATTACTTCGTTTCCTGAAGCATCAGTTACCGTCAATGAAACAGTGTTTGTACCTAAATCATCACAGTCGAATGCTGTTTGAGAAAGTACTTTAGAAGCGATACCGCAATTGTCGTTACTGCTGGTTTCAACATCCGAAACTTCCAAAGTAGCGTTTCCGCTTGCGTCAAGGTTTAGGCTAACGTTTTGCACTGTTACTACCGGAGCAGTTTTGTCTTCAATAGTTACAGTCGAGGTAGCTATAGCCGTATTACCAGCAGCATCGGTTACAGTAATGGTTACCGTGTTTTCGCCAAGTTCTGCACAACCAAACTCCGTTTTGCTGATAGTAACATTAACAACTGAGCAGTTGTCTGAAAGTGTCTCTACCACATCATTCTGCGAGATGGTCAATTCGCCATTGGCATCAAGGTAGCCAAGGAAGTCTTTAGCGGTAACAATAGGGTTGATGTTGTCTTTTACAGTAACTGTTGCTGAAGCACTTGCTGTGTTACCAGAGCCATCGGTTCCAGTTAGTGTTACTGTATTTGTGCCAAGGTCGTTGCAATCGAAAGCTAAATTATCAAGCGCTAAGCTAAGGCTACAGTTGTCAGAAGAGCCATTGTTAATGTCTTCTACTGTAATTGATGCATTACCGTTTTCATCTAGGTAAACTTCAATGTCCTGAGCGATTACTGTAGGAGCAATGTTGTCTTGAACCGTAATTGTAACAGTTTCAGAAGCTTCGTTTCCACTGCCATCTTTAACTGTAAGTGTTACGGTATTGGTGCCTAGGTCATCGCAAGTAAATACCGTTTTAGAAAGCTCTTTTGAAACAATTGAGCAATTGTCTGAACTGCTTGTTTCAACGTTTTGTACCGTTAAAGTAGCGGTTCCGTTCTCATCAAGATTTAGCGTGTAATCTTGAGCGGTAACAACTGGAACAATTTCATCTACAATGGTCACAATTGCTGTTGCCTCTGTCGAATTTCCTTCACCGTCTGTTACGGTTACAGTTACAATGTTTTCGCCAATGTTATTACAGTCAAACTCTGTAATATTTGCTTCTATGCCAGTGATTTTACAATTGTCTGCAGTGCATCCTTCGCCAGAATAGCTGTTTACTATAAAAGGAGAAGGAGCTCTGTAGATTCCTGTTGCAGGTACAATGTCGAAATCTTGATTGCTAGGAGAGAATCCTCCAAAGTCAAAGCCTCCAAAATCGAAACCACCGAATTCGAAACCGCCAAAATCGAAATCGCCTCCGTCATCATCATCGTCACTTTCTAGGTCAATTACCGCATCATCACAAACCACCAAAATATCCATTGGATCCAATGTTGCTTGGTTGTTGTCGTCTAGTGTAATTGTGATATTTTGAGTTACTACTTCAGGGCCCAGGTTATCAACTATAGTTATTGTTGCTTGGGCAGTAGATGTGTTGCCACTGTCATCAGTACCAATCAGCGATATTTGATTATCACCTAGGTCTTCACATGAAAAAACTGACTTAGAAAGCTCTAGGGTTAGGTTTCCACAAGGATCTATTGAATTGTCATCAACCATTTCTGGTGTAATGATCGCGTTGCCATCAGCTCCTAGTTCAATTGTAAGGTTGTTTGCATAAACCTGAGGAGCCTGATTGTCTTTAATTGTAACAATGGCAGTTGCCGATGTTTTATTACCACTATGATCGGTAACAGTAACTGTTACTAGGTTTTGTCCAGCGTCATTACACGTAAAAGTTGACTTATCTAGTTTATAGGTGGCTATTCCACAATTGTCGTAGGTACAGCTGGCCGATTCGAAAAGTGGGGCTTCATCTCCGTTTGGAGCGGCTTCAATAAATTGACTGTTGTTGCCATCTAATATCATCGATATTCCACCGCCACTACAGTTCATTCTTAGCACTTCTTGAGGCGTAATGGTTATACTGCCGTTCGTTATGTACTTGGTGATATTACGCGTAACAACTACCGGGGCTAACTTATCTACAACCGAAACAGTTATTTGCTGAGTACAAATGTTTTCGCTTCCGTCTTTCGATGTAAGCGTTATGGTGTTTTCTCCAAGATCATCGCAAGAGAATAGTTGCTTATCTGCGGAAACGGTAACTCCTTCGGATAGTCCGAGGCAGTTATCAAATTGTGTGAGGTCTAGCGTAGAGAAGCCATTTTGATTCAACTCTAGTTGAACCGTGGTGGTTTGAGCTAGGATAGTATTGCTAGTCAGAATTACCAGACTTAGTGTTAACAATACCTTAAAGAAATATGCAGACCTCCGTGGGGAGAGTACATATGTGCGCATAGTATTACAGTGTTTTGGTTAAAGGCTCAGTTGGTCGTTGGTCGATCCTCCTATCGTTCTAAACAGCTCTACAACAGCTTTTTACCATGCACATATCCTCCTCGGCAGAGTTATGTTTAGGCGATAGATTGGTGAAAGTGCACGAATATACAAAAATCTGCATTTCACATACATTAAAACGAAATTTATTTAACCATAAACACCTGTATTTCAAGCTGATTTTACAAAATCAGGTGTTTCTACGCAGTGGGTTTTTAGTCTTGAGAACGCTCAATAAGGCGGTTGTCGATCTGTTTTGCGGTTTTTGCACCTAGTTTTTTGATGTTTTCCGCACGGTTTACAAGGTTTCCTCTACCTTCCGTGAGTTTTTTCATGGATTCTTGATATACTTTCTGCGATTGAGATAGGTGTTTTCCCAAATTGAGTAAGTCTTCGGTGAATGACTGAAATTTATCGTAAAGGGCACCGCTTTGGCGTGCAATTTCCAGTGCATTCTTGTTTTGGTACTCTTGCTTCCATATAGAAGAGATAGTGCGCAAAGTTGCAATAAGTGTGGTTGGACTTACTATTACTATGTTTTTAGCATAGGCTTCGTTAAATAGCTCTGGATCGTGCTGAACAGCGAGTGTAAATGCCGGTTCAATTGGAATAAAGAGCAAAACAAAGTCAAGTCCTTCTAAGCCATACAGGTTTTGATAACTCTTTTCGCTTAGCCCTTTTACATGTGCTTTTATGGAGTTGATATGAAGTTTGAGTTGTGCTAGTTGGTCGCCTTGATCCTCTAGGTTAGCAAAGCGCTCATAGGCAACCAGCGAAACTTTACTATCTATAATAATGTGCTTGTTATCGGGTAGGTGTACCACTACATCAGGCTGATAGCGCTTGCCATCTTCTCCTGTTTCCGAAACTTGCGTTTCATACTCCCTGCCTTTTTCAAGTCCTGACTTTTCAAGAATTCTTTCCAGAATTACTTCGCCCCAGTTACCCTGAGTTTTGGTATCTCCTTTTAGTGCTTTTGTTAGGTTTTCGGCTTCTTTGGTAATTTGTTTGTTTAACTCACTAAGGTTTTTGATTTGCTGTACCAGTCCAGCATTTCGCTCGGCATCTTCCTTATTAGAGTCTTCTACTTTTTTCTGGAACTCACCTATTCGCTCTTTTAGCGGTCCTAATACTTCGGTGAGGTTAACTTTGTTTTGCTCGGCAAATTTTTTCCCTTTCTCTTCAAAAATCTCGTTTGCCAGCAGTTTGAATTCTTTGGTGAATTTATCGTTAAGTTGCTCAATTTCAGTTTTTTGCTCTTCCAGTCTTTGTTTTAAGTTATGGTGGTCGGCATTTAAGCTGGCTAAATCATTGCTTAGTTTTACGGCTTTTTCTCTCTCGCTATTCAGTTGTGGTTTTAACTCGCTTATCTCATTATTGAGTAGCTTGTTTTTTTCCTGCTCAAGAGACAATTGGTTGTTAAGTTGGTTTAACTCTGGCTCGTGGTCGACTTGCTCCTTGCCTTTAACACGCCCAATTAACCAACCAATGATTGCCCCTAAAATTACTCCAGAAAAAAGCCAAACGAATTCCATATACTTGATTTTCCACAAATATATCGCATTGATTTTAGCTTGAAAGGCTTAATGTGCTTTAAGCGAAGCGCACTTTGTTTTTGTGTAAGGCTGTATTGGCCAGATAACCTTGTTTGTCAAGGTGTTCCATTAGGTGTGGTTTGATTGTTAAATTCAGTGCATCGTAGTTGTTTAGTGTGCACCAAGGTGAGATGTTTAGTTCTAGATAATTCGCGCTGAGTTTACCTGCCTTAATTTTTGGCGTAGGTGTTTTTAGAATGTGGGGGGACTGAGCCAAAAAGTCCATAATGGTTTGCTTTACGGCAGCCATGTCACTTTGGTAGTTCACCTGTACTTTCAGGTCAAGCTGTACAATATTTTTAGCCGTGAGATTGTGGAAAGGCCCGGTATAAAAAACGGTGTTGTTTAGTTCGATTTCTTTGCCATCTATTGAGGCAAGCGTGGTTTTTCTTATTCCTCGGGATTTAACTGCTCCGAGTTTTCCTCGAACCTCTAAAAAGTCGCCATGTTTGAAAGGCTTAAATACCTTGAGGACCATGCCGCAAATAGCATTCGATAGCGGGTGAATTAAGCGCTTTATATTAGTGGGTACTTTTTCTAACATAGAGTTGGTGGTTGGTGCTGATTAGCATCAATCAGCATACCAATTACGTTATTTTGTGTGTAAACCCTACTTAAATGCGTATTGTTCTAATATTAATTTTCTTCAAGCTCCCAGCTTGGGACTTTTTAAGTCGGAATTGGGACTTAATCAATTGTAGCAATACACTTCAGTTCAATGGCGATAGGGGTAGGTAATTTGTTGATTTCTACCGTTGTTCTACAGGGCTGATTGTCTTTGAAGTATTCAGCATAGATGGCATTATAAGTTTTGAAATCTGCATCCATGTTGGTGAGAAAAACAGTTACATCAACCAGTTTGTCCCAGCTACTGCCAGATGCTTCTAGAATCAGGCGTACATTTTTAAACACAGAATGACATTGTTCGGCAATATTGTAAGAGGTAATGTTGCCATGCTCGTCTAATTCAACACCAGGAATTTTCTTAGTACCTCTTTCCCTTGGTCCAACACCCGAAAGGAAAAGCAGGTTGCCTACTTTGCGAGCATGAGGATACAAACCAACTGGTTCTGGAGCTTTTTCGCTGTTAAATTTTTCCATCTAAAAATGCTTAATTAACTCTATTCTGTAGTTCTCCAATTCGTCTTGTGGTTTTACATTATAAATGCTAAAACCGTTATTCAGAGCAAACTGAAGCATGTTTTTGTGCCTGTTAAGTGTTTTGAATTTAATGCAGGCATACCCCTTTTCTTTCACCCATTTTTCTTGGGCTTGGGCTAGTTTTTTGGCGATTCCTAAATTCCTGTAATCAGGAAGTACACCACCGAGCCAGCTGTAGAACGATCCGTCTTTAAAGCGATCGTAGCCAAGCTTGCAGCCAACCGGTTGACCGTCTACAGAAGCAACCAAAATAAGATGGTCTGTAGTTTTGATTTTGGAGTTGTAGTACTCCAATTCAAACATGGGGTCGAACTCTGGTAAGTCGCTGAGCACCTTAATGGCAACACGCATATCGGCCGGCTCGATGGTGATTTTCATCTTATGAATTCATGATTGATTCAATCTCTTCAGCCTCTAATGGAATGTTGCCCATTAGGTTGAATTGACCGTCTTCAGTGATTAGCATATCATCTTCCAAACGAATACCAATGCCCTCGTTCGGAATGTAAATTCCTGGCTCAACAGTGAAAACCATGCCCGGAGTAAACTCTGTGTAAATGCTTGCCACATCGTGCACATCTAGCCCAATATGGTGCGAAGTACCATGCATAAAGTACTTTTTGTAAGCTGGCCAATCAGGGTTTTCGTTTTTTACATCTGTTTGGTCAAGCAGGCCAAGACCAATCAGTTCACTGGTCATTATTTTGCCCACTTCTTTGTGGAATTCAGGAATGCGGTTGCCTGGGGTAAGCATGGCGGTAGCTTCTTTCTTTACGCGGAGCACAGCATCATAAACTTCTCTTTGGCGCTTGTTGAATTTGCCGTTTACTGGAATGGTACGGGTCATATCGGCATTGTAGTTGCCATATTCGGCACCTACGTCCATAAGAATAAGGTCGCCATCTTTACAGCTGTCGGCATTTTCAATATAGTGCAATACACAGGCATTGCCACCATTTGCTATAATTGGTGTATAGGCAAATCCTTTGGATCTGTTGCGAATGAATTCGTGCAGGAGTTCTGCTTCGATTTCGTATTCCATTACCCCTGGCTTCACAAATTTTAAAACTCTGCGGAATGCCTTTTCGGTAATGTCGCAAGCTACCTGCATCATTTCGATTTCGCGCTTCTCCTTTTTGGTGCGCAAATCATAAATGATTGGTGCTAGGCGCTCATACTCGTAATTTGGGTAGGTAGCATGGCACCACTTGTTAAATCGGTCGGTGCGGGTTTCTACCTCGGTGCTGTTTCTAATGTGCTCGTTTTGGTAGAGGTAAATGTTTTCAGTTTCGGCAAGTATGGTATTGAAAGTTTGCTCGAAGTTTTCTTTCCAAAGCACGGTTTGGACACCAGACTCTTCAGTGGCTTCTTCTTTGGTGTATTTGTGGCCTTCCCATACGGCAATGTGCTCGTTGGTTTCTCGCACAAAAAGTACTTCTCTGAACTTAGGGTCAGGGAAGTCAGGGGCGATTACCAAAATAGACTCTTCTTGGTCTATACCAGAAAGGTAGAGCATGTTGCTGTTTTGGCGGAAAGCCATGGTGCCATCTGCATTGGTTGGCATAATGTCGTTTGAGCAGACCACCACCACAGAATTGGGCTTGAGTTTGGCTGCAAGTTTTTCGCGATTGCGAATGAATAGATCTTTACCGATTGCTTCGTATTTATGCATAGGTTTTTTGTTTATGCGCCTAAGTTAATCAGTAAAAGTACAGGAATGAAAAGCCGCGGACAGACTTAGTCTAAAACCGTATGCAGCTGCTCCATTTCTAGCTTAAACCCACAGTCAAAGTGGCCTTCGGGGCAGGCCTTTTTGCCATGCAAGCCACAGGGTCGGCAAGCCAGTTTTTCTTTTACTTCCACCACATGCGATTCGCTCGCTAATGGACCAAAGCCAAACTCAGGAATGGTAGAACAGAAAATGGCTGTGGTTTTGGCATCTACTGAAGAGGCCAAGTGCATAGGTGCGCTATCATTTACGTAGTTCATGGCGGCATCTTTCATGAGTGCTGCCGACTGTAAAAGGTTCAATTTGCCGCAAAGGTTAAAAACCTTGTCCCGATTACCTCTGGCTATAATTTCATCGGCCAAGTCAGCATCGCTTGGCGCTCCTATTACATATATGTTGCCTTGGAAAGGTGTGGTTTGAATTTGCTCAATCCATTTTTCCTTCGGCATTTGCTTGGTAAACCATACTGATGCAGGCGCTAGGCAGATGAAGGGTTCCTGCTTGTATTCTGATACTTTTTCAAAGTCGGTAGCGCTGGGGTAAAGCACTGGGTTTTCGGCAACCGAGTCGGTAATTGACTCAATCAGTTTTTGGTTGCGTTCTACTTCGTGCATGCCATTGTTTATTTGGTGTTCAACAGCAATATTGAACCAGCGAGACCAAGGGTTTTTATCGAACCCGATTTTTGTTTTGGCCTTAGAAAAAGCCGTGACAAAACCAGAGTTGGCAAAACGCTGAACGTTAATGGCGTAATCGTACTTTTCCTTCCGAATGGCTTTTGTCAGTTTCAGTAGGTTTTTGTACTTGCCGTCACTTTTGTTCCAAACCCAAGTTTTGTGCAGAAAGGGGTGGTTTTTTAGCAGCGATTCGTTGCCTTTTCTCACCATAAAATCGATTTGCGCACCGGGAAAATGGGCATGGAGTTTTTCCAAAACACCGGTGGCAAGAATTACATCGCCAATAAAAGCGGTTTGAATGACTAGAAACTTAGGTTTTTCCATAGACTTTGCGCGGTAAAGATAAGGGAAATGCACAAGCCTGAAACAATGCCCGATAAGTTCGTTTTTGGTTTTCAAGCCAATGATTTCTAGTATCTTTGTGCCTTTCAGAAGGATAGGAGATGGTTGACTACAATTTGTTCCAATTACCAAACGGCATTCGCATAGTTCACAAAGAGGTTCCAAATACCAAAATTGTGCACTGTGGCTTTATTTTGGATATCGGTAGTCGCGATGAACGCGAGAACCAGCTGGGTATCGCGCACTTTTGGGAGCACATGGCTTTTAAAGGGACCAAAAAGCGAAAGGCCTTCCACATTCTCAATCGGCTCGATTCTGTTGGAGGTGAGTTGAATGCCTATACCACCAAAGAGAAGATTTGCTTTTATGCCTCGGCATTGGAGCGACATACCGATAGCGCTTTTGAGCTACTACAAGACATTACTTTCGATTCTATTTTTCCTGAAAAGCAGATTGAAAATGAGCGTGGCGTAATTCTGGAAGAGATGGCCTTATATAAGGATAGCCCCGAAGATGCCATTCAGGATGAATTTGATAATGTAGTTTTTGGTGAGCACCCGCTGGGGCAGAATATTTTGGGTACACCGAATAGTGTAAAGTCTTTCCGCAGGGCAGATTTCCAGAATTTTGTAAAGCAAAACCTGAATACTGAACGGGTGGTGTTTTCTTGTGTTGGAGGTATTCCGCTCAAAAAGGTGAAGCGCTTAGCAGAAAAGTACTTTGGTAAAGTGCCGCATTTTAAGGCAGAGAAACAGCGTATTGCTTTCGGAACATACTTGCCACAAACTAAGGTAGAAGAAAGAGCTATTTCTCAAGCACACTGCGCCATTGGCAGTACTGCTTTTGAGCTAGGGCATGACGATAGGCTAAAGTTCTTTATGCTGCTGAATATTTTGGGTGGCCCAGGAATGAACTCAAGGCTTAACTTAGCACTGCGCGAAAAATACGGATTTGTATATAATGTGGAGGCGGCCTATCATCCTTATTCAGATACTGGCCTGTTCGCTATTTTTTATGGAACAGAAAAAAGCCAAACTAACCGTAGCAGGCGCTTGGTAATGAAAGAGCTGAAGAAATTGAGGGAAAAGCCGCTCGGTACCATGCAGCTACATAGTGCCAAAGAGCAGTTAGTAGGGCAGTTGGCCATGGCCGAAGAAAATAATGTGAATCTTATGCTGATGATGGGCAAAAGTATTCTCGACCTAGAGCGTATTGAAAGCCTTGATTCTATTTTTAAAAATATTCGTAGTGTAACAAGCACCGAGCTGTTGGACATAGCCAATGCCACACTGCAAGACGATAAAATGAGTTTTCTAACTTTTTTACCACAGGATTAATGGACTTTATTCCGGAAGATATTCAGCAATATGTAGAAGACCACAGTGATGTAGAGTCACCATTATTGAGCAAAATTAACCGCGAAACGCACGCGCGTGTAATGATGCCAAGAATGCTGTCTGGCCACTTGCAAGGGCGTGTGCTCTCTATGCTTACGCACATGATTCAACCAAAAGTGATTTTGGAAGTGGGTACGTACACCGGCTATTCTGCACTTTGTATGGCCGAAGGGCTGGCTGAAGATGGTAAACTCATTACCCTCGATATAAATGAGGAATTGCATGATCAGGTACAGGGTTATTTTGATGAGTCGGATTATTCTGCCCAAATAGATTACCGTATTGGTAATGCCATGGAGCTCATTCCTGAAATAAATGAACCTTTCGACCTAGTATTCATTGATGCAGACAAGAAAAATTACCTCAATTACTATAATTTAGTGATCGATCAGGTACGGTCGGGTGGATTTATAATTGCTGATAATGTGCTTTGGAGCGGAAAAGTGGTACAGACCGAAAAAATCACCAAAGACACACAAGTAATTCTTGACTTCAACCGTTTCGTACAGGAAGATGATCGGGTGGAAAATGTGTTATTCCCGATTAGAGATGGTCTAATGATTGTAAGAAAAAAATAGTGCGCAAACCCCTACTCACAATCATTTTTGTACTTTTTACCTGCTTGCAGCTTACTGCCCAAGCACCTATGATTGTCCCCGACCAAATTGAGGTTGCCGGTGTAAAGCTTAAGCTTAACAATGAGGCAAAGAAGGAGGTAGAAGAAACGCTGGACTTACTTACCCGAAGCCAGTATCATTTTCAATTAAAGGCAGACCGCTCTAACCTTTACATGCACTTTGTGGAAGAAGTACTAAGGCGAGAAGGCATTCCTGATGACTTTAAGTACTTGGCAATTCAAGAAGGTGAGTTTATTGCCGATGCTGTTTCAACATCTAATGCAGTGGGGTTTTGGCAGTTCAAAAAGGCTTCGGCACAAGAACTTGGTTTACGTGTAGATAACCTGGTTGACGAACGCAAGCACATCATTGCCTCAACGGTAGGTGCTACCAAATACCTTAAGCGATCGAACTTTGTGTTTGATAACTGGGTGCTTTCTATGCAGTCTTATTTGCAAGGGCTTACTGGTACGCAACGTTCAGTTTCCGATAAGCTTTATGGTGCCAAAAGCATGAACATCACTGGTAAATCGCACTGGTATATCAAAAAGTTTATAGCACACAAATTGGCTTTTCAAGACTTTGTTGGTGATGGAAGAAAGCACCCAGAAGTGGCTTTGGCTTCATACGAAGGTCAAGGGCAAACCTTGCGAAGTGTAAGCCAAAAGGTGGACGTTGATTACGAAGAAGTAAAGCGTTTTAATAAGTGGTTGAACCAAAGTAGAATTCCTGACGACAAATCGTATCCAGTAATTTATCCGCTTAAATCGGGTCAAAAACCCGTTGCGCAAAACAACAGACCAACTAATAACACCGGCACTGGCAGCCAACCTACCACGGGTAAAGACAAAACGAATACTTCTCGCCCTTCATCATCATCGGTGCGCGATAGGTACGGCATAAAGCCTGTTACTGGCAATACAGGCGTGTATCCCGAAATCAAAGGTAATTTGAGAAATGCCTATCAGCCGGGAGCCATAAAAGTAAACGGTATTAAGGCGATTAAGGCAGGGCCAAACGAGACCTTGCAAACGCTTTCGGCAAGAACTGGCGTAAAAGTGAGAAGGCTGCGTAAGTTCAACGATATTGGCGAACGCGGAAATGTAAGGCCAGAGAAGTACTACTACCTGAAAAACAAGCGAGGCAAGGGTAGGGTACACTACCATGTGGTGCAGCCGGGCGAAACGCTTTGGGGAATTTCTCAAGACTACGGCATAAAGCTGAAGAAGCTACTGAGAAAAAATAGGATGCGTGAAGTTGAACAGCTTAAGGTGGGTCGTGTATTGTGGCTTCGTTTTATTCGTCCGGCACATGTACCAATCGAGTATAGCAATGTGATTGTGGAAACAAAGAAGCCCGCAGCTGAAGATAGGCTTTTAAATGAGGTGGAACCGGCTAAAGAAAAACAGCCCGATATTGAGCGGCCTGCCACGAAAACTGTGGAGCTAAGTATAGAAGATGAGGTTTATATTGAGCCTCGAAAAAAGAAGGAACTAAAGCCGGAAGAAGGAGAAGAAATTATAACACACACCGTTCAACCTAAAGAGACATTTTTTGGTATTGCCAAACGGTATGGCGTAGAGATTGACGACATACTGGATTGGAATGACTTGAATGTGATGGAAGGACTCCAGATTGGTCAAGAGTTGAAGCTTGTTGTTCCGAAAAAACCGGTTGAAGAACCCGCATTGGTCATGCATACGGTTCAGGCTGGCGAAACGCTTTGGGCTATATCTCGAAAGTATGGTGTGAGCGTTGATCAGATTTTAGAATGGAATGACAAGAAAGATGCTAATCTTGCATTGGGTGAAAAACTGAAGATCTATACAACAAAGTAATTTGTTTAAATGTAGACTCGATTAAACAACTTAATGAATCGGAAAATACTATTTGTCGTTCTTTTTCTGGCAAGCTTGTGTACCATAAGTTATGCTCAGGTAGATCCTGACTTGGATCCTGACCCTGTGGCTGAGGACACTATTAATTATTGGAAAACAGAGGCTAAGTTTAGTTTTAATGTTCAGCAAGTTGGCTTAACCAATTGGGCTGCCGGTGGTGAATCTTCACTTGCCTTGGGAGCGGTACTGCAAGCCAATGGAAAGTACGAAAAGGATCAAGTGGTTTGGGAGAATAACGCCCGAATTGCCTATGGTGTTTTGCGTCAAGGGGCTGTTGATAACAGGTTTGAGAAAACCGATGATATCATCAACCTAAGCTCAAAATACAGTCAAAAGTTTAGCGAAAAAGTATTGATGACTTCAGCCATTCTGTTTCAAACACAGATGGACGAAGGTTATAAATATGAGGATATTCCCAATAGTTCGGATAAACGTAGGGTGTTGATATCCAATTTTTTGGCGCCAGGCTATATGCAGGCCTCGCTCGGTCTTACCTATCGTGAAGGCGATATTATGGATATGACCCTCTCTCCATTTACTGGTCGTTTTACTTTTGTTATGAACGACTCTTTGGCTAATGCGGGTGCGTTTGGGGTTTTGCCAGGAGAAACTTTTAGGGCAGAGGCCGGGATAAGTTTTAACGGTAACGTAAAAGCCAAACTCATGAAGAACGTGGACTTTAAAATGGGTATCAACCTTTTCTCTAACTATGAGAAATTCCCTAACACGGTGGTTAATGGCTTGGCAGAAATAGTATTGAAGGTGAATGATTACATTGCCTCAACCATTACATCGCAAATTATTTATGACGATGACGTGATGATTAACTTTGATGATGGAACGCAGGGGAGGGCGCTCCAAATCAAAAACGTGATCAACGTAGGCCTAACCATTGGGTTTAAGTGACACGACTTGACTCAACCAAGAATAAGTATTCTATCAGTTTTTACATGAATAAGAAAGGCGAATGCTAGAATTCAGGGTCTAGGCCCAGTTTTTCTTGCAGGTCTTTTAGCGCAGGGTATTTACGCTTTAGGTGCTCAAATTTTTCCTTATCGGTATAGAGCATCTTTTGCTTTTCAATTTCCTTAATCACACTTCTCAACTGAATGTGATCGTTCTTAAGCTCGTTTCTCAGGTATTCCAATAAGTCCGTTCTAAGCTTTTCGAAACTAGGTTCAAGTGCTTCGTTTGCAATAAAAACGGTTATGGTATGCTCTTCTTTGGCATATTCATCTTTCAGAATAAGTGCCTCTTGGTGCTTGCCTTGGCTTTCCGAAATCTCAATGAATTTCTTCCAGGCTGCTGCAAATACGTCATCCGTGTAAGGAGTAGAGCGTTTGTTGCTTTCAATTACTTCCTCTGAAGCGTCTGCTTTCACTTCTGGTTGGTTGATTACAGACTTAAGGGCGTTCAAATCAGTAGGAATACCAAGCGTTTTCGCCCTATTGCCTCTTCTTAAACTTGGCCTTTTAGTAGCCGAGGGAATTGGTGCAGCAGGAGTTTCTGGTGCTTCTTCTGGTTTCGGAGGTGGTGGCGCAACTTCCTGAACTGGAGTGGGAGCAGGCTTTTCAGCTTCTGCTTGTGGGGAAGGAGCTGCTTTTACCTCATTATTAGGAGCTGGAGCTTCAGTTTTCGGCTCAACTAGGATTTTTTTTTTGATGAATCACCGTTGGCGTTCACTTGAGCCAATGAAATAGCTGAAGTTAGGTGAGCCATCTTTAAAAGCGCCAGTTCAACGTGCAGTCGCTGATTTTTGCTGGCTTTGTAGTTAATGTCGCACTGATTGATAATACTGAGTGCCGACAGTAAAAACGAAAGCGGAATTGCATTGGCTTGCTCTTGGTAGCCCTTTTTAATGTTGTCTGAAACCGTTAACAAATTAATGGTCGCGTTGTCTTTGCAAACCATCAGGTCGCGGAAGTGGCTGCTAAGTCCAACAACAAAGTTGTGTCCATCGAAACCTTTCTTCAATATCTCATCAAAGATCAATAAGGTCTCAGAAGTCTTTTGCTCAAAGAGTGCTTCCGTCATTCTGAAATAATAATCATAATCCAGAATGTGCAGATTATCGATGGTAGCTCTGTAGGTAACATGCTTGCCGCTAAATGTCACGATCAAATCGAACAGTGAAAGCGCATCGCGCATGGCACCATCTGCCTTTTGAGCGATAAGGCTTAAGGCTTCATCCTCAGCATCAATGCCTTCTTTTTCGGCAATCATTTTCAGCTGACCTGAAATGTCGCTTATCTCGATTCTATTGAAATCGAAGATTTGACAACGGGAAAGAATGGTTGGAATTACCTTGTGCTTTTCCGTAGTGGCCAGAATAAAAATGGCGTAAGAAGGTGGTTCTTCCAATGTTTTCAGAAAGGCGTTAAAAGCCTGATTCGAAAGCATGTGAACCTCATCTATGATGTAAACTTTGTATTTTCCTTGTTGTGGAGGGTAGCGTACCTGGTCTATTAGGTTACGAATGTCGTCTACCGAATTGTTAGAGGCAGCATCGAGCTCGTATATATTAAAACTATCGTTGCCCAATAACGGGTTGTCGATGGATTGCTCGTTAATAAGCCTGGCCACAATACGTGCACAAGTGGTTTTACCCACACCACGCGGACCACAAAAAAGCAGTGCTTGAGCCAATTGTTCGTTATCAATAGCATTTTTAAGGGTAGTGGTAATGTGTTCTTGGCCTACTACTTCTTCAAATCCAACCGGTCTGTACTTACGTGCTGAGACAACGAATTTTTCCATCGCTGCAAGATATAAATTTGCGTTAGATGTTCAGAGTTGAAAGTTCAAAGATTGAGGAAAAAATGAGAAGGAACCGCTCAGGGCGCGGAGTGAGCAAAGGTGTTTCTTTATTTTTCCATCCCGACCGTAGTGGTGGGGTCTGTTAAATAACAAGACTTGGTCAATCTTTTGACTTCGTTCAGGATGAAAATAAAAAGGATAATGTGAACTGTTCGTGGTAGAGCCGGAGGGGGTATCATAAAATGATCCCTAATTGCTACCGTCTTACAAATGCAGCCTGCTGTGCGTTTAATACAGGCTCTTAAAAGTAAAAAAACACTCAAGCAAGCTTGGTGGTTTTCTACTTGGTGTCGTGGACACCACTGCGAGCAAAAGCCTTATAGCCTCTGTGTCTTAAACTCAAAAATAAATCACATAACTCTTGAAATTCCTCTCCGCTTATTAGTTTCAGCTGATTTTTTGATGAGTGATAATTGATTCATTCTTCAGTTCCATTTACTGTCAAATTAGCCTCTTATTTCTGAATGCTATACCAGAACCAGACTTGAGGTATTTTTCAAAAGAGTATGCTTTATACTTATCCTTAAAAACTATGTAGGTTTCAAGCTCTACAGGTAATCTATAATTTGTAGATGTTACTTCACCTTTAAGGTGTTTTTTCAGTCTGTTTTCAAGGTTTGAAGTGCATCCAGTATAGAATTTTCCATCAGAGCAAAGCAGTATGTAAACTGTGTGCATTGTTCAAAGTAGTAAAATTTTGTGGAGATTCTTAATGCCCTGTTGTTGAAGCTTTAGTAAGATAGAGGAGTTTAATGTTTGGAGGCTGGAATTAAATCAAGAATCGGTGGAGGTCTCCACCGAAGCCCTAAGTAAGACAAATCCACCTTCGCTTAAGCTTCGGTGGATAAAAAAAGCCCTCCTATGCTAAAGCTTCGGAGGGCATAGGTGGAGCCGGAGGGATTCGAACCCTCGTCCAGATAAGGAACACTAAGTGCCTTCTACATGCTTATTTGCTGATTAATTTTCGAGCCGGACAAGGACAGCAACCATCCTAAGCCTTACCTTATTCGCAGTTAATCTTATGCTGATATCACGAACCTACCAACACCAGTTCTGCTTTGTGATGTCTCATGTTCCCACCCGGCAGAACGAGGGGTGAGAGAGACACATTGCTATCTAAATCTGATTAGGCAGCAAGGGCGTATTGTCTTTCGCCATTTAAAAAGGTTGAACGTTTTATTTACGGGAAATACGCACAACTCCCGACATGCTTACACTTGCGCTACACCTACTGTCAATTCCGGTCGGCCCCAAGTATATCCTCTCGACTTTTCAAGAGGACTACAAATGTAAAGGGATTTTTGTTCCAAGCTAAACACTCGGCAATGTTTAAATCACCTTATTCAAAGTAACATCTAATATACCCGTTGGGTTATTACTGCCTAGGTTCAGGGTAAGGTCTGAACTATAACCGCCATTATCATCAAATGGAAAAGCGTAACCCCTGCCGTCTATTGTTGGAATGTCTAGGCCTAAAACGCCATTATGGAAGTAATAAGAGTAGATATTCCATTCACCCAAAGGCTCATTATCCTTAAGCGGATAGAAGTTAGAGAATAGGAGAATGCCAGTATTAAAAGGTTTAAATGGAATAGGAGAATGCAGAATGAGTGATTTCCCACCATTATTGGCCGAGTAATATACCGTCATGGGTTGCGAAAACTGTGAGAGTGTGGTCATTTCCATGCCTTCAACAATATTGGTGTTGTCGGTGCCAATGTCGCTACTAAAAGTAACCGCCTGTGCCGGACTGTTCGGGTCGAGCAAGTGTAGTGTGGCATAGTGACCATCAAGTACAGGCCCAAAAGAGCAAGTTATTTCAGCTTGTGTGTTACCCAAGTCGACCGCACTTTCCCAGAAAAAACTTAGCTCGGCATTGGTTGTGTCAAAACTTATGCGGCTTACAGTATTGGAAGGGCTCGTGTTCGGAACAGCTGTTAAAACACCAGCATTCTTTTCGTCAATCGTAAAGTTTTGGATATGTGTTCCTTGAAAATAGATTTTTCCAGAGGTTTTGCTTCCTACAAAGCCTTTTGGATTGCTTAGTTTTTTATAGGAAGAATCGTTCTCTACAACATCGCTAAGTTTAATTGTGGTGATGGCCGAGCTAGGTGTTTGAATAAGCGCAACGGGGTTGGTTTGCAAGAAGTTTTGAACGTTTTTCAAGTCAATTGGACCGATGTCATTACTGTTAATAAAGCCTACTCGGGTATGTAAGTTGTTTATCCCTTCAGCGTTTGGCGTAATTCCACGATTGAGCATGGTCACCACCTGATTTTCTAGGTTGCCAAGCACAGTGTCATCTTGTAATTCGAAACCTGATAGGTTATGGTATGCCCAATTTTGATAACTGCTGTCGCCAAAAACACCTGCGCATGCCAACACCATTTGTGAAGCAGGAGAGATAGTATTCATATTACCCAACGGCCCACCATATTTTTTGGCGGTGGATACATTTGCTCCCCAGCCTGCATTCCACCACGCTGGTGGAGGCGGAGGTCCTTGAGGTGTTAAGTCGTTACTATTAGGCGATTCGCTACAGTTGGTTGAAAAGTAAGGGTAAAAGACCTGATAAACATTGGTTTGCCCATTGGCTGGTGGAGCTAGTTTTTTAAGCTCGTTGGTGGCAGAATCATATTTATACCCTGTTCCTGTAAACTCAAATACAGTGTATTTAGTGTCCGAATTACCATTTATATCCGTAAGTCCGCTTGGTAGTATAAAGTCAGTTTTAACTTTTCCAGCATAAATTTCTGTGCCGCTGTTGGTGCCATTGGCTACTAGGTAGAGCGTGTTTTGTTCGTAATGTTTAAAGAAGTTGTAGATAGCAGTATCCATACTTGTACTCAAGGTAGTCTCACTTCTCTCGTAGAAAACTATCGCAACTTTTTGATAGCTGCTGTTTGTTCCGAAACTACTTTTAGTGCCGCTTATGGTAATTGTGTTTGTATCAACACTTTGAACGGTAGCGCCTGCTGGAATGCCTGGGCCACTGGAGAATTGCCCCACTTTAACCGAGCCAGTTCCTCCCGTTGACATCGTGAAGGTACCAGTGTAAGTGTTGCCGCTTGTGGTGATGGCTAAATCTCCCGTAAGCTGAGTTTGTGTAGTCTGCGAATCAATTACGTGTTGTGGGCCGAGCAGGCGAGGAATGCTTTGCGAAGTAGTTGCGCATGGAGCGTAGTCGGCAAATCCCAGTTTGCTACATAGTGTGTTGAAATTATCAATTACGGTTTTTCTACTATCACCAATGATTATTCCAGTACCATTCGGGAAGTTAGGGTCGTTAGGAGAAACTTGCACGGTGATCGGCACGCCAAACTGATCGATTTGGGTGGTATCTAGGTTTATATCTGAACCAGCATTTAGTGTGAGTTCAACAAAATCGAAGATGAAATCTGCGGTGGGAGAAGGACCGTTAATGGCGGTTACCTCTCCTCCCGATTGGGTGATTTGAACTGCAGATGCACTGTTGCTGAAATACAATCTGCCAGACTTTAGTTTGTTATCCGAATTGATATACAATGAATACGTACCGTCTGAGTTTTTTAATTCCGAGAGCGTTACCGAAGGGGCGGCTGTTTGGTCCGGTTTGGGAGCGTTAAATACGCTAGCTAATTGATTATTGATTTGATAAATCTGCGTTTGGCTCTGAAGAAAAATGTACAATTGGCTGTCTTCAATGCCCGAATTATTAGTGATGTTAACTTCCACATAGGAAATCCCTGTTGGTTTTGACATGTGTGTGTAATTGTTTATTGAAGGAAAAAGATAGGCAATAAAAAGTTTGCCATGCCAATCAAATAGACCAATGCTTAAAAGTTATTCGATTAGGTAAAATGAGTAATGGAATGTTTTAATTCTTGCTTAAGAAGATGTAATGTATTGATTGTATGAATAATCATTCGTTATATGTATTATGTATATTTAGTGAACGGTTTTTCATTCGAACATGTTTGTTTAAATAGTTACTATTTTGAATGATAATTCATTCAATAATGTTTATATTTAGTTGTTATGAATGATAACTCATACATGAATTGGTCGTCAATGAGCGATAAGGCCATTAATGTGGCGGTGGGTGGTTTTGTTAAGCATCATAGACAAGCACAGCAAATGACCCAAGATATGCTTGCCAAGGCGGCCGGAATAAGCAGGTCCACTTTAAGTCTGTTGGAGCGAGGTGAAAGTGTGAATTTCGTAACACTTATTCAGGTGTTACGGGTGCTAGAGTTACTCCATGTAATGGAGGCTTTTAGTGTGAAGGAGGAAATTAGCCCCTTGGCTTACGCTAAACTTAAGAAAAAACAGCAACAGCGCGTTAGAAGGAGTAAAAAGTCGAACGAATCTAAAGAAGATTTGGGATGGTAGATGTAGCTGAAGTTAGGCTTTGGGGTCAACTGGTTGGTGCAGTTCGTTGGGATGCCCAAACACAACTTGCCAGTTTTGAATATGCACCAGCTTTTGTAAAGAAGGGGTGGGACTTGTCTCCACTGAAAATGCCAATAGATAACGGTAGCCGTATTTACAGTTTTCCTGCACTTAGAAAGGGAAAGGAAGCCGCTTACGATACTTTTAAAGGGTTGCCAGGTTTGTTGGCCGATGCACTGCCCGATAGGTACGGAAGTCAGTTAATAAATGTATGGCTAACACAGCAGGGTCGCCCGGAAAACAGTATGAACCCAGTAGAACAACTGTGTTTTATTGGCAAAAGAGGAATGGGGGCTTTGGAGTTTGAACCAGCGCAACTGCCAACAAGATCTAGTGCATTTAAAATTGAAGTGGACAGTTTGGTTGAGGTAGCACGTAAAATGTTGTCGAAAAAGGAGGGATTGAATGCTAATCTTTCAGGAGACGAGCTACAGGCACTTCAACAAATTTTACGTGTCGGTACATCGGCAGGGGGGGCAAGGCCAAAGGCCGTAATTGCTTACAACAAGCAGAGCGGAGAAGCTCGGTCGGGGCAGTTAAATGCGCCTAAGGGGTTTGAACATTGGTTGTTAAAGCTTGACGGAGTAAGTGATGCTCAGTTTGGTGAAAGTTCAGGCTGGGGTAGGATAGAGTTCGCTTATTATTTAATGGCCACAAGTTGCGGTATTGATATGATGGAGTCTGAATTGCTTGAGGAAAATGGTAGGGCACACTTTATGACCAAGCGATTTGATAGAGGTGAAAATTCAGCAAAACATCACGTTCAAACGTTATGTGGCTTGCAGCACTACGATTATAATCAAAGGGGCGTATATAGTTATGAGCAGGTTTTTCAGACTATGCGCCAACTTCGCCTAACGTATCCAGAGGCAGAGCAAATGTTTAGAAGGATGGTGTTTAATGTGCTGGCCAAAAACTGCGATGACCACACCAAGAATTTTGCCTTTATGCTTAAAAAACATGGCAAATGGCAATTGACCCCCGCATATGATATTTGCTATGCTTATAACCCAGACAACTATTGGTTGCATAACCATACAATGCTAATACGAGGTAAGCAAGAAGGGGTAACAAAGACTGATTTGTTAAGCATCGCTAAAGAAAACAGTATTAAAAAGGCCAATAGGATAGTGGATGAAATTCAGGAGGCTGTTTCCAATTGGTTGGCGTTTGCCGAAAAAGCTGGAATACCAGCTAGCAAAGCGAAAATGCTACAGCGTACCTTTCCTGAAATCTAAGACGCTTACTTTGTCTTATCTGGGTTTAGCCTTTTCCACTCTTCTAGCGCAACGCGCACCTCACCGTAAGAGTACTCATCGCCAAGTTGGGCTTTTATCTCTCCCATGGTTTCGGTTTCTGGTGTAATCAGGCTGAGCATGTTTTTTAGCTTTTGCTCATCTACCAAGTCTGTAGCCATCACTTCTCCTGTAGCCAAGTACTTGCACAAATGTCCTTCAATTGTTGAGGCCACAAATCCTCTGGCTTCTGCAATTTCTTCTACCGTTTTGCCTTCCTTATAAAGAGCGAAAGTGATTTCATGAGTTGGTGTTTTGTCCTTTTTTGGTGTCTCAGGAACGATCATTGAGGTGAGCACCTCATCAATGTCTTGCTTGGTGAGCGTTTTTCCTTCTGCCAAAAACTCTACATACAAACTGGTGCGCAGCAGGGCAATGGTTTTGTTAAAGAGTTCTTCTTGTAAGGCTTTTAACTCTTTTCGATATGTTTTCAGCCTGGTTTTGTCCTTCAAGTTTTTGTCGTGCGTCTTTATGGCCTCCAAGGCATTCTTCAAAATAGGGGAGAAGTAGTGGGTGGCCTTTTTTACGCGCTCTGAAAGTTGGCTTTCAAAGTCATCTTCTTGTGTGATTTTATATACTTGGCTCTGAAAACCTCTACCTACTTTTATTAGTGGGGTTAGTGTGGCGACCAAATCGGTTGTCCAAGTTAAAAACTGCTGCTTTAGCGATCTGTTCTCCTGTTTATCGAAACTACGGATGTGGGTATTAAAGCTTCTTACCACACTTTCGAAATCAAAATGTCTGCTGATGAGTTCGTAGAGGTAAACCCGCTTATCGTTTGCCAGTTTTTCGTGTAGCTGATTTAGCTCTGGTTTGGCTTCTGCAAATTCCTTCATAGAGCTGGCGATACCAAATCCATCAGTTGGAATTTTAGATGAAAGTACCAGCCCCTCTAGTGAAGTCAGTCTGGACAATGCCACATATACTTGCCCCTGCGTAAATGACCCGGCCAGATCTAAAATTGCTTTCTCGAAAGTAAGGCCCTGGCTTTTGTGCACGGTTACTGCCCAAGCAAGTTTGAGCGGAAAGTGCGTAAAGCTGCCAAGAATTTTCTCGTCAATTTCGTTGGTGGTTTTATTGAGCGTATAGCGTTTATTTTCCCAAGTGTATTGCGGAACGATAACCGTTTCGCCATTCTCAAACTTTACTTTTATGGTGGAGCTCGAAAGAGAAGCAACCTGTCCTATTTTGCCATTAAAAAACTGGCCTGCACCACTTGGGTCGTTTTTAATGAACATCACTTGTGCGCCTTCCTTTAGCACTAAATGCTCTGAAATAGGAAAGGAGTTTTCTGGAAAGTCACCGCTAATTTCTGCTTCGAAAGTGTAAGGTTTGGTGTCTAGCTCAACTAGCCTATCGCTGTTTATTTGGTCGGCTTTGCGGTTGTGTGTGGTTAGGTGAATGTAGCCCTGTGCTGCTTGTTCGTCAAAGTTAGGCTTGTAGTATTGATTCAAGAAACCGATGTCGGCATTGGTTTGCTTATCTTCTCTAAATCTGTTCAGAATACCGATGAATTTTTCATCGCTCTGGCGGTAAATTTTCTCAAGTTCTACATGTACCAACGGACTACCTTGCAGTGCCTTGGCCTCAAAAAAGTATGACGAATTGTAATGGTTTTTGAGAATGTTCCACTCATCGTCTTTTACTACGGGAGGAAGCTGTAGCAGGTCACCAATAAATAGAATTTGCGCACCCCCAAAAGGAATATTTCTTTCTTTGCGCAGGTAGCGCAACATGTGGTCTATACAGTCGAGCAAATCCGCACGGAGCATACTCACCTCATCGATAATCAGCAGCTCCATTTCCTGTAGCAGATTCCGTTTTGCGCTATTAAATCTCAGGCCCGAAAATAAATTGTAAAGTGTAGTGAATTGCGAATTGGCCACTGGCTGCATGGTGCGTTCGGGTATAAAAGCTCCAAACGGCAGTTGAAGCAGCGAGTGAAGTGTAACGCCCTGAGCATTAATAGCTGCAATGCCTGTTGGTGCTGCTACAATGGCTTTTTTGTGGGTGTTTTTTACTATATGTTTAAGAAAGGTGGTTTTTCCGGTTCCTGCCTTTCCCGTTAAAAAAACATGGCGGTTGGTAGTATTTACAAATTCTGCGGCTATTTGTGCCACTTCATTTAGTGTGCTATTGGTGTGTTGCAGTTCCGGCATTGTCCAAATTTAGTGACTAGAATTTAAAATTGAAGAACAGTAGCTGTTTCTACTCGATTGGCAATGTAGGTTGGTGCAAAATGTGGAAGCTAATTCTTTTTGTTTAAAGCAAGACCCGCTTTCTTTGAAGTCCTATTCATATGCGTTGTTCTACTGGCAAATATCAATACATGAGCGAAGACCTGGCCGAAACGGCTTTGGTTGATCAGCATATTTACAAAGGCTTTTTACCTCATGAAGGCCCTCAAAACGTTTATGAATGTCAGCATTGTGGCTATTGGCACCTTACCTCTAAGACGCATGAACAAAACCGAAGGCTTGCGGAGATGATTGAATCCGGAGAAATGAAAAAGAAGCAAGAGGCAAGTCGCTGGGAACGAGGTTTCTAACTTATTTGGCAGTTAGAGCGTAGCTCGGGGCTATTTATTACTTTGAAGTTATATTGACCTATTATGATCCTTAGAAAAGCTGTTTTCCTATTACTGGTTTGTGCTGGTGTTAATGTACTGTCTGGACAAGAAACCAAAAGCACGGCCTCGCAAAACGTACATATAGTAGAAAAGGAATTTGATATTCCCGGCCTTGAAAGAAATAGACAAATCAGAGTCTATTTACCACCCGAATATGAAGGCTCGGCCAAAAGTTACCCTGTGCTTTACATGCACGATGGCCAAAATTTATTCGATAATGCTACCTCCTTTGTGGGTGAATGGGGTGTGGATGAAATTCTGGATAGCCTATATTATTCGGCTGGTCTCGAACTAATTGTGGTTGGTGTAGATAACGGAGGAGCAAACCGAATTCACGAACTCACGGCTTGGGGCCATGAAAAGTACGGTAAAGCCGAGGGGCAAGCTTATATGTCGTTTATTGTTAGTACCATTAAGCCCTATGTAGACGAGCATTATCGCACCAAGCCCGGTAGAAGCAATACAGCAATTATGGGCAGTTCTTTAGGTGGTTTGATCACGCACTACGCTGTTTTTCAATATCCAGAAGTCTTTAGTAAGGCAGGCATATTGTCGCCAAGTTATTGGTGGGGAGAAGGGCCTTTTGAACAAGTTCAAGAGCAAGCTTTGCCTAATAATACGCGCCTATACTTGTTAATGGGTGGAAAAGAAGGCGATGAAATGCTGAGCAGTTTTAATCGTATGGTTGACTTGATGAAAGCAAAAGGTTTATCGAAAAATATAACCTCTAAAGTAAACCCTGAGGGCGAACATAATGAGCAGTTTTGGAATACCGAATTTGCTACTGCCGTTATGTGGCTTTTTCGTGATTAATTATTCAAAACCTGTGATTTGAGTATTTGTAGGTTTAAATATGAACCTATTTTGCTGCTGTTTTCTCGGGCAAACGTTTGCCCTGGTGTAAATAATGGCTGTGTGTTTGTGATAAATTGCAAAAAAATGAATTCCTTGTAAGGGTATTAAACTTCTAAAGTTTCTTACATGTAGAAATAGAGGGTAAAAACCATTTCTTTTTCGGTTGAGCTAAGGTTTTTACACGATATTGGTAAAAGGGGGCTTTCTAAGCCCTTTTTTATTGCTTATAACTCTCTTAGTAGCGACTTTTGCGTGCCAATTCAGTAGCATGTTTTTAGTTAAGGTCATTTCTCTTTTACCATTCTGGTTTTTGTACGGCATTTCAGATTTTGCTGCCTTTGTTGGGCGAAGAGTTGTTCGCTATAGGTTAAGGGTTGTACGAAGAAACTTGGATATAGCCTTTCCAGATAAAACCAAGGCCGAAAAGAGGTCTATTGAGCGCGAATTCTACCGTCATTTTCTGGCGACTTTTGTGGAGTTATTCAAGTCTTATAGGTTTACAAAGGCAGATTGGGAAGCGCGTTTTGAACTGGTTAACAGAGACGAACTGGAGAAACTGGTGCAGGCTGGAATTCCAGTTATTGCACTCTCTGGGCACAAGGCCAATTGGGAGTGGAACGGCTGCGTAATGGGCGCTACAAACAACTGCGATGTGGACTTTGTCTACAAAAAGGTTCAGAACAAATTCTTCGATAACCTGATGATCAACTTACGGACAAGGCATGTGCACAGAGTTATTGAAAAGGAGGAGTCGGGTAAAGAAATGCTCCGCAACAAGTACCCACGAATTATGGGTATGGTAGCGGATCAATCGCCTATGCTACGTTCCAAAAAAGTTTGGGTAGACTTTTTTAATAGAGCAACCGCTTTCTATCCAGGCACCAACAAAATTGCCCGAATTGGAGGTTACGCAGTTTACTTTGTACATGTAGAAAAGGTGAAAAGAGGCCATTATAAGTTGGAGTACAAGCAAATAGCTGTTCCGCCAATTGGCAAAGAAGTAAATGTTATTCAAGCCTACGCTTCGCTATTAGAGGAGTCTATTAAACTGAACCCTTCTGGTTATTTGTGGTCGCACAAAAGGTGGAAGTACAGCAAAGCGGAGGCTGATGCAGCCATGGCTGAACAAAAGAATAAGTAGCTACTCGTCTCTTAAAACTTCTGCCGGATTTTGTCTTGCAGCATTAATGGAATGAATGCCAATGGTTAACCATGCAATGGTAATAGAGGCAATTCCCACAGCTACAAATACCCAAACTTCTATTGGTGTTTTGTAGGCAAAAGAAGCTAACCAACCATTTACCAAAAAGTAAGCGAGCGGGCTGGCTATTAGTATCGCTACAAAAATTAGTACCGAAAACTCTTTAGTAAATGAGTAAACTAATTGCTGTAACGATGCACCTAAAACCTTGCGAACACCAAGCTCTTTTTTGCGCTGTTCGGCTGCAAAAGCAGCTAAACCAAATAGACCAAGGCAGGCAATAATCAATGCCATGGCCGTAAATATATTTAGTATTTGCCCCATTCGTTGCTCTGTTCTAAAGTTGGCTTCAAACTCTTGGTTCATAAACGAGTACTCAAATGGTATGCTTGGGTTTATGCCAGCCAGGGTTTCTTCAATGGTTTCAAGGCTACTTTCTATTTCTTTTGTTATGTTTGAAAGGCTAGGGTTTAAGCGAAGCGATAGGTAGCTTTTTCCGCTTTCCCACATATGGTCATTGTCTTGGTGAATGATTAATAGCGGAGATATCTCATATTTAACGCTATTGAAGTTGAAGTCTTCCACCACACCAATCACTTCAAAAAGTGCTTGGTGACTGTTTGGGAACGTAATGTGTTGGCCAACGGGCGAATTATTTGGATTGATGGGGTATTCCCAGCCCAACATTTTTACTGCCGAAGCATTTAAAATCACCTTATGTTTTTCATTACCGCGTGCTTTTTCAAAGTTTCTGCCTGCGGCAAATTTGAGGTCTAGTAGCTGAACATATTCCTCATTGCACCTTATTCTGTTCAGGGTCACAACTTCTGTACCTGGTCCGTATGCCCTGTATTTGTCCTCGTTCCATACTTCTGGCGGAACAAGGTCCGACAAACCCACATTGCTAAATACTGCTTCCTGCGCTAACTGAGTTTGTAGTGTTTCCTGTTGGGCATCAGTCAACATTTCAATATTCTGAACGTGCAGAATGTTGTCCTTGTCAAAGCCTAAATTCATTCCCGATGCATAGTTCAATTGTTTTTGCACAAAGAAGGTGCAAATAATAAGCGTAACGGAGATAGTAAATTGAAAGATCACCAAGCCATTTCGGACAGCGCTGGCTTTAAAGCCGCTGCTTAGTTTTCCCTTTAAAACACTAATAGGGCTAAAAGATGATAGGTAGAATGCAGGGTAGCTACCGGCTGCAATACCAAGCAGCAATACAAAGCCTACAAGTATGGCAGCGAAAGTTGGGTCTACCAAGTAGTTGTAAAGGCTCAGTTCGGTATTGGCTATTTGGTTGAATGCCCCCAGTGAAATTTCGGTAACTACCAATGCGATCACTGTACTTACAAAAACGTAAAGTACCGACTCGAAAATAAACTGACGGACTAAGGACTTTTTATGAGAACCCAAAACCTTTCTAATGCCAACTTCTTTGGCGCGATTAGCCGATTTGGCAGTAGAGAGATTCATGAAGTTGATGCTGCAAAGCAACAAAATAAGAATTCCCACAGCAGTGAAAATATGTGTGTAAACAATGTTGCCAGATGGCCCTAAGCGATTGCCCGAGTTTGGCGTGTGAATATAAGCTTCGGTAAGTGGCTGCATGGTAAGCGTCCACTTCTTGCCCTTCATGTATTCAGCATACGATTGGCCAAAAACGTTCTGGATTTCCTGTTCGGCCCATTTTGGAGGTATAGCCTGTAGTTTGGCCTCCACTGCACTGGCGTTTGCACTAGGCGAAAGTAGCCCGTAGGTAACAAAAGTGGTCCATATCCACTGGTGTTCGCGGTTTTTAATGTGCTGGTAAGAACTCATAGAGGCCAGCATGTCGAACTGCAGGTGCGAGTTGGTTGGAATGTCTTCAATAACAGCTGTTACTTTAAATGGCGTGTCTTGGCCACTGCTATTCAGGGTTAATGTTTGCCCAATTGGGTTGTTGTCCCCAAAGTATTTGGTGGCAGTTTCTTGGGTAATAACTAAACTGCCGGGCAGTTCTAAGGCAGTATTCAGGTCGCCAGCGATGGACGGAAATGTAAAGAGTTGGAAGAAATTCTGTTCGGCCACAAAGAGTTTACTCTCATTGAAAGAAACAGGTGTGCCATTAGTTGGCTCATAGCTTACCACCAATTCGCCTAGGGTGTGTAGGCGCGTTACGGCTTCAAACTCAGGAATGTCACTGCGAAGTGCAACAGCTAGGTTGGGGCCTGTGGAGGCAAATTGCTCATTCCAATCTCCCCAAATCATAGGTTGGTTAATGCGGTAAACTCGGTCTTTTTTTGTGTGGAAATTGTCGTAGCTATACTGGTTTACGATGTATAGCGCAATGGTAATTGAAGCTGTGATGCCAATTGAGAGACCGAGGATGTTGAGCAAAGAGAATTGCTTGTGGCGTATGGCATTTCTCCAGGCAATGGTAAACATGTTTTTGAGCATTTGACCTTATTTTTGTTCAACATAAGCCAAAAGCAGTGCCAAAACAAAAAGCCCGGTTTTGAAGGTTATTCGGGCTTTTTGAAGTCTAATAATTTGCTATTCCGTTCTGTAGAGGACGGTAGTGTTCGCTAGCGGTCGGTAGTTGTTTTAATCGTTCAAATGCTTTTGTAGCTTTTTTTTCAACGTGTCGCCACCAGAGCCAAACCACGATTCTAGCACTTCACCTGTTGGTGATATAAGGTAATGCAGTGGCCAGCCTTCTACCTTATAAAGTTCGAATACTTCAAGCTTGTTTTCTCCTTTCCAAAGTACAGGCCAATCAAGGGTTACATTTCTTTGTGCTGCAATGTTTTGCCATGCTTCAATCGCGTTGTCTTCGTTGTAAGTGAGTACTTGTAGGTTTTCGTATTTCGAAGTTTGCTCAATCATGTCTGGATAGCCAGCCCAGCACGGGCCACAACCCGTTGCGGCAAAGTCTAATAGTAAGTATTTGCCTCGGTATTTATCGGTGGCGAAATATTCGTCATCTTTATCGGCTGCAGTGAAGTCAATTATCTGGCCGCCAACTTCAATTTTGGCCAAATCCATGGTGTTCATAAAAGCCTTTACATTGTTTAAATAAGGCTTTAAATCCTCTGCGGTGGCATTGTAAACTTTTTCTAAGTCTGCTCTATCGAGTTTTTCGAATTTAAACCCGCTGTTGAATTCGGTAAGTGCAATGGGGTCATCAATGTACTTAAGGGTGTTGGACACAAAAGCCTTTTTGTTCTTGGCATGGTGTACCGCATGGTAAACCTGATGAGATTTTGAGCCCGGAACTTCTAAAGAAGCAGGGTATCCTTTTTTATAAACAGTTACTTCAGTAGCCCCTTTTTCTACAAAGAAATCTGAATAGCGGCCTGTTTTTAGCAGAATCCTTCCCTTTATGGGTTTTGATAAATCTATATCACCCTCAAACAGGGTTTCACCTTCATTATTCATTTCGACTACTTTGTTGCCGATAGTTACCCGCATAAAATCTTCGGGGTTGAAACCAGACTGTTTAATGGTAACTTTTTCTGTTTGACCAAGGGTTTGAAAAGAAACAAATGCAAGAAATAATAGGAGAGCGTTTTTCATGACCTTTTGTGTTTGTGTTGATTTTCAATGATTAATTATAGTAAAACCTATTAACAAAAAAAATGCCCCACCAAACGGTGAGGCATTTTATGCTTTGGATTAAGGGTTAGTTATTTACCCAAAATCTCTGTGCTTCTTTTGATAAAGTCGGTAAGGTCTTTTCCTTCCAACAAGCCTTGCGATAATAGGGCAAGATCGAAGGCCTGCTTGGCCAAACCACCTTGTGCTTCTTCTGCATCAGCTTTCAAAATCTTATCGGCTAGCGGGTGGTTACCGTTTACGGTAACTTCGTAATTGTCTGGCATGGCACCGAACATATTGAAACCACCGCCACCACCGGTTGCTTGCATTTCCTTCATTCTGCGCATAAACTCAGGCATGGTAACGGTTACAGGCGCATCGTTAGGGCTTAATCCGTCTACGTTCACGGTGTAAGTTTTACTGTCGATAGCTTTTTCGAATACGCCTTTCAGGCTTTCTTTTTGCTCATCATTCAGCACCAATTCTGGCTTCTCGTCTTTGTCAATCAGCTTGTTCAGGTTGTCAGCATCTACGCGTTTTACCTGCGTAGTTTTTAGTTGCTGTTCCATGTGGTTTACAAAGTGGCTATCGATTGGCGAGTCGAGCACTAAAACGTCATAACCTTTGTCTTTTGCTGCACTGATAAAGCTATCTTGTTTAGCTGGGTTCGAAGCGTAAAGCCAGATCTTGTTCTTATCCTTATCGGTTTGGTTAGCCTCAATATGCTTTTCGTATTCTTCAATAGTAAAGCATTTGCCATCTACGTTTTTCACTAGGGCAAAGTCTTTTGCTTTGTCGTAGAACTTCTCTTCAGAAATCATTCCGTACTTCACAAATAGCCCGATATCGTCCCACTTGCTTTCGTAAGATTCTCGCTCTTTTTTGAAAAGCTCGCCCAGTTTGTCGGCTACCTTTTTAGTAATGTAAGAATTGATCTTCTTTACGTTACCGTCCGACTGTAGGTAAGAACGCGATACGTTCAGCGGAATGTCTGGTGAGTCAATAATTCCGTGCAATAGCATCAAGAATTCAGGTACTACATCCTTCACCTCATCGGTAATAAATACTTGGCGAGAGTAAAGCTGAATTTTGTTCTTCTGCATTTCGAAGTCGTTTTTCAACTTAGGGAAATACAGAATACCTGTTAACTCAAATGGGTAATCCACATTCAGGTGAATCCAGAACAATGGATCTTCAGAGAATGGGTAAAGTTCTTTGTAGAAGTTAAGATAATCCTCATCGGTTAGGTCGGCAGGCGACTTTGTCCAGATCGGATCAGTATTGTTGATGATGTTGTCCTTCTTAACCGTTTTGTATTTCGGTTTGCCTTCTTTGTCGGTGCCATCTTCAACTTGCTCGTCCTTCTCACCGAATTTTACTTCGATAGGTAAGAATTTGGCGTATTTGTCAAGAATCTGCTGAATTCTGAAGTCTTCCAAGAACTCTTCGGAATCGTCATTTACGTGGAGGGTAATAGTTGTACCGCGTGTTTTGCGCTTACCTTCGGTAATTTCGAATTCGGTGCTGCCATCGCAAATCCATTTGGCAGGCGCGGCACCCTCTTGGTACGACAAACTGTCAATTTCTACCTTACCAGCTACCATAAAGGCAGAGTAGAAACCAAGACCAAACTTACCTATGATCTCTTTGGCATCACCAGCATCTTTGAACTTCTCTACGAATTCCGTAGCACCAGAAAAGGCAATTTGGTTGATGTATTTTTTGATCTCCTCAGCCGTCATACCTATACCGGCATCGCTAATAGTGATCGTCTTTTTCTTTTTGTTTACGCTTACTTCAACACGTGTTTCTCCAAGGTCGCCCGTGTATTCGCCCAAAGATGCCAAGCGCTTAACTTTTTGCGTTGCATCTACAGCATTAGAAACCAGCTCTCTTAAAAAGATCTCGTGATCTGAGTAAAGAAACTTTTTAATAATGGGGAAAATATTCTCGGTATGTATCGAGATAGTACCTTTTTCTTGCATAGCGATTTATCAGTTTTTTTGAACTGGCAGCCTAAAATCAAATGCCATACCAATGCCGCTTATGTGACAGGTTGGCAGTTTGGTGGAATTGAAAATAACTCACCTCCTATTCCAACCTTTAGTTTACCTTTGATGTCTAGTGGAGATGAAAAGGCCTGATGCCAAGCAATATTTTGGGGCATTGGGCATTTAATAACTTATAAAACTAAATGTTATCATGAAGAAGTTGGTATTAGGGCTATCTGTTTTTTTGGCCTTTGGATTAAGCGGATGTTTGAATAGTGACGATGGGCCAAGCTACGACCCTGTTGCCCAATTGGAGGTTGATGGAGAAAAAATCGACCTTTATCTTGAGGCAAATGATATACAGGCCGAAACTCATGACACGGGTATTAGGTATGTAATTACTGCAGAAGGCAATGGTACTTTTCCAGAAGAAGGACAAGTGGTTTCTGTAGATTATGAACTGTACAGAATTGGTGGAAGCTTGCTCGACACGAGTAAAGAAGACTTGGCGAAAGAAGAGGGGATTTACAACTCTGACAGAGATTATGCTCCTTTAAGATTTACTTTAGGAACTAGTCAGTTGATCCCTGGTTTCCAAATTGCGACACTATTATTGTCTGAGGAAGGCAGTGGAGACTTTTACATTCCTTCGGTGTTGGCCTACAGAAATATTGGATCTACAAGTGTAATGCCGAATGAAAATTTGTTGTTCAAAATCAGCTTAGTTGAGGTAGAGCAATAGTGGTTGTTGAATATTAAAAAAGCCTGATTGGAGTTTCCAGTCAGGCTTTTTTTATGTCTTTAGTAATTTGAAGATTACCTCATTCTATCGGCAGACTTTACTAGTTTTTCGTCCTTTCTAATAAAGCGATTGGCCAAAATATTTAGCAACATGGCAAAGGCTGGTAGATAAAAACCTAGCGATATAGAGCCTTGTGTTTCTGGGGAAAAGCTACTTTCTAACTGGAATACCTGGTAATAAGAAAGCCCCAAGGTTGCGGCCATAATAAGGGCGTTTAGCGCACCTAGCTTCATTTGGTTCAGTCTGCTTTTAAATTGAAAGATGGAGAAAAGGGCTACTAAAGAGGCGATAATAGCAAGGCTCGCAATGTGCCAGTTAGCGTTTGACTCTACAATTGTGTCGTCATCTCCTCTGTCAAGTGTGCCGCCAAAGTCTACTACTTCGGTATTAAATGCTGTCATAATAATGCCCTGTGTTTGATCAGGGTTTTCTTCGAACCAAATAGGGTAGGCCAAAACCAAACCCATACAAATGGCTACACCAAGCAACAATACAGTCTGAATTCTCTGAATCATCTTCTTCTTAATTTTTTGGAGTGCAAATATAGTAAGTCGTGCGCGGTATGACGTAAGAAGTAGGTAATAAGATGGATGTATCTCTGTAATCAGACTTCCCGCGCTTTTACTAACTTGCGGCTTCATTAAAAAACAGTGCGCTACTTCCTCGATATTTCTTACAACGGAACAAATTACCACGGTTGGCAAATTCAGCCAAACGCCCACACAGTGCAGGCCGAAATTCAGTCAGCCCTCAGTAAGATGTTGCGGGCAGAAACTGCCATTGTAGGCTCCGGTAGGACCGATACTGGTGTGCACGCCAAAAAGCAAGTCGCACATTTCGATGTGGTACAGAGTTGGGAACCCAGCCAGTTGACGTATAAGTTGAATGCCATTCTGCCCAATGATGTAGTGATAAACAAAGTACACTTGGTAAAGGATGATGCCCATGCGCGCTTCGATGCAGTAGAGCGTGGATATGAGTATTTTCTAAGGATGGAACGGTCTCCTTTTGGCTTACAAGAATCGCTTTACGTGCCTTATAAGTTAGATGTTGAATTAATGAACCAAGCGGCCAGCAAGCTTATCGGTAAGCAAGACTTTGAAAGTTTTAGCCGAGTGAAAACCGAGGTTAATAATTTTATTTGCGACCTTCGCAAAGCTGAATTCATTTGGCGAGGAGACTTGCTTGTTTTTGAAGTGAAGGCCGACCGTTTTTTAAGAGGAATGATCCGTGCCTTGGTAGGAACTTTAATTGATGTGGGCAGAGGGAAACTAACTCCCGAAGATTTTGTTAATATCATCAATGCGAAAGACCGAAAAGCAGCAGGCAAAGCTGCAGCTCCGCATGGATTGTTTTTAACTCAGGTTGACTACCCTGAGGATATCTATTTAGATTTTGGAGAAGGAAAAAGATAAAATTAAAGGAGGGAATGTTGTTGACTTTCAGGTGCTGAGAAGACTGTTTCAGTTTGCTAAGCCCTATATCAAGCATTTCTACTTTCTTGTATTCTTAACCGTGTTTTTGGCGGTGTTAATGCCTATTAGGCCAATTTTGGTTCAAAAAGCAATAGACGAATACGTGCCTCAAGGCGATTATAACGGCTTGGTTTTTATACTAGGGGTTTTGGTGGCCCACCTTATAGTGCTGGCTATAGTGCAGTACTCTCACACATACCTTTCTGGTTGGTTTGGGCAAGTAATTATTCGCGACATACGCGTTAAGTTGTACAGGCACCTGTTGAGTTTAAAGCTTAAGTTTTTCGATAAAACACCAATCGGTAGGTTAGTAACCAGAAACGTTTCGGATATAGAAACTCTTTCGAACGTATTTAGCGAAGGAATTGCGGCTCTAATTGGAGACCTGCTGCAGCTGGTTTTCCTTATGGGGTATATGTTCTACCTCGACTGGCGATTGACTTTAGTGAGTCTTTCTACACTGCCTTTGCTGATATTCAGTACCTACGTTTTCAAAGAGAAAATCAAGGTAACGTTCAATCAGGTAAGAAATGCCGTTTCGAATCTCAATTCATTTGTTCAGGAACATGTTACGGGCATGAGCATTGTGCAAATTTTTAATGCTGAAGAAAGAGAGTTCGATAAGTTTAAACAGATCAATTCGGAACACAAAAAGGCCCATATTCGCTCCGTCCTATATTACGCCATTTATTTCCCCGTGGCAGAAATTATTCAAGCCATAGCTATTGGTATGGCGGTTTGGTACGGTGCCCGCGGTATGCTCGTAGGGCTTGATGCTGGGCCGGGTGTAATCATCGCCTTCATCATGTACATTCAGATGTTCTTCCGCCCAATCCGAATGATTGCAGATAGGTTTAACACCTTGCAAATGGGGATTGTGAGCTCGAACAGGATCTTTAAACTGTTGGATAGCGATGAGCATTTAGATGATAATGGAAGCTACGCACCAAAAGAGCTGAAGGGAGATGTTTCTTTTAAAAACGTATGGTTTGCTTACAATGAAGAAAACTATGTGCTGAAGGATATTTCTTTCGAGGTAAAAGAAGGGCAAACGGTGGCTTTGGTAGGCGCTACCGGTGCCGGTAAATCATCCGTCATCAATCTGCTTTCGCGCTTTTACGATATTAACAAAGGGCAAATCACTATCGATGGTAGAGATATTAAGGACTTTGACCTTGGTGCCTTGCGTGAACGTATCGGAGTGGTTTTGCAAGATGTATTCTTGTTTTCCGATACAATTAAACAGAACATTACCCTCGGCAATAACAATATCTCTGATGAGAAGATAAGACAAGCGGCCGAGTTGGTGGGGGCTAAAAAGTTTATTGAGCGTTTGCCGCAGGGCTACGATTACAACGTAATGGAGCGGGGATCTACACTTTCGGTAGGCCAGCGCCAGCTGATATCGTTTGTGCGTGCCATGGTTTACGACCCTAAAATCATTGTGCTTGATGAGGCTACTTCTTCTGTAGACTCGGAAACTGAAGAGTTGATCCAGAATGCTATTGAGGTGCTAATGAAAGGCAGAACGTCTATTGTGATTGCTCACAGACTTTCTACCATTCAAGGGGCAGATAAAATTATAGTGCTCGATAAAGGAGAGATAAAAGAGGTTGGTTCGCACAAAGAACTGCTAGAAAAGGAGGGTTTTTATGCCAACCTATATAATATGCAATACAAAGAAGTAGTTGCCTGATGAACAAAAAAACAATTACAGTTATTGGCATTTTGGCCATTGCCGCGATTACGGCTGGCTATATGTACTTGGGTGGTTTGAATAAAATCGATTACTCCGTTGAAAACATTTCGGATTACAATTTGGTAGGGGAGCACTTTCAGGGAAATGGAGATGACACCAAGATTGAAGAAGCCTTTATTAGAGCAAGAGGTTATGTGGAAGACGGTACACTCAATGGTGTTTTAACCCTTGTGCACTACAATGATACTACCTTGGTAGATAAGGAAATCAAGCTATTTATTGGTGTAGCGCTGAACAAGGGAACTGCGAATTTGCCTGATGGCTATCAACGCTTGACTATTCCGGCTAAGCGTGCTATGCGTGCAACAATTGAGGCGCATAATGTAGTTATGCCAAGCCCAGAAACTATTGAGGATAACCTGATAGAAAAAGCTGCTGAGTATGGTTTTAAACTTCAGGATTTTACAATTGAACAATACATTTCTGAGCAGCAACTGATTATTGATATGCCTGCTAAATAGGTTAATTGGAAGATCAATAATATTTTTATGCTTCCTCTTCCTGCTTAAGCTGTTTATCGTAAAGCTCTTTGTAAACACCGCCTGCAGCTAACAACGACTCGTTTGTGCCCTGCTCAATGATTTTGCCATCATCCAGCACTATGATTTTGTCTGCAAGTTTGGCTGACGAAACGCGGTGAGAAATGATAACCGAGGTTCTGCCCTTCATAATTCTTGCTAGGCTCTTTAAAATGGTGTTTTCCGTGTTGGTATCCACTGCACTTAAGGCATCGTCCAAAATCAATAGTTTTGGATTTTTCACAATCGCTCGAGCAATTGACGTGCGCTGCTTTTGCCCACCCGATAGCGTGATGCCTCTTTCGCCCAACATGGTTTGGAAGCCCTCTGGGAAGTCATCAATGTTGTCATAAAGATCGGCATCTTTGGCGGCTTGAATGATCTGCTCTTTGGTGATGTCATCTCCGCCAAAGGCAATGTTGTTTTCTATTGAATCGGAGAATAGGAATACATCCTGCGGCACATAGCCCATTTGCGAGCGCATGCTCGAAATGTCATAAGCTTCAATAGGTTTCCCATCAATTTTCACCCCTCCTTGAGTGGTGTCGTAAAGTCTTAAGATAAGGTTGGCAATGGTGCTTTTTCCGGAGCCTGTAGTACCAATTATGGCAATAGATTCGCCAGGGCTCACTTCAAAACTTACTTGGTCTAATGCTTTAATTCCTGAGTCGGGATAAACAAACGAAACGTTTTCGAACGCTAGTTTTCCAACAATGTCCACATCTAGGTTTTCGGTAGACTGAATGTGGTTTTCTTCCTTAAGAAATTGATTGATTCTTTTTTGTGAAGCCGCAGCCCGCTGAATAATACTGGTGATCCAGCCGAGTGCCGTTACAGGCCAAGTTAGCATGTTTACATAAAGCACAAACTCGGCAATGTTACCGTAAGTTATTTCGCCCTTAATCACCTTATTTCCACCTATATATATGGTTAGAATAATGCTTAGCCCGATAAGTGCCATAATTAATGGAAAGAACAGGGCGTTCACAAAAGTTAGTTTAAGCGACTTGTCCTTATATTCTTCGCTGGCAATGTTGAATTTGCGCGATGAATCCATTTCGCGTACAAAAGCTTTGAGTACACGAATGCCCGAAAAGGCCTCTTGCACATGAGTAGAAAGGTCGGAAAGGCTCTCTTGAATTTCTTCAGACCGCTTGTTAATAATGTTGTTAACCAAATAAATGCTCACAGAAAGGACGGGCAGCGGTAACAAGGCGTAAAATGTAAGCTCAGCATTCACTCTTAGCATTTCGTAAATCACCATTGGGAAGAGAATAAGCAGGTTAATGCCATACATAATGCCCGGCCCTAGGTACATGCGCACGCGTGTAACATCTTCCGAAATGCGGTTCATTAAATCGCCCGTATTGTTCTTTCGGTAAAAGCTAAGCGGCAGCTTTTGGTACTGGTCGAAGACTTCGTTTTTCAGATCGAATTCAATCTTTCTCGACATCACAATAATTGTTTGTCGAACCAGAAAGAGAAAGAAGCCACGGGTAAGTGCCATAACAATAATGAGCCCACCTAGAATTAAAATACCAGTTTCAAAATCATCAAATAGGCTACTGCTTATTGCCGAACCATCAGCAGCACGATAAAGCCCAAAACTTTCTGTCACATAATCGAGCGCATAGCGTACAACCCTTGCAGGCCAAACGGCAAAATAGTTAGATACTGCCAGAAAGATTATGCCCAGAATGAGCAGGAATTTGTACTTAAAAAGGTACTTGTTTAAGTGGCTAAGTTCTTTCACGTTTCTACTAACAGCATCGTTTGGTTAAAGGTTGCCGCACAGTCTATAATCTTTAGTATATCTGGATTATTTGGTTACTTTTGCGGTCGGGGAAAAGGCCCCTTTCATTATGCTGAAGGGGCAAAAGTAAAGGAATTAGTATTAATAGTAATGGAAGGAATTCAAGAAATGGAAAAAGTCGGAAGTATCTCGATTTTCGAGGAGGCTTCTAAGCTCGGTCACGAGCAGGTGGTTTACTGCCACGATGAGGCTACCGGCTTAAAAGCAATTATCGGTATTCACAATACCGTTTTGGGACCAGCACTTGGTGGTACCCGTTTTTGGAATTATGCTACCGAAGAGGAAGCTGCAATTGATGTTTTGCGCCTTTCGCGTGGTATGACGTACAAGGCTGCCATCTCTGGCCTAAATTTAGGTGGAGGTAAAGCCGTGATTATTGGCGACCCGGCCAAGTTGAAAAATGAAGCCTTCCTGAGAAGGTTCGGTAAGTTTGTAAATAGCCTGAATGGCAAGTACATCACTGCCGAAGATATGAACATGAAAACCTCCGATATGCAGTATATCGGTATGGAAACCAAGCATGTTACTGGTTTGCCTGTAGAAATGGGCGGAAGTGGCGACCCTTCGCCAGTTACAGCCTATGGTGTTTATATGGGTATGAAAGCTTCAGCCAAAAAGGGCTTTGGTTCAGATTCATTAGAAGGTAAAAAAATCTCCGTACAAGGTGTTGGCCAAGTAGGTATGTACTTGGTAGAGCACTTGGTTAAAGAAGGCGCTAAGGTATTTATTACCGATATTAACGAAGAGCGTTTGGTAAAGGTGTCGGCCAATACTGGTGCTACCGTAGTTGGTATGGACGAAATCTATGACCTTGATGTAGATATTTACGCACCATGCGCTATGGGGGCAACCCTAAACGATGCTACGCTCAACAGAATTAAGGCGCCAGTAATTACCGGAGCAGCTAATAACCAATTGGCTAATGAGCGTATTCACGGGCAAATGCTTTTAGATAAAGGCATTACTTACGCACCAGATTTTGTGGTAAATGCGGGTGGAATTATTAATATTTCGTCTGAATTGGCCGGAGCTTACAACAAAGATTTGGCTTACGCGTGGACCGAAAAAATATACGATACAACGCTTAATATTTTGAATAAAGCGGAAGCTGAGAACATTCCTGCACAAGACGCAGCAATGAAATTAGCTGAAAAACGCATAGAAGATGTAGGTAGAGTAAAACTATCCATCTAACTTTATGGCTCGAAACGGAGGCTAAATCTGTTTCGAGCCATTAAAAACTAACGATTTTACGAATCTAGTATGCTCAATAGGAGATCTTTAAGGGTTAAAGCAATGCAGTCGCTCTTTGCTTATGGCCAATGCAAGGAGGCCAACTACAACATAGGGCTGGCAGAAATTGATGAGGCCTTTAAACCGGACCTCAATTCCATGGAGCCTCAAAATCATGAACTGCTTAAAGCCAATAAGCAGGAGGCGAAAGCGGTACTTTCTAACCAAGTTTTAGGAACACAATTACCAGAAGGCCTAACCATTTCGAAAGAGGCTGAAACAGTAGCCAAGTCGGTTTACAAAACATTTCTCAACAATTCTGCTAAAGACAAAGAGCGTTTAAAAAACGCCATGATTCTAGATGCAGAGTCTTTGACTGACTACTTTCTTTGGGCCATTGGGCTGTTAGTAGCTTGGAGCGATTTGGCTAAGACCGAAGCAGATAAAAAGAAGCGATTATCACCGGAACGTTTGCTTACTGGTGATTTCAACTTTCCGCAAAACAGAGTGACAGAGTATTTCCGCAAGTGTTCTAAACTTCAGGTAGCTTCTGTAAAAAAGAATGTGCAGTGGGAAGATGAAGAGGATAATTTGAAAAGCTGGTACAAAGACATCATCAAGAAAGATGAGACTTTTGCTGAGTACCGCAGAACCGCTAATCCTACTTTTGAGCAAGACAAAGAATTAATAGAACACTTAATTAAGCAAGTCGTTTTTAAGACCGAAGTGATTCTATCTTTCTTTGAGGAAAAGGATATTCGTTGGGTAGAAAATAAATCTATTGTAAGGAGTTTGGTAACCAGAACCGTTCGCGATTTGGAAGAAGACTCTGATCCAAAAGATTTTGAACTGCCTGATTTTTCTAATAATTGGGAAGAAGACAAGGATTTCTTCGAACTGATTTATGACAGTAGCATAGAAAATGATAAGGAATACAGCGAGATAATTGCATCTAAAACCAAAAACTGGGAGATAGACAGACTGGCTGTAACCGACCAAATTATACTCAAAATGGCCATTTCAGAGATGCTTAATTTTAGAAGCATTCCTGTGAAGGTTACTATTAATGAGTATATTGAGCTTTCTAAAAACTACAGTACACCTAAGAGTAAACAATTTATTAACGGAATCTTAGATGTGATCTCAAACGAATTCAAGAAAGATGGTCGTTTGAAGAAAACAGGAAGAGGATTGTTAGACAACAAATAGAGAGATTATGAGTAAAGGGTCTAGTAACTTATTTGCTTTTGTATTAGGAGCCGCCACCGGAGCTATTCTGGGCATTCTTTATGCTCCTGATAAAGGATCGAACACAAGAGACAAGCTGTCTTATCAGTTAGATAAGTACAAGCAGCAATTGGAAGATTTGTTGGAAGACCTCATTAACGGTAAAGTGGAGGTTTCTTCTATGGCAAAGGAAGAAGGGCAGAAAGTTGTTTCTCAGGCACGCCAAAAGGCAGAACAGTTACTGAGTGATGTTGACGACCTTATCGGTCAGATCAAGTCGACAGAATCGAATGAAATAACTGAATAAAAACAATAACCATGAAAACTAAACTAACTCTACTAAGTGTGTTGGCATGTGCGCTATTTTTAGCGTCTTGTTCCGATGCAGAAACTGAAAAGAGACTAGCTAACCTAGAAAGAAGGGTGAATCAATTGGAAAATGGCGGTGTGGTAAGAAATACCGTAACTCCAACAAGCACTCCTTCTGCTTCATCTATCGAAACTAATGTATCGGCTAAAGCTGCTTTTAAGTGGGACGAAACATTATATAACTTCGGTACTATTAAGCAAGGTGAAGTTGTTAACTATACTTTCAAATTTACCAACGTTGGTACTGAAGATTTGAGAATTCAAAGTACTTCAGCTTCTTGCGGTTGTACAGTGCCTCAGCACACTAAAGAGGCTGTTCCTCCAGGTGGTACTGGCGAAATCGTGGTACGATTTGATAGCAAGGGTAAAAATGGTCAGCAGAACCCTGTAATTACAGTGGTTGCTAATACCAACCCTGCACAAACAAGATTAAGTTTAAGAGGCTTCGTTCAAGTGAACGCTGCCCCAGCTCCATAATTTAGGAATGATTTATAGTATTTTATTACAGGCAGAGGCGGCACCACAAGGTGGTGGATGGATGTCCCAACTAATACTTTTTGGTGGGATTGCGTTAGTGTTTTATTTCTTTATGATTCGTCCGCAGCAAAAAAAGCAGAAGGATCAGAAGAATTTTATCAACGAGATTAAAAAAGGTGATACTATTATTACCATAGGTGGTATTCATGGAAAGGTGCTTGCACAAGACGATGAAACCGTAACCTTAGAGGTTGATAAAGGCACTAAACTTACTTTCGAAAAAACAGCTATCTCGCTTGAAGCGAGTAAAAAAATGGCCGACAAAAAATAACGGTCGTTAATGAGCGCTGAAGAGATAATCGAAAAATTTAAAAAGTCTTTTCAAACACCAAGTAGAAAAGACGAAAGACTTAAGGTGGTATTGATATGCGTTGTCATATCTACCACCTTTTGGTTTTTTAGTGCGCTGAACAAAGACAACTACGTTTCTCAAATCAGCTTTCCTATTTCCATAAGCTACGATAAAGAAGCTTATATAGCCACCAAACCATTGCCTGAAAGGCTAACGCTAGAAGTATCTGGCGGAGGCTGGGACCTTATGACTAGAAGCTTCGGCTTTAATATGGAAACGCTTGATGTTTATGTGGAGAGGCCTGATTCGCGCCCGTTTGTATTGGTGAGTTCTCTACGGTCTGAAATTGCTGCCAATCTTGAGCCGGTTGTAATCAATTACATCCCAAACGATTCTATTAAGTTTGATATTCAGCGTAAAGTTGAAAAGACAGTGCCTGTGGCGGTAGACGAAAGTCAAATCCGGCTAGATAACAACTATAGAATATTGGAAGGCATAAGAGTTCGACCCGACAGCGTTTTACTCACCGGACCAGAAGAGACTTTGGCCTCGATAGAAGAGATATTGGTTACTCCCAATGTAAGGGGTGTAGATGCCGATTATTCGGGTACTATAACGCTCGAGAATTTGCCCGAGTTTGTTTCAGCAAATACTAAAGAAATTGGCCTTAGCTTTCCGGTGGTTAGGTATCTCAAAATCACAGAAAGCTTTCCTGTACAAAAGAAAAACTTTCCAATTGATGCCATAGATTTTGAGCCCAAAAGGCTAGATGTAACTTACGCTATAAGTGAATTAGAGTTTGATGCAACCGACTCCACAGAGCTAGAGCTAACGGTTGACTTCAATAACTTCGATCCGGCAGACTCTACCATTTACATTGAGGTGGAAAAGCGTAATCCTAAGATCGACAATGTGACTTTTACCCCTTTGCGTGTAAAACTTATTAAAAATGACTAAGCCCTTGCTGATAGGACTAACCGGAGGGATTGGCTCTGGAAAGTCAACGATTGCCCGTGTATTTCAGTCCCTGGGTATTCCTATTTACTATGCAGATGATAGGGGCAAAGCCCTTTTAACTGAAGATGAACAGTTAAGAAAAGAAGTGACTGCGACTTTTGGAGAAAGCAGTTACAATGGAGATGGTTCTTTAAACCGTCAATACTTGGCCGAGAAGGTATTTAGCAACAATGATGAGTTGGCAAAGCTGAATGGTTTGGTACACCCTGCCGTGGTGCGCGATTTTGAAACATGGGCAAAGTTAAATTGCAGCGCACCATATTTAATAAAGGAAGCTGCCATCCTCTTTGAACATGGCGGTTATAAGGCAATGGATAAGAATATTGCAGTAATGGCTGAGAAAGAGCTTAGAAAGCGAAGAGTGTTGCTACGTGACCCTCAAAGAAGCGCTGCTCAGGTAGATGATATTTTGGCTAAACAAACGAGTGATAATCAGAGAAGAAAACTCGCTGACTTTTTGATTGATAATAATGATTCGCAGATGGTTATTCCACAGGTAATGGAGATACACCAGGCACTTTTGAGCTTAACTAGCCACTGAACTGATCCTAATCTGATCGGCATAAAACTTCATTCTGCTGTGGGTGTAATCTAAGGGAGCAATTCTTTCAATTTTGTCTTCCTTATGGTTATAAAAAACCTCAATGTATTCCCCATTCAGCAGGTAAAGGTTCACTTTGTAACCATAATAGCGAATAGCAACCATAAACGAGCCTTCTAAGTAAAGCGTGCGTGCCTGCTCTACTATAGGTTGGTCGAAAAAATCAGTTCCATTTCGCTTATTCATGGCGAAATATAACGATTCTGAAGCTTTTTAGTAATGCTGAGTGTGGTAAAAGTGGTGCTTATAAGGCGTTGGCATTTTGTAGACAAATATGTATTGCCCTTTCCCAATATAATTGTGTAATGGCGATTTGAAAACAAAATGATATTTGGTCAGTTTACTAATTGTTTTCACAGATTCATTAAAAGAATCTGTTCGCCAATATTTAAAGTGCTTGCACTGGTAATCGGCTCTTAATTGACCTTCCACCGCGAAGATTGATTCCGCATTGGTAACGCCAATGCGCCAAATAAACCGATGATCTTGAAACATGGAGTTAGAATCGATCCAAGCCTTGATTTTATCAAGCACTTTGTCTTGAGAAAGATTGTAGTTAAGTATGCTAGAGGACAGTTGAGTTGTCTTCATAAAATTTGTAGGGGGCTCTGAGTAAATCGAGTTTTACATAAACGCTAAGTTATTTAGCTTGATTCTAATAAAAGGCTTAACATTCATAAAATCAAGCAAATACGATTCTGATTTTAGAATATTTGTATGTACGGTATAAGTTGCTACATGTAAAATACCAAGGGCGTGGTATTGGGCACTTGGGCTATTCTAGATAATATTACATATCGATTGTTCACGTAGGTGCTATGGATTCCAGATTACTTAATTCAAAACAGGTAAAAGATATCTTTAAGGGAAAAGACTTAGAGTTTAGAATTGTGCCTTATGAGTTTAAGGTTGGAGCAACTGTTTCGCTAAAGGACCAGCACGTACCCAAGCCTTTGACTTTTGAGAATTGCTATTTCAAAGAGCTCATTTTTGATGGCACAAGGGCTTCGGCAAACCTTCGTTTTGTGAATTGTCGCATCGACCGCTTCTCATTGATTAACTCTCAGCTCCACAGTGTTGAATTTGAACATTGCCGACTAGGTGAGTTGGAAGTTGCCGGTTCGCAAGAATTTTATGAATTCAGGCTGAATAGCAGTAAGTGCGACAGCCTGAAAGTTACAGACAACCCTATTTATAAGCGTATTCATATTGGCTGCGGCTCTTTTATTAAGAAAGGGGTTGTTGCCGGCAATGGAAGTATTGGTAAGAACTCATTTGAATCAGAAATCTTCTTCTGTCCTGAGTGTTTTAATGAAATGCTTATTACTGATAACTGCTCTGAGATTTTAGAGGTAGGTACTTTTGGTGAGTATGCTAACCTAAGGATAGAGCGTAATAAGGCCAATATGGTTGTGTTTTCTAATTGCGACCCAAAGTACTCAGTAGTGAGTATTGAGCACATAGAGCCATTTAAAAAAGAAAATAGCAGTATTGAAGTTGTTAATTCTGAGTTGTTGGATAACATTTTGAAACCAACAGACTTAAGTCAATACAAAGAAGTTAAAAAAATCTAGGGAGTTAGTAATAGATAGGTTGATTATCCCTAGTCATAGTTTAGGTGAAAAGCGCTCTTGGTTAGGGAGCGCTTTTATTTTTTCGGCTAGGGCCAATAAAAAAGCCAGTCACAAAAGTAACTGGCTTTAAAGGGTGGAAGACCGGACTCGAACCGGCGACCTCCTGAACCACAATCAGGCATTCTAACCAACTGAACTACAACCACCGTGTTTATGATTTCAAAGCTTTGCAGCCTTGGTAGCCCTAGCTGAGCCAATCATAACCAAACGCCTTTCGTGTTTGGGTCTGCAAAGGTAAGTCAAAGCAATGAAATTGCAAATAGACTTTTTTAGATTTTTATCTATCGAAGGCAAGTCTTTGTCCCGAGCCAACTTCATTGAGTTTGCCATTGCTATAGGCCAGTTGCCCGGAAACTATAGTGTGCATTACTTTCGACTTAAACTGATGGCCTTCGAATGGTGACCATTTGCATTTGTAAAGCAGGTTTTCTTTAGTCACCTGCCACGGACTGTTGAGGTCTACAATGGCAATATCGGCATGGTAACCTTCTTTCAGATATCCCCTTCTGTCAATTTCGAATAAGTCGGCTACGGCATGAGCGCTTTTCTCTACAATTTTTTCTAGGGTAAACTTTCCTTGGTGGTAAAGGTCTAGCAACGCAACTAGTGAATGCTGCACTAATGGCCCACCCGATGGTGCTTTGAAATAGTTGTTTTGCTTTTCTTCTAAAGTGTGCGGTGCATGGTCGGTAGCAATAACGTCAATGGCATTGCTGTTTACCCCTGCAATAATCCCATCGCGGTCGTTGGCAGTTTTAACAGCTGGGTTCCATTTAATCAAAGTGCCTTTTTCAGCATAATCAGCATCGGAGAACCACATGTGGTGGATACAGGCTTCCGAAGTGATTTTCTTCTCTTTTAATGGAATATCTGTATCGAATAGGCCAACCTCTTTGGCTGTTGAAATGTGTAAAATATGCAATCTGGCTCCAGCTTTTCTAGCCAAATTCACTGCAAAGGATGATGACGCAAAACAGGCTTCTTCGCTGCGGATGATTGGATGCTGACCAATTGGTACGTTTTCTCCAAATTGCTCTCTGGCGGCAGCCGTGTTGCGCTGAATCACTTCTTCAGACTCGCAATGTGTAGCAATGAGCGTAGGAGAGTTGGCGAAAATACCTTCAAGTGTCTTTTGGTTGTCTACCAACATGTTTCCGGTAGATGAGCCCATGAAAACCTTTACACCACAAACATCTTTAGGGTTTGTTTTCAACACTTCATCCAGGTTGTCGTTTGAGGCTCCCATAAAAAAGCTGTAGTTAGCCAAGCTTGCTTGTGCTGCTCTATCGTACTTTTCTTGGAGTAATTCTTGGGTTAAAGTATTCGGAACAGTGTTGGGCATTTCCATAAACGAGGTGACACCACCTGCCACAGCCGCTCTAGATTCAGTATAGAGCTCTGCCTTGTGGGTTAAGCCTGGCTCACGAAAATGAACTTGGTCATCGATAAGTCCCGGCACAATGTGAAGCCCCGTGGCATCAATTACTTGATCGGCCGTTTTGTGCTGAAGATCTTTGCCAATGGCCTCAATTAGGCCGTCTTTCACAAAAATATCAGCTTCAAAAATGCGGTTTTCATTAACTACAGTTCCATTTAGAATAAGTATCGATGCCATAAGGATTTTGTTTTATTTGCCGTTTGACGTAATTGCATTGTAAAACAAACCAGATTAAACCGAAAATGGCAGTAGAAGTGAAAAAATTTGAAGACTTGAAGCTGAATCGTCAAGTATTGAATGCCATTGAGGAACTCGGGTTTGAGGAGCCAACAGAGATTCAGCAAAAGGCCATACCGCTTGCTAGGGCCGGGCACGATGTGTTAGGAATTGCCCAAACGGGTACAGGTAAAACCTTAGCCTTTGTTACGCCCATCGTTATGAAACTAAAGTATGCGCAGGGAACTCATCCACGCGCATTGATTTTAGCCCCTACCAGAGAACTGGTAATTCAGATCCATGAGCATTTTAAGGCGCTGGCCAAGTATACCGACTTACGTGTTTTGGCTACTTACGGAGGGCTTGGCCCTAAGCAACAATTGGCAGCGCTGGAAGAAGGCGTTGATGCGATTGTGAGTACCCCCGGTCGATTTCTAGACCTTTATGCCAAGGGAGGAATTTTCACGAGGGAAATTAAAACGATGGTGCTAGATGAAGCCGACAAGATGATGGACATGGGCTTTATGCCGCAGATTCGGAACATTCTGGAAATTGTGCCCGTAAAGCGCCAAAACTTACTGTTTTCTGCCACCATGCCCGAAAAAGTGATTCGCCTTACCGAGGAGTTTTTGGAGTTTCCGGAAAAGGTAGAAGTAGCACCGCAAGCTACGGTAATCGAAACGATTGAGCAATGGCTTTACGAAGTTCCCAACTTTAGAACAAAGCTTAACTTACTGAGCAATTTGCTTAAGGATGAATCCTTAACAAGGGTGATCATATTTGTGAAGACAAAGACAAATGCCGACCAGATTGCAAAGTTTTTAGACCGAAAGCATGAAGGTGGTGTTCGTGTAATTCATGCCAATAAGGGGCAGAATACACGAATAAACGCCATGAATGAGTTTAAGGAGGGCGATGTGCGCATGCTGGTTTCTACCGATGTAACGGCACGCGGAATGGACGTAAGCATGGTTTCGCACGTGATCAATTTTGATGTTCCGTTGATTTACGAAGATTACGTGCACCGCATTGGTAGAACGGGAAGGGCGAAGAACGAAGGGGTGGCGATTACATTTGCCAATGAGCTGGAGATGCATCATGTACCGAAAATTGAGGCCATGATTCAGCAAGAAATTCCAAGGTTGAGTATTCCTGATAATGTTCAGGTGGAGAAGACTCCTTTTAATGAAAAGCAGGAAATTGACCGCGCAATTGATCAGTTAAAGCGAAAGGCTAACCCTGACTTTAAGGGGGCTTTCCATGAGAAAAAAAGGAAGTTCCCTTCGAACAATAAGAAAAAGCCAAGCAACAAGGGTAACCGTAAAAGAAGGAGAAGGTAGCTTGCTGTTTCACTTTTGAGTTGCTTTGACTAAATTAGTAAGGTCAAAAAACTCAAAATTATGAAACTCAAATCAACACTGGTTATGCTGATGTTCAGCATAATTTCATTTACCGCAGCAGCCCAAGACTCGGGCAATTTTAAACTAGACGAAGTATATAACATGAGTAGCAACGGAACGCTGCATTTGCGTTCGGAGGATGCCGATGTAAAAATAACCGGTACCGATCGCTCCGATGTGCATGTTTACATAGAGCGGAATGAAGAGGTGAAGGGAATGAGCTCTGCCCGCGGCCGCTTTGACGTGGACGTGGAAGAGCGAGATGGGGATCTTTTTATTCGTGAAAGAAAGCCGAATGCTCGTTTTACCATGGGCTATTACCGCCTTGACTATGAGATTACCATTGAGATGCCTAAAACTGGTTCGCTCAGGATTCAGGGTGAGGATGATGATTACATAATCAAATCAGTGAATGGTACGATTTCAATTGAAACGGAAGACGGCAATGTGGACTTGGTTGAGTGCATGGGCGATGACTTCGAAATAGAATTGGAAGATGGTGATTTACGAATGGATGGCGGCAATGGATCGTTATACGTAAACGTGGAAGATGGCGATGCCGATATCCGTAACGGAAACTTCAAAGACATAGAAATTCGCTCTGAAGATGGTGATGTGCTTATAGAAACCTCGCTTTCAAACGCAGGCAAGTACGATTTTTCTGGAGATGATGCCAGCTTTGAGCTGGTGGTGCTAAGTGGCGGTGGCGATTTTGATATTTCGAAAGACGATGGGCGAGTAACGGCCTCAAGTGCTTTCGATCTAATTCATGAGTCAGACTATAGAGTAGAATATAAGCTCCCTTCGGGAGAAGCAGACGTAAGAATTCGCACTAATGACGGTCGGGTTCGTTTGTCGAAAAAGTAATTCATTAACCCCTCCTGAGTGGGAGGGGATTGCTTTTTTTAAGAAATCTACTTTCTTTCAATTTCTTGCGTATCGGGATTGTATTGCCATTTGTTGGCTTTGGCGCCCCCAAGCCAGTAGTTTCTGTCAATCAATGATTCGATGGTGGCTTTGTCTAAACTTGGTTTCAGTTCAAGCGTCTCAAAGTTGGTGAAGAGTGGCTTGATGCGCTCAAGTATTTCGAAATACTGAAGGTCTCCAAAGCCGTGGGTAGTTTGCCATCTAAGCATTTTGCCTACTAGTTCTCTGTCCGTTTTTACTCCTTCTTTTATAAACTCAAGCATCTTTTCTTCAATTTCGGATAGCCCAGTTTCGATTGAGGGAAAACGCTTCCAATGTGCCTCGAAGGCTGCGGCTAAGTAAGGCAATTCGTGGAAAGGCATGATCATGTAAGTGTACAAATCGTCTGCCTCGGTTGAGGTATAAGTGCTGTATGCCCCTTGTGCATATTCAAACTCACGAGTACCTAATTTTAAACGCGTATTGTATAGCTGAGTATATATGTCTGCAGGTAGCTCGCCTAGGCCCATCAGTTTATCGTATCCCTCAATGTGGCCCGTGCAAACAAGGGAAAGCTCAGTGCCAGGTTCAACCTTTTCACCCAAATATGACATAAGGGCGAGCATATTGATTTGGCAGAATAGGTCATATTCAAACCACAATACTACCTGTTTGTATGTTCCTATTTTCGATACAAATGCTTTGAATGGGTCTATTACATCGGTTTGGAATTTGCCTGGCTCAATTTCGAAAGAGCTTGTCATATAAGCCTCCCTATCTGCCCAGAATTGATCGCTGCCAAATGGAGCGTTTACAGGTCCTTGGCTCAATACGTCTCTCCAAACCAAGATTTCTCCTTCAAGGCCTGATTTGTTGAAAATTGCCAGTGTACTGTCACCGTTTAAAATGTGTATGGTTTTCATATAATTCTATCTTTTTTGGGCATAAAAAAAGCTACCGGTGAAGGTAGCTTTCTGTATTGAACTGTACAATCTTTTATCTAGAACCGTAGTCCATATCGTCTTCACGATCTACAGGTGTTCTGTCGTTTCTGTTCGCTAAAAGCCATGCAGTGTGGAATACCAACTGCGCTCTTTTTGCCATTACATCAAAAGTGATTTTCTCTACAGTATCGGTAGGCCTGTGATAGTCAGCATGTGTACCGTTAAAGTAGAATATAATCGGAATGCCTTTTTTGGCGAAGTTGTAGTGGTCAGATCGGTAGTAGAATCTGTTTCTATCGTTTGGATCATCATAGCGGTAATCTAAGTCAAGCTTAGTGTAAGTAATGTTAGCGTACTCAGAAATAACTTTTAAGTGACTTGAAAGCTTTTCAGAACCAATTACATAAACATAGTCTCTGTTGCCAGACTCTTCGTGCTCAGGGTCAACTCTACCAATCATGTCGATGTTAAGGTTGTTAACCGTGTTTTCGATTGGGAAGATTGGGTTGTCAGAATAGTAAGCAGAACCTAAAAGTCCTTTTTCCTCACCTGTTACGTTTAAGAAAAGAATGCTTCTTCTTGGTCTGTGGCCTTCTTTGGCTGCTTGGGCAAATGCTTCAGCAATTTCCATTACACCAGTAGTACCAGAACCATCATCGTCAGCACCGTTGTTAATTACAGAACCATCTTCGTTCTGACCGATGTGATCATAGTGAGAAGAGATTACCAAAACCTCATCTTTAAGGTCGGTGCCTTCCAAGAAAGCCATCATGTTTTCAGTAGAAATAGTGTTTAGCTTTTCTTTAACTGAAACATTTACTGTTCTAGCCTTGATGTTAGATGGAGTTTCCGCATTGTTAGTCAACTCTTCTGTTGAGGTTCTGAATATCTCAGCAGCAATTTCTTGAGTAATGTAGAAAATCATAGAAGGATCGCCTGAGTACTCTTCTTCAAAGCGAAGTCTGCCCATAATGAAGGCTCTTCTTTGACGAGGTAGCGTTTGCTTGAATTGCTCATCGTCAGCCGCCATCATCATTACAGCTTTAGCGCCAGCTTCAGAAAGTGTTCTCATTAACGAACGATCTCCGGCCATAGCAATCACTGCTTTGCCTTCTAAATCAAGTCCTTCAAGGTTAGTGCCTTTTCCAACATAAACAGCATCAAGCTTAGCTTCTTTGCTCATGTTTTCATAGCCAAGGAAAATGATTTCTTCACCGTTTAATTTCTTGCCTTTTCTAGTTTTTATGTACACATCAGACCAGTCTGACTGATACATGTTGAATTTTTGACGGTAAGTACCATCGACAGGGCCTTCTAGGCCTATTTCTTTATAAAAATCCTCTAAGAATTTAGATGCTTTTTTCTGACCTTCTGTACCTGTTTCACGACCACCGAAATCGTCTGAAGCAAGAATAGAAAGCTTGCTGCGCATGTCTTGTGGGGTAATCGTATTTGCATACTTCACAGAAGCATCTTGTTGCTGAGCAACCACGCCCATAGGGAGCATAATAGCCGCACCAACAAATGATAATAATCTCCTCATTTTCTGGTTTGTTTTATGGTTCTAAAAATTAGCGCCATAAAGCTAATGATATTTTTAAATGTGTGTGGCTCCGTTTATCCAAAACGGGCAGGTTTTTATTTTGTAGATGTAAGGAAATCAAGTCATTGTGAATTACCTTTGCCGCCAGAAATTGAGAGGAAATTTTAGCTAAGTAAACTAGCGGATATGACAAAAATCGATCTACGGAAAACCCAGAAGTTTGAAGACCGCCATAATGGCCCTGACGCTAAGGAAGTTCAGGAAATGTTAGAGGTGATTGGAGCACCAAGCCTCGATGCTTTAATAGAAGAAACTGTGCCGGCCGGAATTCGAATGAAGGAGCCGTTGAACCTGCCTTTGCCTAAGTCAGAGTTTCAGTTCTTGAAAGACCTAAGACACATTGCAGCGCAAAACAAAATGTTTAAGTCCTACATTGGTATGGGCTATTACGATACCATTGTGCCGGGTGTAATTCAGCGAAATATCTTGGAGAATCCGGGATGGTACACGGCTTATACGCCTTACCAGGCGGAAATTGCTCAAGGTAGACTGGAAGCCTTGGTGAATTTTCAAACCATGGTAATGGACCTTACTGGGATGGAGATTGCGAATGCATCTCTACTTGATGAGGCCACTGCTGCTGCAGAGGCAATGTTTATGTTTGCTGGTCAGCGCAAGAAGGATAAGAAATCGGCCAACACGTTTTTCGTAGATGAGAATACTTTTCCTCAGACGATTGAAGTGTTAAAAACACGTTCAATTCCGGTTGGTATTGATTTGGAAATTGGTGCTGTTGCAGATTTAGATTTAACTAGAGAAGACCTTTACGGTATCTTAATCCAATATCCTGCTGGTGACGGAAAAGTGATCAATTATAGCTCGCTTATCGCTAGTGCTCATGAAAACAATGTATTTGTAACCGCAGCTGCCGATTTAATGTCGCTGGCTCTTTTAACACCTCCGGGTGAAATGGGTGCCGATGCTGTAGTTGGTACAACGCAGCGTTTTGGCGTACCTATGGGCTACGGTGGTCCACACGCGGCTTACTTTGCTACTAAAGAAGCTTTCAAACGCCAAATTCCTGGTCGAATTATCGGTGCTTCTATCGATAGCCAAGGCAATCAGGCTTATAGAATGGCCCTTCAAACCAGAGAGCAACATATTCGTAGAGAGAAGGCTACTTCAAATATTTGTACAGCGCAGGTATTGTTAGGTGTAATGGCGGGTATGTATGGTGTTTATCACGGCTCGCAAGGTATTAAGCACATTGCTTTCAAAATCCATGGCTTTGCCCAGTTGGTGAACAAAGGATTGAAGCACTTAGGTTTTAATCAGTTAAATGACCTTTACTTCGATACACTAAGAATAGAGACTGACTTGGCCATGGCTGAGAAAGTGAAAACTATTGCTGAAGTAAACCAAGTGAACTTCCGTTATTTCGAAGATGGTAGCATTGGTATTGCGGTTGACGAAACTACTCGAGTAGAAGACGTTCAGGTTATTTTCGAAATTTTTGCTGAGGCTACTGGTCAGGTAATGGATTTCGATTTGGATGGTGAAGCAGCTGATCTAGAGGTAGCGTTGCCAGCCGATTTAGAAAGAAAGAGTGATTTCATGACTCACCCGGTATTCAACCAATACCACTCAGAGCATGAGATGCTGAGATATATCAAAAAATTAGAGAACAAGGACCTTTCATTGGTGCATTCAATGATTTCACTAGGTTCTTGTACTATGAAGTTGAATGCAACTGCCGAAATGGTGCCAGTTACCTGGCCTGAGTTCGGTGGTATTCACCCATTTGCACCAACGTACCAAACCCGTGGTTATCACATGATGTTCCACGATTTGGTGGATTGGTTGTCTGAAATTACTGGTTTCTATGATGTTTCGTTGCAGCCAAACTCTGGTGCTCAAGGTGAGTATGCTGGCTTAATGGTTATTCGTGCTTATCACGAAAGCCGTGGCGAAGGACACAGAAACATTGCTATAATTCCTTCTTCAGCTCACGGTACAAACCCTGCTTCTGCGGTTATGGCCGGCATGAAGGTGGTAATTGTAAACTGTGATGAGAAGGGGAATATTGATGTAGAAGACCTAAAGGCTAAAGTAGAGCAGCACAGCAATGAGCTTTCTTGCCTAATGGTTACTTACCCGTCTACTCACGGGGTGTTCGAAGAAAGCATTAAAGACATGTGTGCGCTAATTCATGAGCATGGCGGACAAGTTTACATGGATGGTGCCAACATGAACGCGCAGGTTGGTTTAACAAGCCCTGGTATTATTGGGGCCGATGTTTGTCACCTTAACTTGCACAAAACGTTCTGTATTCCTCACGGTGGTGGTGGGCCTGGTATGGGGCCAATTGGTGTTGCAGAGCACCTTGCGCCATTCTTGCCGGGTAACCCAGTGATAGAAAGCGGTGGTGATAGCGCCATAACTGCGGTTTCTGCAGCGCCTTGGGGTAGCGCAAGTATTCTAACAATTTCTTACGCTTACATTGCCATGATGGGTGCCGAAGGGTTGACCAATGCAACTAAAATGGCTATTCTAAACGCCAACTACATCAAAGCGAAGCTGGAGAAAGAGTTTAAGATTCTTTATGCAGGTAGCAAAGGCCGTTGTGCTCATGAAATGATCGTGGATTGCCGCGACTTCAAAAACCAAAAGGTAGAAGTAGAAGACATCGCTAAGCGTTTGATGGACTATGGTTTCCACGCACCAACAGTGTCATTCCCTGTTGCAGGTACTGTAATGATTGAGCCAACTGAGTCTGAGTCTAAGTCTGAGCTGGATAGGTTCTGCGAAGCAATGTTGAGCATTCGTCAGGAAATCAGAGAAATTGCTGATGGAATTGCCGAAGAAGGTAGTAATGTATTGAAAAATGCTCCGCACACGGCCGCAATGGTGTTGGAGGGGCAGTGGGAAATGCCATACTCTAGAGAGAAGGCCGTTTACCCAGCGCCTTATGTTAAGGAGGCTAAGTTTTGGCCAACAGTTGCCAGAATCGATTCTGCTTATGGCGACAGAAACCTAATGTGTAGCTGTATTCCAGTTTCAGATTATCAGGAAGAAGAAGCAATGGCCTAAGCCATTGTAATTATAAGAAAGTAAAAACCCCAAGTGAAGGCTTGGGGTTTTTTGTTTGATTATCTCCAGTCTTAATTTACGCTCATCCAGGTTTGTCATGAGGGACTTGAATAGGTTAAACTAATTCAAATAATTGTAATATTTTTTCAAATAAGCGGTATGTAGAATACATAAAAGTGTATACCAAAATTATCCTTGACCTTTTATCTTGGGGGATTCTTTAAACCTAAAATTTATGTTTAAACACAGACAACTACTTCTAGTAATTACAACTTTTTTTTGTCTTTCCTCAATTTCAAATGCACAAAAATGGGCCTTCCATTCAGGTTCTAATTATGATAATTCTAATCCGCCTATTTATGGAGAAATGGGTGTTTCAAATGAATTAAACTCTCCTGGTGATAGGTTTGGGTTTGCTACTTGGACCGATAGTCAAGGGAATAACTATCTGTTTGGAGGGCGAGGAAAGGACTCTGACGGAACAATTGGATTCAGAAATGACCTTTGGAGGTATGATGGCCAAACTTGGACATGGATTAGTGGCGATAGCACCTTAGATAGTGGTGGCGATCATGGAGCCTTAGGAGTTGCTGAGCCTGATAATATACCCTCAGGTAGAGTAGATGCCGTCTCATGGACCGATGCTGATGGCAATTTTTGGCTTTTTGGTGGTCAGGGTAAGAATAGTGCTGGTGTAACTGGCGAGTGGAATGATCTGTGGAAGTTCGATGGTCAAAATTGGACTTGGGTCAAAGGCTCAAATAATATTCATAGTTTGGGTCAATTTGGTACGGAAGGAGTTGCAGATGCAGACAATGTTCCAAGCGCAAGACGGGGTGCCTCAATAGTTCAAGTATCGAATGGGGAAGTTCTGCTTTTCGGGGGAGAAGGTCGTGATGGATCAGGAAATGGAGGTTATCTAAATGACCTTTGGAGATGGAACGGAACAGCATGGACATGGCTTGATGGAAGTAATATAGCCAGTAACTTTGGTGTATATGGAATTCAAGGACAAGCGAATGTTTCCAATGTACCAGGTGCAAGATATGGCGCAACTTTTTGGGTTGATTCTCAAGATAACTTCTACATCTATGGTGGCTTTGGCTTTGCCGAAAACTCCGGCTTTTCATATCTTAATGACCTCTGGAAATGGGATGGTTCTAATTGGACTTGGGTTAACGGATTAAAGGATGGAAGCCAAACTGGTATTTATGGAGATATAGGTCAAGAATCAACGATAAACATGCCTGGGTCAAGAGCGGGGGCCATTGGTTGGACTGATGCAAACGATAATCTTTATTTATTCTCTGGATTCGGATTCGATAAAGATAGAGGCCCAATAAGATTAAATGATCTATGGAAATGGGACGGAGCCATCTGGCAATGGATATCAGGTTCAGATGTAGGCGATGGAAAGGGTAGTTTTGGAATCAAAGACACACCGCAAGAATCCAATTCTCCTGATGCTCGGTTTGGTAGTGGTATTTGGCTTAATGGAGAAGTGGTTAACCTTTACGGGGGAGATGGATGTCAAGCCGATTTTTGGCAATGGGATGGAACAAACTGGATTTGGAAATCAGGTCAACCAAGTGTTGAAAAAGAAGGGAATTATGGGACAATTGGTATTGCAAACGCCTCTAATCATCCCGGGATTCGTATGGGTGCAGTTACATGGGAGGTAAACGGAGATCTTTATTTATTTGGTGGTCAAGGAAGAGGAGATGGGAATTCAGAGGTATTCTTAAATGATCTTTGGAAGTATGACGGCAGTAATTGGACCTGGCTTTCTGGTACATCAACAAGCGATGATTTGGGTAATTATGGAGAGAAAGGCGTTGCTGCTGAAAGTAACCTTCCTAGATCTCGAAGTCTGGCTTCATCTTGGAAGACCAGTAATGGGGATCTTTATTTATACGGAGGATTTACAAGAGACGGTGAAAGTTTTGTGAGCTTAAATGATTTATGGAAATGGGATGGTCAAAATTGGACTTGGTTAAGCGGTGATAAAACATCAAATCAGCTAGCCGATTATGGTGAAAAAGGAGTTGCAGCCCCATCAAATGATCCTGGTAGTAGATATGGAGCTGTACAATGGAAAGATAACTCTGGTAACTTATTTCTATTCGGTGGATTAGTTGCTTTCGAAAGTGGAGGGGTTGGGGAGATGGCTGACCTTTGGAAATGGGATGGTCAAAATTGGACTTGGGTTGATGGACCGAGTAGTTTTTTTGAACAACAGTATGGAATCTATGGGGAAAAAGGAGTGACAAGTGAATCTTCTATTCCTGGGCCAAGATATTACGCCACTGTGTTTCAATCTGCCCAGAATGAGGTTTACCTATTCGGTGGCTATGGGTATGATGCTGACGGGGAGTTTTCATATTTGAATGACCTTTGGAAATGGGACGGAGCAAACTGGACATGGTTAGCTGGTAGTACAAATGGTGAAGCAGTAGGTAATTACGGTGAAAAAGGAGTGCCTGATACTAAGAATGCACCTAGTGCTAGGCAGCTAGCAGCAGGCTGGGTCACGAATAGCGGAAATCTATATGTTTTTGGTGGAAATGGCCTCGATGCAAGAGGTGGTCAGGGCTTACTTAATGATCTCTGGAGATGGGATGGTGAAGCTTGGACTTGGTTAAAAGGGGCGGACACTATCGATTCGGTTGGTATATTAGGAGAGCGTGGTGTTCAAGCTCCTGAGAATGAACCTAGTGCAAGAGTAGGGGCGTCTTCATGGATCGGATCAAATGGAACATTTTATCTTTTTGGCGGTATTGGTAAAGATCAAAATGGAAGATCAAATGAGCTTAATGATTTGTGGAAGATAGAAAAAGAGCAACAAGGTTTATCCTATAATAACATAGCTGACATTGCAAATAAAGTTTATGGAGATCAACCATTTGAAGTAATTGTGACAGCATCATCAGGAGAAGTCGTTCAATTGTCAAGTTCAGACCCCAATATTGTTTCTTTTGACGGAAGTACTGCTACAATAAATGGCGCAGGCCAAGCGGATATCATTGCTATTGAAGATCGAGCCGATTTCTATCAATCGATTCAAGGAGCTACTCTTATGTCTGTTGGTAAAGCCGATATTGCCATTAGCGCAGAAGAGCAGAGTAAAATATATGGTGAAAATGATCCTGAATTGACATGGTTTGTGTCTGAAGGTCGGCTTGTTGGAGCGGATGACTTAAGCGGTAACCTATTGAGAGCTGAAGGAGAGTCGGCAGGTGCCTATGCGATTGAGCAGGGATCTTTAACTGCTGGAGTTAATTATAATTTGACATTTAAAGGGGCCGATTTGAGTATTTTTGTGCGTGAGATAACGGTTAAAATTGATGATCTCACTAAAAATTATGGAGAGCAAGACCCTGAGCTTACTTTCACTATAACCGATGGATCTCTTGCTTTTGACGACCAGTTTGAGGGAGAACTTTCCAGAGACCCGGGCGAAAATGTGGGTGAATATGAAATTGATGATAACACGTTGAGGTTATCAGAGAACTATACTCTTTTTTTTAGCACAGGTATTCTTAGCATTGAACCAGCGGTCCTAACAGTAACAGCAGACGATGCTATCATCAACAAAGGAGATGATATTCCAGCATTGACCATTCAATATGAGGGCTTTGTTAATGGAGAAGATGTGTCAGTCCTGAGTCAGGCTCCCGAGGTAAATACCTCGGCTACTGCAACAAGTGATAGAGGTACTTATGCTATCGAGGTTACTGGTGGAGAAGCTGATAATTATGAGTTTGCGAATATCAATGGTACGCTCACTATTACGGGACCCGTATATAGTTTGCCAAGTACTATTGCATTCAATAATGTAGTTATAGGAGATACGCAGTCTGAGGAAGTAACCATCGAGAATATGGGAGATGGGGCGTTGAATGTTACGGGTATTGCGCTGCCAGCAGGTTACTCAGTAGATCAAGCCGCTTTTGATGTGAACGCAGGATCTAATGGAGCATTTACAGTAACCTTTACTCCTACAGTTGAACAGGTTTACTCTGGTGATATCACAATTACTTCTAATAATGGAGAAGAGAGTATTGCTATATCTGGTGAAGGAAAGGTCGTTGCGGCTATTGATGATGATCAACTGGATATTGCAGAGGTGAGGGTGTATCCGAACCCATCGAACGAATGGTTAAGTATCGACCTTACAGATTCTCCGGCCAATAAAGCCAACCTGAGTTTAATCGATACCCAAGGAAGCATTAGCTGGCAACTTACTGAGGAAACAGAAAAGCAGGTGAGTGTGAATGTTTCGAGCTTCAGTTCAGGCATGTATTTGTTAATAGTTGCTACAGAAAAGGGAACGGTAATCAAGAAAGTAATGGTGAAACACTAAAAGCCGATTGAATATCAAAAGTATTTGAGCCAAAGACTGTATTGTTCAGAGTTGGTAGCCATTGCATTGGCGGTGGAGAAAAGCCCTTAGGACAAGCTTGAAGTGGAACCTTGGATATTACCACAAAGCAATGGCCTAAGCCATTGTATTTATAAGAAAGTAAAAACCCCAAGTGAAGGCTTGGGTTTTTTTGTTTTATGAGGCTAGTAGTTCTAATTCGCTCCGCTGGTATCGTGAGTAGAATTGGTAGGGAAGGTAAGTGGTGGAGAAAATTAAAATTGAAACTACCATTAACATTTGACTAATACCGAGCTGATTCAAGGACTGCAGTTTTAATAGAGATGTTTCATTGTGGTATGTATTGTAGATATCGCTTATAGTTTCTGGTGTTGCTTCCTCTTGGATGTTTGAACTTAGATATTGTGATTTTATTACTTTGCGCCTAATACTCACTTGATAATTGTTTTGGAAAGAGAGAATGGCAAATAGTATAGAAACAGTTAAACAGATTGCACTTAAATAGCCTCCGATAAATGCGATTTTCTTGATCATGATGTTGTGTTTTTGAGTGGTTAATAATTTTAAATCTATTTCTAATTCATGGGGAGTCTCTGGTAGAAGCTTCTCTTTTGCCGAGGTGAAGGCTTCTTCAAAGTCAGCACCAGTATCGGCTTGTATTAGCTCAATTTCCGTGGCTAAATGATCTACCAAATCGTCTATTAGAGCCACGTTACTAAAGCCATGTTGCTTTAGGTATTCCCTAATTGTGTTTATTTCAGCATTACTCATGATAGTGCGGTTTTTGGTTTGCCAAAGAGCGTACTAAGTGTTGCTTGAAACTCGATTACTTCATTAACCGCAGGTGCTACGGCCTCTTTTCCTTTGCCAGTAAGTCGGTAGTATTTGCGGGTGCGGTTGCCAACCATTACGGCTTCTGTTTCTAAGTAGCCCTCTTTGGTTAAGGCGTGTAAGCTAGGGTATAAAGAGCCTTCTTTTATAAGTACTTTGCCTTGTGAGCTCGCCTTTACGTGCTGAACAATCTCGTACCCATACATTTTTCCGTGGTCGTTTAAGAGCTTTAGAATTATGGGTTTGAGTATGCCTTTTAATAATTCTCGTGAATACATAGAACAATAATACATCATAATTCTATGTATTGCAAATTCGGCAGATCTGTAAATATTTTTTAAGTTTATGTAGAGATTCTTTTGCCAACTTCATCTACTAAACTGTTATGCTTCGCCCATTCGTTAGCCTAATCTTGTTGTTGATTGGGTTCAGTCTTTCTGCCCAAGCTCCCAATTTAGACTCTTTAAGACGGGTTGTATTACAAGCCGAATCGAACCGAGAGCGTGCCGATGCGCTGGCTCAATATGGTAATGCCCTTCCAAATTTCCGATCAGAAGAAGTCATGGGGCTTGCAGACAGCGTTTTGTTGTTGGGTGAATCGGGCGCCTATTACCAAGCAACTAGCGATTTCCTAAAGGGGGTCAGTTACTTCAAATCGAGGAGCTTTCCCCTAGCAAAGAAGTATTTAAAGTTGAGTATAGCTGAACTGGAAGGGGAGAATGAGGATTTGTTTTTTCGAGCGAAGAATGTTTTGGGCCTTTCATATCTGTATGGTCAGGAAAACGATTCGGCCATATATGTATTTAACGATGTGTTGCAAACGGCACCTTCAAGCAATCTGCATGCAATGTACTCAGCAAACGGAAACATTGGCTTGGCTTATAAACGCATTGGTGAGTATGGAAAAGCCATTTACCATTTTCAAGAATCTCAAAAAGTAGACCCTGCTAATGAGTACGGAAACCTAAATACCACAATGAATGTGAGTCTGATGTTTCTGGAAATGGGGCTGTTTGAAGATGCCCTTCGAAGCTTACGAGGGTCGGATGTTACTGGGTTTGAACCTCAGCCAATCAAATCTGCATATTATAACAACTTGGCGAGAGTTTTTTATGAGTTGAATCAACCCGATTCTGCTGAATACTATTGGAAGGCTTCCATTGCAATTAACAAGCAGATAAACCGTTTTGATGGTCTTTATTTTAATCAAATGACATTAGCTGAGAAGCTACTAGAGCGAGCAAACTTGGTAGAAGCGAAGGCTTACTTGGATAGTGCAAGCATGCAACTTTCTTATTTAAGACGCCCTGATGATAAGTTTCGCTATAATTTGATTTTAGGTACCTATTATTATCAGAATAACCAGCTTGACTCGGCTATTGCTCGTTTTAATGAGCACATAGAGAATACAGCATCGCCTCGTTTTTTGGGTTTAAGGGGTGATGTGTATTTATTGCTATCGCAAGCCTATGAAGAGAAGGGGGAAATAGCCAAGAGTAATGAATACCTAAAACAGCATAATGCTTTGGGTGAAAATATGAGGGAAAAGGAAAGGGAACGCTTTTTGGCAGAGGCAAAAGCTAACTATTTATTGGCCGTTAAGGAAGGTGATTTAGATGCTTCCAACCAGAAAATAGAGGTGTACACTATGCAGCGCATTTTACTGATTGTTGCTGTTTTTGTGCTGATAATTATTTTGTACATCTACTTTAGAAACTATAGAAAAACGGTCTCAGGGCTAGCGGTGCAAGCGGCTGAAAATGTAAATTTGAGCAAGCAAATTGAGAAGCAGAAAACCCAGATAATTGAGCTAAAGAGTAAGGCTATACTAGAGGCTGAGGAAATTGTAGCTGTAAAGTCAGACGGCAACTACTTGGAGTTTTACCTTAAGTCTAAAGATAAACCGGAAATAGACAGGAACAGACTAAAGAACGTATTGGAAGTATTGCCAGATTATTTCGTTCAAATTCATAGGTCTTATATCATCAATTTGAAAGAGGTTAGAATAAAATTCTCTGACAAAGTGGAAATGAAAAACGGGGAAGTGTTACCTGTTTCAAGAACCTATAAAGACAACTTAAAAGATGCGCTATCCAAGTTTGGGTTAGGGGAATAAAAAAGCCGCAATTAAGCGGCTTCTCTATTATTCATTGTCTCAGGTCTAGCGTCTAATATCTGACGTCTGATGTCTAAACATGCACGTGTCTCTCGGCATGGTAAGAAGATCTAACCAATGGCCCCGACTCTACATACTTAATGCCTCTTTTCAGTCCTTCTTCTTTAAAGAATTCAAACTTATCTGGGTGAACGTATTCAATTACCTCGTGGTGGCGTTTGGTTGGCTGTAAGTACTGGCCAAGTGTAAGAATATCCAAACCTACTTCAGCCAAATCGTCCATCAATTGGAAAACTTGATCATCCGTTTCACCAAGGCCAAGCATAGCACCAGATTTGGATCTTTTGCCGTACTCCTTTATACGTTTTAGCTCTTCTAAACTTCTTGGGTATTTTGCTTGAGGACGTACCGGTCGGTACAATTCCTTTACTGTTTCTACATTGTGAGATACCACTTCTTGACCTGCGTCAATCATTCGGTAAAGTGCCTCCCAGTTTCCTTTTACATCTGGAATAAGCGTCTCTATAGTGGTTTCTGGGCTAAGTTGCTTGGTTTGTACCACAGTTTGGTACCAGATCTCAGCACCTCTGTCTTTAAGCTCGTCACGATTTACCGATGTAATAACCGCATGCTTAACGCCCATTGTTTTTATAGCTTCTGCTACGCGTTTAGGCTCTTCTAAATCGTACTCTGGCGGACGGCCAGTAGCTACCGCACAGAAAGAACACGAACGTGTACAAACATTACCAAGAATCATAAAGGTGGCAGTACCTGCTCCCCAACATTCACCCATGTTTGGGCAGTTGCCACTTTCGCATATCGTATGAAGCTTATTTTTATCGACTAGTTTACGCACTTTGGCGTATTCTGGACCAACCGGTAGTTTAACTCTTAACCAGTTGGGCTTGCGTCTTTTATTTTCAGTTTCTTTCGAAACGACAGGTAGTTCTATCATAGCTTTCTCCTCTGTCTAAGTAGAACACAAAGGTAAGGTAAAGGTTCCAAATAGCAGTGCTGCGGACTATCTTCTTTTACCGAAGTAAATGGCTAGAAAGGCAGCGGTAAAAACACTCTGGTTATCGGCTAGTGGCAGAATGTTAATTTCTCGGGTGTAAGCGTCAACGGTAAAGCCAACTTCGAAGCCAAAAACCTTCTGTTTGGTAGAATTGGTTTCAAAGGTAAGTGAGGCTTTTGCGAAGCCACCCAAAACAAAGCTTGACTCTCCGATACCTCTAAAAGGCCCTGCTTTTCCACTTATAAAGCCAGGCGAATGTCCTTGATTGTTAGGGTCGTATTGTTCTTTTCTGGAGCCGCCTAATTCAACATAATAAGGAATTTCCATTCCTATAGATGGGCCAACTGCAACTAAGCCCGAAATGCGAGCGCCTTGCTGTGGGGCTTTTCTAAAAAGAATCTTTTCCCGTCCATACATTGGCCTCAAGGCTACCAAATAATTTGATTTTCCATAAACAAATGAACTTCCGGTAACAGTATTTACTCGGCTTTCTCTTGGGTGCTTAATGTTTACAGCTTCAAATGCAATGTGAGAAAGGTCTCTAGGGCCCAGCGTTTTTGAATGTCGGTAGAATATACCGCTAATTAGTCCTCCATTGGTGGCTTTTACAATTCCGAATACATTCTCTTTTTCGTATGCCTCATCAACATCGTTGGGTGATCGTTGAGCATTCACGCTAAGCGTGGTTACAAAAAGGAGTAGGGCATAGAGAGCGAATTTGCGCATAGAGTTTTGCTGCTATTTTCAAGGTCTCTAAATTAACGAAAAATTATTCTGCATAGTTTATGATCACGATCAAATCGAAATATGAGGGCGGTTTAAGAACCACCATGGAGCACGTAAAGTCTGGAAACACCATGCAAACAGATGCTCCGGTAGATAATAACGGAAAGGGCGAAACTTTTTCGCCAACCGATACCGTGGCAGCAGCGTTGGGTAGCTGTATGATGACCGTAATGGCGATAGATGGCGAAAAGAACGGCATCGACATGAGCGGAATGCGCCTTGAAGTTACCAAGGTAATGTCGGCCAGCCCGCGCAGAATTTCTGCTTTAAAAGTGGATTTTTATTGGGATGGTTGTACTGCTTCTGAGGAAGATAGAGCCAAGTTGAAAGAGATTGGAAGAAACTGCCCGGTGGCGTTAAGTCTGTCGGAAAGCCTAAGACAGGAAATTACTTTCCATTTTTAAAGAGCCTTATAGGTCTTAGATTACATCGGAAGAAAGCTATTTCTTTCCGCCACAAGCTGTGTCTTCACAGCGTCACAGAGTCGTTTGTGGAAGCTTGCTTTTACGGGCAGGGAGCGGTTGCAAAATATAAAACCCATCCCTCGAAATCTAGGTAAGTAGATTTACCGCTATTAATAAAAAAGAGGCTGTCTCAAAAGTTAACCACTTTCGTCATTCTCAGCCTGCCTGCCGCAGGCAGGCTTGACTGGGAATCTCATTCAGGCTTTAGACCTAGTTTAAAGAGATTCCCGATCGGTGTCGGGAATGACGCTTTGCTTTTGCGACAGCCTCTTTAAATTTAAGCCATTAGCTTTTTGTACTTTATTCGTTTAGGGCCTGAGTCACCTAATCTTTTCTTGCGATTTTCTTCATATTCAGAATATGAACCTTCGAACCAATACACTTGAGACTCTCCTTCAAAAGCCAGAATGTGCGTACAAATTCTATCGAGGAACCAACGGTCGTGAGAAATGATCACCGCACAACCACCAAAGTTTTCCAGTCCTTCTTCAAGCGCTCTCAGCGTATTTACATCCAAGTCGTTGGTAGGCTCATCCAGTAGGAGTAGGTTGGCACCTTGCTTTAAGGTGAGGGCTAAATGCACCCTGTTTCTCATACCACCAGAAAGTTCGCTTACCTTTTTGCTTTGGTCGGTTCCGTTAAAGTTAAATCGGCTAACATAGGCACGAGAATTAATTTCCTTTCCGCCAAGGTTAATCAGTTCGTTGCCTTCGGAGATAACTTCCCATACTGTTTTGTTAGGGTCGAGCTTGGTGTGCTCTTGATCTACATAGGCAATGTCAACTGTTGGACCAACCTCGAATGTTCCTGCATCTGGTTGTTCCTTACCGGTAATCATATTAAAGAGTGTGGTTTTACCAGCTCCGTTTGGCCCAATAATTCCCACAATACCACCTTGAGGTAGTGAAAACTCAAGGTTTTCATACAAAAGCTTATCGCCAAATGCTTTCGAAACGCCTTTAGCTTCAATTACTTTCGCACCAAGTCGTTCGCCAGCCGGAATATATAGTTCCAGCTTTTCTTCTTTCTCCCTTGCTTCTTGTCCGACAAGTTTGTCATAAGCGCTCAAACGTGCTTTTGCTTTTGCCTGACGGCCTTTTGGCGACATGCGTACCCACTCAAGCTCGCGCTCCAAAGTTTTCTGTCTCTTCGATTCGCTTTTTTGCTCTTGTGCCAGACGCTTCTGCTTTTGGTCTAACCAAGAAGAGTAGTTGCCTTCCCAAGGAATACCCTCACCACGGTCTAGTTCCAAAATCCAGCCGGCTACATTGTCTAGGAAGTAACGGTCGTGTGTTACGGCAATTACGGTTCCTTTATATTGCTTAAGGTGTTGCTCAAGCCAATGCACTGATTCTGCATCTAAGTGGTTGGTCGGCTCATCCAGTAACAGTACATCTGGCTCCTGAATAAGCAAGCGGCATAGGGCAACCCGTCTTTTTTCACCACCCGAAAGGTTTTTAATAATGGCGTCTGAAGGTGGGGTGCGTAGTGCGTCCATGGCGCGCTCTAGTCTAGAATCTAGCTCCCATGCATTTAGCTGGTCTAGCTTTTCCTGTACCTTACCTTGCTCCTCAATCAGCTTGTTCATAGCGTCTGGATCATCCAACACTGCAGGATCAGCGAATTTGAGGTTAATATCTTCGAATTTTTTTAGTAGTTCGGTTACTTCGCCAGCACCTTCTTCTACTACCTGTTTCACAGTTTTTTCAGGATCCAAATCTGGCTCTTGCTCTAGCATGCCTACGGTGTAACCAGGAGAGAAAACCACCTCGCCCTGATATTCTTTATCCATACCAGCAATAATTCTCAGCAAGGAAGATTTACCAGCTCCGTTGAGCCCCAAAACGCCAATTTTGGCACCATAGAAGAAGGATAGGTATATGTTTTTTAGTACTTGTTTATTAGGCGGGTAAATTTTATTCACCCCGGCCATAGAAAAAATGATCTTATTGTCGCTCATTTTGGGTGATTTTGCATCAAATATGGTAAAAATTATGCTCGATGTGAGGCTAAAAAATTAGAATAACTAATTTCGGGCTTTAAACAAAGTACACGTGGAATATTCGGAATTCGGTAGAGTTGAAGATGGTAAGCTAATAAGGAAGTCTTTTTTGGACTTTCCTGAACGAGTGATTGGTGAGGTAAAAGAAACCGAAGAAAAGACAGTTGCATACTTTCAGGAACGCTTTGCCGCCTTACAAAATGAGGTGGAGGAGATTAAAAAGAAGGTAGAAGAAAACGCTAATAAGGGTTCTTTTATGACAAAGGTGAAGCACTTGCTTGATACTTTGCCAGAGCATGATGGTTTAGGGGCTTATGAAACCTTGCACGAAACGCTAGACAAGCTTTACAAAGAACTTGATGCCTACATTACTGCCAATCGTCATAAAAATCTTCAGATAAAAACTGCTTTACTGGATGAGTTGAAGCCAATTGCTGAAAGTAAGGAGTGGAAGTCTGCTTCTGCAGCTGTAAAGGAAATTCAGCAAAAGTGGATTAAAACCGGGGCTGTAGCGGAGGAACATAAGGAGGCCATTGAAGAGAATTTCAAGGCAATTATTGATGACTTTTATGCTAAGCGAGCCGAGTTTTATGCCGACTTGGAGCAAATGATGGAAGAAAAAGAGAAGGACTTTAATGACTTTCTCCAAAATGCTGAAAAGAAACTTTCTGCACTAAAAGACACTAGTGCCATTAAGCAATCTATTTCTCAGCTTACAGAGGAGTGGAAATCGCTGGGTAAAGTAAAGCCAAAAAGGCACAATGAACTTTGGGAAGAGTTTCAAGGAATTATTAAAAAATCACTTGGTGCGGCTAAAAAGGTTGAGAAGAAAAAGAAGGCCGTTTCCAAAGGCGACTCATTGAAAAAGAAACAAGCAATTGTTGACCAACTGAAAGAAGCCAATAAATCAATGGTGCCAACCGTTGACCTAAAAGAATTGAAGCATGCTTGGAAGTTGGCGGGTAAAGCACCTGCCGATTTGAACGAAGAATACTTGTTCCATTCGGCAATGGTTTCTGAGAAGAGCTTTATGGCTGGCTTGGTAGAAAAGAAAGCAAAAAAGGGAAGTTCTGAAACCGATTTGATCAAGTTGCAGTTGAAGGTGTGTCGCGACTTATTGGAGCGAGACAAAAGGGAGCTTTTGAATTTTCAAGAGAACCTTGGTAAGTTCAATACGTCTAAGGGTTTAGACAGTTTGTTGGACAAGAAATTGCAACAGCAAGAGCGAAAAGTAAAAGTGAAAGAGGCGATTTTAAGTCAAATTCGAGAAGCGAATAGGTCAGAAACCGCCAAATAAGCCTGTAAAGGGCTATTTTATTATATAAAAATAAATGCGTGTATCTATTTGAATATTAATGATTTATTGTATTCTTTTGCACGCCTGTTAAAAGAGAAGAGAAATGTATTGGACATTAGAATTAGCGTCATATTTAGAAGATGCCCCATGGCCGGCAACTAAAGATGAATTGATTGATTTCTCGATACGTTCGGGTGCTCCCCTAGAGGTGGTAGAGAACCTGCAGGAGCTGGAAGATGACGGACAACCATACGAGAATATTGAAGAAATTTGGCCAGACTATCCGACTAAAGAAGATTTCTTCTTTAACGAAGACGAATATTAAAGAAAGCCTCCTAGTGAGGCTTTTTCTTTTTTAGAATAAATTTAAATACTTACCGTATAACTTACGTCATTGTGTCTATTCGACACTTTGGTCTAATATCCGCACCGCTGTTATACGATAATCGGCACTTGACCCAATAGTTCTGGGGATTATTTAATATGTTTCCTTATATTTCTAAACTATCCTAAACGCGCAGGATAGAAGAATTACTATTGAAATCCATAAAATAATCTCAATGAACTTAAACCTAAAAGCAAAGCAGGAGCAAACGTTTGATGCTATTGTGGTAGGTTCAGGAATCAGTGGGGGTTGGGCTGCTAAAGAACTTAGTGAAAACGGCCTAAAAACGCTGGTACTGGAACGCGGTCGTAAGATCGAACACATTAAAGACTATCATACGGCAACAATGGACACTTGGGACTTGCCAAACCGAGGCAGAACACCAAGAGACGTAATTGAAAAGGATTACCCTAAACAAAACAGAACTGGGTACACCACTGCTGAGGCTCACCGTCATTTCTTTGTAAAAGATAGCGAGCACCCTTATCAAGAAGATTCCCGTTTCGACTGGATGAGAGGTTACCACCTTGGTGGTCGCTCTATCACTTGGGGACGTCAGTCTTACCGTCTTAGCGACATCGACTTTGAATCAAACCTAAAAGAAGGTATTGCGGTTGATTGGCCGGTACGATACAAGGACATTAAACCATGGTACGATAAAGTTGAAAGGTTCATTGGTGTTTCTGGTGAAAATAGAGGCTTTAAGCAGCTGCCTGATGGTCAGTTTCTTCCGCCAATGGAGTTGAACTGTGTTGAGCAAGACTTCCGTAAAGCAGTTGAAAGCAAATGGAATAATAGGTGGGTTACAGTTGGAAGAACTGCACACTTAACGCAACCATTAAATGTTGGTAACCCTAACCACCCTAACCAAGGTGGTCGTAGCCAGTGTATGATGAGAGATAGATGTATGAGAGGCTGCCCTTATGGAGGTTACTTTTCAAGTTTATCATCAACTCTTCCTGCTGGTTTGGCTTCAGGAAACCTTACAATTAAAACAGACTCAATCGTTCATGAAATTATGTACGATGATAGCACCGGCAAAGCAACAGGTGTTAGAGTAATTGATCAAAATACTAAGGAGTCTAAGGAGTATTACGCTAAAGTGATTTTCCTTTGTGCTTCGGCTATCGCATCTGCTGGTATCATGCTGATGTCGAAAAGTGATCGTTTCCCTAACGGTTTGGGTAACGACAGTGGCGAGCTTGGCCACAACATAATGGATCACCACTTGGGCGTGGGAGCTGGCTCTAGGGTTGAAGGCTATGAAGACAAGTATTACAAAGGAAGAAGAGCGAATGGTATTTATATCCCTCGTTTCAGAAACTTAGGTGGTTCTTCTAATATGCCAAACTTTAAGCGTGGTTATGGTTACCAAGGTAGTGCTTCCCGCGAAGGATGGGGTAGAAATATTGCCGAAATGAGAGCGGGTAGAGTTGGTGGAAACATCAAAGATGCTTTGATGGAGCCAGGAGGCTGGACCATGGGCTTTATGGGCTTTGGAGAAACGCTTCCGCAGCATAAAAACCACATGTACTTAGATCATGATAACCTAGATGCATGGGGACTTCCGCAAATGAGGTTTGATGCTGGGCATTTCCATGATAATGAGTATGAAATGCGTAAGGATATGGCGGCTTCCGCAGCAGAAATGCTTGAAGCAGCTGGTTTCAAAAACGTTTATACTTACGATAATGGGCCTAACATGGGACTTGGTATTCACGAAATGGGTACTGCCCGTATGGGACACGACCCTAAAACTTCGGTACTGAACAAGTGGAACCAGGTACACGCTGTTAAAAACGTGTTTGTAACTGATGGTTCGTTCATGACTTCAGCAGCTTGCCATAACCCATCACTAGGTTATATGGCATTCTCTGCAAGAGCAGCGAACTACGCAGCAGATCAATTGAAAAAGAACAATCTATAATTATGGAAAGAAGAGAAGCATTAAAAAACATTGGGTTTGGTTCTGCCGCTTTGTTTACATCGAGCATGTTGTTCGGTGCTTTGCAAGGCTGTTCTTCAGCACCAACTGTAGATTGGGTACCTACCTTCTTCACGCCAGAAGAGGCAGCGCAATTGGAGAAAATTTGTGAAGGTATTTGCCCTCCAACATCAACTCCAGGGGCGGTTGAGGCAGGTGTTCCTAACTATTTAGATCAGAGCATGAAGGTGATTGAAAAACACCCAGAGGCAGATCATTTTAGAAAAGGAATGGCAGTATTTGTTGAAAACTTCGACAAAAACCAGCCGGTTAAATTTAACAAAGCCACTACTGAGCAGGTAACTACTGCTATTAATGAGTACTACAAAAAGTACGATAGTGACCCGAGCATTTTGAAAAGTTACAGAGAGTCTGCTTCGGATAAGGCTGGAGAAAAAAGTGCGCAGTTCTTAGAAACGCATTTTGTTACCCAAGTGGTTGATTCAACTTTTTACGCTTACTTTACTTCAGAGTTGGTTGGTGAGACAGTAATGCCTTACGATCCGATTCCAGTGCAATATCAAGGATGTCTTCCACTAGAGCCAGGACAAATGTCTTGGTCGAATGTGTAACCATCATAAATCGAACAAAAAAACCAGTCAGCTGACTGGTTTTTTTGTTTTAAAACTTCTGTACTTCTATAACTCTATCACTTCGTTTTGAATGGCCCATTTTACTAGACCAACGGAGTTTTTCAATTCGAGCTTTAGGAGGATGTTGGAACGGTGACTCTCTACAGTGTGGGTACTAATTGAAAGTTCGTCTGCTATTTCCCCAGTAGTTTTTTCTTGGCAAATGAGCTGAATGATTTCCAGTTCCCTTTTTGTGAGCAGGTCTTTCTTTGCAAAAGAGCTGGAGTTCTTTTGATTGGAAACATCTAAAAAGTTCTGCATTAAGAGTGGGTCGAAGAAGTTGCGGCCTTCTTTTACCTCAAAAATCGCTTTTAGAATATTCTCTTTACTTGAGTTCTTAAGTAGAAAGCCAAAAGCGCCATTTTTGATCATGCGCTTGGCTAAGCGAGGATTATCATGCATGCTCAAGGCTATTATGCGTATTTGTGGGTAATGTTTGTTGAGGTAGCTCGTGCATTCTAGGCCATCCATTTCGGGCATGTTAATGTCCATCAAAACCATATCAACGGCCTTAGATTCTACCATTTCAATTACCTGATTGCCGTTAAGTGCGCCTCCTACAAATTCCAATTCGGCCACATCGCTAATAATGGCTTCTAGTCCATCAATGATCACTTGATGATCATCTGCCACCAAAACTTTAATTTTATCCATAGAGTGGTAAGTTAATATCGAACTGAACACCAGCACCTGGGGCAGTGGTTATGTTTAGCTTGCCCTTTAGAATGTCTATACGCGAGGCAATGCTTTTAAGTCCAATTCCGGCTTTAATCTCCGATTTATCAAAGCCCTTTCCATCATCTTTATAGGTGATTTTTACTTCGTTGCTGAGGTTTTTTATGGAAAGGCTAACTGTGCTGGCCTCAGCATATTTAATACTGTTGTTTATTAGCTCCTGAATAATGCGATAAATGAGCACTTCTTTTTCTTCCGCTAACAAGCCCTCTTCTACCTGTATGTCTTCATTAATCTCAATTTGAGTGGAGGCTTTTACATTGTCGAGTAAGTCTAATATGGCTTCTTCAATACCAAGTTTGGTTAAGCTGGCAGGCACCATGTTATGCGATATTCTTCTTACCTCTGTGCAGGCATTGTCTATTTGTTGCAGCGAATCTTGATAAGCTTTTTTGTCATCAACTTTATCTTCGAAGTTACTCAGCCTAAGTTTTACGCTGGTTAACAAAACGCCTATGCCATCGTGTAAATCCTTCGCCACTCGTTTGCGCTCTTGCTCTTCACCCATTACCATGGCTTGTAGGTTTTCTAACTTCTTTTTCTGAAGTGTTTGGACAAAAATAAGGTAGGAGATTACCAGCACTATGGCTAGTACAATAACTACAATGCTGAATATGCGGGCCTTCCTACTGGCAAAAAATGCAGTGGCTTCTGCTTCGTCTAGCTGTTTATCGGTACGAAAGTCTTCGGTTATTTGGGCAATTGAGCTTAGTCGGTTATTTGAAAGCTCCACGCGAAAGGAGTCTGCCTCTAGGCGTTTGTATTCAAATGCTCGTTTGTAGTCTTTAAGTCCTTCATATGCTATGGAAAGCTGAGCAAAAATCCGGATGTACATTTTGATGTCCTTCTTGATGTTGTCATTGCTTAGGATTTGCTCTAGGCTTTTAGCGCACTCAGCATACTGACCAAGCTGTAGTAAAATACCAGCCTCTTCCATTGTAACTACACCCTCGTAGTATGCGTTGCCCATAGCCCGATACATTCCCTTTGCAGACTTTAGGTAGGTTACGGCACTATCTAATTTCGCAGGGTCAGTTTCATCGGCAATTCTTGCATAGGCCATACCCGTCATGTAATTTAAATTAGCCGCAATAGAAAGCTGGCTTTCTCCGCTAATACTATTTAATCCTTGTTTAAAGTAGTCAATGGCTTTGTAGTGCTCGCTTCTTCTAAAGGCAATGGTGCCCAAGCTGTAAAAGCTCATTCCAAGTTCACTATTGAGCTTGAACCGTTGCCTTACTTTTAGTGCTTCTAGGTAATAGGTTTCGGCCAAGTTGAAGTCTTTTAGGTTACTATTGTAAATAGACCCAATGTCATCATAGATTTCACTTATCAGTTTGGCAAAAGAGGCATTTTCTGGAATGCTTTTGAGCGATTCAATATAAACAGCAACGGCTTCTTCATATTTGTTCTCTAGGGATAGAACACGCCCCAACGATTGCTGATATCTGATTTTTTGTTCGGTGTTAAATGAAGTGGTGTCTATTTTGGCCTGGATAATTCTGGCCGAGTCGGCATCTGAGAGTGAAAAGTGAGTGAACTTATTCAAAAGGTTCTCACTGCTCTCTTGAGCATTTAATGAAAAGACAAGGCACAGCCATAAGGCTGTGCATGTAAATATTTTTTTCATTGATCTATTATCCATTGCCTCCACCTGGAGGTGGAATAATGATGTCGCATTCTACGGTTAGTATAAAGTCTTCTTTCTTCTCTTTGTGGTCTAAAGGATTAACCACAATGGATAAAGTTTCGCATCCTTTCCACTCTTCGTTTAACAACAGTTCAAGTTTTACCATAAATTCAGCTCTTGGATCTGAAGAAGGGTTGGCACTCATTTCTAGTGTCCACTTCTTATTGGCTAAATCTTGTTTCATGTCCTGCTTCTCAACAACGTACATTTTTGGGGAGGCTACAGGAACTCCTGTTACATTAGTAATGAAATCAGGTTCTTCATAACCTTCTAAAAAGAAAACTACAGATACCGGAAAGTAATTTTTTCCTCCTTGATTTACCTTTTTGCCTCTTTTCACAAAGGCCAATACATGTTGATTTGTGTACTCCTTAAATTCATCCCTGTTATAGCCACGTGAATGTGACCCAGGTTTTCTGGTGGGGACTTTTCTATTCATAGTGTTGGTTGATTAAATTATTAATAAGCTACAATTTCTTTCAGGCTATTGCAATAAAGGTAGCGGGTTGGTTACCAGTTTTTTGTAGATGGAAAACGGGTGTTCTAATAATGGCAGAAAACCACTACCCGAATTAGGGTAGCGGAAAACCACTAATTGTTTGAATGCAATTATTCCCTGATAGAATTGAGCTTGGATTTGACTCACTTTGGGTAAGCTAAATCGATAATATTATGTACCCTACCGAAATCAATGAGAAGTTTACTGATAGAGAATTTGAAATTCTTAGTCTATTGGCCGATGGTGCCAGTGCCAAGCAAATCGCGCATCGGCTGTTTGTGTCGGTGAATACGGTGACCACTCATCGTAAGAATATTCTGAGCAAAACAACTGCCCCAAACACTACGGCTTTGGTAGCCAAGTGCATTCGCATGGGGTGGATATAGGATGTCCTTTACTTACATACAGAGACATAAAAAAAGCCGCATTTAGCGGCTTTCAGTTTTTATAATATCGAACGTTTTATAGTTCTCTGATCCAAATATTTCTGAATCTAACCGGGTTGCCATGGTCTTGTAGTACAATTGATCCTTCGCCATGCGCATCGTTTTTAGGGAAACCGATGTATTCAGTAGTTCCTAACAGTCTCTGATGGTTTTGAACTACAACACCATTGTGAATTACAGTTACATAGCCATCTGATACTTTAATGCCGTCTTCGTTGAAACGAGGTGCAGTGTAAAGAATGTCATAAACGTTCCATTCTCCTGGTGCAACTGTGGCATTCACCAATGGAATTGATTGCTTGTAAAGTGAAGCAGCTTGCCCATTAGAGTAGGTTTTGCTTACGTAGCTATCCAATACTTGAACCTCGTATTTTTCCTGAAGAAAAACACCTGAGTTACCACGGCCTTGACCTTCGCCAACAATTTTGGTTGGTGCACTCCATTCAATGTGCAGCTGAATATCACCAAACTTTTTGTTCGTCATAATGTCGCCTTTGCCGCCAACTACTTCCATGTAGCCGTTCTCAACTTTCCAGGCTGCTGCCGATCCATCATTTTTCGACTTCCATTCACTTAAGTTGGTGCCGTCAAATAAAACGATTGCATCGGAAGGTGCGCCTCCGTTTTTGCCCGGGGTTACCTTACGCGGTACCGGATCCCAAACTTCGGTAGCTTTTGGGTCGGTAATCTGAGCAGAAAGCGCGCTTCCCACAAAGATCAATGCTAATGTTAAAATTGTCTTTTTCATCTGTTGATATGATTATTTGTCAAATTCAGATGGAACGCCCGAGTGGCTGAAGGCCTTACCCGGGCATTTCATACTAATCTATTCCTAGTAGTTTCTTGAATTCATCTTGGCTAATGCCAGCATCGGCAAAATCATCGAAGGTTTTTTCTGTTGCTTCAATAATAAACTGGCTGATGTATTCTGCTCCCTCGCGAGCTCCTTGCTCTGGAGATTTAATGCAACATTCCCACTCTAAAATTGCCCAGCCGCCATAACCGTACTGTGTTAGTTTAGAGAAGATTGCTTGAAAATCTACCTGACCATCGCCAATAGAGCGGAAGCGTCCCGGTCTATCAATCCAGTCTTGGTAGCCACCATAGGCACCAGACTTGCCATTCATGTTGTACTCGGCATCTTTTACGTGAAACATGCCGAAGAATTCATGATAATGATCGATATAAGCCAGGTAATCCAGTTGCTGTAAAATAAAGTGCGATGGATCGTACAATAGTTTTACGCGGTTGTGCTTGCCAGTAGCCTCGTAGAACATCTCGAAGGTAGTTCCATCGTGCAGGTCTTCACCAGCATGCACTTCGTAACAAACGTCTACACCGTTTTCGTCAAAGTGGTTAAGAATTGGCCGCCAACGCTTGGCTAATTCTTTAAATCCTTCTTCAATCAATCCGGCAGGTCGCTGTGGCCAGTTGTAAAAATACGGCCAAACCAAAGCGCCAGAGAATGTAGCATGCACGTCAATTCCTAAGTTTTTAGAAGCTACAGCAGCTTTCTTTACTTGGTCAATTGCCCAAGCATTACGTTGTTTGGCATTCATTCCCTTTGGAGCAAAGCCTTTAAAAAGCTCCTCGTACGCAGGGTGAACAGCAACTAACTGTCCCTGAATGTGCGTTGAAAGCTCGCTTACCTCAAGGCCATGCTGGCCAAGTGTGCCTTTAATTTCGTCACAGTAAGTTTTACTTTCTGCTGCCTTATCTAAATCGAAAAGGCGTGGGTCGTTTGTTGGTATCTGTACGGCTTTGTAGCCTAAGTCGCTAGCCCATTTCCCTATGCTATCTAGCGAGTTGAATGGTGCAACATCATCGGCAAACTGAGCCAAAAATATTCCAGGTCCTTTAATCGTCTTCATCTAGTCGTCAATTTCAGTCCAAGTGTTACCGTCTGCTGTAGAAGCAAGCACGGCCTCAATAAATTTCATGCCTCGTACACCATCGCGAATGGTTGGGAAAGCACCGTCAATGTACTCTTCTCCTCGAATAGCTTTGGCAGTCCCCAAGTAAATGTTCGCCATTGAGTCGAAAATTCCTTCTGGGTGGCCAGGTGCCATCTTAGTACTTATAGCAGCAAATTCGCTGTTGTACTCATGGCCAGGCTTAAGTACATGCATTGGTTCACCTTCCTGCAAATGGTATAGGTAGTTAGGGTTTTCTTGTTCCCACTTTAAAGAACCTTTGGTGCCATAAACCGCAATGCGAAGGTTGTTTTCTTCTGCAGTAGCAATCTGACTCGCCCTTACTAAGCCTCTCACGCCATTATCGAAACGCAACATGGCTGTTCCGTCAATATCAAGCGGATTGTCTTCGTAAAGCGTGTTTAGGTCTGAAAGCACTTTAGCGGTTTTCAAGCCTGTGGTGTATTCCACCATGTTAAAGGCATGCACTCCAATATCGCCCATGCAGCAGCTCTGACCTGCTTTCGCAGGGTCTAATCTCCACACAGAAGCACGTTTTTCTTTGTCGTGAATTACCGGGTTGATCCAGCCTTGGTAGTATTGCGCATCTACTTTTTGGATTTCTCCAATTGCACCTTCGGCAATCATGGCCTTCATTTGGCGAACCATTGGATAGCCAGTGTAAGTGTGCGTAAGGGCGAATACTACTTTGTGTTTTGCAACCAGTTCTTCCAGCTCAACTGCCTCAGCAGCCGTGTTGGTAACAGGTTTTTCGCAAATCACGTTAAAACCTGCCTCAATTAGCTGTTTTGCCATTGGGTAGTGAAGGAAGTTTGGTGTAACCACCACCACTGCTTCAATTCGCTCTTCAGCAGGTAATTCAAGTTCTTTTTCAATAAACGTATCAATGTTAGGGTAGGTACGGTTGGGGTCTAGCTCCAGCTTTTTGGCAAATTCTAGTGCTTTGTCATAATCTGTATCGAAAGCACCACCCACAAGGGTGTATTCTTCGCCAATGTAAGCGGCTATACGGTGAACGATTCCGATAAAGGAACTGAGTCCACCGCCAATCATACCCATTCTAATTTTTCTATGTGTAGACATAAATTTTTGAGGTTTTTTGATTTTTAAGTTCTACTCTTAGTCTTGCTTGTAAGCTACTTTCTCGTTTTTAAAGAAAACAGAGAACAGTATAAATACCAATACAGAGAAACCTGCAGGAATCAACCAAATGTTTTCCCAAGTGTGGGTTCCGTCTGCATTTGTGTACATGCCCGAAATTTGGCCGGCAGCCCAGAAACCAATTAGCATACCAACACCGTAAGTTGCCAATGTAATAAGGCCTTGTGCTGCACTTTGAATTTTTGCGCCTGCTTTTGAGTCGGTATAAATCTGACCCGATACAAAGAAGAAGTCGTAGCAAATGCCGTGTAGGGCAATACCGATTAGCAACATCCATGTACCAGAGTCGGCATTGCCGTAAGCGAATAATACATAGCGAATTGCCCAAGCCAGCATACCGAAAAGTAAGGTTTTCTTAATGCCATAGCGGGTTAAGAATACTGGTAGCAATAGCATAAATACAACTTCTGACACTTGGCCGATGGCTTGTTTACCCGTAGCGTTGCTCATTCCAATTTCCAACAAGAATGGGTTGGTGATTTGGTAGTAGAAAGCCAACGGAATACAAATGAGTACAGAAGAGAAGAAGAATACTGCGAAGTTTTTATTCGCCAATAGCTTCAATGCATCGAGGCCTAAAATATCAGAAATCGTAACCTTTTCGCCTTTGTCAACTTGTGGTGGTGTTTTAGGCAAGGTGAAACTGTAAATACCTAGTACGGCAGAACAGATTGCCACCATTAGGAAAGTATATTTTAGCATACCCTCTTGAGCACCTTGCTGCGAATCCCAAGCCAAGGCACTAATTACAATACCAGCAATTACCCAACCTATTGTACCGAATACTCTAATTTTTGAGAATTGCTTTGATGGGTCTGTTAATTGGCGGAACGATACAGAGTTTACCAATGCCAATGTTGGCATAAAAAGAATCATGTATGCCAATACATACGGATAGAAGTTTGCAAAATCCGTTGCTTGGTACATCATGTACATTAGTACTGCACCAATTAAGTGCAACACACCAAGAATACGCTCTGCGTTAAAAAAGCGGTCGGCAATTAGGCCAATAATAAATGGTGCAATAATGGCTCCCCACGATTGGGTTGAAAACGCCATACTAGACTGGGCATCGGTAGCCTGAAGGTTGTTGCCCAAGTAAGACCCTAGCGTAACGAACCAGCCTCCCCAAATAAAGAATTGGAGAAACATCATTACACTGAGTCTAATGCTTATTCCTAATGAATTAGAGCTCATAAGTGTTGTAGTTTAAGTCAATATATGTGTTGTGGCCAATGGCCGAAAATTTCTTAATCGAGTTGTTTGAGCAAAACCTTTCTGAATTGAATAGGGTGGCTTTCGCTTTGCAGGGCGAAATAACCGCTATTCAATGGTTTACCTTCCTGCATTACACCTTCTTGCAAATTGCTCACATTGCCACCGCCCATTACCGGGTTGGTGTACTGCATCACAGTATCGCCCTCTATTACATGGGCAATTCTGCCATCTGCTCTAGCCACAATGTCCATGGTTACCCATTGGTCGCCATCGTATGTTTTTGCGGTAGAAGTTATGCAATGGTTAATTTCCAATTTACCATCAATATCTACGTGAGTACCTGGCGTACAAAGGCTGCCTGTAGGGCGCGGACCTTCGCCAAGGCCACCCAAAAACTGAGCTTCTAAAGAGATAGGGAAGTCCTGCTGTTCGCCCATGGTTTCTGGCGATTGCGAATGGAACATTACACCGCTATTGCGTGTGGCCCAAGCTGCTCCGCCTGTGGCTTGTTCGCCAATAAAGCGGTATTCTACTCTTAGAATGTAATTGGAGAGTGGTTTTTCATAGAAAAGGTGACCGAACCTGTTCTCAAACCTGGCGTATTTTTCGTAGCCAACGGTTAGCAAACCGTCTTCTACTCTAAAGGTGTTTCCGTAATTTTCGCCTGCCGGGTAGCCTGTTATTTTAGGTGTCCAGCCGGTAAGGTCTTTGCCATTGAATAGGCTAACCCATTCGTCTTCTTTTTTATCCGTACAGGAAAGGGTGCACAGTACCAGGGCAACCCAAATTGAGGTAAGTGTAGCGCGTTTCAACATAAAAATAGGGCTAAAAGTTAAAGAATTTATCAATGAATACAAGCCGCTTTTATAGGGCTAAAAAAGTTTCTGCTATCTGTAGGTCTTCTGGTGTGGTAATTTTTATGTTTCGGTAGTCTCCTTCAAATAAATGGACTTTTTGTCCTGAAAACTCAAAAACGGATGCATCGTCTGTAAACGATTGCCTAAAACCAGCTTCAAAAGCCTTTTTAATCAGTTGTAGTTGAAAGGTTTGAGGGGTTTGGATAAGCCGGTAATTCACCCTGTCTACATGGCTATTCCCTTCTTTGTTCATTACTCTTATGGAGTCTTTCAACGGTACTGAAGCAATGGCGCTGCCATGCTTTGCTGCCAAATGGTATGCGTTGTCTATTACTTCTTTTTTGATGATTGGTCGGACACCATCGTGAATAGCTACCAGACCTTCAGTGCCTTCAATACTATCCAGTCCATTCTTTACAGAGTGAAACCGAGTTTCTCCGCCTTTAACCAGTTTGTAAGGAATTATAAAGGAGTGTTTTTCGCAAAGTGATATCCAATATGCAAATTGAGGCTCCGGAAGTACAAGGATCAGTTCGGTACTATCGAAATAGAAAGCCCGCAAAGTATGCATTAGTATAGGCTGACCGTTCAGTTCTAAGAATTGCTTTGGGATTTCACTCTTCATGCGGCTCCCACTGCCTCCGGCTACTATAATGGCGTATTTCTGCACAACCAAAAATAAAAAAGCCTCCGCAGTAAACTAGGAGGCTTTGAAACTTTATACTGAAATTTCTTACAGAATCAACATGGCATCACCATAGCTAAAGAATCTGTATTTTTCTTTAATAGCTACTTGGTAAGCTTCCATAACCAAATCGTAACCACCAAAAGCGGCAGCTTGCATAAGCAAGGTAGATTCAGGTAGGTGGAAGTTTGTAACCAATGAGTTACAGATTTTGAACTCGTAAGGAGGGAAGATGAACTTGTCTGTCCACGCCTCGTTAGCCTTCAATCTACCATTGGCAGAAACTGAAGATTCTAGTGCCCTCATAGAGGTTGTTCCAATAGAGCAAACTCTCTTTTTATTGTCAAGCGCACGGTTTACAAAATCGGCAGTCTCTTGAGTAATGGTGTAGTTCTCAGAGTCCATTTTGTGTTTGGTAAGATCTTCCACGTCTACTGGACGGAAAGTACCTAAACCAATATGCAAGGTGATAGGAGAAACGTCAACACCAATAATTTCCAAACGCTTAAGTACCTGCAAAGTAAAGTGCAAACCAGCTACTGGAGCGGCTACTGCACCTACGTTCTTGGCATAAATAGTTTGAAAACGCTCTCTATCTTCTGGCTCGGTTTCGCGCGGAATGGTTCTTGGAAGAGGCGTTTCTCCTAGTTGGTCGATGGTGTTGTAAAACTCCTCATCGGTTCCGTCATACAAAAAGCGGATTGTTCTACCTCTAGAGGTTGTGTTGTCGATTACCTCGGCAACTAATTCACCTTCACCAAAGTAAAGCTTGTTGCCTACACGGATCTTTCTGGCAGGATCTACCAAAACATCCCATAGGTGCATTTCTGGATTGAGCTCTCTTAACAAGAATACTTCAATCTTCGCCCCGGTCTTTTCTTTCTGACCATAAAGTCTCGCTGGGAAAACCTTAGTGTCATTGTTGACCATCACATCGCCCTCTTCGAAATACTCTACAATATCCTTGAATTGTTTGTGCTCAATTTCACCTGTATCGCGGTGCAATACCATTAATCTTGAGTCGTCACGGTTTTCGGTAGGATATTTAGCAATTCGATCTTCTGGAAGCTCAAACTTGAATGCAGATAATTTCATAGATACTCGTCTATTGTCGCTTAGATTTAAATAGCTGGCAAAGATAGGGATAAAAGCCTTAGCTTCATAAAGATATAGAACTGAATCTTTTTTGACTTACAAGTGGGCGAGTTTCTAATAACAAATTAGGCTTGCTTAATTAGATCGCATAAGGAAAAAACTAGCGCCCCACACCACAAGCTGTGTATTGACAGTATCATACAGGCAAATTTATTAATTACTACAGGCCTCCCATTCAGGTGGCTCATTGTCCTTTCACTAGAGCGATTATCTTTTTTAACCAAATACAGTTTGAGTGCGTTTACATTTTTTGATTCTTTACGTTATCAAATTGTAAGGTCGATTTTATAAGCTCGTACATATGCGGTTAGGAATATTCTTAAAACTCATGGGGGAAAGCATTCGCTTTGCGGTGCAAGTGTTAACCACCAACCTATTGAGAACTACACTTTCTTTGCTTGGGGTTACCATTGGTATTATGCTGATTATCGCGGTGTTTACCATGGTGGATTCTTTGGAGAAGAATATCAAAGACAGCCTCGATTTCTTGGGTTCCAATGTGGTGACAGTGGAAAAATTCCCTTTTGGTGGGCCAGATCCTAATTACCCATGGTGGAAGTACTTTAGAAGACCCAACAACAACTATGCAGAATACGAGTTCCTTTCCGCTAACCTTAGAAATGCCGCAGCAGTTACTATTGTTGGTAGGGCATCTACTACTGTAAAATACGCTAGTAGTAGTTTAAATAGTGTGGATTTGTGGGGGATGACCTATCAGTATAAGGATGTGTACGAGGTGGCCTTAGGAGCTGGCAGGTATTTTACCCAACAAGAAATTGAAGGCGGGAGACCCGTAGCCATTATAGGCGATGAAATCGCTCAAACACTTTTTCCTAACGAAAGTGCCGTGGGTAAAGACATTAAAATACGAGGTTACAAATTGCGCGTAATAGGTGTAATGGAGCGCGAGGGAGAAAGCTTTATAGGTACACCAAGCAGCGATGATCGTGTTTATATTCCTTATAAAATGTTTACCAAAACCTATTACATAGGTCGTATGTGGGGCATTAATCCGCAGATTGCCGTGAAGGGCTATGCCGATGATATTGGTATGGTTGAGCTGCAAAACGAGATGGAGGGAATGCTGCGAAAGGTACGTGGGCTAAGGCCAAAGGAAGATACCAACTTTGCGCTTAACCGACCAGAAGCTATTGCCGATGCGCTTGGTGGTATTTTCGATATTTTGGGTACAGCCGGCTGGATTATCGGGGGCTTTGCCATACTTGTAGGTGGTTTTGGTATTATGAACATTATGTTCGTTTCGGTACAGGAGCGCACCAAAATCATTGGTATTCAAAAGTCACTCGGTGCCAAGAACTACTTTATCCTTTTCCAGTTCCTTTTTGAGTCGATCTTCCTTTGTTTGTTTGGAGGATTAATAGGTGTGTTTATTGTTTATCTACTCACATTTATTCCATTTGGAACCTTAGAAGTAACACTTTCAATGAAGAACATTTTGCTAGGAGTGGTCGTGTCGAGTGTTATTGGAGTGGTTTCAGGAATCATTCCTTCGGCTAAAGCGGCAAGACTTGATCCAGTTGATGCAATGAGGTCGGCTTAAACCGCCATTAACAGATATAAAAGAGAAAGGCTAGTCCATTTGGGCTAGCCTTTCTTTTGTTACCCTATAAAGGGTTTATTATTTCTTAAAACGCTTATTCAGCAGTTTCTACTGTTTCTCCGTTAATGTAAGCTTTAATAGCAGTTTCTAGTTCTTCAGCTAGTTCCGGATTGTCTTCAATTAGTGACTTCACAGCGTCACGTCCTTGGCCTAGCTTTTCTCCGTTGTAAGAGAACCACGAGCCGGCTTTTTTCACAATGCCGTATTCCACGCCCAAGTCAAGAATTTCGCCCGATTTAGAAATGCCTTGTCCGTACATAATGTCGAATTCTACTACCTTAAATGGAGGTGCAACTTTGTTCTTTACAACTTTTACTCTGGTGCGGTTACCCAAAATGTTGTCGGCACTTTCTTTAATCTGGCCGATTCTTCTAATGTCCAAACGAACAGAGGCGTAGAATTTAAGGGCGTTACCACCAGTGGTTGTTTCAGGGTTACCGAACATTACGCCAATCTTTTCGCGTAGTTGGTTAATAAAAATACAGGCACAACCAGTTTTATTAATAGCTCCGGTTAGCTTTCTCAATGCCTGCGACATCAATCGGGCCTGAAGTCCCATTTTGCTATCACCCATTTCGCCTTCTAGTTCGCCTTTAGGTACTAGGGCTGCTACGGAGTCAATCACAATAATATCGATGGCGCCAGAGCGAATCAGGTGCTCGGCAATTTCCAATGCTTGCTCACCATTGTCAGGTTGCGATATCAACAAGTTTTCTGTGTCAATCCCCAGCTTTTCAGCATACACTTTATCGAATGCGTGCTCCGCATCAATAAAGGCAGCCAAACCGCCTTGCCTTTGTGCTTCGGCAATGCAGTGCATGGTTAAAGTTGTTTTACCTGAAGATTCTGGTCCATAAATTTCTACCACTCTTCCTCTCGGAATTCCGCCAATGCCCAATGCAATATCCAAACCTAAAGAACCTGTTGGAATACTCGGAATATCAACCACGCGCTCATCGCTAAGTTTCATAACCGCGCCTTTTCCATAGGCTTTCTCTAGTTTGTCAATCGTTAACTGAAGGGCTTTTAATTTTTCAGAATTGTCACTCATCTTTATGGTGTCTTTAGCATTTAGAATAGTTTGTGAAGATAGTGGGTTAGTGGGCAATTCACAACCATTAGTTTTGACTAAATTGAGATTGGATGAAGCTTAAAAAGATAATAGGAAGGACCTTGCTTGGGCTGTTGCTGGTAATAGTGGTGCTGGCTGTAATTTATCGCGATTTGGTTGGTTATGGCTGGATGCAGCTGCAGGGCCAGTTGAAAGTTGTTCGTGAGGCCGTGCCGCTAGAGGAGTTTGTAGCACTGCCAACAACTACCGAAGAACAGAAGGAAAAAATAAAGATCATTCAGGAAGCGAAGCAGTTTGCATTTGGCGAATTGGGAATCAATTATTCCGAAAACTACTCCACCATTTTTGACCAGGAAGGAAAGCCTTCCATGTTTGTGGTAACCGCGTGCGATCCTTACAGTTTTCGTTCGCACTTGTGGAACTTCCCTGTGGTTGGGCGCATGCCATACAAAGGTTACTTTATTAGAGAAAAGGCCATTGCCGAATACGAAAATATGAAGGAGCAAGGCTATGATGCCGGCTTGAGAACAGCGGGCGGATGGTCTACTCTAGGCTGGTTTCAAGACCCCGTGCTTTCTAATATGCTCAATCGGTCCGAGGGCGATTTGGCTAGTCTAATTATTCATGAACTCACCCATGGTACTTTGTTCGTAAAGGATTCAGTAACCTTTAATGAAAACCTGGCTACGTTTATCGGTGACAACGGAGCAGTTTTGTTTTTAGAAAATAAGTATGGTAAGGGAAGTGAGGCTGTAACACGCTATCAAAACCAATTGGCAGATGAAATTACCTTTAAGCAGTACATGCTTGGTGCCGCGAAGGCCTTGGATTCATTATATAAAGGAATGAATGAAACGCCTGATGCTACCAAACAGAAGTTAAAGGCAGAGCTGATTGAGCGTATTAAGGTCAATTATGACACATTAAATTTCTTATTTGAAAGGTATTCGGGTTATTTTAGTGATTTCACTCCTAACAATACATTTTTTATGTCTATGTTGAGGTATAATGCGCAGCAAGACGTATTTAAAAAAGAAATGGACGAAAAATTCAATGGCAACCTTAAGGCGTATTTGGAGTACTTAAAGGAGAAGTATCCATCGGTGTAGCTATTTGGTACGCTGTTTGTCATAAGCCCCATAAAAAGTTAAATGAGAATACAACTTCTTTCACTCATCTTACTTTGTATTAGTTGTGTTGCCAATGCGCAGGGGCAAGGGCACAAGCTGTCCGATGTGCCTCCTTTTCAGCCAGGAGAACTGCTAGAATTAAAAGCTACCGTTGGTTTTGTAAAGGCTGCCGAAGCAACTTTTGGTGTAAGCGAGGTTATCTATAATATTAATGACCGGCCAACTTGGAAAATTGATATTCATGCAAGAACGGTTGGTATCTTCGATTTCATCTCTTCGGTGCGAGACAATTGGGGTACTTATTACGATACCGTAAATTATGTGCCTCATCAGTTTTACCGCTATATAAAAGAAGGGAGGTTCAGAAAGAACGAAATCCTTTATTTCGATCATGAACAGGATTCGGTCACAGTGGCCAAGCTGCACAAAGAATCGCGCAAGTTGGAAAAAACCGTGATGCATGCGGTGCCGAATAACGTGCAAGACATGGTGAGCGGCTACTATTATCTGCGCTCAATCGATTTTAGCCAAGTTCAAATAGGAGATATTATTACCATAGACACTTTCTTTGACGATAAGCTAGAACCCTTTAGGGTGAAACTTGTAAAAAGAGAAGTACTTGATACGGATTTGGGCGATATCAACACATTGGTACTGGTGCCTATTATCAAAAAAGACAGCCTTTTTGAAGAAGATAACACCATAACTGTTTGGCTGTCTGACGACTTGAATAAAATACCGCTTAAACTACAGGCGAAGATTTATGTAGGTTACTTAAAGGTACAGCTAACGGATGCAAAGAATTTGCGACATCCTTTGGCGCGTGTCGACTAACCTTTATTTTTATGACATAAGATAGATTTAACTATATCTTTGTAGCGTAAATACAAAAATCCATGGCAAACAAACAAAGCCCCAAAGTATTGGTGGTAGACGATGATCCGGATATTCTGGAGCTTCTGAAGTACAACTTAAAGAAGGAGGGTTACGATGTGGAAACTGCTGATGATGGTATGAAGGCAGTGGCGACAGCGAAAAAATTTCACCCCGACCTAATCTTATTAGACATTATGATGCCCCAGCAAGATGGGGTAGAAACTTGCAGGCAATTGCGTGAAATACCAGAATTGGTCGACTCGCACATAACCTTTCTTACTGCGCGTGCTGAGGAGTACTCTGAGGTGGCGGCTTTCGAGGCAGGTGCCGATGATTACATTACAAAGCCAATTAAACCTAGGGCTTTGATGAGTAGAATTGGGGCGCTTTTCCGTAAGGAGAGCAAGTCTAAGTCTAAACCGCAAATTGTGGCAGGTGGCCTTACTATCGATAGGTCTAGCTACACGGTTACGGCAAATGGCAACCAATTTACCCTACCTAAAAAGGAGTTTGAATTGCTCTACTTCTTGGCGCAAAACCCGAACAAGGTTTATGGCCGCGATGAGCTGCTTCAAAACATTTGGGGAACAGACGTTTACGTATTGGCCAGAACGGTAGATGTGCATATTAGAAAAGTGCGCGAGAAAATCGGAGACGGTTACATCTCAACCGTAAAGGGCGTAGGATACAAATTCGACATAAGCTAAATACATGCTTCATAATTCGAGAGTCGTGGCATTGGTGCTGGCTACAGTTGTAGCAGCAGTGACCACGGCTTTTTTGTCTTTAGTGCCCGAGGTTGCGGCACTGGGCTTACTGGTGGCCGGCCTAATTTCTTTTGCGGCTACTTACTTGTTGGTGTATGTGGTGTTTGAGTTTTTGGTGTTTCGTGAAATTGGCGAGATATACAAAGTGCTGAACAAAATGCGCAAGAAGGATTTCTCTTTTATTGAAGAGGGAAATGCCGAAGATGTTTCCAATCCGCTTAAGAAAATCAACCGAGAGATTTATAATTATGGTATCAATCGCCACAAGGAGATTGAAGACCTTAAAAAACTTGAAGCTTTCCGTAGGGAATTCCTGGCCGATGTGAGTCATGAATTGAAAACCCCTGTTTTTGCGGCTCAAGGTTTTGTGCATACCCTGCTCGATGGTGCTGCCGAGGATAAGAAAATCAGAAAGAAATTCTTGAAACGTGCAGCCCGTAGTTTAGATAATTTGGATGTACTGATTCAAGACTTGCTAACGCTTTCGCAGATTGAAACGGGTGAGATTAAGATGCATTTTGAGCATTTTAATATTGTAAACACTGTTTCTGATGTGATCGACCAGCTGGAGAATAAGGCGGAGAGAAAAGACCTGCTTATTCGATTTGATAAGCCATACAAGGATCCAATTTTTGTATATGCAGATGCCGAGCGTATTTACCGCGTGGTGATGAACCTGGTTTCGAACGCAATAAAGTATACTGATGAGGGCGAAATAGTTGTTGGCTTCGAGATTACAGATCAGAAAGTGGAGGTCGCGGTGAAAGATACCGGAGTAGGTATTCCACCAGAGCATCTTAAGCGCATTTTTGAGCGCTTCTTTAGGGTAGATAAATCGCGCTCTAAAGAGAAGGGCGGTACTGGCCTTGGTTTGGCCATTGTTAAGCACATTCTAGAAGCGCACGATTCTAAAGTGAGTGTGCTAAGTACCGTTAATAAAGGCTCAATATTTAGTTTCAAACTTCCTATTGGTCAATCCACAGCCGAAATGGAAGAGGACGCCCGCAGGGAAATGGAGTTGATGGAAGAAGAGGAGTATGATTAATCCCGAAATATGAAGATTAAATTTAAAGACCTGATCATTTTTGAGAATGATGAATACCTCATCATTAATAAACCGCCAATGATTTCTTCTTTGGAAGACAGGAATGACTTTTACAATATTCAAAAGTTGGCGCAAGAACATGAGGCAGGTCTAATGCTATGCCACAGGCTAGATAAAGAGACTTCTGGCTGTTTGTTGTTGGCAAAAAACGAAGACGCTTATCGAAACGCTTCTATTCAGTTTGAAAAGAGAAGGGTATTAAAAGTATACCATGCAGTGGTAGAGGGTTTGCAAGAGTGGGAAGCCAAAACAGTAGACCTGCCTTTGCAGGTGCTTTCAAACGGTAAGGTGGTCACTTCTTCAAAAGGGAAGGCTTCAAAAACTACTTTCAATTCTCTAAAGCTTTACAAGAAGCACACGTTGGTAGAATGCTTGCCAGAGTCGGGAAGAATGCACCAAATTCGTGTGCACCTGGCTTTTCTGAATGCACCTATTGTAAATGACGAAACTTATGGGGGAAGCTTTCTGTACTTGTCGCAGGTAAAGCGAAACTTCAACCTGAAAAGAGATACGGAAGAGCAGCCATTGATCAAGCGCTTTGCTTTGCATGCCAATTCACTGGCCTTCAAAGATTCAGCCGGAAAAGAAATTAAAGTTTCTGCGCCATACCCAAAAGATATGCGGGTTTTGGTAAAACAGTTGGAGAATAACCGTTAAGGGCTTTTTATTTCACATTTAAGACCGTAATTTCGCGGCACCTTTCGAGCCTAAACCATCAGGAACAGAATTATTTACGATACTGTGTTGGATTTGAAAATCCAAACATCTATCTTTGTGTCCCTTTTTTAGGGGAAGGTCTGTATAAAGTATTGAAATTCAATTAAATATAATAAAGTGGATACACTAAGTTATAAGACGAAATCAGCGAACAAGACAACTGTAGAGAAGCAGTGGGTTATCGTTGATGCCGATTCAAAAGTATTAGGAAGATTGGCAAGTGAAGTAGCTAAGGTTATTAGAGGTAAGAATAAGCCAGGCTTCACTCCACACGTAGATTGTGGTGATAATGTGATTGTTATCAATGCTGATAAGGTAAGACTAACAGGTAAGAAGTGGACTGACAGAGTTTACCTTTCTTACACTGGTTACCCTGGAGGGCAAAAAGCAACTACTCCAAGACAGTTGAAAGAGAAGTCTTCAACGCTATTGGTAGAGAGAGCTGTAAGAGGCATGTTGCCAAAGAACAGACTTGGAAGACAGTTGTTCAACAACCTATATGTTTATGAAGGTACTGAGCATCCACACGATGCACAGCAACCAAAAGCTTTAGAAATTTAAGATCGTTTAGATGGACGTTATCAATACAATCGGAAGAAGAAAAACATCTGTTGCTAGGCTATACATGACTCCTGGTAAAGGTGATATCAATATCAACGGAAGAGTAATCGCAGATTACTTCCCATCAGATGTTCTTCAAATTATCGTAAAACAACCATTGGTTAAAGTTAGCCAAGTTGAAAACTTCGACATTAAAGTTAATGTTGACGGTGGCGGGTTGAAAGGTCAGGCTGAAGCAATCAGATTGGCTATTTCAAGAGCACTTTGCGAAGTAGATGCTGAATTCAGATCTCCTTTGAAAGGCGAAGGCTTCTTGACTCGTGACCCTAGAATGGTTGAGCGTAAGAAATACGGTAAGAGAAAAGCGAGAAGATCATTCCAGTTCTCGAAACGTTAATCGAATTTATATTTCAAACTATATATGTCTCAATTACAATACAAAGACTTACTTGATGCTGGTGTTCACTTTGGACACTTAACGAGAAAGTGGGATCCACGTATGGCACCGTACATCTTCATGGAGAAGAACGGTATCCACGTGATCGATCTAAACAAAACAATTAACGGTCTCGAAGAAGCGTCAAATGCCGTTAAGAACATTGTTCGTTCAGGTAGAAAAGTAATGTTTGTTGCTACTAAGAAGCAGGCGAGAGCGATCGTTTCTGAAGAAGCTGCAAGATTAAACATGCCATTCGTAACCGAGCGTTGGTTAGGTGGTATGCTAACAAACTTTGCTACTATCAGAAAATCATTGAAGAAGCTTGCCGGAATCGATAAAATGATGAAGGAAGATAGCTACAAAGCACTAGCGAAAAGAGAGCGTTTGATGAAAACGCGTGAGAAAGCTAAGCTTGAGAAGCTATTGGGCGGTATCTCTGATTTGACAAGATTGCCAGCTGCACTTTTCGTGGTAGACGTGAAAAGAGAGCACATTGCAATCGCTGAAGCGAAGAAATTGGGTATTCCTGTATTTGCTCTTTGCGATACTAACTCTGACCCTACTAGCGTAGACTTCCCAATCCCAGGTAATGATGATGCTTTCAAGTCTGTTGAAATTATCACTAAAACTTTCGGTAAAGCTATCGAAGAAGGATTGAGCCAGAGAAAGCAAGACAAAGAAGAAAAGGAGAGAGATAAAGCTGAGCAAGAAAAGAAGGCAGCTGACGCTCAACCTGAGGAAAAATAAGTTCAAAACATATTTTATATAAGCATAACATAAAATTGAACATTGGATTTATTTCAATGTTCAATTTTTGTTTATTCCAACGCTTGAAATAAAACGATACATAAAATGGCTATTACAGCAAAAGAAGTTAACAAACTAAGACAAATGACCGGTGCCGGCATGATGGATTGCAAGAAGGCATTGGTTGAAGCAGATGGTGATTTTGACAAAGCCATCGAAATTCTTCGTAAAAAAGGTCAGAAACTTTCTGAGAAAAGAGCTGACAGAGAAACTACTGAAGGAGCTGTATTTGTAAGAACTAGCGAAGATGGCACTAAAGCTATCCTAGTTGCATTTACTTGCGAAACTGACTTCGTAGCGAAGAATGACGACTTCCAAGCATTAGGTAACGAAATCGCTGATGCTGCTTTGGCAAACGATGCTGCTGACCTTGATGCAGTAAAGGCCCTTAGCCTTGGTGAGTTAACAGTTCAAGATAAAGTAACTGAGCTTTTGGGTAAAATTGGTGAGAAACTAGAGGTTACTCAGTTCGAGCAATTGACTGGTGATCAAGTTGCTTCTTACATTCACTCAAACGGTAAACTAGGTGTGTTGGTAGCTTTGGCTAATACTAACGGTGCTGATGTTGCTGATGCTGGTAAGGATGTAGGTATGCAAATTGCTGCTATGAACCCAGTTGCACTTGATAAAGATGGTGTTGATTCTGCTACTGTTGAGAAGGAAATCGAAATTGGTAAAGACCAAGCACGTCAGGAAGGTAAGCCAGAGGCAATTCTTGAGAAAATCGCTCAAGGTAAATTGCAGAAGTTCTTCAAAGAGAACACTTTGTTGAGCCAGTCTTTCGTAAAAGAGCCTAAGCAGTCGGTTGCTGAATACCTTAACTCTGTAGAGAAAGGTTTGACAGTTTCTGCTTTCAAAAGGGTTTCTATCGGGTAATTAACTCGTTTAGTATAAAATCAAAAAGCGACTTCTTTCGAAGTCGCTTTTTTTATGCTTGTTATTTGGTATCCGTACTGTGCTGAATGAGGTGAACATCTCTCTGAGGGAACGGAATGGTTATACCAGCTTTGTCAAGCTGTTCTTTACATTCTTCTAAAACCTCAAAATACACATCCCAATAGTCACTCGGGTGGCACCAAGGCCTTACAGCTAAATTGATAGAGCTATCGGCCAATTCGGTAACACCTACAAATGGGGCGGGCTCTGCAAGCGCCTTAGGGTGCGCTGTCATTACACTCATTAGTATTTTGCGGGCATCTTTAATATTCTCATCATAGGCTATGCCAATGGTTAAGTCCACACGTACATGGTCTTTGGCTGTCAGGTTCTTAATGTTCCCATTAGACATGGTGCCGTTGGGGATAATAATAAGCCTGTTTTGTGGCGAAAGAATCTTGGTGACAAAGATTTGGATTTCTTCTACCACACCCAAGTGGCCTTCAGCTTCAATTAAGTCACCCACCTTATAAGGTTTGAATAACATAATTAATACCCCACCTGCAAAGTTTGCCAAGCTACCTTGTAATGCAAAGCCAATGGCTAAACCAGCAGCACCAATTACGGCAACAAATGAAGTATTACCAATGCCAATCATTCCTGCTACACTAACAAAGAGTAGTGCTTTTAAACTCCAGTTGATAAGGTTGGATAGGAATGGGCGGAGCGTTGGGTCAATGTTCCTTTTTTCGAACCCCTTTTGAAGTACTTTGGTGAAGAATTTAATTAGCCTAAGCCCAATTAGCAGTACGAGGATAGCCAATAGAATATTTGGCCCTCTTTCAATAACAAGGCCTACCGCCTTGTCTACATAGGTTTCTAGTTGTTCAATTTCCATATAAGTTAAGCTTGAAGTGAATGAATGAAATTTTTATCCTTATTGTAAAATGAAGAATTAATTTCATTTAAACAAGCTTGTGCTTGCGGCTATGGAATGATCAGAATGGGAATACTTGTCCTTGTTCGGCTACATTAAAACCACGATCTATTACCTCTTTATAGGCTGCGCTGGTTTTGTCCAGTATAGGGTTGGAGTGATTGGCGTGGATAAAGTAAACTTTCGCCTTGTTTTCGGGGCTTAGTTTTTCCAACAAATCCATGCTTTCTGTAGTAAATGGATGTGGTATTTTACTCATGTCGCGTCCAGGCAATTCTCCGTCTTTAAAAAAGCTGGCGTCAATTAGAACGATGTCATTTTCCTTTATTACTTCAGCAATATCAATGTTCCACTTTTCCCATTTATCAATATCAGGAATAAAGATTACCGATTTTTGATTTGCCGAAATCTGATAGCCTACGGTTTCGCTATATTCATCTCTGTGTGGTACTAAAAAAGGAGTGACAGAAATATTGCCGCCTAGTCGAACAGTAGCAGCTCCTCTCATTTCTTTAATGCTGATATTATTGAGTGCTACTAACTGGCTCCATGGGCCATTCTCTTCTAAAAAGACCTTCATTTTAGGCATGGCATAAACTTGCGTGCTATTGGTGCCCATCACTTCTCTGCCTAAATGCATAAGGCCTGTGTAGTGGCCAATATGGGCATGCGTCAAGAATATTCCATCAAAAGGATAGTTGTTGGTTTCAGAAACCTGATCCATCAGGTGTAACTGCTCTTTGAAGTCGGGAGTGGCTTCGAACAGGTAGCGCTTATTATGTACCGGATCCACCAAGCCTAGCGAAACAGTAAGTGCGCTCTGTCGCTTGCCTTCTTTAATGGCTTGCCACTCTGCCTCGTAGCCAGCCTGTGGGTAGCCAGCATCTTGGGCAATGCCCAGCACCATCAGGTATGGCGAATCGCTTGGCACAACAGGTTTTTGGTCTTTTGGGCTACAGCCAAAGACCAAAAACAAAAAAAGAGCTCCTGTTAAGAGCTCGGTTTTTAAGGTTGAAAATGACGCTATCTTTCGCATTAGCTTCCGCAGCCTACACAATCAATGCTCGAATCCATTGGCTTTACACCTTTCAACTTCATCGTCAGATTGTGGATTTTGTCTTTAATATCCATGTCTTGAAACATGTCTCCAGTCAACTGACCATTCAAAGATTCAATCTCTTTTTCTAATTGTTCTTTTGTTAGTTCCATGGGGTTTGTCATTTGGGTGTTGGGTATATGAATATAAAGCATCTCAACTAATATTCAAATTCAGAGGTTCCATGTACTCTCATTTCTTCTTCGAAAAAATAGAGTTTTTCTCTGGGTGGGTATTAGAATAACCAATTTGTTTCTCTAGAAACGGTAGCCAATTTTCAGTGCAGAATCCTTTACTTCAAAACTTTTTCAAAAAACTGTAACTTGAATGTAACCATTCAGAAAAGTGGCGGTTTCACCCTCTGAATTCTCAAAACAAAGCATTGGATTCACTTTCGGACAACACATTAATGCTCAAGGTCAGAGACGGCCAACTTGATCAACTTGGACTACTCTTCGAGCGGCATCATAAGCCATTGTATGGCTATTTTTTCCGCCTGACCGCTGATGGCGCCATTAGCGAAGACCTTGTGCAAAATGTGTTCATGCGGATGATAAAGTACCGGCATACTTACAAAGGAGACGGGAAATTCACCACATGGATGTACCACATGGCGCGCAACTTGTTTTCCGATCATTATAGAAAAGAAAAAAAGCGCGGCTGGAAGGAAGACCCAGAAGTTACCGACAGGTACTTGTCGGATGGAGACAATGCCGAGTATAGAAGGATTCAGAATGAGGAGCTGGATACACTGCAAATGGCGCTCGATAGGCTTGCTGCGGATAAGAAGGAAATTCTTGTGCTAAGTAAGTTGCAAGGTATGCGCTATCAGGACATTGCCGAGGTACTAGAACTATCGGAAAGTGCCGTGAAGGTGCGCATTTTCCGGGCGCTGAAAGAGCTTAAGGCAGTGTATGAGCAACTCGAAACAGAAGGAATAGGGACTTAAACCATCTGAATGATGAAAAAGATAATATTAACATGCTTGGTGCTCTGCTTTGGTCAGCTGGTGCTTTTAGGGCAAAAGGATAGCGAAGTGCTTAAAAAGAACTTCGCTGTAAACGACAACTCAAGTGAGTTTTGGTTTTGTGTGTGCAACATTACCGGTGATATTCAAGTGGAAGCTTACGATGGAAACACCATTGAGGTGGAAGTAAATAAACAGGTTAGTGCTAGAAGTCAGTCCGATGTGGCTGAAGGTATGAAGGACTTAGAATTGGTATCGTTTGATGGCGATGGTTTTGCCAAAGTCTTGGTGGTTTCTAATCAGCAGGAGCTAGAAGAAAAAGACGATCCATTGGCATGCAGCTGGAATTGGCGCAATAATTCAGGGAGCAGACCCGACTACCGTTATCGGTTAGATTATAAGGTGAAAGTACCCAAAGGCATTAGCGTAAAAGTTTCTACCGTAAATGATGGAGAGGTTTGGGTTGAAAATGTTGGTGGTGATATTTATGCCTCGAATGTAAATGGTGATGTGACCTTGGAAGGTGTTAGAGGCAATACAAAAGCCAACACTGTCAACGGAAAATTGGAAGTAGAATACCTGCAAATGCCTAATGAGTTCGCTTCATTTAAAACGGTAAACGGAGATATAGAGCTTTTTGCCCCAAACAACGCCAGTGGAGTTTTCAACTTTGAAAGCCAGTGGGGAAAGGTTTATAGCGATTTCGAATTTGATGAAAGAGTAGCGCCTAAAATGACCAAGCTGAAAGATGGCGACATGACGCGCTTTAAGGTAGCCAATTCGAATGGCTATAAAATTGGGCAAGGAGGTCCGGAAATGGCTTTCGAAACCCTAAATGGTAATATCAAAATCAGAAAGAAAAATTAGTAATGATGGAAGATCAGTATATGTCTTTGATTACCGATTATATCGATGGAAGCCTGACTGCAGCGCGCAAAGCGGAGTTTGATCGCTACGTAGCCGAAGGACACATTGATATGACAGAGGTGCAGGCGCTACTGGAGCTCGATGCAAAAGTGCAACAGGCTGATCAACCTGAACCTACACCACAATTAAAAGAAACGTTTTATCAGGCGTTGGGAGAAGAGGTTGCCTTGCAAAAGCAGCAGGTTAACCAAGCAGGGATTAAAAACCTATGGGCTGCTTTGTTCGGCTCCATAAAGGGCAGGTTAGCGTTTGGTTTTGCTGTGCTTATTATAGGCGTAGCAGTTGGCAGGTTGTACTCAGGCATGTCGTATGAGCGTAAAATGGATAACCTTTCCAATCAGATGGCCGATATGAAAGAGATGATGATGATGGCTATGCTCGAAAACAAATCGGTGAGCGATAGACTGAAAGGTGTACAAATGAGCAGCCAGTTGGTTAAGTCGAACAGCCAGGTGACGGAAGCGCTTTTCGTTACGCTCAATCATGATGAAAGTACAAACGTGCGTTTGGCTGCACTTAATATGTTGGCCGAATATGCAAGCGACCCGAATATTAGAGCGGGGCTAATAAACAGTATTTCGCAGCAGCAATCGCCCATTATGCAGGTGGCTTTGGCCGAATTAATGGTGGATTTGCAGGAAGAAAAAGCAATACAAGAATTTAAGCCTGTTTTGGAAGGCGATAATACCCCGGAAGAAGTGAAAACAACGCTACGTGAGAACCTTGATAAAATCATGTAACGATGAAAAAGAAAATGACAAATATGAAAAAGTTAGTATTAGCAATTACTGCTCTATTGGTTACGGGGCAGGCTTTTGCCCAGTCAATCGATGTTCAGGTAGATCCTGATATTAGGGTGAATGTAGAAGCCATTACCGAAGCAGCTGTACACTCAGCAATGAGTGGCTGGGGTGATGATGACGATGATGGTTCGCGATATGAACAATCTACTCAAGAGGTAGAAATTCCTCTTACCAAGCCGGGAGAGCGAGGTGTTCTACATGTCGATTCTCGCAACGGCAGAATCACGATTACCGGGTATGACGGTGTAACAGTAAAAGTTAAAATGATCAAGTATGGTAAGAAAGTGGAGAAATCAGCTTCAGGAGATGGTATGCGATTGATCAGTAGCGGTGGCTTTAACTTTGAAGCCAGCGAATACAACAACGAGGTGCAAATTGAAAACGAAGGCTGGGGTAGCCGTGTAGATTTTGAGATTCAGGTGCCGAAAAACTTCGATATCAAGGCCGAGTCTTACAATAACGGCCATATCAATGTTAAGGATGTAAGCGGTGAGTTAGATGTGGAGAGCTACAATGGCCCTATTACTTTGGAGAATATTAGTGGTGCCGCATCAGCATCTACTTATAATGGCGCGGTAAAGGTGAGCTTCGCTAAAGTAACTGCTAACATGCCAATGACTTTCAATACCTATAATGGCAATGTGGATATTAGCGTGCCGGATGGTACAAAGTTTACCACCAAAATGAAAACCAATAGAGATATTTTTACGGACTTCGAAAACTTCTCGCTTTCAAACCCAAAGCCTACTACAAGTAAATCTGATTCAGGGAGAGGGTTTTCCGTGAAATATGAGAATTGGGTGCAAGGCGATTTGAATGGCGGAGGCGCTGAAGTGACAATGAAAACCAGAAATGGGGATATATACATCAGAAAAATGTAGTTGAACGATAATTCAAAACAACATCCTGTAGGTGAAAATCTACAGGATTTTTTATTTTAGAGTGTTCAACCCTTTGAGCATTCAACACACACTTTATTGGTTATTAATATTCATGAAGAAGATTTTTATTATAAGCTTGTTGCTTGTCGCAATGGGGGCAAAGGCACAAACTGCCGATGAAAAAATTAAGTCGTTGGCGGAAAAGTATAAGAGGATTGATCAGTTTTCTGCAGATGTGAGCTATTCAACTGTTAATGAACGCATGGGCTTTTCAAACACCCAAACCGGGAAAATAGCCGTAGATAGTGAGCGATATGTGCTGACTTTTGGCTCAACTGAAAAGTGGCTGAGTGATGGTAAAACTGAATATATCGGTACAAAAGAGGATGATCATTCTCAGATACTTTACTTCTGCCCAGGCCAAAACGAGGAAGCAATTGTAAACTTTACTATGTTGCTTACTTTTTATGCTAATAATCACACAGCAGAGTTTGATGGTGAGCATATTAAATTAAAATCTGCTGGCGAGGCTGCTTATGTTGCAGCGATGCTTGAGCTTTCGGGTGATGAGATCAAAGCCGTTGCTTTTGAAGATGATTTCGGTACAGTATATAGGTATGAGCTGTCTGGCTTTAGTACCGATATTTCAGGAGCTTCTTTCACGATAAACGAAAGCGAATACAAAGAGAAAATTGACGAAAGAGCGGGCTGTAATTGAGGAGGTTATTGAAGTTAACCCAGTTCATTAAAAAGAGATTGTGTCTTAAATCACAATCTCTTTTTTGTTGTATTCAGCGTAAATACATCATTTCGTTGGTAGTGCCCCGAAACATCAAGTGCCATACTTTCCTCGTAACAGCGGTTCAGGTCTACTTCTGTAGTAAATACTCCCTCAGTGTCCCACACGGGCTCCATTACGTATTGGCCATCAGGTCCTACAATGCAACTGCCGCCATTTAGAAGTAGCTTATCCGGTGTGTTTTTCAGTTCTTCGGGCAAATTGAGTTGCTCTGGGATGTCGCTTACGCGCATTATCTGGCCCACACCAACCGCAAAGCACCGACCTTCAAAGGCGTAAGAGCGCGTAGCAATTTGTAGCATTTCGTGCACTTTGGGCCAAACTGCCACGTGAATGTGCTCGCCACTATTGTGCATGGTTTGCCTAGCCAATGGCATCCAGTTTTCCCAGCATATCAGTCCGCCAACTCGGCCTGCACTGGTTTCAACAGCTTGTAGCCCCTTACCATCACCTTGGCCGTAAATCAACCTTTCGGTGTGGGTTGGCATAAGTTTGCGGTGGTGGTTGGCTAGCTCGCCTTTTTCATTCCAAGTGAGTAAGCTGTTGTAAATGGTGCGATTGCCTGGACCCTGAGCCACTTTTTCGTTAATGCCCATTACAACGGAAAGCCCCAGCGATTTGGCCCATTTACCTATTTGCGCTACTTCTTTGCCATTTACATCTAGGCTATTGGCATGCGTTAGTGCAAATACTTCTTTGGTAGGCTGAAAATCCCATTTGGCGTATTCATCGCAATAGTCTATCCAAGCAGGGTAACCGGTAAACCAGGTTTCTCCGAATGTGGCTAGTTGTGCGCCTTGGTCGGCAGCCTCCTTTAGCAGCGCCTCAACCTTTTCCATCGATTTGGAAACGTTGAGGTATTCCGGAGCTGCCTGAACTACTGCGATTCTTACTTTTTTATGCATTATTCTTCCCCAGCCTCTTCTTCCTGGTTCTTTTTGGCTTCCTCAGCCATTACCTGAATTTCTTCAGTTGACTTTCCTTTTAGGTAGTCTGGTAGTTGAAGCCCCGCCATATTGAACATTTCTTGAAGCGGTGGAACAGAGCCGTAAAGTCCTGAAATAAAGTTAGCGGTAGAAGTTTTACCGTTTTCCGAGTTTCCGCTGTCCCAAACGGTTACCTTATCTATTTTAATGTTCTTGATTGCTTCTGCTTGGAGTCTTATCAACTCAGGTAGCTTATCGGCAATCATGATCAAGACTGCATCTTTGCTATCATCGCCAGCTGCACGGACAAGTTGTTTAAAGCCCTCGGCTTGTTTACTTAAGATTTCGAATGTACCTCTTGCTTCTGCATCCATTTTTAAGAAAATAGCATCGGCTTCACCTTTTGCTCTTCTACGTACATTTTCGGCTTCTGCTTCTGCATCAATTTCAACCCTCTTCTTATCAATTTCAGCAGGAATTACAATGTTAGCATTTTGTGTGGCTCTATCTCTTTCAGCTCTAGCGTCTTCAGCTTCTCTTTCTGCCACATAAGCTTCTTCAAGGGCTTTTGCTTCTTTAACTTTTTCTGCTGCCTTAGCCAGTCTTTCTGCTTCGGCTTGTTCAGATCTTCGTTGGGCATCAGATTTTGCAATCGCAATTTGTGAGGTATTTTCACCTTCAACGGCTTTTGCGTTTGCTTCTGCAGTTTTAATACGCTCCAATTGACTTGCGTCCGCTTCACCAATTTTCGCCATGGCATCGGCTTCAGCTATTTCAATTCGTTCCTTTTTGCCTGCATTTGCCTCACCAATCTTTGCCTGAGCATTTGCTGCGGCTACTTGAGTTCTCTGGTCTTGAAGTGCGTTGGCTTGACCAATCTGTCCATCTCTATCTTTTTCAGCAACACTCTTAATGGCATCGTTTATTGCCTTTGCAGCTGCTTCTTTACCAAGTGCTTCAATGTAGCCAGACTCATCCTTAATATCGGTTACGTTTACGTTGATCAGTTTTAGACCAATCTTTTTAAGTTCCGCTTCCACGTTTGAAGCTACATTGGCTAAAAATTTATCTCTGTTGCTGTTGATTTCTTCAATGTCCATGGTAGCAACAACCAATCTCAACTGACCGAAAATAATGTCTTTGGCTAAGTCGTGAATATTCTGCTGCGAAAGTCCCAAAAGTCTTTCTGCAGCGTTGGTCATTATGCCTTCTTCTGTAGAAATACCAACGGTAAACCTAGAAGGTACGTCAACACGAATGTTTTGTCTACTCAGGGCATTGGTTAAGTTAACTTCTATAGAGGTAGGGGTAAGGTCTAGGAATGCATAATCTTGAATAATTGGCCAAATAAAGGCCGCGCCCCCGTGAATACATTTAGCTGATCGGCCAGTGTCGGTACCTTTGGCAGAGCCTACCTTTCCATAAACAACTAGAATTCTGTCCGAAGGACATCTTTTGTAGCGTCTGAATATTCCGATTAACAGAACAAAGACAAAAATTACCGCTGCGGCAATAATAATGATAAACGACTCGCTCATTTGACTTGTGTTATTGTTTTGAGACTAATAAAATGTTGTTGTTGATTACTTCCTTTACTGTGATAACTGAGCCTGAGGTGATGTCATTATCATCATCGGTTATGGCTTCGAGCTCACGTAGTGAACCTTGCACTTTTATTGATACTTTACCCACGTTGCCTCTGTTGGCTTTTATTAAAAGGTAAACTTCTCCAATTCCTCCTTTAGCATTGTTAATGTTCATTGTGCCACTATCGGTAAGCTTGCTAAAGCCATAGAAAAGTGAGGCCATAATGGTCATCATTAATAGGCCGGAAAGTGTAGATATGATTAGTGTTGTTTCAACGCTGTAGCCTGAATCAAGACTGGCTATTCCTGCCCAAGAGAATATAGTGAAGAAGCCAATGAAGTTTTTGAGGGTGAAAAAGTGAAAGCCCCCGCCTGTGTCATGTTCTACATCAAAATCAGGATCACCATCTATATCTACCTCGCCACCAACAAACGTTAGCACCATTTGGATTAGAAATATTAGCGAAAAGGGGATTGCCAAACCCCAATAAATTTGATGGACCGTGTCAAGATTACTCCACCATTCTGAAAAGTTACCCATCTAGTTTAAGGTTAGTGATTCAATTTATTGAATTAACTATAACTAACACATAAAAAAGGAAATAAGAATTATGGCTCAGAGTAAGCGGTAAATAATTAATTGTTATCGGCAAATAACACTAGTTAAGCTCGAGTTTAACTTCTTCATTCATGATTCTTGATAGTTCTTCTAAGTTACCCTCGTTGTAGAGGGTTACCAGTGTGTCTATTGGTACAGTTTCATCGGCCGGTTTGTAGTTAATATAGTCTTGCACTAAGGCGCCATTAATTCTTCTTTGGTTGATGGCTTCTCTAAACCTTAGGCCGCCACCATCGGTGTGATAAAGGTAGGCGAGGTAGTCCATGCTGTAATCTTCTGTGTCGAACCAGTAAAGAAACACATCGTCAAAATCTTCTCCGCCACCTTCCTGAGCAAAGGTGATTTTTACCTCATGGTAGGTCTTGTCTTTTATAGTTGTGGTTCCGTTATAGGTTTTGTTGACGGCATCGTCATTCAATCCATATGGTAGTCTGAAAAAGTAAATTACAGAGTTCACAGAGCGGGAATAAGCTGCTTTTTTCTCCTCGTCAACCGCTGTACTGTCACCATTGATTGTTCTTGTGAGCCCATTGTTGGTTAGTACATCGTAAACATTGGCTCCAATGCTGTCTGTAAAGGCTCTGGTGTATTCGTATGCGCCCTGCTTATTGGTGTAGGTGTATTTGTAATCTCTAAAAGTGAGGGAAAAACTAGCATTACCTAAGCCGCTTATGCCATGAAATTCAATTGCATTATTCACTACTTCTTGGGCTTTAGGAATTGCTGTTTGGGATTCTTCTTTTTGCGGGGGAGTGCAGGCCAGAATAGTGAAAGAGATGAGGCAAAGTAATATTAAATTTTTCATATAAGGGAAAATCTCGTTTGGTGCTGGAATTTAGCAAATACTCGGCAATTGAAAATCTTTAAAAAATCTAACTGAACTAAAAAGGGAGGCTGCGCGACATTTGCCTGTGTTTAAAACGGGATGGGCATAAAAAAACCATCCCGACATAATCGGGATGGCCAATAAACACACACAATACCAGAGGATATGGAACCTCCAGATTATCTTTAAAACGATCGTTATCGTCTTTTTGTTCAAATTATATTCGAATTAATAGCTATTTTTTTTAACTGCCAAACTATTCTTGATAAAAAGCCGATTAAAGCTGTATTATCCATGTTTTTGTAGTTTAAAGTCAATTATCTGGTAAGCTTTACGTTTAATGTTTTTTTACAAATTCTATCAGATTTGTGGACTGCTCTGCTTGTTTTTAAAATTGTACCGAAGCCGTTTGTACCTGTTTAGTTTCTCCAACCTCTGTCCAGGCTAGAATTACTTTATTTCCGGTACTACTCAGAACAGGGAAACCACTGCTTCGAGCAGCGCTAGATTGTGCTATAGTTTTTGTTGCGAGGTGATTTCCGCTCTTATCAAAGTGGCCAAGGAGGATTTGAGCAGCATCATTCTTTGTTTCCATCCAAGTAACAACTATTGAGTTGTCGGCTAACAAAGTAGTGCCCACTCTGCCATTGGTGTTTCCTTGACTGATTATGATTGGCTCTGCGAAGTTCTTGCCTGCATCTTCAGACACCGAAAGCTTAACGGTAGGGTTGGCATTGCTTGCAGTGAACCAAGAAACTGCGACAAAATCTTTATTTGCAGCAACAGAGGGGCCATTAACTGGGCAGCCAGCAATATTCCAGTCATCCGCATGTACAATTGAAGGCTCGGTCCAGGCATTGTTTTCCCACCTTACGATAGCCATGTCTCTAATTTCATCTTCCGTTCTGTTACGATAGATCACAATAGGGCCATTGCTGGTCATAGCAGCAGTAGTTTGGCAGCAATCGCAAACACGGTTGTCAAGTTCCCATTCACTTTCGGGCTTCCCGCTTTTATCGAAAATAGCAGCGCGTAAGGTCATTGCTCCGACTCCACCGTGGCTGCCTTCTGAATGCTTTTCTCCTTTGGTAAACCTTCCATCGAGCCAAGTGGCAAAGGTTCTGTTGTTGGGCATTGGTAGCATGCTTACAAAACCATGTTCGGCACTTACACCATCGGTGTGCGGGATAAACGAGTCGTTCCAAGCATTGCCTTTATTGGTAGATAGGCTCATGCGCACATCGTAGTCGTAGGTTCCTTCCGCTCTTTTTTGTAGCCAATGCGCGGCCATTACCTCGCTATTAACCATAATAGATGGGTAATCGGCCCAATTGACAAACCAATTATTACCTTCGCTAATTAGTTGCGGAGTAGACCATTTTCCATCGATCATTTTAGAGAACTTAAACTGGTCTTTATTCTCCTTTCTTTCTATCCAGGAGAGATAAACTGCTCCATCCGCGGCAGTAAACAGAAAAGGCTCTTCACTACTTTGGCTGGCTGGGCTTCCTATCGGATTAACCTTTGCCAATTCATCTTTGTCGCCCGAACTACAGGAAAAGAACAAAATGGTGAGGAGGAGTAAGTATGATTGTCGCAGCATAATTGTTAAGGCTTTAAGTAACTTCTAAAAGTGGCGAGGTTGTCAGCAGAGTCCCATTCTTTGGCACCAATGTGTTTAAACACTTCCTCTCCTTGGGCATTGATGATATATGAGGCCGGCAAAGAGTAGATGTTTAAGGCTTCTGGCTCAAGGCCACTTTGCGCAAAGGTGAAGGTATAGCTTTGTTTTTGTTCGAATGTTTGAATTTTGTCCATTTCTTCATTCGAAACAGCTAGAAATACATAGCCTTCTTCTTCCAGCTCATTTTTTGCCCTTTCTATTGATGGCATTTCTTTTAAACATGGTCCGCACCAAGTGGCCCAAAAGTTTACAAATACGGTTTTTCCTTCCAAATCTTGACTAGTAAGTGGAGTGCCGTCAAGTTTGGTAAGCTTCAACTTGTCGATGAATGCTTCTTCTTTTTTACCGGAACAAGCAAAAACCGACAAGCAGAGTGCTATTATAAAAAGCTTTGTTAGCCTTTGCATTATTGGTTTAGGGTTTCTTGGACACTGCCACAAGTTAGCATCATATCGCCAAAATATGGGTTGCGCACTTCTTTTTGCGCGCTTAGCCAAAAGGCACCCTCATTGTTAAATGCCATTGGACAATACTGCTTGTAAATGGGCTGTTCGCTGCTTATACTTTTACTTTTCACAAAAGCATACATGCTCTCAGATAATGCATCGAATGCCGCTCTTTGTGCTTTTACGTCAGTTGTATTGGCTATTTTCTCAAGTGCCGCTGTAAAAACAGGGTTGTCGGTGTTTGCTATAAAAGTATTGGCCGCCTCTTGGGCCTTAATAGCATCTGTGGCTACCAAAGCATCTTTAATAGCGAAGTAATTGTCTAGTGGGTTGGTTTCGGTTTGAGTGCCGCCACAAGAGGCAGCCAAACAAGCAAGTGCGATAATTAATAAGGTGTTTCTCATGATTATTTAGTTAATGTTTCTTCAATAGATCCGCAGGTGAGCATCATGTCACCGAAATATGGGTTTACAATTTTTTCTTCTGTACTGAGCCAAATAGCGCCTTGGTCGTTATTGGCCATGGGGCAAAATTGCACGTAAAGTGGGCTTTCGTAGTTTGTGCCGAAAGATCTAACGGCATTGATCAGCGCCTTAGAAAGGTTAATAAACTGTAAGCGCTGTGTGTCGCGATTTTCGGCTGAGGTGATTAGAGCCAATGCGTCTTGCATTGGGCTCAAAAGTGCCATCCAGTGCATGTGGGCATCACCTTTTGCTAATGTCATATCTACTTTTTCAAGGTTGGTTTGAACAGGAGTGGCTGCTTTGCGAATGGCTGAAGCATTTCCTTCTACCATGGCATCTTTGAGCGGTAAGTAGGCCATTGCCAACGCTAGTAGTTGATCTTGAAAAGTCGAATTGACAGAGTTCTCGAAGTTTTTAGCCTGAGGAAGGCTTACCTCGGTAAATGTGTTTTCGGTGGGGCTTGCTGCAGTTTTTACTTGGTTCATCATGCTGATTTTGCCTTGCAGCTGCGCTTCGGCATCGAGTGTGAAGGCTCCGTTAGTCACTACTTCATCTCCCGCATTTAATCCAGATTCAACCAAGTAGGCATCGCCCACGCGTGGGCCGAGTGTCACCTCGTTAAGTCTAAATGAGAGGCCTTCACCGGTTTTTGTGTAAACGACCGACCTTTTGCCCGTCCATAATACAGCCGACTTTGGCACCAACAAACCGTTGATTGTTGGGCTGGCAATGGCACCTTTTACGAACATATCGGGCTTAAGCGCTCCCGATTGATTATTAATGTCGGCACGTACTTCAACTACTCGAGTGGTTGGGTCAACGTTGGGTGAAACAAAAGAGATAGAGGCTTCATAAACCTTGCTGGAATTGTTAGGAGTGAAGCTAACCTTGTCGCCCAGTTTGATATTGCCGAGGTCTTTTTCATACACATCAAAAACCACCCATAATTCAGAAAGGTCTGCCACTTCCATAAAGGCCTTTTCGTCCATCAGGTGATCGCCCGTTTTTACCAATAGTTGCGTAATGGTACCACCATGGTGAGCATAAATGTCAATGTTTTCAGAAGCCTCGGTGCGGTTTTCCATGGCACTGATTTGCGCTTCAGAAATCTTCCAGTTTCTTAGTTTTTGTCTGGTAGCTTCTAACAAAGAAGGATTTGAGCTTTCTACCTTTTTAGCTTCAATTAGCTCTAGTTGTGCGGCCAATACTTCAGGTGAATAAACCGAAGCGATGAGGTCACCTTTTTTTACTTCTTCGCCAACAAATTGCTTGTAGAGCTTTTCAATCCTTCCGCCAAAATGAGCCGATTGGGCATGAACATTTCTCTGGTCGAGCCTAATCTTTCCGTTTAGAGCGAGCTGTGAAGAGGCGTTCTCATTGCCAATAATGGTGGTTTGAATATTGGCGAGTTGCAGGGCCGCATTGCTCATCTTTAAAAGAGTAGGGTCGCTATCTTCTTCGCTGCTCAATGGAATGAGTTCCATGCCACAGAACGGGCAATTACCTGGTTCCGACTGTCGTACTTGCGGGTGCATAGAGCAGGTCCAAAGCCCGGACTCTCCGCTGTGATCGTGGGTTTCGGTAGCAGTTTCGGTGTGTGAGTTTCCTCCGAAGAAAACCGCCCCGAATATTGCGCCTATAACCAGTGAGGCAGCAATAGTGAGTATGATAGATTTATTGATTTTCATGGGAAATAAAGTCTTGTAGGTTATTACCTGTTAAATATTCTTTGTTGAAATGCGCTTGGTAAAAGCTTACCTCAGCGCTAAGTGCTGCCAACTGCAACTGCAAAAGCTGTAGTTGTGTAGCCAAAAGGTCTTCGAAATTGCGGCTGTCGTTGCTGTATTCGCTTAGTAGGACATTAAGCAGCAGATTAGTTTGTGCAATTTCTTTCTCGAAAAGGGTGGTTTCCATTTGTGCTTTTTGCACTGCAAAGGCTGTTTGCTCCCAACTGTTTTTAATATTGTTTTGGGTGGCAATCAGGTTTGATTCTGCACTTTCCTTATTCAGTATAGCTTCCTTTTTCAATGCCCTGTTCTTTTTACCGAAAATTGGTAAGCTTACAGAAACCATAGGCATTAAAATGTCCTTGCCATTATCTGGTACCGACATATCGGTTCGTTTGCTCACAAAGGCATAGTCAAGGCCAACGCCAATGTTTGGTTTGCGTTTTAGATCGCTCAACTCAATTTGAGTTTCTGCTACACTTATTCGGCTCTGTGCCTCTAGCACACTGGGGTGTTGTGCAAGTGCTGAATCGAGTAAAAGCTGCCTTTCGGTAGTAATTTGGCTTAGTGCACCAATAGTTATCTCGCTATCAATTGGTCTATTTAGCAAAGTGTTCAAGTTGCTGATGAGTGGAGCCCTTTTCATCTCCAGAATCTTGAGCTTTGTTTGTGCATCGTCAATGGAGATTTGAACACGCACCAAGTCGGCCAGAGAAACCAAGTCCGATTCGTATTTGGTTTTGGTAACGGGTTCGTAACTCTTTAGAATGCCCAGGTTAGCACGGCTGAGCTTAATTTCCTCTTCCAAGGCATAAAGCGCTAGCCAAGCATTTTTCACCTCTAAAAAGAGCTGGTTTTTGGCTTCTAAAAATGCTTCGAACTGCACTTTGGCTTGAGCTGCTGCTAGCGACTCTTGCGTTTTCAGCGTGCCCATCCAAGGGAACATCTGACTTACCGAAAGCTTGAATTGTTGGGCACCAACTCTGGTCTCGACCGGAGAGATAAAGTAGCCAAAACTCAGCGTTGGGTCAGGCAAACTTTTCGATTGATCAACCCTTTGGAGCGTGGCTAAATAGCTGTCGTATTTTGCCTTTAGAGCGGGATTATTTTCTGCAGCAACTCGCAAATAGTCGTTCAGGCTTTCTTGTGCCAATAAATTGCCAGCACAGAAAATCAGAATTATAAGGAAGGTGTTTTTCATAGTAGGCCTCCTTTCTGTTTGTATTTCAATTGAAATTCTTTGTAGTATGAATAGAGCACAGGCACCACAAAAAGTGTGATAAGTGCTATGGCCATTCCACCAAATGAAGGAATTGCCATTGGAATCATTACATCGGATCCTCTGCCAGTGGAGGTGAGAATCGGCAGTAGTGCCAGCAGGGTGGTGGCGGTTGTCATAAGGCATGGGCGTACGCGTTTTTTCCCTGCCTCAATCACTCTTTGTTTAATTTCTGCCTTTGAAAGCGATTGACTTTTTTCGAATGATTGGTCCAAGTAAGTGGCCATAAGTACTCCGTCATCCGTAGCAATGCCAAACAGCGCAATAAAGCCTACCCAAACCGCTACACTCAGATTGACTGGATGCACCTGAAATAGCTCGCGCATATTGGTGCCGAATAGGTCGAAGTTGAGAAAGCCCTCTTGACCATAAAGCCATAGCATGATAAAACCACCACCAAATGCTACTGCCACTCCGCTAAAAACCATAAGCGATACGGGCACCGACTTGAATTGGAAGTAGAGGATTAAGAAAATGATGACCAGTACAATTGGAATCACCAAGCTAAGCCGCTGTTCTGCCCTAATTTGGTTTTGGTAATTCCCTGCAAAGTCGAAAGACACACCGGCCGGAATGTTCAGTTCGCCAGCTTCAACTTTTTGATCAATCAGGTCTTGTACGGCTTCTACCACTTGGGCTTCTGCAAATCCATCCCGTTTGTCGAAAATCACATAACCTACAAGGAAAGTGTCTTCACTTTTGATCATTTGTGGCCCTTGCGTGTATTCGATTTGAGCAACTTCTCCTAGTGGAATGTTCTTGCCGTTTGAAGTTGGGATTAGGATGTTCTTAAGTGCCTCGGGGTCATCGCGAAGCTCGCGAGGGTAACGCACACGAATGGGATAGCGCTCTCGCCCTTCAACAGTGGTGGAGAGATTCATTCCGCCAATAGCCACTTGCAAGTACTGCTGCACTTGTGCTATGCTTAAGCCATAACGAGCCAAGGCATCGCGCTTTAGCTCTAATAACAGATATGGCTTTCCGACAATGCGCTCGGCAAAGACTGCTTCCGCTTTTACAGAAGAAACTTCTTTCAGTATTTCTTCAAGCTCTAGCCCAAAAGACTCGATAGTCTTTAAGTCTGGCCCTTTTACCTTTATGCCCATTGGCGCACGCATGCCAGTTTGTAGCATTACCAAGCGTGTTTCTATGGGTTGAAGTTTTGGGGCAGAAGTTACACCAGGTAGTTTGGTGGCTTTCACAATCTCATTCCATATGTCGTCTGGCGACTGAATGTGGTCGCGCCATTGCCTAAAATACCTGCCGTTCTTATCTGGAATTAACTCGCCTTTTGCATCCCTTACGAACGCATCGTTTTTATACTTAAATCTGATTCTGTGACCATTCTCGTCTGTTTTGTACTCGCTTTTGTAATTGATCACATTTTCGTACATCGAAATTGGCGCAGGATCCAAAGCACTTTCGGTTCGGCCCATTTTGCCAACTACCGATGATATTTCTGGTATGGCAGTCACGGCCATATCGAGCATTCGGAGTACCTGTCGGTTTTGTTCAATACCCGCATGAGGCATGGAAGTGGGCATTAATAAAAAGGCTCCTTCACCCAGCGATGGCATAAACTCTTTGCCGATACCAGGTAGTGAATGTGCGAGTTTGGAATATGTTTTTTGTGTGCGAATGCTATCGCCAAAAGCAGACGGTATAAAACCAAAAACACGATCGAAACCTTGCCAAATGGTAACTCCAAAGAGTATAACAAAGGTTGGAATAATGAGAAATACCTTGCGGTTGCTTAAACACCAATTGAGTATGCGTGGGTAAAAGCGGATAAACAAACTGAAAATCCCTAGTGTGGTGGCTATGACCAAGGCAACAAATAGCCAGTTGGTAAAGGCGGTAGACTGAACTCCCAACGGTAGCCAGCTTTGACTTAGCAAAATAGAAATACCTATTAGCGCAATGGTGATTTCGGCATGCTTGAGTAGTTGCTGTGTGTTTGTGACTAAAGCCTTTACCAAACCCACTAAACCATAACCCAGTAGCATAAATGCTGCTAGGTAATGGCCTAAGACTAGCACCCAAATGCCAAAAATGCTTACGCCTGTGTGGATGGCGATTTTAGACCACTTCGATTTTGGTTGAAAACCAAAGAACCAATAGGCGAGCGTGGGTAGAATGAGTAGCGCTACTAGGATTGCAGCTATTAAGGCAAAGGTTTTGGTATAAGCCAAAGGCCTAAACAGCTTGCCTTCTGAGGCCTGCAAAGTAAAAACAGGAACAAAGCTGACCACCGTAGTCATTACCGCGGTAATAATTGCCGGAGCTACTTCTTTAGAGGCTGTATATATGGTGTCGAGCAGTGTTTTTGACTTTTGCTCTTCCATATGCCGCGATATGTTTTCGGTAAGCACAATGCCCACATCAACCATGGTGCCTATGGCAATGGCAATGCCTGAAAGCGCGACAATATTGGCGTCTACGCCTAGGTAGCGCATGGCTACAAAGCACATAAGTACCGCAATGGGTAGTAGCGATGAAATAAGTAATGAGGCGCGCAGGTTCAGCAACATTACCAACACCACCACTATTGTAATGATGATCTCTAGCGTTAGGGCTTCTTCTAAAGTGCCAATGGTTTCTTTAATAAGCTGCGTGCGGTCGTAAAAAGGCACAATGGTAAGCTGAGATTTTGTGCCGTCAGAGAGTATTTTGGAAGGTAAGCCACTACTAATGGCTTCTATTTTTGCCTTTACATTTTCTATTACTTCTAGCGGATTTGCCCCGTAGCGAGCAACTACTACGCCACCCACTGCTTCAGCACCAGACTTATCCAAGGCACCCCTTCTTGAGGCTGGTCCAAGGTTTACAAAGGCCACGTCTTTCAAAAGAATTGGCGTGTTTTCATTGGCCTTGACTACGGCATTCTCCAGGTCTTCTAGATTTTTAATGTAGCCTAAACCACGCACCAAATATTCGGCTTGGTTTACCTCTAGGGTTTTTGCGCCAACATCTAGGTTACTTTCTTTTACTGCTTTTACAATTTCAGTTAAAGTAACACCATAGCCTTCCATGGCTGTTGGGTCAATATCAACCTGATATTCCTTAACGAACCCACCAACTGAAGCGACTTCAGATACACCCTCGGCAGCAGCCAAACCATAGCGTACATTATAGTCCTGTACAGTGCGAATCTCTTGTGGATCCCAACCGCCTGTCGGCTGTCCATTTTCATCGCGTCCTTCTATAGTGTACCAGAATATTTGCCCAAGCGCGGTAGCATCTGGCCCGAGTGCAGGTTGAACGCCATCTGGCAATAGGCCTTTGGGTAGAGCGTTCAGCTTTTCTAATACTCTACTTCTGCTCCAGTAAAATTCTACGTCCTCATTAAAGATGATGTAGATAGAGCTTACTCCGAAAATTGAAGAGCTGCGGATGGTTTTTACACCCGGAATTCCCAGCAATGATGAAGTGAGCGGGTAAGTAATCTGGTCCTCTATGTCTTGAGGAGATTGACCTGCCCATTCAGTAAAAACGATTTGTTGGTTTTCGCCAATGTCGGGAATAGCATCGACAGGAACTGGGTCTTTGGGCAGTCCTGTATTCCACGAAAAAGGAGCAGTTACTAAGCCCCAGCCAACCAGCAGCACAATTAGTAAAAATGTGACGAGCCGGTTTTCTAAAAAGAATTTTATAAGTGTATTGATCATTCTAGGTTTTACAATCCTGTGTTTGAAAAAGTAAATTGGATTGGTGAACCTATGGTAAAGCGTTATGCAGAACGCTTTTTATGTAGCCTTGATCTTAAATAAAGGGTAAGTTGGGTTCACCTTAAGCTTGTGAACCGAATGGTATTTTGAGGTTTTGATAAAGTAGAAATAACTCGGGTTGTGAGGTGTCCGGAGGGCCGGTGTTCTTAATTTCTACTTTTGGTTTTGAGGTAAGCTGAACAGGAGGTAGTTCACTGAAGGTGAGCTCGGCCAATAAGAAGTAATTAGCAACCGGAACATCTTTTGCCGATACCGATTGTTGGCTGTCCTCAACCTTTTTTAGCGACCATTCATCGTTGCAGCAGTCATCCATATCTTGGTGCATTTCCATGGACATGCCACATTGCACTTCAACTTTTTTGAAGAGTGCGGTTTCTTTTACGCGCCCCATGCAAATGTGCTCGCCTACCAAAATGCCTGATGAGGCCAAAAGGTAAAGGGTTGCAAATAATATGGTTGCTGATTTTTTCAACTAAGGCAAATATACGGAAGTTTTGAAAATGGGTTTTTGAATGGGTAAGAAAAGAATCCCCCGCACAGCAAACCGAACAGGGGATAGGGTTTTATCTAAAATAATAACTGAAGCCAAATGAGATTGAATCAAAATTGAGCCCAATTCCATAATCGGAAGTGTCGTTTGTTAAATCTCTACTAAAGTATACTCTACCAACGGTGGCTTCTGCTGCAAACTTGGAGGAAAAAAAGTAGGATACTCCAGGTGAAAAGCCAATATTGATGGCGTCAGATTCTGTTTTCGTTCCGTCATTTGATTCAAACTCTTGGAATGAAAGAGATAATGAGGGTTGATAAAATAGGTAGAAATTATCGGCAATAAGTTTGTGGAACCTAGAGTAGACACCAACCTCAAAAGCCGTGTTAGTAATTCCCCCATATTTGTTATTGCTATATCCCAACTGAATTCCTACTGAGGTTAAATCACTTAAGAATAACCCAGCTCTAGGTGAAAAATTGAAATTGTCGACCTCTATTCCTGATGTAGTACTGTGTGAGTACGAAACGGTTCCACCAACTTGAATGTCTCCCTTTTGTATTTGAGCATTGGCTAGTGAGTAAAATGATAAAAAAGTGATTGCTAAAATGAGTTTTTTCATAATGAATAAGTTTATTGTTATTCATTAGACTGCTCAAAATACTTTTTGACTTAAGTTTTTAGTTGAATGGGTGAATAATTATTTACTAGGAAATTATAGTATTTAAACTGTAATAAAATTCAAGTTTTTAAAACCCTAGTTCATCGCCCTTTAAAAAATCTTCTTCGTTTATGGTGCCACTTTCATTGGTGTCGGAGTCTATGTATATTTTCCATGTGCCGGCAATTTTCTTTAGAGTCACGTGAAATTTTCCGTAATACGATTTCGATTCGAAGCCCTGATATCGGGTTAGTTTAAAGATGCCTGTTTCGTACGCAATACCATTTTTGCTGGCCCTATTGTAAAAGCTGAACTCAATTTTCTGTTTTACATTATTGGCATTCCATCGGTTAAAGTTTTCTAGGTTACGGTCTTTGTATTCCTGTCCGACAAACATCATATTTTGGTCTATAACCACGCGTATCACATCGTCAGTGTGTATTTGGTTGAATAGGCTTGCGTCTAGGTCTTGGTAGGCCTGCATAAAGTTATACCAAACGTCTCTGTTGATATCGTCTTGTGTTGTTTGTTGCGCAAAGGATGAAACAGTGCAAAGTGAAAGCGCAATTGCAAAAAGAGTTTTCATGCGAATAGTATCTGATATTATTAAAACACAAAGCGCTTCGAATCAGTAGTTCAAAACGCTTTGTGACCCAGTATTGGGCTAACGCAAGTCTATTGCCAATGTTGTTAGCGCGACTGTAAAAGCGAACCGTTTACTTGATTTTGTAACAAGCCAGGGTTTAAGAATAATTGAATACCTTTTTTGTACACCTCGTTTGTGTTGTTGTACACTTTGTAGAAAGCATCATCATCAAAAAGGTCGCGGGCAATTCTTGCCTTTATCAGGTGCTTCATAAACTCTTCTGACTTAGCTAATTGCTTGTTGCTTCTGCGAATACCTTTATCTTCCCCAATAGCCACAATGTCATCAATCATTTGCTTGGTTACTTCAAACTGCTCAATGAACTCGTCTGCCGTTAAGTCTTTCAGTTCAGGGTGTTCGTCTCGATAGTCCAGCGTGTATTCACGAATGGTATTGCTTGCTACCAATCGATTAATGTAGATACTGTTGTCGGCTGTGTCGAGCGGCACGAAATAGTCTGGCATAATGCCGCCACCGCCATATACTTTTCTGCCCCCTGAGGTTTCGTAGGCTAGGTTCTCATCAAAATGAACACTGTCTCTTGAGAATAATTCGCCAGAAGTATATCGTTCGTAGTAATCAGAGTTGTAGCTGGCTTCACCATCATCGTAAGGCTTTTGAATAGAGCGGCCACTTGGTGTGTAATATCTGGCAATGGTCATGCGTAGTTCAGAACCATCGTTCAGATCGAAGGGGAGCTGAACCAACCCTTTACCGAAAGACCTTCTACCAACAATCAGTGCACGGTCGTTGTCTTGCAATGCTCCGGCAACAATTTCCGAGGCAGAAGCCGAACCTTCATTCACCAATACCATTAGCGCTCCTTCTTTATAAATCCCCTTGTCAGTGGCAAAAGCCTCGCTATCGTATTTAGCACTTTGCCCTTTCTGACTTACAATCAGGCTGCCTTCCTCCAAAAACTCATCACACATATTAATGGCCGCACTCATGTAACCACCAGAATTATTCTGTAGGTCTAGAATAAGCTTCGACATGCCTTTTTCCTTCAAATCTTCTAAGGCTGCTTTAAATTCTTCGTAAGTTCTTTCTGCAAACTTGTTCACTTTGATGTAACCAATTTGGTCATCAACCATATAGCTGGCATCAACGGAAAACTGCGGTATTGCGCCACGCTTTAACTCAAAATCCAGCACTTCATCTTCGCCCCTTCTAACCACACCTACATTTACTTTTGTGCCTCTTGGCCCTCTTAGCATGTCGAAAACTGTGCGGTTGCTTATGCCCACACCGGCTATGGTGTCATCATCTACCGTCACAATTTTATCTCCCGCCAAAATACCTGCAGCTTCAGATGGGCCGCCTGGTAGCGGATTCACCACATAAAGTGTGTCGCGCAGAATGTTGAATTCTACGCCAATGCCATCGTAAGTGGCTCGCAGCTCTGACTGTGCTAACGCTAGGTCTTTTGGTGGAATATAAACTGTATGTGGGTCGAGCTTATCCAACATGTTTTGAATAGACTCTTCCATTAGTGACTCAGTGTCAACCGTATCTACGTAGTCATTTTCTATATACTCAAGCAGTTGTTGAAACTTCTGGAAAGAACTCAGGTACTTTTTGTTGCCTTTAGGTTCTGCAAAATTCTTTCCGAGCATAATGCCAATAATGAGCGCTACGGAAAGTAAAATCGGAAGTCTTATATGAAAGGAGGAGTTGTTCTTGTCACTCACGCGATTGAAATCTTTTTTTAAATATTTCACAATCTTACCCAAAACATGGGTAAATGTCATGGTATCAATCTAACGAATTGATTTGGTTTGTGTTTTCGCTTTTCTACTGCTGAAGGCGAAAAATTAAGGTCAAAATTATTAGATTCGTTTTACCAATCTCTCAAATGGAAAAAATACTTCAAAGAAAGCTAGTTGATTTAGTCGCTGAAAACCACATCAGAGCCTCTGTGCTCTATTATTTTGGGGTACGTTATTATGATTACAAAGGCGAAACACTGGCAGAAGTATGCAAAAAGCATGGTTTGAGGGAAGAGACCTTGATTAATGCTCTCGACTTAATAGCCGATGGTTCGCCTACCACTTTGGCGCAAATCAAGCGTTTTCCTGTCGATTTGGTGATTGAGTACCTAAAGCATGCGCACTATTTATTTGTGAAGAAGCGCCTGCCATATATCGGTCAGCTAATTGAGGGATTAACCGAAGTAAACGAGCGTTACGAGGTGCTTTCAAGAGATTTGAAGTCAATATTTCCCTTGTTTGTTGAGGATTTTGTAGCGCACATGTATGAGGAGGAAGATACGCTCTTTTCATACGTAAGAGATATGAGCGCCTTTATTAAGGGTGAGAAGTCAGGCTCGGATTTAATTTTCTCAATGGAGAAGTTTTCTATCAAGGAATTTGCACTTGATAATGAAATGCACGAGAACGAGATGGATGGCTTTAGGCAGTTTACCAATGGTTATAGCTATTCAGCCGATGCCGATTTGCAGATCAAGGTGCTATTTTCAGAGTTGCAACGCTTTGAATCTGACCTGAAAATTCATGCTAAAGTAGAAGATGAGGTGCTTTTACCAAAGGCGCTTCAGCTTGAACGACAAGTGAAACTTCGCTTTCACGACCTTTCTAAATTAAATTAATGGGACGAATTTTGGCCATAGATTATGGCACCAAACGTGTGGGCTTGGCTGTAACCGACCCACTTCAAATCATTGCTTCACCCTTAGATACCGTACATTCCAAAGATGTAATAGCGTATTTAAAAAAATACAACGAAACTGAAGGTATAGAAACCTTTGTTTTGGGTATGCCTAAGAAGCTCGATGGCACGCCAACCAATGCAACTCCCCATGTAGAGCAATTTCACAGATTGTTACAAAAACACTTTCCGGAAAAACCTGTTTATTTGCATGATGAAAGATTCACCTCGAAAATTGCGCTTAATGCAATGATTGCGGGTGGAGCAAAGAAAAAAGACAGGAGAGATAAAGGTAATATTGATAAGGTGAGCGCAGCGGTCATCTTACAGTCTTACTTGGAAAGTAAAGGTTTATGATTTACCCGATTGTTGCTTACGGAGATAACATTTTAAGAGCAGAAGCAGAAGATTACCCACAGGATGCTAAGGATTTAACTCCATTAGTGGAAAGCATGTTCGAAACCATGTATAAAGCCAATGGTGTTGGTTTAGCGGCACCACAAATTGGTATGGGCCACCGAATTTTTGTGATTGATTCTACCCAAATGGGAGATGAAAATCATGAGGGTGTGAAACGTGCTTTTATTAACCCAATTATTCTTGACGAATATGGGGACGAATGGTCTTTTGAAGAGGGCTGCTTGAGTATTCCGGATGTACATGGAGATATTATTCGACCGGAAAAACTTACCATCAAATACTTTGATGAGCTTTGGAATGAGCACGAAGAGGAGTTTGATGACCTAACCGCGCGTGTTATTCAACACGAATACGATCACCTAGATGGTGTGCTTTTTACAGACTACATTAAAGGCCTTAAAAAGCAAATGCTACGTGCCAAGTTGGTGAATATATCAAAGGGCAAGGTGGATGTAAAATACCGCATGAAATTCCCGCTTAAGAAGTAACAAGCGTTTATCCAGTATTTGGAAGACGGTTATTTACCCTTGCCTTTGTAGGTGAGGGTTTTTTGTGTTGATCTGATTTAAATAAAAGATTTGGTCAGACGATGGGGAGAATGTTCAAGATGTTATTTGCTGTGAACAATCCTTGCCATAAGGATTAAATGACTTTGTTCGCATGGGATAATTCCTATTTTTGCAGCATCCATAAAACTTAATACACATTTTATGCAGCAACTCAACGATTTTCTTAAGGTAATCGATAGCTATATTGGTAGCTCATGGTGGTTCCCTTTTGCACTTTTAGGAACGGGACTCTTTTTTACCATTTATCTTAAGTTTCCACAAATCAGGTATTTCCGCTTTGCTTTTAACGTAGTTAGAGGAAAGTACGATAAAGAAGGAGATGAGGGTGATACCTCTCACTTTCAGGCGTTAACCACTGCACTTTCGGGTACTGTGGGTACAGGAAATATTGCAGGTGTAGCGCTTGCCTTGCACTTGGGTGGCCCTGCTGCATTGTTTTGGATGGTAATTACAGCCGCCATAGGTATGTGTACCAAATTTGTGGAGGTAACGCTTTCGCATAAGTATAGAGAGAAAGCTGCAGATGGTTCAATGGCTGGTGGGCCAATGTACTATATGAAGAATAAGCTGAACATGAAGTGGCTCGCAGTTATTTTTGCTATAGCTACGGTTCTTTCTTCATTCGGTACGGGTAACATGCCGCAAATCAACAGTATTGCTGGGGCGGTAAAATCTACCTTCCAGATCGAACCATGGATTACTGGAGCAGTACTTTCAGTGATTCTGGCTTTTGTAATTATTGGAGGTATTAAAAGGATTGCTTCGGTTACAGAAAAGTTGGTGCCAGCAATGGCAGTAATTTACTTCTTGGGCTGTTTTTCGGTAATCTTCGCCAACATTGAGAATGTAATTCCTTCTATCATTTCGATATTCTCTAGTTTGTTTACCACAACTGCCGCTACGGGTGGTTTCTTAGGTGCTACAGTAATGTATGCCTTTAATACAGGGGTTGGTAGAGGCTTGTTTTCAAACGAAGCTGGTCAAGGTTCTGCGCCAATTGCACACGCATCGGCCAAAGCGCACGAGCCGGTGTCTGAAGGTATGGTGGCTATTCTCGAGCCGTTTATCGATACCATCATTATCTGTTCAATTACAGGTTTAACTTTACTTTCGTCTGGCGCATGGCAAGACAAACACTATAACGACTTTGCTGTAACGGATATGTCGGTTTTGGTTGGTACGGAGTATACTGACGACAACAAAGAAGACAGAAAAGCATTGAAAGAGCACTTGTCGGGTGAAAATCCTTTGCCAGTATTTGACGGAATGTTGCAGGTAGAGAACGGAAAGATTGTGAGTGATGTAACTGTGATTCACGCGCGTTCTGTTGCCGAAGAAGTGGTGGTTAACGAGTCTTTCGGTGGTGCCCCACTAACTGGTGAGGTGGAGATTAAGGATGGAATTTTGCAAGATGCCAGTATCTCTTTCTACGGAAAATCATTGGTTCATAGTTCTCCGCTTACGGCCATTGCCTTTACAAAGGGATGGTTAGGTAATGCAGGGCAATACATTGTGTCAATTGGATTGTTGTTGTTTGCTTTCAGTACGGCAATTTCTTGGTCTTACTATGGAGATAGAGCAATGACATTTTTGGCTGGATCTGGTTCAGTAAAATACTATAGAATTGTGTACGTAGCTGGATTCTTTATTGCTGCAATTGCCGATACCACAATAATTTGGACAGTAGCCGCAATTGCCATTGCGCTAATGACATTGCCTAACTTGGTAGGTATTATCATGCTTCGTAAAGACATGAAAAACACCATCAATGATTATTGGTCGGGCTTTAAGAAAGAGTATCCGGATGAGAAAACGCCTGAGTAAGGTTTGATGATCTTAATGATAAAAAAAGCTGTTTCGGTTACCGAAACAGCTTTTTTTATGCTACAATTTCTACCCCACGCCAAAAGGCTACTCTTCCTTCTATGGGTTTGGCTAGTTCTTTGGTCTCAGGGTAATACCACGCTGCATCGATATTTTCTTTACCGTTAACCATTAGGGTGTAATAGCTCGCTTCACCTTTCCATGGGCAATTTGTGTGCGTTTCGGAAGACTTAAAGTAAGCTTTGTTAATTGATTGAGAAGGGAAGTAATGATTTCCTTCAATCAGAATAGTCTCGTCACTTTCTGCCAGTACAGCATCATTCCAAATAGCTTTCATACTTTTTATTTTACTACTAAAGCATAAAAAAGGCGCCTTTGTTCAGAACAAAAGCGCCCAATGTTTTAAAATGTCCTATTAACGACTAAAGTGCGTCATACTCAGCATCGGCATCGGCAATGCGCTTGGCCATTTCGCGTTCGTGATAAACACTTTGCTCTACGGCTTCGGCTACCACTTTTGCCATTGAAGTGTCTAAGGCAGAAGGAATAACTTCTTCGGCAGTAGGATTTTCTACATACTTGGCAATGGCGTGTGCAGCGGCCAATTTCATTTCGGTACTAATTGTACTTGCTCGGGCTAAAAGTGCTCCTTTGAAAATGCCTGGGAAAGCCAACACATTGTTGATCTGGTTGGCGAAATCGCTACGGCCTGTGCCTACTACTGCTGCACCTGCGGCTTTTGCATCTGCTGGCATAATCTCAGGAGTTGGGTTGGCCATTGCAAAAATGATAGGCTTATCGGCCATGTTTTTAATGTCTTCCTGAGTAAGCAAGTTACCTTTACTCACACCAATGAATACATCAGCTCCTTTGATTACTTCTTGGATTGAACCGTCAACATCATCAAAGTTAGAGTATTTCAAAAGTTCGGTTTTAGCTTTGTTAAGGTCTCTTCTGAACCTGTGGATTGAGCCTTTGCTATCGCAAACAATCAATTGCTTAACCGACATGCAAAGGTCAGAGTCGATACCAAAGCAACGAAGAAGTTTGGCAATTGCAATACCAGCGGCACCGGCACCGTTAATTACCACTTTCATTTCGTTAATGTCTTTGCCAACTACTTTGGCAGCATTAATTAGGGCGGCTAAAGTTACAATTGCTGTTCCATGCTGATCGTCATGAAAAACCGGAATACCAATATCTTGAAGCTTCTCTTCAATTTCGAAGCTTTCTGGTGCCTTGATATCCTCAAGGTTAATACCACCAAAAGCAGGAGAAATCCTCCTAATGGTTTCGATAATGTGGCGGGTATTTTTGCTGTCGATACAGATTGGAACTGCATTTATACCAGCAAATTTTTTGAAGAGCATGGCTTTACCTTCCATTACCGGAAGAGCCGCTGTTGGTCCAATATCGCCCAACCCAAGTACTGCCGTACCATTGGTAACCACCGCAATGGTGTTGCCTTTCATGGTTAGGTCGTAGGCTTTTTCTTCGTCCTTTTCAATTTCCAAGCAAGGCTGGGCCACGCCAGGAGAGTATACTAAAGAAAGTGTTTCGGAATTATCTACAGGGATTTTGTTGGTCATTTCAATTTTGCCCTGCATTTGTTTATGCAGTTCAACCGACCGTTTATAAACATCGTCCATGATATTTTCAATAGGTTAGTTCGTTGATGTATGGCCAAATGGCCTATTTGTTATTGAGGGTGCGAATTTAAGTCAGGATAATTTGGCTTCCATCTTTAATTCTTGATTTCTTATGAAATAGAGGTAATCTGCTAGAAAATAGGCGCCAATTCCAGAAAATATGTGCCAAAGAAAGTGAGTTCCGAAAGAAAAGATGTTTGTGAAATCCTGATCTACCTGCCTGAAGTAAATAGCCAGCACAAAGCATATGGCGCCTATAACTATGTTGTAAGACTTTTTGTACTCGTATTTTCTGAGGATAAGAAAAATAGGGAGCAGAAAAGATACACCACTTATAGTATAAGATGTATTGATGCCGCCTTGCCCTGGGAACCACTGAATAATGCCAAAACGAAGAAGGAAAACTGGAGCTACAGCCAACAGGCCCATCCACCATTTTGGCAGTGCTTTGGCCCAAAAGTAAACCGTAATGCATAATGTGAGCAAAAGGGCTGGCATAAAATCCATGTAAAGAAATATTCTGGACGTTCGCAATCCATGAAAGAGCGTGCTGCCCAATCCATTTAAGAAAAGTAGTGGAATGCAAAGCAGCAGAAATTTATACTGAAGAGGATTCTTCCTAATCTTCCAAAGAAAGTAAACTGCAGGGGCAGCTATGGCCAAGGAAGAAAAAGCGTTCCAAGGCTCAACAATTAGATTGTCCGTAATATGCGTTTCGGCATACCAAGGTCCTCCATCTGTAATTTGAAATGGTCCAAACATCACCGCGTATTTCCTGACACTAACACGTATTAACTTACGAAAGTTGTGTTACACTTGGGTTTTTGATGAATAAATAATTTCAAATTGTCAGTGATGCGGTATTGTGCTTAAAATATGGTTACGCCCAGAGTTTGACGTAATTTCCTTCGGCATCGTACTGTTGTGTTTGTCTTTCAATATTGAATTCTCTACCACCTCTTGGGTCATTGCCAATACCAGCAATATAAAGCCAGTTGCCATAGTTAGATGCAGGATCGTGATCGATCAGCATTTTTTCAAAGTATGCTGCTCCCAAGCGCCAATCAATCCGCATGCGATGAATAAGGTAAGAGGCCACAACTTGTCTACCTCGGTTGCTCATAAAGCCCGTGCGATTGAGTTCATTCATGTTGGCGTCTACAAATGGTTCGGTGGTTTGGCCACCGGCCCAAAGATGAAAATGCTTATTGGTACTCCATGTTATTTTCTCCTTGCTGGTTATGCCTTTTCTTCGGTAGAGTTTAGCACCATGCTGTAGTGCTACAAACTGAAAGAAATCTCTCCAAATCAATTCGAAAATGAGCCAATAGGTAGAGCTGTTTTTCTTAATGTATTTTTCGAATTTTTTCACTTGCCAGTATATCTGCCTTGGCGATATACAGCCGTGTGCTAGCCAGGGAGAGAATTTGCTTGAATAGTCACCACCAATCAGGCCATTTCGGGTTTGTTTGTAGTTGCAGAGTAATTCCTTTTCCCATAAATAGTAGTTCAGTCTTTCCAAGCCTTGAGATTCGCCCCCAGCAAAGTTTAGCACACTTCTTTCATCGTAAAAAGGTCTTTCAAAGCCGAGCTTTTCTGGAGTAGGTACTTCATTCCCGAAGTTATCGGGACTTTTGACATTGAGGGGTGACTTGATTACAGGTCTCACCTTTGCGTTTTTTTCAACCGCCTTTCTGAAATCTGTAAAAACGCCAGGTGTATCGATAATCCGAAAAGGTAGGTATCGCTCGTGAAATAATGTATGCCCCCAAACAAATTTGCATGGAACAAGGTGGTTGAGTGCGGTTTGAAGTGTGGTTTCTTCATAAGCAACCAGGGCTTGTGCATATACCCCTGCGCAGTTATACTGTTGATATATCGCGGGAATTTGTTCCAATGGGTTGCCAACTTTCACGAGTAAATCACTACCAATGGCTTTGAGGTTTTCTTTTAGCTCGCTTAACGACTCTAAAAGGAAGTTCAGCCTAAAATTACCCATGCGTTTTATGCCGAACTGTGTTTTATAAAGCCAGCTTTCATCCAAAACATAAACAGGGATTACAGCCGTATTCTCCTCTACCGCAGCCTTAAAACCAGGGTTGTCTTCCAGCCTCAAATCATTTCTAAACCAATACACTACCGTACTCATAACTCCTCAATTTTGTCTAAGTAAAGAGCTGCTTGTTCAAGTATTTGGTTTTGATCTTTTGCAGAATTTTTATCCCAAACTCTGTAAATCATACTCATGCGAGGGTTTTTTGAAAGCTTGGTACGATGCTGATCTATGAAATTCCAATAGAGACTATTGAAGGGACAGGATCCTTCGCCCGTTTTTGCCTTGTAGTTGTAATGGCACTGTTCACAGTAGTGACTCATTTTGTGCATATAGTTGGCCGAAGAGACATAAGGTTTGGTAGCTACTATACCACCATCGGCATACTGGCTCATACCTCTGGTGTTGGTAATTTCTACCCATTCAATGGCATCTATATAAATACCTAAATACCACTGGTCAACTTCATCGGGATGAATACCTGCGAGCAATGCGAAGTTTCCTGTTACCATTAATCGCTGTATGTGATGTGCATAGGTATGCTCGAGCGACTGCTGGATGCTGTGCGAAAGGCACTTCATTTTTGTTTGGCCGTTCCAAAACCAAGAGGGGAGGGCACGATTGTTCGCGAAGTAATTTTCACGAGAATACTCAGGCATGTGCATCCAGTAGATTCCGCGCATATATTCGCGCCAACCTAGTATTTGGCGAATAAAACCTTCGGCTGATGATAGTGGAATGACTTCCTGATGATTTCGCCAATATGTTTCTACAGCTTCAATTACTTCCTTTGTTGAGATGAGCTTTATGTTGAGCGCAAAGGAAAGCCTGGAGTGAAAAAGTGACCAACCTTTGGTGGTTAAGGCATCCTGATATGTGCCAAAGTCTTTTAGCAGGTTTTTGCAGAAATATTCGAGTAAATCGAGCGCCTCTTCCCTTGTTGTAGGCCAAATGAAGTTCTCTTGAGCTACCGAGCCAATCGATTTAATTCCTCTCGATTCAAGTAGGTTTACTAAGTCATTTACCTTTTTAGCATAAGTTTTTGGTGGTGGAACCTGAGTGTTTTTAGGCATTTTGTTGCGGTTTTTATGGTCGTAATTCCACTTGCCGCCTTCGGGTTCGCCATTGTCCATGAGCACATCATGCTTTTTGCGCATCATTCGGTAAAAGGGTTCCATCAGAAGTTGTTTCTTTCCCCCGAAGAAGCGCTCTAATTCGTTTCGTTCGGTTAGAAAATGTTCGGTGTCGAATACTGATGTTTCGATGGATAGGTCTTTGCAAAATTCACAGAGTTGCTTGTCTAACCGGTACTCGTCTGGCAATTGGTATTCGAACCTTTCAATGTTGTGCTCCTCAATTAAGTTTCTTAGGTTTTTGGTTAGCTTCTGTTGGTTCTCCTTTTCATCCAGTTTTAGATAAATCACTTGGTGCCCTTTGTTTTCGAGCATGCCGGCAAAACTTCGCATGGCCAAAAAGAAGCCGATGATTTTTTGAATATGGTGTGTGGTATAGTTGAGCTCTTGCTCCATTTCCATCAACACGTATATATGTTGAGGGTCTGTCTTTTTAAACCAAGAATGGTTTTGGTTCAACTGATCACCAAGAAGGAGTCTGAGCGTTTTCATGCTTTAATAGTTTGCCTGTTTCCCCTGCATCTATTGCTACAGTAGCGGACTTCTTCCCAACAGTCTTTCCATTTTTTGCGCCATTCGAATGGCCTGTTGCAGACAATGCAAATTTTAGTCGGCAGGTGTCCTTTTTTCATTTAGCTGTAAACAGCTTGTTTAATGAAATGTTACTGCATTTTTCGGTTGGGCAGGGTGTGTTTGGCTAATATCTTTTGTCCCTCTTTCTTAACTAAATCCGATTTTTTGTGCTTCCAAAGTGCTTTTCTGGCATGTTCGGCAGCCTGCTTTATATCTACTAGTGGCTTTAGGACTGATGGCGATATGCCTAAAAGTTGCGCTTCAATTGGTGGAATGTTCCATGGTTCGTGAATGTATTGTGCAGGAATATTTGCGAGTTCAGGCAGCCATTTTTTAATAAACACGCCATCGGGGTCATGGTCTTGCCCCTGTTTAATTGGGTTGTAAATTCTAATGGTATTTATCCCAGTTGTTCCGGCTTGCATTTGAAATTGGGTGTAATGAATACCCGGTACAAAGTCTAAGAATTGAGAGGCCAAATAAACGGCTCCTTCTTTCCAGTGTTGCCATAAATGATGTGTTAGAAAACTGACTAACATGGACCGCATTCTAAAATTGATATAGCCTGTTTTATGAAGGCAGCGCATGCAAGCATCAACCATGGGGATTCCAGTACGGCCATTCTTCCAAGCTTCAAAAAGTGTTGGGCTGTGCGTTCTATTCAATTGGTTGTAACCGCGGTTAATGTTTTCAAACTCATAGCGGTCTTCCGACTCGAATTTCTGAACAAAGTGATCGTGCCACTGTAAGCGCGAACCGAAAGCTGCTAGGTTTCTTAGGTTTTGTTCTGCCTTTTTTGCAGCCATTCTGGCTTGGTAAACTTCCTTCAGGCTAATGTTTCCCCACGCTAAGTAAGGCGAAATTCTACTGCAGCCTGTTCGGCTGGCCTCAGGCTTCGAAATGGAACTGTTGTATCTGGCAACTCGCTCGTTGAGAAAGCTCTTGAGATACTTATTCGCATAAGTTGCACCGCCTGGTTGAAAGTACTCGTTACGCTCTTGGAATACTGGTGGGATACTATTGGCGAAACTAGTGAATGTACTTTTATCTGTTTTTATGGTTTTAAGTCGACTTAAATCGGGCGTTTGAATATCTTCTTGCATTGATTTGTACCAATTGTCTACCCACGATTGTCTGTTCTTTAGCCCACGAACTACTCCGTTGTTGGGTGTTTCATGCCAATCAATTCTGTGTTCTTGACAGAATCTATTCACCCACTTGTCAATATTATAAGTCACTTGGAGTCCCGTTTCTTCGTGGGAATAAATTGCTTTGATGCCATAGGCCTCGTTTAGCTTTGAAAGTACCTTGGTGAATGGTGCGTGTACAATTTCCAAGTTTTGATTGAATTTGGAGAGTAGTACTTGCATGTCGGCAAGAGACTCCCAAACAAACCGCCAGTGACGAATATCATAATGAGGGTTTTTTATTAGATCAGGCTCGAAGCAATATAAGAGCACTAGTGGAGTTTGAGACTCAATGGCTTGCTTGAGTGGTGCATGATCCCTTAGGCGGAGGTCCCGCTTAAACCAAACAATGGATATCTGCTTTTTCACCAGTGGCTAAAGCAAATATCCATTGTAATTGTTTGGTCTTGTTACCGAAAGTTTAATTCAGTGCGCCTTTAATGAATTCGGAAAGATCTTCTTTTACTTTGATTAATGAGGCCATATCCGTGTACATCATGTGGCCAGCCTCATAGTACTTCATTGTAATGTTGTCTTTTACAGCTTTTGGTAAACCGAGATGATTTAAAGAATGCTCCACACCATAAAATACTGTGGCAATATCCAAATAGCCGTTTAGAACCAACATCTTCATATTCGGGTCTTTTGTTAACGCTTCGGCCATATCTGGTCCGGTGTTAATAGCTGCCATGCTTCCGCCCCAGCCACCATTGCCTGCATGCGACCAATCCCAGTTAAAGCCGGGTCTGCGGCCAGCAGTAATGGTGTACATTTGATTTTTGCTCACCCCAAGGTCGTTATGTAGGTAGTGCAAAAAGCCTTGAATATAAGCGGGTGAAATGGCCGAACTCTGCGGGTCGTAGGCTCCGTTTTGTGCAATGCCATCAAAGCTGTGGCCTATGTATCTAGAATCTAAGCGGCCAACGATCTTATCTTCATCTCTTAAAAATTCTGCAAAGAATTCGCTTGCCGTGACTTTTAAGTCGGCTTTCAACCAATAGTCGGCTTTAGTGCCTGTGTAGTTGGCTAGTTTTGTTGCCATGGCTTGTTTGTCAGCACCGCTTATTTGGTCTCCTTTAAACAAGGCCGGCATATATTCTTCTTCAGTAAAAGTTCTTATTTCCTGTACAAAAGAGTCCATGTTATTCCAATTGCCTTGCACTTTTTTATGGTAGAAGGCGGTAGCAGCATAAGTAGGGAAGTTTACAATATAAGGAATGTCATCATCTGGAGGGAACATCAATGTTCTTAGGTCGAAAACTGCCGAAACCATGATGACGCCATTCATAGCTACTCCTTGGTTTAGCAGCCTATTCATTACGGTAGCATTTCTAAAAGTCCCATAGCTTTCTCCCAGTAAAAACTTAGGGGAATTCATTCGGCCTTCATTTATTAAGTATTGAGTAATAAAAAGCGCAATACTTCTACTATCCTGATCAACACCCCAAAAGTCTTTGAATTCTGCCTCCCCGGCAGGAACACTCAAGCCAGTACCCACAGGGTCGATCATAACCAAGTCTGCTATGTCGAGAATTGAATAGTCGTTATTTACTATCTGGTAAGGGGCTGCTTTGTTAAAGTTAGGGTCGTCAACGGCAATGCGCTTTGGTCCTAAAAGCCCCATATGCAACCAAAATGATGAAGAGCCAGGGCCACCATTATAAGCAAACATGATTGGTCGGTCGCTAGCACCTCCTTCTTTAGTATAGCTTGTAAAGCCAAAGTGCGCGATTACTTCGTTGTTTTCATTGCGGAGCGGCATGGTGCCAGCTTTGGCGGTGTAATTGATGGTTTCTCCATCGATTTTTACAGCGCCTGAAGAGCTAACGGGAGGAGTTGGCCGCTCTATTGGCTTAGGGCTTGTTTCTTGTGCATATGTCTGATGAAAAATGACAAATGCGAAAAGGAAGAGTATTCTTTTAAGCATAATAGTTAAGGTTGAATTGTGATAACCTTAAGCTAATCAAAAGATTATAAAAGTAGAAGGGGCTTTTTTCTAATGGGGTGACAGATTGGCCTTAATTAATTTTATTATCTATCAGTTCTATTAATGTTTCTGCTTTACTCTTTAGACTATCGTATTTTGAAAGATACGGCTCGTTTAGGTCTGCAGCACGCTGCATAATGGCAATAATGTTGGCGTTGTTAAAGGCTATTTCAACAGCTTTCTGTTCTTGCCGAGTTAGAGAAGTTCGTCCGCTTTGAAGTCCTTCGGATGCCGAAAAGAAGTTTCTCAGGTCATCTGAGTCGATATTGTAAATCCTATACTCCATGTTCTCCACAAAGTTGTTAAAGCTTATTTCTTGCTCGTGAATGTCGTTAAAGAGTTGGTAATATTCTAAAAGAGAACTTTCAATTTCTGTTCCTTGCAGGTTGCTAAAGTAGCCCGAGTTTTTGAGTGCTTCAAATCCTGTCATGTCTAGCCTTAGGTAGCTTTCTCCTAAGATGCTGCTGGTTTCGGTGAATACTTCTAAAGACACAGAGTCTTTTAAAAACAGCTCCATATGGCGCTGGCCATTTTTAGCAATTTGTCTTCTGAAGTTGCCGTAAACTTCAATGGCAACCACATCTGATTGCAGGTTTTTGGAGATGGTAGAAAGGTAACCTGCCAGTTGTCTATTTTCCTTTCTGTTGTCGTTCCAGTTTTGAAAGGCAATGGCTAGGCTTATGCCGATAAAAATGAGAATGATTTCGCCAATGGCGTAGCGCCAATTAAGTTTCAGTTTGCGTGTTGACATTTGTGCTTTGGTTGAAGAGCATTCTAAACTAAAACTTTTCTGCTTAAGTGCTTAGAAATTAGATAATCAAAACTTAATACGCTGATTAGAATTGAGGTTTTTGAGAAAACTAAATTTACCATACATCAACCTTAACTATGAAAAAGCTACTTTCCATCGCCTTACTTATTGCCACTTTTACGGCAATTGGGCAGCAGGCTACCGTAAAAATTGAGTCTATTACTGGTCCCAAGCCGTACACTAGCCTCGACCTAAACAACAATCCCAAAAATTTTCAATTTGCCATTGTAACCGACAGAACGGGAGGGCACAGACCGGGTGTATTTTTAGATGGTGTGAAGAAACTCAATCTGCTTCAGCCAGAATTTGTAATGAGTGTGGGCGACTTGATTGAGGGCTATACCACTAATGAGGAAAGGCTGGATAGAGAATGGGAAGAGTTCAATGGATTCATTGATCAGTTGCAAATGCCATTCTTTTATGTGCCGGGCAATCACGATATCACCAATAAGGTGATGGAGGATAAGTGGAAGGAATTGTATGGCAAAACATATTACTCGTTTGTTTACCAAGATGTACTTTTTATGTGCTTGAATTCGGAGGATAATTACCGAGGGTCGGGCAGGGGAACGATAGGCAAAGAGCAATATGATTGGATAAAAAAGACTTTGGCCGAAAACCAAGATGTAAAATGGACGATGTTCTTTTTACATCAGCCGCTTTGGGCGCAAGAGGCCGAAACGCTTATGTGGCCTGAAGTTGAAAAACTTCTAGTAGACAGAGAACACACTGTTTATGCCGGGCACCGCCATGCTTATGTGCAGTATGAGCGCAATAATGGTAAATATTACATATTGGCTACCACCGGTGGCGGTAGTTCTTTGCGAGGTCCGGAGTTAGGAGAGTTCGATCATGTGGTTTGGATTACCATGACAGACGAGGGGCCAATTATGGCGAACCTTCAATTGGAAGGAATTTGGAGGGAAGACATGGTAACGGATGAGAGCAAAGCTTTTTTCAGCCCAATGGTAAGTAACAGCCCGCTAAAAATTAGCCCTGTATTGATTGATGGTGGCGAATTTAAAAATGCTGTATTAAAATTGAAGCTGACCAACGACAGCAATGTGCCAATGACGGCCGACTTGTCTTTCGATTATAACCCTAATTTACTTCCCACATGGGGCAAGCGTAGCATAGAGGTGGCACCCAACTCAGTCGAACTGATAGACGTTGAATTGGAGTCTTTTAAAACCGATTTGGTAGCCGAGTTTAACAATCTTACTCTTAAAGGGAACTTTGTTTACAAGCCGAGTAATTCACCAGAAGTAAAGGCTGATTTCAATTATGGTATTCGCCCTGAAAGTTGGTCTGCTATTGCCTCCAAAACGATTCAAGTTGATGGCGACTTGAGTGACTGGGGAAAGCTGAGCAAACAGTCGGGAGTTGGGAAATCAATCAAGACTGATCCGTTTTCACATCAAGGTAGTAAGGATGCTGCCTTTCAATTTGATGTGGCTTATGACAAGGACTATGTGTACCTGGCTGCCAATGTGCAGGATGATGATATTGATGGTGTGCGAAGTGTAAATCCTGCACGCCAAGATGGCTTTCATTTCATTTTAGATGCCAAGGGCATGGATAGCGCACAGGCTACTTGGGGCGCTTTGGCTATAAGCACAAGTCCATTGAGCAACGGTAAATTGAACAATGAAGTATTTAGAGCTAACCGCTTACCGGAAGGCACCAAAGTAGTAACTAAACCAGCCAATAATGGCTATACTGTTGAAGTTGCGATTCCAATAAGCTATGTGATGGAACAACAGGGGGCTAATTGGAAGTACCTGCGCATTAATGCTTATCAGACCGATTTTGACAAAGATAAAATGCATGAGACGACCATTTATTGGAGGCCGCTTTGGAATAGTGCAGAGAGCTTTGTTGGCTCAGGCATGTTTAAAAAATAAAGGATTTGAAAGTTGATTGGAAGATTTGAGTAGTGTCTACTATATGCTCAAATCTTCTAATCGATTCGCCTTCAAACAAAACTATTCATTCCTGAGTATTTCGCTCGGGTTAGCATTGCTGGTTTTCCAGGTTTGACTGGTAACCAAAGCAATAATAAGTAGGGCGAAACTGATAAACGCTGCCAGTAAATGATAGAATTGAACTTGCAATGGCACAGTGAAATCGGGCTTTAACTCATTAAAAATATAGTAGGCTAGGGGGCAGGCAATTAAACCTGCAATAAGCAGTTGCACATATGTTCCCTTCAGTAACAAGCTGGTGATTTGCTTAAAGCTGGCGCCAAGCACCTTCCTAATCCCGATTTCTTTTTCCTTTGTTTGTGCACTGTACATCGCCATGCCGATTTGCCCCATTAAGGTGATAGCGATAATGGCAGAAAAGATAAAGATGAATGAACGGACAATGCTTCTAAATTGTCTCAGGCGATTGTAAAGGATATCATCTAAGAAGAGCGGAAAGAATGATTCTTCAGGGAAGCTATTTTGGAACATGGCTTCAATTTCCGAGAGGGTGTTTTTAAAACTGGTGTTATTTAGCTTTATCAATAAGGTCGAATACCTGTGAGCGTTGTAGACCAAAATTGCAGAAGGCCTAGTTTCACTAATTGGGTCGCCTAAGTTTAGATTGTCAATTGTTCCAAAAACAGGAAAAAAGTCTGTGCCAATAGAATAGCTTCCTTCTCTATAGTTTTTTAACGAATCGCTTATTTGTTCTTCGAACGCCTTGTTGACAAGAAAGTATGCTTTTTCATTTTTGTAGTCATTACCGCTGTGCCATTCTATCTGGTCTTTGAAAATGCTAATAATACCGCTATCAGCTTGTAATATCCTTACAGACTCAAACTTTTCTTTGTTCTCTAAGTGATGCTTTTCTAATCGATAGGAAGGCGCATCTGTTCCAAATGGAACTTGACTAAGGCTGGTTACAGATTCTACTCCTGAAATTTTGTTAAGGTTGTGATGGAAAACTATACCGAGTGAGTCTGATGATGGTTGTTCTATGGCTACAATGTTTTCACCTGTGAACGGAGACTTCTGTTTGTTGATCAAATGAGCTTGATTAAGCAAGATAAAGCCTAGTGTAAAAACCAATAGGCTCAGTGATACTTGAAACACAATGAGGCCTTTCTTTAAGGTTTGTAAAGAAAGTTTACGCTGCGATACGTTTGTTTTAAATAGGCCAAGCACAGATATTCGAGAGAAGAATAGGCCTGGAATAAGCCCAGAAATAAACGCTACGCCTAAAGCGAAACCAAAGAAAATAGCTACTTGACCAAAGCTTAAGGTCGTTTGAAAAGTGAAATCAGAAAAAGAAGCGAAACTTGGTGCGAGTAGCCAAAATATCAACAAGCCAAAGACAAAACCGAATAGGGTGAGCAAAGTGGTTTCTATCAAAAATTGAATGATAAGCTGGGTTCTTTTACTACCCATTACCTTTCTTACGCCAACTTCTTTAGTGCGAGAAAGTGCGCCTGCCATGGCGAGGTTGGTGTAGTTAAATGCTGCGATGGCCAGCAAAACCACGATCAGTATTTTCGCAGCTTTCTGCGCGTTGCTGTTTAAGAGTACGGCATTGTTAAAGCTGGCGTCTGATTGGGCAAGCGAGGTTAATGGCTCTAGCACAAAATCATAAGTAGCGTTTTGCTTGTTACCTTTCAGTTCCTCATTTACTTCGGCTGCCATGCTGTGAAGTTTTTCACTCACCAACTCGTGAGAAGTATTCGGCTGTAATTTGATGTATAGTTGCTGAAAATAGTACGAATTCCAGCTAGTATAATAACTAGACGCAGTGTGGTCTTTGTATTGGCTGTTCAGGATTTCGAAGTCGATGTGAGAAACTTTGGATGGGTCTTCAATCACTCCGCTGATAATGTACTTCCCAAGTTTTTTCCCGATGACTGTTTCTGGGGTGAAATACTTGTCCATCATTGACTTGGTAATGATAATGTTACTTGGGTTGGCGAATAGGTCATTCACATTGCCAAGTATCATTTCGTAATCAAAGACTTTAAAAAAGTCTTCGTTCACTTTGTCTACTTTAAACGTTACGCGCTGCCCTTTCAGCAAGTAGGCACTCATAGGTTCTCCCTGCATTTGAATCAAACCCAGTGACTCAATTTCAGGCAAAGTGGTCTCAAGTTTATTGGCTAGCGGGATTTGAGATTTGGCGCTAAGGTTTGGCCCAAATTGATCGTTTATCTTTAGTGATACGCGATAAATACGCTCCTTATCAGTGAATTTTTGATCAAGCTGATGATTAGAGTAAATGGCGTTAATGCAGAAAAGACAAACAGCCAAGGCAGCGGCAAATCCCAACACATTAAGTATGCTGTAAGCAAAGTGTTTCTTTAGGTTTCTAAAGCTGACTTTGAAGTAATGGAAAATAAAGGCTTGACTGATCATGTGCGGAAGTTTTGTTTTTTTAGTTACCGAAGGCCTGATCATGCGAAGCACCTCTTTCCGATAAATGGACCGGGCTTTTTTTGCTCCTCTGGTATTGGTGTTGTTTATGTATGCTTCTTCTAAGTCGCCCTGTAGTTCTTCATAAAGGCTATCGTTGCAGAACCATTTAAAGAGTTTACTCCAGAATCGTGGTGTTTGATTGCTTTCCATTAGCCCTGAACTTTTTGAAGTGCCACTTTCGGAACGCTGCTCCACAAATCTTCTCTTAAAGTTTTGGCCTCTTCCAGCGCACTTTTACCCAAGTTGGTTACTTGGTAAAACCGCTTTCTTCTACCGCCACGCTCGGCAGTTGCACCACCATATTCCGATTGGATGAAGCCTTTTTCTTCAAGCCTTGTGAGTGCCGTGTGTAATGCACCGCGGCTTACAGCTCTACCAGTGCGTTCACCAATCTCTTCTTGAATGGAAACGCCATAGGCATTTTCGTCCAGCACTAAAATTGTGAGCAAGACTATCTCCTGAAATTCACCGAGGTATGTACCCTTCATTTTATTTAGTTCTTAAATGAAGACTAAATATAGAATATTAAATTCTTAAATGAAGAGGTAATAGGGAAATATTGACTTTAAGTGTTTTAGGAGGAGGGCGGAATAGCAAGGCGGCTTGAAAAGGGAATGTTCATTTTCAAGCCGCCTGGTTGATAAATCAAAAAGAGTTATTCGCTGCGTAGCGTTTGTGCAGGGTTAGCTTTGGCTGCCTTCCATGTTTGACTGCCTATGGTTACAAATCCGATGGCAAAAATGATGACTACACCTACTGAGAGTTCTAGTACGCCAATAGGCGCCCTGTAAGCTTGGTTTACAAGAATTACCGCATCGAATAGGAAGTAAGTTATGGGAAGTGCAATGGCTGCGGCAAGCAATAGCAGCAGCATAAAACTTTTTGAAAGTAGTTTTACCAAACTACCTTCTGTAGCGCCCAGTACCTTGCGAATGCTAATTTCCTTTAGCCTTGTTTCAGCTGTATATACACCCATGCCTAGCAAACCAAGCGATGCAATACATATGGTTAAGAAGGCCAAAAAACCAATGATGGTGGTCAGCGTTGAAAACTCTTGGTAGGCGCGTTCAATATTGTCTTTGTAAAATGAACCGTTAAATTCGTGAACGCTATCAAAGGCGTCCCATTCGGCTTTAATCTTATCCCTGGTAACAATTATGTCGTTCGAAGAAAGCTTTAGGCTCAATACATAAGTGTCACTTAAGTTGTGCCTAAAGGCAAAGGGTTCAATTTTCGATAGTATTGTTTGATTGTTAAAGTCTTCAACAACACCAATAATCATTAAGTCTTGGTCGTCAAACTCCACAATTTTACCAATGGCTTCGTCAGGCGTGCCAAGGTTATACTTCTTAAGAGCTGTTTCGTTTAGTATAATGCTCTCTTCTTTTTCTACAGCGCTTTTTTCTGGAAAATTGCTGCCTGCCAATAGGCGGTGCTCCATCATCGGAATATACTTATGGTCTATAGAGGAGTAATATACTGTGCCCGAATCGAGCTTGTCTTCGCTAAACATTTGCGTGCCATAAGTACTGCCAACACTCAATACGTGTGAGGTTCTTGAAATCTCTTGAACCTCTGGTATGCGTTTAAAGATAGCTTCTATGTCTGCTGCATCGTTGCCCTCAAGTTGCACATTTAGCACGTTTTCTGTAGTAAAGCCAAGGTCGTAATTCATGGCGTACTTAAACTGTTTGTTCGCAATAGAGGCCGCAATAATGAACATTAGCGATAAGGTGAACTGAACAACGAGTAGCGATTTTCTTAGCGTTATCCTTGAAAAGAGTTTAGTGTTAGAATCGGTTTTGAGTACGGTTATGGCTTTCAGTTTGGAAAGAAACATGGCTGGTAAAAAACCGGCTACCAAACCCACAATTAGGGCAAATAGCAAGAAGTAAACGAGTTGACTCGCGTTGGTTTCAAGTTTTACAATTTCCTGAATATTAGGATTTACGGTTAAAAACAGGGGCTTTAGTAGGAAAAACAGGAAATAGGAAATGATTAAAGAACCGATAGATATAATGCAGGCTTCTACAATAAACTGATTGAATACTTGACCCTTTTTGGCACCTACAACCTTTCTAATGCCTACTTCTTTTGATCTCCTGAGCGATCGGGCAATGGAAAGGTTGGTGTAATTAAAAGCAGCTGAAAGAATTACAATGAATGAGAGGCCGGCAAGAATCAAAAGTACCTCTCTGCCCATACTACTCCCAATTTGGTTGGAGATGTTAGAAGGGCCGGTCATTATGTTGGTAATGGGCTGAATAGTAGTGGTGATGGTGGTGTGTTCCATCTTTTCGTTTTCCTCGTCACAGATTATGTCGAGCCGTGCCTGAATATCGCTAATGGCGGCTCCCTGCTCTGGGCGGAAGTAGATATAGTACATCCACATGCTGCTAAAGTTTAGCCAATTGGAGTCTTCATACTCTTCGTTCATTCGTTTTTCATGCGTAGCCATGGATACCAATGCCTGAAACTTCATGTGTGAGTTGAATGGAGGCTTTTCCACTACGCCTGTAACTTTAAAATCTTCCTTACCAAGCTTCAGCACTTGGTCTAAGGGGTCTAATCCTTTAAAAAGCTTTTCTGCTGTTTCATCGGTAATTACTATGCTGTTGGGCTCTAAAAGCGCAGTAGATTTGTTACCTCTTATTAAAGAGAAGGTCAGCACATCAAAGAAACCCTCATCTGCATATATGGCCGAAATGGGGAAGGTGTTTTCGCCCACCGTGGCATCTCCACCTGCATTGCGTCTCAATAGGGTAATTGCACCTATTCCCGGCACATCCTCTTTCATGCGTTTGCCCAAGTACAGCGAGGTGGAGGCAAAGCGATTTGGCTCACTTTCCATGTACTGTTGAAAATTGTTGATCCTGTACAGGTTATTAACATCTTGGTGAAAGCGGTCGTAGTCCGATATTTCGGTGTAAATAGAGATCATAAGCAGGCATACTGACATGCTTACGGCCAAGCCAAAAACGTTAATGGCAGAGAATAGCTTGTTCCTAGCTATGCTCCTTAGCGATGTTTTGAAGTAATTTTTAAACATGATGAATTGAGTTAATTGATCTAGTATTTCGAGTTTTTTAATGGTATAGGGTTTGAAGAACTTCAATACATTGACCGTGTAATTGATTCTTGCTCTTCGTTTACCCTTTTCTTTTAAGTCACGTTCAAAGTATTCATATAAGTCACCCTGCAGATCCTCCAAGAGGCTCGGCTTGCAGTACCATTCGAGTAATCGATTGGCCCATTTGGGTGGTTGAATACTTTTATTGTTCATATAAAGTTGAGTTTGAATTCAGGAATTACGCTCCAAAGCTGGTCGCGCTGTTCCTTTATTTTTGTTAGGGCTACTTTTCCGGCATGCGTTACCGTGAAGAAGCGTTTTCTGCGACCGCCTCTTTCGGATGTAGGCTCGCCTAGGTGAGAATTAACAAAGCCTTTTTTCTCAAGTCGATTCAATACAGCGTGTACCACACTAAGTTTTACCTCGCGCCCCGATACCTTTTCAATCTCATCGCAAATAGAAACGCTATAAGCTTCTTCCATTAGGGCTGCAATGGTTAGCAGTACCAATTCTTCAAACTCTCCAAGGTTCGTTCCTTTCATATTATTTTATTTATTCATTAAATGTATAAAAAATAAATATGGCTAAAATCAATTTTATACAAATAGTGAATATATGCTTGATTCAATCTTCACCTTGCATAGGTAAGGATCATCTTTGCTTTGTAAAAGCCTAGTGTACTGAGTTGTAAATTACTGGTGCTGAGTTGGCCAGTTGGTGCCCCGAACCTTTGGCTATGCAGCCTGTTTTCAGTTACGTATAAAATTTATAACTTTGTCGTATAACTTTAAAGCTATGGATGCAAAGGTTACCCTCAGTTTCGATCAAGAAGTAATTTCGTCAGCAAAGGCATTTGCAGAACAGCATAATATTAGCCTTTCGCGCCTTACAGAATACCTCTATCGTCAAATAACTTCCAATAGCTACAATTCGCTGGAAGACTTTCCGATTGCAGATTGGGTAAATGCAGTTGCCGAGGGGCAGGCCGAGTACCATACCAAACCCCGTAAAATCTCCAAGGCAGATTTTTATGAAAAGAAGTAATGGTTAGCGCTTTCGTTGACGCCAATGTGATTGTATCGGTACTCAATAAGGAGTATCCGCTGTTTACTTATTCTTCAAGGGTACTTTCTTCAGGCGCTTTGAAAGGGGTTGAGCTTTATACCAGCCCACTCTGTTTGGCCATAGGGTTTTACTTTGCCTCAAAGAAATCGGGGCGAAAGATGGCCAAAAAGAAGCTAGCGATTTTGAGCGAGCACATTACTGTTGCATCCATTGATACCGCTGCAATTCATAAAGCTATGAGAAACCTTAAAGTAGAAGATGTGGAGGATGGATTTCAATATTATGCAGCTGTTGAAGCTGGCTGTAGCTGTATTGTCACAGAAAACGGAGGTGATTTTTACTTTTCGGAGATGCCTGTGCTTTCTTCGGAAGAGTTTCTAAAGACCTATATCTTTAAATAAAAAAAGCACTCGATTGAGTGCTTTTTAGTTGTTGATTTGAGGTTGCCGTTTACACGGTCATAATTTCTTTTTCCTTGTGCTCTAGAAGGTCGTCCATTTTTTTGGTGAACTTATCAGTGAGCTGCTGCACATCGTCTTCAGCACCTTTTACCATATCTTCAGAAACTCCATCTTTCAAAAGCTTCTTCAGCTCGTCATTGGCTTCTTTTCGTGCATTTCTTACAGAAACTTTGCCGTTTTCGGTTACCGCTTTGGCTTGCTTAGTAAGCTGAACCCTGCGCTCCTCAGTAAGCTGTGGCACGTTTATAATAATGCTTTCACCATCATTTTGTGGGTTAAAGCCTAGGTCACTGTTAATTATGGCCTTTTCAATTTCTGATATGATGCTTTTCTCCCATGGTTTAACAAATAGGGTACGCGCATCCGGAGTAGTTACAGAAGCTACTTGGTTAATTGGAGTAGGAGTGCCGTAATATTCAACCATTAGTCCATCGAGCATGCTTGGCATGGCTTTACCTGCTCTAATTTTTGCTAAATCGGTTTTGGCATGATCCACTGCCTTTTCCATCATTTCTTTGGCAGTATCCAAATATAATTCTATCTCTTCCATGATTAATTAGCTGATTAAAGTTCCCAATTTTTCTCCAGAAACCAATTTCTGAAGGTTGCCCTTTTTATTCATATCAAAAACAATGATTGGAACATTGTTTTCATGGCAAAGTGTAAAGGCTGTCATATCCATAATATTGTAGCCTTGCTTAATCACTTCGTCAAAGGTCAGGTTATCAAATTTAGTTGCGTTAGGATCTTTTTCTGGGTCTGCTGTATATACTCCGTCTACACGTGTACCTTTCAAAACCACATCGGCCTCTACTTCAATGGCCCTTAAGCTGGCCGTAGAGTCGGTAGTGAAGTATGGGTTACCAATACCTGCTCCAAAAATAACAACGCGCCCCTTTTCTAGGTGACGCACGGCTCTTCTTCTAATAAATGGTTCGCAAACAGCTTCCATTTTAATACCCGACATTAAGCGGGTATACATGCCGTGCTTTTCCAGTGTACTCTGAATGGCCATGGCATTAATTACAGTGGCTAGCATGCCCATGTAATCGCCCTGTACGCGGTCAATACCAGATTTTTCGGCCTGAACACCCCTGTAAATATTTCCACCACCAATTACTATAGCTACTTCTATGCCTTGGTCGTGTATTTGTTTTATGTCTTTAGCGTATTGTTCTAGTCTTGCAGAATCAATTCCATAATTCTGCTCGCCCATTAGTGCTTCACCGCTAAGTTTTAAGAGTATTCTCTTATATGCCATTTCCTCTCCCTCGATTAAAATTTTATCAGAATGCTATTTTTTTCTACACTTTGCCCTTTCTCTACTTCAATAGAAGAAATGGTTCCGCTGCCCGGAGATTTTAAAACGTTCTCCATTTTCATCGCTTCCAGAATCATAACTTGGTCGCCTTTGTTAATTTCTTGACCAGGCTCAACCAAAATATCTAGAATCAACCCAGGCATTGGTGCTTTTATGTCTTTTAATGTTTGTTCTTGCAAGTGCGACATGCCAAGCTTTTCTAGTAGCAAGTCCGTGTCGTCTTTTAAGCTAATTGGGTAGCGGCCTCTACCTACCTGAATAATGAATTTTTTCTTGGCTTCATCCACTTCCAATATCTCTGCCTTTACAGTCGTTCCATCCTTAGTGAATTGATAATGACCGTATTGGTTTTTGCTAATCTGAAAGTCGAGTGACTGTCCGTTAAAAAGTAACTGATTATTGGAAAACTCAAGTGTGGCTTCTTTGCCGTCTTTTGTCTTAGAAGTATACATATGTTGTATAAGGAGTTGCTTTAGGTTTTAAGATTAAACTTGTGCAATGCTGTAAAGACAACCACGCAAATATAGATAACTATTTGAAAATTGGGGGGAGTAAATGTTGAACTCTTTTTTAGAAGATTTTTTTTGAAGAAAATCGATGTTTATTCAGCGTAAAGCCCGATAATTGCACCGGTAACAAAAAGCAACGATCTTTTTTTTCTAAATGTTTGAATAAAATAAAAAAGGGTCTAATTTTGCAGTCCCTTTTGCAGAGAGGGGCACTTGAAAAGTTCATTTACATACTGAGAAATCAACTGGGGGGATACCAAAGCGGCCAACTGGGACGGACTGTAAATCCGTTGTCTTATGACTTCGAAGGTTCGAATCCTTCTCCCCCCACATTGTGCTCTTAAGCTTTAGCAAAGAGCACACTTCATTAGAGTTTTGATATTGAAGAACAAGTTCTTCTACGCAAGGCTTCGATGAACAAGCGGGTGTAGCTCAGTTGGTAGAGCGACAGCCTTCCAAGCTGTAGGTCGCAGGTTCGAACCCAGTCACCCGCTCAATCCTTTGAGTTGAAAGTTCAAGGTTTTGAGTTTCGGTTTTTAAGAACTTAATAACGAGAGACTTTAAGCTTAAAACAGAAAAGCCGATGTAGCTCAGGGGTAGAGTACTTCCTTGGTAAGGAAGGGGTCACGGGTTCAAATCCCGTCATTGGCTCAATGGTCCTTAGGGGCTGTGTATGTTGAATTATTTGTGCGATCAGGACTTAATACTGAAAGGATTGGGTTTTGTATCGCATTACGGTATAATAAGAGTGTTTGCTCTTAAATAGAAATTAAAATTTACAATTAATATTAACTAATTTACAATCATGGCTAAAGAAACCTTTGACCGTTCCAAGCCGCACGTTAATATTGGTACTATCGGTCACGTTGACCACGGTAAGACCACTTTAACTGCAGCGATTACTACAGTTCTTGCAAAAGCTGGTTTTGCTGAACTAAGAGACTTCTCTTCTATTGACAACGCTCCTGAAGAGAAAGAAAGAGGTATCACTATCAATACTTCGCACGTTGAATATCAAACTGCAAACAGACACTATGCTCACGTTGACTGTCCAGGTCACGCTGACTACGTAAAGAACATGGTTACTGGTGCTGCCCAGATGGACGGTGCTATCCTTGTGGTTGCAGCTACTGATGGACCAATGCCTCAAACAAGAGAGCACATCCTTTTGGCTCGCCAGGTAGGTGTTCCTGCTCTTGTTGTGTTCATGAACAAAGTTGACTTGGTTGATGACGAAGAGCTTCTTGAGCTAGTTGAAATGGAAGTAAGAGAATTGCTTTCTTTCTACGAATTCCCAGGTGATGACATTCCTGTAATTCAGGGTTCTGCTCTTGGTGGATTGAACGGTGATGACAAGTGGGTAGGTAAGATCGAAGAGCTTATGGCTGCTGTTGATGATTACATTCCGCTTCCAGAGCGTTTGACTGACAAAGACTTCTTGATGCCTGTTGAGGACGTATTCTCGATCACTGGTCGTGGTACTGTAGCTACTGGTAGAATCGAAAGAGGTGTAATCAACTCTGGTGATCCTGTAGATATCATCGGTATGGGTGCAGAAGGCCTTAAGTCTACTATCACTGGTGTAGAGATGTTCCGTAAGATTTTGGATAGAGGTGAGGCTGGTGACAACGTAGGTCTATTGCTTAGAGGTATCGAGAAAACTGATATCAAAAGAGGTATGATCATCTGTAAGCCAGGTTCTGTAACTCCTCACGCTCACTTCAAAGCAGAGGTTTACGTTCTTTCTAAAGAAGAAGGTGGTCGTCACACTCCTTTCTTTAACAAGTACCGTCCTCAGTTCTACTTAAGAACAACTGACGTAACTGGTGAGATCAAACTTCCTGCAGATATCGAAATGGTAATGCCAGGTGATAACGTAACTATCGAAGTTAACTTGATCAACCCTGTTGCTCTTGAAAAAGGACTTCGTTTCGCTATCAGAGAAGGTGGTAGAACAGTAGGTGCCGGTCAGGTAACTGAGATTCTAGACTAATCCTTCTAAGGAATAGAAATAAATAATTCCAAACGCGTTCTCGATTTTTCGGGAGCGCGTTTGTTTCATTAATAATATTTCTCTACATTTGCAGCCCGTTTGTGGTTGCTGTAGTGTGGCAAGTGTCTTTTTCAAACTGAAAAAGACGTTTAAAACGGGAGCTGGCAAAGGCTGGTAATCGTAAAATTTTTAGTGAATATACATACACGGGTGTAGCTCAGCTGGTAGAGCATTGGTCTCCAAAACCAAGGGTCGTGAGTTCGAATCTTACCGCCCGTGCAAATAGAAGTAAAAACCTATGAGTAAGTTGAAGTCTTTTATCGTTTCGTCTGCAGATGAGATGAGACATAAAGTAAGCTGGCCGAAATATTCGGATCTTCAGAGTAGTTCAGTATTGGTGCTAGTAGCCTCTTTGATCTTTGCACTGTTGATTGGTGTAATTGATTTGGGCTTCGACAATGTCATGGATTTGTTTTACAACCTATAAGAAATTAAGCGCTTAGAATATGTCTGAACTTAAATGGTATATGGTAAGGGCCGTTTCTGGTCAGGAGAGAAAAGCCAAGGAGTATTTAGAAAACGAGGTCGAAAGAGAGCAATTTTCTAGCCACATTCCACAGGTTTTAATCCCATCAGAAAAAGTGTACGAAATCCGCAACGGTAAAAAGCGTTCAAGAGATCGTAACATGTTCCCTGGTTATGTTATGGTTCAGGCTGATTTGAGCAACGGTGAAGTAGTTCACCTAATTAAAAATATTCCCGGTATTATAGGGTTTTTAGGTCAAAAGGCTGGCGATGCTTCCACTCCGCCAGTTCCATTACGTCAAGGCGAAGTCGATCGTATTTTAGGTAAGGTCGAGGAGATTGATGATTTTGACGAGCAACTAGATAGTCCATATATAGTCGGAGAGACCGTTAAAGTAATGGACGGTCCTTTCAGTGGGTTTACGGGTACGATTGAGGAAGTATTTGAAGAGCGTAGAAAACTTAACGTTATGGTTAAAATCTTCGGTCGAAATACTCCTGTGGAATTAAGTTACATGCAAGTAGAAAAACAAGATTAAGATGGCTAAGGAAATTTCTGGTTATCTGAAGTTGCAAGTAAAGGGAGGCCAAGCCAACCCTTCTCCACCGGTAGGTCCAGCACTTGGTGCTAAAGGACTTAACATTATGGAGTTCTGTAAGCAATTCAATGCACGTAGTCAGGATAAAATGGGTCAGGTTCTTCCTGTACTCGTTACTATCTATTCTGATAAGTCATTTGACTTTGTTATCAAAACTCCTCCTGCTCCGGTAATGCTTTTAGAAGCATCGAAGAAGAAAAAGGGGTCACCTGAGCCTAACCGTAACAAGGTAGGTAGTGTAACTTGGGATCAAGTCAAGGAAATTGCTGAAGTGAAAATGCCAGACTTGAATGCATTCACAGTAGAATCTGCTATGAAAATGGTAGCAGGTACTGCACGTAGTATGGGTTTAAGAGTGACTGGTACAGCACCTTGGGAAAACTAAAGATTTGACAGATGGCAAAGTTGACAAAGAAGCAAAAAGAAGCTTTAACTAAATATGATCCTGCCAAGCAGTACGCGTTGAATGAAGCTGCTAGTATTGTTAAGGAAATTAACAGCGCTAGTTTTGATGCTTCAGTAGATATTGACGTTCGTCTTGGAGTGGATCCTCGAAAAGCAGACCAAATGGTAAGAGGCGTTGTTGCCCTTCCACACGGTACTGGTAAAGAGGTAAAAGTATTAGTACTTTGTACTCCTGATAAGGAGCAAGAAGCCAAAGATGCTGGGGCAGATTACGTAGGTCTAGATGACTACATCACTAAGATTGAAGGTGGTTGGACAGATATTGACGTAATCATTACAATGCCAACAGTAATGGCTAAAGTAGGGCGTTTAGGTAGAGTATTAGGGCCAAGAGGTCTTATGCCAAACCCTAAAGCAGGAACTGTGACTTTAGAAGTAGGTAAAGCGGTTACCGATGTAAAAGGCGGTAAGATAGATTTTAAAGTAGATAAGTTTGGTATTATTCATACTAGCATTGGTAAGTCATCTTTCTCTCCAGAGAAGATTGCTGAGAATGCTGCTGAAGTAATCCTAACAATCTCTAAACTGAAGCCAGCTTCAGCTAAGGGAACTTACTTTAAGAGCATCAACCTATCGACTACACAAAGTCCAGGTATTAAAATTGATAAAAACTCTATTTCCGGATTGTAATCATGACTAGAGAAGAAAAAGCAATTGTTATAGACGAATTGTACGCTAAGTTCTCTTCGAACGATAATTTCTACATTACTGATGCTTCTGGAATGTCGGTAGCTCAAACAAATGCTCTTAGAAGATTATGTTTTGAGAAGGGAATCGAGTACAAAGTAGTTAAGAATACACTTATTCAAAAGGCGTTGGAGAAAATGGATACCGACTACGCCCCATTTGATGAGAGTGTTTTGAGAGGATTCTCAGGTGTTATGTTCTCTGGTGAGAACGCTAACCTTCCTGCGAAAACAATCAAAGAATTCCGTAAGAAATCAGGTAGTAAATCTCCGGTATTGAAAGGTGCTTCCATCGATACTGATCTTTTTATCGGAGAAGAGAATTTAGATATGTTAAGCTCACTTAAATCTAAGGCAGAGCTTATCGGTGAGGTAATTACATTGCTTCAATCTCCTGCTAAAAACGTTATCTCTGGCCTTAAAGGTTCTGGAGGTAAATTGGCAGGAATTCTTAAGACGTTATCTGAACGCGAAAACTAATATTAAAACAAGATTTAAAAACTTTATAACAAATAATCAAAATGGCAGACTTGAAAGAATTTGCAGAGCAGTTAGTTAACTTGACTGTAAAAGAAGTAAATGAGTTAGCTGACATCCTTAAAGATGAGTACGGTATTGAGCCAGCTGCAGCTGCAGTAGCAGTAGCAGGTCCAGCAGCAGGTGGTGCTGATGGCGAAGGCGGTGCTGAGGAAAAATCAGAATTCGATGTTGTACTTAAGGCAGCTGGTTCTTCTAAACTAGCAGTGGTAAAACTAGTTAAAGAATTAACTGGTCTAGGTCTTAAAGAAGCTAAAGAAATCGTAGATAGCGCTCCTAAAGCTATAAAAGAAGGTGTTGCTAAAGACGAAGCAGAAGCGTTGAAAAAGCAACTTGAAGAAGCTGGCGCTGAAGTAGAGCTTAAGTAATTTGTTTAGCCATAGTTCTTATGGCATTTAGGAACAGGCCCTGGTTGCGAGGACTTCGCGATCACGGGTCTTTTCCTGTTTGTACTTGTTTAGTACTTATTTTATCTTATTGTGCATTTTATAAGTGCACAAAACATTGGTAACAAAAATTTTAAAGTCTTGGCTATTCTAGCAAATCAATCAGACAGAATTAATTTCTCATCCATTAAATCAGTATTAGATTATCCTGATTTTCTTGATGTTCAGGTAAAGTCGTTTAAAGACTTCTTTCAGCTAGAAACTCCTGCTGAAAAAAGAACTCAAGACGGATTGTTCAAGGTTTTTTCTGAAAACTTCCCTATTTCGGATTCTAGAGAAAACTTTGTTTTAGAATTCATCGACTATTTGGTAGATCCTCCAAAGTATAATGTTGATGAGTGTATTGACAGAGGGTTAACCTATTCTGTGCCTTTGAAAGCTAAGCTTCGTTTAACTTGTAATGACGAGGACAACGAAGATTTCGAAACCATCGAACAAGAGGTTTTCTTAGGAAATATTCCTTACATGACGGAGAAAGGTTCTTTCGTTATTAATGGAGCCGAGCGTGTAATTGTTTCTCAGTTGCACCGTTCACCTGGTGTGTTCTTTGCCCAAAGTAAGCACACAAACGGTACTGCACTTTATTCTGCACGTATCATTCCTTTCAAAGGTTCTTGGATTGAATTTGCTACCGATGTGAACAGCGTAATGTATGCTTACATCGATAGAAAGAAGAAATTCCCGGTAACCACGCTTTTAAGAGCAATTGGTTTCGGAACAGATAAGGATATCCTAGACTTATTTGGTCTTGCTGAAGAAGTAAAAGCTACAAAAACTTCCCTTAAAAAGGCGATCGGCCGTAAACTAGCGGCTAGGGTGCTTAGAACTTGGGTTGAAGATTTTGTAGATGAAGATACTGGTGAGGTAGTTTCTATTCACCGTAACGAAGTATTGTTAGAGCGTGACTCAGTGCTGTCTGAAGAAGACGTTGAATTGATCATTGAGTCTGGTGTTGAAATGGTTATTCTTCACAGAGAAGACATCAACATTGCAGATTACACCATTATCTACAATACACTTCAGAAAGATAACTCAAACTCGGAAAAAGAAGCGGTTGAGCAAATCTATCGTCAGTTGAGAAACACTGAAGCGCCAGATGAGCAGACTGCAAGAGATATTATTCAATCACTTTTCTTCTCAGATAAGCGATACGATTTAGGTGAAGTTGGTCGATACAGAATCAACAAGAAATTGAACCTAGAGATCGATTCAGAGAAGAGAGTATTGACAACTGAAGATATCATTTCAATTGTGAAGTACTTGATCGGTTTGATCAACTCTAAAGCACTTGTTGATGATATTGATCACCTTTCTAACAGAAGGGTAAGAACCGTAGGTGAGCAACTTTACGCTCAGTTCGGTGTTGGTTTGGCACGTATGGCCAGAACCATAAAAGAAAGAATGAACGTTAGAGATAACGAGGACTTTAAGCCGGTTGATTTGATCAACGCAAGAACATTGTCTTCTGTAATCAACTCGTTCTTCGGAACTAACCAGCTTTCTCAGTTCATGGACCAAACAAACCCTCTTGCGGAAATTACGCACAAGAGGAGAATGTCTGCCTTAGGTCCTGGTGGACTTTCAAGAGAAAGAGCCGGTTTCGAGGTACGTGACGTTCACTATACGCACTACGGTCGTCTTTGTACTATTGAAACTCCAGAGGGTCCAAACATTGGTTTGATTTCTTCACTTTGTGTGCATGCTAAAGTAAATAGCATGGGATTCATCGAAACACCATATAGAAAGGTGAATGATGGAAAAGTAAACATGGGTGAAGATGTAATTTACCTTACTGCAGAAGAAGAAGATACGCACAACATTGCTCAGGCAAATGCGCCTCTTAAAGACAACGGTAATTTCGAAAACGATAGAGTTAAAGCACGTTTTGAGGGTGACTTCCCTGTGGTAGAGCCAAAAGAGCTTACTTACATGGACGTGGCGCCTAACCAAATTGTATCGGTTGCGGCTTCGTTGATTCCTTTCTTGGAGCACGATGATGCCAACCGTGCATTGATGGGATCGAATATGCAGCGCCAGGCTGTGCCATTGTTGAGAGCAGAGGCTCCAATTGTAGGTACTGGTCTTGAAGGTAGGGCTGCCCGTGACTCTAGAGCTTTGGTAATTGCTGAAGAAGACGGTGTAGTACACTTTGTAGATGCATCTAAAATTGTTGTGAAGTACAACCAAACTGATGAAGATGAGTTGGTGACCTTCGATGACGAATACAAAACATATAAGCTTGTTAAGTTCCGTAGAACTAACCAAGACACAAGTATCAACCTAAAACCTATTGTTGTTCAAGGCGATAAGGTTTCAAAAGGTCAGGTGCTTTGCGAAGGTTACTCTACTCAGAACGGTGAGTTAGCACTTGGTAGAAACCTTAGAGTGGCTTACATGCCATGGCAAGGGTACAACTTCGAGGATGCGATTGTAATTTCTGAGAGAGTGGTAAGAGATGATGTGTTCACCTCAATCCACATTGATGAGTACGAACTTGAAGTAAGAGACACCAAGCGTGGTGAAGAAGAGTTGACTTCTGAGATTCCGAACGTAAGTGAGGAAGCAGTGAAAAACTTGGATGAGAATGGTATCATCCGTGTTGGTGCTGAAATTAAAGAAGGCGACATTCTAATCGGTAAGATTACACCAAAAGGTGAAACGGATCCAACTCCAGAAGAGAAGCTATTGAGAGCGATCTTTGGTGATAAGGCTGGTGATGTAAAAGATGCTTCGTTGAAAGCTTCTCCTTCACTAAGAGGTGTGGTTATCGATACTAAATTGTTCTCTCGTCCTAAAAAGGACAAAGATCTAAGAGCAAAAGCTAAGAAAGAGGTAGAAGAGTTGAAAGCTAGATACTCAAAAGACCTACTTGGCCTAAGAGCTCAAATGATCAATAAATTGGTTAAGCTTCTTGATGGTAAAACATCTCAAGGAGTGAAGCACAAATTTGGAGATGAGATTATCTCTAAAGGTGTGAAATTCGGCCAGAAGAATATCTCTAACAACATGTTCCCTGAAAAGAACATTTACAGAGACGAAAGTAACTACAGTGTTCAGGAAGAGGTTAACCTAATTTCTGACTTGAACCTAGAAGGTTGGACAGATGATGAGCACATCAACGAACTTATTGTGAAGATGGTTAAGAACTATAACCTGAAGCGTAATGAGATTATGGGTGAGTTCAAGCGTCAGCGATTCACTATCGAAGTAGGTGATGAACTTCCAACTGGTATCGTACAGCTTGCTAAAGTATACATCGCTAAAAAGCGTAAGCTTAAAGTGGGTGATAAGATGGCGGGTCGTCACGGTAACAAAGGTGTGGTTGCACGTATTGTTAGAGAAGAGGATATGCCATTCTTAGAAGATGGAACTCCAATGGATATCGTATTGAACCCACTTGGTGTACCTTCAAGGATGAACATTGGTCAGATTTACGAGACCATCTTGGCTTGGGCCGGACTTGAGCTAGGTAAAAAATATGCTACACCAATCTTTGACGGTGCAAGTATGGAAGAAGTGGAAGCTGAATTGGCTAAAGCGGGTCTTCCTTCTGCAGGCCGTGTACACTTGTTCGATGGATTGACAGGTAAGCGTTTCGATCAGCCAGTGACTGTAGGTATTGCCTACATGTTGAAACTAGGTCACTTGGTAGATGATAAGATGCACGCCCGTTCAATTGGTCCTTACTCGTTAATTACACAGCAGCCATTGGGTGGTAAAGCACAATTCGGTGGTCAGCGATTTGGAGAGATGGAGGTTTGGGCACTCGAGGCATTCGGTGCATCACACGTTCTTCAAGAAATCCTGACAGTTAAGTCGGATGATGTAATAGGTAGAGCCAAGGCCTACGAGGCTATCGTAAAAGGTGATTCAATCCCTAAACCAAATATTCCTGAATCATTCAACGTATTGGTTCACGAGTTGAGAGGTTTGGCACTAGAAATTACCCTTGACTAATTACAACAGAAGATTTGGTTTAAGCCTTAACAAAGAATTTTAAAAAGCTATGGCATTTAAAAAGAATAAAAAACTTAACAACGACTTTAGCAAAGTCACTATTAGTTTGGCTTCCCCGGAGTCTATCCTTGAGTCTTCTCATGGAGAGGTAACCCAGCCGGAAACCATTAACTATAGAACCTATAAGCCTGAAATGGGCGGTTTATTCTGCGAAAGAATATTCGGGCCTGTTAAGGATTGGGAATGTCATTGTGGGAAGTACAAGCGTATCAGATATAAAGGTATTATCTGTGACCGATGTGGTGTTGAAGTAACCGAGAAGAAAGTGCGTAGAGAGCGCATGGGACACATCGAGCTAGTGGTTCCTGTAGCGCATATTTGGTATTTCAAGTCGCTTCCTAACAAAATTGGTTACCTACTTGGTTTACCAACCAAGAAGTTGGATCAGATTATTTACTACGAGCGTTACGTAGTGATCCAGCCGGGTATCAAAGAAGAGGAAGGTATTAGCTATATGGATTTCTTAACGGAAGATGAGTATCTGGATATTCTGGATAAACTTCCGAGAGAGAACCAAATGATGGATGACGAAGATCCTCAAAAATTCATCGCTAAGATGGGTGCTGAAGCATTAGAAATGCTTTTGGCAAGATTGGATCTAGACAGCATGTCTTATGCATTGCGTCACCAAGCTGCTACCGATACTTCTCAGCAGCGTAAAGCTGAGGCGTTGAAGCGTCTTAAAGTGGTTGAAGCATTCCGTGATGCTAAAACCAGAATCGAAAACAGACCTGAGTGGATGGTTATCCGGATGGTGCCAGTTATTCCACCAGAATTGCGTCCACTAGTACCACTAGATGGTGGTCGTTTCGCAACTTCTGATTTGAATGACCTTTACAGAAGGGTAATTATCAGAAACAATCGTCTGAAGAGATTGATCGATATTAAAGCTCCTGAAGTAATTCTTAGAAATGAGAAACGTATGCTTCAAGAGGCGGTTGACTCACTTTTCGATAACTCTAGAAAAGTAAACGCAGTAAGATCGGATGGTAACCGTGCATTGAAGTCTTTGAGTGATATGCTTAAAGGTAAGCAAGGTCGTTTCCGTCAGAACTTATTGGGTAAAAGGGTAGACTACTCTGGTCGTTCAGTAATCGTTGTAGGTCCAGAATTGAAACTACACGAGTGTGGTCTTCCTAAAAATATGGCAGCCGAGCTTTTCAAACCTTTTATCATCAGAAAGCTGATTGAAAGAGGTATTGTAAAGACTGTTAAGTCTGCTAAGAAAATTGTTGATAGAAAAGATCCTGTTGTTTGGGATATCCTTGAAAACGTATTGAAAGGACACCCAGTACTACTTAACCGTGCTCCTACGCTTCACCGTTTGGGTATTCAGGCATTCCAGCCGAAACTTATCGAAGGTAAAGCGATTCAATTGCACCCACTAGTATGTACTGCCTTTAACGCTGACTTTGATGGTGACCAGATGGCGGTTCACGTACCACTAGGCCATGATGCTGTGATGGAGGCGAGTATGTTGATGCTTTCTTCTCACAACATTCTTAACCCTGCTAACGGTGCGCCAATTACTGTACCTTCTCAGGATATGGTTTTGGGTCTTTACTATGTAACTAAGGGCCGTAGATCTACTGAAGAGGAAAAAGTACCAGGTGAAGGAATGAGATTCTACTCTGCTGAGGAAGTGATCATTGCTTTGAACGAAGGTAAAATCACCTTGCATACGCACATTCACGTTAAAACTAAGGTTCGTGAAGGTGAGGAGCTAGTTGATAAAGTAATTGAAACTGTTGCGGGTAGAGTACTATTCAATGAGAGAGTACCTGAAGAAGTTGGTTTTGTTGACGAATTGTTGACTAAGAAGAAACTTCAGAAGATTATTCAAAGAGTAGTAAACATCTGTGGTGTAGCTAAAACAGCTAAGTTCTTGGATGATATCAAAGAGCTTGGTTTCCAAATGGCTTACTCAGGTGGTCTGTCAATGGGTCTGGATGATATCCATATTCCAGAAAACAAAGAGAGCTTAATTGAAGAGGCTAAGCAAGAAGTGGACGCTGTATGGCAAAACTACTTGATGGGTCTTATTACAGATAACGAAAGATACAACCAGGTAATTGATATCTGGACAAGGGTAAACACTCGTTTGACTAACGGATTGATGCAAGAGATGGAGGAAGACCGTCAAGGTTTCAACTCAATCTATATGATGATGCACTCAGGAGCTCGTGGTTCTAGAGAGCAGATCCGTCAGTTGGGTGGTATGAGAGGGCTGATGGCAAAACCACAGAAAAACCTAGCAGGTTCTGTAGGTGCCATTATTGAAAACCCAATCCTTTCGAACTTTAAGGAAGGTTTGGATGTACTCGAGTACTTTATCTCTACACACGGTGCACGTAAAGGTCTTGCAGATACGGCTTTGAAAACTGCCGATGCAGGTTACCTAACCAGACGTTTGGTAGACGTGGCACAAGACTGTGTGGTGAACGAGGAAGATTGTGGAACACTTCGCGGACTTACAGTTTCAGCGTTGAAAGATAACGAGGATATCGTTGAACCACTTTCTGAAAGAATCCTTGGTCGTGTATCAGTTCATGATATCTACGATCCGATCACTGAAGAGTTGATTATCGGTGCTGGTGAAGAATTCACGGAAGCAATTTCTGAGCATATTGACGAAACAGCAATCGAGGAAGTAGAAATCAGGTCGGTACTTACATGTGAAACCAAGCGTGGTGTTTGTTCTAAATGTTACGGTAGAAACCTTTCTACTAACAAAATGGTACAGAAAGGTGAGTCAGTTGGTGTAATTGCTGCACAGTCAATTGGTGAGCCTGGTACTCAGCTTACGCTAAGAACATTCCACGTGGGTGGTACAGCATCTAACATTGCGGTAGATGCAAGCATCAAAGCGAAATTCGATGGTGTAATTGCTTTCGAAGAGTTGAGATCACTGCCAACAACTGATGATGAAGGCAACGAGATCAATGTAGTGATGGGACGTACCGGTGAGGTGCAAATCATCGATCCAAAGTCTAAGAAAGTATTAATTTCTAACCACGTACCTTACGGAGCTATCCTTCAGGTAAAAGATGGTCAGAAAGTAGCTAAAGGAGACCAACTATGTAAGTGGGATCCATACAACGCAGTAATCCTTTCTGAGTTCGATGGTACTGTTGAATTCGATGCGATTGAAGAAGGTATTACTTACCGTGAGGAGTTTGATGAGCAAACTGGTCACAGAGAGAAAGTAATTACTGATACGAAAGATAAAACCAAAAACCCTGCTGTAGTTGTAAACTACAAAGAGGACTCTAAGGCATACAACATTCCTGTAGGAGCTCACTTGGCAGTAGATAAGGGTGATAAAATCAAAGTAGGTCAGCCATTGGCTAAGATTCCTAGAACAATGGGTAAATCGAGAGATATTACCGGGGGTCTGCCACGTGTAACTGAGCTATTCGAGGCTAGAAACCCATCGAACCCAGCGGTAGTTTCTGAGATTGACGGTGTTGTAACTTACGGTGGTATCAAGCGTGGTAACAGAGAAATCTTCATCGAGTCTAAAGACGGTGTGAAGAAGAAATACATGGTGCCATTGTCTAAGCACATCCTTGTTCAAGACAATGACTTTGTAAGAGCTGGTTACCAACTATCTGATGGTGCAACTACACCAAACGATATCTTGAACATTCAAGGACCAACTGCAGTACAGGAATACTTGGTGAACGAGATTCAGGAAGTTTACCGTCTGCAAGGGGTGAAAATCAACGATAAGCACATCGAAGCTATTGTGAAGCAGATGATGCAGAAAGTTGAGATCATCGACTCTGGAGATACTCAATTCTTGAAAGGGGAAGTAGTTGACAAGTTCGTGTTCAGAGAGGAAAATGATAAGATTCTCGACATGAAAGTGGTTGCTGAAGCTGGCGATTCTACCAACTTGAAGCCAGGTCAGATTGTAACACCTCGTGAATTAAGAGACGAAAACTCTACTTTGAGAAGAAAAGACCTGAAGCTTGTAGAGGTGCGTGAAGCACAACCTGCAGTTTCTAAACCTAAGTTGTTGGGTATTACTCAGGCATCTTTGGGTACGGATAGCTTCTTGTCGGCAGCTTCCTTCCAGGAAACTACCAAAGTATTGAGTGAAGCGTCTATCAGAGGTAAGCAAGACGAACTGAATGGCTTGAAGGAGAACGTGATCGTAGGTCACCTAATCCCAGCTGGTACAGGTATGCGCGAGTACAACGACATTATTGTTGGTAATAAGGAAGAGTACGAGCAACTGAAGGCAGCTAAAGAAGCTTACAGAGCTGAATCTGAAGAAGAGAACGTAGAGGCTTAATTCGTTATGGCAGAAGAGAAAGAGCAGAAGAATCAGGGGCAGTTAAACATTGAACTTTCGGAAGAAGTAGCCGAAGGGGAATATGTAAATTTGGCCATGATCGCTCATTCAAACAGTGAGTTTGTAATTGACTTTATTAAAATGATGCCGGGCGTGCCTAAGGCAAAAGTAAAGTCGAGAATTGTTATAACTCCTGAACATGCCAAGCGATTGCTTTACGCCCTAAAGGACAATGTCGACAAGTACGAGAAACACTTTGGGTCAATAAAGCAAGCAGACGAACCACCTAAGTTTCCGATGAACTTCGGAGGTACGGTAGGAGAAGCCTAAAAAATAGTAAAGCCAGTCGAATGACTGGCTTTTTTTCGTTTTAAGTAATTTGACTCGTTTTTTTGGATTGGAATCTAGTTTACTGAATCATCCTTTACTCACCCAATCACTTCATTACTTCTTGCCCCAGAACTAAACACCTCAACACTTTCCAACCTCGCTACAAAATTACCTAATCAGTATATCTTCAAATCATCGAATTTGCTTCGCTATTTAATTTACTTTCAGCTATTTGTTCTTATTAATCCTTTCACTACCTTTGCAGTCCGAAAATTGTAACTAGGAATAATTAAAATCTAAAGAACGGTAAATGCCTACTATACAACAACTAGTAAGAAAGGGCAGAAAGAAATTGACTTCGAAGTCAAAATCTCCAGCACTTGATAGCTGCCCGCAAAGAAGAGGGGTTTGTACAAGGGTTTACACTACCACGCCTAAAAAACCAAACTCTGCTATGAGAAAAGTAGCAAGGGTAAGGTTAACAAACGGTAAGGAAGTAAACGCCTATATCCCAGGAGAAGGTCACAACCTTCAGGAACACTCAATTGTATTGATCAGAGGAGGTAGAGTAAAAGACCTTCCAGGTGTAAGATACCACATCATTCGTGGTGCACTCGATACTGCTGGTGTAAATGGACGTCTTCAAAGAAGATCGAAATACGGTGCTAAACGCCCTAAAGACAAAAAATAGACAATTTTATTAAGCAATGAGAAAAGCTAAACCAAAGAAGAGATATATTCTTCCCGATCCGAAGTTCAAAGATACTTTGGTAACAAAGTTTGTGAACTACCTTATGGTCGATGGAAAGAAGAGTATTGCCTACAGTATTTTCTACGATGCAGTTGAGCTTGTAGAAAAGCGTACTGGTGAGAATGGTCTTGAGACTTGGAAGAAAGCATTGAGTAACATCATGCCATCTGTCGAAGTGAAGTCAAGAAGAGTAGGTGGTGCTACTTTTCAGGTTCCTACAGAAGTAAGACCTGGCCGTAAAACTTCACTCGGCATTAAGTGGATGATTATGTTCGCTAGAAAACGAGGTGAGAAGACAATGATGGAAAGACTAGCGGGCGAGATCATCGCAGCCTCTAAAGGTGAGGGAGCAGCGGTTAAGAAGAAGGATGACACCCACAGAATGGCCGATGCAAACAAAGCATTTTCACACTTTAGATTTTAATTCCTAAACTACAATGGCAAGAGATTTAAAATTCACTCGAAATATCGGTATCGCAGCTCACATCGATGCCGGTAAAACGACTACCACCGAGCGTATTCTTTATTATACTGGTGTTTCTCACAAAATTGGTGAGGTGCACGATGGTGCTGCAACCATGGACTGGATGGAGCAAGAGCAGGAAAGAGGTATTACTATTACTTCTGCTGCTACTACCGTGTTCTGGCCTTATAAAGGAGACGAGTACCACATCAACATTATTGACACTCCTGGTCACGTTGACTTTACCGTAGAGGTAAACCGTTCATTGCGTGTGTTGGATGGTCTAGTGTTCTTGTTCTCGGCTGTAGATGGTGTTGAACCACAATCAGAAACTAACTGGAGACTTGCAGATAACTACAATGTTGCTCGTCTTGGTTTTGTAAATAAAATGGACCGTGCTGGTGCTGACTTCTTAAACGTGTGTAAGCAGGTTAAAGAAATGTTGGGTACTAAAGCAGTGCCTCTTCAGTTGCCTATCGGTGCTGAAGAAACTTTCAAAGGAGTTGTTGACTTGGTTGAAAACAAAGCCATCGTTTGGAACGAGGAAGACCAAGGAATGACTTACGAGGAAATCGAGATTCCTGCTGATATGGCTGATGAAGTAGAAGAGTACAGAGAGTACCTTCTTGAGGCTATTGCAGAGTATGACGATACTTTGATGGAGAAATTCTTCGAAGATCCTAACTCGATTACTAAAGAGGAAATTATTGCTGCCTTGAGACAGGCTACTATTAACTTGGACTTTGTGCCAATGCTTTGTGGTTCTGCCTTCAAAAACAAAGGTGTTCAGTCTATGCTGAACTACGTAATGGAGCTACTTCCTTCTCCTCTTGACAGAGATAACATCGTAGGTACTGATCCAGATACAGAAGAGAAGACTACAAGAAAGCCAGAAGCAGATGGTCCATTTGCAGCTTTGGCCTTCAAAATTGCAACCGACCCATTTGTAGGTCGCCTTTGCTTCGTAAGATCTTACTCTGGTACATTGAATTCAGGTTCTTACGTATTCAATACTAGAACTAACAAGAAAGAGCGTATCTCGCGTATCTTCCAAATGCACGCTAACAAGCAGAACGCAATTGAATCATTGCACCCTGGTGATATCGCTGCAGTAGTTGGTTTTAAAGATATTAAAACGGGTGATACCCTTTGTGACGAGAAAAACAAGATTGTTCTTGAATCAATGGTATTCCCTGATCCAGTAATCGGTTATGCTATTGAGCCTAAAACTCAGGCTGACGTAGATAAGTTAGGTATGGCTATCGCTAAGTTGGTAGAAGAAGATCCGACCCTAACTGTAAATACTGACGAAGAAACTGGACAAACTATCCTTAGAGGTATGGGTGAGCTTCACCTTGATATCATCATGGATCGTTTGAAGAGAGAATTTAAGGTTGAAGTAAACCAAGGTGCTCCTCAGGTAGCTTACAAAGAGTCTATCAATAGCAATATTGAGCATAAAGAGGTTTATAAGAAACAATCAGGTGGTAAGGGTAAATTCGCAGATATTTCATTTGAGCTTGGCCCTGCAGACGAGGATTTCGAAGGCGAAGGTCTTCAGTTCGTAAACCAAATTGTAGGTGGTGTAATTCCTAAAGAATTTATCCCTGCAATTGAAAAAGGGTTCAAGTCTGCAATGATTAACGGTCCTTTGGCTGGTTACCCAGTAGAAACCATGAAGGTTCGTTTGTTCCACGGTTCTTTCCACGATGTGGATTCAGATGCACTATCTTTTGAGTTAGCAGCAAGAATCGGTTTCAAAGAAGCTGGTAGAAAAGCTAGTCCAAAATTGATGGAGCCAGTTATGTCTGTAGATGTTGTAACACCAGATGAGTACACAGGTTCTATTACTGGTGATTTGAACAGAAGACGTGGTATCATGAGAGGTATGGATACAAAAGGTACTTCAACTGTTATTAAAGCTGCTGTTCCTTTGTCTGAACTATTTGGTTATGTAACTGATTTGAGAACAATGTCTTCTGGTAGAGCTACGGCTTCATTGACATTCTCTCACTACGATGCAGTACCAAATAACCTTGCAGAAGAGGTTATCAAGAAAAGCAAAGGTGAATAAGCTGTAAATAAGAAAAAGATGACACAAAAAATTAGAATTAAGCTAAAGTCATACGATCACAACCTGGTGGATAAGTCATCAGAGAAAATCGTGAGAGCCGTAAAAACTACCGGTGCTATTGTTAGTGGTCCAATTCCATTGCCAACAGTAAAGGAGAAGTTTACAGTGTTGAGATCACCACACGTGAACAAGAAGTCGCGTGAGCAATTTCAGCTTTGTACTTACAAAAGATTGGTAGATATCTACTCTTCAAGCGCTAAAACTGTAGACGCTTTGATGAAGTTGGAATTGCCATCTGGTGTAGATGTAGAAATCAAGGTTTAATACCTATAAACGAATAATACAAAAGAGGCTTTCCGTTTAGGAATAGCCTCTTTTTTATGGTTAATAATTAAGGAGTTACGGTATTGTAACTGATTCTAAAATATTGGATGAAATTTTTCCTAACCTATTGGGAAGAAAATATTAATTCCATATCTTTGCAGTCCGTTTCTCGGGAGCACTGTGTGTACAGTGTTTTAAACAGTTAAGAAAATGTCTGGAATAATCGGAAAAAAAATCGGAATGACTAGCGTATTTGGTGCCGATGGACGTAATGTCGCATGCACAGTGATACAGGCTGGTCCTTGCGTAATAACGCAAGTAAAAAATGAGGAGAAAGACGGTTATAAAGCAGTTCAGTTAGCGTATGGTGAGCGTAAAGAAAAAAACACGCCTAAAGCGCTAAAAGGACACTTTAAAAAAGCGAACACTACTCCTAAGATGAATGTAGTTGAGTTCCGAAATTTCCGTGAGGAATTTGAAGGCCAAGTAGAGCTCGGTAGCGAGATCAAAGTAGACGAGGTTTTCAAAGAGGGTGATTTTGTAGACGCCATTGGAACTTCTAAAGGTAAAGGTTTCCAAGGGGTTGTGAAGAGACACAACTTCGGTGGTGTAGGTCAGGCTACTCACGGTCAGCACAATAGAATGAGAGCTCCTGGTTCTATTGGCGGTGCTTCATACCCTGCAAGAGTATTCAAAGGAATGCGAATGGCAGGTAGAATGGGTAACGATCGCGTTAAAGTGATCAACCTTGAAGTGTTGAAAGTGGTTCCTGAAAAGAACCTTATCGTAGTCAGTGGATCTATCCCTGGTGCTAAAAATTCAATCGTAGTCCTAGAGAAATAAGAAGATGGAGATTGCAGTATTAAAAAATAGCGGAGAAGATACCGGAAGAAAAGTAAATCTTTCTGACGAAATCTTCGGCATTGAACCAAATGATCACGCGATCTACCTAGATGTTAAGCAATTCTTGGCTAACCAACGCCAAGGTACGCATAAGTCTAAAGAGAGAGCAGAGATTGCTGGATCTACAAAAAAGATCAAGAGACAAAAGGGTACAGGTACAGCCCGTGCGGGTAGTATCAAATCTCCAGTGTTTAGAGGTGGTGGTCGTGTATTCGGTCCTCAACCTAGAAACTACAGCTTCAAACTGAATAAGAAACTTAAGCAGTTAGCTAGAAAATCAGCATTGGCTTATAAAGCTAAAGATCAGAACGTATTGGTTTTGGAAGACTTCAACTTCGAGGCACCAAAAACTAAAGACTTCATCAACGTGCTGAATAACATTTCTGTAAACGGAAAGAAAACATTGGTAGTGTTGGGCGACAACAATAAGAATGTAATCCTTTCTGGTAGAAACATACAGAATGCTAAGGTTACTACAGCCGATTCATTAAATACTTACGATGTATTGAATGCTGAAAGCTTGGTGCTTAGTGAGAGTTCAATAGAGAAAATTGAAAACCTTCTAAAGTAATATCAAGATGAGCATTTTGAAGAAGCCTTTAGTAACGGAAAAAGTATCAGCCTTAAACGAAAAAGGTAAGTATGGTTTCATTGTTGACGTAAACGCCAACAAAGTAGAAATCAAGAAGGCTGTAGAAGATATGTATGGTGTAACCGTTGAAGACGTAAACACTATGAAATACCAAGGCAAAGCTAAGTCTAGATACACAAAGTCTAGAATTGTGTCTGGTAGAACGAATTCATTTAAAAAAGCAATCGTCACAGTTGCAGAAGGAGAAGTAATCGACTTTTACAGCGGAATTTAATTGAAGAAAAATGGGCGTTAAGAAACTTAGACCAATGACTCCAGGTACCAGGAACAGACTAGCTCCTGACTTCGCGGATTTGACTTCATCAACTCCGGAAAAGTCACTTTTAGTTCCTGCAAAGAGATCTGGCGGTCGTAACAATACAGGTAAAATGACCATGCGCTACATTGGTGGTGGTCACAAGAAGAAAATTAGAATCGTAGACTTCAAGCGTGAGAAATTCGATGTTCCTGCTACTGTGAAGTCTGTAGAGTACGATCCCACCCGCTCAGCAAGAGTAGCACTTTTGTTCTACGCTGATGGTGAAAAAAGATACATCATTGCTCCAGAAGGAATCAAGGTTGGCCAGCAAGTAATTTCTGGTGAGTCTGTAGCTCCTGAAGTGGGTAATGCACTGCCTTTGTCGAAAATTCCTTTGGGTACAATCATCCACAACGTGGAATTGCAACCTGGAAAAGGAGCAGCTATGGCAAGAAGCGCAGGATCTTATGTTCAGTTAGTTGCTCGTGATGGTAAGTATGCTACGGTAAAACTTCCTTCAGGAGAAATGAGAAACGTGTTAGTTACATGTATGGCTACCGTTGGCTCTGTTGGTAACGCTGAGCACATGAACGTAAAACTTGGTAAGGCCGGTAGAAAACGCTGGTTAGGAAGAAGACCAAGAGTAAGAGGTGTAGCTATGAACCCAGTTGATCACCCAATGGGTGGTGGTGAGGGTAGATCTTCAGGAGGTCACCCAAGATCTAGAAACGGTTTGTACGCTAAAGGGCAAAAGACCAGAACACCTAAGAAGTATTCTAACAGACTAATCATCGGTAAAAAGAAATAAGACATGGCACGTTCATTAAAGAAAGGACCATACATTGATTTCAGACTTGAGAATAAGGTAGATGCCATGAATGAGTCAGGTAAGAAATCAGTAATCAAGACCTGGTCAAGAAGGTCAATGATTTCTCCAGACTTTGTAGGCCACACCTTTGCCGTGCACAACGGTAACAAGTTTATCCCTGTTTTTGTAACAGAGAACATGGTGGGCCACAAACTAGGTGAATTCGCACCTACAAGAAACTTTAGAGGTCACATTGCTAAAAAGGATAAGAAGAGATAATCATGGAAGCAGTAGCTAAATTAAATAACGTTCCTACTTCTCCTCGTAAAATGCGCATGGTTGCAGACTTGATCAGAGGTGAGAAAGTGAACACGGCCCTGAACATTTTGAAGTTCGAGCCTAAAGAAGGTGCAGCGAGACTTGAGAAACTTTTGTTATCTGCAATCTCTAACTGGCAAGCGAAAAACGAAGATGCTCGTTTGGAAGATGCTGACCTTTTCATCAAAGAGATCCGTGTAGACGGTGGCAGAATGCTGAAACGTTTGAGACCTGCTCCTCAGGGTAGAGCTCACCGTATCAGAAAAAGATCGAATCATGTAACACTAGTAGTTGATGCTAAGAATCAGGCTGCTGTTACCGCTGACGAAACTGAAGTAGAATCAAACGAAAAAGATAATTAAGACATGGGACAGAAGGTAAACCCTGTAGGTCTAAGATTAGGAATCGTAAGAGGCTGGGACTCTAGCTGGTACGGTGGAAAAGATTTCTCTAACAAATTGGTAGAGGATCAGGAAATCAGAAAATACATCAGCGCACGTATTCCTAAAGGCGGAATCTCTAAAGTAATTATCGAGCGTACGATCAAAAGAATCACTATTACTGTGCACACTGCCAGACCAGGTGTTGTAATCGGTAAAGGTGGTCAAGAAGTAGACCGTATTAAGGAAGAATTGAAGAAGCTTACAGGCAAAGATGTTCAAATCAACATCTTTGAAATTAAGCGCCCAGAATTGGATGCTAAACTTGTAGGTGAATCTATAGCACAACAGCTTCAGGCAAGAATTTCTTACAGAAGAGCCATGAAGCAAGCCATTGCATCGGCTGTTAGAGTAGGTGCTCAAGGGATCAAGATCAAGTGTTCAGGTCGTTTGGGTGGTGCTGAAATGGCACGTACCGAAATGTATAAAGAAGGAAGAATTCCTTTGCATACATTAAGAGCCGACATCGATTATGCTATTTCTGAAGCAGACACGGTGTATGGTAAAATCGGAATCAAAGTTTGGATCTTCAAAGGTGAGGTTTATGGTAAAAGAGACCTTTCTCCTAACGTAGGTGCTTCCAACCAAATGGGTGGCGGAGGCAGAGGTGGCCGTAGACCAAACAGAAGAAAGAAGTAAGTTTTCACCTTTAAAAAGAAGAGAAGATGTTACAGCCAAAAAGAACGAAATTTAGAAAAATGCAGAAGGGTCGTGTGAAAGGCGTTGCACAACGCGGTCACACTTTATCCTTCGGAACATTTGGTATAAAATCGCTAGAGCCAGGTTGGATTACCAGCCGCCAAATTGAGGCAGCTCGTATTGCGATGACAAGAGCTATGAAAAGAGAAGGTCAAGTTTGGATTAGAATTTTTCCAGACAAGCCAATTACCTCTAAGCCAGCCGAAGTAAGGATGGGTAAAGGTAAAGGTGCTCCTTCATACTGGGTAGCTGTAGTAAAGCCTGGTACTATTCTATTTGAATCTGCCGGTGTAAATGTTGAGTTGGCTAAAGAAGCCTTGAGACTTGCTGCTCAGAAGCTTCCGATATCAACAAAATTTGTTGTACGTAGAGATTACGTTGGATAGTTATGAAAAATTCAGAAATCAAAGCGCTCACTGTTGAGGAGCTTCAAGAGAAAATTAAAACTGAGTCTGATGGCCTTCAAAAGCTTAATTTCGCTCATGCAATTTCTCCGATTGAAAATCCAATGAAAATTAAGCAAGCAAAGAAAACGCTTGCTCGATTGAAAACTGAATTGAGAGCAAAGGAACTTGCAAAATAAGAATCGCATGGAGACCAGAAATCTTAGAAAAGAGAGAATCGGTGTGGTGACCAGCAACAAAATGGATAAGTCCATTACTGTGCAGGTTGAGCGTAAAGAGAAGCACCCGATTTATGGTAAGTTTATTAAGAAAACTACCAAATTTGCGGCTCATGACGAAAAAAATGATTGCGGTATCGGTGATACTGTTAAAATCATGGAGACTCGTCCGCTGAGTAAGAATAAGCGCTGGAGATTAGTAGAAATTATTGAAAGAGCTAAGTAATCATGATCAGACAAGAAAGTAGATTGAACGTTGCTGACAACAGTGGAGCCAAAGAAGTTTTGGTTATCCGCGTGTTGGGGGGTACTAAGAAAAAGTACGCTACCGTAGGCGACAAAATTGTGGTCTCTGTGAAGTCTGCTCATTCTTCTAGTAACCTGAAAAAAGGTACTGTATCAAAAGCAGTAATTGTAAGAACAAAGAAAGAAGTTCGTAGAAAGGACGGTTCTTACATCAGGTTTGAAGATAATGCAGCAGTATTGCTGAACCAGAACGATGAGCCAAGAGGTACTCGTATGTTCGGACCTGTGGCTAGAGAATTGCGTGAAAAGCAATTCATGAAGATTGTTTCATTGGCTCCAGAAGTATTGTAAAATGAAAGCAAAAGAAAACAAAGTGGCAAAACTTCACGTGCGCAAAGGCGACACTGTTAAGGTGCTTTCTGGTAACTCAAAAGGTAAAACCGGAAAAGTATTGGAAGTGTTCCCTTCAAAATATAGAGCTATCGTTGAGGGCGTTAATGTGGTTTCTAAGCACATCAAACCTTCTGCAGCTAACCCACAAGGTGGAATCGAGAAAACTGAAGCTTCAGTGCACCTTTCTAACCTTATGGTTGTAGATCCTTCAAACGGTGAGGCTACTCGCATCGGTCGTAAGGCTGATGAAAATGGAAAATTAGTTCGTTACGCTAAAAAATCTGGGGAGGTAATTAAAAATGGCTAATCCAAGATTAAAAGATAAATACCTTAATGAGGTATCTCCTGCACTTAAGGAGAAGTTCGAGTATACTTCAGTTATGCAAGTGCCTAAAATCACTAAAGTTGTAGTGAACAAAGGTATTGGTGCTGCTGTAGCCGACAAGAAATTGATTGATGTTGGGGTTGAAGAGTTAACTACCATTACTGGTCAGAAGGCAGTTCAAACTATCGCTAAAAACTCTATCTCAAACTTTAAGTTGAGAGAAGGTATGCCAATTGGTGCAAGAGTAACCCTTAGAGGTGACAGAATGTACGAATTCATCGATCGTTTGTTGAACATCGCGCTACCTCGTGTAAGAGACTTTAGAGGTGTGAAAGACAAAGGCTTTGATGGTCGTGGTAACTACACACTAGGTGTTAAGGAGCAGATCATCTTCCCTGAGATTTCTATCGATAAGGTGAACAAAATTACTGGTATGGACATCACGTTTGTGACTACTGCCAACACTGATGAAGAAAGTTATGAATTGCTAAAAGCGATGGGTATGCCTTTCGCTTCTGGTAAAAAATAAATCACAATGGCAAGAGAAGCAGTAAAAGCAAGAGAAAGAAAAAGACAAAAACTTGTAGCTCGTTATGCCGAGAAAAGAGCTCAGCTTAAGGCTGAAGGAGATTACGTGGCATTGGATAAACTTCCAAGAAACTCTTCTCCGGTTCGTTTGCATAACCGTTGTAAGTTAACTGGTCGTCCTAAAGGTTACATGAGAAAATTTGGTATCTCAAGGGTAACATTTAGAGAAATGGCATCAGCTGGTAAGATCCCTGGTGTTACTAAAGCGAGCTGGTAATTTCTTTTTCTTTTAATAAAAGAAAATATTTAATACCTTTGCAGGCCGGTTTCGGCCGGAAGGTATTTTAATGTTTATACTAATCGCTTATAACTAGGAGATATCGCTAGAGTAAGCACTGCCGAAAGGCAGAAAATAAAAAATTATGACTGATCCAATAGCAGATTATTTAACAAGATTACGAAACGCCATTAAGGCGAATCATCGTATCGTTGATATTCCTGCTTCAAATGTGAAGAAGGAGATCACAAGGGTGCTGCACGAAAAAGGCTACATCCTTAATTACAAGTTCGAACAGAACGGACCTCAGGGCAATATCAAAATTGCTTTGAAGTACCAACCAGGTACTAAGCTTCCTGCAATCGAAAACCTTAAGCGTATTTCTAAGCCAGGTTTGAGAAAGTATGCAGGTGCTGAAAACCTTCCTAGAGTTATTAATGGTTTGGGTATTGCCATCATTTCTACCTCTAGAGGAATTATGACTGATAAGGAAGCAAGATCGCTTCATATCGGTGGAGAAGTATTGTGTCACGTTTATTAAAAGAATAGGAAATGTCACGAATTGGTAATAAACCTATCGAAATCCCTCAGGGAGTTACTGTTTCAGTAGCTAATAGCGTGGTTACAGTAAAAGGCCCTAAAGGCGAGTTGACTCAGGAGGTTAATCCTGACATGATTGTAGAAGTTGAAGACGCTCAGGTTGTGGTTAAAAGACCTACTGAGCAGAAAAGACATAAGGCTTTGCACGGATTATACCGTTCACTTATCAACAACATGGTGGAAGGTGTAAGCAAAGGTTACACTAAAGAGTTGGAGTTAGTTGGTGTAGGTTATAAGGCTGCAGTTACTAACAATGTGTTGGAGCTTAACTTAGGTTACTCTCACAATATTTACCTTCAAGTTCCTGCAGAGGTTGCTGCTTCTGCCAAAATGGAAAAAGGTAAGAACCCAATTGTAACATTGGAGAGCTCAGATAAAGAGTTGATCGGGCAGGTAGCTGCTAAACTAAGATCACTTAGAAAAATTGAGCCATACAAAGGTAAAGGTGTTCGCTTTGTTGGTGAGCAAATTAGAAGAAAAGCTGGTAAAACTGCTGCTAAATAATTGAGACATGGCTTTAACTAAAAGTAGACTAAGAATTAAGAGAGGTATCAGAAACAAGATTTCTGGTACTGCTGAAAGGCCTAGAATTTCTGTATTCAAGAGCAATACTAAAATCTATGCTCAAATTATTGATGACGAAAAAGGTCACACACTTGTATCAGCTTCTTCTGCCGAACTTGGTGCAGAAAAGAATACTTCTGTAGAACTTTCTAAAGAAGTAGGAAAGAAGTTAGCAGAGAAAGCAGTTGCTAGCGGTATTTCAAGTGTAGTATTTGATAGAAACGGTTATATCTACCACGGTAAAGTAAAAGCTTTGGCAGACGGAGCCAGAGAAGGTGGACTTAAATTTTAATCGAGATGAGCCAAAAATTAAGTAGATCAATAAAAGCAAGCGATATTGAACTTACCGAAAAGGTAGTTGCAATTAAGCGTGTTGCCAAAGTTGTAAAAGGTGGTAGAAGATTCAGCTTTTCAGCTATCGTAGTAGTAGGAGACGGAAATGGTGTTGTAGGCTACGGGCTTGGAAAAGCAAACGAGGTTACCGATGCTATCACAAAAGGAATCGATGATGCAAAGAAGAACTTGGTAAAAGTTCCTTTGTTGAAAGGTACCGTTCCTCACGAAACATTAGGAAAGTACGGAGGAGGTTTGGTTCTTGTTAAGCCGGCTTCTGAAGGTACTGGAGTAATTGCAGGTGGTGCAATGCGTGCAGTTTTCGAAAGTGCAGGTATTCACAACGTGTTAGCTAAGTCTAAAGGTTCTTCAAACCCTCACAACGTAGTAAAGGCAACTTTCGATGCGTTGTTGAAAATGAGAGACCCTTACACTGTAGCACAGCAAAGAGGTGTTGAATTAGAAACAGTTTTTAACGGATAAGAAGATGGGTAAGGTATTTATCACGCAAGTTAAAAGCACGATCAAGAAGCCGGAAAACCAAAAAAGGACTATCCAGGCTTTAGGTTTAGGTAAGATCAACAGAACTGTAGAAGTTGAATTAACTCCACAGATTGCTGGCATGATCAATAAAGTTAGTCACCTAGTATCTGTAAAGGAAGCATAAGATGAAACTAAATACATTACAACCTGCAGAAGGTTCAACCAAAAACAAAAAGAGAATTGGTAGAGGCCAGGGATCTGGTAAAGGTGGAACTTCTACAAGAGGACATAAAGGAGCTAAATCAAGATCAGGTTACTCAAGAAAGTCTGGTTTTGAAGGCGGTCAGATGCCATTGCAGAGACGTGTGCCTAAATTTGGTTTCACAAACCCTAACAGAGTTGAGTACAAAGCAATCAACCTTGATACATTGCAACAACTAGCAGAGTCTGCTAAAGTTGAAGCAATCACTATCGATACTTTGGTAGAGCATGGTTTGGCTGCTAAGAGCGACTTGATCAAAGTTTTGGGCAGAGGAGAATTAAAAACTAAGGTTGACGTTACGGCTCACAAATTTTCTGCGACTGCCGCTGCAGCCATAGAGAAACAAGGAGGAACCGTTACAACGCTTTAATCTTATGAAGAAATTCATAACTACCATAAAGAACATTTTTTCAATAGAAGAGCTTAGAAATAGAATCCTGGCTACGCTGGGATTCTTAGTGATTTTTCGTTTAGGCTCATTTGTTGTACTACCTGGAGTTGACCCAACACAGCTATCCGATATGGATAGTGGTATATTTGGTATTTTGAATGCCATGCTTGGAGGGTCTTTCAGTAGAGCATCTATTTTTGGTTTAGGTATTATGCCTTACATCTCTGCATCCATTGTGATTCAGCTGATGACAGTGGCAGTGCCAAGCTTCCAAAAGATGCAAAAAGAGGGGGAATCAGGCCGTAAAAAGCTTACTCAAATCACTAGAGTATTGACTATTTTGGTAACACTAGCACAGTCGATTGGTTATTTAAAAGTAACTATTCCAGCTGAGGCTATTTCACCAAACATCGATCCTACATTCTTCACCATTTCTTCAATGATTCTACTTACCTCAGGAACAATGTTCTGTATGTGGTTAGGAGAGAAAATTACCGATAAGGGTATTGGAAATGGTATCTCTATGTTGATTATGATCGGAATCATTTCATCGTTGCCACCTGCAGCTATTAATGAGTTCTTCGTAACCAACGGTATCAATAGAGCATTGTTCTCGGTAGTTGAAATTGTTGCTTTGTTCTTTGTAGTAGTAGTTACCGTTGCATTGGTACAAGCTACTAGAAGAATCCCAGTACAATACGCTAAGCAAGTAGTTGGCGGTAAAGTATACGGTGGTCAGCGACAATTTATTCCATTAAAAGTTAATTCAGCTGGTGTTATGCCAATCATCTTTGCTCAGGCATTGATGGTATTGCCAACTTTGATTGGTAATATTTGGGCAGAAGATAGCGAATTCTGGTATGGCGTAACCAATGTGTTTAGCAGCCCTTACTCGGCAGTTTACAACATTGTGTTTGCTGTATTGATCATCGCTTTCACATTCTTCTACACTGCTATTACGGTTAACCCGTCTAGCATGGCTGATGACTTAAAGAGAAACGGTGGATTCATTCCGGGTATTAAGCCTGGTAAACCAACTTCTGAATTTATTGGTGGGGTAATTGACAGAATTACACTTCCGGGTTCTATCTTCTTAGCAATTATTGCTGTATTGCCAGTGTTCGCAAGAAACGCAGGTGTTGGCGACCAGTTCGCTTACTTCTACGGTGGTACTTCTTTGCTAATTATGGTAGGTGTGATTTTAGATACGTTGCAGCAGATCGAGAGTTATTTACTTATGAGACATTATGAGGGAATGATGAAGTCTGGCAAGATGAGAGGAAGATCTCAGAATGTAGCTGTTGCCTCGTAATATGATCAAGTACAAAACAGAAGAAGAAATTCAAAAAATACGTGAGAGTGCCCTAATTTTGGGCAAAACTCACGGTGAAGTGGCCAAACACGTTAGGCCAGGGATAAAAACAAAAGAGCTGGATAAGATCGCGGAAGAATTCATCCGAGATCATGGCGCCACAGGATCTTTCAAAGGTTATGGTGGTTTCCCAGCAACACTCTGTATTTCTACGAACGAAGTGGTCGTTCACGGTTTTCCGAGTGATTATGAATTAAAAGACGGTGATATAATCTCTATAGATTGTGGAGTCTACTACCAAGGTTTTCATAGCGATAGCGCTTATACTTACCCCGTAGGAGACGTTCCACAAGAGACATTATCACTTCTTAAAGCAACGAAAGAGTCGTTGTATGTAGGTATTGAAGAAGCCAAGTTTGGTAACAGAATCGGTGACTTAGCCTTTGCCATACAAAAGTATGTAGAGGATAGAGGATACACCGTAGTGAGAGAGCTGGTAGGGCACGGTTTAGGCCGCGACTTACACGAGTCTCCTGAAGTTCCAAACTATGGTAAAAGAGGCAGAGGTCCTAAACTACAGGAAGGTCTCGTGATAGCCATTGAACCAATGGTGAACTTAGGAACGAGAAACATTGTACAAGAACGTGATGGTTGGACCATCAGAACCAAAGACCGTAAGCCTTCAGCTCACTTTGAGCACACCGTGGCAATCTTCAAAGACAGAACAGAAATTTTGACAACTCATAAGTATATAGAGGAAGTTGTAAATTTTTAATATGGCGAAACAAGGATCGATAGAACAAGACGGCACAATTGTAGAAGCGTTGCCGAATGCTACATTCAGAGTTGAACTTGAGAATGGCCACATCGTTTTGGCACACATCTCAGGTAAAATGAGAATGCACTACATCAAAATTTTACCGGGCGACCGTGTAAAGTTGGAGATGTCACCATATGATTTAACAAAAGGAAGAATTACTTACAGGTATAAATAACGAAACATGAAAGTAAAAGCGTCTATCAAGAAGCGTAGTGCCGATTGTAAGATAATCCGCAGAAACGGAAAGTTGTACGTGATTAACAAGAAGAATCCTAGATTCAAACAAAGACAAGGGTAATTATGGCAAGAATTTCAGGAGTTGATATTCCAGATCACAAGAGAGCAGAGATTGGCTTAACCTATATTTTTGGTATCGGAAAAAGCACAGCCACTTATATTCTGACAAAAGCAGGTATTGATGTAAATACCAAAATTGGTGATCTAGACGATGAGCAGCAGAAGACAGTAAGAAACATCATCAGCGAAGAGTTTAAGATTGAAGGTGTTCTTAAATCAGAAATTCAGTTGAGCATCAAGCGTTTAATGGACATCGGTTGTTACCGAGGTTTGAGACACAGAAAAGGCCTACCTGTTCGTGGTCAGCATACTAAGAATAACTCTAGAACACGAAAAGGTAAGAGAAAAACTGTTGCTAACAAGAAGAAAGCAACTAAGTAATTGGTAAGTTTTTAATGCCGAAAAAGATATTTTAAGATGGCTCAGAAAAGAAAAGATAAAGCTAAGAAAAGAGTAGTACAAGTTGATGCTCTTGGACAGGCGCACATTAAAGCGTCTTTCAATAACATTATCATCTCTTTGACTAACCAACAAGGGCAGGTAATTACATGGGCGTCAGCAGGAAAAATGGGCTTTAAAGGTTCTAAAAAGAACACCCCATATGCTGCTCAAATGGCCGCTCAAGATTGTGCTCAAAAAGCCTACGAATTAGGCTTGAGAAAAGTTGAGGTATTTGTTAAAGGTCCTGGTGCTGGTAGAGAATCTGCTATCAGAACAATCCAAAACGTTGGAATTGAAGTAACCCTTATTAAAGATGTTACTCCACTACCACACAACGGTTGTCGTCCACCAAAGAGAAGAAGAGTTTAATTTAGAAAGTAATTAGCAATGGCAAGATATAGAGGCCCTAAGGCAAAAATTGCAAGACGTTTTAACGAACCAATTTTTGGTCATAGCAAAGCATTACAGAAAAAAGCGTATCCTCCAGGCCAACACGGTAGAGGACGTAGAAGAAAGCAATCTGAATATGCTATCCAGCTAATGGAAAAGCAAAAAGCTAAATACACTTATGGTGTTTTAGAAAAGCAGTTTGCTAACCTATTCGATAAAGCATCTAGTAAATCTGGTGTAACTGGTGAAATCCTTCTACAGCTTTTGGAAGCTAGATTGGACAACGTAGTTTACAGACTAGGAATTGCTCCTACGAGAAGAGCAGCAAGACAATTGGTTTCTCACAAACACATTGTTGTTAATGGCGAAATCGTGAACGTACCATCGTTTCACGTACAGCCAGGCGATGTTGTGGGTGTAAGAGAGAAGTCTAAGTCTTTAGAGGCTATCAGTGATAGCTTAGCAGGCAATAGCGTACAGAAGTACCCTTGGTTAGAGTGGAATAAGTCTGACATGACTGGTAACATGGTAAATGTGCCACTTAGAGAAGATATTCCTGAAAACATCAAGGAACAGCTTATTGTCGAGCTCTACTCTAAATAATCTATTTAATAAGAACCTTTTAAACTTTAAAGTATATGTCAATACTCGCATTTCAAATCCCGGAGAAAGTGGTGATGGAGAAGGCAGACGATTTTCACGGTCTGTTTACGTTCAAGCCGTTAGAAAAAGGATACGGGGTTACTATTGGTAATGCATTGAGGAGAATTCTCCTGTCTTCTTTGGAAGGCTACGCAATTACGGGTATTAAAATACCTAGCGTATTGCACGAATTCTCGACTATAGAAGGTGTTGTGGAGGATGTGTCTGAGATTATTCTTAACCTGAAAAAAGTAAGATTCAAGAAAATCTCTGACACTGTAGATAATAAGATCAATGTAGTAATCGAAGGTCAGAACAAGTTCACTGCTGGTGACATTGGAAAATTCACTAGCGCGTTCGAAATTCTGAACCCTGAAGATTTGGTTTGTAACCTAGACAAAGGCGTTCGATTCGAAATCGAATTGACCGTAGAAAAAGGTCGTGGTTACTTGCCAGCAGAAGAAAACAAACCATCTGAGCAAGTGTTCGGCTTTATTCCGATCGATGCCATCTTTACGCCAATCAAAAACGTAAAGTACAGTGTGGAAAACACCCGTGTAGAGCAAAAGACTGACTACGAAATGTTGGTTCTTGATATCAAAACGGATGGTTCTATCCACCCTGAAAAGGCCTTGCAAGGAGCTGCTCATATTCTAATTCAGCACTTCATGCTATTCTCAGATCAGAACATGATCTTAGAAACCGGAGCGTTGGATGAGCCAGAGCAGGTAGACGAAGAAATGCTGCACATGCGCAAGTTGTTGAAAACATCATTGAACGATCTAGATCTTTCAGTGAGAGCTTACAACTGCTTGAAGGCTGCAGATGTTAGAACCTTGGGCGACCTTGTAAGACTTGAAATTTCTGACATGATGAAGTTCAGAAACTTCGGTAAAAAGTCACTAGCCGAGCTAGAGCAATTGGTAGCTGATAAAAACCTAACCTTCGGTATGGATTTAGCGAAGTATAAATTAGATGAAGAGTAAGAAATGAGACACGGGAAGAAATTTAATCACTTAGGCAGAACAGCATCTCACAGAAAAGCGATGCTTTCTAACATGGCTTCTTCTTTGATTCAGCATAAGAGAATTACCACTACGGTGGCCAAAGCCAAAGCATTGAGAAAATATGTGGAACCTTTGATCACTAGAGCTAAGGAAGATTCTACTCACTCAAGAAGGATTGTATTCTCTTACTTGCAAGACAAGGAGTCTGTGACTACACTCTTCAATGAAGTGGCTGAAAAAGTAGCACAAAGACCAGGTGGATACACAAGAATTATCAAAACAGGTAACCGTTTAGGTGACAATGCTGATATGTGTATCATCGAGTTGGTAGACTACAACGAGCTATTGTTAGGTGGCGAAGAGAAATCTACAGCTAAGAAGTCTAGAAGAAGCAGAAGAGGTAGCGCTAAAAAAGCTACTGAAGCTAAGCCAGAAGCTGCTGTTGCAGAAGCACCAGTAGTAGAGGAAGCTGAAGTAGTGGAAGAAGCTCCTGCTGCTGAAGCTACAGAAGAAGCACCAGAGGCTAAGGCTGACGATGCATCTGAAGAAGCTGAAGACAAGAAATAAGCAAAGAGTAGTTTTTTATAAAACACGAATGAAAGCCCAAGCGAAAGCTTGGGCTTTTTTATATGCTGCGCTGGAGTTCTATTTCTGGCATTTCGTCATATGTTTGGCCATTTAATATACGACCGGCCTTCTTTTTGTTTTTACCTCCCCATTGTTTGAAGAAGAATGCCACGTCCTTAGCTTGACATTGTTCTTGAATATCAATAACCCATTCCGGATTCATTGGGCGCGGTTTATGTCCGCTTTCTCCTCCAACTATTACCCAGTCAATTAATTCTAAATTTAGATTTGGTAAAGGACCAATTAGAGGCTCTAACGACAGGAATTTTGTACGAGCAGAAGTCTTTCTTAAAAAGTCTATCCTGTCTTCAACTCGGTTGTCTTCTACTGAAACCCCCATCCATATATTGTGAGACCACTTAAGATGAGGGTCTAGTTCTAGTAGTCTTTCAGCTCTTTTGGTGAGTATTTGAAAAACATGCTGAGGGTTATCCCGCATTACCTTAAAAACTCTTTGGATAAATTCTAATGGTACATCATTGTGAAATAAATCACTCATAGAATTCACGAATACCATTTTAGATTTCTTCCATTTATAAGGCGTATCCAATGCGGATTCGTGGGTTCGTACTTTGAAGTTGTCTTTGTATTTGTCAATGCCCATAGACTGTAGTCTTTTAGACATTATTTCTGCATAACAAAACTTACACCCCTGAGATATTTTTGTACAACCAGTAGTTGGGTTCCATGTAAGTTCTGTCCATTCAATTTTTGACATCTTTATCTTTTTAATAACGAGTAAGGGACTAACTTTTGCTCCTTATATACCAAGTTGTAACTGATACATGGTGTTTTGTCATTATAGTCTATTTTACCAAATTTTTTTAACCTAGTTACACAGTCTCTGGCATGCTTGGGTATATGGCCATTCTCGAATGTAAAGTTTAGAGCTTCTAAATTATTCGTTATACTTCCTGATAGTATTTGTTTTTCTAGCTCCATTTGAAAAGCGGCTATTTTGCTTGGTTTTGGTGTTTCAAACATATTCAATTGACATTTTGAGGCTTCATCATCAATGTCAAAATTAGCATCACCGTTTACCTCATTGGTTTTCCATGCAATACTAAGAAACTTATCAACGGCTCGAGGGTGTGTAGCCCCAAATATTATTCCGTGTATATTGGCTCCCTTTTTTAACGAGAATGGATAGAGTTTTAACCTAGAATCCGCAGGTAGCTTGTTCCTTATTTGCTCCGTAATTGACCTATGGATTTTATGGTATTGTTTTTTTCTGATTTGTGCCATGTCAATGTCTAAGTGGAGTTTAAACTCACGTCTCTCTCCGAATCTCCATATGTATGAGGAAGAAACAAAGTATAGAAAGTCCGTTTGCCTAGTTTTCTCAAGCTCTAAAAAGTATTTTGCAGATAAGAATTTAATCCCATTTTGATCTAGAAAAACTAAGGCGGGAACTTGGTCAATTAAAGGAAGTAGTTTCGGAAATAGTATTTCAAAGTCTTCATTGTAATACTCAATTGTTATTTTTTGTTTTAGTTGTGTTTTTTCCTCGATGAACGTTTGACAGGATTGTTTTAGGAGCTTGAACTTACTTTGGTTCCTGTTATTGGGTTCGAATTCGTTAAGATGAATTGTCACATGGCAACCATTGCTAGTAAGAATGTCCAGGTGTTCTTGTATTTTATATAATATTCTTATGGGACTACCAGGGATACCACGTTTGTCGTAGCCGGTTCCTGCGAAAAAAATCGAAAATATGAACTTCGGTGATCTTAGGGGTCATTATCCATGTAGGTAGCCAAGCCTGAGTATAATCTTCAAAAAAATTAAGCTTTACAATTGTACTTTCTCCAAAAGGAGTTTCATGTAAATCCTTATATCCCATGTGTGTTCTTTTAACAAGAAATATAACCAAAACTTCTGAATAGGAGATTCTCTGCCATGTTAGGGTGCGTCAGACATTAGGTGCTTTCAACTTTTGTCTTTATCCTTACTTCCATCTTCCATCTTCCATCTTCGGTCATCCGTCTTCCGACTTCCCTCTTCCCGCCATCTTTCCTCACTTAATCTCGTGCCTTCCTTTGGCTTACAAGCTTTACTCATTATTTTTGCACGATGCGAAAAATCGCACGCCAATCAGAATATGTCGCATAATCAAGAGCAAACTCAAACAAAGGCAGTCCTATACCTGGAAGACGGGTCGCGTTACGAAGGAATTGCCATCGGAAAAATCGGTACAGTAGGCGGAGAAATCTGCTTTAACACAGGAATGACGGGGTATCAGGAGATCTATACAGATCCTTCTTACTACGGCCAAATTGTAGTGAACACTACCTCGCATATTGGTAACTACGGAGTGTTAGATTCTGAACAAGAATCTGATGCACCAAAAATCAGGGGCTTGGTTGTTAATACCTTCTCTAACGATTTTAGTAGACCTACTGGAGATAGCTCACTACAAGAGTATTTAGAAAAGCATAATATTGTTGGAATTTCAGAGCTGGACACGCGCCTTTTGGTACGCGAGATCAGAAATAAAGGGGCTATGAATGCCATTATTTCTTCTGAAGATTTAACAGATGAGCAACTGCAAGAGAAATTGGCTGAAGTACCATCAATGAATGGACTAGAGCTTTCATCTTTTGTAAGTACAAAAGAGCCATACTTTGTAGGAGATGAGAATGCTGAGTATAAAGTAGCAGTGCTAGACCTTGGTGTAAAAACCAGTATTTTGAAGCACTTGGCTAGCCGCGGTGCCTACCTAAAAGTATTCAACGCCAAAACTTCTTTCGCTGAAATGGAAGAATGGCAACCTCATGGTTACTTCTTGTCTAATGGTCCTGGTGACCCATCGGCTATGGAGTATGCTATTAACACTGCAAAAGATATTATGGCCAGCGGAAAACCATCATTTGGTATTTGCTTAGGTCACCAAATTATTGCTTTGGCTTGTGGAATTGGCACCTTCAAAATGCACAATGGCCACAGAGGCTTGAACCACCCGGTTAAAAACCTAGTAAGTGGCAAGAGTGAAGTTACTTCTCAAAACCACGGTTTTGCTGTGAGCAGAGAAGACGTAGAAAACTCTGATGTGGTAGAGCTTACGCACATCAATCTGAACGACCAAACATGCGCTGGGCTGCAAGTAAAGGGACAGAAAACGTTTTCCGTACAATATCACCCAGAGTCTTCACCGGGACCTCACGATTCACGTTATTTGTTCGATCAATTTTTGAACCTTTTTAAATCTTAAATAACAACAGATCATGAGCTTAATAGAAAGCATTCACGCCAGACAAATACTTGACTCAAGAGGTAACCCAACCGTAGAGGTTGATGTAATCACCGAAAACGGTGTGTTAGGCCGTGCGGCAGTTCCTTCTGGTGCATCTACAGGTGCGCACGAAGCAGTAGAATTGCGCGATGGAGATAAGGGTACTTACCTTGGAAAAGGCGTTACCAAAGCGGTAGAAAACGTAAACGATGTATTGGCAGCTGAGTTGATCGGTTTTTCTGTATTCGAGCAGAACTTGATCGACAAAATCATGATCGAAGCTGACGGCACCGAGAACAAAAGCAAGCTGGGTGCAAACGCTATTTTGGGTGTTTCTTTGGCCGTAGCCAAAGCTGCAGCAGCAGAACTTGGAATTCCTTTGTACAGATATGTAGGTGGTGTTAACGCTAACACGCTTCCTGTGCCGATGATGAACATCATAAACGGTGGTTCTCATGCAGATAATAGCATCGACTTCCAAGAGTTTATGATTATGCCAGTTGGTGCATCTTCTTTCTCTGAGGCGATTAGAATGGGTGCTGAGATATTCCATAACCTTAAGAAGGTACTTTCGGAAAAAGGCTTGGCTACCAACGTAGGTGATGAAGGTGGTTTCGCACCAAACCTTGGTTCTGACGATGAAGCACTAGAGGTGATTTCAACTGCTGTTGAAAACGCTGGTTACAAAGTAGGTGAGGATATTGTTTACGCACTTGACGTTGCTTCTTCAGAATTCTACTTGGAAGACGAGAAGGTATATTACTTCAAAGATTCTACCGGTAAAAAACTTACGCCAGTAGAGATGGCCGATTACTTGGCTTCTCTAAGCGAAAAGTACCCAATTGTGTCTATCGAGGACGGTATGTTCGAAGATGACTGGGAAGGCTGGAAAGCTTTGACCGATAAAATTGGTGATAAAGTTCAGTTGGTTGGTGACGATTTGTTCGTAACGAATGTGACCAGACTTCAGCGAGGAATTGATAATGGCATCGCTAACTCAATCCTTATCAAAGTAAACCAAATTGGTACTTTAACAGAAACCATCGAAGCGGTAAGCTTGGCTAACAGAAACGGTTACACAGCTGTTATGTCGCACCGTTCTGGCGAAACTGAAGACAATACTATTGCTGACTTGGCAGTAGCATTGAACACAGGTCAGATCAAGACTGGTTCTGCCTCTAGATCGGATAGAATGGCTAAGTACAACCAATTACTTCGTATTGAAGAAGAATTGGCTGAGGTGGCTAAATTCCCTGGAAAAGATTTCAGAAAAGCATATTAGTATATAGTACATAGATATTAGATTAGAAGCCTTCTCATTTTGGGGAGGCTTTTTTCGTTAATAGTCATAGTCAATGGTCATTTGTCATTTAAGTTTGCATCTACCAATGACAATTGACTGGTGACCAATCCACTAGTTTTCAGTCTTCGGTCTAATTTACCCCCAACCCTAAAGGGTGAATCAATCTAACTTCGATCTTCTGTCTTCGGTCTTTAGACTGTCACCAAGCATTATGCTTCACGCACCTGACTTCACGCTATTGACAAAGTCATAGAAAACTGCGTATCTTTAACATATGAAGCCTTTCGCCAAGCTGCCTAAATTCGTAAAGAACTACTACTTCCTGTTTGGGTCATTTTTTCTGTTCTGGATGCTCTTTGTGGACTCCAACGACTTTGTTTCACAAATTAGTCTTAAGCAGAAAAAGAGTAGCCTAGAGAGTCAAAAACAGTATTACATAGAAAAGAAGCAAGAAGTGCTACAGGATAGGGAAGAGCTTACGACCAACCAGGTGCTACTGGAAAAATTCGCTCGCGAAAAGTACCTTATGAAGAAATCGTCCGAAGATCTCTTCATAGTGGTTTCTGAAGATTAAAAACTTAAAATATTTAGTCCTCATTCGAGGACTTTTTCGTTATCAAGGCATGAAGAAACTCTTAATTAGCGCACTTTTACTATTGGCTACGGTTCAATTGGCCAATGCACAAATCTATTACGAAGAGCCTGAAGAAGATGATGGATTAACTTTTTGGGACAAAACCTATTTTGGTGGCAACCTATCCTTAAGCTTTGGTACAGTAACTTATATTGAAGTTTCGCCTTTAATGGGCTATATGGTAACGCCCGATTTTTCGGTTGGAGCGGGTGCCACATATATGTACTTCTCCAGAAAGTATAGCAACAATTACAAAGTAGAAAACAGCGTTTATGGTGGCCGTACTTTTCTACGTTATAGAGTGTTCGAAAACTTCTATTTCCACTCAGAGTTTGAATCGCTGAATAATGAAGTGCCACTTATGAATGGCTCAGGTGACTTTGCCCGAGAGTGGGTGCCAGGTTTCTACATTGGTGGCGGTATTTTTCAACCCGCATTCAAAAGAGGCGGAATAAGTTTCTTTGTGCTCTACAACCTGCTTTACGATGATTACAAGTCGCCTTATTCTAGCGCTTGGGTGTTAAGGGCTGGTTTTACCCTTTAAGTTCAACCCCAAACTTTTCCCCAACAGCTTTTAGATCGTTAACAACTGGTGTTAGCAAAGGTATGCCGTTGTTGGTGCGTTCTGCCTCAAAGTAGCGTTCTTGGTCGCCTGGTATTTGTACTGGTGTACTTGAATCTACTGGTTCAGAGTTTCTAAAGCGCTGAATCCATTTGTCCATATGTGCCTTAAACTCATCTGCAGGGCGGAAGGCATCTACCCGCATGGCTCCAAAAAAGTGCCCTAAACCTTCACCAACTGGGTCTTTGGCCGGATCCATAAAGCTTACAAATGGTGGTGCCCAAGGACCATAGTTAGCGCCAGAAAGCACTGCTGAAAAAATGTCTACCATCGAGCCGAGTATATAGCCTTTGTGGCTGCCGTTAGTTCGGTCTCCGCCCAATGGTCTCAAAGCACCGCCTTCTTTTACACCATAGGCATTATTGGTAGGTTCACCTTCTTTGTTCTGAATCCATCCGTTAGGTGCGTCTTCACCCTTTCTTTGTAGAATTTCAAGCTTGCCGTTTGCGGCTGTTGTAGTAGCAAAGTCGCCTACATACGGAGGCTCTTTATCTGCCGGAATAGCCACTGCAATTGGGTTGGTGCCAAGCAGTCTTTCTTTCGAGAATGTAGGTGCAACCAAAGGACTTGCATTGGTCATAGACATGCCAATCATGTCTTCTTTTAATGCCTGCATGGCATGGTAGCCTGCAATACCATAATGGTTAGAGTTACGAACAGCCACCCAGCCGGTGCCGGCCACTTTGGCTTTCTCCATGGCCACTTTCATGGCGTAAGGTGCCACCACAAGCCCAAGACCTGCATCACCATCAACTACGGCAGTGCTGGGAGTCTCGTAAGTTACTTTTATGTTAGGAGTGGCGTTGATTCTGCCTTTCTCCCACAGTCGTACATATCCGCTAAGTCTGGCCACGCCATGTGAGTCAACTCCTCTGAGGTCGGCCGAAAGTAAGGTTTTGGTAGCGGTTTCAGCTTCTTCGGTAGGGCATCCCATTTTTTCAAAAACCGACAAAGCGAAATTGTAAAGTGATTGGTATGAATATGTAGACATATGGATTGCTAAGATAATTCTTGAGCGATTGGTTTTCGCTCTTTTTCATATAGAAGTCCTTCCTTCAACGCATAAGATGAAGCAATGATTTCATCAACAGGAAGATATTCCGTAACAAAAGAGATCAGACAAGAAGCCACTACGATCATATCCACACGCATGCTTACCATGCCCGGAATCTCAAGGCGCTGAGCTTTGTTCTTGATTAACAGCTCTCGATGAATGTCACGATAGTGTTTGATCGGCAGGTTGTAAGTTGTGCCATTTCCTTTCTCCTCAATTTCCTGCTCCTTTCTGTAAATTTCGCAAAGCGTATCGAAAGTGCCAGAGCAACCAACTATGGCTTCGGGTTGATGTTTTGTTATGGCTTCAAGTAATTCGCTTAACTCCGCTTTGAAGAAAGTGAACATATCATCCACACTTTCCTTTGGCATTGGGTCGTGCTTGTGAAATTTATCAAGCAAGCGCTGCGCACCAATTTCAAAACTTTGTTTCCACAGAATATCCTGCTGGTTGCCGATTATGAACTCTACGCTACCACCGCCAATATCCATTGCCAAGTGGTTGGTGTTGCCCATATCCATGGCGGCACGTACGCCTTTAAAAATCAATTCAGCTTCGCGATCTCCAGAAATAATATCAATGGGAATTCCTGTAGTTGATTTGATTTCATCGATCAATTCTTGGCCGTTTTTCGCATTGCGAATGGCACTTGTGGCAACTCCACAAACTTCGGTAACACCAAACTGGTCAATTACGGTTTTGAAAACTTTAAGGGTATGGAGTGCGCGCTTAATGGCGTCTTTGGCAATTCGACCTTTGCTAATGCCGTTTTGCCCAATTTTTACCGCTATTTTTTCTCTGTATAAAGACGTGAGTGACTTGTCGTTGATTTCAACGATGAAGAGGTGAAAAGTATTCGTTCCTAAGTCAATAACGGCCCTGCGCATGCACTAACTCTCTCTTTTTTAGGCTGGCCGAATATAGTTGTTCTTTGCGAATAAACTAAGGTCAAAGCCTATAAATAAATCGGCTCAGAATTCATTTTTAAAGGGTTCTCTATATCTTTGAGCCACAACTTTATTACCTATGGCAACAAATTCCAAACCAAATTCTAACCCAAAACTGCTGAGTAAGAAAGAGAAGTATGAACTCCTAAACGAGAAGAATGCTTTGGCAGAAAAAGGCGGTGGTGAAAAGCGAATTGCATCGCAGCACAAAAAAGGAAAACTAACAGCCCGAGAGCGAATAGATTTGCTCTTGGATAAAGGTTCTTTCGAAGAAATTGGGAAGTTTGTAGAGCACAGAGCGACCGATTTTGGTCTTGACAAAGAAGTGTATTTGGGCGATGGCGTGGTTACGGGTTACGGTACAGTTAACGGCCGATTGATCTACGTTTACTCTCAAGATTTCACTGTTTTTGGAGGTTCACTTTCCGAAACTCATGCCGAGAAAATTTGCAAACTGATGGATTTGGCCATGAAGAATGGCGCTCCGATTATTGGGCTCAATGACTCTGGTGGTGCCCGTATTCAAGAGGGCGTGGTTTCACTTGGCGGTTATGCCGACATTTTCTACCGGAATACACGCGCCTCAGGAATGATCCCTCAGATTTCTGCCATTATGGGGCCATGTGCTGGCGGAGCGGTGTACTCTCCGGCCATTACTGACTTTATTTTTATGGTTGAAAACACCAGTTACATGTTCGTTACAGGGCCAAACGTGGTGAAAACCGTAACACAAGAAGATGTGACTTCCGAAGAACTGGGCGGTGCAAGCACGCACAGTACCAAAAGTGGGGTAACACATTTTGCATCGCCTAATGAGGTGCAATGCCTAAAAGACATTAAGAAGTTGCTGAGCTATATCCCTCAAAACTGTGAAGACAAGCCTTCTGCTTACGATTATGATGCTACTGAAGAGTTAAGACCAGCGCTTGACCATATTATTCCTGATAACCCGAACCAGCCTTACGATATGCGCGAGGTAATCAACAACTTGGTTGATGGTGATTCTTTCTTTGAAGTGCACAAGAACTTTGCAGATAATATAATTGTTGGTTTTGCCAGATTGGGCGGAAAAAGCATTGGTATTGTGGGCAATCAGCCGGCTTCTTTAGCTGGGGTGTTAGATATTGATGCCAGTAATAAAGGCGCACGTTTTGTGCGTTTCTGCGACTGTTTCAATATTCCTTTGTTGGTGTTGGAAGATGTGCCGGGCTTCTTGCCAGGTACAGACCAAGAGTGGAACGGTATTATAACCAACGGGGCTAAGCTACTTTACGCATTCTCCGAGGCTACGGTGCCGAGAATTACGGTGATTACCCGCAAGGCATACGGAGGGGCTTACGATGTGATGAACTCGAAGCACATTGGTGCAGATATGAATTACGCGTGGCCAATGGCCGAAATTGCTGTGATGGGTGCAAAGGGAGCTGCGGAAATTATCTTCAGAAAAGAAATTGCCGCTGCGGACGACCCTGAGGCTAAACTACAGGAGAAAATTGATGAATATACGGCCAAGTTTGCCAACCCTTATAATGCAGCCAGAAGAGGGTATGTTGATGAGGTAATTGAGCCACATGATACGCGCAAAAAACTAATCAGGGCATTCGGAATGCTAGAAAACAAGGTAGATACTTTACCGAAAAAGAAACATGGAAATATTCCGCTTTAAGTGGAATTGAAAAGGTTGAATATGAATAAGACAAGCGAAGAATTTCTATTTAAATATTTGAATAATGCTTCTCCAACGGGCTTCGAAAGTTCTGGGCAGCAGATTTGGCTAGACTATATTAAGCCGTTCACGGATAGCTATTTTACAGATAATTACGGAACAGCAGTTGGTGTTATTAACCCTGATGCTCCTTACAAAGTTGTGATTGAGGCGCATGCCGATGAGATTGCTTGGTTTGTGAACTACATTAGTGATAATGGTTACATCTACGTAGTGCGTAATGGTGGTTCCGATCATCAAATTGCCCCTTCCAAGCGCGTGAATTTGCATGGTGCTAAAGGTGTGGTTAAAGGTGTGTTCGGTTGGCCGGCCATTCACGTAAGGGATAAGGCCAAGGAAGAATCGCCAACTCTTGAAAATATCTTTATCGATGTTGGAGCGGAAAGCAAAGAGGAGGTACTCGAAATGGGAATCCATGTGGGTACGGTAATCACTTTTGAAGACGAGCTATTCAAGCTAAATGATAAATTCCTTTGTGGCAGAGCCCTAGATAACCGCATTGGTGGTTTTATGATAGCTGAGGTGGCTAGAAGACTCAAGGAAAACAAGGTTGAATTGCCTTTTGGCCTTTACGTTGTGAATGCTGTACAAGAGGAAATTGGTTTGCGCGGTGCGGAAATGATTGCAGCCAGAATTAAGCCTGATGTGGCGATTATTACGGACGTTTGCCACGATACGCAGTCGCCAATGTACGACAAGAAAAAGCAGGGAGATCAGAAATGTGGTAGTGGGCCTGTGCTAGCATATGGTCCTGCGGTACACAACAACTTGCTCGATATGGTGATTGGCGTGGCGGAAGACAAGGAAATTCCATTCCAGCGATTTGCATCGTCTAGATCAACAGGTACCGATACCGATGCTTTTGCATACTCCAATGAGGGTGTACCTTCTGCATTGATATCACTGCCGCTAAAATATATGCACACAACGGTTGAAACTGCCCACCAAAAAGATATAGAGGAAGTAATTAACCTGATGTACGAATTCTTAGTACAATTAAAGAGCGGTCACGATTTTAGTTACCTAAAATAATGTCGCTTGTGCGAGACCAAATGGGACGAAGCGTTGGGGTACCAGAGTTACCTCAGCGCATCGTTTCGTTAGTACCCTCACAGACAGAACTGCTTTACGATTTAGGCCTAGGAGATCGTGTGGTTGGTGTAACCAAATTCTGTATTCACCCTAGGGATTGGCGCAAAACAAAGACTATTGTTGGTGGTACCAAAAACTATCGCTTTGACCAAATTGATGCGCTCAAGCCCGATTTAATTATTGGTAACAAAGAGGAAAACGAACGGGAGGGGATTGAGCAATTGGCACAGTCGTACCCGGTTTGGATGAGCGATATTTATACGCTAGCCGATGCATTTGAGATGATGCGTGGAGTCGGTGAAATAACTGGTCTTCAAGATAGGGTAGAGCAGCTGATTGCAGATGTGAAAGGCGGTTTTTCAAAGCTTGAGTTAAAAAACACGGGTAAGCGTGTGCTTTATCTTATTTGGCAAAAACCATATATGGCCGCGGGGTCACAAACCTTTATAGATGAAATGCTGAAGGCATGCGGGTTGGTGAATGCGGCATCAGAAAGTCGTTATCCAGCACTTACCGTAGAGGAGATTCAGGCCCTAAAGCCCGATTTGATCTTTCTTTCTTCAGAGCCTTATCCATTCAAGGAAAAACACCTGAAGGTACTACAAGCGATTACACCGAATAGCGAGGTTAAACTTGTGGATGGTGAAATGTTTAGCTGGTATGGAAGCAGGTTAAGATTAGCCACGACATACTTCCAGACTTTGATGTGAAAAGGAAAGGAGGTCCCCAGCAGACCCCCTCAGTCTAAACGTTACTTAAACACCGCGAATGTATTACACATTCGTGAGTCGTAACACTCCCAAATTTCTTGTTTCTTAAAAGCCTTTTTATTGGCCGAATCTTCCGTAAGCGCAAATTTGTGTGCTCCGCGCCAAGTTTTCTTTTTCCATCTTCGCTTGGTTTCAGCATAGGAGTAGTAAGTTTTCTGGTCAGAAAGACCCATTAACTTTTTTTCGCCAGGGCTTAGGGTGAGTAAGCCGGTGGTGTTCCACTCACCATTGTATGCCTTGTACCTTATGGCTACTTCAATGGCTTCTGTCGAACGGTTTTCGTAGTAAATGTGGTACTGCTTTTTGTATCGAAGAGATTCTTTTGCATGACCAATTGGTTCTACCTCAATGCTAGCGGTGCTAATTTCACTTGGAGTACCTAGTGCTATGGTAGGCAATTGGGCGTAGTGGCTCGTGTTTTCCTCAGTGCTAGAAGAGGTCAAAGCTGTTACTAGGCCCGCACCTAACACAAGTATGTATAGGGCTAAGGTCTTCATATATTTAGGTTACTACGTTTCAAAGGTGAATAATTAATATGTAATTTTCAACATATATTCATAAAAAGTTTTTTGAATACAATATGCTCGATTCAAGGGTTGCTAAAGGTGAGGCCTTGATCGATAGGTAATTACAAACGAAAAAAGCCCCTAGATTGGATCTAGAGGCTTTGATGTTTCCGTTCGTTTAGGGTTACTTTTCTTGAATAAGGAGTGGTCTTATTTCATCTATCCACAAGTCGTAACCTTTTTTATTCATGTGCAGGTCATCTTCTAAAAAGATGTCTTGCTGCAAGGTGCCATCATTCAGCATCATGGTAGACCAAGTATCGGCATAATATACGTTAGGAATTATCATGGAAAGCTTAGCCAGCTTTTCGTTAAACTCCTCATAGGTTTCTTTTAGCTCCCAGCGGGCAATGCTCGGTTTGGCGGAAATAAGTACTATGCTCTCAACACCTTCGTCTAGTAGTTGAGTAACCAGTACCGCTATATCTCCAATTACTGCGTTAGGGGCTTTTCCCGAGTTAATATCATTGTCGCCTTCATAAATAAACACCTGCTTTGGCTTGAATTGCGAAATCAAAAGGTCTTTGTAATGAAGTAGGTCCGAAGTTTCTGATCCACCAAAACCGGTGTTAATCACATTGTGGTTTGGGAAGTAACTTTTAAAGTCGACCCAAAGTCTAATGCTAGAGCTACCGGTAAATACAATTCTATTTGCTTCAGGGTAATTGGCTGCAGCGTTTTCGAATTTCTTTACCTCTTCGGCAAATCGGGCGGGGTCTTGGGCGAAGGCATGTGTGCTAACCAAGGCCACCAATAGTGTTGAAAAAATTATAATGCGTTTCATACTTGTAAAGTAAGGGAAAGCAGGTTTTTATAAAACCGTTTTTTTGTAAGTAAAGTCAATGGAGGTGGGGTGTTACTTTAAAAGCCCTTGGAGCTGTGCATATTGAATGAGCATTATCGTTTTGGCATCTTTAATTTCTCCCGTTTTCACCATTTCTAGTGCTGCTTTAAAAGGAGTTTCCAAAACTTCAATATCTTCATCTGCATCCGTTCCGCCACCTTCAGTTACTTTCATGTTGTCTTCATATTCGCCCACGTACAAATGCGCCAATTCGCTTAAAGTTCCAGGTGATGTGTAGCATTCAAATACTTTCTGCACTTGTTTTACTCGATAGCCGGTTTCTTCTTCCGCCTCTCTAATCACAGCTCCTTCCGGAGAATCATTGTCTAACATACCAGCACAAACCTCGGTTACAAATCCATCTGCTGGCGTGTTTACATAAGCAGGCATGCGAAACTGCTTGGTAAGAATTATGCTGTTTTTATTGCTGTTATAAAGCAGAATGGCCGAGTAGTTGTCCTTGTGATAAACAACACGATCTTGGCGCTGTACCTCACCGTTGTTTTTGGTATAGTCGAATGAAATGTCTTTCAAAGTGAACCATCTATCGGAGATCACTTTCTCATTGATGATCTTAATTCTATCACTCATTTTTAAATTCTGGCTTGGTAGGTGTAAAGTTGATAATATCTGCCTTCTTTGGTAATCAATTCGTCATGCGTGCCACGTTCCGCTATTTCGCCCTTTTCAATCACCAATATTTGATCAGCTTTTTTAATGGTACTTAGCCTATGCGCAATTACAAAGGTGGTTCTTCCTTTCATTAACTCATTCAAACTGGCCTGAATAAACGATTCGCTCTCGGTATCTAGGTTAGAAGTTGCCTCATCTAAAATGAGAATCCTTGGGTCTGCCAAAACAGCTCTGGCAATGGCAATACGCTGTCTTTGGCCACCAGAAAGTTTAACGCCACGCTCGCCAATTACCGTGTTTAAACCTTCTTCAAACCTATCGGTAAACTCGTTTACATAGGCTGCTTTTACAGCGGCTTGCAATTGTTCTTCTGTGGCCTCGGGTCTAGGGAAAAGTATGTTTTCGCGAATAGTACCTTCAAACAAGAAATCGTCTTGCAGAACAACGCCAAGCTTTCTCCTAAAACTTCTTAACTGAACGGTAGAAAGGTCGGTGCCATCTACTGTGATTTTTCCATCGCGTGGATTTAAGAAGGTAGCCACCAAACCTGCGATGGTCGATTTGCCCGAGCCAGATGAGCCAACCAAGGCTGTAACAGAACCTGCTGGTGCATCGAAGTTGATGCCTTTGATTACATCGTTTTCATCTTCATAGGCAAAACTCACATCGTTGAATTTTACGTTGCCTTCAATTTTCTCCAATGCAACTGTTCTGGCGTCATCATCTTCTTCAGAGGCGGTTTGCATGATCTCTTCCGTTCGGTCGAGACCAGCAAATGCTTCGGTAATTTGGCTACCAATGTTTGACATTTGCAATAGGGGGGCTACTACCACAGCCAAATAAGCAATGAAAGCGAAAAGTTGACCCGAAGTCATTTCTCCCTGGATAATGTAGTATCCACCTACACCCAAAATACTTGTAGTAGCTACTCCAGCGAGTAGGAAAGTGGCGGAACTAGAAACAACCGCAGTAGCCGTGAGTGTTTTCTTTATTACCTTGTAAAGCGAATTTACACCATCATCAAATACTTTGATTTCCTGCTTTTCAGCTCCAAATCCTTTAATGACTCTAATGCCATTTAAGGTTTCGGTTAATCGACCGGTTACTTCAGCATTAAGTTTTCCTCGCTTTCTAAATTCTGGTCTTAATATTTTAAAAGCCCGTATAGCTATTACCCCAAATAGGATAATGGGCAAAACAATGAGTGCGGTGAGTTTCGCATTCATATCGATAAGGATAATGAGTACGGCAATGGCGGTAATGGAGCCACCAATAAGCTGCACAAAGCCGGTGCCTACCAAGTTTCTTACCCCTTCTACATCGGTCATAATGCGAGAAACCAAAGCTCCCGATTTTTGACTATCGAAGAAGTTGACAGGTAAGGAGAGAATTTTCTTTTGCACTTGTACCCTCAGCGTGGCAATCAGCTTTTGTGCCTGAACGCTCAATACTCGTGTAAGGATAAACGAGGTAGAGGCCTGAATTACAATAGCGAATACAATAGCACCAACTATGTATTTAAGCTCTTCAATGTCGCCTTTCACTACTACATCATCTATAAGGTATTGTGTGGCTTTAGGTGGAATAATAGTGGCTGCACTTTTAAGCAGAATAAGGATTAAGCCCATTAGGAGCATGCCTCTTTTCGGCCAAATAATCTCATTGAATACTTGTCGAACAGTTATGTTATTGAGTTTTTTCTTTGCCATAAATTAACGGTAACCGGTGACTAACGCCACACATAAAGAATTGATTCAATTTAGGAAAAGATATGTAGTGTAAAAGCTTAAGTCGTGGTTGTAAGTTGACTAAATGGTTAGTTATTATGTATGCAATTTTTTATTTAGCAGAAACTAATCATTGATTTAACAACATGAATCGAAATTTCTGGTTGACCCTTTTTGTATTGGCTTGCTTGGTGTCTTGCAATCAACAAAAAGTTGAAAATGGTTATACATTAAAACCCTCTGACGATTTATTGAGGATTGAGCTGGATAGTCTTACCTCTAACATCAGTAGCTGGTTGGGCTATTATTATGATGCGAAGCTAGATTCAGGGCTGCTGTATTCGGTTGACCCGGTTCGTAACGAGATTGAGCGCTACTCGCTCCAAGACGGTAAACTCTTTGATAAAATGACCTACGACAGAGAAGGACCTAAAGGTGTTGGTACGCTGATTGAAATTGGCATTTTGGGTTTAGATAGTGTGTTGATATTTCCGCCATTCGATAACTCCTTTTATCAATCAAGATTTAGTGATGCTGCCTTGAACAAAGTGGCTTACAATAAACCAGATGAATATTCTCCTATTCGCTCCATGACGAACTATTTCAGTTCGCCAGCCTATACGGATGGGCAGTATATTTACACCAGAACCTTGTTTGGAGGGAATTACATGCTGATGGAAAATGAAGAGCTATCTGAAAAGCCGTTGATGTATCGGGTGAATGTAGCTAGTGGTGCGGTAGAATTTGCGCATTTCACTTTTCCAGATGATTATTGGGCAGATGGAAAAACATCTTATGAGTTTAGCACGGCAGTAAATGGTGGGCAGTTTGCTTTTTCCTTTTACGGGGATCATAACATTTACGTGGCAAGCTCATTTGATGAGGAACTGAGGCCTATTATGGCTAAAAGCAATTACCTACCAGCAGATTTTGAACGTTTGCCCGAAGCTGGCTCCCGCGAGGATAGGTTACGGTATTTTGCAACCACCCAGCATTATGGTAGCCTAATTTATGACGGGTATCGCAATGTCTATTATCGGTTTTGCTACCCGAAAGTTGATTTGAATGGCAGCGAAGATGTAAGGTCACTTGTTCAGTTCCCGCCTGCCTTTTCCATTATGATTTTAGATCGTGAGTTTAAGGTACTCGGAGAGAAGTTGATTGAAAAAGAAAGTCAGCTAGCACCAGGCAATGTGTTTGTTGGGCCAAAGGGGCTTTATATTTCCATTAACCATCCAGATCACCCTGACAATCTTGAGGATTATTTTTCCTTTATGTTGTTTGAGTTGGTGGAGGAGTAGGGGGAGATTCTGAAATAAATTCAGAATGACGGTCTAAGTGGTTTCCCATCATTCTGAATTTGTTATGAAAACTCCCAGAGGAGTATTTCACTCATCTCTTACCATTTCCACATGCTCCCAAAAGCTTGGGTAAGATTTGTTAACAACACTAGGGTCTAAAATCTTAATGGATTGATGGGTTGAGATTGGCGCAAAGGCCATGGCCATGCGGTGGTCTTCGTAAGTTTCCACCTCAATTACTTCTTTGGTCGGCTCAAACTTCGACTTGATCTCCCATACGCCCGGTTCAACCTCTTTAAGCTTTACCTTGAATTTCTTAAGCTCCTTTTTAAGTGCTTTGATACGATCCGTTTCTTTGATTTTCAAGCTTTCAAGGCCTGTCATGCGGCAATGAATGCCTTTGATGCCACAAACTACTGCTACGGTTTGTGCCAGGTCTGGGCAATCGGTAAAGTCGAACTCGAACGATTTGCTATGCGGGATTTTCTGCAGTACCACTCCGTCATCTTCGAAAGTGCTCATTACACCCAGCTGATTCATAATCCGCACAATCGCAATGTCGCCCTGAAGCGATTTTTGTCTTAGCCCTAAAAGCTTCAGTTTGGCTTCATCGGCCAAGGCTACAAAACTATACCAGTAGCTGGCGCCCGACCAATCGGATTCCACTACGTACGGGTATTCTTTGTAGTCTTGCTTCGGAATTTCAATGGTATTGTTGGTCCAAGTTGCCTTCACCCCAAATAGCTTCATCATATCCAATGTCATTTGAATATATGGGCGGCTACCAATTTTGCCTTTTAGATGAATGTTTAGTCCTTGTGGCAATGAAGGAGCAATCATTAGCAGGGCAGAAATGTACTGGCTGCTAACATCGCCTTGAATTTTTACCGTTTCAGACTTTTGTTCTTGCAAAGGCTTAACCTTGTGTGGAGGATAGCCTTCTTCGCCTTTGTATTTGATTTTAGCGCCAATTTTCTTCAGTGCATCTACCAATATTTTAATAGGCCGCTGCTGCATGCGCTCGGTGCCTGTAAGCAAAATGGGTTTGTCCCCAAAAATGGAGTAAGCCGTTAAAAAGCGCATGGTGGTTCCAGCATCAAGTACGTCTAATACCTCATCGTCCGACTTAAGCAGTCGCAACATGGTTTGCGTATCTCTTGCATTGGAAAGATTGTATAAAACAGACTTATTTCCTGAGAGCGCATTGATAATGAGCGCTCTGTTGCTCTCGCTTTTCGAAGCCTCTAGTTGAACCTCTGCGTTCTTTAAATTTGGTCGATGCTTCAGTAAATAGTATTCCAAGCTAATTCTTTAAAGTTTGATAAAAATAAAGCGCATCTAACACCTGCTTTTCGTCTATGGCTATGTCGTAGGTAGCCTCTCCAATTTTGTAAAGCAAGGAGTGATTCAGTAGGTTATTGACATTTTTTTTGTCTTGATACATCAGGGCGATGATAGCTGTGTAGTCTCTCTTGTCAATAGAAAGGTCGGGATAAATTTTTAAAATTGTAGCACAAATTTCATCTAGTTCTGCTTGCGCCAAATTCAGTACTTTTTTTGATAAGTACGCTTCACAAATCATCCCAATGGCTATCGCTTCACCATGTAATAAATGGTTTTTGCTACCCAAATAATGGCTTTCAATAGCATGACCAATGGTGTGGCCAAAGTTGAGTACTTTCCTCAATCCACCCTCAAACGGGTCGGCTGCAACCACCTGTTGTTTTATCTCAATGGAGTGCGCAATTATAGCATTCCAATTAATTTGGTTCAGGCCATCTTTGCACACTTCAGTATAATAGTCGCTATCGGCTATTAAGCCGTGTTTAATTACTTCGGCAAAGCCCGAACGTAATTCTTCGGCAGGTAAAGTTTTAAGAAAATCGGCATCTACTAGTACCGAATGCGGCTCTTTAAAAAAGCCAATGTGATTCTTAAAGCCGTTAAAGTCAATTCCTAGTTTTCCACCCACGTTGGCATCTACAGCCGCCAATAGGGTAGTGGGAATGTTGATGAACTGTATGCCGCGCTTATAGCTTACCGCACAAAAACCACCCATGTCGCCAATTACTCCACCGCCTAAGTTTACCAATAGTGCTTTTCTATCAAAGCTGTGCTCGGTAAGTGCATTCCAAATATGGGTGCAGGTATCTAGGTTTTTATGTGCCTCGCCCGACTTAATTTCGATAAGCAGGTGGGCAGGAAGTAGCGACTTTATTTTAGGGTAGCAGTGCTCAACGGTGTTTTCGTCTACCAGCACTGCTACCTTAGAAAATGTATGCTCTGCGAAAAAATCGCTGAGGCTTGTTTGAATATCATCTATGATGATTTGGCTCATACTTTATTTGAAGTTTTAGCTTCTTTCAACTGGGCCTCTTGGATTTTAACAGATTCTTCGTGAATGGCGAAAAGCATGCTTTTCATGAATTTCTCCGTCATGCCTTTGTTAACCCCGCTTTGAATACGAGACTCCATTACATCTTGCCAGCGGCTCGGCTGAAAAACTGCTAAGTTATGGCCTTTCTTATATTCTCCTATCTGTTTTATTACCTGAAAACGGTCGGCCATCAGTTCGATGATCTGGGTGTCTACTAAATCAACTTTCTGGCGGAATTTGTCAAGCTCGCTAATTGCTTCAGGGTGAGCTTCAATAGATTCACGGAAGTTCAGGTTCTCATAAATGATCTTGAGGGTGTCTGGCGTAATTTGCTGCTTGGCATCGCTCCATGCGTTATCCGGATCGTGGTGCGTTTCGATCATTAGCCCGTCCAATCCAAAGTTAATGGCACGCTGGCTTACCGATGCAATGATTTCTCGGGTTCCGCAAATGTGGCTAGGGTCACAGATTACAGAAATGCCCGGGAGCAATCTTTTAAGGTGTATTGGTAAACTCCACTCTGGTTTGTTTCGGTAGCGTTTTTCGTAAGGATCGCTAAAACCTCTATGAATACCGGCTAGCTTTTTAATGCCCACTTTGTTGAGTCTTTCAAAAGCGCCAAGCCATAATTGTAGATCGGGGTTAATTGGGTTTTTTACCATTACAGGAATGTCGGTACCACGAAGTGCCTCACATATTTCCTGTACTGAGAATGGGTTTACGGTAGTTCTGGCGCCAATCCAAAGTACTTCTACTCCGGCTTTTAGCGCTTGTTCTACATGTTCAGTATTGGCTACCTCTACAGTTACCGGTACATTGAGTGTTTCGCGGGCTATTTCTAGCCAACCCAATGCATCTTCGCCAATGCCTTCGAAAGACCCCGGACGAGTTCTAGGTTTCCATACACCTGCTCTGAATAGTTCTACGCGGCTGCCTTTTAATCCTTTCGCAATCGCTTCAATTTGTTCTGGGCTTTCCGCGCTGCACGGACCGGCAATCAACAAGTGTTCTGATAAACCTAAACCCCAATCTTTGATGTCTACAATTTCCATTTTTTTGGCATAAAAAAAGCCCGATTCTGGTGAACCGGGCTTCAAGTTTCTTTAAAATATAGTCACTAGCAACGGTTCACCTTCCCCAAGCTGATAAAGTAAAAAAAGTAAAAGTAAGCAGTTGCTGTTCTGTTCATGCCCTAAACATATGACTATTCTTTAATAGTCAAAAATTTTATTTCAATTTAGTTCGGAAAACGATTGAAATGTTTTGCATTGGCCTGCTATTATGGTTTAGTCTAAAACTAATACTCATTATTTGCTAATAAGATAGAACGTTGTTGCATTGTTTTGTTCGTCCTCTATGTTTTCAGCAAGTAAAAGTAGGTTGTTCGCTTCAATCGCTTCTTTACTGGAAATTACCGCAGCATGCTTCTCTTTATTGTTCAGCAACTCGTCTACAGCACCAGCGGTACTGGCACTGGCAATAAAAGTAATGTGATGGTATTTGCTGAAGTAGTGTTGTGTTTCTTTAATCGCCATGTGGTGAGAAAAGATCTTTTTGATACTCGCTACCGTGTTGGGGAATGCGCTGCCTAAGCACAGGTTAATTGGCAGCTCGAACGTTTCGAGATGGTTGTAATCCTGAGAGATTCTTTCGAGGTTGTCGTTCACCAAGCCCGAGGAACTGTTTTTAACGGCAACCAGTGCTTTACCAATGGTGCCATTGTTCAATGCTTCAAATATATCGTTGAAGTTGAAGAAGTATCGGTAAGAAAGGTGTGGCAAATACCGCTTTCTGGTAATGTCGTGGTACGTGTTGGCAGGGCCTAGCAGTCCTAATTCTGTCATTTGCTTTTTGGGGTATGCTCTTCCTTACGGTCGAATATCTCTGTTTGTTTTTTCACCGACTGATGATGTAGCAGTCTGAGTAAGTCAATGGTGAAGTCTTTATTTAAGTTAAGCTTTTTTGCCCATTTGGGGCGCGATGTTAATATTTCTTTCCACCGGCTAATCTGAAATATGGCTACGTTGTTATCCTTTTTTATCTCACCAATTTGCTCTATAAGCTTCATTCTTTGAGCGATAGCTTCTAAAACCTGCTGGTCGGCCAAGTCAATTTGTTCGCGAATAATTTCCATTTCAGCTTTATAGCTATCGCCTGAAAAATGTGCTTCGCGAATAATTAACTGATCAATTATTTCAATTAACCTTGCCGGAGTAACCTGTTGTTGCGCATCACTTAGGGCATTGTCTGGGTCAAAGTGGGTTTCAATCATCAACCCGTTAAAGTTCAGGTCGAGTGCTTTTTGGGATAAAGACTCAATCATGGCCCGGCTTCCGCCAATGTGGCTAGGGTCGCAAATCAAAGGCAGCTCAGGAAATTCGCTCTTCAATTCCATAGGGATTTGCCACATGGGTACATTGCGAAATTCCGTTTTCTGATAGGTGTGGAAGCCGCGGTGAATGGCGCCAAGCTGTTTTATGTTTGCTTTGGCAAGTCGTTCCAGCGCACCTTTCCATAGTGCCAACTCTGGGTGAATCGGGTTTTTTACATAAACCGGAACATCTGTTCCCTTAAGTGCAGCGGCTAATTCACTTACGGCAAATGGATTTACCGTAGTGCGCGCCCCAATCCATAATAGATCAATGTTGTGTTTGAGCGCTAGCTCAACATGTTCGGGGGTGGCTACTTCAATGGCTGCTTTAAATGGCGTTTCTTGGCGCAGGTTATTCATCCATATTAGTGCATCTTCTCCTGCGCCTTCAAAGTTTCCAGGTCGGGTGCGAGGTTTCCAAACACCGGCACGTACAAAGTCCACTTTATGGAGAATGGGGAATATACTTTTTCTCAATTGTTCCTCAGACTCCGCACTGCATGGTCCTGCAATCAGTAGGGGAGAATTATTGGATTTTAACTGTCCTTTCTTACCTTCCGCGCTCATTCATTTTTATGTTTTGCCAATGATACAACAAATGTACTAGCGATTGAGTTTGTTGCTATATTTGCGGCCTTGAATTTGAGCACCTATGGAATTAAAAAAGTTCGTTGATTTTGATCAGCTGGAAACAGCTTTTCGGGCTAAGACGGATGAGGCACTTCGCAAACGTCATTTTATTTTTTCTACCATGAAGTACCCCTGGTTGGTAAAGATTGGTACTTCATTGACTAAATTTTCTTTGGCCGCGGGCTTACCGGTTAAAGGATTAATTAAGTCTACCATTTTCGATATTTTTTGTGGAGGCGAAACTTTGGATGGCTGCCAAAGAAGTTCCAACGAACTTGCTGCTTTTAAAATTGGCGCCATTTTCGATTACTCGGTAGAGGGCGAAAGCTCCGAGCAAGGCTTTGACGATACCACCCAAGAGCTACTAAGGTCCATTGAAAGGGCTGGTGAGATGGAGTTTATCCGATTTGCTGCTTTTAAAATTACTGGGCTAGCATCTTTTGAGCTTTTGGAGAAAATTCACGCAGGCGAAAAGTTAAGCCAGAAGGAGGAAGCGGCTTGGGAGCGAGTAAAGCAAAGGGTTGAAAGCATTTGCTCTTTGGCTTCTCAAAAAGATGTTTCCGTTTTGATTGATGCGGAAGAAACGTGGATTCAAAAAGCTGTTGACGACTTGAGCATTGACATGATGCACAAGTACAATCGTGAAAAGGCGATTGTGTTCTATACATTCCAAATGTATTGCCACAGTATGCTCGAGAACTTAAAGCGGATTCATGCAGATGCGAGAACGCGTGGTTATCGCCTTGGAGCCAAACTAGTGCGTGGTGCTTACATGGAAAAGGAAAGTAAGCGTGCCGAAGAAATGGGCTATGAAAACCCAATTCAACCCAATAAAGCAGCTACAGATAGAGATTTTGACGATGCCATGCACTATTGCATACAAAACATCCATGAAATCGGGCTATTTGCTGGTTCGCACAACGAAGAATCGAACTACAAACTCACCTTGTTTATGGAAGAATACGGGATGATGCCGGGCGATCACCGTGTGTACTTTGCACAGCTTTATGGCATGAGTGACCATATTTCTTTCAACCTGGCAGATGCTGGGTACAACGTGATTAAATATGTGCCTTATGGACCGCTAAAGGCCACCATTCCTTACCTTATTAGAAGGGCGAACGAAAATACTTCGGTAAAAGGGCAGAGTAGCCGAGAGCTAATGTTGCTCTCGAAAGAACTGAAAAGAAGAAAAGCCTTTAAAAAAGAACTGGGACACCAAGATAAGTTCTAACAGTAAGGCCATTTAGCTTTTATTTAATCTCTCTGAATCATTAACTTTGCGCTCCTTTTAAAAATTAAAGAAGCTTTATGCAAAACTTAAGCGAACAGGAAATTCAGAGAAGGCAAGAGAAAGAAGAACTCGAGCACCTTGGTATCAATCCATATCCTTCAACAACTTTTGAAGTAAGTCATTACTCAAAGGACATTAAGAAGGATTTTGATAAGAACCCTGAGGCGTTTAAGGAAGTAACCTTGGCCGGCCGAATGATGAGTCGTAGAATTATGGGGTCTGCTTCTTTTGCTGAGCTGCAAGATGCTAAAGGCCGTATTCAGGTTTATGTTGCCCGTGACGAGGTGAGTCCGGGTGAAGATAAAACTACCTATAATACGGTTTTCAAAAAGATATTGAGTATCGGTGATTTCATCGGTATTAAAGGCTACGTTTTCAAAACTAAGGTGGGCGAGATTTCAGTGCATGTAACAGAACTTACGGTACTATCGAAATCGCTTAAGCCACTGCCGCTACCAAAAACTGATGCCGAGGGCAAAGTGCACGATGCATTTACCGATCCGGAGCAACGTTACCGTCAGCGCTATGTCGACTTAGTGGTAAATCCTCAGGTAAAAGATACTTTCGTTAAGCGTACGCAATTGGTAAACTCTATGAGGAACTTCTTGGCCGATAAGGGTTATTTGGAAGTTGAAACGCCAATTCTTCAGCCACTTTATGGTGGTGCGGCCGCACGCCCGTTCAAAACGCATCACAACACATTGGACATGACGCTCTATTTGCGTATTGCCAATGAGCTTTACCTAAAGCGTTTAATCGTTGGTGGTTTCGATGGCGTGTTCGAATTCTCAAAAGACTTCAGAAATGAGGGAATGTCCCGTTTTCACAATCCAGAGTTTACGCAAGTAGAACTGTACGTAGCCTATAAAGACTACAACTGGATGATGGACACCGTGGAGGCTATGATCGAAAAAGTAGCGATTGACTTACACGGCACTACTGAAGTTCAGGTAGGCGAGAATAAAATCAACTTCCAAAGACCTTGGAAGCGCTTTACCATGTTCGAGGCTATTGAGCATTTTACAGGAGTAGATATTTCTGAAATGAACGAAGATGAGCTTCGTGCAACTGCAGAAAAACTTAATGTAGAAGTAGACGAAACAATGGGTAAAGGAAAGTTGATCGATGAGATTTTTGGTGAGCACTGTGAGCCGAAGTTGATTCAACCAACTTTCATTACAGATTACCCAGTGGAGATGTCGCCATTAGCTAAAAAACACAATACTAAAGAAGGCTTGGTTGAGCGTTTTGAAGCTATCTGTAATGGTAAAGAGATTTGTAATGCGTTTTCTGAGTTGAACGACCCAATCGATCAGCGCCAGCGTTTCGAAGAGCAATTGGAGCTTGGTAAGCGTGGAGACGATGAGGCAATGGTGCTAGATGAAGATTTCCTTCGTGCACTTGAATATGGTATGCCACCAACAGCTGGTTTAGGTGTAGGTATCGACCGATTGTCTATGATCATGACCAATTCTAATTCTATTCAGGATGTGCTTTTCTTCCCACAAATGAAGCCTGAGAAGAAAGTGACAGTTGCTTTAAGCGAAGAGGGCAAAGCCATTTTGGAAGATCTAAAGAAGGCGGGTACCATTGAGCTCAATGCATTGAAAGAGCAAGCAGGACTTTCTAACAAAAAATGGGATAAGGCGATTAAGGAGTTAACCAAGAACGGGCTAGCCAAGGTTGAGAAAACAGAAGATGGACTATTTGTTCACGCTGTTTAAGCCCAAATAAAAAATAATGATAGAGCCAGGTTAGTAATAGCCTGGCTTTTTTATTTAGTGCGAAACCATTTTTAGCCCAATAATTGACCCAATAAGTGTGAAAAGGAAGAACAGCCTAAGGAATGTTGCGGGTTCTTTAAAAACTAAAATGCCAACTAATACGGTGCCTGTTACACCAATACCCGTCCAAACAGCGTAAGCGGTGCCAAGGGGGAGTGTTTGTGTTGCTTTAATCAAAAGCAACATGCTGGTACTTAGCGCAACCAGAAAACCACCATACCATAAATACATTTCTCTGCCAACTGCTTCTTTGGCCTTACCCAAACAAAGTGTAAAGGCTACCTCGAACAAACCTGCGATTACTAATACTATCCAGTTCATGATCTTTAAATTTTTCACAAAGGTCAGGAACTGGGAGGTAAGAAAAATTTACAAATGATAAGAAATCACTTTAATTGAGCCCTGATGCGGCTTAGGCTCACGGGAGTAATGCCTAGGTACGATGCTATGTGGCCAACTTGAACTCTATTGATAAGGTCTGGCTTTGTGCTTAAGAGTTCTTCATAACGCTCTTTGGCGCTCCTAAGCTGTCGGTTTATAAACTGACTTTCGGTTTTTATTAGTTCTAATTCAGCAAACTTTCGGCCCCAATTGGCAACCTCAATGTCTTGGGTGAATAATTCTTGAAGCCTAGAACTGCTTAGCGCGTATAGTGTGCAGTCTTCTAGTAGCTCTATGTTTTCGTAACCAAACTGTTGATTGATATAGCTGTTCATGGAAACTACGGTGTCACCTTCTTTACCAAACCAAAAGGTAATTTCTGTATCATCTTTAGTGGTATAGGCTCTAACAATTCCTTTTTTAACAAAGTAAAGCTTGTGTTCAATCCGGTCGTTTTTAATTAGAAGGTGCCTTTTAGGGAGCACAACCTCTGAAATATGGCTAATTAGCTTTTCCTTCGAAAGGTCGCTCAAGGGGTAGATATTGTCCAGAATCTCGCCAATTTCCATATGCATGAAGGTAATGGCTTTTTGCTAATGTTAAAATGTTGTGCGTATAGGACTTTGAAATGCCAGGAAGCCTTTAGTTGTCGAATTGCGTTCTTCTACGGCTCAGTTTTAGGTCTTTTAGTGCAGACGCTTTAATCTGAATGTCAATACTGTAAGAAGTGTAAACGCCAAATGGAATCCAGCTCGCGTTCATTTGCCAGCAACCTAAATCTCGGAATATACCAATTGAGGTTTGGGTTGGCTCTTTGGCGTCAAAGTCGTAGCCTGAGTTAAATGTCACATCCCATTTCGGTGTTAGCGCTACCTGACCGTACATCTTCACAGATTTACGCGTTCGTGTGCCACTCGATGGATTCCAAGAGTAGCTGTAGTCAAAGCTCATTCTTACGTTCCAAGGTATGCTAATGTCTACATAGGCATTGGGGTCGTAAAAGTATTGCGCCATAGTACTGCTTAATTGTCCTCCAGCATTCATGGAGCCATATTCGCCTTCCTGGTCATCAATATAGCCGCTACCTAAGCCCATGGGGTTATTGTTGATTGAGCGTGTATTGGCATTTGGGCTGCTCGAGGCTTTGGAGTTTAGGTTGGTGCTTAAGGAAAGCCTGGCGCTGGTTAAACGGCCAATTCCTTGCCCTGATTTCCAAGCGTAAATATCCCTTCTTTGTAGCGTACTGTTCTCGCTACTAGTAGCAGAGTAAGTGTATGGGTCTAACGTACCGCCTGCATTTACGCTAAGTTTTCTATTGAAAAGCGTGGTTCTTGCATTAATACTGATTGTTGAAAGTGCAAAGGAGTCGGCCAAGAAGTTGTAGCTACCACCTAAACTGAGGTTGTCAAGAATCGACTTGTTTTCCGATTTAGCCGTATCGCTGCGTACTTTCATTTCAATTTTGTTGCTCACATTAAAGCTCAACGATGCTGACTCTCCTAGCCCAGGCGAACCGTACAGAAAGCCATCATAAATAGAAAGTAACTGGTAGCGGCCACCATCGGTGGTGTCTGTTTGTACTTCTTTATAAAAGCCATATTGCGATTGGCTGTAGTCTGGTCGGTAGCTAAAGCTAATGCCCGGAGTCATTGTGTGTCTTATGGCTTCCACCTTGCTATAGGGGTTGGAGTTGGTAAACGTACCGTATAGTTGGGTGCCAATGCTTACACCTGCACTGTACGTGGTAGCGGCACTAAAGCCGTTTAACGTGTCGATTCTTACAGCATTCTCACTTTCTATAAATGTGTAATCGAGCTCTTTTAAGTACCACAGTTGCTCTACATTAAATGATGGTGAAACGTTCAGGTTATTAAGAATGGGGAAACCCGTTGAAATAGGAATACGCATTCTCGCTCCGTTCTGTGCGTTATCCAGCAATTCACCCAATGTGTCGAAGCCAACTGAAATGGTGTCGGTTTCTTCCGCTCTGTTCGAAATGTCGTAACTGGCAGATGGTGCGCGTACAATGTTGGTTACCCTATTAGACAGGTTTACGTCCCAACCAACACTTAGCTTTTTTAGAATTTCCGGCTCCATTCTTTTTAGCGGGAAAATTCTGTTCATACTCATGTTGAATTCCGGCAACGACACATCAATTATATTGGTTTGAATGTTCTGGCTATGTCTACCAGAAACCGAATAACTAAAAGGGGTGCCAGGTATGGTACCGCTATAACTCAAGTTTGAACGGAACTCCGAACGAACATTACTCTGAAAGTTGTTCAGATTTAGGTTATTCTGATTGTAAGTGCTGGTACCCACATTAACCTGTGCCGAAAATCTAGAGTTTCTACCCAAAGATTCTGGTCTGTGCGACCATGTAAGCCAAAAGTCTTTAGAGTCAAGGCCGTCAGTTTCGTAAGCCGGAGTTTGGTTTCTGTTGTAAGACAGCTGTAGCTGTCCACTGTATTTGTAGCGTACTTTGTAAACATTACGCATGTTCAGTGCCCAACTACCTTTGGAGTAAATATCGCCCGTTAATGCCGTATGAAGTTTGTCGCTCCATACTTGGTAGTAGCCACCATCGCGTAAGTAGAGTCCTCTTCTTTGTTCATCTCCGTATTTAGGAAAAAGTATGCCCGAAGTAGCCTCTTGCGTATCGGGGAAAAATCCAAAAGGTAAACCCAGAGGGGTAGGAATATCGCCTATGTATAAAAGGAACGGTCCTGTAATTACACTTTTGCCAGGAATGATCTTGATCTTTTTAGCCTTAATATAAGTGGTGGCATTTGGGTCGTCTAAGCAGGGTGTGTATCTGCCGTTTTTAATGTACGCACTTTGGTCGGGGTTTCGTTTTACCACCTCACCCCTTAGGTAACCATCGGGCTGTTCGGCAGCTACGCCCGAAATTCGAGCCCTTTGTGTCACAAAATTGTACCTTATCTCTTCTGTTTCAAACCTATCACTTCCATCCTGAAAAATGGGGCGTCCTTCCCATACACCAAGAGAGTCTTGCACGCCCATGGCATGCAATTCGTTTTTATTTCTGTCGATTATTATGCGTTCGGCAGTTAACTTTATATCACCATACTCAATGTAAGCGTTTCCGTATAAGTAGGTTACATTCGTGCGGGTTTTGGTGATAATCGAGTCTTCGGCAAAATATTTTACCGTAGTTTCGAATGTACTTTTAGGAATAGTATCGTTTACAGAAAGGCTATCTTGCGCTGCGGGGAGCGTTTTTAAAGAATCGGCACGATTTTGAATAACAGGTATGGTGTCGGCATTCAGTCGCCTTTCTTGCGCTTGAAGCCCACTTATAATAAGTATTAGAAAAAAAGTAAAGACTATGACCTTTCGGGAAAACACGCGTTTTTTCGGTTTTTCGGAATTTTTCAGATTTTTGCGTAAAGTTATTCCAATAAGCCGTTTCATTAGCAATACAGTGAAAAATTATCTGATTCTTATAGTTGTAATGTTCCTTTTAGCCTTTAATGTCAATGCGCAAGGGCCAGAGGCTAAACCAAAAAGGAAATATAAAGTTGTATTAGATGCTGGGCATGGCGGTAAGGACCATGGCACAAGGGGGGCTGTTCTTAGAGAGAAAGATGTGGTGCTAAAAGTTACCCTTAAAGTGGGCGAGTATTTGGAAACCCTGACAGACAATATTGAAGTAATTTATATTCGTAAAACAGATGAGTACAGTCATCCGGCTGAACGTGCAAAGCTAGCCAACGAAAAGGAGGCCGATTTGTACGTGTCGATCCATGCAAATGCCATGCCACCAGGTAACTCCCATATATTCGGAACAGAAACTTATGTAATGGGAACTAAAAATGAAGGAAGAAACTTTGAAGTAGCAAAGCGCGAAAACTCAGTAATTTTGCTTGAGGAGAATTACGAAGAGATATATCAGGGCTTCGACCCGAACTCACCAGAGGTGAATATTATGTTCGAGATCATGCAGGAGGCCTATCAGGAAAACAGTATTTTTCTGGCGCAAACTGTGGAAGAGCAGTTCGATAAGCGGGCTGGTAGAAAAAGTAGGGGAGTGAAGCAATCGAGCCTTTGGGTACTGTGGAATACGGCTATGCCAAGTGTGTTGATTGAATTAGGGTATTTGACCAACCCCGATGAAGAAAAAGATTTGGGCTCAAAAAAGGTTCAGGACTATTTGGCTTCGGCAATTTTTAGGTCAGTAAGAGATTATTTTAAATACGTAGAATCGACCGAGAACTAGTGGCAAGAACGAAAGAATTTAAAGTAGGGCTGTTTACGTTGCTTATGGCAGCGTTCTTATACATAGGTTTTAACTATCTAAGAGGATTAAATGTGTTCTCGCCTTTAAACACATACTATGTAAAATACCAAAACATTAGTGGGCTGAACAAGGGGGATAAAGTAATCCTTAATGGCCTTGATGTTGGAACAGTAATCGAAAGAAAGTTTAGCGATGCACAGTACAGTGAAATATTGGTTGAGCTGGCTGTGGATAAAACCATTGTGCTTACCGATAGCACCTTTGCGCGTTTGGCAAAACCAGACTTTTTGGGTGGTGTAGAAATACAATTGATCTTGAAACCCGGTGGAATGCGCGTTTTAGAGTCGGGTGATACGTTAGTTGGCGATATTGATCGCGGAGTAGCCGAACTGCTAACGCAAGAGGGACTTTCTGCTGCCAACCAGCTTTCATCACTTGTGAGCAAAATTGATGATGTGCTTTCGCCTTTTGCCGATAAAAGTGACAGCATCGCAATGGCGATTGATAACTTCACCACTTTCTCTCGTGAACTTGTGCTTACCACGCGCGAGACCCGTTTTACATTAGAGCAACTCAAACTAAAAATGGATTATGTTACTGATTCGTTAGTGGCAGCAATGGGAGGAGTTAAGCCTTTACTAGAAGAATATCAGCAATTGGGTGAAAAGCTCAATGCAGTTAATATAGAATCTCGACTTCAACGAATCGATACCGTGTTAATGGGTACCGAGCAGTTCCTTACTAAACTGAATTCTGGTGAAGGCACTCTTGGTAAGCTAATGTCGAACGATTCGCTTTACAATAACCTCAACCTCGCCATGGCAGACTTGGATAGTTTGCTTATCGACTTCCGCTATAATCCGAAGCGCTATGTGAATGTTTCCATCTTTGGTAGAGCCAGTCGTCCACCGGCCGAAGGCAGAGAAAAAGCCAAACGAAAAAGAAATTAGTAGGCACTCCGCCAAACCACATGGTTTGAATTTAAGTTTCTTGGGTCTATTTTAGACACAAGTAAACTATCTATGGAAATGCTCCCTTGGGAGCGAAACAAACTATTCATGAACATTGAATTCAACAAGAATGACGATGCAATGCGTCAACTGGTGTATTTGCTAAAATCAAGGCATAAGCAAGTAGCACTTGGTGGTGGAGAGAAAAAAATAGAATCGCAACACAAAAAAGGAAAGCTCACAGCTCGCGAAAGAATTGATTATCTGATTGATAACCCTGAAGACTTTTTGGAAATAGGCGCTTTCGCTGGTGATGGGATGTACAAAGAGTACGGTGGCTGCCCATCGGGAGGAGTGGTAACCGGTATTGGTAAAATAGCTGGCAGGAGCTGTGTTATCGTAGCGAACGATGCCACCGTAAAAGCTGGAGCTTGGTTCCCTATTACCGCAAAGAAAAACCTAAGGGCGCAGGAAGTAGCCATGGAAAATAGGCTGCCTATCGTTTATTTGGTCGATAGCGCAGGAGTTTTTCTACCCATGCAGGACGAAATTTTTCCAGACAAAGAGCACTTCGGACGCCAGTTTCGTAACAACGCAAAAATGTCTTCAATGGGCATTATTCAAGTGGCGGCCATTATGGGTAGCTGCGTAGCAGGTGGTGCTTATTTGCCCATTATGAGCGATGAAGCTGCCATTGTCGATAAAACGGGTTCAATTTTCTTGGCTGGCTCTTACCTGGTAAAAGCTGCCATTGGCGAAGATATAGACAATGAAACACTGGGCGGAGCTACTACACAAAGTGAAATCTCAGGCGTTACTGATAATAAATTTCCGAACGATGAGGCTTGCTTAGATTACATCAAAAGCATCTTCGATAAAGTTGGCGCATTCGAAAAGGCTGGTTTCGATAGAACTGAGCCAAAAACACCAAAGAAGGACCAGCAGGAGTTGTACGGCCTAATGCCCCACGATAGGGTGAAGCCTTACGATGTGCGCGAACTTATTGGCTGTATGGTCGATGATGGTGAATTTGAAGAGTACAAAGAAAAGTACGGCCAAACCATAGTTTGCGGCTATGCACGTATCGATGGTTGGGCAGTAGGTATTGTGGCTAATCAGCGTATTGTGGTTAAGTCCAAAAAAGGAGAAATGCAGATGGGCGGAGTGATTTATTCTGACTCTGCAGATAAATCGGCTCGCTTTATAATGAATTGCAACCAACGTAAAATACCACTGGTATTCCTTCAGGATGTTAGCGGATTTATGGTAGGCAGTCGTGCCGAACATGGCGGAATTATTAAAGATGGCGCCAAAATGGTAAATGCTATGGCCAATTCTGTGGTGCCAAAATTCACCATTATTACGGGTAATTCTTATGGAGCAGGCAATTATGCCATGTGTGGCAAGGCTTATGATCCAAGATTGATTTATGCTTGGCCAACAGCCAAACTTGCTGTAATGAGTGGAGCTTCAGCAGCAAAAACTTTGTTGCAGATTAAAGTGAGCTCATTGAAAGCGCAAGGCAAAGAAATAACAGAAGAAGACAAAGAGAAATTGCTCGAAGAAATCACCGAGCGCTATAACGAACAATTGAGCCCTTACTATGCGGCTTCGCGCCTTTGGGTCGATGGAATTATCGATCCCGCAAAAACCCGAGAGGTAATCTCAAAAGGCATTGAAGCGGCTAATCACGCACCTATTACGGAGCAGTTTAATGTGGGGGTTATTCAAACTTAATGAATGGTAGAAGAGAATTTAAGCAACAAAGAGTTGAAGGCATTAGTGTCTTTGCTCGATGACGAGGATGTAGAGGTTGTTGAACATGTGGAGGGGAAAATCAAGTCACTGGGCACTTATGTAATTCCTTATCTGGAGTTTGAATGGGAGAACAGTTTTAACCCAACCGTGCAAAAACGAATTGAAGAGTTAGTACATACACTTCAATTCGAATTGCTAAAAGGCAAGCTAAGCGAATGGAGAAATAGCCCCAAGACGGATTTACTTGAGGGGATGTGGCTGGTGAATACCTATCAGTACCCTGATATTGAATTGGATACCTTGAGAAAGGAGTTGGAGCAAATTTACTATGAGGCTTGGCTTGAATTTAAAACTGATATTCACCCTGTTGATCAGGTTAAGATTATCAACTCTGTACTCTTTAGTAAACTGCACTTCGGAGCGAACACCAAGAATTTTCATTCTCCTGGTAATTCCATGTTAAGTGTAGTGCTCCAAACCAAAAAAGGGAATCCGATTTCGTTATGCATTATTTACATGCTGGTTGCTCAAAAACTTAAAATGCCAGTTTATGGCGTTAATCTGCCCAACCTGTTCGTAATGACTTATAAGAATGACGATGCCCAGTTTTACATCAATGCTTTCAACCGTGGCTTAGTTTTCTCCAAAAAGGAAATTGACGAATACATCGACAATTTAAAACTTCCGAAAAACGATAAATACTACGAGCCTTGTACCTCGGTAGATATTGTGGCTCGAGTGCTGCGCAACTTAATGAGCGCGCACGAGAAATTAGGCCATACCGAAAAGGTAGAAGAGGTTAAGGAGTTGTTGCAGATTGTGGCGACAAAAGAATAGGGCTAAAAAGCGCAACAAATATGAAGCGGAGATTGGTAGTCAAAGTAAAGACTAAAAGTCTCCGTTTTGTTTTGCTCAATTATTTGGCCTGAAGTAATGTGCTTTAGGCTAGGTTCTTCAATTACCAATTGGTCTGCAAAGATTAGTTGCGTGCGGCCATGGAGTTTGTATAGTGCTTCTTTACCGCCCCAAACCTGTGTGAGCTTGGAAGTATCTGTGCCTGCCCAGGTTTCGTTCTCATTCAAAAATTTTCTCGAAATACGCTGAATTTGTGGGCGTTCAATTTCAATATCTATTCCGATTGGTCCCTGGTGGTTAATTGCCGCTGCTCCAAAACCGTTGGCATGCGACATGGAAACCCCAATGCATGGGTCGGTTAAGTGCGGCTTGCCGAACTGGTCTTTCTCCAGCCAAAACTGTCCAAATGGGTTAAGCAACTGCTTCAAGGCGTTTCGGGCAGCTAGCCATTCCAACCGTTTTGAGGCCACTTTAACACGGTCAAAGTCTGCAAACTCAGTTTCATTCAACTCCAAAAATGCTAATAAGGCTTCTTCAGTCTCGTCTATTTTCCAAATGCATATGGAAACTTGCGGTGAAATAGGCTGTTCTTGGATTATTGGCATGAATTTCTTCGTGTTTGCAGGGTGCTATGCTTAGCTTTGTGCTGCGCTTTCAAGATAGTGCTTTTAAACCGATGACTAAAGTCGAAATACATAAAGTGAATACCCTTGCCGGTCATCAGGACTGCGTCTATACCGTTGAGTCGGGCCCAGAGCCGCACCTGTTCTTTTCTGCTGGGGGCGATGGTGTAGTGGCACAATGGGATTTGAATGATTTGGAGAGTGGACGAATGCTCGCCAAACTCGATAGCTCGGTTTATGCTTTATGCTATTACGCTGAAAGAAACGTACTTATTATAGGTCAAAACTTTGATGGTATTCACCTTATCGATTTAAACGAGCGAAAGCAAGTAGGCTCTATTAACTTGGGGAGTTCTGCCATATTCGATGTCAAAGTACTGCGTGATAGAATATTTGTGGCTTTGGCAAATGGCGAGGTGCACATACTGGATATCACTACGCTCAAAACAATCGAAGTCCTCAGTTATTCCGATAAAAGTGCCCGCTCTATTAGTTTCTCAACGCTAAACGGACATTTGGCGGTTGGGTATAGCGATAACATGGTTCGCATATTCAACCTCAAGGATTTTAGCCTATTACACGAAATTGAAGCGCACAAAATATCCGTTTTTACGGTACGTTATACACCAGGTGAACGTTACCTGATTAGCGGAAGTCGCGATGCACACCTGAAAATATGGGATGTACAACAAGATTATACATTGAAAGAGTCTGTTGTCGCTCACATGTACGCAATTAACCATCTGGATTTTAGTGCTGATGGGAAACATTTCGTAACTTGTAGCATGGATAAGTCGATAAAGGTCTGGGACGCTGAGACTTTCCAACTGCTGAAGGTGATTGACAAAGCCCGACATGCAGGCCACGGCACTTCGGTAAACAAGCTGCTTTGGACCGACCACAACAACCTATTAGTGTCGGCTAGTGACGACCGCAGTATATCAATCTGGGATATAACCTTTAATCTATCTTAAGAATGAACATTACTCCTTTAGAAATAAGGCAAAAAGAATTTGAGAAAGCCTTTCGTGGTTACGATAAAGACGAAGTGAAAGCTTTCCTAAACTCGCTATCAATAGAGTGGGAGCGATTAAACGAGCTGAGTAAAGAGCTTAAATACAAGCTTGAGGCTTCTGAAAAAGAAGTTCAAAAGCTTCGCGAAGTGGAAAACTCACTTTTCAAAACGCTTAAAACAGCAGAAGATACTGGTGCGAATATGATTGAGCAGGCTACTAAAACAGCCGAGCTGCATATGCGCGAAACCGAAATGCGTGCCGATGCACTAATGTCTGAAGCCAAAAACCGAGCAAAAAATATCATTGAAGATGCGGAGTCTAAAGCCCGTATAATAATCGATGATATGGAAGACGAAATTCGTCAGCTAGAGCAAGTTTTCCGTAGCATGGATGCCAACAAAGTATCACTCATGTCTGACTTAAAGATGTTGGCGGAAGATATTCTGACAAAACTTGGTCGACATGAGGAGTTTCCTGCAGATATAAAGCCTCACATTAAGAAGGCCAAGGAGCTAAGCCGAGAGGTGAACGATAACCATTCAAAGCCGGTTGATGTCGATCAGATCATTGCAGATAATGAGCATCGCCAAGCTGAAGAAAGCATCTCTGAGATGGTTGAAGATACAGATGACCTAGATGATATTGCACCGATTGATGAGTTGAGCGATGTGGTTGAAGAAAAGCCGGAGCCGCTAATGCCGGAGGTGCAAGATGAGGCAGCCAAAGAAAAAGAACCAAAGCAAAAGGTAGCCACTCAGCAAGATGAAGAAGAGAACAAAGGTTCTTTCTTTGATCAGTTCGACTAATACTTCTAAAGAGGTTGATTTTGGTAGCTTTACCAATCGAGTTTGGAGCTAAAGATTAAACTAGACAAGTTTCATACATTAATGAACAAGGATATTGTATCACTGGAAGGCATAGAAATCTATGCCTTCCATGGTTTTTACGAGGAAGAAAGAAAGATTGGTAACCAGTACGTAGTTGACGTGCATGTAACAACCAATTTTGAAAAGGCTGCTCAGGCTGATGAACTTTCTGGAACGGTTAACTACGAAACCATTTACGCTATTGTGAAGGAAGAAATGGCCATTCCTACCAAGCTGCTCGAACGGCTTGCCCAGCGAATGGTTGACCGTTTGTTCAATGCCTTTGATATTGTGGAGGAAATTCAAATCAGTGTGGCCAAACAGAACCCACCGATTGGTGGCGTGGCCAAACAGTCTAAAATTACTATGGTGCGAAGTAAGAATTCGTAACAGTCTCAGCAACCTCTTCCTAACCTCACTCGCTCATCACTTACCTACCTTCAATGACTCCAGCCCAGTCGGAAATAGCCAAACTTAGCAATCTGCTAAAGATTGAAAAAGATGAAGACTATGCGCAATATCAGCGCAAAATGCTCAATACTTCGCTCGATCAGCGGAAAAAGGAAGGCGTTACTTGGTATCCTGTCGTAGTGGTTAACCGCTTTATCAGTACAGGAGAAAGGTTCACGCTGGAATTAGATAGAACTGCCAACATCGATCAGAATCACGCTTTTCAAACTGGTTCGGTGGTGAGCCTTTTTAGCAATCATGACGAAGAGGATACAGTGTCAGCGGTGGTGAGTTTTGTTCGCAAAAACAAAATGCGCATCGTTTTAAACGGTGCCAACCTTCCTGACTGGCTGAACCAGGGTAGGCTGGGCGTAAACCTACTATTCGATGAAGGCACCTATCGTGAAATGGGTTTTGCGCTCAAAGATGTTTTAACAGCCGAGAAAGGTCGCTTGGCCGATTTGCGAGAGTTGTTTTATGGGGCCAAGCCGCTTGAATTCAAAAAAGGGTTTGAATATCAGTCGGTTCATTTGAATGATGTGCAGAACCAGGCGCTCACTAAAGTTTTCAATGCGAAGGATATTGCCATTATTCATGGCCCTCCCGGTACCGGCAAAACCACCACGCTGGTTCATGCCATTAAAGAGGTGGTGAAAACGGAGAAGCAGGTGTTGGTAAGTGCGCAGTCCAACGCAGCGGTAGATTTGTTGGTGGAAAAGCTAGCAGAACAAGGTTTGAATGTGCTACGCATTGGTCACCCTGCCCGGTTAACACCAGAAGTTATTGAGAATAGTCTAGATGTAAAAATATGGCATCACCCATTTTTCAGAGAGTTGAAAGAGATTCGAAAGAAAGAGGAGGAGTACAAGCGAATGGCGCATCAGTATAAACGCAACTTTGGTAGGGAAGAGCGCTATCAACGCGATTTGCTGAAGAAGGAAGCCAGGCTTTATCGCGATGATGCCAAACGCATAGAACGACATATTACGGATGACCTGGTGGATCAGGCGCAAGTAATTGCTTGTACCTTGGTGGGTACCACGCACAGTTTGGTGAAAGACAGAGTTTTTAAAACCGTGTTTATCGATGAAGCATCACAGGCACTTGAGCCTGCTTGTTGGATTGCCATTCGCAAGGCTTATCACGTAGTGATGGCGGGCGACCATATGCAGCTTCCTCCAACCGTAAAATCATTAAAGGCGGGAAAGGAAGGCCTTGAAAACACACTCTTCGAAAAGGCGATGAAGCTACCTGATGCTTCTGTAATGCTAGAGACTCAGTACCGAATGCACCCTCACATTATGCAGTTCTCTAGTGATAATTTCTATCGAGGTGGGCTGAAAGCAGCAGAAGAGGTAATGTTAAGGGAAAGAGGCAATTCCATTGAACACTTTGCTTTTATCGATACTGCTGGCTGCGGTTTTGCCGAAAAAGTGAAAAAGGAAACACTCAGTACTTTCAACGAGGATGAAGCCGGACTGCTTTTAAAACATCTGGCTGAAAACTTGCCAGAAGACCGGCAAACAGTTGGAATAATAGCACCTTATAAAGCACAGGTAGAGAAAGTCACTGATCTACTAAAAGTAGAGGCAGCTTTTGATACGGTGCGAGAACAAATTACGGTAAACTCTGTGGATGCATTTCAAGGGCAGGAGCGTGACATCATGTACATCAGTCTAACTCGTAGTAACGACAAAGGTGAAATCGGTTTTTTGAAGGAATACCGAAGAATGAATGTAGCGATGACCCGCGCCAAAACCCGCTTGGTAATCATTGGCGATTCAGCCACACTCGGCAAAGACAGCTTCTTCAATAATGTGATTGACTACGCCCAAAAAATAGGCGGTTACCACAGTGCTTTTGAGTTTTTATATTGAGCATCGCAGATGCGCTTTTCCATAGTCCTCGTTGCAAACGAGGATGTATGGGAGGTTTAGCCTAAACCAAAAACCAGTGTATATATCCACATTTATCGCAAACTAGGCACTCAGCGGATGTGTTGAGCCAATCTGCACCAAGAAAGCTAGCGAGTGATGTGTTTAGTTGAGCAGATCGTTGGTCAAACTTGTCATGCTGACATACCGTGCACTTGAACTTCTCTTTATTGACCTCGTACGATTTACTTTTCTTTTTTGAAAATAGTCCCATATCCTGTGTTTGCTATAATTTAATACTTGCCGCCAAAACATCTGCAGCCTCAGGTTTCATTCGGAACCATAATTCTGGCTCAATTAGCTCCATTTCTATTACGGCTAATTCATCGTTATTGTCACGAATTACGTCTACACGAGCGTAAAAAGGTTGCGGTGAACAAGCGGCTACGGCCTTTTCGGCAAAGGCAATTTCTTCTTTGTTTGGAGTGTATTCATGTACTGTTCCACCAAAGTCATCTTGCACGCGAAAATCTCCTGGCTTGGCTACTTTAAGCACAGCATGTGTAAATTGTCCACCCATTACCATTAATGATACCTCACCTTTTTCTACCACATTTTTCTGAAAAGGCTGAAGCATAAATGCTTCCTCAGCTATTAGCTGTTGAAAAGTGGCTTCATGTTCACCAGTGTTATTTTGGTTGAGCTTGTATGTGTGGCGCGCAGCACCAGAAATGCATGGCTTTAGAATACAGTCATTCCAGCCTGTTTCTTTTAGTAAGTCTGCTAAAGTGGTTTGGGTACCACGCTCTAGGTAAAGCGTTTCAGGAATGTTTACACCCTTTTTCTTTAAGCCGCCTAAATAATGCTTGTCCATATTCCATTGAATGGTTGAAAACGGATTGATCATTTGAGTGACTTTACTGGTGTTCTCTAGCCAAGCTTTCCATTCAGCATATCTATCGAAATAATCCCACGTAGTGCGAAAAAGTACTGCTTTTGTTTTTGACCAGTCAAATTCTGGATCACTCCAACTCTTTCTGGTTACCTTGAATCCTTTGTTTTCAAGTGCGGTTTTCACTAAACCATCCTCTTTTAAAATGTTGCTTACATACCAATCGGGGTTTTGTGGATTAACGTAACGGTCGTCTGTTAGTATGGTGATGTCGTTCATGGCTATAGGTGAGAATTTTGTCAAATATAGTACTCAGCTTATGAATTTATAAGGTGCCTTCTTATCTTTTGGTAAATGCACACAGACAGAATAAAACTCCCATTTCAATTCGATGTTGAAAGACTTTTGGCAGACTTAAAAACTGCCGAAGCCAAAGTCGACTGGATTTCTCATTTTGTAAAGGATAATTACGAAGGCGACTGGTCAGTAATACCACTAACGGCTCAAAAGGGGAGAGATCATCCTATTTTAATGGCTTCTGCTATACCGGGAGATAAGGACTTTATTCCAACCCCTTTTTTAGAAGCTTGCCCTTACTTTCAGAAAGTAATAGACCGTTTCAAGACTAAATATTGCTCTATTAGGCTAATGAAGTTAGCGGCCGGTTCTGAGATTAAGGAGCACAAGGACTTTGATTTAGATTTAGATGAAGTTAGGCTGCATATTCCGCTCATTACACATGCTGATGTGGCGTTTTATGTAAATAATGATCGTGTAAATATGGAGTCAGGGGAATGTTGGTACTTGAGGCTATCTGACCCGCACAGGGTGGTAAATAATAGCCAAATTGATCGGGTTCATTTGGTGATGGATTTTGAATTGAATGATTGGTTAAGAGAGCTGATGACAATTAATCAGGTTTCAGAATAAGGTAGTTTTCTATTACTAAAACATCCATAGCTGTTTCATTGAATAGTGCCAAAGCTTGTTCGGGAGTTTCAACAATGGGCTGACCTTTCTTATTGAAAGAAGTGTTGAGTAACACACCATGCCCAGTTTGCCTTTTCATAGCTATTAATAGATTGTAAAATCTAGGGTTCCAGTCTTCTGTTACTGTTTGCACCCTTGCCGAACCATCTACATGTGTTGTGGCTGCAAGTAAACCTTTAGAAGCCTGTTTCACCTTGTCAACCATAATCATATGTGGGCTTTCATAAGCGTATTCAAAGTAAAGGTGCGCATCTTCTTTGAGTACCGCAGGGGCAAAAGGCCTAAAGTCCTCTCTGAATTTAATGTTGTTGTTAATGTGCTTGCCTATTTCTGCTTTAGCGGGGTTTGCCAGAATTGACCTGCGACCTAAGGCCCTTGGCCCAAATTCTGCTCCATGCTGAAACCAACCCACAGTTTTGCCCGATTCAATTAGTTTGGTGATTACAGTGTAGTCGTCATCAATTGGGCGATAGGTAAAAGAAACTGGGTAATTCTGAATGGCTTTGAGTACTTCTTCGTTGGTATAAGTTTTGCCAAAACAGGTAGAGCCATCGTGCTGAACTTTGTTTCCTTGGAGCAGTTTCAGCCAGCCATAATAGGCACAGCCCAGGGCCAAGCCATTGTCGGCAGCCGCGGGTTCTGGAAACAGTGATTTGACAAGACCTTGTTGCACAAGCTTGCCATTAGCCACTGCATTCAGCGCGACACCACCAGAATAACAAAGAGGGAAGTTAGGGGAAAGAGACTGTCGGTGGTTTACAGTATATGCAACAGCAATTTCGACCTGCTGTTGTGCCCAAAAGGCAACTTCAGCATAATGGCCAAAATTCGATTTCAGTCCATCCCAACTGTTGTTTGGTGTTTTTAATGGTGAATACCAATTGCCATTTAAGAATACTCGTCCATCTTTCAGCTCAAAGGGGTTAAAGTCAATTTTGCTGTTACGGCCATAGGGAGCCAAGCCCATTAACTTGCCTACATCGTCCATATTGCCGAAACAATAGTTGCTAACGGCTGCATAAAACCCACCTATGGAATGCCTTGTTGTTGGTAGCTGATATCCGGTGTGGGTTATGCTTTCCATAGGGCTAAAGTCCTTAAAAATGGTCTTCAAAGTCTTTCCATCATAGTGATAGAAGCTGTCTTTTTCGCAGACCATACCTACTTCATCGGCTAGGTTAATATCGGTCAATAAAGGTTTGTCCGGTTCTATGCATTGTTCGTATGGGCTACCGCAGCCATCCATGACTAATACATTAAAGGCTTTAAACGGAGACATTCCAACAGCGCTATAGGCATGAGCCAAGTGATGAGAAATGGTATGAAATTGGGTTTCTGGATAATCTTCAAAAAGCCTTTTGCCTGAAAACTGGTCCTGTGGAGGAGTACAGAAATTCTCGCATTGAACAACAAGATCGATATTGGCAAGCGTGATGTTTAGAGCGTTCAAACAGTATTGAACCGCAAGACTGTCATTACCCCCATCGTGTTTAACCCGAGAGATTCGTTCTTTTTCGATGCCAATCGCGACTTTTCCGTTTTTTAAAATAACTACAGACCCATTGTGAGATAGCCCTGTGCCCAGTACATAAACATCCTTTTTCATGCAGATTGGGTTCTTATCCAAGCTTTCATCTTTGGGAAATCTTGTTCGGAGCACATTCCCATCCAAGATAATAGCGGTAAGCCAATGTAGGTTTTGTTTTCAAGCTGCTCTATGAGCCATTGGGCATCTCCTTTATAGCCATTCTCATGAAAAACCACTTCAATTGGAATTTTAATATGCTTTAGTGCTGCGTATGACCATAAAATAACTGCTACCTCGTCATCGACTCCTGGTGGACGAAATGATGCTACATCTCCCGCAATTTTTCTTCTTTCCTCAGGAGTCATTAGGGCTATATGGCCGGCTTCGTGCAATAAATCCCCAGGGTATTTTAACTTCTCGGGGTCATATAAGAGTGTCCCTTTATCAATTTTAATTCCGGGGATAAATGTTTCGGTAGGTAAATCACATTCCTGAACGGGAATGCCAATGGAATTGATGAAAGAAAGTATCTTTTCTAAATGTGCGTGCTGCATTCAGATTGTTTTTAATCTGAAGATACATTATTTGTGTTGACAAAAGTAAAGCCTTGTGCATCGTTGCCAATGTAATAGTCAACCTCTAAGCCCACAAGGTACATGGTTTGTCTTTTTTCAACATGAATAGGAATTCCTTCGATAGTGTAGGTAATGTCGCCCTCTTTTGGTTTATCGAAACCTAGTTGGTAACCTAAGCCAGCACAACCAGCACCGCCTTTTACGCCTATTCGTAAGCCGTAACCTTCTGGTATGCTTTTGTTTTGCATGATCTCTTTTACTTCCGAAATAGCCGCAGGGGTCAACGATACTGGCTCTAGTGTCATACGAATTTTCTCCTTTTCGAATCCAAACTTAATACCTAACAGATATTCTCACTATTTTCAAGGCAAATAAAAAACACGGATTCTCGTTTTAAGTTCATTTATGGAATACCTCTCCGATTTAATCAAGATTTTGGTACCAGCAGCGCTAGTTTTGTATGCTATGTTTTTGGTAGTGAAAAGCTTTCTGCAGAAGACTTTTGAACAACAATTGATAGCTAATAAATCTAAGAATGATCAAACCGTATTGCCTTTGAGGCTACAGGCATATGAGCGTATGACGCTATTTGTTGAGCGAATTTCTCCCAATAATATGTTGCTACGTTTGAGCGATCCGGATATGCCAGCGCCTGTTTTTCAGCAGCAATTGCTCAAAGAAATCAGGGATGAATTTCACCATAACTTATCGCAGCAAATTTACCTTTCCGATGAAGCATGGGATCGCATACGCGGAACAATGAATGAAGTGATCAGTTTAATTCAGGAAGCTTCGGTTCAAATTGGTCCTGATAAAAATTCGATTGACCTTTCGGAAGCAATTTTTAAATTGATGATGCAGCGAGAACAAGACGTAATTAGTCAAACGCTGAAGTTTTTGAAGCACGAAGTACGCCAAATAATGTAATATGGAGCAGGAGGAGCCAAGCAAAAAACAACTTAGGTTTTTTGAGAAGTTTAAGAAAAAGGCACAGCAAATTGTGAACGATAATGCTGCTTTGCGCAGCACCTTAGTAAAAGCACAAGAAAAACTTGCCGCGAGCGATTCGGACGAAGGTTTGAAAGGAAAGCTTGTAGAGTATGTAAAACTGGTGCTTAGAATGCTTACCAATACAATTAATGGTAATTACAAAGGCTTGCCATGGCAAACGCTGGTTATGATTGTGGCTGGCTTGCTATACTTTATTGCTCCACTGGATGCATTACCAGATTTTATTCCTGTTGCTGGTTTGGTAGACGATGCTACGATTTTGGTTTGGTTGGGTAAATGTTTTCAAGACGACCTTAACAACTACAAAAAGTGGGAAGAGGTGAACTTTTCTGATTAACCTTTCTGTTAAATCCCTGTTTTTTGAAAGGAAATATGGGAGTGATTACACAAGCATTGTTGGATGAAGCCATGAGCTATCAGGCATATAGAAGTCTGATTGATAAGCTGATGGATGAAGGAAAAACCACTGGGCCTAAACAAACAGCGGCTTATGTTGACTATGCGCGAATGAGCCAAAAGCGCATGAAGAAGTGGGAAAAGGTTGGGAAGCTCAGTGAGCAACTTGTTGAGCAAATCGCTAAAGTGAATAGGCCTATGACTTGGCTGGTGATAACCGAAGGCTGGTGTGGCGATGCCGGACAAACACTTCCGTTTATACATAAAATGGCTGAGGCCAACGAGTTGATCGACTTAAAGCTAGCGTTGCGCGATGAACAACCCGAACTGATGGATCAGTTTTTAACCAATGGTGGCCGTTCCATCCCAATCTTAATTGCTATTGATACTGCGACACTGCAAGTATTGGGTAAATGGGGGCCAAGGCCAGAGGTGATTCAGCGTGAGTTTTTGGCTAACAAAGTTTCGCAAGAACGCACAGGTACTGAGTTTTCCGAATACATGCATTTGTGGTATGCCAAAGACAAAGGCGCTTCGATTCAAAGCGAATTTTTGGCTATTTTAGGTGTATGGATTCAAAAACAGCAATCATTGCCGGTGCAAGCGGGTTGATTGGCCGGTCATTAACGCAACAACTATTACAAAGCGAAAGCTACGGTCAGGTAATCGCTTTGGTACGAAAGCCTCTCGGTATTCAGCACGAAAAGCTGAGTGAAATCACAACAGATTTTGATGCGCTAGAAACAATGGAGGCGTTTCCGAAAGGAGATGACATCTTTTGTTGCTTGGGTACAACGCAGGCGAAGTCGAAGGATAAGGAAAGCTACCGTAAGGTGGACTATCACTACTGCTACAATTTGGCAGAACGTGGGTTAAGGGAAGGTGCCAGTCGGTTTTTTCTAATCTCAAGCCTTGGAGCTAAAAAAGGCTCACGCAATTTCTACCTTAATTTAAAGGGAGAGTTAGAGCACGCCATTTCATTTCTGAATTACCGCACCATATACATCTTTCGTCCATCGCTGTTGCGGGGTGATAGAAATGAAAATCGTCCTGGTGAAAAGTTTGCGCAGTTCATTACGCGCATCATTCCATTTATTGGGCCATGGAAAAAGTACCGCCCTATTCATGCTGATAAAGTGGTAGATGCCATGCTAAAAGTGGCTCGGCAAGAAGATAAGGGATGTTACTTCTATGAGTCGGAAATTATGCGGAAGATGTAATTGATTTGGGAATTGGTGGATTTGAAGATGAAAGGAGGGCTCTGGAAAATTTGGTTGTTGGCAAGCACTATTTCAGCCATCTTTTTCTATTTCCTAACAGCAACAGCTCCCTTGGATTTAACGGGATCTAGCGACCTTCAATTATACGATACTTATTATGTTACCACGAACTGGACGTTCCTGTTGATGTGGTTTCTCCTGTTCCTTATGTTGATAGGAGTATTAACTCTGATTTACAGGCTGATTCGTACTTTAAGTACTAAGGGGTGAAAAAATATGAGCTCATTTCTAACTTGAGAAAGAGCCCATAAGCTTGATTCCTTAATTCGCGGCCTTCTCAAAAGCTGCTTTTCCACCAACTACTGGTAGCGTTAGTTTTGTGCCATCTAGGTCTATCGTTAGCTCGGTACCTGGCTCTGGGTGTAGTGTAAATTCCTTATCGCTAGAAAAGATCATTAAGCCTATTTGCTGGCCTGCCGGAATAATCTGGTCATCTGGCTGTAAGTCGAACGATAGGCTATAAAACTTGCCTGGTTTTAATGGCTTACTTTTACTGAGTGATTTATAATTCTGCGGGTCTGCCCAACCACGGGTAATTATGTTGTCATAAATTTTAGCATCAGCAGCTTCGTTCCAAGGTAATGCAACCAACCAAACCGATAGGTTTGCAGCGGGCTTGCTACTGGCTAGTTTTATTTCAATTTTACCCACGCCCGATAGGTGAAGTGCTTCTTTTAAAGTAGGGCTTAGGTACAAGAGTCTGTTTTCAGAAGTCTTTGCTTTGGCTAAATCAGCACCAGAGAAATTCACGTCATCAACCAACTTTTCCGTTGCTTTTGCTTTACTACTTGCTGTCGTAAGGTTACCAGCAGTGTTTCCTCCTTTTGTCAAGTGCAAGGTTACATCTTGCGCTGCTGGGTGAGGGTAGTCTGCGTAGGCAGTTGGTTCTTTTTGCGAGTCTCTTTCTCTCACCACCCAAGCCTTTGCATCGTTTTCTACACCATTATCAATGCCGTGCAGGTACTTGGTAAACCATCGGTTCATTTGCGAAACTGGTGGAGGTCCACCGTGCCCATCTTGGTGATAATAGATTTGAACTGGCAGGCCCATTTCTTTGGCTCTTTTTGCAATGCGGTAGCTGTGTTCTGGCATTACGTTCCAATCGTTAAAACCGTGCGACATTAACAGGGCAGCCTTCATTGGTTTCATGTCATTCAAATAATCACGCCCGGCCCAAAAGTCATTGTAGTCACCTGTTACCCTATCCAGGTTGTTCGCCATTTCAGTATCGCGTACCGTGCGGTTATTGTAAGCACGCTTCGACTCATCACCACTGTGAATAAAGTCGTAAAGCACATCAATATCTTCGCCTAGGTATCCACCTGGGCTTCTTACCAAACCATTAGAGCGGTAATAGTGATAATAAGAAGTGTTCGGTGCGATTGGAATAATCGCTTTTAGTGCGTCAACTCCAGTAGTTGCTGCCGCTAGCGGAAGTGTACCATTGTAAGAAGTGCCTGTCATGCCTACTTTTCCGGTAGACCAATAAGCCTGTACTTTTTCGTTTCCTTCGCGTGAAGTATAGCCGTTGTCCTTGCCCGACAACCACTCGATCACGGCTTTGGGAGCCAAAGATTCATTGTCGCCACCAACGGTTGGCGAACCATCAGATAGACCAGTTCCTGGAGAGGAAGAGTGCACCACAACATAACCGCGTGGCACCCAAGTACGAATCTGTGAGTTAGAAATAATCGGGCGTTCACCTCTTCTTTTTACTTCTACATGAGTGCGTGGTGGAGGGGTAGCACCCAGTTCATGTTTTACATTCCAGAATAAGCCAGGAGCCATACCGGCCGTACCTGCATAATAAGGGCTGCTTTCGTACACCACAGGTAATTTTAAACCTTCAGTTTCGGTTTGTTTTGGGCGTGTTACATCCACATGCACACGGTCTGGCTTGCCGTCACCATCGGTGTCAAACTCAGTTTCTACCCAAAGATCTTCGCGAATCCATTCGTCAGGATTATTAAATGCCTCAACTATTTGAGCTTCTCCATCTTTAAAAACGGGTTCGGCTTTTTGGGCAAGCGCTGAAAAACTAAAAAGTATGGCCCCGGAAAGGGCTAAGAAAGAACGCTTCATATTTATCTGTTTTAGAGCCTTTAAGATAGGAAATATTTAAAGGTGAAAATGATAGTTATTGTTCGGACTACTTGGTTAATAAATAATAGAATAGAGTGCCTAATAACAGACAGCCAATAAGTGTCAGTACGAGTAGGATGTTTTCCTTTTTCTTCTGTTTTCTTACTTTAATTTTAAATTCAATAAGCTCTTGCTGACTAAGTTTCTTGAATTCTAATTTCCCCTCAGAAAAAGAGCCATTTTCTTTCCTCAACTCTTGAAGGCTTTTTCTTTTGCCTAACAAGGCCTTGTTTCCTCTTGTCGATTTCTGTGCTTCGTTCCCTGGGCCGTATCCAAAACTCATTTTGTGCGTGGGTTTATTGTCAAAAATAGCGTGGTCATGATAGTGTAGGAAATCAATATACCTATGAAATAGTTGTCCGAGAATTCTGGATACCAATTCTCCCATGTTTCCCATTGAAAGGCAGGGTCGGGAATAGCAGTATGCAGCATCATAAGCGGCAAAGAGAAAACAATCAGCAGCCAATATTTTTTGAAATCAGCCTGCTGTAGTTCGTATATAAGCCATGTGGCAATAAAGGGAAAGCCCAGATAGACAATGCGTGTCATATCGCCACCGGCTAAAATGCCAAAAGCTAGGTATAATGCAGTAAAGATGACCAGCAAATTGCGTGTATTATCGTAGTAATAGTGTTTCCGGTAGCGGTTGATGGCCCACCAAATGGCAGGGCCAAAAGCCATTGAAATGGCTGCCAACCAACGGACTATTTCAAAAGGGTTTAGCAGTGCTTGCTTGGCGTGATAGCCAATGGTGATGAGTGCGCCTTTACCAGCTTCAATTGGTGGAAAGTAGAAGTTAATAAACCACTGTGCAGCCAATGCCAAAACAGCCGAGCCTGCTATAATATATAGACTGTAAAAACCTTCTTCTGTCTTTCTATTGTGCCACCAGGCATAAACAAAGAGGATAATGGGCAGCGCTACAAAAGACTCCTTTTGGCAAGTCGCTAGTGGGGCTAACCATAAAAGATGTACAAATTTTCGTTTTAAAACGGCCCATAGAAAAACCGTTTGAAAGAAATACGTGGGTACATCTACGGTTATTGGGTCAAAGGCATTGAGTCTAATCATTCCCGTCCAATGGAATATGAGCCAAACAAAGCCTGCCCAAAACCACTTTAGCTCAAAACCCAATTCGCGCCAAAGCTTAAATAGCATCCATACGGTAAGCAGAGAAAAAACTAGGTTGATCCATTGAAAATCGTGGATTACTTCTTTGTTAATTAGGCTGGCTAAATACGGAACGAAAATCCGCTGGTGAAAAGGGAAAGATACATCGAAACTGTCGGAATTTCCGGTGAAGTAATTGTAAATCAGGGTGTACTCATTGCCGTCAAAAGCGGGGGCTAGTTCGTAGCTAAGTGGTGCTTGTAATGCTTTGTAAGCAAAAAATGCAGCAATGGTTAACAATAAAAAAACAGGAAGCCAATAGAGCCTAATGCGCATAGGGTGAAAATATGCAATTCGCTTGAATCCTAAGTTTTTTATCAGGTTTTTTGCGTCCAAATGATAGCAGTTATTCAGCGAGTTTCCGAATCGTCAGTTACTATCGAGGGCCAAATTAAAGCCTCAATTGGTCAAGGAGTGATGATTTTGGTGGGAATAGAAGAGGCCGATGATCAGGAAGATATTACTTGGCTTAGCCGAAAAATAGCCAACATGCGCATTTTCGAAGATGAAGCTGGTGTAATGAACAAAAGCCTGATAGATGTGGATGGCGAGGCGCTGATTGTCAGTCAGTTTACGCTGCATGCAAGTACTAAAAAAGGCAACCGACCTTCATACATTAAAGCTGCAAAGCCCGATATTGCTATCCCCCTTTATGAGGCTTTCAAAACCCAAATGGCAGCGGATTTAAACAAACCTGTGGCCTGTGGAGAGTTTGGTGCCGACATGAAAGTTGCCCTTATCAACGATGGTCCGGTGACCATTTTAATCGATACAAAAAACAAACAGTAACCATGACAGAAGATACTAAAGGATTGCGCTTGGTTCAGTTAGAGGTAGACGACTGGATTAACGAGTTTGGTGTGCGTTATTTCAATGAGCTCACCAATATGGCACAGCTTACCGAAGAGGTGGGCGAGGTGGCCAGAATTATAGCCAGAAGGTATGGCGAGCAATCAGAAAAGGAGTCCGATAAAACAAAAGACCTTGGAGAAGAGTTGGCAGATGTACTATTTGTGGTAGTGTGTTTGGCAAATCAAACTGGAGTGGATCTGCAAGCTGCTTGGGAAAGCAGAATGGACAGAAAAACTTCCAGGGATAAGGATAGACATAAGAACAACGAAAAATTACGCTAGAGATGAAATTAATAATGACACTTTTGGTAGGCGCATTAACCTTGCTGCCTACAGCTAAGCCTAAAATTGACGGTTACAACTTCAAAAAGGGAGAGAAGTACGAACTGAATGTGATTATGGCTCAATCTATTACACAAAGTGTAATGGGACAGGAAATGCTTACAAAAATGAATATGGAGACAACTGAATTGCTTGAGGTGGTAGATGTTTCTGGTGATGTATTCACAATTAAAGTTACTGGTAAGAGGCGTTTCCTTAAAATGAATATGCCGAATGGTATGGGTGAAACCATCATGAATTCTGAAGGCAGCGAAGCAATAGATAAGCCCTTTAGTATAATGGTTAATAAATCTTACTCAATGAAGATGAACCGTCAAGGAAAGGTACTTGAGTTAATAGGGGTTGATGAGATGGTTGAGGCAATGGAGCAGGAACTTGCGGGAACCCAGTTTGCTGCTCAGTCTGGCGAGTTGTTAGCCATTTACAGTGAAGACAACTTGAAGACCACAATGAATACTCAGTTCGAGATTTATCCTGAAGATGGAAAAAGAGAGTGGGGTATACATAATGTAACCGTAGTGAGCAATATTCCTGTTGATGTATCAATGGATATGAGTTTTAAGGATGACCAAACCATTTATGGTGAAGGAACAATCAGCATGGATGGAGATATTTCGGCCATGGGAATGAACATGAAAGCTAAAATGAACGGTACTCAGCAATCAATTTTCGATTTGGCCAGTAATGGAGTGCCTACTAAAGCGCAAACTATTCAGGAGGTTTCTGGTGACCTAGATGCCATGGGACAAAAAATACCAATGACAATAAACACTGAAGCAACCACAACTTACGTTAAGCTTTAATTAACCCTGTTGTTTTACGGGTAAAAAATTGAAATAAATCCATAGTAAATTTGCTATGGATTTTTTTGTGTTGCATTTTTCAGCCTCAATGGAACTCTAAGTGGTCAAAAACTTTTTATAGCGATATGATAGTTCTTCAGGTTATTTTAGGCATCGTCCTACTTTTTATTTTGCTCAATGTGGTACTATATTTTATTGAGCCAAGCTTAATTGCAATTACATTTTCGTTGGTCTTGAGAATGTTTTTTAAAAACCCTCCAATGGTGAGTTTGGAAAAGTATTTTCCTGAACATAAGCTGTTAAAAGACAACTGGAAGGTAATTCAAGAAGAGTTAATAGAGGTGTTGAAAAATGAAAACAACATCCCGAAATTTCACGAAGTAGACAAAATTCAACGATTTATTTCGGATAAGGACAATGCTGCTTGGCGCGTGTTTATGTTTAAAGCATACGACAATTGGCAGGATGAAAACTGCGCAAAAGCGCCAAAAACAACCGAATTGCTGAAGCAAATTCCGGGAATTACTACAGCCATGTTTTCAATTCTTGGCCCGCAAAAGCATATTCCACCACACAATGGTTTTTACAAAGGGGTTTATCGTTATCATTTAGGTTTGGTAATTCCTAAAGAAGGTGAGTGCTACATTGTAAATGGTGGCGAGCGCTACGACTGGAAAGATGGTGAAGATGTGCTGTTTGATGATACTTACAGGCATGCCGTTTGGAATAGAACTGAAGAAACCCGCGTGGTACTTTTCTGCGATGTTTTCAGAAACGATTTGCCGGCAATCTTCCAACCAATGAATAAGTGGGTTTACGGACTCAGAGAAAAGTCGAAACGCTTAAAGTCTGTACTGAAAAATGCTGAAGTTCAGGTGGATTTGAGAGAGGAAGAGCGACAGACTGCCCAAACTCCACAGCCGCAAGTTTAAAGCACTAAATGGTCGTCCAATAGCTTAGGGACAACTGAGAACTCGTCTATTTTGGCGCAGTATTCAATGTCCCTGAGTATACCAAAACTGCTCAATCGGGCAGCGTGGTTGCTTCTGCTAATGTAGTAACTCAGGTCGTCTTTCATGCTTTGGTATAGAAAAAGCGCAGAAAGCGTGGCATCATCCTCAAAAGCAGCGGTGTTTCTAAGTCCATTGCAAACTGCTCCTGCAAAAAGGCTGTCTTCTAGGTTGTAACGGCCTTTCCAACCAGCACAAAAAAGCACAATGTCTTTGCCCTTATTTTCTAAGTAGTTTACAACTGCCGAAAGATTAAGGAAGGCTCCTACAATTATCTCGTCAGCATCTGCCGAAAGCTCAATGGCTTTGGTGCCATTGGTTGTTGTTGTGGCTACTTTTTTGCCCCTAACAGCATCCTCCATATACTCAAATGGAGAATTGCCCATGTTGAAGTGTTCTACCTTTTTTCCGCCTCTTTCGCCCGCCATTATATAGCCTTTAGCGCCTAACTCGGTACAGGCTTCAATGGAGCTTACGGGGCGTATGGTTTCAACTCCAGAACCCATGCCGGCCACCATGCAGCTGGTAGCTCTCAGTACATCTATCACCACTACAATTTTTCCTTTTAGGTCGAATTGCTTGATGAGTTCGGGCGTATAGCAAACTTCTATTTTCATAATTAATGGGGCGGGTGAGGTAAAAAGTAAAGGCAGCAGCTCGTATTAGCCACTGCCTTTAAAGTTTTTATTTTTTGTAGATAGGAAGCTTTACAACTTCTGCTTTTAGTCTTCTGTTTCTCACGGCTACGTAAATTTCGCTGCCAGGAGCACTAAATGCTTTGGTAACATAACCAAGGCCAATGCCGCAGCCCATGCAAGGCGACATACTGCCTGAGGTTACTTCGCCTATTACGTTTTCTTCTGCGTCTAGTAACTCGTAATGACTGCGTGGAATACCTTTGTCTAGCACTTTAAAGCCTACCAACTTTCGCTTTACGCCTGCTTCTTTTTCAGCTTTAAGTGCTTCAGAGTTGGTAAAATCTTTGGTGAATTTTGTAACCCAACCTAGTCCGGCTTCTAGCGGAGAAGTTTCGTCAGTAATGTCGTTGCCATATAAACAGTAGCCCATTTCAAGTCTAAGGGTATCTCTTGCACCAAGGCCAATTGGCTTAATGCCGAATTCTTCGCCTGCTTCGAAAATCTGTTTCCATACAGACTCAGCGTGGTCGTTGTGAACATAAATCTCAAATCCGCCAGCACCAGTGTAGCCGGTGGCCGAAATAATAACGTGATCTACACCAGCCATTGGGCCAACTATGAAGTTGTAAAACTTGATGTCCTCAAGGTTTACGTCAGTAAGCTTTTGTAGTGCTGCTGTTGCTTTAGGGCCTTGTACTGCAAAAAGAGAGTAGTTGTCCGAAACGTTTTTCAAGCTCACACCTTTTGTGTTATACTTGTTTACCCAGTCCCAATCTTTATCAATGTTTGAGGCATTCACCACCAACATCCACTTTTCTTGGTTAAATCGGTAAATCAAAAGATCGTCTACCACCCCGCCAGTTTCGTTTGGCAAATATGCGTATTGTGCTTGTCCGTCAACCAGCTTAGAAACATCGTTACTCACAATGCGCTGGATCAGGTCCATGGCCTCAGGTCCTTCCAAAACGAATTCTCCCATGTGCGATACGTCAAAAACACCAACAGCATTTCTTACTGTGTTGTGCTCTTCAATATCTGATGAGTAACGTACAGGCATATTGTAACCTGCAAAAGGCACCATTTTAGCGCCAAGTGACTCGTGGAGGTCGTTTAGGGCAACATTTTTTAATTCCATAGCTATTAATTGTTTACGCCAACAAATGTAAGGATAGCACCTTAAATAAGCTGACATAAAGTAGAATTCTTAGTAGGTTGAAAGAGGTACGCAACCGATAGCTGATTAATTGCGTCAATAAAGCAATTACTCAAATCAAAAGGTCAAAACAATGTTTAAGAATTTTCTAAAGGTCACTTTACGTAGTGTCCTCAAAAGCAAGGTCTTTGCTTTTATTAATGTAATAGGATTAGGGCTAGCACTAGCATGCTGTATCGTAGCATATCTCAATTACGATTTTGCAAAATCGTTTGACGATAATCACCTCAACAAGGATGAGATTTATATGCTCAGCAGCAATAGACAAATGCAAGCCAATGAGGTGCCATATAATTTTGCCCCTGCGGCCTTGGCCAATAGGCTCAAGGAAGATGTGCCAGGGCTAAAACATGTTTCTCGCTACAATACAGATGGTATTACCATTAAATCTGGCAACAGAATCTTCAACCGAAATATAGGTTTTGGTGACGAAGACTTCTTCGAGATGTTCACGTTCCCGCTTAAGTACGGCTCTATTGAGCACTATAACGACATCTCATACATCTACCTTTCTAACGAAACAGCCATAGCGCTTTTTGGAGATGTGAATCCAATGGGAGAAACTGTGGAGCTAGTGAATAACGATGGCTCCAACTGGATTTTTAAAGTTGGGGGAGTATTTGAGCCAATTCCTGAAAACACCCTAATGCAGTTTCAGTCCTTTACTAATTGGGAGAACTACGTGAGAATTAAGGGGATAAAGCGCAATGATTGGGCGCAGTTTGTGGCGGCTGTTTATGTACAAACTACCGATGCCAGTTTGGCCGAACGAATTCCAGGGATGATGCAAAAGTACATCCCCATTCAGAATGAGGCTCGAAGGGACTTTGAGCTTTCAAGCTTCTGGGTTCAATCTATGGAGGAAGCGCCAGTAAATCAGCGCGATTTATACGGAGGCTGGATGTGGCAGGCTATGAACGAGGCGGCCATAGTAGCGCCAAACATTATGGCGATTCTGATTCTGTTATTGGCTTGTTTCAACTTTACCAACACGGCAATTGCGATGTCAAACAAACGATTAAAAGAGATTGGCGTAAGAAAAACACTAGGCGGTAGTAGAGAACAGTTGATGCTACAATTTTTGGCCGAAAATCTGTTTTTATGCCTAATGGCCTTGATTGTGGGCTTGGCGATGGCAACCTGGTTGGTGCCGGCATACAGTGCCATGTGGCCAGGCTTAACCATTCACTTAAGTTTTTCGCAACACCCCGATTTGTTATTTTTCTTAATCGCTGTATTGCTCGGAACAGCGCTTTTGGCAGGTGGTTACCCTGCACTTTATGTGAGCCGTTTTAAGCCTGTTTCCATTCTAAGAGGAACGCTTAAAGTGAATAGCTCGAGCATTTTGGCGAAAATTCTACTTTCCATTCAGTTTATGATTTCTGTGCTGGCTTTGGTTTCAGGTTTTGCCTTTTTGCAAAACGCCTCTTACCAAGAGAACCTCGATCAGGGTTACGAAAAAGAAAAATTGATTATGCTGCCAATGGCCGATGCGGCCGAAATGAAGCAGATGCGCAACACAATTACTTCCAATCCCCTGATTCAGGAAACAGCTCCTACGCGTCATCATATTGGGTGGGGGGTGCCAGCCAGACCGGTTAAAAATAAAGATCAGGAGTTTGAGGTAGACATAATGGATATTGGGGTTGATTACATGCTGGCTTCAGGTATGCAGGTTTTGGCTGGTAGGCCTTTCGATAAGGCCAATCAAGAGTTGGATAGGACAAATTCTATTGTAGTTAACCAGAAAATGGCGCGAAATTTTGGCTATCAAAATCCTGAAGATGTGCTTGGGGAGACTTTCTATTTATTCGATACCATAAGATACAATGTAGTTGGGGTGGTTAAGGATTTCTTCGATGCGGGACTTTGGGACCCGATTGATCCGATTATGATGCGCCTTTTCAATGAAGATGAGGTAAGCAACCTGCTGGTAAAAGTGGATGCTTCTCAAATTACACAAGTAGATGATTACTTGGAGGCCACATGGCCGCAGGTGGTAGATGATAGACCTTATAGCGGTTTTATTCAAGAAGAAGGCATTCTCGGTGAAGCTAAGGAAGTGAATGCGAACATTGTAACCATCTTCGTTTTCCTCTCAGTAATCGCCATCATACTGTCGGCAATAGGGCTCTTTACTTTGGTTTCTATTAACATTTTAAGTAGAACAAAGGAGATTGGTATACGAAAGGTTTTAGGAGCTACAGTAGTACGAATTACCACACTGATCAACCGTCCATTTTTAATTTTGGTGTCCGTGGGTGCGGTGCTTGGCAGTGTGGCTGGCTATTACTTAACACAAATGCTGATGGACACCATTTGGACCTATCATATGGATATGAACTCTTTGACCTTTATAGTACCAATTGTGAGTATTCTCTTGATTGCTTTGATCTCTATTTCGGGAAAAGTGGTAAATGCAGCGCGACAAAATCCGGTAAAATCATTGAGATACGAGTAAAAACAAACGCTTACTCTTGAAAGGCAACCTATCTGATTTTAAAGGCAGGTAGGTTGTTTTTTTGCATGAAACGTAACCGATTACCTTTTTGAGGAGTACAAAAGGATAAACTAAAAAGGTCAACACTATGAAAAAAGTCTCCCTAAGTCTATTGGCGCTTGTAGCGCTTGTTTACTTCACTTCATCTTTCGCACTCAAAAATACTGAAAACGCAGCTGCTGTCGATGATGTGAAAGAATTGGTTTACAATGCCTACATCAATGGCGCTTTTAACGAACTGAATGCGGATGCCATGCGCAAGGGCTTTCACGAAGATTTTGCCATCTATTCACCAAAGGGAGAGCAGATAAGCAAGTACCCAATTAAAGCTTGGGCAGATGGTGTGGAGAAGCGCAAGGCAAACGGCTACGATGCCTCAGACGCGAAGAATAAGTGGGAGCATAAATTTGCTAATGTAGATGTTACAGGTCATGCCGCTCAGGTAAAAGTAGAGCTGCATAATCAGGGCAAGCATGTGTATACCGACTATTTGAGTTTATTGAAGTTTGATAGCGGCTGGAGAATTGTGGCAAAGGTTTATCAACAGCATTGAGGCTTTTTAAAACAACTCCATTTGTTCGGGTAATAATCGGAATGACTTTCTGTGTAAGGGAGTGATTCCGATTTTTTTTATGGCTTCTCGGTGTTGTTTGGTGGGGTAGCCTACATTCTTTTCCCAGCCATAGCCTGGGTATTGCTGTGCGGCTTGTCGCATTACTCTGTCGCGATGGGTTTTGGCTAAAATAGAGGCTGCTGCAATGCTCATGTACTTGCCATCGCCTTTTACTATGCATTCATGCGGAATGTCCTTGTATGGTTTGAATTTGTTGCCATCAATCAGAAGCAATTCTGGTGTAGTTGTCAGTTGCTCAATCGCGCGGTGCATGGCCAAAAACGAAGCATTCAAAATATTTACTTCATCAATTTCTTCGGGGCTTACCTCTATCACATGGTAGGCCAAAGCATTTTTTTTGATTTCCTCTTCCAGCAAATCGAGCTTTTTCTGGCTCAATTTTTTAGAGTCGTTTAGGAGCTCGTGTTCATAACCATCGGGAAGAATTACCGCTGCAGCCACTACGGGGCCAGCCAGTGGGCCGCGCCCTGCTTCATCGCATCCTGCTTCAATTTTTTCCGATCCAAAGTCTTTCGCTAGCATAGGGCAATAAACATACAAAGGGAAGATGGAAGTCGAAAGCAATGGCTATTTTTGCGGCATGGATGAGACAAAAAATCCTTGGAAGACGCTAAGTGGTAAGAAGGTTTACGAAAACCCTTGGATTCGGCTAGACGAATATGAGGTGATAACGCCTACGGGTAGCGAGGGGATTTATGGCAAGGTTTCTTTTAAGGGAAAAGCTGTTGCCACTCTGCCAATAGATGAAGATGGCAATACATGGTTGGTAGGACAGTACCGATATACGCTCAACGAATATAGCTGGGAAATACCTATGGGTGCGGTGCCAACTGAAGAAGGTTATGAGCAAGGCGCTTTGCGCGAACTCAAAGAAGAAACCGGTCTTGTAGCCGAAAAATTGGAGTTTTTAATGAAGATTCACACTTCCAATTCCGTAACTGACGAAGTGGGGATGGTTTATATAGCTACAGGTCTATCGCAGGGAGAGACTGATTTTGACGATACCGAGGAGTTGGCTATTAAGAAACTGCATTTTAAAGAAGCTTTAAATATGGTTTTGGAAGGAACAATTACGGATAGTTTAAGCGTTGGGGCTATTCTGAAATATGCATTTATAAATAAACTGCACTAGGGTTGTGCACATTTCTTTATGTCGAATACGCTTTCATACCAACAACATTTACGGAAGACCTTTGTCCTTGCTTATCCGGTTATGCTCAGCCAAATGGGGCATATTTTGGTGGGGATTGTAGATAGCATCATGGTTGGTCAAATTGGACCCGAGCCATTGGCAGCCTCTTCTTTTGCTAACAATTTAATGGGAGTGTTTATGATGTTCGGCATTGGCTTGTCTTACGGCATTACACCATTAGTAGCTCAAGCTGATGGGCAGGGCAATCAAAATCAGATTATCCGAGTGCTACGCAATGGCATTATCCTTTCCATACTTACGGGAATAGTGATTTTTACCGTGCTCTTTGGGGTTTCGTTTGCCATGCCGTTGTTAGGTCAACCCGATGAGGTAGTTGCCCTTGGGCGACCGTACTTTTTGATCATTGCAGCATCCCTCGTACCCATGATGATCTTTCAAGGTTTTAGGCAGTTTGCGGAAGGTAAATCGGTAACCAAACCTACCATGTACATTACCATAGCAGCTAATGTGGTGAATGTAATTTTCAACTATCTACTCATTTATGGTAAGTTCGGTTTTCCTGAAATGGGCTTGAACGGAGCAGGTTGGGGTACTTTTATTTCGCGCTGTTTAATGGCAGTAGGGTTAAGCCTGTTTGTTTATAGATACTCCAAATTTAAAGATTATCGTGCCGGTTTTCAGTTGCTCAAGGCCAAACTCGATCTGTTCAAACCAATACTGAAGATTGGTGTGCCGAGTGGTGCTCAGTTTGTGTTTGAGGTTGGCGCCTTTGCCATGGCAGCACTTATGATGGGCTGGATGGGCACCTTGCCTTTGGCGGCACATCAGATTGCCATCAGTTTGGTTTCTATTAGCTACATGATGGCCACGGGTATTTCGGCAGCTTCTACCGTTCGGGTGGGTAACCAAATAGGGCTGAAAGATGGGGCTAACCTAATGAAGGTTGGCAACACAGGCTTTGTTATGGCACTCATCTTTATGACTTTCTGTTCATTGATATTTATTGTATTCAGCAACTTTTTCCCAACGCTTTATGTAGATGCACCTGATGTGATTGAAATCGCGGGTTCCTTAATCATTGTGGCAGGCTTTTTCCAGCTTTCGGATGGCGTGCAAGTAGTTGGTCTTGGGGCGCTCCGGGGCATGTCCGATGTGAAAGTGCCCACCATCATCACATTTGTGGCTTATTGGGGGCTTGCTATTCCATGCAGCTATTTGTTGGGCTTCGTGTTCGATATGGGGCCGGAGGGAATTTGGTATGGTTTGCTCATAGGCCTTACAGTTGCCGCAGTTTTGCTTTATATTCGGTTTAAGAAGTTGGCTGCGGAGAAAATTCGTAGTTTCTAATGCAACCATAGTCGTCAATGCATGTCATTGATAGTGAAATCCAAAAGATATGAACAGAAGAATATTGATCGCATTTACATTAGTCTTATTCACACTTGGTGCTTTTGCCCAGCAAAGAGAAACCCGTGAGGTGGGTAGGTTTGACGAAGTAAAACTGAGAACATCGGCTAAGGTGTACATTACTCAGGGCAATAAAAATGAGGTGATCTTGGAAGGCGATCGTGATGATTTGGAAGACATTAGAACGGACGTGCGTGGGGGTGAATTGGAAATATCCAACCGCAGAGAGTCAGGCTGGAATATTTGGGGAAGTTCTCGCTCAGATGTGAACGTTTACATTACGGTTGTTGAGTTAGAGGCTGTTACCGTAAGCGGTTCTGGCGACATTATTGGTAAGACTCTGATAAAAGCAGACGACTTTAGAGCTGCTATTTCCGGCTCAGGCGATATCGAAATGGAAATTGACGCTGGACGTTTGGAAACAAGGATATCAGGTTCGGGCAATATAGAGTTAACAGGAGCAGCTAAGTCGGGCATGTTGAGCATCAGTGGCTCTGGCAAGTTGTTGGCTGAAGACCTAAAAGTTGACGATTTTGATGTGCGTATCTCAGGTTCTGGTAGAGGTTCAATTACCGTGTATGGCGATTTAGACGTGCGAATCTCTGGCAGCGGAGGAGTTTACTATAGCGGCAAACCTACTTCTGTAAATACCAATGTTTCTGGCAGCGGGAAAGTAAGAAGGATTAACTAAGTCTACTCTTCAGTCTAGTTCTCGTTTGTAGAGAGGGCTTGTGAAAACCTCACCTTTTTTCCCTTGTCGGTGTTGTCACCGACAAGTTTGCCAATGAATAATATCTTTTGGTACTGCTATACATTGAAAATGCACTGCTCAGAAATCCTCGTTTACAACGAGGAAGAGTTAAACTTTTAACTTCTGAATAAACTGCCTAAAACCCTCTACCAACATGTACTGACCGGTCAAGTAGGTAAGCATTACTAAAAATCCTGCTTGAGGAAATGGAAAAGTGAATTTGTTAATGGCCAATATTGAGTCGCTTACCATAAATAGCACCGCGCCACCCATTACCCACCAAAAGTCTTTCATCTCGGTTTTCTTCCAGCGCTTTCTGGCGCTCAAACCCATGATGCAAATTACCGTGGTGTAAACAATTGTTGGGATGTACATTTCGCCCAGATCGTTCTTAATAATGCTGAAGATTAGTAAGCCTACGAGGAAAAAGATAGCGTCTTGCCATTGTAGTTTCATTTTGCTCTCTTGATCATTCACAAAGTTGATATTCATGATGATATAAACGATGTGAGCAATTAAAAAAGCCACTAAACCTGCAAGAAAGAAGTTACTGGAATAGTCGGTGAACATGAGCAAGGTGTCGCCTAAAAAGCTAAAGAAAAGAGCGGCAAAAATAAACTTATTGAGTGGTGTTTTTTGCGTGCTTTGGTAGAAGTAAAGCCCTAAGGCCGGCATCAGCAGGGGTTTGGTAATAAAGCCTAACATGGCTATGTCCGTTGCTGCGGCAATCAGGTTGAGTAAGGAAAGAACTAAAAAGGGGAGAAGTGATTTGGGAAAAGTCATTAGCCAAATTTTGCGGTAACACGATTACCCAAATTTAGCCCAAAGTTTAGAAATAATAAGCCGCTAAACGCGGTTGCTGCACAAGTAAGAAAAGCCAGCCTTAAATTGGCAATCTCATTGCTATAAATAAAGCCGCTAATGAGAGCGCCCAGTCCAATACCAATTTCCAGAGCTATGTACATGGTGGCCAAGCCTTTTCCGCGAGCCTTTTCTAGGCTCAAATCAATTGTCCAAGCATAAATGGTTGGCGTATTCATGCCTACTGCCACTCCAAAAGCAATGGCGCTTAATATCAACATGGTAGGGGTATTGGTATAGGCAATCATAATGTCGGCAATTACAATGGAAAAAGCCGCCCATTTCAGTACAATTACTCTCCCGTATTTATCGGAAGCTTTCCCTGCCAAAATGCGAATGATTAACGAGGCAATTACAAACACTGTAAAGAAAATCCCTTTGTCACCACCTTTGAAGCCTACATGTTCCGCCAAATCTGGCATAAGCGTAAGCGCTGCACCAAAAGAAAACGAGGTGAGTAAAAACAGTATAGAGGGATTGAAAACGCGGGGTTCTAATACCTCGTCTTTTCTGATTACCATTAAACTCGGATGAAAACGCTGTGTGTTTTTAAGCGTTTCTTTCATGCCGATTAAAATGAGCACAGATAGTAATGCCAATACCGAAGAAGTGTAAAACATGGTTTCTAACCCAAATGCTTCGGTGATTTTTGGGCCAAAGCTAGGGCCTGCGGCCATACCTATGCTACCGAACAAACCAGAGTAGCCCATGGCCTCACCTCTGCGGTTGGCCGGCACTATATCGGCAATGTATGCTGAAGTTCCTGTGGGTTTAAAACCAGTAGAAAATCCGTGTAAAAAGCGCAGTAGCATAAAAGCCCAAACGGTTCCGACTAGGGGATAAAGAAAACCCATGACAAAGCAGACGCCAGCGCCTACAATCATCACGGGTATTCTGCCTATTGTGTCGGAAAGCTTGCCACTAAACGGACGGGAGAGCCCAGCCGTAACAGTGAAAAGCGAAATCACAAAACCCTTTAGCTCACCACCACCCAGTGTAGTAAGGTAGTTGTAGAGATCGGGAACGATCATATTGAAGCTCGAAAAAAACAAAAATGAACTCGTACAGAGTAGGAAGAACTGTACGGAGAAAATGCTTTTTTGCGAACTCATAAATCTAATTTTGCATCAAATAGGCCTTGATGAAATCATCTAAGTCCCCGTCTAACACATTTTGTACATCGGTTCGTTCCACCCCTGTTCTATTATCTTTAATTAATTTATAAGGGTGCAATACGTAGTTCCTAATCTGCGAACCAAAGTCTACGCGCATCTTTTCACCTTCCACTTTATCGCGTTCGGCATAGCGCTTTTCCATCTCTATTTGGTATAGGCGCGACTTCAGCATGGCCAAGGCTTTTTCCTTGTTGCCAAGCTGCGAACGAGTTTCTGTATTTTCGATGATAATGCCCGATGGCGCGTGTTTCAAACGCACACCAGTTTCTACCTTGTTTACGTTCTGTCCACCAGCACCACCCGAACGGAAGGTGTCCCAGCTAATGTCCGATGGGTTGATCTCTACCTCAATGGTATCATCTACCACAGGGTAGGCAAATACCGAGGCAAAAGAGGTGTGTCTGCGTCCTCCCGAATCGAAAGGAGAGATGCGCACCAAGCGGTGTACTCCGGTTTCCGACTTAAGCTGTCCATAAGCAAATTCGCCTTCGAATTCTAACGTACAAGACTTAAGCCCAGCAACTTCACCCGGCTGATAGTTCACTTGGCGAACTTTCATACCTTTTTTCTCACCCCACATAATGTACATGCGCATAAGAATTTCGGCCCAGTCGTTACTCTCGGTGCCACCGGCTCCTGGGTTAATTTCTATCATGCCATTCAGCTGGTCTTCTTCGCCACTAAGCATTTTCTTAAACTCAAGCTCTTCTAATAGCTCCAATGCTTTGTTGTATGCGGCTTGAATTTCTTGCTCAGACCCTTCTCCCATTTCGAAGAATTCGTTGAGGGTTTCAAGGTCTTCAGTAGCGGTGCTTACTGCCTCAAAGCTGGTTACCCAAACTTTTTTGGCTCGAATATCTTTTAGTACTCTTTCTGCGGCTTTGGGGTCGTTCCAAAAATCTGGTTGTGCGGTTACAAGTTCGTCTTCTTCTACTTCGCGTTTCTTAACATCGTAGTCAAAGATACCTCCTCAAGGCGTCAACACGTGCCTTTAAATCTTTCAGTTGGTCTGAAGTCATAGTGAATAAATTTTGGAGGGCAAAGGTGGTGAAATGCGCGTTAAGTATCAATTAGCCCAGTTGATTTTTGCGCTTAATTAATCTTTCTGTATTAAGACAAAATCTTTCGCTCGTCAACCAATCGTGTGGCTTGGTTTGTTGTGAGGATATCAGTTGTGGCGGTCTGTCTAACTTCTATGGCATCTGCTTCACCCAAGTAGCTGATTAGCAACTCTATTTCACGGAAACGCCTTTGTCTTCTTCCCCAATCAATTTTTCCATTTAGTTTATAGTGATGGGGTGTTTCCAATTTCAGTTCGCCAATCTTATGGTCGTGCCGGGTTGGGGCGCCTAAAAATGCATCGTTTTTTGTGTAGTTAAGGTAAACGGGGAAGGCAAGGTTGCTGGCGTAATGAATGGAAAGAAATTGGTAATGCCACGGTGTGTTCGGCCTTTTAAAAGCGAGTATTTCGACTTCCTTTTTGAGTATGTCTTCAATAATTAAGATGCAGGAAGTTTCTTTTTCCGCAATGGCCGATTGTTGATGTTTTTGTGGAAGAAGAAGCGTTTTGCCTTCCATATAACCGCCAGTGGCATGATATGACTTTGGCCATACACTAAATTCCTTACGAAACTCAGGAGTGTAGAGCGGCTTTTCTATGAAAAGGTCTTTTTTGAGAATTCTAATTACGTGTGTCATAACGCAAGCTAGAATGGAGCCTTTACTTTAAGTCTACTATGTAGATTTCGAATTTGGGGTTGGTAAGGTCCACCTTTTTACGCCTAGCAGCTTTTAAGGCCAGGCCGGTACCTATCATTGCTCCGCTGGTTATGGCAGTGCCTTCATGAATGGAAAGGTCGTTACCGTCAACCAAAGTGTTATTGATCTGATCTAGGAGGAAAAGCCCGCCACCAATTACTGGTAAATAAACTTCTGCTACTCGCAAAAACTCGGAACGGTTGGTGTTGGCATGTCTTACGTCTACAACTTCAATTTGCTCCAGCAGTATTAGGTTGTTTTCAAGAATAATGGTGCTGTCCGCGAACTCTGTAATACGGTCTGCAAAGAAAACCTCTTGGCCTTTTTGCTTGTATACGAGCTGGTCGCCTACGGTGTATTCATATTTTCTTTTGGTTCCTTTTTTACGAAGAACAAGGTAGGCCTGGGCGTTGGCTGATAAAGCGATAAAAAAAAGCCCAAGCACGATAAGGAGTGGTTTTCTTTTCATGCTTGGTGCTAATTACGCAAATTTATCGTTAACGGACGTTAAACTTTGTAAGTCCATCCATGAGTATCTTCTTTTTTTCCTGTTCTAATTGCATTTAACTCATCTAGAATGCGCTTAGAGATAGTCCAATTTTCTGGAGAAGGCAACTCAAATGTTTCATCTTCAAAACCAATTTTACCAATTGGTGCAATGGTAGCAGCCGTGCCTACACCAAATGCTTCTTGCAGCCTTCCGGCTTTGGCAGCTTCTACAATTTCTTTAACAGCTAGCGGTTTTTCAATCACCTCAATGCCCCATTCCTTGGCAATGGTTAAAACGCTATCGCGTGTAATTCCTTTTAGAATTGTGCCTGAAGTAGGTGCTGTCATCAGCTTTCCATCAATTATGAAAACCAAGTTCATTGTACCAGACTCCTCCACGTATTCGTGGGTCTTTCCGTCAGTCCAAATTAACTGGTCAAAACCTTGTTGCTGGGCTAAGCGTGCAGGGTAAAGGCTAGCGGCATAGTTGCCTCCAGCTTTAGCAAAACCAGTTCCACCTTCGAATGCGCGAGAGAATTTGGTCTCGATCTTCACATTTACAGGTTTAGAATAATAAGCTCCAACCGGACAAGTGATGATCATGAAACGGAAGTTTTGTGAAGGGCGAATGCCTATGTATTCGTCAGTACCAAATACAAATGGGCGAATGTACAGCGAAGTGTTTGGCGCTGAAGGAACCCAAGAACTATCAAGTTTAATAAGCTCCGTTAAAGCGTCCATAAATAGATCTTCTGGTACTTCAGGAATACACATTCTTTCGGCAGAAATGTTCAAGCGCTGAGCGTTGGCCTGTGGGCGGAAAATGATGATTTCTCCTGCTTCGTTTCTGTATGCCTTTAAGCCCTCAAAAATAGTAATGGCATAGTGTAATGTGGTATTTGCCGGGCTGATAGATATGTTTTGATAAGGCGTAATCCTTAGGTCTTTCCATTCACCATTAACATAATCTGCCATAAACATGTGGTCAGAATAAAGCTGACCGAATGGAATGTTGGTTTCGTCTAGCTCATTAATTCGTGATTGAGCAGTTTTTTCAATTCGGATAGTAGCCGTATCAATCATATCACTTCAATTTTATAGGTCAACAAAAATACAAATACCCTAAACCTAATGCAAACGTTGTTGCATTGCTAAAATATTAGTATTCAGGTAGTTGTAATCTTTTAGCTCCGAAGAATATTGGGAGTAAAATCTAATTTACACTAATAAAATTCTGAAATAATGTATTGCGACCCAATTATTAAACAGGAAAGAATTTTATTTCTTTCGAGGCTCCCATTTAACCTCTTCTGCTTCAAGGTCTTGTGCCATTTTACGGCCTAACACAAATAAAAAGTCAGAAAGACGGTTGAGATATTGAGTTACTATTTCGGCTACTGGCTCTGTTTCGCCAAGGGCTACGGAGATGCGTTCGGCTCTGCGGCAAACACAACGTGCAATGTGTGCATACGACACTGACTGGTGCCCACCAGGCAAAATGAAATTGGTCAAGGCCGGTAAATCAGCCTCCATTTTATCCATCTCGGTTTCAAGTAATTTTACGTCCGAGTCGAACAGGTCTGGTTTAACTACCTTGTCTTTGCCTGGTTCGGTAGCTAATTCAGCCCCTAGTGTAAATAGCCTATCTTGAATGGTTTTGAGCAGATCTTTGCGTTGCTCGTTGGCGGGTTGATCGCGTAGTAGGCCAATGTAACTGTTCAGTTCATCAACTGTGCCATAGGCTTCAATACGCAGGTGTGCTTTGGAAACACGGGCACCTCCTAATAAAGAGGTGCTGCCTTTGTCTCCAGTTTTGGTATATATTTTCAAAGCTTATGCTTCTTGTTCTTGAGCAGCTTGCTGCTTAAGTGGGTTAATCCTTGTTGGATTTTCGTTAACCACATCTTTCTCGATCAAACCATCGCGAAGTCTTACAATTCTGTGCGAATACTCGGCAATGTCATCTTCGTGCGTTACCATAATAATGGTGTTGCCTTTGTCGTGAAGCTGAGCAAACAGGTCCATAATGTCGTATGAGGTTTTGGTATCCAAGTTACCAGTAGGCTCATCGGCCAAAATGATTGAAGGGTCGTTTACCAAAGCCCTGGCAATGGCTACCCTTTGGCGCTGACCACCCGAAAGTTCGTTTGGTTTGTGGTGACATCTTTCTGCCAAGCCAACACCAGCCAAAGCGGCTAGAGCTTTTTCTTCGCGTTCTGCTTTGCTATAGCCAGCATAAATCAACGGTAGGGCTACGTTTTCTAAAGATGAAGCTCTTGGCAAAAGGTTAAATGTTTGGAATACGAAGCCAATTTCTTTGTTTCGAACCTCAGCTAATTCGTTTTCCGTCATATCACTCACATCGTTGCCGTTTAGAATGTATTGGCCACCAGAAGGTGTATCCAAACAGCCGATCATGTTCATAAGGGTAGATTTACCCGAACCAGAAGGTCCCATGAATGACACGTACTCACCTTGTTTGATCTCGATGCTTACAGATTTTAAGGCGCGAATGGTTTCGCTACCCATTTGATATGCTTTTGCGATATCTGTAGTCTTTATTACCGTTTTGCTCATGCTTGTATGACGTCAGCGTGTCCTAAAAAGTTTAATCTAATACTATTTTATTACACGAAAGGTTTAACGAACCCAAAACAATAAAAAGAATTTTGCTAGCCGAATTGACTTTACGTGAGCGGAATACCTTGCGGATTACAGGTTAAAAAGCCGCGCGGTTATTCATTATTGTTTCTTCGTGCTTCCAGTTTTTGGTTGAATGTTTTGGCTACCTCAAAATACTGCTCGTATTCAACCAAAGTAGAATATTTGTCTAAAGCGGTACGGCCAAAGCTCGAAAGCCCATTCTCTACGCATTGATAAATGTAGGCTTCTAAGAGTTGGGGTGATTTATTATTAATGGAAACGGCCTCTTGCAAAAGCTTGTAAACGTTGTCGGTGCTTGCTCCATGTTTCTCTAATAATTCTATCGCTGTTAAGGTAGACTGCGCATCGAAAGCATTCATACTGGCTACCCTGGTAAGTGCATTGGCATACGCAGTACTATCTCCATTTTGGAGCGATTTAGCTTCGGCTAGGGCTTGGCTTATATCTGCACCTTCAGTGTATTGGCGCATATTTTTTACTGCTTCAATAAATTCATAAAGCTGCTCGTCTTGATAAGCCCGCGCTTTCGATTCGTTTACATATTTTACCGTTTCTTCATTCAGGCCTTGATCGAAACACCAGATGGCTTTGACAAACAGCTGGAAACCAGAGCTAATAGGGCTTCGGGCAATCACTATATCAAGGGTCTTGAAAGCCTCATTCACCATGCCTTCGTCATATAGCAGTATTGCTTTGGCCAATAGAAGGAAACTATCGTACTGCTCGTTTTTAGGGTTTTCTAAATAGTAGTTGAGCGCTTCTAGCACTTTTTCCCCTTGTGTGTCGCCTTGAGTTATGGCGGCATTGTATAGGTAGAAAAGTTCGCTCCTAACCAGCAAAGTATCGGGCGCAGGCGAATAGTTAAACGGAATGTCGAGCTTTTGCTCATTTGCCAATGCTTGGCGATTGATCTTTACATGAATATTGTCCGTGTGACTATAGTTTGCCGTAGTGTCAAAATTAATGAGTGAGGCTACATCGTAGTTGAGGGCGGCTAAGTTGCCTTCGCTAACTATAGAGGCGCCAGCGCGGCTTTTGCTCAGGTACTTGTAGGCCGAATCGTAGCTTTCGAATCGATAATGTGCTAGCGCCAAGTTGTTTTGCACTTCAGCATTGTATGTTGCTTCAGGTGTTTGTTGCAAGGTGGTAAGCTCTCTGTAGATGTCATCACTTTCTGCGTAGCTATTGGCTAGTTTTATTCTTGCTTTGGCGTGCTCTTGACCTCTAAAAATACTGCGTAACTGGTTGCGGCTTTCGGCTGGTTTACCGCTCTCTCTTAATAGGCGCGAAAGCCCATAGTTTGCTTTGAAATTGTAAAACTCATAGTAAACACTTTGGTCGTAGTATTGCTTGGCAATAAGGTCATTTTCTACATGCTCGCCCAAAGCGCCTAGCATGGCATATTGCCCTGCTTTTACCTGATAGAAGGGCCTGTATTCTGTGTAGAAAATTCCACCCAAGAATAAAATGAAACCCATAAGCCGAAGGGTGAGAATGGCAGTTCTTTCACCTTGGTAATAGATTTTCCAAACGGGTAATTTCTGTAGCACTTCGGGCAAAAAGTTGATGAGCGTATACACAAAGTAAGCAACACCCATAGTGAAATGCGCCAGTATAATCGCCCAATCTAGGCCACTTCTAAGCGCATCAGTGCCAGTAATGTCGCAATAGGCGTACAGGCCAAGGGTAAGTGCAGCAGCAATGGGGAAGAGCACCTGCTTTAAAAGCCCTAACTGTTGCTCGATCTCATAACTCTTGTGGCGATTGTCAAAGCTAAAATAGGCCGCCACAACTGAACAAAGTAGTAGCGTACGTGGCTCAATCAGGAAGATGTCAAACTGAATATCGCCATTCTTTTCCATAAAAAGCGCCACACAAATGAGTAGGTAGATAATGCCAATAATGGAGAAATGAATGAGTCCGTTTTTACCATTAGAAGCTGAGCTTGTGGTTACCTTAAAAAAGATATAGATGTTTTCGCCCGCAATGAAAAGAATGAAAAGTGCCGCGAGAATAGCTGGCCCCATCACGCTGAATGCCGTGGCCACCATGGCGGTGTTTTCCGTACGGGCGAACAAGGCAAAAAGTACAATCAAAGTGGTGTAAACCAAGGCACTCATCCCTAATCGGAGGGCAAAGCTGCTATGTGGCTTAAAAGCCTGAAAATAGTAGGTAAGCGCAAAGTAAGCACCCATTAACCCATAAGTAATGTATTCTTGGGCAAAGCCTAGCTCTTCTAATCTTAGCTGAGAAATCATTAGAATGATTATGCCGGATCCCAGTAGAAAACTAAACCTATCGAGTAGGGAGATGGTGGCCGTAATAAGCCACATGGCCATTACAAAAAGCCCGAGCAATACATACTGAGGCCATTCTAAATACTGCAGCTCACCAACAGTAAACTTTTGCCAAGAGAGGATTTGGTCAATGCGGACTCCACTTGGTTTGCCGTTTAATTGAAAGTACTCCAACAGCAGCGGACGGACTTGAAAGTCTGTCTCGGTATCCCAAGGCAAAATTAGGCTGTCGCCTGTAACCCAGGCGTAAATGAAGAATATGGCACTAAAAGCAAACAGTGCAATGGCCAGCTTTTGGAGTACGGATGTTATGCGTTGATCGAGCATGTGTGAGTGTGATGCATTAATTACGCTGAAAAGCGTTAATCATTGCGCTTCAGTACTTTAGGGACTTTAAAAAAGTCATCATTTTTTGATGGTGCGTTCTTGAGTGCGGCTTCGTGGCGGATGGTTTTTTCGGCTACATCTTTACGCAACACATTCACTTCGGCTGTCATGTGCGTAAGTGGCGCTACACCAGTGGTGTCTACTTCCTTTAACTGCTCCACCCATGTAAGGATCTTACTCAAATCCTCAATTAGCTTAGGCTCTTCTTCAGGTTTTACGTTCAACCTAGCCAAATGGGCAACTTTGTGCAGGGCTTCTTTATCTACCTTCATATGCTCCTATTTCCTCGAGTTTGTTTTCAATAACCGCTCTCACTTTTTGCTTTAGTTCGGCCACCGCTTTATCGTCCGTTCCTGTTGGCCAAATGGCTTTGTGTACATGTATTTCAACACGGCCGGGGTGCATGGTAAGCGGCATTTTATCAGGTAAAAGTATGTGATTGTAAGGAATTGTGATAGGCACAATGGGAATTTGTTCTTCTACCGCAATGCGAAAGCTTCCCTCTTTAAAATTCACCATGTGTGGTGGGTTTTTGCTCAGAATTCCTCCTTCGGGGAAAAAGACCACGCTAAAGCCTTTGTGAATGGCTTCTTTTACCTTTAGCCAGCTATTGTGGCGGCTTCTTAAACTGCCCCTATCTACTAAAATATGTAGCCTGCTGTACATAAAGCCCCAAAGCGGCACTTTTCTTAAGGAAGCCTTCCCAATAAACTTAAAGTTGTGCCAAATGAGCCCAACAGTTGGGATGTCTAGGTAAGAAGTATGATTTGCGCAGAAAAGGTATCGCTGTTTAGAATTTACCTTTTCTTCAAAGTATAGCTTGGTTCGGTTAAGAAATAGGAAAAAGAAAAACACCCGGGCCCAAATAAAGTTTAGTGGTGCGGCCAATCCTTCGAAAGGCTTAACAAAGATAGCCAGAAGAAAGAAGGGGAGTAGGGCTAAAAAAGTGAGTAAGAAGACTAAGAGCCCGTAAACCGAATAAAGGGTTAAAAGTACCTTTTTCATTTGGGCGCGAAGATAGGGCAAATTCTTTTTTTGTGCCCCTAATGTGCGCGCTTAGTTATGAGTGGTAACAGTAAGTGTTAAGGTTTCGCTCGGAGTGATACCCAAAAGAATCCGCTCACTTAACCTTGAACCCCATGATTTACAAACCTAAAACCCTTAACAGATTCAGGTGTTTCCAGCTCCGGCTTTGCGTCAGCGTTTTTAACCACTTTGCCAGGGTTGGTTTCTATTTCCAACACTCCTGCCCAAACATCCAAGTCCATGTCGGCTAGCTCATCGTTGGCGCCTTCGTCACGGATTTTTGCTGAGGCATCGGTAATTTCAATGCCAACAACCAGAGTAGCATCTAGCTCTTTTTGATTTGGTTCGCGGGCTTCTTTCCATCTTCCGGGTATCATATTGTCCACTATCAATTCTAGCGCCTCCATTTTGTCAGCATCGTTTGCTACCAAAAACGGTTTACCAAAAACCGTGGCCGAACGGTAGTTCATCGAATGATGAAAAACTGAACGCGCCAGTACGAGTCCATCTAAATGAGTAACTGTAAAACTCACTTGTGACTGATTCAGTAGACTGAGCATCATACGGTTTTTCATAGATCCGTGAATGTAGACTACATCTCTTTTACGGCCGTAGGCTGTTGGTATTACAATAGCGGTGCCTTCAAAAGTGTAAGGAACATGGCAAAGAAAATGGGAGTCGAGAATCTCATAGATTTTAGTTTTGTCGTAAGTGGCGCGTTTCGGCCCTCGCATTACTTTGTTCAGTGGTTTTTTTTCGAATTCAGCCATAAGATCGAATTGTTAAGTACTCAAATGTCTATATTTATTGGACTACCACTGTAATCCAGTTTTTATATATAAAGTAGTCCGGTTGATTTCCTTACAAAACCTTATCAGTCTCAATAGGCTTTCCGAGCAAGCATTGTATGTTCAGTTGAGCAATGGAATTGTTCAACTCATTAAATCGGGTGTTTTGACGAGTGGAATGAGGCTGCCAAGTAGTAGAACTTTGGCGGTAGATTTTCATGTGCACCGGAAAACTGCCATAGCTGCTTACGATGAACTTGTAAGTCAAGGTTGGGTTGATATTTTGCCCTCAAAGGGAGCCTTTGTAAGCAATGAGCTGCCAACGGTAAAGACTCAAGGTTTTGATGATAAGGCTAATGGTGGGGTGACTGAAAAGTCGGGTTTTCGATTCTATAAAAGAGAGTTTCTTCACAGGTACTTACCTTCGGTAACCAGCGAGTTTACTTTAGATGAGGGGATTCCTGATGTGCGGATAGCGCCTGTTCAGGAGCTTATTCGACATTATAAGCGCATCGTTTCACGAGCGTATAACGCTAAATATTTGTCTTATGGTTCAGTGTATGGCGATGAGCTGTTAAGGAATACTTTGGCAGGTTATCTAAAGGAAACTAGAGGCATGCAAGTAAGCCCCGACCAGATTATTATTACACGGGGGAGTCAAATGGGGATGTATTTGGCTTGCAAAATTTTGTTTAGAGAGGGTGGTTTGGCTGTAGTTGGAGACACCAATTATGTAGCGGCTACGCTAACACTTCAAAATGCAGGTGCCAAGTTGATTTATGTCCCCGTAGATGACAAGGGAATTGATACCCATAAGCTGGAAGAGGTCTGTAAAGCTAAGCCCATACGAGCAGTTTATGTAACCTCGCATCACCATCACCCAACTACAGTTACTCTAAGTGCCGACCGTAGGATTCACCTTTTGCAATTGGCTCAACAATACGGATTTGCCATTATTGAAGATGATTACGACTATGATTTTCATTATCGGAATGCGCCAATGCTGCCGCTCGCAAGCGCAGACCGGTCGGGTAATGTGCTTTACATTGGGGCAATTTGTAAAATAGTTGCGCCAGCTTATCGCGTAGGGTATTTGGTTGGTCCGAAGGATTTTATAGAGGAGCTAGGGCATGTTCGTAGAATAATTGACAGGCAAGGAGATACGCTTTTGGAAAGATCTGTAGCCATGATGATTGAGCATGGAGATTATCAGAGACATTCTAAGAAAGCCTTGAAGCTTTATAGGGAAAGGCGTGATCATTTCTGTGGATTGCTGAAGCAAGAGTTGGGCGAATATCTTAAATTCAAAGAGCCGGAAGGAGGGATGGCTGTTTGGGCAAAGCTACGGCAGGGCATGAATTGGAGTAGAGTGGCAGAGCTTTGTAAGCAGCGCGGACTAATTATCCCTAACTATGAAAACTATAACTATAGAAAGACGGCAGACAATGGTTTGAGATTGGGCTTTGCGTCCATAAATAAAGAAGAGCAAAAAAGAGTGGTTGGAATTTTAAAAGAGGCGATGGATTTAGTGAGTGAATAAATTTTTTTAAAAAAATGTCCCCTGAGTTTCGGTCAAACGTCAACTCAATAAATCGCGATAGTTAATTCAATTCAAAACACTTAAAACGAAACAAAATGCAAAAGTATTTATGTCTATTTAGAGGAGGCGATGAGCGCATGGCCACTATGTCTCCAGAAGAAGTTCAAGCCCATATGGATGAATGGAGAGTTTGGATGGAAGGTTTGGCCGAAAAAGGGCTTTTAATCGATAGTTTGCCATTAAAGGCTGAGGGCAAACAGGTGTCGGGTGGCGGCAAGGTTGTTACCGATGGGCCATTTGCCGAGGGTGCCGAAATTGTAGGTGGTTATTTAATGATGAACGCCACGTCTTTAGACGAGGCCGTAGCTCAAACCAAAGGATGTCCAATTTTGGATGCTGAAGATGGTCATATAGAAGTGAGAGAGATTGTGGATATGTAAAATCATATCTCGTGCTGAACAAGTTCAGCATCTTTGAATCTCGACCAAAATATGTCGCCCTGAGCCAATTCTGAATATTCGGGGCAGGGTGACGTATTTCTTAGGGTTATTTTTTTGAGGCAATTAGTACTTTTAATATCTGGAGTTACCTTATAAGCACCGCCATGCCTTCTCAAAACACCATAAACCAGCAACTGGATACGCTCTTTAGGCACGAATACGGAAAGCTTGTCTCGCTTTTTGCCAATAAATACGCTCCCCACTTAATAGATGCTATTGAAGATGCCGTGCAGGAGGCACTGTTGAAAGCAGCCAAAGTTTGGGCATTTAAAACGGTGCCCGATAACCCAACGGCTTGGTTATACCGTGTTGCCAACAATCAGCTGATAGACTATTTGAGAAAGCAAAACCGCGCTGTTGAATGGGAGGGAAATGTGGCCGAAGCTGCTAGCGAAGGGCAAAGCGATATTGAAGAAAAAGAGCTGATTGATGATCAGCTAAGGATGATTTTTGCATGCTGCCATCCATTAATGAAGCCTGCTGAGCAGTTGATGTTAAGTCTCAAGTTGCTTTGTGGTCTTTCGGTAAAAGAAATAGCCAGGGCTTTGCTTAAGAATGAAGAAGCGACCAAGCGCGCGATAACCAGAGCCAAGCAAAAATTTAAGCACGATGTTGGTGAGTTGGTTGTGCCAAGTGGAGCTGCCCTTATCGAGCGATTGGAGACGGTATTGCAAGTAATTTACCTGCTCTTTAACGAAGGGTACAAGGCAACAGAAGGACCAGAACTCATTCGAACCGATTTGTGTGAAGAAGCCATTCGGTTAGCATTTTTATTGACAAACGAACCCAACTGCGACAAAGGAGAGCTAAAAGCGCTTATTGCAATGATGCTTTTTAAAGCCGCTCGTTTTCCGGCCAGAATGGATGAATCGGGGCGTTTGCTGACCTTAGCTGAGCAAAACCGCAGCTTGTATGACGAAGGGCATATTCAATGGGGCTGGCAGTTTTTGCAGGATTCCTCAAAGTTTGAAGGTACTTCCGTGTACCAACTAGAGGCTGCAATTGCCTGCTATTATACCACAGCGTCCACCTACGAAAAGACCAATTGGAAAGCAATTTTAGGGCTTTACGATACTTTAAAGGAAATAAAACCATCGCCAGTGGTTTTAATGAGTCGCGTTGTGGTGTTGAGCAAGGTTGCTGGTGCTAAGGCTGCTTTAAAAGAAATGACAGCAATAGAAGCAGAGATCAAAGGGAATCAGTCGTTTTTGGCGCTAAAGGCAGATTTGTTGGCTGATGTTGGTGAGTGGTCCAAGGCACGGGTGTACCTTCAAAAGGCTATTTCGCAGGCACAGAATATTACAGAAAGAAGGTTTTTAGAGAAGAAATTGCAAGGGTGGGTGGGGAAAGCATAGTCTCTTGCAAAATTGCTTTTTCAAGCTAGTCTGGTTTTAGTAGTTTCAACCCACATTCTTAGTAATTATGTTGAAAACCATCTTCCGGTTTGGGTTGATTATAGCCGCATTGCTTATTCTGTTCGAACTCAGCAAAGCGTCTTTGTTCATCCCAGAACTTTCGAGCGATGTTATCATAGCCCTGAGTGGTGCCGTGTTTGTTGGTCTCGGTATTTACGTTGGACTAAAGCTGCGCAAAGAACGAATTGTAGAGGTTACTGCGCCAGTGGCCATAGACCATGAGCAGGTTAAAACACTCGGGTTATCGGAGCGAGAAATGGAAGTGCTGCAATTAATTGCCGAAGGTTTTTCAAACAAGGAGGTGGCCGAAAAACTCTTTCTTTCTGAGAGCACTATAAAAACACATGTTTCCAATCTTTTTGTAAAGCTTGATGTGAAGCGCAGAGCACAAGCCGTAACCAAGGCTAAGGCTTTGAGAATTATTCATGCTTAAACTTTTGTTGGCCTCGTTTTACTATTTTGGTACTAAAGTATGAGTGCTAAAACCGCGCTTTTGCCCTGTTTTGGGTCAAACTAAACAACAGTTATGAAAAAGATTATTCAAAAGTACGGAGTGATAAGTAGTGCCTTGGTAGTGGGTATTCCATTGCTCACTATTCCAATAATGGGTACAGGCCCCGAGTCTTTTGCAGCGGGAGAAGTAGTTGGCTACTCTACAATTCTGGTTGCAGAATTACTCATATTGTTAGCCCTGTATTCTTACAAAAAGGAACAAAATGGACTGCTCACTTTTGGCGAAAGCATGAAGCTGGGTACGAGTATTGCGGCCTTGGGAGGGCTTGCTTTTGGTCTTTATAATGTGGTGTATGTACTTATAATTGACCCCAAATTCAATGAGAAGTACTTTGCGTATAGTATGGGGCTTGATGTTAACTCACCAACGTTTAAGCAACAGTTTGATGTTTTTATGGCCGACCAAGGCTTTATGATGTCCGTGCCAGGGCAGTTTTTATTAATGTTCCTTACGGTTTTTCTTATCGGCTTTATTATCACCATTGTGGGTGGTCTTATTTTTCAGTCTAAAGGCAAAGCTGTTAAAGCGTAAGCATTACGCAGAATTTTTTGGTTGATACACATAGCTGGTATTATGTTTGTCTTATGCCAGCTATGAAGTTTTTACAGGGAGCATTTTTTTATGTGCTTATCTTTTCTGCCCAAATGCTTACTGCCCAAATGCTTACTGCCCAAAGTACTTATGAAAAGGAGATAGAGGTCTATCAGGAAGAGTTGAATGCAGAATATCGCGATAAGGATAAATCACCGCTGTCGCGCAAAGAGCGTTTGGCATTTAAGGGGCACGATTTCTTTCCTATTGACGAAGAGTACCGCGTAATAGCCAAGTTTGAGCCTACACCTGATGCTAAACCTTTTCCGTTGGGGACCAGTAAGGGCACTACAAAAATTTATAAGGCTATTGGTAACCTGCACTTTGAACTGGACGGAAAATCCTATGTTTTGGAAGCTTATTTAGAGCAGAAACGGTTTACTATTCCTGGTATGAAAGTGTATGTGTTTCTACCAATTATTGACGAAACAACTGGCAATTCTACTTATGGGGCAGGAAGGTATTTGCACTATGAGGGAATTCCTGAAGGAACAGAATGGGTGATCGATTTCAATAAACTGTATAACCCATACTGTGCATATAGTGATGATTATGAGTGCCCGATGGTGCCTGAGGCAAATCATTTGCCCATCCCCATCGAGGCAGGAATTCGTGGGCCGGAACATTAACGTTTAGCTTGTTAGAACAGGAGCTATTCTACTTACTTTTTTCCATTCGAACAGTTTAATAAAGCCAGCTATTAGGTTGAGAGGCAAGCCAGGTTTAGCCAAATCTTTACCTAGCCAAGCAATAGAGTGGTCTCGGTCTTGCAGCAGTACCAATCTATCTTCAGCATTGGCCGAATGGTAGTTTTGGGCAAAGTCCCAAGCACCATCTCGAGCGATTTTTATGCTAAAGTCTACTAATCTTTCGTCTAGTTTTCCAGCAAAAACATCGAGTAAACTAATGATAGGGGATATTTTATTGATTTCGTCTTGAACACCTTCCACCATGGAAGATAGCAGCGAGTTGATTTTGTAAAAGTCCCCTTTTAAGTTTTCAAGGTTGGCGCCCGCAACTTCTGCAGCTGCAATGCCCAGGTCGAGGTTTATGTGTGCATTAATACCCAAAAGCAGGTGTTGCAGTACCAGCGGCCAAAACGCGTGGCTCTGATCGAAGGCAATTTGCCAGGCTGCAGTAGGTTTGGCGCCATCTTTATAAGCTGTGTAAGCCGCGAGGTAACGGTTGGCAAAGATGACGTCAAGTTGTTCCATGCGCTCATTGTTCTCAAAATCCTTATTGATAATGCCATCTTTTACGGCAATAGTTACTTTTCGATAAAGAATAGGGAAGAATGCGAGTTTGGAGTTTTGGGCAATAGTCTCAGCTATTATCTCGTCAAGGTGCTGAATAACTTCGTTTATGGTGTGTGCTTGCATAGTTTAAAGATAGCCTTTTAGTTCTTAGCTTGATAAGATTGATTTAGGCTTAGTTTTCTTGCGCTAATCATCTAAACAGTACCATTTTCGAACAAGTGGACTTCATTGTAGTTCTTTCTTTGGAGCAGCGCTTAAGCTTTTTTATATTTCTTAGAATTCTTTCCCCTTACAATCATTAAATGAAGGAGTATCTACAAGACACAAACCTCGGGCTAGAAAACCTGAACGATTTGTACAATGACACCATGCAGGCTGTTCGGTTGGGGTATTGGCAATTGGATATAGTCAACAATAAGCTCTTTTGGAGCCCGGTGGTCTATGAAATTCATGAGGTAGACCCGAGTGAAGAAGTTGATGTTGAAAAGGCCATAAAATTTTATCATAGAGACTTTCAGGACTTAATATCTGAAGCCTTGAACAAGGCCATTAACGATGGTGAATCCTGGGATTTAGAATTAAAAATTGTTACCAAAACAGGTGTCCCTCTTTGGGTAAGGGCCATTGGAAAAGCCGAATTTGAAAATGGAAAAGCAGTAAGGCTGAGGGGGCTTTTTCAGGATATTGATTGGCTAAAAACTAGAGAACAAGAACTGCTGGAAAGTCAGTCAGCACTTAAAGAGGCTGAGGATATGGCAGGGCTAGGCAATTGGAAGTGGTATGTGGAGTCGGACAAGCATTTTTGGTCTGAGGGTAGGTTTAAAGTGTTGGGCTACGATGCTGACGAGGTCGCTCCATCATTTGAGGCTGCCATGGAGTTGGTTCATGTGGAGGATAGGCCGTGGGTGGAAGAAAAGGTTAGAACTGCCATAGTTAATAAAGAAAGCTATGAGATTACTTATAGAATTATCACCCCAAAGGGAGAATTGAAGGTTTTAGTTGATAAGGGTGACTTTGTTGAGTCTTTAACTTATAAGGCAAGCTACTATTTCGGGATAGTTCGGGATATAACAAAGGATCATTTGAGAGAGCAGAAACTTCAGGAGTCTCTAAAGTCCTTAGAGCGATCTAACAGGGAACTGAAAGATTTTGCTTACGTGGCTTCTCACGATTTGCAAGAACCTCTTCGGGGCATTACTAGTTACCTTCAACTGCTAGAGATGGGCTATGCCAACCTATTTGATGATGAAGCCAAAATGTATATGGATAGCATCATTAATGCATCTACCCGAATGAAAAAACTCATCAATGATTTACTGACTATTTCGCGTTTGGATACAGCGAACAGACAGGCTGAACAGGTAGACTTGAACGAGGTGTTGAGCATAGTGGAGGCAAATCTAGAGATGAGTATTAGCGAGTCGGGAGCCGAAATTAGCTATGCGGAGTTGCCGGTAGTTACCGGGGATGAAAGTAGAATGGTGCGTTTGTTTCAAAACTTAATTGGTAACGCAATTAAGTTTAGAAGGGCTGGTGTGGTACCTAAAGTTGAAATTGAGTGGGAGCAAGTTGGTCAGAAGGTAGGGTTTAAGGTTAGTGATAACGGTATCGGAATTAAGCCAGATTATTTTGATAGAATCTTTACCATTTTTCAAAGACTCCATACACGCGAAGAGTACGAAGGTACCGGGGTAGGGCTGGCAATTTGTAAGAAAATTGTAGAGTCGCATGGGAGTCGCATTAAAGTAGAAAGTGAAGTGGGGAAGGGAAGCAGTTTTATATTTGAGTTAGATAAGGGAATGTAAAAATGAAATTTAGAATCTTATTGGTTGAAGATAGTTTGGAAGATATTGTGCTAACTAAGCTGGCATTTTCAAAGTCAAACGTACCAGCAGAAATAGATGTGGTAAATGATGGCGAAGAGTGTTTGAGTTTTTTAAGAAAAGAAGAGCCTTTCACTGATGCTAAAGTACCCGACTTAATATTGTTAGATTTAAACATGCCTAAACTGAATGGAAAGCAGGTTTTAGAAGTGGTTAAAACGGATCCTGAATTAAAGCATATTCCTACCGTTGTGCTAAGCACTAGTAAACATAAGGTAGATGTAGAGGAGAGTTATGAAAGGTTCGCAAATAGTTACTTAGCCAAACCCATAGATTTCAATGAGTTTTTAGACTTGGTCAAAGAAATTGAAACTTTCTGGCTAAAGATAGTTAAATTGCCCAATTCAACTGAATAACAAAAGGTTAGCATGGTAGATTACACAGTGATTCTCAGTGTGTATCCTATGTTTTCATAACTAATTACATACACTTAATGATAGCCAAAATTAGAGTTCTGATAGTAGATGATCATACGATGATTCGTGATGCGCTGAGGAATTATTTCGTAAATGACGACCGTATTGAAGTGGTTAATCAGGCCAAAAACGGAAAAGAGGCTTTAGAGAAAGTGGCCGAGCTAGACTTGGACTTAGTGCTGACAGATATTAGCATGCCGGTAATGGATGGTCACGATTTGGCCAAAGCACTTAAGGCTGACTACCCTAGCTTAAAGGTTATTGTGCTGAGTATGATAAACGAATCGAAGCAAATTAAAAGAATGCTAGCAACAGGTGTTGATGGTTACGTTTTGAAAAACTGCGATAAGGAGGAACTTGCCGCAGGAATCAAGCAGGTAATGGAAGGGGAAAGCTATTATAGCCCAAATGTGGTTCATAAAATCATGGAAGGGCTTTCTAAGCGAAATGGAACTGAACGAAGCGTAATTGAAATGCCTCTATCTTCTAGAGAAAAAGAGGTGTTGAAGCTTGTGATGAAGGAGTACAGCAACAGTGAAATAGCAAACGAGTTGTTTATTAGCGTAAGAACAGTAGAAGCGCACAAGCGTAACCTTTTGGAAAAAACTGGCTCAAAGAATTTGGTGGGTTTGGCTATTTATGCTGTTGAAAAGGGATTGATCGACTAACCCTTTTTGCCTTTGTAAAACGAAGTGAAAATGTTAGTTCCCTTTCCTGGTCTGGTGTCAATTTCTATTAAACCACCATGCGAATTTACGCGGCTTTCAATACTGTGAAGCCCAAAGCAGTTTTTACTTTCTAATATCTCACTTTTGTCAAAACCGATCCCATCATCTTCAGTCATTAGGTAAATATGGTCTGGGTAATCAATTAACTGTACCATCATATTGTTAGCCTTCGAGTGCTTAATGGCGTTGGTAGAAAGCTCTTGTACAATTCTAAAAATGGTGAGCTTTAAGCTTTCTTCCGGTTCTTGATCTAGGTTAGTAATAAACTCAAAAGTGATCTCCGATGAGTCCTCTAAATCTTCCATAAGTCCTTCTATTGCCTCAGAAAGGCTCATTTCAGCAATAGATCTGGGCATTAGTGAGTGAGAAATATTGCGAATTTCATCAATGGTAACTGAAAGGTTTTCAGTACATTTTTCGTATTGAGCCCTTTGCCTTGAGTCGAACTTGTGAATTGCCGACCTTAAAAGACCGAGACTTAGGGATACCACCGTTAGACTTTGTACAACACCATCATGTAGCTCTTTCGCAATTCTAACTCGTTCCGTGTCTTGCGCTTCGAGCACAGAATCTAGCAGTTTTTCCCGGTTTCTGTCGTTCTCGAACTTTAGTTTATGTCTTTCAATGGCATATTCTATCGACTTCTCTAGCAGTCGAGGGTTGTACTCGCCTTTTACTATATAATCTTGGGCACCTTTTTGTATCAACCGCTTGGCCATGCTTAGGTCAGCCATGCCAGTAAGAATGATTATTGGGCTTTTAGGAGCATTCCGCTTAACCTGATAGAAGCTATCTTCGCCATAAGAGTCCGGTAGGGAAAGGTCTAGGAGAATTGCACCGGGCGTGTTTTTTTCAAGACACTCAATTGCTTCGGCAAGTTTTACAGCTTCTTTAATTTTCCAATTATTTAGCCCGCTTGTCGATAGGAACTTCTTGAGCAAGAACCTGTCGTCAAAGTTGTCCTCAATTAGTAAGATGCTATTCTCAGACATGATAATCGTTTTTATTTGGTAGAATAGCTACCCTGGACCAAAAGGAAACAATGGCTTTTGCGGTTTCTGAAAACTCGTTAAGATCTTGAGGCTTTCTAATAAAACAACTAGAGTAGTTTTTGTAACTCTCTAACATGTCTCTATAGTCACCAATAGATGTGAGTACTATTACAGGTATCTGTCTTAGAGATTTCTGAGATTTGACAAACTCCAATAGGCTTAATCCAGACTCTTTGGGTAAGCCAAGGTCTAGTATGATAAGGTTAGTTTTCGATTTTCTTTTTGATTCTTCGGCCTGTAAATGAGCAATGGCTTCATCTACATCTGTTTTGTTAGTGACGCTTATCTGTTCACTATGTTCTTGCAATGTTCTTTTTAATAGCTCAAAATCTTCCAGATTATCTTCTACTATTAAAATCTCAAGAAAGTTATTCATACAACTTGCTGTTCATTAATGCTTTGGTAAAAAAAAGCCGTGATTGTGAGGGATATCTAAAATACAATATAATGTATTAATGTAAAAAGCACTTTTTTAAACTCGTAGTGCTTGGTTTAATATCACTTTACGTGTATTTGTTTGACGATTTAGTGTATGTAAAGAATTGGTCTTTTGTAGGGGTAAATGTTTTTATGGAATTGATTATGGTGTAAGCAATTGGTTTTTAAGTGATTGCGATGTTTTGTTTTTTGAGTGTTGAGAACTTTTTTCAGGCGAAGAAGTCTGTCTACGTGAAACACGTAATTCTTGCTCAAACTACAGTTTATTATATATAGAAAATAGGAATTTAACTGTGTAGCATGTTCTTTTAGGTAAATGATTTGCAACTGTAGATCTGACAGGTTGCATTTTTTTAATGGGGAGTTAGTTAATATGATGAATCAGATTAGAAGGCAAGAGGATAGACCGGGTATATTCTATTTAAAGAGACAGCTTGATGTTATAAGCGAAATCAACAATACCTTTCGAGCATACCAACCACAAATGTGTAGCCCAAGTTTGGTCAGTAATGTTTTGCTATCGTTAGGCTACAATGTTTCCAATTACAATGTAGATACCAATGTTTTCAAAACTAGGGTGGATCTAAAGCTTCTGGAGCAGTGCCTAGTACCAATATTAGATTGTTTGAGCAGGAGTTGCTCTAATCAATTGGAGGTTAATTTAGCCATGGTAGGTTGCTGTTTACAAGTGTTGCTAAAGGTGGAAGATAGTAGTGCCGTGGGGAATTCTGTAGTGGGTACTTTTGCCATTGAAACCTTGCAAAAAGCAGGGATTGGGGTGAATGTATCACCCCAGGAACTTGCCATTACCATTAATTAGTACCCAAATTACAGCTGCCATTAAAGTCCGAAGCATCAAAAAAGGTGTTTGAATGCCCTTTGAGCGCTCCTTTTACTGCTTCAATTGTAAGCTGATTGCTGCCTGATCTTTTTGGCGAGCAGTATTCTAGTAGGTAGTAACTATTGGCTCTTCCGTTAATTAAATCGCCTATTTCTCTAAATCTATCGAGCAGCTCGCCAATGTTGGCGGCCGAAACAAAGCTGGTTTTACCGATTGATTTTAGTACCGATTCATCAATTTCTCCTCCTAAACCTATGGTGTATAAAGCGATGTCGCTATCTGCTTTTTTCACTGCTTCAAGTGCCTGGCCTTTGGTTTTTCTATTGGCTTGATCCGTGCCATCTGTAAAAATAACCACAGCACTAGAGGCAATTTCTTCCAGCTCACGGGTTTGCGCCAGTTTTTGACTGGCAACATCTATCCCCTGAATTACCGCACCATAAAGGTTGGTTGAATTGTCCGAACTCATTGAAGGAGTAATGCTTTCGATAGCAGCTTTTAATGTGGCTCTATCAGTGGCTTGCCCTTGCAGTTGCTTAATATTTTCGGATCCATCGAACCACCATATTTCCATTTTTACAGCTTGTGCAGATGGAGCTCCTTCAGAAGGTACCACTTCATCAATAAAGCTTTTGGCAGCATCTTTCAAAGAGGCCAGGTTTTCGCTGCCTAAAACACTGCCGCTCAAATCGAGCAACAAGGTTATGTGGTAATCGAACACCTGCTCGTTGGGCTGAATTTTTCGGGTAGCTTCAAATGATGATATTTCAGATCCGTTTTCATAAATGATAAAATCACTTTCGGAAAGGCCTGCTACACCATTTCCAGCATCATCTTCTACCTTAAAAAAGACAGAGACATTGGAGGGGAGTTTAACGAATTGGTTCTCGATGGTAACACGAAGCTTTGGCGAATCATCGTTGTTTCCACCGCAAGCCAATAGCAAAAACATGCTCGCAAAGAGCATTGAAATGTTGGTTAAGCGTTTCATAAATCATTAGCTTTTAGGTAATGGGAGAACATGAAACTTATCGGCTTATTGTGCGGTTAAAACTTTAATTGATTTAAATTTGCCCACCTATTAAAAACGAGCAATATGAGAACTACCACAACGTTATTGGGAGATTATGAGTACGAAGCGGTTAATCCAAATGGCAACAAAGTGCATATAGATATGCGCCCTGCTGAGGAGAAAACAGGGCAGTCGCCAACGGAGCTTTTGCTGTCTGGTCTTTCTGGTTGTGCTGCGGTAGACTTGGTGCAAATGCTCAAAAAACGCAAGCGTACTGTTAATGGATTGAAAATAGAGGCAGATGGAACTCGAAGAGAAGAACACCCTCGTGCTTTCACCCATATCAAACTTCATTTTATTTTAGATTCTCCGGATGCTACTCAGGAAGAGTTTGAAAAGCTAGGCCATATGGCGGCTACTAAATACTGCTCTGTAGCCGGTTCGTTAAGTGCCGAAGTTGATCACGAATTTACAATTAATCGCTAATGCGAGTTGTAAAAGAGATTAATGACAAGGCCTGCAAAATCACAGTCTTTTCTTGGAACGGGAAATACCTGATAAAGCTAGAACAGGGGCCATTTGAACAAACCTATAAGGTGAGTGAAATGGATGTGCTAGAACAAGAAATTGACGAAATTTTAAGTCCAGAGTTTATAGCTGAGTGCTTGGAGCGTTTCCAACAAATGGGAGAAACGCTCTCAGGGGCATTGTCTAAGCTGTAATTGATATTTGCACTCAGGCAGTTTCGTTTATTCATACTTTGAGAATATCTTTATTCCCGAAGTTGGTAACTTATGTCGAGTAGTCTGTTCATCACAATTGTTGTTTGCCTCATTGTTATTACCGTAGTAGTGCTAGCTACAACAAGGCATACTAAGGTATTGAAAAAGCGCCTTATTGAGAGCGAACGTACTCGAAAGCGCACCCGCAATAGCCTCGATCATTTAATGAGGCACTCATCGGATTTCCTTTTTAAATATAACCGTGCGGGCGAAGTAATATCAGCTTCTCCAAACGTGCGCAGGTTGTTGGGTTTTCCCCTCAAAGAGCCCGTGCCAATCAGAAATATTGTTACCAATAGCCCCGTCAATCACCAGCTTTACAAGCATATGCGCCAGGTGTTCGAAACCGGCAGGGTGCGCAATGAGCCGTACTTTATTGAAATCAAGGATAGCTGGGATAATAAGCACATACTTGAAGTATTTGAGGTAGTAAACAAAAACAGTGAGGGCTATATTAAAAACGTAACCGGTATAGCCAGAGATGTAACCGATCAGTACAATGCAGAGCTTGAGTTAAAGCAAAGTGAAAACAAGCAACTCACAATTATTAAGGCATTGCCCGATGCCATTTTTACTATCGACAGAGAGATACGCTATGTAGACTACACTGTTCAGAATGAGGAAGAATTGTGGTTTAAGCCTAGCCATTTTATTGGTAAAAAGGTAGCGGATGTGGTTCCCGAGCCTATGGGGTCAATTTTTACGGCCTATATCGAAAAGGTTTTTGAAACTGGAGAATTACAGCGCATAGAGTACAGCTTTAGGCAGAAAGGGCAAGAGCAGTTTTATGAAGGCCGTATTATTAAGCTAGATGAGCAATTTGTAATGGTTATTTCAAGGCCTATTACCGCTCAAAAGCAAGTGGAGGTGGAGCTTAGAAAGGCCGCCAAAGCTGCGGAATCGGCTGCTCAAGCAAAGTCTAATTTCTTGGCTACTATGAGCCATGAAATTCGTACGCCAATGAATGGCGTAATTGGTATGACAAACCTACTGGCCGAAACCGAGCTTACGGAAGATCAAAAGGAGTATGTGGAAACCATAAAAGCCAGTGGTGAAACATTGCTCAGGATAATTAATGACATTCTAGATTATTCAAAGATTGAATCAGGAAAGCTACAAGTAGATGAGTCCGTGTTATCACTCAAAAAGCTAGTTGATGACTCTGCAAGTCTGATCATGTACGAGGCCAAAAGAAAGAACCTCGCCATTAACACAATCTTTGAGGAAGATACTCCTGAATTCGTTATTTCCGATAGAGGAAGACTAAGGCAAATCTTGCTGAACCTACTTTCCAACGCAGTTAAATTTACAGAGAGTGGTGGTGTTACAGTGTTTGTGTCTTCCGAGTCGCAGTCAGATAAGTCTATTATACTAAACTTCAAGGTGCAAGACACCGGCATTGGAATTCCTCAAGACAAACTGAATTTCTTGTTCAAAGAGTTCTCTCAAGCCGATTCTTCTCATACAAGGAAGTTTGGTGGAACAGGGCTTGGTTTGGCCATTGTTAAAAACCTTGTCAAGTTGCTCAATGGAAAAGTCTCAGTGGAAAGTCAAGTAGGGGTTGGTTCGGAGTTTTCGTTCACTGTAGTGGCCCGAATGGTAAATGAAAGCAACCTACGAGTGATTCGCTCAAAAGCAGGAGAAGAGGAAAATGAGGACAAGAAGGATTGGGTAATTAGCCAGGATTATCCACTGAAAGTGCTTGTTGCAGAAGATAATACCATTAATAGTAAGCTCACTTCTATATTTTTGGAGCGCATGGGGCTTAGTGCCGACTTTGCAATTTCTGGGGAGGAAGTGGTGAGTATGTGCCGTGAGGCTAATTACGATGTGGTTTTAATGGATGTCGCAATGCCTGGTATGGATGGTTACGAGGCTACTCAGGTGCTAAAGCAGGCTGGTAGCGAGGCGGCTCCTTATATTATAGGCGTTTCGGCCAACGCGTTTAAAGAAGATATTAAACGAGCGCTAGATTTAGGCATGGATGACTACCTCTCTAAACCTATCAAGTTTGAAGAGCTGAGAGAAAAAATGATTGTTGCAGGGCAAAAGAAATTCCCAGTTGTGCCTTAACTTGCGCAGCAATTATGCAATATTTTGTTACCGCCATTGGTACTGAAAGTGGCAAAACGCTGATTTCAGCCATTCTTACCGAAGCACTAAAAGCAGATTACTGGAAGCCCATACAGGCAGGCGAACCCGGAGACACGGAGCGCGTTCAGGAGCTGGTTAGTAACCCCATCACAAAGTTTCACCCTGAAACCCACAGGCTAAAGTTGCCCGCTTCGCCACATGCTGCTGCTAAGTACGAGCATAAGGCCATAGCGCTCGATGACTTTATACTACCCGAAACAAATAATGATGTGATTGTGGAAGGTGCCGGAGGAGTTTTGGTACCATTAAACGACCATGATTTTGTGATTGACATTGCCAAGGAGCTTAATTGTGAGGTGGTATTGGTAGCCAACCTGTACCTTGGCAGCATTAACCATACTTTGCTAACGGTAGACTACTTAAAACGAAATGATATTCCAGTGAAGGGAATCATTTTTAATGGCGAAGGAAACGAAGAAAGTGAGCGAATTATTGAAAAGCACTCAGGCTATAAAGTGCTTTTGCGTTTGCCAAAACTGAGTTTGGTGAACCAAAATATTATTCAATACTGGGCTGATGAACTAATGCTGAATTGGTATGCGTGAGTGGATAGAGCGAGATAAAAGTGCAATTTGGCACCCTTTTACCCCATTAATGGGTATGGTTGATCCTTTGATGATTGAGAGGGCAGAAGGAGTGAATTTGTACACTGCTGATGGAAAGAAAATTATAGATGCCATTTCTTCTTGGTGGGTTAATATACATGGGCATAGCCACCCTAAAATCGCCAATGCTATAGCAGAGCAAGCGCATCAGTTAGAACATGTGATCTTTGCTGGGTTTACTCACCAGCCAGCTGTTGAGTTGGCCGAACGTTTACTCAGCATATTGCCAGACAATCAATCGAAAATTTTCTATTCGGATAATGGCAGCACAGCGGTTGAGGTGGGCATCAAAATGGCCTTTCAATATTTCTATAATCAAGGGATTAAAAAGAAGAAGATTATAGCTATAGACGGGGCATACCATGGCGATACTTTTGGGGCTATGTCAGTAGGAGAGCGTGGGCCATTTACCGAACCATTCGACCCGTATTTATTTGATGTGGCTTTTGTCGACTTCCCTTCAAAGGAGAAAGAAGAAGCTGTTTGGAACCAGTTTGAGGCGTTGGTTTCAGCAGGCGATGTTGCTGCCTTTGTTTTCGAGCCTATTGTTCAGGGGGCTTCTGGAATGCGTGTTTATTCAAAAGCGCTGCTGAATAGAATGATAGCCTTGGCCCAGGCGAATGATGTAATCTGTATTGCCGATGAAGTGATGACCGGGTTTGGAAGGTTGGGAACACTATTCGCTGCCGATCAGCTGCAAAATAAACCCGATATATTCTGCTTGAGCAAGGGTTTAACAGGGGGCGTTTTGCCCATGGGTGTTACAAGTTGTACAGATAAAATTCAGGCTGCTTACCGCTCCAATGACCTTATGAAAACCTTCTTTCATGGTCATAGCTTTACTGGCAACCCTATGATTTGTGCAGCCGCCAATGCTTCTTTGGATATTCTTCTAACAGAAGAATGCGAAGAAAACAGAAAGCGCATTAATAGGCGTCATCTTGCATTTGGTGAGCAAATAGAAAAGCATCATTTGGTTAGGAATAGCAGGGTTATGGGCACCATCATTGCCTTTGAAATTAATACCGATAAGGATACTTCTTACTTTAATGAAGCACGCCACCATTTGTACCCATACTTTATTGAAAAGGGACTTTTGATCCGTCCACTGGGTAATGTCATTTACCTTATTCCGCCATACATTATTTCAGATGAGGATTTAGATTATATCTATCAAACTATTCTGAGCTTTTTAGATGAATACGATAGTCTAGCTGCTGTGTCTGCTGACTAAATTAAAACCTGTCTTCTTTTAAACCAATCGACCTCAATAAACGTAAGTACTTACTTAATGAATGAGGTAAGTTTAATAGGGCTTTTTGGAGCTTTAGCAGGAGTTGGTGTGGTTGCCGCTCTACTGATGTTTGGTTTTTTCTTTTTTGTCAAAGGAAAAGAGGATGCAAAAATGAAGGTAGTGGGGCTAATTTTTTTGGCCATTAGTTTACGTTTGGCTAAGTCAATTTTTTACTTCTTGTTTGAAGGCATTGCTCCAATTGGTTTAGCCTTAGGTTTTTTTGGCTTGGCCAGTATTGGCCCACTCGCTTATTTACTATTTGCCAAGGGTGAGAACCTTAAAAATTGGCGCTTTGTACCTCATTCCCTTTTACCAATAGGCGGTGCTATAGTGTGTTTTTTTGTAAGCCCGAGCCCTTGGGAAACCGTTCTGTATAAGTTTGCTACAGGCTTGCTAGCGCTATATTTAGTAGGTGCTTGGATGGCTTTTTCAAAGCAGGTTAAAGCAGATAAGATTACAGGTGTCTGGTATCAAAGGCTTTTGATTGCGTTGGCATTGGTTTGGTCATGTTTTGTTTATCAGCATCTTTCTGGAGATATGTTGGCCTATGCGCTGGGTGCCTTTTTCTGTGCTATAGTTGTTTATTGGTTCTTTTTTCTATCACTGCGCACCCCAGTAGCCATGGGGCGAACACTAAAAATAAACTTGCCTGATGAGAAGGTAGAATTGGTTCAGCAGGCATTTGAAAGTGTTGGTGTTTATAAAAGACCAGGAATAACAATTAATGAACTGTCGAGAGATTTAGAAATACCAGCTTATGTGGTTTCCAAGGCTGTTAAGGAGTTGTATGGTAAATCATTCCCTGAAACCGTAAACCATTTTAGAATAAAAGAGGTAAAAAGGGCCTTGGTAGACCCTGCCAATTCCAACCTTAAAATAGAGTCACTTGCATACGATGTGGGGTTTTCTACTCCCTCATCCTTTTATTATGCTTTTAAAAAACATACTGGAGTAACCCCCACGGGTTTTCAAAAACTATACGAGCTTCAGTCTGCGTAAATTTAAGCGGGAAGGAGCCCTGCATTTTTCTGGCAAGCTTGCTCAAACAACACATGGTTGCTTGCCAAATATTATGCACGACTATTCCCTGCCCCGCTAATGCTCACCTTAGATGCTTGGTATTTTATAAGTGTCGTTTTCTATTTCAGACTTTATCTGATCTAGCCTTGCTTTAAAATTCTCCGGAGTAACTCTGTAAACTTGTTCTAAAGCTTTTAACGATTTCTTTTTGTTGCCGGAGTAATAGTATGCGATTGCCTGATTCAACTTGAGAAACCAAGCTTCTGGGTTGTTTTCAATTTCTCTGCTTAGTAGTTCATGGGCTTGATCTACAGCACCTAATTGCAATAGCATTATGCTAAGGTAGTTCGCTTGGTTAACGTCCATGTTTATTTGGATTGCTTCATCAATGGTCGCGTTCATTTCTGTGGTTCTATCCAGCGCTTTTTGAAGCCTAATTTTGGTAATTAGGTTAGTTGTGTTTCTATTGGCAGCAAAACCATTGTAACCACCATTGATGGATCTGTTCGCCCATGCTAAGGCTTCCTCTAAGTTTGTATTATGATTTAGGCACCAGTTGGCTGCATCGTTCCAAGCTTGCCAGTGGTAAGTGTTAATTCCTCTTAACTCACTTCTAAAGCTTTCAACCACAGTTTTGTTTAGGTCTACGGATACCTCAAAAGGAATGCGTTTTTCGGCCCATTCAAGGGCTATGGTTACGGCATTTTCTTGCCAGTTTAAAAACTCATAGTCGAGCTTTTCCGAAAAACTACAAGCTTCCGATTTTACGTTTACCCTCAGTGTAATATCCTTTTCTAAATCCAGATAGTAGCTTCCCCATTGATTGTTATTGTGTGCAAATAATAGTGTGAAATCTTCACCATTGGGAATAATGTGGAAACCGTACTTCCCTTTCTTTAGCGCCTGACCATTGATCATTACGTCAGTAGAGAAGGAGATAGTGGTGTTCATGTTGGCTCCAGCTCTCCATGCAATTGGATTACCATTTTGAGGTATTATTCCTGGAGTATTCCACACGTCTCTATTGTTTGTAGAAGGGCTTGAGTAATCAATGGAGATATCGGTTACAGCAAGCCTTTGTTTTTCATAAACGTGGTTGCTGATTTGCGGAATGTTTAATGTGTGAAACTGTGCTTCAGAAATGTGCTCAATGAAGAGTAGCAGCAAAAATGTCAGTGTTATTCTTTTCATACTTTTCGTTTTACGATATGCAACAATCGCAAACGAAAGGCGCTCTCAACTCTTGATTTTGAGAATTTGGAGAAGTTTCTAGCTGTTAAAGTAGCTTTTCCATTATTACATAATCGATTCCGCCTTTTCTAAAGGTTTGGTCTGTAGGTTGTAGTCCAAACTTTCTGTAAAACTCGGTTTTGTCTACTCGGGCGTTGCACCAAACCACGTCAATATTAAGCTGGGTAGCTTCTTGCATAATGTGTTCTAATAACTTGGCGCCATAGCCTTTGCCTTGTTCGCTAATTATGGTAGCAAACTTTCTAAACTGAGCGCTTCTTCCTTCAATAAAAAGGGAGATGATAGCAACCATTTTATCTCCTACAAAAAGGCCATAATGTTTGCCTAGTTCATCATTTGGTAGTTTCACGTAATCGAATGGCTTATCTGGCCACATAACATTATGGCGAATTTGCCAGGTCTCTTCATGTGGAATCGGCTTTATTATTGGTTCAGGAGTTTGCATAGGTAGTATCTGCTATTTAAAGCCATTTTATTCTACATGCAAGTTATTGAGGCCTTGTTCTTTTTACTTAAATTATAAAAACAAAACAGTGTGCGGTTGGCTGTGTTTGATAGGTAGTGTTTTGGATTAACGATATTGATGAACTCAATATCATATCGTTTAAATAAATTGAATAAATAATAGTTCGTCAATTTGTTTGGCGAAATTGTTAGTGAAAACAACATAAAACATATCTAAAAAATGGCAGACAATCATTCAGACCTAAATGGAATGGATCCAAGTATGTGCCCATTCTTGGGTGCGGCTCCAAAAGAAAGTGCCGGTGGAGGTACTCGTAACAGAGACTGGTGGCCTAACCAGTTGAAGGTAAATATTCTCAGACAACATTCTTCCCTATCGAACCCTATGGGTGAGGACTTTGATTACGCTGAGGCTTTTAAAAGCCTAGATTATGAAGGGTTGAAGAAAGATTTGAACGACTTAATGACCGACTCGCAAGATTGGTGGCCGGCCGACTTTGGTCACTATGGTGGGCTTTTTATCCGAATGGCTTGGCACAGTGCAGGTACCTACAGAATTGGTGATGGTAGAGGAGGTGCTGGTGCCGGACAACAGCGATTCGCTCCTTTAAACAGCTGGCCTGATAATGCAAGTTTGGATAAAGCGAGAAGGCTACTTTGGCCGATTAAGCAGAAGTATGGCAATAAAATTTCTTGGGCCGATTTAATGGTGCTTGCCGGAAACGTGGCGCTAGAATCTATGGGCTTTAAAACCTTTGGTTTTGCTGGAGGTAGAGAAGATGTTTGGGAACCAGAAGAGGATGTTTATTGGGGCTCAGAAAAAACATGGTTGGATGATAAGAGATACTCTGGTGAAAGAGACTTAGAAGACCCGCTGGCCGCTGTGGTTATGGGATTGATCTATGTTGATCCGGAGGGCCCTAACGGAAACTGGGATCCGGTTTCTGCGGCAAAAGACATTCGCGAGACATTTAAGCGAATGGCTATGAATGATGAAGAGACAGTGGCGCTTATTGCGGGTGGACACTCATTTGGTAAAACCCATGGTGCAGCCGATCCTGGTCAATACGTAGGGCCTGAGCCAGAAGCAGCTCCAATTGAAGAGCAAGGGTTTGGGTGGAAAAACACTTATGGAAGTGGTAAAGGTGCCGATGCTATTACTGGAGGCCCAGAGGTTATTTGGACACAAACACCAACTCAATGGAGTAATAACTTCTTTAAGAATTTATTCGAATACGAGTGGGATCCGCATAGAAGCCCAGCTGGGGCAAAACAATGGATTGCCAGAGATGCTGAGGAGTCTATTCCAGATGCTTTCGATTCGTCTAAAAAGCATAAGCCAACCATGTTGACGACAGACCTGTCGCTAAGAATGGACCCTGAGTATGAGAAAATATCGAGACGTTTTTACGAAAACCCAGACGAGTTTGCTGATGCTTTTGCAAGGGCATGGTTTAAGCTTACTCACCGCGACATGGGGCCTAAAACACGCTACCTAGGACCTGAAGTACCAGCAGAAGATTTAATCTGGCAGGATCCAATTCCAGCAGTTGAGCACGACTTAGTGAATGATAGCGATGTGGAAGCTTTGAAAGGTAAGGTGTTGGCTTCTGGACTTTCAGTGTCTGAGTTGGTTTCTACGGCTTGGGCTTCGGCATCGACTTTCAGAGGTTCGGACAAACGCGGTGGAGCCAATGGTGGGCACATTCGCTTGGCACCAATGAAAGACTGGGAAGTGAATAAGCCTGCTCAGCTTGCTAAGGTGTTAAGTGCTTTGGAAGGCATTCAGAAGGAATTCAATGCTGCGCAGTCTGGCAGTAAGGAAATTTCAATGGCCGACATGATAGTACTTGCAGGTTGTGCGGGTGTAGAGCAAGCTGCTAAGAATGCGGGTAGTGATATCAAAGTACCATTTACCCCAGGCCGTGGCGATGCTAAGCAAGAAGATGTAGAAATGGAGTCTTTTGCTTTCTTAAATCCAGTAGCTGATGGTTTCAGAAATTACCGTCAAACTAAATTTGAGGTTTCTACAGAAGAGCTATTGGTGGACAAGGCGCAACTGCTAACGCTTACAGCTCCAGAAATGACTGTGTTGTTAGGTGGGCTACGTGTAATCGGTACTAATTATGACGGTTCTGAGCATGGCGTGTTTACTGACAAACCTGGCGCTTTGACCAACGACTTCTTTACCAATTTGCTTGATATGTCAACCGAATGGAGTCCTGTAGATGATAAGCAGGAGGTATTTGAAGGAAAGGATAGAAAAAGCGGAGCGGTAAAATGGACTGGTACCCGTGCTGACCTAATCTTCGGTTCAAATTCAGAGCTTAGGGCACAGGCAGAGGTTTATGGTACTCATGATGCGAAGGATAAATTCTTGAAGGATTTTGTTGCTGCGTGGGATAAGGTTATGAACCTTGATAGATTTGATTTGGCTTAAAATCAGCAACTACAATAAGCGTAAAGGGTGGTCATTTGACCACCCTTTATTTTTTTTAGGATAAGCCCGATTCGGCTGTTTTAAATGCTTCAGTAGCTGTATTAAGGCTACTTTTGTTAGTTACGTTTACATCCGCTAGGGCTGTGTAGAAAGGTTGAGTAACCTTTTGATCTCTATTGCTTCCACCGTCACCAAAATCCTTTGCGAGTGCTTTAGCAGTGGTCAAATAGTCGGATGCTTCCATGCCCCGGCCAATCTTCCTTAATTTGGTCACCCCGCTAGGAGTGGACCAAAAGTAGGTAACCTTACTCCAAGATTTATGTACCACACGTTTAAGTGCACTTGCTGCTTTTTCTTGTGCTATAGGTACTGATGAATCTCCTTTGTTTCCATTATTTGCTTTTAGGAAGCTCAACATCCCGTTATCACGACTGGCGCTATTTATCTCTTTAATGTGGTGCTCACAAAGTTTAGGGTAGTCGAGTCTTGCTTTGGCGTTTATTTGACCATTATATATAAAGGCTATTCTTGGACCAAGAATGTGTTCAAGCGCATTATGCAGTACTGCTATTTCGTCTGTGTACCTGCTATTATCGTCATTATCTTCAATGGTCTTTTTTAGGGCTCTAAACTTTTTGGAAGCGGCATCAAATTCGGGTAGTAATTCATTTATGAGTTTTTCAAAATCATGTTCATCTCTCATTTCACCCACAAATTCCCCAGCTCTTTCACTTCCTAACCCTACTTTATCCGTTATTTCATCTTTTATCTCTTCAACCTTTTTGTCGAACTCCCTTTTTTTCTTCAATGCTTTATACATTGTTTTTAGGTCATTGCTGCTCAAGTTTGAAATCCCTTCCATTCCAGACAGCAAAGCGTCTCCTACTATGCTGTCGGAAGATGAGCTTTTCTTTGATTTAGACTTCTTTTTGGAGGATGAAGAGGAGCTTTCAGGCAATGATAGTTCACCGAGCAAGGTTGTAACTGCTTTTCCGGCTGTTTTGGCTGCTTCGGTGCAAACTTGAATTTTTTCTTCTGTAGAAAGTTGTGACCATATCTTTTTGACAACTTGAGATTCAATGGACTCTCCTTTTTCATTATTAAGAATTTGTTGAGTTTTCTCTCTTGCCTTTTTCTTAGCCTTTTCTCCCCATTTTCCCTTCCAATCTTCACCGCCTTGCTTTAATTGCTCCAGAATAAGTACGGTTCTTACTTTTAGTGCGGAAATAGCAGGGTCTGTGGTGTCTCTAAGCGACTCGTTATTTACCCTTTGAATGATGTGATGCTGGATTGTTTGAGAGGAGGCTGCCGATCTTCTCGTGTTTTGTTGTGTTGGTGTTGCGTGTGTTTTCATAATATTTCAGATGATCTGATAGGGCTTAATCGAATTCCATATATTCTGCATTAGGGTCATAATTGTTTTTTATTTCCTCTAACTCATCAAGCCAGGCTTGCCATACTTCAGGGTCTGACTCAGTTTTGTTGGGTAGTTGTGGTATTCTTTGTTGTAAGTATTGTGTTGCGGGGTTGTAGTCATCCTCGTCTCTTTCTTTCATTATTTCATCATACTTAGCAATGGCATCTTGTCGAGATGGGATGATGGGAATTTGATTTTCTCCATTTCTATCATATGTAATGTCGGCTGCGGCTACAAACTCTTTACCTTTCCAGTTTGATTTATTCAGTTTTCCTGCCAAGTGCATACCGGCACCGTTAGACTCCCTTGTTGTAGTTAAGTCGGCCATGGCATATTTACCCCCTAATTTTCTACCATAGTCTGGCCTTGCGCCTTCTAGTTTTACTTGTGTAGCCCATCCCGCTCTTCTAGCATATTCATTTACGCCTTCTTCTACCAAATAGCCATAGTTACTGGCAGATTGATTTTTAACAAAAGCTTCCCAGTGCTTGGTCTTAGGCATTTTGCCGCTGTTAATGCTTTTATCGACTTTTCTCTTTACAATACGGGTAGCTTCATCGAGTCTTTCCCACCCATTCCAAATCTTTTGGGCTTGTTGATTGGTCCACCCATTTTCAGTCCTCTTTTCTTCTAATTTGTAACCAGGACTCTGAATTATTTGTCTTTGAATTGGTTTTGAAGCCAGAGCAAGCTGAATTGATTGGGTTGGCCTATTATCAATAAAGGTGGAGGGACTTGTTGAAGGAGTTGTGTCGTTTTCCCTGTAAGAAGCGCCCCGATGCTTTGAAGAAGAAGCTGTGTTTTGCTGTGTGTGTAACTTCATGACTCTTCAATTTACTAAAAAATTGAACCTTATGGGGTTTTTGTATAAACAATACTGTCTTTATTCAGCGTTAACTTGATTGTTTCTCCTTCATCATCGATAAAGTTTAGCGTGATTAAAGCATATCTATCTTCGATTTTGTCTTGAACTGAGGCAGAATATAATCCAAGGCTATTTGTGTCTCGCCCTAGCTTTGATAAGGCTGCTTTTACCTTCGGAAATATAGCTTGCTGATTATCCACTAAATGGTCTATAGCTCTAACTTCCTCCTCGTAGGCATCGTGAACAAAATCGGCAGATTTACCATCGATGTACAGAATTACAAGCCCGTTGGTTTTTTGATTCAGATCAATTGAATAGGCATTTCTATCTACTAGCCTAAGGTCGGAAAATGCAAAAATTGTAATGGTACTGTCGAACTCTCTCATGGCATCTGGTGAAATAAAAAAATGGAAGTACCAAAATACGCAAAGTTGACTTTGCCCCGGGATTGAATTATTATTTATTCAATTCCATATGTAGAATAGGGTAGGGTTTGCCGGAACCATCTAATTCGGATCGCCCAATAACCGAAAAGCCAAAGTGCTGATAAAATCCACAGGCTTCAGGGTTTTGTTCGTTCACATCTACTTTGGCAACACCAAACTCTTCTGTAGCCAATTTCAGTAAATGTTTACCAAGCCCCATGCCTCTGTACTTAGGGGAGAGAAAAAGCATTTCCAAACTATTATCGCTCACACCTATAAAGCCAAGAATGCTCCCATTTTCATCTTTTAAACACCTTAATGTGACGGCATCTAAGTATTGATTAAGGATTAGTGGCTTAAAATAAGTGATGTCATCTTCGGTTAAAAAGGTATGTGTGGCCCTTACCGAAGCCTCCCAAACTTCAACGATTTCTGCATAGTCATTTTTACTAACCTTTTCGACCTTGAAATTTATGGTTGTCATGAGAAAATTGGGTTTTATGAAAAAGGTGCCGCTTTTTACTTAAAAGAGCGGCACTAAAATGATTAAACGACCATTACAGCAGGCTCGCCCCAAACGCCTGTTGCTGCGGTGGCCTTTACATAGGTTTCGAAGGGTGTGGCTTTTCTTCCTAAAACTTCTTCAATGTCATGAGATACTGATTGATTTTCAGCGTTCCCTAATACCTCTTTGAATAAGTACGAGAACAGCCAAACGTAATCGTCTGGTAAGCCAGCCTCCTTCATCATGTCCTTATAGGCTTCAATGGAGACAGCCTGAAAGACAATGGGCTTATCTATTGCCTCCGCAATATGCTCAGTTACATGTTTAAAGGTTAGTCTTTCTGGGCCAGTAACTGTAAGTGTGCGGCCGTTCCATTGGTCATTCAATAATGCTTTTACCGCTACTTCTGCTATGTCGTTTGCGTCTACAAATGGTATTTCTGCCTCAGGCATGGGCAATGCTACATGTCCGGCAAGAATAGGATCAAGCAGAAAGCTTTCACTAAAGTTTTGATTGAACCATGATGCTCTTACCAAGCTGTAGTTTAGGCCTGAACTAGCAATAATTTGCTCGCAGGCCTCCGCTTCTTTCTCCCCTTTTCCTGAAAGGAGCACCAACTTATTAACCCCAGCTTGTTTGGCTGCTTCAGTTAGTTGTGCGATTGCCTCTTTGGCTCCGGGTACTGCTAAATCCGGGTAGTAGGTAATGTATGCCGCGTCCATTCCTTCCAGCGCAGCAGCGAATGTTTCTGGGTTTTGCCAGTCGAACGATGGGCTTTCGGAACGACCACCATTTCTTACTTCGTGACCTTCTTTTTTCAATAGGTTGGCTACACGGCTTCCTGTTTTGCCCGATGCGCCAATAACTAAAATTTGCTTTTTCATTATGCTGTTGTTTTTGAGTTTGTTTGAACCTTTAGGCTCGTATTGAATCCATTTAACTTTTATTCTGAATGAGCAGGGAGGCTAATAGGAGTGAAAATGATAGCACGGAAAAAACGGTACGTATTAGGTGGTATCTGTTCCATTTCACTTCATAATTTGCTCTGATTTCAACGAGTTTTAGCTCGCTCAACTCCTTAATGTTGATGGCGTCTAGCCAGTTGTTGAGCGGAACATTGCCAGCTGCTGTTACTCCAAAGGTGCCTGCCGCATAGCAAATGGCTGCTACTATTGCTAGGTTGAAAATTCCTTTATCTGCTAGTTGATGGTTGAGGTAGGTGTTCCAAAGCAGGAAGACCAAAGCTCCTAGAAAGATGAACATAAACCATGGGTTAAGTATGGCCCTGTTTATCTGCTGCATGGTTTCTAAATAGCTGTAATCCGAGATTCTTTTGGTTCCTGGAATTACGGATACTTGCCACGCGAAAAATAGGCCTGATGACAACCCTGTGGTAAGAAGTGCTAAGAATGTTACCGTTGTTTTGAGTGGTAGCTCCATTTTATTTGCTTTTGATAAAGCAAAGTTGGTGGCTGTGTTATTGAATTAATTGACCGTTCGCGCCAGACTTTTGACACTTTGTGCCAAAGCCGTAACTGATTAGTGTGTTTTGCGGAATTCGGCAGGGGAAAGGCCAGTCCAACGCTTAAATGCTCTGTTAAACGCACTTTGTTCTGAAAAACCTGTTCTAAAGGCAATTTCGCCAACAGTGTTGTCCGTGTTCTTTAGTAGCTCTTCTGAAATTTCTTGTTGTACTTGGCTTACCAGGGTTCTAAAGTTATGGCCGCTTTCTGCCAACCTGCGATTAAGTGATCGCTTGCTTAATCCTAGTGATTCGCTAATATGTTCAATGCCGGGAATGCCACTTGGTAATGCATTGGTTACTAGTTTTTTAATGTCTCTAAGTAATTTGTATGCGCTAATTTCTATTCCTTTGGCTTCTTCGTCCATCCTGTCGCGCAAAAATCTGTTAATGCTCTCGTCAGCTTTGGCGGTTCTGGTGTTCAGGTCTTCGGTACGATAGGCAATGTAATTGTTAGCCTGATTGAATTTTACAGGGCAACGAAAAGTCTCTTGATACAACTGCAGGTTTTCGTGTGGTTCATGCTGAAAACAGACCTCAGTAGGGTAGAAGTTCTTGCCCGTAATGGCTTGCACTACTGTAACTGTTGCAGAAAAAGTAGCTTCATTGGAGCGTGCAACGCCCATTCTGTAAGGTTCGCGATGCAGATAAATTCGGGAATTGTCGCCAACATCTTTCACCTCAAACATATAGGTGTTGGTTAGCAGGTTGAAGTACCTTACGCTACGATCGAAGAGGTCTCGTGCTTGAGAGCAGGTTTTCCATGAGAGGCCGAGTACACCATAGTCGTCCATTTCCATATTGGAACCAACCCTTAAAGCACAGCCAGTTGGCAATTGCTCATGGGCTATTTCGTGCAGCTCAAAGAACAAATCGGCCGGAACTGCTTCTGGCCGATTGTTTCCCTCTACTAATGGAATGCTCGGAATAGCATCTTGGGGCAGGCCTTCACTTAAGACCTGCTTTACCATTTTATCATATAACCTAATGGAGGTGAATTTCATTTACCAATTAGAGCTTTGCTAAACGGATTGTTTTGTTGCTTTAACCAGCAACCAAATGGCAAAGGCCATTTCGCCCAAAATGCTTGGTATGGCAACGAGCATCAAGAAAACCTCAGCATAGTCCGAATAGTTCGGCAATAGGAAATGTGCCACGGTATCGAGCATATACATAACCCCTGCAATGGTCATAAATATTAAGATCCATTTAGGGATTGGCGCAATTCTGGCCAACAATATCAAATGTCCTCCAAAGAAGAATAAGCCAATTAACCACATGTTGTTAAAGGATTCTACCTGATGTAAAACGCCATCGGCCGAAGTAGCTTTTAAGGCAAGCGGCAGAGCATAAATTGCAGCTCCCATAATTGCGGCATGCATTATTCTTAAGTAGGTACTTAGGCGGGTAAGCACGTGGTCTTTGTACATCTCGAATAGTGCCCAAGCCACCACCACATCGAATAATACGGTAATGAGAAAAGCGACAATGCCTGCGCGTACCGTCTGTTCACTATTTTGGACGGTGTCCAAAGGGTTGGCTAAAATGGCCTCTAAAACGAAAAAATTGGCAAAAATGGCTGCAAAGAAGATAATGACGTAGCTGATCCCTGCAGTCTTGGCTAAAAGTCTGTTGTTCATTGTTTTAAGTTTGGTTGAAGATGAGTGTATGAAAGTAGCAATTGCCATCAACCAATCCAAAGACTTTAAATCATGGGTGTATAGCTTTTAAGTGATCAATACTTCTTTTTAAGGCTACTTCTGGGTTTGCGACCATGTCTTGCTCTATAAAAAAGTGTTTAACACCATTTTTAGCTCCTTCGCTTACTATGGACTTCAGGTCAAGAACGCCATCGCCAGCGGTGGTCATATAGGGGAAAAGCTCAATCCATTGGCTTGGGTCGCCACCATCGCCCGAGAATTCCTTTTTCTCTTTCATGTCTTTAAGGTGCATGGCCACATATCTGCCCGGATTGTTTTTTAGGTAAGCAACCGGATCGGCACCACCAGCAACTGTCCAAAAAATGTCCATTTCTAAAAATACAGTATCTGGGTCGGTGTTTTCCAAAATCAAATTTACCGGAATTTCACCTTCCATTTCGTGAAGGCCGTAGCCGTGATTATGATAGATGAATTTCAGGCCTTCTTTCTTGGCATTTGCACCCACCTCATTAAATACATCTGCCATTCTTTTGTAATCGTCAAGCGATGTGCGTAATTCTGGTGGAATTGAGGGAATGCCCACACATTCCATTCCTAATTCATGTGCAGCTTCGGCCATTTGTGGCATTCGGGTCTGTAGCGTTTCTATATCAGCATGTGTGGATGTAGCTTTTAGTCCAAACTCCTTTAGTGTACTTGCAAAGGTCTTCACATCATTACCAAAAAATCCACTTCCAGAAAAGCCCAATTGGGGTGTTACAGCGGCCCAACTATCTTTTACGCTTTGTACGCTAAAAGGGAATGGTCCGTATAGTTCCACTTCTTTATAGCCCATTTCAGCGAGCATTTTAAAACCAGCTCGAATGTCTGTATCCAACATTTTAGGAATTGAGAATAAGCCCAATCCGTAAGGGGTAGCTTTGATTTCAGAGGTGCTGCAGGCTTCCAAGCCGAGCGTCATGGCGGCACCTGTGGCAAGCATACCGTTTTTAATAAATGCTCTTCTTTTCATAAGTGGTGGTTTTGGTGGGTATTAAAAAATGAATAGTTGTACGGAATCTATGATTTCCAGGGCTAATAAGCAAAAACAGGATGTGCGTAAAGCTCAAACAATGTCTGTTCTTAACTAAAACTAGTCTAAATTGAAATTAACTGAATATCAAACAGTTGTGTGGTTAAAATCGTATTGTTAAGTGTACTAAACGAAAAAGATATGTCAATTAGATTAGCCTCAAGTTGTTCTCATTGTGAAGCATTTTCATCTGGTAAAATGTGCAAGGTTCACGATTTAAAAGTGAGTGAGGACTATGTATGTGATCGTTTTTCAATCATCCCAAAACTAGACAGCGCAAGACATTGCGGGAACTGCTCTCGCCATAATGCAGATAGCTGTGCTCACCCAAATACCGCTGCCGAAGGTATGTTGTGCGCTAGCTGGGCTCCGCAGGCATAATGGTGTCTGCTTAGAGTTAACCTCTTAATTGTCATGTAACTCTCGATTAGTATCTGGACTTACATGACTTTTTTGATGCGATTAATCTTAAGCTACTGTATCTCATTACCCGGCAGTTCTAAGTGGGTAATCACTGCTTGTGTTCCCGCTAAAATTCCTTCGTAGAATTCATCTTTTCTGAAATGAGGGAGCATTAGGCTGTCGATGAATTGCTTCACTAATTCGTCTTTTAGCACGCGTTCGGTACCGTAGCCTGTGGTTATTCGAGTCTCTTTAAGGGTCTTACTAAAAATAATAACCACCCCGTTGTCTTTATTCGCTTTGCCAACACCCAGTTTGTTTCCAGAGTTTACAGCAAAGTCTAGGGAGTTGTCGTAATCGCCCCAGTTGGGTGTGGTAATAATGGCGATTTCATTCGTGGTTTTTCGTTCGTGCTCTTTTATAAGCTTGTTCAAGCGTAGCTCTTCCGTTTCGCTTAGCACTTCTTCAATATCCAGAATGACAGAGAATTCATTTTTATTAGAGGAACAACTGAACAAAACAAACAGCGAAAATAAAAGCACAGCGTTTTTCATAGGCTAAAGCTACATAATTGCTTATTGGTTTATCAATTTCAATGTGTCCTTTATAAAATCCGTTTTACCTAAGACATAGGCACCTCTATCATTTCTGAATTTTTCAGCCAGCTCTACCTTTAGTTTTTCATAGGCTTTTGCCTGTTTTGGGTTTTCAACTAAGTAGTCTCTAAATGCTAATTGTTGCCACATGGCGTTGTGTCTGGGGCACATATGAATATGAAAGATTTGGGCTTTTTCACCGTTCGGATTGTAGCCTTTTCCGAACGACATATAGGCATCAATCCCTTCTCGTTCGGGTACTTTAAAGTGCGTGTAACCTAAAGGCTCGAATGCTGCAATTAATGTTTCATCAAAAAGAAGTTCATCTGGAATTTCAATCAGCATATCAATGTATGGCTTGGCTTTAATGCCGGGAATAGATGAACTCCCAAAGTGCTCAATACGCAATAGTTTTTCTGAGCTTATGTTTGATAAGATCAGTTCTTTTTCTCTCGAGAAAATATGTTGCCATTCGGGGTTGTGGTCTTCGAGCTTTATTGGGAAAAGGGTATTCCAATCGTCTCTGGTAAGTTCTGTTAGCTTGGTTTTCATTGCGTTTTTATTTGGGGTGAGGGAACATAACAACCAAGAATAAAAATACCCCAACCTGCATGCGCAAATTGGGGTAAAACCTAAATTTAATGGCTATTAAAATTGATAAACGAGTGAAAGCCTACTCAGATTGTTCAGTTGAAAGCTCATTATTCTAGTCTCAGAATATATAGGTTCAGGCAGTGCATCACCTTCGTCCTCTGTTTTGATCACATGATAGCCGATGTTAGGTAATATTTCCATTCCAATTAGTAGCTGTTGGCTCACTTTAAAGTTTACTCCAATAACTCCCTGAACAAAGGGGTCAGTACTGGTAGTCTTATACCTATTGTTATCGGATTCATTTTCAAATGAATGGTAAGAGAAGCCTAGGTCTAGGCCATACCTAAAAGTTAGTACATCGTTTATGGGTTTTCTGAATTCTTTACCAAGAGTGGTAGCAAAGCCTGTGCTCTCTATTTCGGCTCCGCTTAATAGGTTTCTTTTGAGTGATGTTACTTGAAGTAGTTCAACCCGCCATAAACTTTGTTCTATGCCAAACCTATACGTTAGCCCGAAATTAGATGTGCCCGAAAATACTAAGCCGAGTTCTTGGCTTTTTTCAGATTGTGCTTGAGAGAGCATGGGTATTACCGAAAGCACTAATAAAAGTATTGTTTTATTAATTTTCATAGTGCCTATTTTTGAAATCTGTAAACCAAGGATAGTCGAGCTGAAGTACTGGAGACTCCATACTCAAAAACGTTACTTTTGTTAGACGTTTCTGATCCGTCAAAGTAAGTGGTTGTACTTTTATTCATGGTATAGCCAACATAAGGTAGTACCTCAAAACCAATTAATATTTGCTCTTGAATTTTGTAATTGGCACCAAATACAAAGTTCAGCTTAGGTGTGTATGCATTATGTTTAGTCTCTCTATCATCATCGTATTCAATAGCGCTATGCGCAAGGTTTAGACCTAATTCAAGACCATATCTTAGGTCAAGCTTTTCTGCTATTGGTTTTCTGAATTCTTTACCAGCTTCAAAGCCAAACCTAATCGTGTTGGTATCCGTTTTCTCGTTGTTTACTTCTTCAGTTCTGGTATCTACAGAAAAAAGACCGGTGCTAAATCTCCATAAGTTATTTTCTTTCCCCACTCGGTAGGTAAAACCAAAGCTGTCAAAGTTGCTAAAGGTTACTCCAAGCTCTTGACTCTTAGTAGGTCCAGTTTGGGCGTTAAGAAATGTGGCTATAAAAAAGAGTGTTGTAATGAATGTGAGTTTCTTAATCATAAAGACGTATTTAATGTGTTAGCTAAATAGATAGTTGTTTGGCCAATACATCAATAACTATGCCTTTATTTTGAATTATATGGCATTAAAAATGAATTTTAATAATGTTAAAATGAATACTTTACTCTGGCCGGAGATCCAAAACTTGCACTGGTGCACTAGCTTTTTCAGAAAGTCCTTCTCCATCAACTTGCGTGTTTTTTTGTAATAGAAGGCTTAATTGCTGCTGAGATTTCCATAAGTGTGGGTCGAGTGTGGGTTCCCAAGCATTGTATCCGTTTTCAGAATAATCCTTGATCTGCCATGCTTCTGAGAATGGATGGCTGTTAGATGCAATGGATACTTTGTTGTCTCTTTCGGCATCTCGGAAGATTACATGTACTTGGTTATTCTTGCCTACTAAAACCTGAGGGCGCGAAATGGGGATTTGCTTTGTGCCCATACCGCTCAGGCTGAATGTTTGGGTTCGAAAGCCTAAGTTCTTTGTTTTCCATTTATTACCATCTTGATAAATGAGTTGGAATTGTGGTACTTCTGAGCCTTGTTCGCGCCAGTAGCTCACAATGTATGGTTCGCCTTTGATATTGGTGGTCATGGCGGTTTGGTTAATTAGTTCGCTGTTTTGGGGAATGTGCTGAACTATCTCGGCAGTAGCTTGAGTGATGGGTAGTTCGTAAGCGGTGCCATCGGACTTTTGCCAGGTTAATCCGCCATCGGTAGACTTGGCGTAAGACATATCGTTGTTGCTGGCGACATCGGGGCTTTCGCGCCAAACCCAAGAGATGTGGATGGTGCCCTTGGGGTCTACATAGGCTTGCCAATATGCATTGCGCTGGCCTTCACCATCAATTAAGTTGGTTTGTAAGCGCTGCCATTGACCCGTAGCAGCTTCATACTTATTGATGACCAAATTACCATTGCCAGAACCGCCATCGCGATAGAAAAAGAACAGCTCATCATTGGCACGATAGAACTCGGGGTAGGAGACCACGTTTTCTTCAGTGCCTATCATGGGCATTTCTGGTCCGAGTTCTAGGCCGCTAGGCTCTAAACTTTTGGCATAACGTAACTTGGTGTTGTGATGATCCCACGCCACATGTAAATAGCCAGCTGCATCCAGTTCAATGCTGATGGAATTATGTGCGTCCCTTACATTGCCTTTATATTGTGTTTTGTATGTTTCCCAGTCTGAGGAGCCAATTTTTCGTTTGGCTAAAACAACAAAACCATCAGGGTTGTAGTAGGCTGCATATTGATGCTCACTATCAGAAGTAAGTGCGTTTTTCCTGAAGATAACGGTGTTGATGGAGTTTCTGGCCCAACCCTCGCCAAGGGTGCTAATACTGGTGTCTGTTATGGTAGAACATGAAAGTATGCCAAATAGTAGCGCAAGTACAGGGAGAAGGGTTGAAGCGAAGTGTCCAAGCTTATAATTCATGATTGAATTTTAGCACTAATAATTTAAGTGTACAAGTTACAGCTACACAGAGGAGTGGTGATAATGATAACTGAATTTGAAGGGGGGGAGGTGTGCTGATTTGCGAGTTTACAGTTTAAGATAACTACTGGTCAATATTTTTATGAACAGCCACCACACCCGCTACACCCAGAGCACCCACCTCCACATCCGCTGCTGCAGCCACTACTGCATCCTACATCAGCAAAATCAGAAAAGTCTAGGGTGTTCCCTGTATCACAACCTATCCAATATGAACACCCTATACCATAACCATCACTTCTCGCTGAGTCTTTATCAATTTCTTTGAATAGGGTTTCAAAATCCTCTAACATGTTTTGGTCGAACCCTGGAATGAGTAAAAAGTTGTTACCAAGACTTTTGAGTTTTGATAGGGCTTTTTCTTTATCTGTTGATGCTAGGTGTTGAATTTCAGATTCAATAGTATTGAGTATTTGGCGAATTGAATTTGCTTGTTTTTTGCCGGTTGAATCAAGCTTTAAATTTCTATTCCACCAAAATGCCCAACTGGGGTTAAGCCGATTTACAATGGGCTCGGTCTTTAAAATGTCGTTCCGTAAATTGCTTATTCTTTTCAAAGAAGATTCCATAACGGCTTTTGCAAAATACCTAGCCTGAATTTGATCTGTTTCATCTGTAAAAACACTAGTAAAGTGGGTTTCGTACAAGTTGGTTTCGTAAGAATTGAAATGCTTTCCTTTCTTGATGTATTTGTATGTAAAGGACGTATTTAGTGATTCTGAGTAATTTTCTACAAGTTCTATGCTTAGAACTTTCTTAAGTATCAAATCCATTACACAGTACTTAAAACATTCCTTAATACTGTAGTCTTTTGGGTTGAGAAGTAGATAGGTTTGAGGAGGAGAATATTTTGTTAAATCAATCTTATTCATGGTTTTCTAATGATCCAGTTTTCTTTGATGTTAACTCGTCTGAAGTTATTATCCGAGAACCGTGTTTCGCAATCTGGCCAAATATGGCTAGGGGCTGGTTTATTAAATTTGATTCTATAGGAATTTAGAGTTTGATCATAATAACTCTTAAACGTTTTAGAAGATTCTGAGCCACCTGATGTTGGCCCATGATGAATTTCTCGGTTAAGCGTGTATTTACAAAGGTCTATCCAGTACGAATGAGTATAAATTAAATGTAAGTGCCAGACTTGATCAATTTGATCTGAAGGAGTGACAGGGTGACCCGAGGTGCACGCAAGGAATATGAATTTTTTATATTCTTCGATTGCTTGAAGTGCATATGTTAAACTCCATCCATTTTCCTTAACCAATCTAAGTGAAAAGGTGTAGTCTGAGCTTGGGTTATCCAGTTCGAACTTTTTCAGCTTGTCCCAAAGCTTTCTTTCTTCTGAGTCCATCAAGAGAGTAGTGATAACGAATGGATGTAGTGAATGGCCACATCCGTTTGTAAAAAGTTATAATGTAGTAAAATAGCTCAATCCCCGCAACGGTATCCACAAAGCACTACGTTGAACAACTGATGATTTTTTAGCAGGGAATTAGGAAGGACAGTTCTGACTGCTAGCATGAAGTGATGAGATAATATTGTTTTTACACATTGTTAGGCAACGTTATTTTCCATTTCCAATCAGTTCCTTTTTCAGTCAGAAACTTATTGTCAGCGAATTCAAATATTCTACCTCTTTCAAATTCATTTTCATCTGCTTTCAATCTTATTAAGTCAGTTCGTTTAGGGTCATAGAGTCCATAACTTAAATAGTTGTATCTGCCCATTGCTAAACTAATTCCGTAATTCGGCCCGCCAATTATTCTTTCCGGATGTTGATTGTCCTGACCATCATCTTCCCACCAACAAACTTTGCAGATATCGTAATTTCCACGTGCTCCAATTGTTCTATATCCGCAACAAGGACAAGATTCAAGTTTAACCGGTTCTCCGATAATCTTTTCAATATTCAGCTTTTCACAGAGGAAATCATTGGTCACAGATTGAAGTCGATTTCTTAACCAAATCATTAATACTTGGTCATACTTTTCCAATTCAGGGTTTTCAATTTCTTCTCCAAGTTCAAATTCACTCCGAATTGATTTCGGTAAAGAACTCCAACCTTTCGAACCGCTCCAATCCTCCAAAGTCATAACTTCTAATTGTTCAGCTCTTTCTTTTTTGGGAAAGCTGGTTTAGTTTGATTTTTGAATATTGCTCTATTGCTTGTTGTCTTTCCAAGTGTTGTTTTTAATGTTGCCTAACTCGTTTATATGCGGAACTTCTTAAATAATTCCCCAATAACCAACAATCGCACTTGTCTCTGCAATCGGGTTAGCAGTTATTGGTGAGGAACACCAATAACCACAAGATATCAATAACATTAAAAGAAAACCCCAATCTGATTACTCAAGCTGGGGTTCAATGTCTAGTGTCTAGAAACTAATATCTAATCCTAGAATCCGCGATTCAAATCGAATTTTTCTAGGTAATCGGCTACTCTGCGTACAAACATACCGCCTAGCGATCCGTCAACCACTCTGTGGTCGTAAGAGTGCGATAGGAACATTTTGTGGCGGATAGCGATGGCATCACCGGCTGGTGTTTCTACCACTGCTGGCTTTTTCTGCACAGCACCTAGCGCCATAATACCTACTTGCGGCTGCATAATAATTGGCGTACCCATTACATTGCCAAATGAGCCAACATTCGAAACGGTATAAGTACCGCCTTGCAAATCGTCTGGCGTTAGCTTGTTTTCACGCGCTCTTCTGGCCAGGTCATTCACCTTTTTAGTTAGGCCTGTTAGGTTATATTGGTCGGCATTATGGATTACCGGCACAATAAGGTTGCCGCTTGGTAGTGCTACTGCCATACCAACGTTTATGTTTTTCTTCTTAATAATGTTGTTGCCATCTACCTGAACGTTGATCATTGGGTAGTCTTTAATGGCCTGAACAACAGCTTCGATAAAGATTGGAGTGAATGTGATTGGCTCACCTTCACGCTCTTTAAACTGGTGTTTTACGCGGTTTCTCCAATACACAATATTGGTTACATCGGCCTCAACAAAGGAGGTTACGTGTGGAGAAATGCGTTTAGAATCAACCATGCGCTCAGCAATCATTTTGCGCATACGATCCATTTCAATGATTTCGTCTTCACCCGAAATAGAAACCGGCATTGGTTGCGGTGCTCTATCGGCTTTTGCTGCAGGGGCAGGAGCAGCCGGTGCAGCTACTGGTTGGCCGCCAGCCGGACGGTTCTTCAAGTAATCCAGCATATCCTTTTTGGTTACACGGCCTTCGCGGCCAGTGCCAGGTATGCGCTCAAGCTCTGTCATGGCAATGCCTTCTTCTTTGGCCATGTTCATTACCAAAGGAGAGTAGAATCGGCCCGATGCAGGTGCTTCCAATACAGCGGCTTGCCCGTTGTTGGCGGCAGGCACTGGGGCTTCTGCTTTCGCTTGTCCGTTAGCCGAAGGTTGTGGGGCTTCGGTTGCTGGAGCAGGGGCAGGAGTTTCAGCAGTTGCTACATCTGCTTCTGTTTCTATTTTGGCGATTGGCGCACCAACTGCCACTACATCACCTTCTTTTACAAGAATTTCTTTCAACACACCACCGTGAGTTGCCGGAACCTCCGTATCGACTTTGTCTGTGGCAACTTCAAGCACCGATTCATCAGCCTCGATTGTGTCGCCTTCTTGTTTTAGCCACGATAGGATTGTACCCTCCATGATACTTTCTCCCATCTTCGGCATTACCATTTCTACTATAGCCATAACTTAATTTTCCTACTTAAAATCGTTTGCACGAAAAACCAAAAATAAGCTTTTCGCAAAAGATTATCAATGTTTTATGTTGTAAATCTTTTTCTAACCAAATTTAATACTGCAATTTCTGTCAGTTTGATATTTAATTCTCTATTCTGAGTTAATTGCAGCTTTTTAGTGATGGTTTTTTCGCCATCAGCATAAGCAATCCACACGGTGCCCACCGGTTTGTCCGATGTGCCGCCTCCAGGGCCAGCAATACCGCTGCTCGAAGCCCCAATATCTGCTTTAAAGAGCTTTCTTACTCCTTCGGCCATTTCCTTTACACAGGCTCCGCTTACGGCTCCATGCTCTTCCAATGTTTCAGGCCTTACACCTAGCAGGTTAATCTTATGGTCGTTGTGGTAGGGCACTACTCCACCTTGAAAATAGGATGAAGAGCCTGCTATCGTAGTGATTTTGTGTTGAACATAACCACCAGAACAACTTTCGGCAAAGGCAATGGTTTTGCCGGTCTTTTTGAGTATGTCGCCAACGGCCTCCTCCAGTGTGGTATTATCATAACCATAAACATAATCTCCTCCAAGCGGTAGGAAAGATTTGATCAGTAAGTCAACGTCTTTTTCTAGCTGCTCCCTGTCTTCACCAACAGCGGTGAGTCTTAGTTTTACGTGTCCGACACTTGGTAAATAGGCCAATGAGACATGCTCCGGGAGGTTGTCTTCCCAAACCTTTATCTTGTCTGCAAGAAATGATTCACCAATGCCAACGGTTTTGATAAGCTTATGATAAATAACCGGGGTTTGAAAAACTTGCTGAAGTTTAGGTAGCACGTGCGTTTTCATCAGGTTTTTCATTTCGTGGGGAACACCGGGCATCGAAACGAATACTTTTCCGTTGCGCTCGTACCAAGTGCCTGGAGCAGTACCTAGCTCATTGTGCAATACTTGTGCTATTTTCGGTACAAGGGCCTGGCGCTTGTTCAGTTCTGTGAAAACCCTCCCTCTTCGTTCGAAAAAATCTTTTACATGATTAAGCACCGCTTCATTCATAATGATTTCCGAATCGAAATACCTAGCCAGCATAGGCATAGTAAGATCGTCATTGGTAGGGCCGAGGCCTCCGGTAATTAGAATGATGTCGGCTCGGCTTTCAGCTTCTTCAAAAGCCGTAAGAATTGCCTCTTCGGTGTCGCCAACTGTAGTTTTGCGAACCACTTTTATGCCTAATTGGTCGAGTTCGGCACTCATCCATTGCGAATTGGTGTCCGTAATTTGGCCGTAGAGAATTTCATCTCCAATGGTCAAAATTTCAGCGTTGATCTGTTTCATTTAGGTTTGCTAAAATGCTTTGTTCAATGCCTGGTCTATATCGGCAATAATGTCATCTACATGCTCTAAACCTGTCGATACCCTGATAAGTTCGGGTGTAATGTCAACTTTTTGACGCTCCTCTTCAGAAAGCTTAGCATGTGTAGTAGACCATGGATGCGTAACAATAGTGCGGCTGTCGCCCAAATTGGCGGTAAGCGAACACATTGCTATGTTATTTAAAAACTGTTTACCGTTTTCGGCCCCGCCTTTTATGCCGAATGAAACCATTCCGCCACCTGCTTTCATCTGCTTTTTGGCAACCTCATGCATTGGGTGCGAAGGTAGAAAAGGGTATTTCACCCAGGCGACACGTTCATGACCTTCTAAAAACTGAGCAAGTTTTAGTGCATTATCGCAATGCCTATCCATGCGCAGGCCTAACGTTTCTAAACTCTTCGAAATTACCCAGGCATTGAAAGGGGAGATGGCCGGTCCTGCACTGCGACTAAAGGCATAAACCTCATCAATCAGGTCTTGGCGTCCTACTGTAACTCCGCCCATTACGCGGCCTTGCCCGTCCATAAACTTGGTAGCCGAATGAATAACCAAGTCGGCACCATATTTAATTGGCTGTTGCAGGTATGGTGTAGCAAAGCAGTTGTCTACAATCAGAATCAACTCGTTCTGCTTGGCGAACTTGCCCAGCCATGCCAAATCAACCAAGTCGACACCAGGATTGGTGGGCGTTTCAACATAAAGCACTTTAGTGTTTGGTTGAATAGCCTCTTGCCAACTGGCAGGTGTTTTAATATCTACATAAGTGGTTTCTATTTGCCACTTGGGGAAAATCTTTTGAAAAACGGTGTGTGTTGAACCGAAGATGGACCTACAGGAGACTACATGATCGCCAGCACTTAAAAGTGCGGCAAAAGTTGAGAATATTGCAGACATGCCTGTGGCGAAAGCGTAACCGGCTTCGGCACCTTCCATAAGACAAACCTTATCTACCAGCTCCTGATAGTTGGGGTTGGTAAAGCGTGAGTAGATGTTTTTATCGTTTTCACCGGCAAATGCTGCACGCATTTCTTCTGCATCCTGATAAAGGAAGCTAGAGGTTAAATACAGTGGCGTAGCATGCTCCTGTGCTGAGGTGGTGGCAATCTGTGTGCGGATCGCCTGAGTTTCAAATTTCTTCTCCTGACTCATAAATCTGCTTAAGGATTCCAAAGTTAATTCACTTTCGTTTGAAAGCTAATTTTGACCAAGATAAGAGAGGGGAGACAGCCTGCCTACAAATGTTGCGGCAGGTAAAAGTCGGAAGCGAGAAGCTGGAAGCTAATTCGAAGAAGCTAAAAACCAAATCATTGGCATCCCTTCAGGGACTGAGGGTAAGTCAGAAGTCGGAAGATTGTTCACCCCTAAGTAGGGTTGAGCGTTTGGGCTTCACCTACTTGGGATACTTTTTGACGCCTTGGTGACAGTTTTGACGAGAATCTTACAGGCTTTAGCCGTATAGATAAGGTGTGCTTTTAAAAACCCTAGATAACCGTTAACTAGCATTATCATGAAGAAGATAGCAATAATTTTACTGAGCGCCTTTTGCCTTGCCTGTGGGGGCGCGAAAAAAGAACAAGTTGAGGAACCGAAGGCTGAAGCACCTTCTAAAACGGATCATCATTCCGCTTCAATCACCAAGGTGTTCGAGGCGCATGGCGGTTACGATACTTGGACTAGCCTTAAGCAACTTTCTTATGAAAATGGAGGAAGCAAAACGCTGGTTGAGTTGCAGAATAGGTATACGCGCATTGAGTCAGAAAGCCAAACTGTCGGTTTTGATGGCGAGAACGTATGGGTGAATCCGCCAAGCGAAAAAGCTGACGGACAGAGAATGCGATACAATTTAATGTTCTATTTCTATGCATTTCCATTTGTTGTGGGCGACCCAGGTGTTTTCTATGAAGATATTGAGCCAATTGAGCTTCAAGGGAAGGCTTATAATGCGGTGAAAATTAGTTACGGAAATGGTGTTGGCGATTCTCCCAAGGATAACTACATCATTCTTTCGGACCCTAAAACCAACCAAATGCAATGGCTAATGTATACCGCTACGTTTGGTGGCGATGAATCAAGCGATAGATTCAGCCTAATAAAATATGAAGGATGGAATGAGCTGGGAGGTGTTTTGCTACCAAGTTCATTGCAGTGGTATCAGTACAGCGATGGCGTGGTTGGTGAACCTCGTGGTGGAGCTAGGTTGTTTGAAAATATTCAGGTTTCTACTGAGTATCCTGCCATGAGCAACTTTGAAATGCCTGAGGGTGCTCAGGTGGCTAAATTGCCAGAAGAGAAGTAATTATTAACTCAAGGCCTCACGCTCACTCAAGGTGAGGTCTTGAGTTTTCAATTAGCAGCTTAGAAATTGCCAGCAGGCTGACCAGTTGATTCCACTTTTTACAATTCGTGTCTTTTGTTGAGCTACTTCATCAACAGCTTATGTTGGTTGAGGTATTCACATATTTTTATCACCAGTAGACACGGTTTCACTTTTCATTTTGACTTAAATTTTCTCTATTCGAGATTATTTTTTGCAAGCGTATCCTTTTGCAGTCAATTTTACGTTTAAGCTGTGTTTGGAACGCATATTGCGTAGCAGAACATCGATTAAATAACTATCAAAATGAAAGTAACTCCTAGTCAGACGAAAACCGTACTTAAATCGGCCCTGCTCTTTAGCTTGATGCTGATTTTCTTTGCGTCATGTAAAAGCCAGAAGGCAGTGCTTGACACAGAACCAGAACAACCAGAAGTAGTAGAACCAGAACCGGAGCCGGAACCACAACCAGAGCCGGAAGAACCAAAAGATGTTCGAACTGCTCCTGAACCAACCCTAGACAATAAGCTTAACAATTATTTTGCGGCAATTGCTGGCGCAAGCTCTACAAGCACTGCCAACAGCAATATTCAGGAGGCTTTAAGACTATTTGATGATGGTGGCGCACCAGTACTCATTATTATTTATGCGGCCGATGGAACCGAGGATTATGATGAGCCAACGGACATCACCAAGTACCTTAATTACATAAAGGACACTGGCAACAATGTGCACCGTGTAAAAGAGGTGGTTAAAGCCCCAAATGGCAAAATCAAAGAGTTGGTATTAGTTAAAAAGTAAGAAGAAGATGAGAAGCAATATTCTAAAATATACACTCGTAACACTTTTTGTGGTAATGGGTAGCGTAAATGCCCTTGCGCAAAATGCTGTTGACCCGAATAGAGAAAAAGCCATTGATTCACTCGCGCTTGAAAAAGTAAGAGACCTTGGTAAATACATTCGCATTATTGGTAATAAAGAAACGCCTTATTCTGAGTCTACCAGAGTAATGGACAGGGCTGAAGAGCTTTTTGCTCCTGATAGCGAAATGGGTGTTTCATCGCTTGCGCGCGAAGAGATTGAATACTATAAAGTGCGTGAGTATTTTCAGCGATTGAGAGCCCTTAACTACGATAAGGTGACCATCGAATGGTATGATATCCACTATATCTCTGACCTTGAGCGCCAGCCTGACGGCCGTTACGTTGGTGTGGTAACCATTTACCAAAAGTTTGAAGGTAGAAGTGGCGACCAATTGAGCTATAAGGATACAACCAAAAAAGACATTACTATTTACGTAGAGAAAAAGGAGACACAAATTGCAGGTAGAACCATTGAGTTCTGGGATGTGATTTTAGGCGATATTCGCGTGTCTGAAACATCTATATGAGCAGATTAACCCTTTTAACTTCTTTATTATTCATCTTCTTTTTCCAAGGTGTTCAGGCACAGATAGTGTCTGAAGATGAGGAGATTGAAAGACAATTATTGGCGAGCACAAAGCAGCTCAACCAGTTTTTCAATCGCTTTAATGGCGAAGAAGACACCAAAGGCCGAAAGTTCGAACCAGACGATAGGCAATATAGAAGTGAGCGTATTAGGAAAAGATACTTGAGCATTCTCTTCGATGAGGAGAATGCCGAGTTTTCCGAAGACTTACTGAAAACATTTATCGAGCAGGTAACCGATAAGGACAATCCGCAGTTTTTGAGCCTAAGGAGTCCGGAGTGGTTTGCCGTGGTAAATACCACCTTTAAGTATAAAGGAAAGGAAGAGCCACTTACGCTTTACATGCAAATTCAGCAAGAAGGTTTGGGCTACGAATGGGTAATTAGTGACTTGGTTTTTGAACCATACAATACGCTTTTTGATAAGCAAAGAGGCGAAACCAAAGAGTTTTTACACCCAATGAGTCATGAGCTGGACTTTATGAATTTGCGCAAAGCATTGGTTAAGGGCGGAAGCCCAGAATCATATACTTTGGCCGATTTTAAACCCGATTTGTTAACGGTGTTTCTCTACGAAGTGAAAATGGGTTTACTGGAATTTCAGACTGTAAACCGACTTAACTTCCACTTCTTTAGTATCGATGGCTGGTATTTTCAGCTTAACAACTTTAACCGACCAGGCTATAACACCGGTTGGCTAATATCTGATTTGGCACAAGTGAACGATTCACAGAAAGAAGCCTTATTGAAAATTATCTATGACAAAAAGTAAGTTTATATATGCTTTTGTTGCCCTCCTGTTTTCGTTTTCCACTTTGGGGCAGGAGGTCGATACTGAGGCCGATCCGTATGTAGGTCAGGCCGAGGGTATGGTGCAAACCCTATCTTATTATTTCAATTTACTTGGGGCGGAAAAAACCTCACTTGCCGAAAGAGAGATCATTATTAATAACAGTTATAAAAAACTGTTTTTGAATGAGAAAGTGCAGGTAGAAGACGATTTACAAGACGACCGCTCGACTGTTATCTACAAAGATGTTCAGGCCTATTTAAAGGATATAGACTTTTTCTTTACTGAAGCCGCATTTGGGTTTGAAATTGAAAAAATTGAACGCCTGATAAAGGAGGATGAAACGCCTTATTATAAGGTAGAATTACTGCGAAACCTCAAAGGTGCAAGTGTTGCAGGCGATTCCATTAACTCTACGAAAAAGCGCTACATAGAATTCAACTTTGATAAGAATGATGAGCTGAAGATTGCGAGTATTTACACCAATAAGGTGAGCCGCGATAAACAACTGAGAGAATGGTGGAACGGCCTGACCTTGGAGTGGCGAAACATCTTTCAAGATAAAATTGGAGTGTATTTCGATAGCCTTTCCAATGTAGAATTGCTGAGCGTGGTGTCTATAGATTCGCTAGACTTATCTGGCAATGACCTGATTCGTGATATTGATCCGATTTATCAGCTAACTGAATTAAAATATTTGAAGCTCAGTGACACCTTTGTGAGTGACTTGAAGCCTTTGCTTTCGATTAATAAGCTCCAATCACTAGACCTTTCGCAGTCTGCTGTGGAAGACTTAGAATACCTTAAATACCATACTGATATTCGGTCACTCAACTTGAGCAGTAGCCCCATCGATACATTTGATGTACTGGCAGCGTTCGGTAAGCTGCAAAAGCTGAGGTTGGATGGTGCTGCCCAGGTAAACCTTCAGTTTGTAAATAGTCTTAAGAGTATTGAATGGCTTTCTTTAGCCGATGGTCAAGGGCTTGATAGCATCAACTTTCAGCAGTTAAGAAACCTAAAGCACTTAGATGTGAGCGGTTCAGACCTAGATTCAATTGCGCCTTTACAGCGCATTGAAGAACTGAATATTTCTGATACTGGAATTAAAGACCTTGAATTTTTAAGAGGGGCAACGGCACTGAAAGTGCTTTACCTTAACAATACAGAGGTAAGTTCATTGGATGCTATTAGTGCGCTCAATTCATTGGAGCGGGTTTATGCAAATGGTACCCGACTCGATGATGCGGCTATTGCGAGTTTCGCGGCTAAAAACGATGCCTTACTTGTAACTAATGCTGCCCAGTTGAAAGAATGGTGGAACGGCATGCCGATGAATTTGAGAAATGCCCTAAGCGAGTATGTTAGCAGTTCGCCAACTCCTGAAGAGCTTTCGCAACTTATTAGGGCTGAAGCGCTCGATTTGACAAATATCAACTTGATTGATATTACACCGCTGAGCCGTTTTCAGAATCTGAAATCGCTAACACTCGATAAAAACCCTGTGGTGAATTTACCGAAATCGGCACTATCTGCTGAGTTAGAGAAACTCTCCATTAACGAAACCAAAGTACGCGACCTAAGTCCGCTTGGTGATCATCCTAACTTAAGGGTGATTTACGCTAAAAACACCCTTGTTCGAAATATTGAGGTATTGGCTGGAATGCCTGCCTTAGCTGAATTGGATGTAGACAATACCAATGTAGAAGAAGCCACAGTGGCTGCTTTGCTAGATAAAAAGGAGCAGGTGAAAGTGCGTTTTATGACAGAGCAGCTTGAGACTTGGTGGGCGGGTGTTAGCCAAGAATTGAAGGATAAACTGTTGCAAACAATCAACAAGTCGGGCAGGGTGAATTCGGATGATTTGCATGCGCTGGTGGCCAGTAAGCGACTAGAGTTTGTGGGCAGCGGATTTAACCGACAAACCACTACTGCGATCAAGCGATTCTATCGTTTAGAGGAGTTGAAAGTGCAGCGAGCTGGTTTAAGCGGGCTGCAATTATTACCTGTAATCGATGAGTTGAAATCGCTCGAGTTGCTTGAAATGCCAATTGCTGATTTGAACACGCTCCAGCAGCGCTACCCTAAGCTAGAGCGCTTGGTTTTGACCAATACTGCGGTGGAAGATTTACGTCCTTTAGAGGGACTGATCACGCTTCAAGAACTTAACTTTTCGGGTACAAATGTTAAAAGAATGCGTGGACTAGAAGAGTTGACTGAGTTGCGATACATCGACTGCTCCAATACGAGTGTTTTTCGCTTGGATAGACTCAGCGAACTAAAGAAGTTAGAGCGAATTACTTGTTTTAATACAGGGCTTCGTCAAAATGATATTGATAAGCTACTGGAATATCTCCCAGATTTAGAAGTAGTTTATTACTGATACGAAAAGGGGCGACCAATTGCTGGTCGCCCCTTTTTCTTTGGTTTAAAGTAGGTATTATGCCTCGTATCCCTTAAAGATTGCGGTGGCGATATGTCCACCAAACCCAAAGGTGTTACTCATGGCATATCTTATGTCATGCTTTTGCGCTTTACCAAGTGTTAAGTCAAACTTGTCAGCCCAATCTTCATCAACTTCTTTAGTGTTAATAGTAGGTGGCACCACGCCTTCTTCAATAGCTTTGATACAGGCAATGGCTTCAATGGCTCCTGCAGCGCCTAATAAGTGCCCTGTCATAGATTTTGTAGCCGATAGTTTAAGCTTTGGATTGATTCCGAAAACGCGTTCTACCGCAATCAACTCGCTCTGATCACCTATAGGGGTGGAGGTGGCGTGCATGTTAATATGGTCAATGTCGGCCGCTGTTATATTGGCATCGTCTAGCGCCTCGTTCATGCCTAAAAAAGCACCTTCTCCTTCAGGGTGAGTACCTGTAAGGTGGTAGGCATCTGCTGCCATTCCGCCACCAGCTACTTCTGCAATAATGTTTGCTCCTCGCGCTATTGCATGCTCATATTCTTCTAGAACCAAAGCGCCAGCACCTTCGCCCATCACAAACCCATCGCGGGTTTTATCAAATGGCCTTGATGCCGTAGAAGCCTCATCGTTATTGGTGCTTAGTGCCCTGGATGCGTTAAATCCGCCAAGTCCGGCCACGGTAATCGGAGCCTCAGATCCACCAGTGATAATCATGTTTGCTTTGCCCCAGCGAATGTAGTTGAACGCATCGATAATCGCAGTGGTGGAGGTGGCGCATGCTGAAATACAGGTGAAGTTAATGCCTCGTAAACCGTACTTCATAGAGATAACTCCAGAAGCTATGTCGGCAATTATTTTGGGAATGAAGAAAGGGTTGAAGCGCGGGTTTTCATCTCGCTTAGTATAGTCAATCATTTCTTCAGAAAATGTTTCAATACCACCATTTCCCGAACCCCAGATCACGCCAATTTTGTTCCTGTTTAGGCTTTCAAAGTCAATTCCAGCATGTTTAACAGCTTCTTCAGCGGCTACCAATGCATAGGAGGTAAACCTATCATATTTGCGCGACTCGCTACGCGGAATGTGGTCATCTATGTTGAAGTCTTTCAACTCGCATGCAAAATGCGTTTTAAATTTACTTGTGTCGAAACGGGTAATTGGGCCTGAGCCACTTACTCCAGACTTCAGGTTGTTCCAATAGTCATTTAGGTTATTTCCAATTGGAGTAAGTGCTCCAATACCTGTGATTACAACTCTTTTCATTATTTCAATTCCTTTTCAATAATAGTTTTCAAATGATTTAGTGTTTTGGGAAAGCTGTCCATGTCTTGCGTGCTTTTGGCTACCAAAATGGCACCTTCAATTCCCCCAATTATTAATCTGGCAATACTGGTGGGGTTGGCTGTTCGGCTAAACTCACCAGTGGTTTGTCCTTCTCTAATTACACCCTCCATTTCTTTCTGCCAGTTTTCAAAAGTGCTTCGGGTTCTTTGTTTTAGCAAAGGGTAGCCGTCATCTGCTTCAACAGCACTGTTCATAAGGGCGCAGCCACCGTTCGCGTAAACAAAGGGAAAGCCCTCTTCATAAAAAGCAAAAACCATTTCTAGTTTATGCCATGCATTGCCTTGTGTGGCAATGGCTTTATAAAGGCCTTTTTGAAAGAACTTTAAGTTATGATCAAAGCATGCTTCGGCCAAAGTGTCTTTGTCTTGGAAGTTGCCATAAACTGCGCCTTTGGTTAGGCCTGTAGCTTTGGTAATGTCGCTCAGGGATGTACCATAGGCGCCTTTCTTGTTAAAGATATGGGCTACTTTTTCAATAATAAACCGTTTGGTATGCTCTGATTTTGTCATGGTATATCAAATATATACCAATTGGTATAAAATTCAAATCGTATTTGCAGTCAATCGGTAATGGGTAAAAAGTGTGTATGCTGTTAGGGCTGCTTTCTAAATGAAAGGAAAGTGACTTTCACTTTGAGGTACTTTTCGTCTGTATTTACATTTTTTGGCTTGATTAAATCAGTTTTATTCAGTCTATTGAGGCATCAAAAACTGCCGAAATATGAAACTGTTCCCTAAAATCTTCTTATCCGCCCTGATGGTGTGTTTCGCGTACACTGCGAATGCGCAAGACATGGTTAATCCTGTGATTAAAAGTTATGGAGGTATTTTCGATGCGCAATACGCTACTGAAAAGCCTGATCCTGCATTGGAGTATAAAATTGTAGTAGACATAGCCACTGGAGATGCTAATAAAGGAGAGCCGTTTTATTCGTTGATAAATGTTGCCCGCATGATGAACCTGCATGCCATGGGGGGAGTGCCTAAGGAAAACATGAAGGTTGTTCTGGCTATTCACGGAGGGGCCGTATGGTCGGTGTTGGACAATGATGCTTATAAGCAGAAGTTCAATGTAGACAACCCACACATTCCGCTTTTTAAGGAGTTGCAAGATGCAGGGGTTAAAATCGTGGTTTGCTCGCAATCTATGCGTGGTAGAAGCATTGCTCCGGAAACATTGGCTCCGGGTTTAGAAACGGCTACCTCAATGCTTACAACACTTACCACTTATCAGCTTAAAGGCTATGCTGCCCTTAAGTTTTAGGGGAGTCTTTCCATAGTTGAAACTAATAGCACAATTAGAAAAAGTATCATGCCAAGGGCTGTAAAAACTGCAGCCCTTTTGCTTGCCCTAAAGCTTTTGTTCGCATTGCGTTTTCTCAAAGCAAGTAGGGCGGTAAAGTCGGTGTTGGGTTTGTTGGGAGTATTCTTTCTGGGTGCATCCTCCATATTTACTCCATAAACTTTTCTGCCTTTCTCAAACGGAATTTTGGGAGTGTTTCTTTTTACTTGGCCTATATAGTCGAATGCGGTTGACATACTGGTATTAACGTATGTTTGGTGAGCCAGTAGACAAAATACGGATAAGTGAATGACTCGAATGATTAGCGTTTCAATTAATTTTTTGTACGGTGGAGTGCTGAGAAAAAGGATGTGTATCTTGGATAAATTTAACTCTTATGAAAGCATTAATTTCTATTCTCATTTTATCGGTTGTGTCTTTTACAACCGCCAAGGTTGAGCCGGTAGCGCCATTTCATGGTACCATTGTTTATGAAATCAATTATTTAAAAATGCCTGAAGACATGCAGGGAATGGATGATATGCTGCCCCAAAGAATGGAAATGATGATTTTGGGCTCTAAGACAAGAATTTTCCAGGAAATGGGGATGGGAATGGGAACCCAAGTTGTTTTGACTGATGAAGATACCAAAGAGGCCGATGTTTTAATGGACATGATGGGGCAGAAAACTCATGTGCATATGAGTCGAGAGCAAGTGGAGGCAGAAGAAGCCAAATCAACAGAGAAGCCAAAGATTAACTATTTAGAAGGCACCAAAAAGATTGTGGGGTATAACTGCAAAAAAGCTCAAGTGATAAATGCTGACGGTACAGGGGTATTGGTTTGGTATACTGAGAAGATTGATGCTCCGCATAAGGACTTTAGCGAACTGAAAGGCTTTCCACTTGAATACGAAACAGAAGTTGAAGGAATGACAATGCAAATTGTGGCCGTTAGCATTGATGAGAAAAAACCAGACCCTAGCAACTTCGCTATTCCTGATGGATACCGTAAAATGAGCTTTGAGGAGCTTTCAAAAATGAGCGGAGGAGTACCAGAGTAAATTAACTTTGTCTCTTATTTCTCAACTTTCTGTACTTACTTTGCTGGCAACAACAAACAGAACCACTATGTACAACGGACTTCTTCATGCACACTCAGGCCTTAGATGGTTGGTATTAATACTACTTATTGCGGCCATTTTTAATGCTTTTTCGAAAAAGAAAAATGGCACATGGACACCAAAGGATAGAAAGCTTTCTGCCATGGCAATGGGGCTTGTACACTTACAGTTTGTAATCGGGTTGGTGTTATATTTCATTAGTCCTAAAGTAAGTTTTACTGAAGGATTTATGCAGAGCTCGGTGTTGAGGTTCTTTGCTGTAGAGCACGTATTAGGAATGCTCATTGCCATTGCACTGATTAGTATTGGCCACAGCAAAGCGAAAAAAGCAGCTACCGATGCTAAGAAGTTTGGTGCGATTTCTACCTTCTTCCTTATTGGTTTGATTATAATTTTGGCCTCTATACCATGGCCTTTCCGAAACTTAGGAAGCGCTTGGTTTTAAGCTACCCAGAAGCTAACTAACTTCTTTTTTTAAGAGGTGGCTTCCCTAGGGGGGAGCCTATAACAAGAATCTGTTTGTTGATTGCAGTGCATTTAACAGACAGATTCTTTTGGTTTATGAGTTTCTAACCTTTGTGTCAACCTTTTATTTCGTGTTGAGCATAAGCTGTCTGTAAAAACGAATGGCATCTTTATAGTCCTCTACAGGGATATGCTCGTCAATACCATGAAAACTGTCAATATTCTGCTCATTGATGTGGTACGGCACAAATCGATATATATTCTTGCTCACCCCACTAAAGTGTCTGGAGTCTGTGGCGCCAATTACAAGGTTTGGAGCAGTTAGTGTTTCGGGGAAAATCTGTTTGATGGTTTTATTGATTAGCTCGTAGGCCTCAACGTTGTGTGGCGAAACTGCTGATGGATCGTTGTTAAAGCCGTGAAAGGCCACCGTAACACGGGGATCGTTTATGGTGCTCACTACGTGTTGTTTCACTTCTTCAGCGGTTTGCCCGGGTATAATGCGGAAGTTGACCACAGCTCTAGCCGTAGTTGGAATAACGTTCTCTTTAATACCAGCCTGAAAAATGGTTGGCGAAGTTGTGGTTCTTATCAGGGCATTTCCTGATCCGCCAGCTCCCTCATAAGTTGAAAGAATGATAGATTTGAATATTCCTCTGTTGGCAAAAGCCATTCTGTTTACAAAGCCCATTTCTGGCCCCAGTGCATCCATAAACCCTTCCATTGGCTCGCTAAAAGTAGCGGGTAACGGATTGGCTTTGAGCTTGGCTACGGCATTTGCCAATACATCAATGGCTGTTTCTTTGGCTGGTTGAGAGCTATGACCACCTTTCATATCTACTTGCAGTGCAATAGAGGTTATGCCTTTTTCGGCCACACCAATCATGGCTACATCTTTGTCTATGCCTGGCACTAATTTTTGGGTTACTGCATAGCCTTCGTCCATTACAAACTCGGCCTCAATTCCTTGTTCTTGCATGTATTGGGCTATTTTAACCGCACCATACTTGCCGCTAACTTCTTCATCGTGGCCAAAGGAGAAGTAGAATGTTCTTTCAGGTTTAAAGCCCTCCTTTAGCAACATTTCAGTCGCTTCTAAAATCCCGATTACGGTGAACTTATCATCGATTGTGCCGCGTCCCCAGATAATGTCGTCCTTAATAGTGCCGGCAAATGGATCTACCGTCCATTTATCGGGCGATGCAATTGGCACTACGTCTAAGTGGCCCATTAATACCACGGGCTTTAGGCTTGGTTTTTTGCCTTCCCATTTATACAAATGGCTGTATTCACTAAAGTACTGATGCTCCAAAAGCGAATCGACCATTGGGTAGTTGTCAATAATCAACTGATTAAATGCACTGAACGCAGTTGAATCAAAGTCTTCTACATTTTCGTGCGAGATGGTTTGAATGCGCAATGCCTGCTGAAACCGCGAAATGGCATCTTGTTCGATGTCAATTTTAGTTATAGGTTCAACGGTAATTTGCTTACTGGTGGTAGCAAAAGTGTTGATGAGAATGTAGGCTACAAATCCTAAAAATAGAAGTAGTAGCCCGAGGAAGAACTTTTTCATATTGGCAAGAATTCAGCTCAAGATAAACACCAAAGCGCTTTCCTGCCAATATTAGCACACTATGTTTTAATCTGTTTTTTGTTGATTGGTGGAAGCACAATGGCTACTGTATTGCCCGAAATAAGCTGAGCAATGACGCGCGTGCTCTTGTACTGCTCCATTATGATTTTTAGGAACACCGTAATCGGAATGGACATAATCAAGCCAGCAATTCCCCAAATATTCCCCCAAAGCATAAGCATTACTAAAATGGTAACCACATTGATTGAGAAGGAACGTCCCATAAATACTGGCTCAAGTATTCCCCCAAACAGTACCTGAACCCCCGTGCAGGTGAGCACAAAGAACAGGAGTATAGATGAACTCTCAATTTCGACAAAGGCGAAAATAGCTAATAAGACTACCGTAATAACAGAGCCAACCAACTGTAAGAAGTTTATGGCAAAGGCAAAAACTCCCCAGAAAATAGGGAAACTAACCCCAAAGGCCCAGCAGGCAATGCCAATTCCAATACCGGTAAATAGACTTATAAAGAACTTAACCTTGATGAATTTTATCAGGTCGCGCTCAATTTTCATAAAGGTTTTTACGCTGGCAAATTGCTTTTTGAGAATAGTGGAGTTCATGATTTTCTGAACATCCATTGATTCTGCTAGTAAAAGAAGTACAAAGAACAACGTAGAGAGAATCATGGAAATGGTGCTGCTAATAAAGTCTACAGTAGGAGCCAAGCTCTTCATTATGGCATCTTTACTCACTAAGTCTTGCGGGGTTTCCATGCTTTTGAGAAAATCTAAACCCACAAAATTGCCCAGAGAATATAGTAGAGAACTGATTTTCACCTTGGCCTTATCAAAATAAGCGTTGTCTGTCGCTAATATTTCTGCACTTGAAAGTTTAATAAGCCCACCACCAATTCTGAATGCCGCAATAATGATTAAGATGACAACAGTAATACTGACAAATTTTGGAACGCCCTTTCTTTTAAACCAGCGCATTAGCGGCAAAAACAGCAATGCAATAAACATTGATGATACCAGCGGAATGAAAATAAACGAGAGAATTTTCAGCAAATAGAAAAAGAGCGGAATTACTATAGCGAGTAATAAAAGGTTGGTGGTTTTTCTATCGTTCAGCATGGCTGCAAAGGGTGTTTAAAGTCGCAAAGGTATACTCAAAAACGCATAACAGGGTTGTGCTATGCATAATAATTGTAGATTTCCTGTTAACGATTTGTTGGCTTGGTTTAGTTCAACTGGTAGTTTGAGAATTTATAGATTTGATAATGTAGGTGTGTTTTATCTTGGTCATTATGTTTTAATTTTAAATAAACGAATCTACGGCTATGCGAAAGTTACTTCCCTCAGTACTGGTACTCATATTGATTTCGGTTTCATCTTGTAAACTCTTGACAATTGAAAGTGCGCAAGAGCCATTGTCTAAAACCGAGTTGAATATTCGCCTTAGAACACAAGCATTTGTTGGCGAGGCATCTGAAAGAATTGAACGTGCGGCCGACAGCTTAATTGCCAATTCTGCTAGCAAGGAAGTGAAAATGAATGCTCTGAGGTGGAAAATTTATGCTGTAGACAATTTTGGAAAAGTTGGTTTTCAAACTTCACCGAGAATAGCATTGATGGATACTTGGGCACTGATGCTAGAAATGGACCAATTTTTAAATGGAATCTATGGTGAGCAAATGCTGGGAGAAGAAATTGAGGTAATAAGAAAGGTAAACAGTGAGAATGTAAGACAGGTGGAGTCGATTGCTGCAAATATGATGTCCGAAAAGGAGTTCAGTAAGCATAAGCAGTTCGTGTATGATTTTGTAGCCACCACTAATTTTGAGCAGAATGGCTTCACGCATTCGCCCGTTCGCGCATCTTATCTGGATTTTCGAAAAACACCTGACAGTTTAGCTGTTGCTACTGTGGGTTCGCTTTCCGAAGTAATGGCCGATTTGAACAGCCGAATGTCTTATGCATCCCAGAAAATCGGTAAACAAATTAAATGGAATACTGAGCTTACCTTAAGAGAGCAAGGCATGGATTCGCTGAATGTATATGCGATTGCTGATAGCCTAAACGCTCGCATTGATGCATTGGTGCGGATAGCGAATAATTCTCCCGAGCTGCTGGATCAGGCAATAGCTTCATTTGCGCGAGATATGCAGCCAATGTTCAATGGATTGCGCTATGAACTGGCCCGTTCAATGAACAAACTGGGTGAAGAAAGGCTCGCTATGGACACTATTATAGCTCGTGAAAGAGAAAAGCTAGATAGCCTAGTTGCAAGGGAACGGGCAATATTAGTGGATGAGGCCAATAGTTTGGCTGATGATTTTGCCAATAACGTAATGGTACAAGTAAAGGATATGGTTTCGAGCGTGTTGTTCTACATTGCCCTCATTTTAGCCATTATTCTCTTTATCCCTTTTGGCCTTGGTTATGTTACAGGCAAAACTTTACAAGCCAAAAAGAATAAACAGACTTAGTTGCTTACTCTAAAGTTGAGTTGCTCAACACCAGTGTTTTTAGAACTTGGATGGTAAGCCGTTACCACTACTTCATGACTACCGATTTTCTCCAGAGCTAACGTTGTAACAAAGGTGTTTACCTGTTCCGAAATATGCATTGGAATGGTTTTCCAATAGGTACCATCAACATAAATATTGGCCTCAACCTCAATAGCTTCCGAATCCCAAAGACCATCTTTGGAAATAGTACAGCCACACATCATTACCATATTTACTTTTAGTTCTACCGTTTTGTCTTTTTCAATAGAAAAGCCCTGATGCGTTTGTGGGTAAAGGCCGTCAATTACAAAGCCAGGAATCTCCAAAATCACACCATCACTATCCATATGTTTGCCTGGTACCAGCCAAACTTGTGTTTGCGAAACTACACGTGACTCTTCGTGATTAAAGGGGCCAATTGCCTCAATATTAACGAAAAGGGGTTTTTCCAAACGCAAAGTGGTTTCAAAAAAAGCAGTGCCTTCAGTAATGCTAGCATATCTTTCCCTTGGTGTGTTCATTATGGTTGTGGTGTTTCCGGTTCCACCTTGAGTTAAGCCTTTGGCCAGCACTTCGTTGGTAGTGGCGTCTCTTACTATAATCATGGAACCGCCCATGCTGGCACCAATAAATTTGGCGTCTTTGGCCTGTGTACGAACTACAAGCTTGGTGTCTTTAGCCGTTTGGGCAGCTAGTGAAATACAAGAAATAAAAAGAATTGTGGTTAATAAGTTTCGCATGCTTGAATTTAAGAAGTGCTATTTAGTATTGCTACTAAATTAGGCTGGAAGAGGCTGTAGCGTCATTCCCAGCTTGACTGGGAATCCCTCACGGTTTTGGCTAAATTTCAATAAACACAACGGAATGCCAAAAGGTGGATATGTTTACATAATGTCTAATAAAAGTAGAACTGTATTATATATAGGCGTAACATCTGATTTGGAAGCCCGTGTTTACCAACATAAAAATGACTTAAGGAGCCTTTACTAAGAAATATCATTGTTACTCCTTAATCTACTATGAAGTATTTGGTCATATAGAATCGGCTATTAAAAGAGAAAAGGTTTTGAAAAAGTGGAACCGAAAATGGAAGGAAGAGTTGATTACAGCTTTTAATCCTAAGCTGAAGGATTTGTGGGAAGATATTGAAGGTTATAATTAGCCTTAGAGATTCCCAGTCAAGCTGGGAATGACGAGTGCTTACTAGTTGCGGTGCAAACAAGTACAACAACGTGCTAGAGAGTTTCAAGGGCAGTATTTATATCAGAAAAACTTTCGCCTTCGGGGGAATGACAAAAAGGGTTATCTACCGCACCTTCGCTTTTTTAATTATTCTGGCGAAAAGACCGGGTAAAAAGCGCTTGGCGTATGCTCCATAAGATTCTCGGCCTATATACACTTCTCGCTTTTGTTTCATCATGGCTTTAATAATTGCTGCGGCACATGCATCTGCAGTAAGTCCATTGGCTTGGGCATCGTCCATACTGCCGAGCTGAGTGCCATCACCAGTAAAAGCATTAACCGAAACGTTAGTTTTCACAAAACCCGGTGCGGCAATGGTGACCTTAATGCCACTATCTTCGAGCTCGGCTCGCATACTATCGAAAAAACCATGGAGTGCGTGTTTGCTGGCAGCATAGCCAGAACGGTATGGGGTACCGAAAATACCAGTGAGGCTGGTGACAACCACAAAGTGACCACTGCCCTTTGCTAACATGTGTGGCAACAAGGCTTTGGTTAAACCAACAGAACCAAAATAATTTACTTCCATTAAATCCCGATCAACTTGCAGCAGGGTGTCTTTTACCAACGAGCGTTGGCTGCGACCTCCATTATTAATCAAAACATCAACCTGGCCAAAGGCAGCTATAGCCATTTTTGTTGTTTCCTCAAAGGTGTGAGATTGGGACAAGTCAAGCTGAACGATGGCGATACGTTCTTGATTAGCGCACTCGCTTTTTACACGTGTAAGTTCCTCGGTTCTTCTCGATGAAATAATGAGATTGACACGATGCTTTGATAGTTGTTTGGTAAGTGCCTCACCTATGCCAGACGAGGCACCTGTAATCCATATGGTTTTGTCTTGTAGGTGCATGGTTTAAGATAAGCCTTTAGAATGAAATTCACGTGGTTATCTTAAAGCTCAATATTTTAGTGTTGGTTTTTAGCTTCTTGGGAAGATATTAATCCACATTGTATGTTATGTTGCTATTGTTACTGCTCGAGAATGTTTGGTTAAGCAAGAAAGGACCAGCTTCAGGATCTCCACCAACGGCAACAGCTCTAACGGTGTAATTTACGCTGATAACTAAGTTGGCAACGGTTTTACTGCCTCCGGCAACAACTGTCCCTTGATTAATAAAAGTGCTAGTAGCTGTTACATCATCCTTAAGGTATACATCTATGCTCTGTTGTGTATTATTGTTTACAATAAGGCTGAATTTCACTTCTTCGGAAGGGTCATCATCGTTTTTGCAGCCGGTAAAGGCAAAGGTAAGTACTAATACCAAGGATAGAATCACTGCTTTTTTCATGATGAATATTTTTTCAAATAACTGATTATCAATAGAGATTGTTTTTGGCGTATTGATAGATTTATTCAGAAAGTAGTTTTAGCAAAACCCCGTTTGTCCAACCAAAACCGTCTTGAACCGGATACTCACCACCGCCACTTAATAAAGAGGTATCGGCCACGTTGTACTTTTCCATTAGTTTTCCTGTGTTCTGAAATACCTTTTTATTGAGTGCAACCCATCTTGTTTTGATCGTATTGGCTAGCTCATTCAGACCGTAATTTCTCAAACCTTGAATGGCCATCCACTGTAGTGGTGCCCAGCCATTTGGTGCATCCCATTGCTGGCCAGAGGCGATGTTTGTGGTTAGTAATCCACCATCTGCAAGTAGTGCTGTTTCCAACGTTTTGGCGCAGGCTTCAGCCTGAGCTTTGGTTGCGATTTTAAAGTACAGAGGGTAAACCATTGCGGCATTAATAGAAGCTGTGCATTCGCTATTTATCCAGTCAAAATCTGAAAAACACTGGGTGGTTTCATTCCAACAATACTTTAGAATGGCAGCCTGTCTGGCATTGGCCTTACTTTCAAAGCTTGCTGCTCTAGGCTCATCACCTTTTAGTTCATTGGCCTTACTTATCATCAATTCCAAATGGTAGAGCAGGCAGTTTAAGTCTACAGGTATTAGCTCGGTAGTACGGATTGTGCCTAGGTCGTTTGGCACTTTGCACCATCTTGAACTAAAATCCCAACCCGATTCACATGCTGCGCGAATGTTCAGTAAAGTGGTTTGGCCTTCAGCGCCCTTTTTCTCAATTAGTGCTATATCATCTTGGTACATTTCGGCCCTAGGGCTTGAGATATTGTCGAAGTAGCGGTTTAGGATTTCTCCTTCGCCAAGCCAAAGAGTACGCTTATGGGCACGCTTTGTCTGATGCAACTGGTTTGCGCCTTCCATCCAGAAACTGTATTCTTTTTCAAGCGCTCCGGCATAATTTTCAAGCGTTTCTAGTCCTTTTATTTTTGCCAGCAAATCAACCATTAGGGAAAAGAAAGGCGGTTGAGATCGCCCTAAATAATAGGTTCTGTTGCCGTTGGGGATAAACCCAATTTCATTTAGCATCCAGCTAAAATTGTCTACCATGTGTTCAATCATTTCAACCTTGCCACTTTCGGCCAAGCCCAGCATGGTGAAATAACTATCCCAGTAATAAATTTCGTTGAATCTACCACCAGGAACAATGTATGGATGGGGAAGCGGTATGCGAGTAGAGTAGAAGTCTTCAACTTCGGGCGTGCGCTGCAATACAGCCCAAAGCTTCTCAATATGATCTTCAATTGGTTTGCTGGTATCGCTTTGGTAGTTGCTGTCGTTCGGTGCGAACTTTAGAAAGTACTCATTGTAAAATGCCTGCAGATCGAAATTTGGTTGGCCCTTAAGCTTTCTATAAGCCTTCAATATTTTATCAGGCGAATCGTAGCTAATGGCGTCTGAAATTTCTTTGCCATCCTTCCATAGTCCAGAAGCATGTAGGTCGGTAAATAGTTCTTCAAGGTCTTTTTCTAAGTAAACAAGCTTCTTCATGGCGGTTGATTATAAGGTAAGAACGATAAACCGTTCAAAACAATATACCCAATAAGGCTCATGGAAGAAAGCCTTTAGACCTAAGCGGTTTTACTTATTAATCATATGCAGTGCTGCCTTGTACACATACTCCCAAAAAGCATCTTTCAAGGGCTCTGAGAAGTTCGCTTTTTTTAACGCATCGTTCATATGACTGAGCCAAAGTGTGGCTTCTTTTTCACCTATTTCCCACTGGAAGTGGCGCCTGCGAAGCATCGGGTGGCCACGTTCGTCAGTATAGGTTTGGCGGCCTCCAAGGGCTTGGATGAAGAATAGTTTTAGCCGGTTTTTAGCCGGTTCTAGGTCTTCAGGGTATAGTTTACGAAGAACTTGATCTTTTTCTATTCCCTCGTAAAAGTCATCTACAAGCTGAAGAATGTTGTCTTCTCCAATACTATCGTATAGCGTTTGTTGTTCTGCCATAATTTGGTGCAAATTAGGTCGTGGCTATTTCTCTTTCAAAAAAGTGTTAGAAAGAAGTGTTTCGAAATGTCGATCAAACGGCACTTAGTGCCTGCTTTACATCCTTTATTATGTCTTCAGGGTTTTCTATACCCACCGAAATTCTAACAAGGTTTGGCGTAATACCAGACTTTAGCCTATCCGCTTCGTCCATGTTAGAGCTGCTCATGGTGTAGGGGTGCGAGGCCAGGGTTTCGGTACTGCCCAGAGATATGGCCAGTTGCACCAGCTGCAGCGCGTTTAAAAACCTAAAGGCTTCGGATTCTCCTCCTTTTATTTCTACGGCCATCATTGCCCCGGCCGAGGTGTACTGCTTTTTATAAAGCCCATAATCGGCATCTTCTTCTGTTAAAGTGCCCAAAAAGTGAAGCCTTTCTACATTAGGGTGCCCCGCCAGGAAGTCTGCAAGTTTGGCCGCATTGGCTGCTTGCTTTTCCATTCTCAGGCCTATTGTTTCTAAACTTCTGCTCAAAAGCCAAGAGGTAAAAGGCGAGGCGGTGTTGCCTAAAATGGCACGTTTCTTTTTGATTTCTTTTAGGTAAATGTCTTTACCAGAAGCTGCGCCAGCAATAATGTCGCTATGCCCGCCAATGTATTTGGTAGCTGAGTAAACATTTATGTCTGCACCGTGGGCAAGTGGCTTTTGGAAAATAGGTCCCATGTAGGTGTTGTCAGCAACAATTACTGGGTGAATGCCTTCTTGATTGATCTCCTGCCTTAATTCGTCAAGCGCACTAATGTCGGTAAGGGCGAGTGTTGGGTTAGCTGGGGTTTCCACATAAATCACCTTGAGTTTTTTGGCGTTTTGGTGCGCCATAAGCTTCTCTTTTATCTGCTCTTTGGTGTCACTTGGGTCGAATTCTACATAATCGATTCCAAAATTCACCAAATGCTTTTTAATAAACGCATCGGTGCCGCCATAAAGGGGAGTGGACATTAAAATAAGGTCGCCCGCATTGCAAAAGGTAAGCAAGGTAGTAGAAATTGCCGCCATGCCACTTTCAAAGAAAGCAGCATCTTCTGCGCCATCTAGCTTGGCCAAACGGTACTCTGCGGTAATGGCATTTGGGTGGTTTAAGCGGGTGTAAATTAGGCTGGCGTTACGTTCCTCTAAAGGGGCCTCACCTGTAGCTTTTTGAAAGAATGCTTTGCCTTCTTCTGCAGTATTAAACTTGAAAGTAGAGGTTTGGTAAATTGGAGGTTTGATGGAGTTGTGTGCTGAAGTTGCATCATAACCACCAGCTATTGCTAAGCTTTCTGCTGTAAAATCTTGCTCGTTTTTCATGATTTAATTGCTCTTACTTGTAAGGAAGTACCTTCTTGTTTTACCACTTTTACTTTTTCGCCCTGCTCAATATATTCTCCTCGGGTGTAGGCATCATAAATTTCGTCCTCAATTTCAACCCTTCCACTTGGGCGTAGTATGGTTGCCGCAACACCTGCTTTTCCAACAAGGTTTTCGGTGTAGAAAGTTGCCGTATAACCTTCCGATTTTTGCTGTGTATTCATTAAGGCTACTCTGCTAAACATTTTGGACTGTGTAATTCTATATCCAAAAAGTATAAGCAGCAAAATAGAGCCGAAAACGCCTACCATTACTACAGTTGCAGCTTCGGTAATTTCACCGGTTGGCACGTAGTCAAAGTTGAAATTGTCGTTGCCAAGCATCATAAAAATGAGCGAGCCAACGGTACAAATAATACCAAGAATACCGGCCACGCCAAACCCAGGAATCACGAATATTTCGAGCGCTATTAAAACAATACCGACAAAGAAAGCCGCAATTTCCCAGTTGCTTGCTAGGCCATTGAGGTAGTAAGGTACCAAGTACAAAACCAGTGCTACGCCTGCTGCGGCCAATGGAAAACCAACTCCGGGTGTTTGTAGCTCAAAGAAAATTCCACCGGTAATTACCAAAATGAGCAGACCACTTACCACAGGGTTTAAAAAGAAGGCAATGATCTTTTCTGTACCAGAAAGTTCGTACTCAATTAGCTCATAATCGTAAATGGCATTCTTCTCTATGATGTCTCGAATACTGGCTACTTCTGCTTCGCAATAGCCATTTTTAATAGCTTCCGTAGTGGTAAAGGTGATGATTTTGCCGTCCTCCGTTACGCCATCAATCTCCACGCGTTCGTCAACCATGCCTTCGGCAATTAGCGGGTCACGGCCGTTTTCTTCGGCTGTAGAGCGCATAATACTACGCATGTAAGATTGGTATTTGTCTGGTGCTTGGCTGCCATCGGTTCCATTTACCACTGTAGCGGCTCCAATGTTGGCTCCTGGCACCATGTAAATGCTATCGCAAGCAATGGAAATTAACGCTCCGGCAGAGGCTGCATCGTTGTTGATGTACACCCAAACTGGCTTGTCGTATTCTAAAATTCTTGTTCGAATATCGTTGGCATCGTTTACGGCACCACCATAGGTGTCCATATCAATTATTACAATGTCGGCATCTATTTCGGTGGCTTGGGTAAGTGCTAGGTCAACATAGCGATTCATACGAGGATCTATGTCGCCACGAATCTCCATGACGAAAATTCGTTTGTCCTTATCCTTTTCCTGTGCACTCAGCCAAGCTACTGTGGTTAGCAATAATATGCTGGTAGCTACAATTGCCCGCACTACATTTTTAATTCCTTTGATGCCCACTATATTCCCGTATTTTTGCTTCAAATTACAAAGAAAGGCATTGTCAATTCAACTTGAACCTGATTTTTCATTACCGTTTTTAACTGACATCTGGGAGATTCGTCAGGCGGGTGATCGGCTGCTAATAACCACCAGAGATAGCCAAGCACTTGAGGTGAGTTTTGCTTTGTTCGAAATAAGTAAGCAGGAGTTTCTTTGGCAGAATTTAGCTTTTGAAGAATCGTGGTGGATAAGTGCTTACCAATTTACTGGCGATTTCGTGGTCTTTCAGACTTATAACGATACGCAAGATATAGAGGCGCGCACCGCCTTTGCTTTTGATGTAGAACAGGAAGAAGCACTGTGGTCCATAGAGCAGGTTAAGCTGCAAATGGTTAACGACAAAGTGTTACGCTATACGTCCGAAGAGGGTGATGCCGCCCTGATTGAAATTGCCACGGGGCAATTAGTGGAGGAGTTAATACCTTCTAAGCAGGACGAAGCAGCGGCTTTTCCCTTAACCTATGAGGCTGAATCGAAGCATGCGGCAACACTAAATAGGTTTCTTCAGAAAAAGTGCGGGGTGGAATTGGTCGGTGGCATCGACTACCTCGAACATAACGAGCTAATTTTAATTAGCGGAAATTTTAAGGAAGAAGATACCTATTCGCTGCATTTGTTCGTATTTGATGTGGAGGGAAATTTACTGCTTCACGAAATCATGGAAAATGATTTGAATGGCCTTGCTTCTGGTACATTTTTTATCGTAAATCAAGCCCTTATATTTGTTAAGGAAAAAAGAGAAATCATCTTTTATCAGTTGAAATAGCATGAGGAAATTTTATTCACTAATCATATTGTTAGTTGTTGGTCTTACAAGTGTATCTGCACAAACAGATTCTTTAAGAATGGAGCAAGAAGGAGGGAAAAACTTTGTGATTCATAAAGTGCTTTCTGGCCAAACGCTTTATTCGCTTTCCAAAAGATACCTGACTTCTGTAGATGCTATAAAGAAAGAAAACCCAACATTGGCGAGTGGGTTGCAAGTGGGGCAAACATTAAAGATTCCTTATGGCGGCAATGTAAGTGCTGCGCCAGCCAGTGCTACTGTTACCAATGAAATTACTCACACAGTAGCTGCGGGTGAAACACTTTTCGCCATTTCTAGAAAATACAATGTTGCAGTAGCGGATATTAAAGCATGGAATAGCCTTTCGTCCAACTCATTGGCGCTAAACCAAAAGCTTAAGATTAGGCAAGAAAAGGCAGTTTCTCCTCAAGAAGTTAGCCAGCCACAAACAACTACCGAGCAGCCAGAAGAAGTAACACCGACAACAACTGCACCTAGCGAGCAACCAACTGAAACTCCAAAGACAGATGAAGTGCTTGTGATTGAAGAAGCACCTCAAAACAACTATCCAGGTAGCGAATTTAAGCAATATGAGGTAGAGGGTGTTGCCGAAGTAATTGAGGAAGATGAGCCATCTTCTAAGTTCTTTGCTTTACACAGAACAGCCAAAATTGGTACTGTTATTAAGGTGAGAAACTTAATGAATGACCTTACGGTGTACGTGCGTGTAGTAGGTACAATTCCTGAAACTACCGATAATGAAAATGTGATCATTAAGCTGAATAAAAGGGCTTATGATAACCTGAAAGCCATTGATAAGCGCTTTAGGGTTGAATTGAGCTATTTCAACTAAATGAGCGCTCAGCAATTTGAGGAGTTAAAAGACTTTCTCGACATGAAAGTTGGGCAGTACAACGACCCTGGCTTTATTCCCAACGACCCGATTACTATTCCACATCAGTATGCTAAAAAGCAGGATATTGAGATCACGGGTTTTTGGGCTTCTATTTTAGCATGGGGGCAACGCAAAACCATTATTAATAAATGCCGCGAGCTATTTGAAATGATGGATAACAGTCCGCATGATTTTATTCTAAGTCATACGGATGCGGACTTAAAACCCTTCCTAAACTTTAAGCATAGGACTTTTAACGATGTAGATACACTTTACTTTATTGAGGTACTCAAATGGCTCTATTCGGAGAATGAATCTTTGGAAGATGCTTTTCTTACAGGAATGAATGACCAATCAGCAACGATTGAATCTGGCCTGATCGGTTTTAGAGACTTATTTTTCAGCTTGCCTGATGCACCACAAAGAACGACAAAGCATATTGCTACACCGGCCAGAAAGTCGGCTTGTAAGCGGTTGAATATGTTTTTGCGCTGGATGGTACGGAATGATGAAAATGGAGTGGATTTTGGACTTTGGCAAAGGATAAAGCCCAGTCAATTGGTATGCCCATGCGATGTGCATGTTGAGCGCGTAGCGCGCAAGCTAGGCTTGGTTGCCCGCCAACAAAGCGATTGGCAAATGGCACTTGAACTTACCGAAAACCTTCGCCAGTTCGATCCAAATGACCCGGTGAAGTACGACTTCGCCCTCTTCGGTTTAGGAATAGAAGAGAAGTTTTGAAAGTCGGAAGACAGCCTGCCTACACAAGTTGCGGCAGGTAAAAAGACGGGAGACCGAAGACGGAAGTCGGAAGTCAGAGAATCTGAAACTGTGGCATCCCTTCAGGGACTGAGGGTGTATCCACCGCTCAATTACTGTTTACCAGTTCAAGAACTCCCTAATTTAACACTCTACTAGTTTACCAATTCACCAGTTTACCAATTCCCTAATCTACTAGTTCACTAGTCAACCGGCTCGCCAATTTTACTTACCCCAAACAGAAGGGTCTTTTCTCCACTCTTCGAGAGAAGCCAAGTCTTTTACTCCAACATAGCCTAGGTCTTTGGCAATTTCTAGCATGGTAGAGTAGTCGCTTAGGGTGTGTAGTTCAATGCCGGCTTTTTCAAAGTTTTCATCAGCCAGAGGGAAACCGTAGGTGAAGATTGCCAACATGCCCAGTACTTCTACTTTTGCAACTTTTAGCGCTTCAGAGGCTTTAATTGAGCTTCCTCCGGTGGAAATAAGGTCTTCAATAACTACCACCTTTTGGCCTTCAATGGCTTTACCTTCAATCAGGTTTTCCATACCGTGGCCTTTTGGTTTAGAGCGAACATATAAAAATGGTAAACCTAATTCTTCGGCCAACAAAGCACCTTGAGGAATACCTGCCGTGGCAACTCCGGCAATGGCTTCTGCATCCGGGAAATGGGTTTTTACAGCCTCGGCTAATTTAGACTTTATGTAAGTTCTAATCTCAGGAAAAGATAGCGAAAGGCGGTTGTCGCAGTAAATAGGAGACTTCCAGCCCGAAGCCCAAGTAAATGGATTTTCAACGCTCAGTTTTATGGCTTCTATTCTTAATAATTCTGACGCTACTTTCAACGCAACTTCCTTCATCTTTTCTGAATTTTCCATGGCGCGAATTTACTAGTTATTTTATCAAAATGAGCCCTTAGGTTTTTACTTAGTTAAGATTTTTTCCTCATATTGGAAGCAAAATTTTGCTGAATGCGAATCTACATCAAAGACAAGCCACTCAGGATTAAACAACCTGAGAACATCGGAAAGCAAGAGGAGTACGATGTGGTTCTTGAAGCAGATGACTTATTAATTAACGAGAAGCTTTTTAAAGGCAAGCTGCTTATTCTAAATGCGAATAATGCGGTGATTAAGTCGATACTTTTTATTCTTCACAACAAGAAATTGAAATTGCTGGAGTCGGTAACCATTGAAACCGAAAACTACACTGATTCTGTTGAGTACATCAAAAGTAAGTTTAAGATCATTAAAGCTGCCGGTGGAGTGGTTTATGGTGATGGAAAACTGTTGATGATTCACCGTTTGGGTAAATGGGATTTACCTAAAGGGAAGATAGAAGGCAAGGAGTCGGTAGAAATGGGGGCCAAACGCGAAGTGGAAGAGGAGTGCAATGTGAAGGTAAGGTTGAAAGACAAAGTTTGCACCACTTGGCACACCTATACAAAGGGAGAGAAAAGCATACTGAAAAAAACCGTTTGGTTTCAGATGGAATGCTTAGACGACTCGAAAATGGCGCCACAATTTGAAGAAGGTATTACCGAAGTAAAGTGGATGACCAAAAAGGAGGTAGATGTAGCTATGTACAATACCTTTGAGTCTATTAAGCACGTTTATAAGAAGTTCCGAAAGAAGAAACAGCTGTCTTCTCAGAGCATATAAGGCAAGTATTTTTGTACATGGCCTCCGTAGCGGTGCACTTCGCGAACAATCGAGGAGTTCACCGCTGCTAACTCTGGCGATGTAATTAGAAATACCGTTTCCAGTTCTTCGTTCAAATCTCTATTTACTTGTGAAATACTGTTTTCGTACTCAAAGTCGGTAGTATTTCTCAGTCCCCTTAAAATGTACTTGGCATTGTATTTAGTGGCAAGCTCAGCGGTAAGCTCACTATATACGATTACCGAAACGTTGGGCTGGTGCGCAAAGGTTTCGATGATCTTTTGCTCCATGTACTCAATTTCGAAATAGCGGTTTTGCTTTTGGCTATTGTAGCCAATGGCAATGATGATCTCATCGAATAATTTGAGCCCCCTCAAAACAATGTCTTCGTGGCCTTTGGTAAATGGATCAAAAGAGCCGGGGAACAGGGCAATACGTTTCATAGGTGTAAATTATAGATTCGAGAATACCTCAAAGTATTCATACGGCTCAAGCTCGTTAAAGATGGGGTGCATCACCACATTGTCTGGTCGTTTGCCCAACTCTATGTGCTTAAAGTACTTTTTGAAAACCGGTAAGTAAAGGTCTACTTTCTCTTTTACTCCTGTTAGCAAAATAGGAGTGCTTTGTCCTTCTTGGCTGAACTGCTGAATAGTGAGCAGTACAATTTTTACTAAGTGTTTGGCATCCTTAAAACCAAACTGATTGTAAATGGCCACTTTTTGAAGGTTGAAGCCCGCAATAAGTGCTTCGTGGTGGTTAAGGTTTAGGTATAAGCTTGCGCTCGCCTTTTCCTTAAGCTGATTGTTTATGCCTTTTAAATAAGCCACTGCCTGATGGCTAAAGAAGGTAGAAACATTAGGGTATTTATTCTGAAACCACTTTTTGATATTGGCTGAATAGCCAAAAGCGATAGACAAGTTAAAATCGTCTAGCATTTTAAAGTGGTAAGCATGCTTTTCCGGATCCGTTTCGGCATTCAGTCTTACATATTCGTAAAGTAGCGACTTATCGAAAACCGGATTGGGTATTAGTGAAAACTTATCGTTTCTCACAAATACCTGTATTTCCTTCCAAAAACCTGCTGCAATAAGAATATGATCCTTGTGGATCATTTCCAGATTTGCGGTTACGCTAAGGCTCGAGTCGAACTCTCTATGCTCAAAAAGTAGAAGCTTCTTCTTTTTTACATCAAACACAGTGATTTGACACGCACGCGCAGAAATGAAAAACGAAAGACGATACTGATCGATTAGATCAATATCCAGTCTTTCGTCTTTAATTGATATTATTTGCTCGGTATTGGCCGTTGCCACAGCTTATTGCCAGTTACCTGCTGTTGTAATGTCTGTTCTAGAACCGAAGCGAAGAGGTCTTCTGCTGTCAATTTCAGCATCATCAGTTCTTGTTCTGTCGTAAGGGTAAGTATCTACAACTTCAATGTAGTCTACATTAACACCAGAACGGATTGAATCTTTTACGTAAAGTGAGAAGTACTTACCAGGTGCGTGAGGCAACTCAGGAAGTTTCTTCAAGTCGAATGGCTGCTTGAAAAGAGAGTCTTTTACTGAAACCACATCAAGTGTATCGTAAAAGAAGGTAGACTCTTCAGCACCGTACGCCAACATTTTGATTTCTTCTCTTCTTTGAATCAAGTAAATGCTACCAGTATCAGCATAAGCAATAAGCTTTTCCCAAGTATCGGCATAGTCACCGTAAGTACTTTGATAGGCCTCTTGTACACTTCTGATAAGCTCAAGACGAGCTTTAACAGCATTTTCAATTCTTTCTGTCTTCTTTGCTTCTTCAATAGTAGTGTTAATGCTATCAAAAAGTAGGTAGCCTACAGCTAAGGCTCCAATAAAGAGAACTAAGGTTAGTATTTTAGTTAGGTTCATTTTTTAAGGTTGACTTTTGCAATATTAACTAATAATCTAGGTAATCCATAACTATTCGAACCGCTATTTTATGGATTATTCATGAAATTTGAAATAGCCTTTTTGATTAATGAGCGTATTCAGGTCATTAATATTCTGTAAAACGTAATGGAGGCTTTTAAGATTGTTTGAACGGAGTTCCGCCAACGAAAAATATCCCACTTCCGTAATTAACTGACTATCCTTATCCATCTCTGGGTCGTTACCCAGCATGAGTTTTCCTCCAACAGGCTCTACCAGAAAAAACAGTTCGATTCCATGTAGAGGCGGATCGAGGTATTCATGCACAAAAAGAAAGTCTTTCACTGTAATTTCCAAATGAGTTTCTTCCAAAAATTCTCTTTCCAAAGCTTCTTTTGCCGACTCGCCATATTCCATACCACCGCCAGGTGGTGCGTAAAGCGTGCCCGTTTGGCCTAGCGACCTATGTTTTACGAGCAAAATTTGATTGTTTTTAATGCAAATGCCACAAACCCGCACGCGGAGCTTTTCGCCATACACTTGTTCAATACTGCTTTCGGTTGTGTTCATATGGTGCTTTCTACAGCTATCAATATATTTGCCTCAAGGTAGCAATACCTATCTTGTTTAGCAGAAAGTCACCGTTAAAATCCGTCAACAGTATTGGCTAAGCCGTCCGAAATATTACTCAGTAAGTTTCCATTCGAACCAACGAAAGGTCAGCGTGGCCTTTTTCAGTTGTTCGATGAGTTTCTGTTAGACCAAAAACAGCATAATCCAGTGTTGATTCTGCGGGGCTATGCGGGTACAGGAAAAACCACAGTGGTTAGTGCAGTGGTTAAAATGTTGCCGTTTTTCAATTATCGCTATGTGTTAATGGCGCCTACTGGGCGTGCTGCAAAGGTAATGTCGGGCTACGCTAAGCGAACGGCTTTCACTATTCATAAAAAGATTTTTCAGCAAACGGCCGAACCAGGTGGTGGACTTCAATTTAAAAGGCAAAAGAACTACCACAAAAATACGCTGTTCATTGTGGATGAAGCCTCTATGATTGCCGACCAATCCGAGTATGGAAAGAACGGATTGCTTGAAGAATTGATGGATTATGTGTTTTCGCAAGAAGGCAACCGACTGATGCTGATTGGTGATGTGGCGCAGTTACCACCAGTAGGAACTGTAGAAAGCCCGGCTTTGGAGCAGAACTACTTAAAGGCGAAATATAAGTCGGATATCAACTATTGGGAGCTGACTGAAGTGATGCGCCAAGAAGAATCTTCTGGAATTCTTTTTAATGCCACCAACTTGAGGAATGAACTCAGTAAGGAAGCTTTTGCTCCAAAATTTGCCACGAGTCGCTTTAAGGATATTTTTAAAATGACAGGCGAGCGTTTGGAAGATGGGCTGCGCTATGCATACGATAAGTATGGAACGGAAAACACCGCCATTATTTGCAGAAGCAACAAGAATGCCGTGCAATACAACCAATATATCCGGAGGGTCATTCAGTACCGAGAGGATGAATTAGAGGCGGGTGACTTGCTGATGATTGTGAGGAATAACTATCGCTTTTTGCCAGAAAATACTCCGGCTGGTTTTTTAGCGAATGGTGATTTTGTGGAAGTACTTAAAATCATTCGCTTTGAAGAACTCTACGATTTACGCTTTGTAGAACTGAGGCTTCGCTTGCTAGATTACCCCGACCAGGAGCCCTTTGAGGCAAAAGTGATACTGGATACGCTTTACACTGAAGAGGCATCGCTGAACGATAAAAAATACCGAGAGCTTTATGAGCGAGTATCGGAAGATTATGCCGATGTAGCCACAAAGGTAGAGCGTGCAAAAGCCATTAAAAACGACCCTTATTTAAATGCCTTGCAGGTTAAGTTCGCCTATGCTTTAACCTGCCATAAGTCGCAGGGTGGGCAGTGGCCTGCTGTGTTTGTGGACCAGGGCTACCTTACCGATGATATGGTAGACCGTGAGTATTTGCGCTGGCTATATACGGCTGTTACGCGTGCAACAGAAGAACTATATCTGGTCAATTTTCATCAACGTTTTTTTTAACAAATTGAGCCGTGCTTCATGGTTAGGAGAAAAGTCAATCACTCCGTCATGCTGAATTCATTTCAGCATCCCCAACAGCCTTGCACCATGGCTAGTTATCAGTGTATTAGTTGATCAGGAATCAGCCGCTAACTGTCGATTACAAATCGACTTTTCTCACATCCTCGGTGCAAAAAAAGGTGAGGTAGTTAAGCGTTTTTGCCAGCTTTGGTGTCCGCACCAAAGCGACTTCCGATGAATAACGAGCTCAAACTTTGACAAACTGAATCAATGGACATACCAGCAATCCTAGACAGCATCAGTCTCTCTAGCCAAAAGTTTGTCAAAGCTATCTTAACCTCAATCCAAGTGTCGAGCACAAATGGACCGTTCGAACATCCTAGTTGCAAACGATGATGAGATTATAACTTCGGTTTTGTCCCGTTGGGGACTAAAGACAGGTAGCGCGAAAACACTCGGCCATGCTAATTTGTGCCTTTAGGTACAAAACTAAAGGCTTTTAGAAATACCCATTATTAAAAACACCCAACCAAGAATAAATGCCAAGCCACCAATTGGTGTAATAGCACCTAGCCAAGTAACATTAGTAAGGCTCAATGTGTAAAGTGACCCGCTAAAAATTATGATACCTACTACGAAGGAGTAAGCGGCATAAGTAAACATGGTGTGCGGCATATTTATCATTAAAATGCCCAAAAGGAAAATTGCTAGCGTATGGTAAAACTGGTACTTAACGGCCGTTTCAAAAGTTTCTGTTCGTCCGTTGGCGGTAAGGGTTGCAGCCAACCCGTGTGCACCAAAAGCACCGATGGCAACGCTTAATGCGCCAAGCACTCCTGCAATTATCAATACTGTTTTTGCTGTCATTTTTTTATCAGTTTTAGAGGGTGGGTTTTTTGTGAAAAATCCTGAAACTATTTCCGTTTCTACAATCTAATTGCTTAAACAGGGTAGTTTCTAGCGCCAAAAATAGCGCTTCCTACCCGAATCATCGTACTGCCTTCTTCACAAGCAATTTTATAATCGCTGGTCATACCCATTGAAAGTTCTTTCATTTCGAGGTTAGATTTTTCTATCTCATTTTTAATTCTTTCACTTAATTTTTTCAGGCTTGAAAATTCCTTTCTAACCTGTTCCATGTTGTCCGTATTGGTGGCCATTCCCATTAGACCAATAACTTTTATGTGGCTCAATTGGTCGAAGACTTCGCTGTTCAGAAATGCCATCAATTCGGCTTCATCGAACCCAAACTTGGTGTCTTCTTCGGCAATATGAACTTGCAAAAGGCAGTTTATAATTCGCTCGTTTTTAGCTGCTTGTTTATCAATTTCTTTAAGCAATCTTTCGGAATCAACACCATGAATTAGGCTTACAAAAGGTGCAATATATTTAACCTTATTACGCTGCAAATGGCCAATCATGTGCCATTCTATGTCTTTAGGCAAGGCCTCGGCCTTGGCCACCAATTCTTGCACTTTGTTTTCGCCAAAAGCGCGTTGTCCGCTTTCGTATGCCTGTAACAAATCTTCGTTTGGCTTAGTCTTACTCACAGCGATCAGGCGAGCGCTCGTACCTTCCAGCTGCTTGTTGAATAATGTGATATTTTCTGCAATGCTCATTTAGCGTTCGGGTGAGTTTAGAATTCTATTATCTTTGGTAGCAATGTTGAATGGCCAAAGTTAGCGGAATTTCATGTTTTGGTCGTTTGGTTGAAATTTAATTTTGGAAGAAGCATGCCAATAATTGGATCTATTTTAAAGAAGGGGATAAAGCTGAGAGAAACATTGGAGCAGGATTACACATCTCCTTACGATCTTCAGAAAAAAGAATTATCAAAATTACTTATAAGCGCAAGAAACACGCAGTTTGGTCGAAACTACAATTTTCACGAAGTACTAGAACAGTTTAGAAGCTTCGGTTCTCACGATTTTTTCAATGCTTTTAAGGCCAATGTGCCGGTATATGACTACGATAAAATCAACGATGAGTGGTGGCATAAAATCAGAGAAGGCGAAACAGATGTATGCTGGCCGGGCAAAACCAAGTTTTTTGCACTGAGCTCCGGTACATCGGGAGCAGCCTCTAAGTACATTCCTGTAACAAAGGATATGATTCGCCAAATCCGTAAAACTGGTACGCGACATACATATACGCTTTCTAAGTACGATTTGCCTGACGTATTCTTTCAGTCCGGATTTTTGATGCTGGGTGGAAGTACTTCACTTAATTTTAGCGGCAACTATTATTATGGCGACTTAAGTGGAATTACAACAGGTCAGTTGCCAGTTTGGGTGCAGGGTTTTTCAAGACCGAGCCCAAAAATTAAAAAACATAAAGATTGGGCAACCAAACTCGATGAAATCGTAGAGTCGGCCCATAAGTGGAACATCGGCATGTTGGCAGGTGTGCCCGCTTGGATGACCATTTTGGTTGAGCGCCTAATCGAAAAGCACAAAGTGGATAACATCCACGAAATTTGGCCGAACCTGCAGGTGTATGTACACGGTGGTGTTTCTTTCGAGCCTTACAGAAAGGCTTTCGATAGGCTACTAGGCCGACCGATTTATTACACAGACTCTTACTTGGCATCGGAAGGGTTTTTGGCTTTTCAAGATGAACCGAACAAACGTTCTATGCGTCTGGTGCTTAATGGCGGCATTTTCCATGAGTTTGTTCCATTTACCGATCGCAACTTTGATGAAAACGGCCAGTTGAGAGAAAACCCCGACACCGTAATGATTGACCAGGTGGAGGAAGGTGTAGATTACGCATTGTTGATCTCTACTGTCTCTGGCTCGTGGCGTTACCTTATTGGCGATACCATTCGCTTTGTCGATAAATTCAACTCTCAAATTATAATCACGGGTAGAACCAAGCATTTCCTTAGCCTTTGTGGTGAACACCTTTCGGTAGATAATATGAATCGTGCCGTGGAGATGGCCTCTGAGCAATTCAACATTGCCATTAAGGAGTTTACCGTAGCGGGTATTCCAGAAGGTAACCTCTTTGCCCACCATTGGTATGTTGGTACTGACGACCCAGTTGATGCGGAGAAACTGAGGCTGGCAATTGATGAGAACCTTAGAAAGGTAAATGACGATTATGGCGTTGAGCGTGATCACGCTTTGAAAGGTTTTTACCTGGATGTACTGCCTAACGAAACCTTTTACGCATGGCTAAGGCGCCACGGAAAGGAAGGTGGGCAAACGAAATTCCCTCGTGTGTTAAAGGGTGAAAAACTGGAAGACTGGCTTTCTTTTGTTCAAGAACAAGCGCAGACACAGGGTTAATGGAGGTAATAGCAAACGGATTACTTTTTGGACTACTGCTGTGCGTTCTCATAGGCCCAGTATTTTTTGCACTTATCCAAAACGCTATTGAAAAGGGCTTTTTTGCAGGCCTTTTTATGGCCATTGGAATTGCACTGTCCGATGCATTTTATATTGTAGTTACTTATCTGGGTATTTCTCAATTGACTGAAAACCCTAAGTTCAACATGTGGCTTGGCGGGGTTGGTGGAGCCATAATGCTCATTTTCGGGGTGTTTTACCTGTTTAAACCCGTGCCAAAGCAAGGCTTAAAGCAGCTTCATCAAGAAAGTACCAAGTGGTTTCAGCAAATACTTAAAGGCTTCTTTTTAAATGGAGTAAACCCATTTGTGCTTTTCTTTTGGATTGGCATAGTAAGTAAAGTGACCATCGATTTTGCTTACACAACAAATGAGGCGATTACCTTTTTTGTGGTGTTAGTTGCCACCGTGTTTACTGTGGACCTGATCAAATCGCATTTCGCGGTTAAGTTGAGCACTATAGTTACTCCCCGCTTTATTAAAATCATGAATAGAGTGGTGGGGATAGCGTTGATCCTTTTCAGTATCAGACTTTTTACTTTTGTGGTGGAAGGCCTTTGAGCTCTGAAGTAGCATTTTCACATAAGGGGTGACAAACTAAAACCCATTCCCTATCTCTAAAAGGGTGATGTTCAAACCCTTTGCTTCATTATCTGTTAACAGACAAAACCATAGAACTATGAAGCGCCAATACCTAATGCTAGCCTTGTTAATCCTGTTTGCTTTTGATGCTTATGCTCAGGGAGTCGGGTTGACTGAATTTAATACCGAACGTCTTCATGTTAATAAAACGGGTATGATTGTACTGGGGAGTTGGGCACTCGGCAATATCGGTACGAATGCTGTTTTACTGAATAATCCTTCATCGAAAGAACAGGCGCACTTTTACAGAATGAATATCTTTTGGAATGTAGTGAACCTGGGCTTGGCGATACCCGGGCTGAGACATTCATTAATAACAGACCCTGCGAGCCTAGATATGGCCTCTACTGTTTCAGAATATCACAAAATGGGCAAAATACTGCTTCTGAATGCTGGCCTAGATGTGGCCTATATTACTGGTGGATTTTTAATGAAGGAGATGGCGAAAACCAGGCCTAACAAAGAAGACATCTTAACCGGTTATGGTCGCTCTCTGATCCTGCAAGGTGGTTTTCTGCTGGCTTTCGATATTGTGCTTTACTCAGTCTTAAGCTCAAAAGGTGGCGACTTAGAGAAAATTCTAGAAACCGTTCATGTTGGAGCTAACTCCATTGGACTAACCTTTCGTTTTTGAAGGATCCAAAGTCTTTTGTGATGGTTTGGCTATGATTTCGTTGTGGAATTTCACGTGGTGAGAATTCCGTTCGAAATCAAACTTTAAAATAAAAGTAAGGATTTCCGTTTAAGGAGATCCTGCCACAGTGAATTATAGGCATTATTAGCTACTGCTTATTTGTTTTTATTCAAAAAGTTTGTCTTCAATAAACTCTCTTCTTTTCTTATTATCATTGAAAGTATGTATTAAGCTATAGTCACTGATGATTTTTAATATTACTTCACAAATAAACTTAAAAAATGGTGGTATTAGATTTAATTCTACTTCCTTTATTGTTTCTCCATGAACAAGCTTAGACCTAATTGAATAATATTTTTTAACGTATTTATATAGTTCTTTTTTTCCCTCCTTTTCATTGCCCATCAAATTAGAAACGTTGCAAGCTATTTGATGAGTTAATTCTGAATTTGAATGTGGTGAGAATAAAGTTTCAAGAACGATGGATAAAGAAATCCCAGTAAGTTCTAAAGTGAGAGTATACCAAGAAAAATAGAAAAAGTTCAACATATTTTCTATTCTAGATTTCTGTACACCTGAAGTATATGTTGATTTTAAATTTTGCCATACCTTTTCCAATACTTCTATACTATTTCCGTCAAATTTTGAATGATAAACTGTAAGTTCGTCTGTAAACTCAGTTAAACTATCGTATAGTGTATAAGTAAGGTGAGAAGTCTTAAAATCATCTTTTGACATTATAATTCTGCAATGACCTAAAGTGCCTTTGTAAATAATTGTAAGAAGATTAATAAAGGTCGTTGACAAGGAATAATGAGAAGATGAAGGCAAAAAAGAATGGTCAGAACCTGTCTCATCATATAAGATTAACCCAGTATTAAAAGTATATGGTTCTCCTTCATCTATATTATCACGCCCACATATTTTTTTATACAACTTTCCTACAGGATGGGTGTTAGGATTGATAAAGCTTATACCCTCTTCTAATATATATTCATTCTCGTGATGTTCCCAATTCAATAAGTGAATAAGTATAACAAATTTCATAATGTGATCTAAGTTGTAGACAACGTTTTGGCTATGCGCAGTGTCCCGAAGGGCATTGTTTATAGGTTTTGTTGTGCTTAGTACTTTTATTCTATTGCTGTTCCTGTTGGTAATTCATTCCCTTTTAAATACCCTGTATTGTTACAATGTAATCTGATAAAGTCTAAGAGCTCATCTAATTTCATCTTATATTGTTTTAAGTCACTTGGGTGAATTACGATAGTCAATTGTTCGCAATAACTTTCTTGGCTTAGTGAAACCAAGAAGGATAAGACAATCTCTTTAATCACTTCTTCTCGCTTCAAGGGAATCCTTCCACGACCTGTCCCCACAATAGGTATTACTAGATTATCCTTGCTACCACTATGAGTTAAATATGCCCATAGTTCGTTTAGAGAAGCTCTGAGATTATCAACTGTAGTTTTCGAACGTCCATGAGGATTGAGGGTTGAACTGCAAAGAAGATAGTATTGCTTTTCATCTCGGAATATTGGAACTACAGTCCCAAGCTTATACTCGTCTGGATTGTTATTGACTAGGTATTTTTGATACCATTCTTCGTTGTCTTCAATCTGTTGGCAAATGTCTGTGTTTAGGTGAGCAGGGGTCTTTTGATAAGCGTTATTAATGAAATGCTTCAAAATACTACTCGATTTTTTGACTATACCATTATTATCACAATCAAGTCGATTGTTGATAGGTACGATTAGAGCACCTTTTGTCTTGAAAATATCTCCAATTCTGATAGAAATGGATACATCCCTGCTTTGGACTTTATAGGAGAAAGTGAATTTGGGCCAATTTCTATAAATGATAAGAATGACAGCAACAATCAAGATTATCCACCACATTGACTTGATATTGGTAGACCAACTTGATTTCCCGAAGAAGTCTAATATTTCTACGGTCAGCCATATTGCACCAAAAACAGAAAGAATGCTTTGCCCGAATCTTTTTAAATCAAGTCTTTCCCAAAATAACCAAAGGCCATAGCCAATATTATCAAACCAACTCATAGGCCTAGCTCTTGGTATATGTTGTCTTTATAATAGAATGATTCGCTCTTACCTTCTCTGGCATAGGTAATGTGAAGTTCACTCCATCTTTCTAAAGCAAGCTGAATGATTTTCGGGTTGAAACTGACATGAAGAGCAAGTTTATCTCTTAATATAGCAGGACACTTATCATTGTCCATGGAACGCTTACCATTCAAATTGACAACTATGATTGGTAAGTTAAGCTTAATGGCTTGGTCGATTTCCCATCGAACATACTTGTAAAGAAATTTGGTTTTCTCACCGACAAGAAGAATAAACATTTTTGAGTTCTTCATTCTTTCCCGAAGGTTTCTTTTAATGGTTTCTTCTGAACTGTTTTGCCAAATGTTTATTACGTCATGAGCATTATAGAAATTAAAGTCACTATAGTCACTCTGTTTCCATGCTGTCATAAGACGATAATATCTTATGTCGCTGTCTGCATCAAACGCTACATATGTTTTATTTCTATATGCCATCAGTTTTGTTTTTTCGTATTAAGCCCAACGTTAGCTATGCGCCACTGTAGTGGCGGATATAAATGATATGTTTATTAAAAACTTCCCGATAGCCATTGCTATTCTATGGCTATACGCACCTTTTAAGTATTTAAGAAAATCACAGGGAAGGTCGCGTTCGTGTGTGTTTTTCTAATTTCAAGAAAGAGATTTGCTGGCTTATTTGCAAGGAGGAATATTGGGTGAGAGGTGTTAAAGTTGTGAAGTGAGGAGGTGATGGAGTTATGGGCAGTGGTCAGACTACTATTGGTTACCATATTTTACTTCGTAGGCTTTGGGTTTCATAAGCCTAAACCTCCAAGGTTTTTCTTGTATACAAACCTTGGGGGTTTTGAATCGCATTAATCCTCTAAAATATTGCTGATAAACGTACTCTTTGAAAAGAGGAATAGAATAAAGAAAACCAGTGCCCATTTTAAATAAATAGGGTAGAAGTCCGTGGTGTTCTTATAACGTGTTTCTTTAATCTCAGCCTTTTCATATTCATCAATCAGGTCGAACACATTTCTTAACGCCTCGTTATCCGAAACGCGGTAAAACTGGCCATTCCCAATCTTTGCAATTTCTCTAAGTGTAGTTTCGTCAAGGGTGTTTTCTACATAGTTCGGTCGGCCGAAGAAGTCTTTGCCAAAAGGCACTTTTCCTTCTTTACCAATACCAATGGTGTAGATTTTAATATCGTATGCTGCGGCAAGTTCGGCAGCAGTAATTGGGTCTATGTTTCCCGCAGTGTTATCACCGTCAGAAAGTAGGATCATCACTTTAGAAGCGGCTTCAGATTCACGCATGCGGTTGGTGCCCACTGCTATGGCACTACCAATGGCTGTGCCGCGATTCTCAATTTTGTTAAAGTCTATTTCTTCGTCAATAAACTTGTAAAGCAGCTCGTAATCGGTGGTTAATGGCGATAAACTGTAAGCGTCACCCGAAAAGATTACTAAGCCGATACGGTCTTGCTGCCTACCAGCAATAAAGTCACGAGCAGTACGCTTGGCAGACTCTAGGCGGTTCGGCTTAAAGTCCTCGATCTGCATTGACTCCGAAATATCTATCACCAAAGCAATATCTATCCCTTCAGACCATTGCTCTACTTCTTCATTGGTGCGTTGTGGCCTTGCCAGGGATACCAAAATGAATATGAGCGAAAGCGCAATCAATAAATTGGGTATAAAGCGCAGGTAGCTTGTCCAGTGCTTTTCAATTTCTTGCTTAGGTAGTGCTACCGGTAACTTCTGTTTTAGCTTAGTGCCTACCAACCATTTTAAGGCAAAAAGTAGCAACACAAGCGGTATTAGGTACAGCACAAATGCATTCGCCCAATCAAACGACTTAAAAGCCGATGGGGTGAACCATTCTGGTGAGTACCATTTGTATATCGTTTCGTCAAGCATTGCGTATCTGTTCCGTTACGTGGTTATATCGGTCAATCGAATAGTCTTTCAAAAAGTCAAAATCGTCTTGCAAAGCGGTTACTTCTACTTTGCTGTAAATACTTCTATCAATCGACTTTAGCGTTTCTTCCAAAGCGCTATTTTCCTGAATTTTCAGAATCTCTTTTGTGGTTAGCTTGGTGAAAGGAATGTTCTCAAGTCCCTCCATATACTGTTTCCAGTACTTTATTACCTGCTCAATTTCATGCTTATTCGTATTGGCATTGAGCGCTTCCACTTTTTCGTCAAAGGCCTGCTTAAAGTTTTCCAGCTTCTTCTTCATGCGGTAAAGCCTAATGCGTTTGTAAATTTCTTTGCCCCAAATAAGCATTACAACGAGTGTAATTATGCCTAAAATGGTCAGGCCAATCAGCCAATAGGGGTAGTTGAACTGCAACGAAACAGGCTGAAAAGCATTTGTTTCTTCCAGATTAACTGAGTCGGGCATTTGCGTAACCACTTGGTTGAGCACAATAGAATCCTTGTTACTAAAAATCTCCAGGCTGTCTTTTCCAGTAAAGAAGAAAACCGGTACAGAAAGACTCTGAATTGTATCTATTTCGAAAGTAGCCAAGTAATAAACCGCGCTATCAATACTGTTTATCGAATCGGATTCTGTATCGAAATAGGCTTTATCAAATAGCTCGAAAGGGGCGAAGTTGTAAAGCGAATCGGGGAAGATGATTGCTCTGTTCTTTTTGTCTTTGTAGCTCAAAGAGTAAGGAACAATCTCACCGATCTTAACGCTGTCTTTCAAAAAATAGCCATATGGTTTCACCTCTTGGGCGAAAGAAATACGGCACAATACGCTCAATATCAACGCAATGGTTAAGGTTCTGCTATTCACTCTTGAATGTTTTATTGCGGATTTTGAAGAGTTTGATTAATTGTGGAACGTATCTGTCTTTGGTGTTGATTTCCAGATAGTTGATTTGGTTTTTACGGCAGAATTTTTCCAATTCACCCTTGTTTACAGAATAGGTCTTTTCCAACTTCTTTCTAAAACCTGCCGATGAGGTATTCACCCAAACGGTTTTCTGACTTTCCTTATCGTAAACCGGCACAATGCCCAAGTTTGGCAATTGTGTCTCGCGGTCATCTTTAAGGTGAATAACAACCAAATCGTGTTTTTTAGCCAGAAGCCTCAAGCTTTGCTCGTAGCCATTGTCAATAAAATCGGAGATTAAAATCACTACGCTTTTACGGGTAATGATTTCCAAAGCCTTCTTAATTCCTGTATTTATATCGGTTTTGGTAGATTTTGGCTTGTGCTTGTAAAGCTCATTGATAATCGCGTAACCATGTTTTACGCCCTTGCCCGATTTTACAAATTTCTCCTTTTGGTCAGAAAATGTAAGCAAGCCCACGCGGTTTTGCTCTTTAATAGCCGAAAGCGTGAGTACCCCGGTAATTTCTTTTCCAATATCAACTTTTTGTGCGCCCGGAGTACCAATTTCTTGCGAAGCACTTATGTCGAGCAGAAAGAAAACGGTCTGCTCTTTTTCTTCTTTAAAGGTTTTTACAAAGGTACCATGACCTTTGGCCGAAACATTCCAGTCGATAGAGCGCGTATCATCCCCGTAGTGATATTCGCGTACGCCATCAAACTCAAGGCCTGAGCCTTTAAAAATAGAATGGAAATCACCCTGCATATGCGAGTTGATGGCCTTTCTGATCTGAATTTCGTACTTCCGAAGCTTGGAAATGATGTGTTCCATAATAAAGGGCTAAAAATAGGATATATTTAAACTTCCGACAGCCTTAAGCTTCTTAATTTTGGTTAATGCTGAAGAACGCAAAATATAAACCCTTAGTTTTGCGTCACAATACTATCAGATTCGAAAATAAAGTGCACGAACAGTGGTAAAAAAGGTTTTTTTATTGGCGGTTGCATTCTTGCTTTTTTCATGCGAAAAAGAGGAAGAAATACCCGCAGATATTCTTAGCGAAGAAAAAATGGTTGAAACCCTAATTGAGGTGAGAATCCTTGAAGGGCAAGTGGTAAACCTTACATTGCCGCTCGATTCGGCCGAAACGCTTTATGGAATTTTAGAAGCTGAGCTTTTTCAGGAACTAGATGTAGATTCCATTGCTTATATGAAGAGCTACGAATACTACATGACGCACCCTGCGAAATTCGAACGCATTGCCGAAATTGTAATTGATAGTTTGAAAGTTAGACAGCAAAAATATTAAGCCGACCGTTTAAAGATTACATGCTTTATCCCCTTAATTTAGAAGAGAAACTAGGTTTTCATAAGATCAGAATTCAACTGGAAGAAGCTTGCGAAAGCAGCTTAGGCCAGCAGTTTGTTAAGAAAATCAGGTTTTCGAATAGTAAAAATCACATCGATCGTTGGTTAGACCAAACCGCTGAGTTTGTACAAATCATTCAAAGTGGTGAGTTGTTCCCGAATTCCAACTACATCGATATCTCCAAATATTTCCCGAAGATCAGAATCTCGAATAACTTCCTTTCAGAGGAAGAGTTTTTCGATGTTATACTGTCTTTAAAAACATTGAATAAGTGTTTGGACTTTTTTAGCGAAAAGCGCGATGCTTACCCCAACTTGGCAGAACTCACACACCCTGTGTTGTTCAACGAGGATCTTTTATGGTCTCTCGACCGTGTTTTTGATGAGCGTGGAAAGCTCAAGGACAATGCAAGCGACCGCCTTTCCGAAATAAGAAAGGGTATTCATCAAGAGCGCCAGAGGCTTAGACGCGTGCTTGATAAAATTTTGAACCACGCCAAAAAGGAAGAATACACGCCAGACGATGTATCGGTAACCATTCGCGATGGTCGTATGGTAATTCCGGTTTTGGCTGAGCACAAACGCAGAATCAAAGGCTTTATTCATGGGGAATCGAATACCGGGCAAACGGTTTATTTAGAACCAACCGAGGTGCTGGAGATCAATAATGAGGTAAAGGAGTTGGAGTATTCTGAAAAGCGCGAAGTGATCAGAATTCTTACTGAATTGACCGATTATGTGAGGATGGAGCTGGAGAATCTGGAAGGAATAATGCAGTTCCTTGGGCTTATAGACTTTGTTCGGGCCAAGGCACGATTGGCGACTAAACTTGCAGCCTACAAGCCGCATTGGTCAGAGCAAAAGTCCATGAAATGGCACAAAGCTTTCCACCCACTACTTTACTTAAATAACAAAGAACTGGGCAAGGAAACTGTTCCGCTCAATATTGAGCTTTCTGCTAACGATAGAATATTACTGATTTCTGGCCCGAATGCCGGTGGTAAATCGGTATGCCTAAAAACCGTTGGCTTGGTGCAATACATGTTCCAGTGCGGTCTTTTGGTTCCTGTTGATGAATCTTCTGAGTTCGCCATATTCAATGATCTGTTTATTGATATTGGCGATGAGCAGTCTATTGAAAATGACCTGAGTACCTATAGTTCCCACTTGGTGAACATGAAGAAGCTGCTCGCCCACGTGAATAAACGGGGTTTGTTCTTAATAGATGAATTTGGAACAGGTACCGAACCACAATATGGTGGCGCTATTGCTGAAGCCATTTTGGCGGAACTGAAGGAATCGAAAGCACTAGGAGTTATTACTACGCACTACGGCAATCTTAAGGAATTTGCCGAAAAGGAAGAAGGCTTGACCAACGGTGCTATGCGCTACGATATCAAGAACCTTCAGCCAATGTATCAATTGGAAATTGGTAAACCCGGAAGTTCTTTTGCCATAGAAATAGCCCAGAAAATTGGCTTGCCAAAGCATACGATAGACAGGGCTAAAAAGCGTGTAGGTAAAAAGTTGGTTTCGTACGATCGTATGTTGGCGCAGCTCGATCAGCAGAAGCAAGAGGTTGAAGAAACCCAGCAGTCTTTAGCCAAGAGAGAGGTTGAACTTACTGAGCTTACCGAACAATATGAGCAGCTTAAAGCGCATATGGAACGCAAAGAAAAGCGTATCCTCAACGAGGCTAAGCAACAAGCTGCGCAAGTGTTAAAGGATGCGAACAAAGAGGTTGAGCGCGTAATTCGGGAGATAAAAGAGCAAAGAGCAGAGAAGGAAGCTGTAAAAGCGCAGCGCGATAGGCTGGAGAAACTTCGTAAGGAGAACGAAGTGGCGCCTGAAGAAACCTGGAAAAAGACAGCCGATGATAAAATTGAAGTTGGCGATTATGCACGTGTGAAAGGCCAAGATACTGTGGGTAACGTAGTAGGTATTAAGGGTAAAGATGCTGAGCTGCAGATAGGCGCATTAACGTCTTTTGTTAAGCTTTCGCGTTTAGAGAAGGTGAATAAAAAGGCTTACAAAAAGCAGGGGCAAGAAACTGGTAAGAGCGGCATGGATTACTCCAGCAAAATGGCTGACTTTGATGCTAAGCTTGACCTGAGAGGCAAGCGTGCCGAGGAGGTTATCCCAATTCTGGATAGATGGATGGACGAGGCCATTCTTTTGGGTATTCCCGAACTTCAAATTTTACATGGCAAGGGGCATGGCGTTTTAAGGCAAATAGCCCGTAACCATTTAAGTACTTTTAAAGAAGTGGCCACTATGAAAGATGAGCATGTGGATAGAGGAGGAGCCGGAATCACATTAGTGACAATGCATAAATGATAATTGCACCTGTTAAGTTTATGACCTCAAGAGTAATAAAAAAGGCGTTCAGAATTTCTGAACGCCTTTTTTAAGTGTTGTAATTTCTTACTGGGCTTGTAGGTTGAAAACGTAAGTGCCGTCTGTTCCTTCAACACCGTCTACACCATTTGCAGAGCCACCACCGCTTGCTGTAAAGTTTACAGTTAAGGTTAATGTGGCAGGGCTTGCATCTGCATTAAAGTTGCTAATTGTGAATACATTGTCCGAATTACCATCAATCGTAATTTGGTTAATGTTTGTGCTGCTCAATGCCCAAGTTCCGCTTGCATTAAAAACCGGGTCACCGTCTACAGTTGTGTAAGATTTCGAGCCCGCAAGTGTACCTCTTAGGGTTAGGCTGAAATCGTCAAAACCTTGTGCTGGTGAGCCTTCAAAAGTAATTGAAGTGGCTGTCCAAGTAGAACCAGATGAGCCAGCAAGGTCTAAAATTCTTTGTTCCTCGGCAGTTGGCTCCGGAGTATCATCTCCTCCGCCACTACCGCCACCGCATGATACCAAAGCGAATGAAAAAATAGCGAGAAGGGAAAGAAGTAAGGTTTTAAGTCGGTTCATTGTAATTAGTTTAATGGTCAATTATAGTACTTCGCTATGACTATTACTAAAAAACGGAGATGTTATTGTTTAAAGTCGGGTATATAAAGTTTGTTCGGGCAAAAGTCGTACTCATGTGGTTGGTTAGAACAAATAATCAAAACCTTACTATCAATACATGCTTGCACATTTTCCAGGTACCAATCTGTTCCCTTTTGATCAAGGTTAGATGTAGGCTCGTCCAAAAAGCAGATGTCGCTGGTAGAGAAGAAGGCGAGCCCAAGTTTTAGGCGTTGCTTCATCCCCGAGGAGAAATGCTTTATCTGTTTGTTTTGATTGTCTGCCAAGTATACCTTTTCAAGAAAGGTTTGCAGCGAAAATCCGGCCTTAAGTTGTTTGAACTTGAAGTGAAAATCGAGAAATTCTTTTAGCGTGAATTCTTCTATTAACTCCATGTATGGCGTAGCAATATCCATGTAAGAGAAAATCTCTTCTACTGTAATAGCCTTACCGTTTTTGGAGAATGTTACTTCGCCCTCCGTAGGTAGTTTAAATCCGCTAAGTAGTTGGATGAGTGTGGATTTTCCACTGCCATTAGGTCCGGTAATGGCAGTGGGAATTCCTGTTTCAAAAGAAGCATCCAGCTTTCTGAAAATCCATTCTCTAATGAATTTCTTCCCAAGTCCGCTGGCTTCAATCTTCATATTATTTGGCAGTATAGCCTTTCATTATTCCTCTGTCAGACTTTCTGAAGAAGTTAAGAATTTCGTCTCTTTCTTTAGAAGGCGTCATTTCAACTTCAATCAGGTCTATGGCTTTTGTATTGTTCAAACCTTTGAGGAATACGTAGCGATAAATCTCTTGTATCTCCGCAATCTTTTCGTTGGTAAAGCCTCTTCTGCGAAGCCCAACTGAGTTAATTCCTGCATAGCTCAATGGCTCGCGACCAGCCTTGGTGTATGGAGGAACATCTTTTCTTACCAAAGAACCGCCCGATACCATAGCGTGCGAACCAATGTTTACGAATTGGTGTACGGCAGCAGCACCGCCAACAATGGCCCATTCTTCAATGGTTACATGGCCTGCCAACTGCACTGCATTTACTAAAATACAGTTGTCGCCAACTATACAGTCGTGGGCAACGTGCGTGTAAGCCATAATGAGGCAGTTTTTACCAATGATGGTTTTGTTGGTTGCCTCGGTTCCTCTGTTTAGGGTTACACACTCGCGAATAACGGTGTTGTCACCAATTTCCAGCGTAGTGTCTTCGCCACCAAACTTAAGGTCTTGCGGAACGGCAGAAATAACAGCCCCAGGATAAACTTTTACATTTTTGCCAATGCGGGCGCCTTCCATAATGGTTACGTTGGAGCCAATCCAAGTACCTTCTTCAATCACAACGTTTTTACTGATTGTTACGAAAGGTTCAATTACCACATTGCGTGCAATTTTTGCTTCAGGATGTATGTAAGCTAAAGGTTGGTTCATGAGTTTTTTACAATTCTTGCTGTCATTGCTGCTTCACACACTAAGGTGTTTCCTACATAGGCGTACCCATTCATTTGGGCAATTCCGCGTTTTATTGGCGCGGTAAGTTCGCATTTAAATTTAATGGTGTCTCCCGGAATTACCATTCTTCTGAATTTACACTTGTCAATTCCGAGGAAGTATGGCGTGTAGTTTTCTGGGTCTGGTACAGTATTCAATACCAAAATACCACCAATTTGTGCCATAGCTTCTACCTGAAGCACACCTGGCATTACCGGGTTGCCTGGGAAGTGGCCAGTGAAAAATGGCTCGTTCATGGTTACGTTTTTAATGCCAGCAACCATGTGGTCATCCAAATGAATGATTTTATCGATTAGTAAGAATGGGTAACGGTGCGGCAAAATCTGCGTGATTTTGTTAATGTCCATTACCGGTTCTACCGTTGGGTCGTAATAAGGTGCGGCAGTGCGCGAGTCCTTCATGGCCTTTTTAAGCTTTTTAGCGAAGGCTACATTGGCAGCGTGGCCAGGTCTTGCTGCTAAAATTTGCGCTTTAATTGGTCTTCCGGCCAAAGCCAAGTCGCCAACTACATCGAGTAGCTTGTGGCGCGCAGGCTCGTTTCTGTGGCGAAGTTCTACATTATTAAGAATGCCTTCCTTCTTTACTTCAACCTTAGGTTTATTGAATAAGGCCGCCAAGTTATCAAGCTCTTCGTCTTTTACTACGCGGTCCACAACCACTATGGCATTATTCAAGTCGCCACCTTTAATCAGGTTGTTTTTGTGCAGCATTTCCAACTCGTGCAGGAAGCAGAAAGTACGACTCGAAGCGATGTCTTTCTTAAAATCCTTGATGTTGGTTAATGTAGCATGCTGACTACCTAAAACAGGCGAATTGTAGTCTACCATTACGGTAACGCGATAATCGTCTAGTGGAAGGGCAGCTATTTCTACATCACGGTCGTTATCGCGATAAAAAAGGCTTTCTGTTACCTCAAAGAAGTTTCTCAGGGCATTTTGCTCTTCGGTACCAACGCGCTCCAACGCTTCAATAAACATTGCAGAGCTACCATCCATAATTGGTGGTTCTGGACCATCGAGCTGAATGAGTACGTTATCTATTTCTAGCCCCACAAGTGCGGCCAAAGTATGTTCTACAGTATTTACCCTAGCACCGTTATGCTCTATGGTGGTTCCTCTCGAAAGGTCCACAACGTAGTCTACATCAGCATCAACAATTGGTTGTGTTTCAAGGTCTACCCTCTGAAACTTAATGCCGTGGTTTGGTGGGGCAGGGTTGAATGTCATGTTTGCTACTACACCGGTGTGCAAGCCTACGCCCGATACGGTAACAGGTTCTTTTATGGTATGTTGTTTAGTTTCCATTTATGGGATTGAAAATTCCGCAAATTTATAACTTTTTTTCCAGTTGTTTGACCCTTTCCATTAACTGAGGAAGGTTTCTTAGAATAATGCTGGTTCGTAAAAACTCTTTGTGTTCTTGAATAGGGCTGCCAAACCAAACTTTGCCCTCTTCTTTAATGGTTTTTGGTACACCTGCTTGTGGCCCAATAATCGTTTTATTAGCCATTTGTAGGTGCCCGGTAATGCCGGCCTGACCTCCGATTTGGCAGTTTTCGCCAATTTTGGCGCTACCCGAAAGTCCCGCCTGAGAAGCGATTACTGTGTTTTTACCCACTTCTACATTGTGAGCTATTTGCACCAAGTTGTCAAGCTTAACACCCGAACGAATAATGGTTGAACCCATTGTAGCACAATCGATAGTGGTATTTGCCCCTATATCTACATGGTCTTCAATAATCACATTACCGGTTTGAGGTATTGTTTTATAAGTGCCATCTTCTTGCGGAGCGAAACCGAAGCCATCGCTACCAACTACCACGCCTGCATGTAGCACGCAATTGTTGCCTACTTTACAGTTGGCATAAATTTTTACCCCAGGGTAAATAACAGTGTCGTTGCCAATGGTCACGTTGTCGCCAATAACAGCATTTGGGTAGATTTTAGTTCGGTCGCCAATAGAAACATTTTCGCCTAAGTAAGAGAATGCGCCTAGGTAAACTTCTTCACCTACTGTGGCCGATTCGCTTTGGAAGGACGGTTGCTCAGTTCCTACCTTTTTAATGGCTGTCATTTGTTGGTAGGCTTCCAGTAGCTTGGCAAAGCTAGAATATGGGTCTTCTACTCGAATTAGAGTAGATTTTATCTCTTTTTCAGGAGTGAACTCTTTGCTTACAATTACTCCGCTGGCTTGCGTATCGTAAATGTAGTTGGTGTATTTTGGGTTGGCCAAAAAGGCAATGCTACCTTCCGTAGCTTCTTCGATTTTTTCTAATCGGTTTACCTTAGCTTCTCCGTTTCCTTCGACAGTGCCTTGAAGTATTTCGGCTACTTGTGCGATAGATATTTCCATTGATAATTTCTTAAACGATTACAAAGATATGTCTTTTGGCCAGCAGTGATAATATTTACGTACCACTTTGGTCATGGCTTTAATATTTGGCAAGTCTGCCGCCTTGGCAACATCGCGCACCTTGCCGTCTTTAGAAAGGATCATAATTTCCTTATCGGTAGACTGGTAGGCATTATTAGTAAGCTGGCCAGATGAGAAAAAGTTTTTGGCTTCCTTCTCGGTAATGTCGTAATGTGCCGCAATTTTCTCCAAAAGGGCTTTTTTCTGCTCTTTGGTAATCGGTTCATTACTTATTTTTATTCTGAAAAGCTTTCGGGCCAAAAGCATTTGGCACAGCTTAGATAGAATAAAGTCCTCGTGTTTTGCCCAAATTTTAATTGCACCCCAAATGTCGTAGTCATCCAACTGTACAAACTCTTCCAGTACATTCGGATTTTCTGCAAACTGCTCAATGCCTATTTCTTCTTCAAAGAACATGCGCAGTGAGTCCGACATGGTAAGGCTGTTGCCTTTTTTAGTTAGTTTTTTAGCTCTGTTGATAATGGAAATGAGCATTTTTTCGGCACCAACACCGGCCTTGTGCAAGTAAACTTGCCAGTACATTAGTCTTCTTGCACTCAAAAAGTTCTCAATACTGTATATGCCTTTTTCTTCCACTACTAATTCGCCATCGTGCACGGCCAACATTTTAATAATGCGGTCGGCACCAATTGTTCCTTCCGAAACACCAGAGAAGAAGCTATCGCGCTTTAGGTAATCGAGTCGGTCTATGTCTAGCTGACTTGATACTAGCTGATGTAGAAATTTTTTGTGGTAGTTGCCATTGAAAATTTCTAGCGCCAAAGAAAGTTTCCCTTCGAATTGCTGATTAAGTCGGGAAATGATGATGCGCGAAAGATGCTCGTGATGCACGTTTTTTAGCAAGCTAAATTCCAATGCATGCGAGAATGGTCCGTGACCAATATCGTGCAAAAGTATGGCGATCAATGTGGCTTCAAATTCTTCGTCTGTAATGTCAACTTCCTTATAGCGAAGGTTTTCCAACGTTACAGACATTAGGTGCATGGCCCCAATGGCATGGTGGAAACGCGTATGGTGCGCCCCCGGATAAACCAGTTCGGCCAAGCCCATTTGCTTGATCCTTCTTAGTCGCTGAAAATAAGGGTGGTCGATGATATCGAAGATGAGCTCACTTCTTATCGTGATAAAACCATAAACCGGGTCGTTTATAATCTTTCGTTTGTTCAAACTTTCTACTTTAATTCTTATAAATTCGGGCTTGTCATACCAGAAGAGCAATGCAAAGATATAATATTTTGTGGGCGGACGATGAGATTGACTTACTGAAACCTCATATCCTTTTTCTTTCGGACAAAGGATATGATGTAACCCCAGTAACGAGTGGTGCCGATGCAATAGATGCCTGTGAAAAACAGCATTACGATGTGGTGTTTTTAGACGAGAATATGCCCGGAATGACGGGCTTGGAAACGCTTAGCTACATTAAGAGCATGAAGCCTGCGCTGCCGGTGGTAATGATCACTAAAAGTGAGGAAGAGCAGATAATGGAAGAAGCCATTGGAGCGAAGATTGCCGACTACCTCATAAAGCCCTTAAACCCGAACCAAATACTGATTTCTGTAAAAAGACTGCTAGATAATCGCAGGCTGGTGAGCCAGCGAACCAACATGAATTATCAGCAGGAGTTTGCCAATATAAGCATGAAAGTAAACGACCAAATGGACCATGAAGAATGGGCCGATGTTTACAAAAAGCTGGTGTATTGGGAGTTGGAAATTGATAAGACAGAAAACAAAAGCATGAGTGAAGTGCTCGAAATGCAGAAGGTGGAAGCCAATGCAAATTTTGCGCGCTTTGTTATTGATGAATACGAAAGTTGGCTGAATGATGCCGATGCTGACAGGCCCTTGCTTTCGCATCAGCTTTTGGAGAAGACGGTTTTTCCAAACCTTACAGACGAACCGACTTTCGTGATTGTAATAGATAACCTTCGTTTCGATCAATGGAAGTTGATAGAGGAAGACTTGTCTCCATACTTTAATGTAGAAAGTGAAGATACCTACTACTCCATATTGCCTACCACCACGGCTTATGCCCGAAATGCCATTTTTTCTGGCGAACTGCCTTTAGAAATGTCGAAGAAGCACCCTGATTTGTGGGTGGGCGATGGTGACGATGAAGGAAAGAATAACAATGAAGCGGAGTTTTTGGGCAGAAACCTAAAACGCCATGGGCTTGATATTAAATATTCATACCATAAGATCATCCATTCTACTCAGGGCAAGCAACTGAACGATCAGTTCTCGAACCTGCTGCAGAACCAGCTCAATGTGGTTGTTTACAATTTTGTGGATATGCTTTCCCATGCCCGTACCGACATGAGCATGATTCGGGAATTGGCAGCCGATGAGTCTGCCTATCGCTCGCTTACACAGTCTTGGTTTCAGCATTCACCGCTGCTCGATTTACTTAAGTTGATTAGCGAGAAGGGGCTGAAGGTTGTAATTACTACTGACCATGGAACTTACCGGGTTAAGAAACCTTTTAAGGTGGCAGGAGATAAAAACGTGAACACGAATTTGCGCTACAAGCAAGGCAAAAATCTGGGCTATAAAGGCAAAAATGGTATTTACGATGTCGCCAGACCAGAACACATACACTTGCCAAAGCCGAATGTGTCTACTGCCTATTTGTTCGCTACTGAAGATACCTTTTTCGCTTATCCGAATAATTTTAATCACTATGTAAAGTATTACAAAGATACTTTTCAGCATGGGGGCATTTCTATGGAGGAAATGATAATTCCGCTTATTTCACTAACTTCGAAAAGGGGCTGATGGTAAAGGAGTTAACGCTACAGTCGAAGGGCCTGGATGATCTGCCAGAGGTAGCTGAGCGCATTATCGATTTTGGCCAAAATGTAACTGTATGGCTGTTTATTGGCGAAATGGGAGCCGGAAAAACAACGCTTATCAAAACGCTTTGCGAAAAGTTGCAAGTACTCGATCAAGTGAGCAGTCCAACTTTTTCGATTGTAAATGAATATTTAACGGCCAAAGACGATACGGTTTATCACTTCGACTTTTATAGGTTAGAAGATGCCGAGGAGGCCGTGGCCATTGGCGCGGAAGATTACTTTTTTAGCGGTAATTTGTGCCTTATTGAGTGGCCTCCGATAATTGCAAACTTGCTACCAGATGAGTACATGCTGGTACAAATAGAAGCACTTGAAGATGGTGTGCGTTCGATCAAATTGAAAAACAATGGTTGAAAAGGGGAAATCTGGTTTTGCTGAGCTTGCCAAAGAGGGCAGCCTTTATCCGCAAGAGAAACTGATGAAAGTAAAGTCGGGCAACCGTTCTTTAAAAATTTCCATTCCTAGCGAAGTTTCTTATCAGGAAAATAGGGTAGGACTTACCCCATCGGCCGTGGGTATTTTAGTGGCCAATGGGCACGAGGTACAAGTGGAGCAAGGTGCTGGTAAATATGCTTTTTTTGACGATACCGAATATTCTGAAAATGGAGCGCAGATTGTTTACTCTAAAAAAGAGGCTTTTGAGGCCGACTTGATTGTAAAAGTAGAGCCGCCAACCTTTGAGGAAATAGAGTTGATGAAGCCGGGCACTAATGTCTTTTCGGCCATTCAGCTGGGCAATGCGAGCACCGAATATTTTGAGCAGCTGAACAAGCGAAAAATAACCGCTTTGGGCTACGAAATGCTGGAAGACAAAGCAGGAGGCTTGCCGATTGTGAACGCTATGAGTGAATTGGCTGGTAGCCTAGTAATTCCTATTGCTGCAGAATATATGAGCAGTGCCAACGGGGGCAAAGGGATTATTTTAGGCGGAATTACAGGTGTACCACCTACACGAGTAATTGTGCTTGGAGCTGGTACAGTAGGCGAATACGCAGCCCGAGCTGCTTTGGGTTTGGGAGCCGAGGTGCGCATTTTCGACAATGAAGTTTATAAGCTAAGAAGAATAAAGCACAAGCTGGGTAATCAGGCTTTTACCAGCGTGATTGACTCTGCTACTTTGGAGCAATCGCTCCGCTCGGCCGATGTGGTGATTGGCGCTTTAAGAGCGGAGAAAGGGCGAGCCCGTTGCGTGGTCTCTGAAGAAATGGTCGCCAATATGAAGCCTGGTTCCGTCATCATCGATGTTTCAATTGACCAAGGCGGATGCATTGCTACCTCGGAAACTACCACTCACGCCAAGCCTACATTTAGAGCTTATGATGTTATTCATTATTGTGTACCGAACATTGCTTCGCGTGCAGCTAGAACGGCCACAACGGCTTTGAGCAATATTTTAACCCCGGTGCTTTTAAAGGTAGCTGATGCCGGAGGAATAGACCAAACGATATATCAGTACAAGTGGTTTGGAAGCGGTATTTACGCCTATCGTGGCACTACCACCAACTTGGGTATTTCTAAAAAGTACAATTTGCCATACAAGGACTTAGGCCTGCTAATGGCCGCTAGACTGTAGTGCCATTCAAGTACTTTAAACTCCTCATTTGACCTGCGGTGGTGGGGTTCCGTCAGTACCGAAAGTCAGACGGAAAGGAGAAATAAATGGTTTTCCCTTTAGGGAATTAAAGGTTCACTGGAAAGCTTAAAGCCAATCAATCATTCATTACTTCTTTGCTCATTAAGTTGAATAGTTCTTGAGCAAGGGGCGAGGTATTGTTTTGCGAAGGCAGTTCTTTAAAAGATGCGGCTCCATTTTTTTCGAGTGTAGCCAAGTTTTCTTTCAATTCCTTAAAAGCCATAGACCAATCATTGTAAATACGGTCTGGGGCTTCTTGCATGTGCAGGGTAATTACCTCGCTATGTCGGGTGTCTTTTCTTATGCCATTGTATAGCTGATTCACGGCATTAAAATCACCCTCCAAAAGCTGTAGAAATAGCCCTTTATGATAGAGCAGACAGCCTGTTATGTTCTGAGAACTATTGAAGTTTCTGGCAGTTTCCAGAATATCTTCTAAGTCTTTGTCGGTTAAATTTGGTTTTGCTTTGCTTCGGTAAATGAGTTGGAATAACATAGGCCATCAAGTTAATTAATCTATTTGAGACCACATTGCCACTAATAAAATGCGCCTACTCGGTAGTGCAAGTTAGGCCGTATAGGTAGAGTGTTTGGATGAGTTTACTGCGGTATATGAATTTGAGGTAATTAAAAAGAAGTTTATAACTCACCAATGTACTCACCATAAGTGTCCAATAAAGCCATTGGCTGCCGCTTTCAAAAGCATAAATACCAGCTATAATGGCTAGTGCAGTAGAGAGCATTAAAGTGGCTAGCCTCCAATTATCTACGAGAGAACCCATGTTTGGAGCGTTATCAACTTCATCAGCAGTTATTGGCTTTAGTTTAAACAGTCCATTTCTGTTTCTGATGTTGACTTCATCAGTCATTTCAGTCAGGCTATAGTTTTGTTGATGTGTCAGACTTAGTACTGAAATTAGGCTATGCTTTTTCTTTTTGTGATAGAATAATCCTAGATAACAGAAACTCATTATTAGGAAAAAGGGTCCAACAATAAAGCCCGAATGGCCTCCATGCCATTGGTTTGCTATATTGGAAAAGCCAAGCAATAGCCAAACAATTGAAAGTATGAACTGTAACCTGTTTCGACTAAAAAGCTCTTCTCGCTCCGTAATCACCTGATGCTCTTCGTTTAAGGCAATAACTCCCGATTGACGTTTACCATATTTTAAAATCAAGTACTTTTGAAAGTCGTTTACAGTCATGTGAATGTTTTTTTGAAAATAAAGAACTCCTTTGAAACAAGCACTTTCCATACAGTTAAAGCAGCAAATACTTACTGTTTGTCATGAAAAAGTAGCTGCGCAAATCGCTCAATTAGAAGCTGAATTGAAGTCTTTGGGCGAATCGGCAGCATCGGATACCAAGAGCTCTATGGGTGATAAGTATGAAACCAGCCGCGAGATGATCAACCTAGAAAAGGGGAAGATCGCTGGGCAACTGGCCAATGCCACCAAAATGCGCTCAATTCTTAAAGGTATCGATGCTGGAAAGGCACTTTCTACTTGCGAAATGGGAGCATTGGTGCAAACTAACCAAGGATTTTACTTACTGGCTGCAGCCATAGGTCAGGTTGCTGTGGAAGGTGTGAATTGCTTTGTCATTTCCCCTGGTTCGCCAATTGGGCAGCAACTAATGGGAAAGGCAGCGGGAGATACTTTCAAATTGGGGCCAAGGGAAATTGAGCTAGTTGGAGTAGTGTGATCGTCCAAGTGATAGACTCAGATAGGGGAAGTCATTGTGTGAGCATATTTTTCGTTCTAACAGCAGCAAAAATATTTAACAGTTCGCTTTAGTTTCTTTGAATAGGCAATCCGACAGCCTACTTCTTCTCCAATGAGGCAATAAAATCCGGCTGTGGTTGAATCAGACTTAATGTTATACCAAATCTCCTTTTCAGAGTAATCACTATCGAATTCATCCGCTGCCGCAATTGCTGGACTAAAAAAATGCTCCTCGCTGAAAAATTCAGACACTCTTTTTTTGATGTATTGCTCCTTTTGTTCAACGGTGGGTTTGTCAAATGAAACTAGCTCATAGCCGGTGAGGGAGTTTAAGTGTCTTATTCTTCATTAACTTCTTCTATACCTTCTTTGATAATTGTGTCTGTGGTTTCCTCTAGTTCATCAGTTACTTCTTTTGGTTGTTTAGTCTCTTCAGAGCTTATATGAAACCAACTAAAGAAGGGCAGGTGGTCAGAGCCCACATCTGGAAGTGTATTCAGAGCATCTATTTTAATGCCTTCGGAATAATACAACAAGTCTAACGGAAACCTCAAGAGAGCTGGTTTCACAGGAAAAGTGCTGTAAAGTCCGCTATCTTTTCTCGCATCCTTTAGCTTTGATACTTTTGAAAATAGCCGAGCACTCCTTGACCAGCAAACATTATTAAAGTCGCCAATAACCAAAGTCGGAAGCTCCGATTTAAGCACTTCTTTAGCTAGAATCATGAGCTCAGCATCTTTTTGTTTGGAGGTTTCCATTTCTGTAGGACTCGGTGGAGGAGGGTGAATTCCCCAAAAAATAAAGAGATTATTTTGTGAGTCTCTAAGGTGGGCTTCTATGGCAGGTCTTTCGTCAGATACGAAGTAGTGTGCTTTGATAAAATCCACTTCTAGGTTAGTATAAAGGTGCATCCCATAAGTGTTCTCTCTCGGGATTTTAAGTTTTTTGCTATAACTAGACTCAATCTCTTGTAGCGCATTGTCCCATGCCTGATTAGTTTCTAGCGTTAATAGAATATCTGGATTGTGGGCTTTTATTAAATCAATGGTTCTGCCATATTCTGTATTGTCTTGGTATACATTAATACTCAGAACGGAGATACTTGATGGCGTTTTTCCAGTATACTTGGTTTTACCACTCTTGGGAATAAAAGGGAAAATAATATAGCATTGGTATAACAAGGCAATAACAAGTATTGAAAGAGTGCTGGCATTAAAAGGTGTGTGTTTATCGATAAAGAATACAAAAAGTAGTATCAGTGCTATTTGTAAGAATATTGTTTGAACTCGAATAAAATCGAAATTCCTGACAGACCAATGTGTAAGTCTTAATGAAGGTAGAAAGCTACCAAGTATTAAAACCCAAGAAAGTATTAGGATGGCTTTTTCCATGGCCAGTATAAACTAATAGTAAGTAAAAATTGAATGGGAGAGGAGTCTAAAGTTATCAAAAGATTGATAGCAATTTAAACCGCCTAGAACAGTTCGTTTGGATTATACCTTGCAAAAATCAGTTTCCAAACCTAGTTAAGTCATAATATGCAAATGATTCATTCCATTGGGCTTACCTTAAGAATTCAACCGGAAAGTGGATTTGAGTGTTGACTGGTTTTCCATCAATTTTGCCGATTTTAAACTGAAACCCACAATTAAGTACAATGTCTAAGGCTATCTTATATAGTCCATCCTTGTCTTCTTCTAATGGTTCAGCGTATTTCATTGTACCGTCCGTTTCAAGAATAAAGGTGATATAAGATGTGTATTTTTTACCTCCTGATTTTGAATTGGCGACTGTTTTTTCCTGATAACAATCAAGTTGAGCTTGGGTTGGAGGCAGTAAATCAAATTTTTCATCAAGGGCTGAGAACGCAGCTGCGATAGGTTTATCTGGAAGTTCGAACTCCTTGTCTTTTACCTTTCGCTTCTTAATTTTCACTGCTTCTCGGATCTCGTAGTATAAGCCGTACTCTGTTGTTGTTTTAAGCGCAATTGCTCCGTCAACTTCTTTTAGCTTATTGTACCAATTGCCCACGTTATGACCTTCAAAATCGGTGTAATCAACTCTTATGTCTTCTGAGTAGTAGGTTTTCGTTAGTCCATATTCAGATTCGGTTATCACCATATAGGATTCGTGCCCCAAAACTTTGGTTGTAGCATCTTCTAATATTTCAGAATCACCGTATTCATAGTTAGGCTTTCTGGCGTCCCGAAATGTGATATAGGGCTTGCCGGCATAATCGTCATACATCCTTTTTGTCTCATTATCATAAGTGTAGGAGTAGCTATATTTTCCATCTTTATAATAAGTTGATTTATAGCGTTTGGCCCCTATAATGTATGACACAGTGGTTCCATCTTCGCGAGCTATTAACTCTTTTAAACCTGAGGTATCAATGCCAATGGTATCTGACTTAGGTACAATTCGAATCTCGTAGGTTATTTCACCACTGAAATCTTGGGCTTGTACAAAAAACGGGATTAGTAGGATAAGGAGTAGTAGCTTCTTCATTTAGGTTTTGTTGCGCTTGCATGTTTGTACACGAAATCTGCTAAAAACCTTTGCAATAACCAACACTAAAACTGTGGGTGTTCTTTTGACCTTCGATGGTTTTGGTTTACGAATAAGCTAAACGAGTAGTTGTTGGTCGAGAAGACCGAAAATCATACGATTGGCTTCCATTTGCTCAATGGCTATACATGATGTGTTACATTACATTTTTTTGACAAACCGACTACTTATCCAACCAATGGAGTAGTAAGGTTCATCATTGTTATATCCTTTGAACAGTATTTCTTTTATAGGCCTGATGTTGTTACGCATAATTGCAAAGTACCAAACCCTACCTGTTTCGTCAGTTCGAGTTGCAATTGCAGTTCCAATGGACTCTGGTGGGTAGATCGCAATAGTGTTGCCGGGCATATCATAGTCCGCATGATGAGGTTCAGTGTTGTCAATAAATGGTTTTAGTCTTAAGGTGTATTCTGGGTTGACGGTCTTGAAAGTAACAGGGGCGATAAACTCACCATTGGGGAATTCCATCCCTTGAATATGTGCAATCTTATTTGTCAGTTGAAATTTGAACTTGCCACCAATGTTGGTTGGAGTATAATATTCAAATACATCGTTAATAGAAGCACAGCAACCATAATGATTGACCGCAAATGAAAGTGGTTCATATGCTTTGAAATTACTCACGAACACTAGTTCACCCATTACACTCAAGACTTTGGAGTAGCTATTCCCTTCATTGCGGAAAAATATTATGTCTTTGCTTTCACCGCCAGCATATCCATAAAACATTACATCAGTTAAGCCGTCAGCATCGAAATCGATCAAGTGAAAATTAGGAGTTGAGTCATCGTACACCTGATAATTATCTAATAAACCCTCAGATTTTAGTTGCTCTATAATTGAAGTATTATTTGTTCCTTTAGTCCATGCCTGGAGGTTAGGCTCCTTCTTAGTTAGAAATGCTTTTAATTGTCCAAATGTTAGAGTAGGAGTTAGAAGGAGTAACAGAAGGATTTTTTTTATCATTTTGATAGGCCGTTTTTCAGAAGATAGAGTACAATGGTTAAATCAAAGAAAGCGTTACTGTCAGATTAGAGAGATTTAGTGTTGGTTTTATTTAGAGTTAGGTAATGTTTTTTACCAATAAGCTAAAACGAATAGTTGTTGGTCAAGAAGACCAACAACGTTATGAGTCTGATTTGTATTAATTGTTTGCAGTGTTCAAATCGATGCTTGTTTTAAGATGATTTTGCCATTTCCTGTACGAAGGTCAGTACAATAAATTCTGCCGGACGAACTACAGCCACTTTTACTGTCACTTTCATAATTCCATTCAAAATATCCTCTGCTGTCATAGTAGAACCCAAACCACATTCCACTTGATAGGCATCGGCCGCAGTAGCTCCCTGAAGTCCGCCTTGCTTCCAAATATCGTTAAGGAAACTCCCAATCATGGCTTTTACGGCACTCCATGTATTTGCATTATTTGGTTGAAATACGTAAGAGCGGCACGCCAGCTGGCAAGATTGCTCTAAGAATATCATGGTTCTCCTTACGCTTAGGTATCTCCAATCTAAACTATTGCCGTCCAAAGTTCTTGCCCCCCAAATGAGAATTCCCATTCCATTGAAAAAGCGAATGGCATTAATGGATTTACCTGAGATAGCATCTACATTCAGAGAATCTTGCTGTTTACTGGTTAATTTAATTGGTAAGCTTACTGCCTCAACAATACCTGTGTTTGCCGGAGCGGACCAAACACCTTCCCCGTTATCGGTTGTAGTAATAACCCCTGCCATTGCTCCACTTGCAGGCAGCATGTTGGCGTCATTCAATACGTGTTTCATGATTGAACTATATACCTTGCTACAGTTCATTAGGGCATTGTTGGCCTGATTAGGCGTTAATTCTCCGCTAGCTACTTTTTCCAGAATGGATGCCGCTGTTTTATCCGGGGCACTTGCAGGGTTGACAAAAGGTTCCAACTGCTTTAAATCTCCCCCAAAAAGGTTGGTGTAATTAATATCTGTGCTTTGCATTATGGTGGTTCCTATAAATGGATAGTAAGCCGTTCCATAATTCAAGCCCTGAGTACCAACGTTATTCCTAAAGTTGGCAATATCTTCAGTATACATAATGGGGTCAGGGGCTCTTCCACCGATAATGTCGAATATGCTGATGGCCGTTCCCATTTCTGAGTTTTGCAAGAGCATTTCCTGCATTAGAGTAGAATTGTTGTCCAACGATAAAAGCGTAGCCTCGGGACAGATATACATCGTTGGTTCTTCTTCATTTTTGAGTAATCTTAATCCTTTAGTCAGGTCAGCCAGTTGCACATTAGGGTTAACAATCTGATCTCCGGGGGTTATGGGCTTTCCTGAAGGTGTACCGTAAGCACCTGTGGAAACAATGTAAGCATCTCCGCCACCATTGGCATAAAACAACCTGATGCTGTTGTATAAATAATAAATGGTGTTTGGATCTGGGACAATGGAATAAAACGCTCCGTTGAATAAGATGTAGTCGCCTTTTTCTGGTTGTAATTTTTGCTTTACCAAATAATACTGCGGGCTATATTGCTGTACTGGTGCCGCTGGCGCAGGAGGGGTTGGCAGGCAATAGATTGCCTGAAAATCAGTAAAGCTGGTTATTTTTTGTGGCTTGAATACGTAAGACTCCCCCTCGTATTCTGCCTGCGGAGTGTAACCGATAAATGCCGGAACAGCAGTTTCTACAGGCACTACTGCATTACCAAAGGCCTCTTTTTCATTGATGTAGACTCCGGGCGTTTGAATGTTTTTTGAATTCATGTGTGTTTAATTTGTCATGTTTTAGCTAGCGCCCAGCTATGATGGGAGGGAATTAGAAAATATCAATTTCTCGCCTAGCACATAGCTACGCCTTAATTTAAATTTAAAACTTGTGGTGGACTTTCCTATCCCCACGAAAATATCTTGATCTACAACTTCCCCCATTAATTCATAGCGGATGTTGTAGAGCGATTAAGTCGTCAAACTCACTGGAAAGTCTGAGGTATTCGTCTGACCAATCATTAGCTATAGCGCACTCTTGAATAGGAGCAGTTGGTGCAAACAGGGCTTTCAGGTATTCCTTGTCTATCCGTTCACCGTTCTGAAGTTGTTCGATAACTATACCTAGGTCCATTCCAATTTCTGCAGGACTGAGTCCATCAAAACTCATGTTGTTATGTTTGATTAGTAACCCTTTTACTTTGTTAAGTAGTTCTATTAGGGATTCTCTTGAGTCAGATATTTTAAAGCTAATCTTCACCTTCTATTGTTATCGGTAAATATTCAAGTCCTACATTCAGAGCCATGTAAAAATCAATTGCTTGGTCATCACAGTCTACAATTAGTAGTATATGAGACTCTTTTTCAGAAGCCATCTCAACTTCCTCTATTCCTGTTATTCTTACCGTCATAGATAGACTGGAATTGAATGGGATATTCACGAACCAGTTCTCTTGCACTCGTCCCTTTTTTAGTCTTCCAATTAGATAGAATTGTTTCCTTTTTCTAATTGCGAAACTGTCTATTACCTCAAATATTCCTTCTGACCTTGACTGTTCCATCATGCTCTACAACTCGTTTATATATGGAACTTCCTAAATAATTCCGCAATAACCAACTTTAGAAATATCGACAGCTTGAGCTTGTTGCTTATTCATCGCTTCACTTAGAGTGAAACGATGAGTGCTATTCGAAGGGATCGTCATCTTCTTGCTCTTGCACAAGCTCGGTTTTTATAAAAGTGTCTTCCATAAAATTGCGCTCATGCTTTATACTATTGGCCATGCCAACCATATAGGCGACCATAAGCACTCTTAGGAAGGTAAGGATGCGTTTTGCGAGTGAGGCTTTGGGCTTGTGTGGCATGTGAGTGCCTACACAAGCATTGCTCCAAGTATTGTAACTATCTGTTTTACTGTCACTTTTGCTCGAAAAGTAGCCAGGTGTCAGGGTCGAGTACTATTTTGGCAGGTTTTTCTTTTGCGTCTACCGTCCACTCTTGCGACTTACGGTCTAGGCGAACAGTCTTCCTTTCCGTACTGCCGTCTTCATAAACAACGTCTACCTCTAAATCGAAGATAAAGTCTTCGGCTTGGCTCTGCGTAAAGTTTACAGTGAGCTTTTTGCCTTTGTATTTCCAGTCGGCTTTTAGTTCGGGCTGACCTGCCTGCATTACCCATTGTGCGAAAAACTGATCGAGTGAAAGCCCAGATACGCCTTCGAATACATTTTTAAGATCTTCGGTGTAGGCATTTGAAAGCTTGTACTGGTCGTAATAAGTTTGAATGCCTTTCCAGAAGTTTTCATCGCCCACTTTTTTTCTAAGCATATGCAACACCCAGCCACCTTTTTGGTAAGAGTTGGTGTTGAGTAGGTTCATGTAATTCTCAATAGCTGGGTTTACGATCGGTACACGCTGCTGCTTACTAAAGGCGATGATTTGCTCTCGTTGTTCTTTTTCCCGCCCCACAAAGTTCTCTCGACCATATTTCTGCTCCATGTACAGGTTGGTAAAGTAGGTGGCAAAGCCTTCGCTTAGCCAAGCGTGGTGCCAGTTGGCTTCAGAGGCAGAGTTGCCAAACCACTGGTGCGCAATTTCGTGCGCAATAAGTCCTTCGGCAGTTCTATTGCCGGTTACAGATTTTTCGGAATAGAAAATGTTCGAGGCATTTTCCATGCCGCCAAACTGTGTTTTCGACTGCACATTGGCCAGCTTTGCGTATGGGTAAGGCCCAACATGGTTGATAAACCAATCCATTACCGGCACTGCCTGTGCATAGTCATAAAAGCCCTTTTCTCTGTCTTGTGGGTAAACCCAAGAGCTGATGGATATATCGTAAATCTCTCCGCTCTCTTGTATGGCAAAGCGTGCTGCACCAATCACCATTACTTTGGTGGGTAGCACCACTTCCGACTGCCAGTGAGTTAGCGTAATATCCGCATTAATGTTTGTTCTTTCTTTCAACCTTCCGTTACCAATTACCTGATAATGCGATGGAGCCGTTACGATCCATTCAACCGTGGCCTTATCCGATGGATGGTCCACAACAGGCAGCCAATGATGGCCGCGGTCTGGCCAGTTATCGCCAAAGAAGGTGCGGTCGCCATATTTGTTTTTAGATATGATAAGGCCTGTTTCAGGTACACCCTCGTAGGCCACAAGGATTTTTGCACGGTCGCCTGCTTTTGCTGTATAGTTTAGGGTGAGTTTTTTGTCCTCATGCGCAAAAGGCACCTTTTTGTTATCGCTCATTACGGTGAGTACCTTCATGCCTTTGCCGTTATTCTCTTTTTTCAAATCGAGTTGAAAGCTGCTCACGTCCTTTTTAAAAAGTACATCTACCGTGGCTATTCCGTTAATTTTATCCGACTCGTCTGTTAGGGTTAACTCAAAGCGGTAATGTTGAATGTCGATGGCAGCCAGCCTATCGTAATGCTTTTGCGCAAAAGCTGATGTTGTAAGAAGAAGGCAAAGCGCTGTAAGGAGGTATCTCATGTCTCGAAAATTTGGGGAAGCTAATCATTCAAGCTGTTGGACGCAATTGAAATAATTCAAGGCCTCACTTTAAGTGAGACCTTGATTATTGGCTTAGTAGTGTTATACAATTCGCTCCAATGGCCTGGTAAGGCAGGTTGGGCCGCCACAACCTAAGTTGCTAATATTATCGCCATTATAAGTTTCAACTTTGCAGCCAGCCGAAACTAGTCGCTCTTGGGTTATGGGGTTACCTTCTACCATAAGGCAATGACTTGGGGCCAAGGCTAAAACATTACAGCCCATAGAGTCAAATTCTTCTTCGGGGCACTCAACCAAGCGATAATTTCGTTTTAAAAGTGCTTCTCTAAAATAAATGGGCATAAGCGGAGAGTAAACCACCGCTAAGTCTTTGTCAATTGGGCTAATGATTGACATGAGGTGGAAAACATCGGACGGGCCGCGGAAGTGGGGGAGTTCTACTACAAACACTTCAATTCCTTTGGGTTCCAAAAATGCCTTTATCTGCTCAATGCCCGAATAATTCGTGCGATAAGTATGGCCAATGGCGAGTGTTTTTTCATCGAGCCAGCACATATCGCCACCCTCTACTGTTCCGGGCGCGTCTATTGTACCTAAAATTTCAACCCCTTGAGATTGAAAAAATGCACGCTGGTTTTCAGGCTCAACATTTCTATCGGTTTTGCCCATGTTGCACAAAATGATGCCAAAGTCGGTGGCCAATGATGCATCGCGGCAGTAAATGGCATCAATAGAAGTATTGTCTTTTTGTGGCAGCTTCATTACTTCAGCTCCTGCTTTGGCTATAATGTTTTCGAAAACACGGTATTCACTCAGCGCACCATCAATTATTGGCCTGTCCAAATAGTTGAGCCGAGCATACTCAGTATCTATTTTCTTCTGAGAAATAAAGGCGTGAGCAGCCGTATTGATCAGTATCCTTTCAATCTTTCCGTAGTCAGAGTGTGCAGTTTTCATTTTTTGTTTTGTCGTTTTTTAAGCAGAAAAATAGGAAGGCCAGCCAACGTTCCGCAGATGCCCCAAACTGCGGCTTCTTGTCCGGAGCCAATAATTAGCCAAATGGAAAATAAAGCTCCAACTAATGCCGTGGCAATAGTTTTGGTGTTGAGCTTCAGTTTCTTTTTCGCTTTAGAGGCGAAATAGGCAAAGGCAATTGAGCTTGCCAGGTAAGAAAAAAGAGCGGTAACGCCAGAGAGCAGAATTAAAAAGGCGTAAAGGCTGTTAAAGTTTTTCGATTGATTCAAAAGGAATAAAAGGGTTACTAAAACACTCGAAAAGATGATTCCTAAAGTAGGGGCGTTGAACCTGTTCTTTTTGGCAAAAAACTTAGGCATTAGGCCATCGGTAGCCATTCCCATTGGTACTTGCCCTTGAATCAATATCCATGCATTTAAAGCCCCGAAGGTAGAAATACACGCCCCTGCAGCGATAATGTAACGGCCTGCATCACCCCACATAAAGGCAGCAGCATCGCTAAATGGGGCGATGCTGTTTTCAACTTCGGTAGGAGACAGCACCCCAAAAATCGAAAACGAACTAAAGAGGTAAATAAAAATTACCAATACGGTGCCTAGCATTGTTGCTTTCGGAATTGTCTTCTCAGGGCGTTTAATACTTCCGGCAGGTACTGTGGCTGTTTCTAGCCCTAAAAAAGCAAATAAGCATAAGGCTGAAGACATGGTAATGGCTTTAACAGTATGCTCTTGGCTCATGTTAAAAGGCTTGAAGTTGTCTACATTGAAGAAGAAGAGGCCACAAAGGGCGACCACGACTAATGGCGCTACTTTGAGCACTGTAGTAACCACTTGCACCTTGCCACCCCCCGAAACACTTTGACTGTTAATAATAGTGAGCAGCCATATGGCCGAAAGCCCAACAACGGTTATGAGTATTTGATTTTCAGCAATTGAAGGAAAGAATACACTTAAATAGCCTGTAAAAGACAGTGCTATAGCGGCATTGGTGCACCAAACAGAAACGAGGTATCCCCAGCCAACCAAAAAGGCTGGTAAGTCGCCAAAGGCCTCGCGGGTGTAGGCGTAAAAGCCGCCAGTTTTTGGGTCTACTTTGCTCAGTTTACTAAGTATATTGGCTAACACCAACGCGCCTGCTGCAGCCAAAAGCCAACCAAAAAGACTTATTCCACCAAATGGGGCTAATGAAGAAGGAATTGTGAATATGCCAGAGCCTATCATACTGCCTACCACAAGGGTGGTTGCAGTGAATACGCCAATTTTTTTGGGTTTAGAACTGGTCAAAAGATGAGGTTGAAATTCGGTTGAAATGGTTAATTTGAAAAAGTTATTAGTTAAGATAGAGATAAAAATTGAAAGCACTTCAATTCAATATTCATCCGGAAATAGAAAAAGCTGAAACTTTACCTTCCAGCTTTTATCGTTCGCAAAGTGTTTACGATCAGTTGATTGAGCGCGTATTTGCCAAAAGCTGGCAGTTTGCTGGCGATGTTAGCCTTTGCAATTTAGGGGGTACTGTTCATCCATTTGAATTTATGGAGTACGGCCTTCAAGAACCCATGTTGCTGAGCAATGATGGGGGCATTATTAACTGCTTGTCTAATGTGTGCACACACCGCGGTAACATCCTTTGCCACCACCCCAAAAAAGCTAGAAATATTACCTGCATGTACCACGGACGCAGGTTCAATTTAAAGGGCGAATTCCAAAATATGCCGCAGTTTAAAGAGGCGGCTGACTTTCCAAGGCCTGAAGATAGTTTGCACCAATTTCCGCTAAAGCAATGGGGGCCTTGGCTGTTTACGGCCCTTGGTAATGAACTAGATTTTCAGCCCGTGCTCGATGCCATGGAGCGGAAAGTTGGCTTTTTACCACTTGACCAGTTTAAACTGGATACTTCACGAAGCAAAGACTACTTGGTGAATGCACATTGGGCGCTTTATTGCGATAATTACTTAGAAGGTTTTCATATTCCTTTTGTGCACGATGGTTTGAACCAGGTGCTGGATTATGGTAAGTACAAAACGGAATTATATCCCCATGCTAATCTGCAAGTTGGCTATGCGGCAAGTGGTGAGCACGTATTCGACTTGCCAAAGGATCATGAAGACTTTGGGGAACAGATAGGCGCTTATTATTTCTGGCTTTTCCCGAACATGATGTTCAATTTTTACCCTTGGGGCCTTTCTATCAATGTAGTGAAGCCCATTTCTTTAAATAGAACCAAGGTGAGTTTTATCTCCTATGTGTTAGATGAATCGAAACTGGATACCGGTGCAGGTGCTGCGCTAGACAAAGTTGAAAGAGAGGATGAGTTTGTGGTAGAGGGTGTGTTTAAAGGCATGAGTTCTAGAGTTTATAACACTGGTCGGTTCTCTCCAAAAATGGAAAAAGGTGTGCATCACTTTCACAGACTATTGGCAGAGTTTTTAAGTGAATAACAGACCAACCTGAGCGACCACTTTTTAGAAAGAATTAATAGATTGCAAGGTGCAGTATAAATGTAGATTCAAATGAAACGACTTTTTCAACTCTTATGCTTGTTGGTGTTCGCACCAAGTTTTTTGCAAGCGCAGTCGGTGGCGCGTCAGTGGAATGAGGCGCTACTTCATGCCATAAGGAATGACTTTGCTCGACCTACCGTTCACGCCCGAAATTTGTTCCATATTTCGGCTGCCATGTACGATGGTTGGGCAGCCTATAACGTAACAGCATCAACTTACATGTTGGGAAAGACAATGAATGGTCAGTCGGTGCCCTTTACAGGAGTAAGTTTCGAAAGTGATTTGAGCACAAAGGAGCAGCAAGAAATGACGATGAGTTATGCTGCTTATCGCTTGCTTTTGCATCGTTTTAGGTTTTCTCCGGGGGGTGAAGAACTGCTGGAGACTTTTGACGAACTGATGGAGAGTTTAGGCTATGATATCAATATAACCTCTGACAATTATACTGACCTTGGCCCAGCTGCTTTGGGCAATTACATTGCTTACAAATACATTGAATTTGGATTGAATGACGGCTCCAATGAGCAGTTCGATTACGCGAATGAATACTACTATTCTGTAAACCCACCATTAAACCCGAATGAGCCTGGCAACCCCGAACTGGATAATTTAAATCGATGGCAAGCACTTGGGCTGGATACTTATGTAGATCAGGCAGGAAATCCCATTGTAGGAGCTATCCCGTTTTTGAGCCCCGAATGGGGCAATGTTTGGCCTTTCGCTATGACGGATGAACACAGAAATGTTTACGAACGCGATGGTGCAATTTGGAATGTGTTTCAAGATCCCGGCCCACCGCCATATATTCAAGCAGAAAAAGACGAAGAGGGAAATAATCCCTACAAATTTGGTCACGAGTTGGTGGCCATTTGGTCATCTCATTTAGATCCGACCGATGGCGTAATGTGGGATATTTCTCCAGGTGCGAGCGGCAATTTGAATGAATTGCCAGCAACGCCAGCAGATTACCCAAACATGTACAACTTAGTGAATGGGGGAGACGGTAGTACAGGTAGGGCCGTGAATCCGTTTACTGGAGAACCGTACCCAGAAAACATGGTGCCGCGGGGAGATTATACCCGAGTTTTAGCTGAATTCTGGGCCGATGGACCAGACTCTGAAACGCCACCTGGGCACTGGTTCGTAATAATGAATCACGTTTTTGATGATCCAGATTTTGAGCGAAAGTTTGAAGGCCAAGGGGCAGAAATGGATGAGCTGGAGTATGATATTAAGGCGTACTTTCTTTTAGGAGGAACCATGCACGATGCGGCCGTTTCGGCTTGGAGTGTAAAGGGGTATTACGATTATATAAGGCCAATATCTGCAATTCGTGGTATGGCCGAGTTGGGGCAGAGTTCTGATCCTAATTTGCCCAATTACCATGAGAATGGCTTGGTGTTGAAAGAAGGCTTGGTGGAACTTGTAATGCCAGGTGATCCATTGGAAGATGAGGGTACAGATACTTATAAAATAAAGCTATTTGCATGGAGAGGTCCCGATTTTATTGAAAACCCCGAAACCGATGAAGCAGGCGTAGGGTGGATACTTGCAGAAAATTGGTGGCCTTATCAGCGGCCAACTTTTGTAACCCCGCCATTTGCAGGCTATGTTTCTGGGCACTCTACTTACTCTCGTGCTGCAGCAGAAGTACTTACCCTGTTAACGGGGAGCGAATATTTTCCTGGAGGGGTTGGTGAGTTTGAAGCGCCTAAAAATCGTTTTTTAGTCTTTGAAGAAGGCCCAAGTGTGGATGTCACCCTACAGTGGGCAACCTACCGCGATGCGTCTGACCAGACCAGTTTGTCGCGTATATGGGGCGGAATTCACCCACCAGCCGATGATGTTCCTGGTAGAAAAATGGGAATAGAAATTGGCCATAGAGCGTTCGCTTACGCCAAAGCGCATTTCGATGGTTCGGTAATTACCAGTATACCTGATGAGGAGGTTTTTGCCAAATTGAAATTTGGTCCGAACCCTGTACAGTCTGGTGAGCCGATCACCATCAGCCTGAATGGTTTGCAGCTAAAAAGTGCCAAAACCATGTCGCTTTCTGGTGAGCTATTAGGTGAGGGCTTTACTTTAAAAGATCAACAAGCCGAAATATCTACGCATAACTTAAAACAGGGCATATATCTGCTGAACCTACAGGGCAAAGATTGGCAAAGCACCATTAAAGTGTGGGTGAAAGAATAAATTTTACCTTTTGCTCCAATTCAGTAAATTATAGCATTATGGAATCGATTGTAAATTTCTTTGGAGACATACCCACACCTTTTCGTGCCGGTATTTTAATTGGCGGCATCGTGTTGTTTTGGGTGTTGGAAGGCACTTTGCCACTTTTTCAATTTCAGTATAAAAAAGTGAGGCATGCGGGAATCAATCTATTCTTTACGCTTACCACCATGATTATTGGTTTTAGTTTGGCTGCCGCCTTGTTAGCTGCATCAAACTATGTTTCCGATAAACAGTTTGGCTTGCTCTACTTGGTGGATTTACCGCTTTGGGCGCAGTTGGTAGTAGGAGTATTACTACTCGATTTAATAGGCGCTTATTTTGTTCACTGGACAGAGCATAAGGTAAAATGGATGTGGAAATTCCATTTGGTACATCATACTGATACCACGGTTGATGTAACTACTGGTTTGCGACACCACCCTGGCGAAACTGTTTTTAGAATTGGTTTTACCATTTTGGCGGTAATTATTGTAGGTGCACCAATGTGGATAATTATGTTCTACCAGAGTATGTCGGTGCTTTTCGCCCATATTACGCACGCTAACATCAACATGCCTAAGTCGGTAGATCGAGCCTTGTCATGGGTGTTTATTACGCCACTAATGCATAAGGTGCACCACCATTATCAGCAGCCGTTAACTGATACTAACTATGGTAATATCTTTTCTTTCTGGGACCGTATTTTTGGCACTTTTGCCCAAGTAGAAGATACCACCGCTTTAAAGTATGGAGTGGATACACATATGGATCCGAAGGAAAACGATGAAATGGGTAATTTGCTAAAAATCCCCTTCCAGCCTTATAGAACACCTGAAGATGTTGTGACCACAGATAGAATTTCCTCCATATAGCAACAGACTTCTGACTTCCGTCCTGACTTGTTCTCACCCTCTGTCCCTGAAGGGATGCCAATGATTTAGTTACTCCGAATTAGCTTCCGACTTTTTTACCTGCCGTAACTTGTGTAGGTAGGCCGACTCCGGCTTTCTGCAGGTTGTGTAGTCAGGCGATTACCGTTGCTGCTCCAATTCAACTTCTAGTGGAATAATCCAATCGGCATAGGTAAAGAGCGGGAGACTGACCGTTGTAAGGTCTACATTACGATCAATTATACGTTGGTATTGGCGACCATTTAGCGAGGCATGTGCTTCTACAAACACCCCAACATCGGCTCCCATTAGTTTGTATTCTTCTTTTAAAAACTGCGCAAAATTCCAGATCATGTAGGGTTTTCCGTCCATGTCATTTATTTGCCATGGTTCTATATAGCCCTCTAAGTTTATGCTTATTAGTTCGCCATTGGCATTGTTGCGAACAAAGAATTGTGTGGCTCCACTTTTACTGCGGAGTTTCATGTGCCACGAATATCGGTGGCCTTCTTCCGTCCAATGTACATTGCCTGGAATAAGCCAGTGCCTCAATGGAAGAAAAGCTTGTAGCGCGACAAATGAGCTCAGGCAAATGGTTGTAAATCGGTGCCATTTAGGGTTTTGCAATTGGTTGAATGCAGCAAGGGCTTGACTGCCCATTTGTGTAGGCTTCGAGCCGAGTTTATTTAATAGTTTTCTTGGCCAATCAGGGTTGAAATAGATGGTGGTGGCAAGCATCATGAACCAAGGGAAAATGCCGATGGAGAACATTTCGGCATTCATTAGGTGGAATAGGGTAATGATAAAGTAAGCTGGTAGTCGAGTTCGTTTGAAGAGTAGGGCTGGCACCACCAAAAGGTCTAGGAGTAAGCCGGAATATGACATAAATAGAATCATCCAATATTCGGTAAAAAACTGACCGATGATGGGGAAGTCAGTGTCGCCACTTAGCCAAAGTTTTAGCGGATAGCCTTGTAGCCAGTCGGGATTAATTTTGGCAACGGCTCCAAAGAAGTAGGGAACACCGATAAGGAATCGAACCAGCCATAAACACCAACTTTCGATAAGCGGGCTTTTTTTGTTCTTCCATAGGAGTGCATCTATGGAGAAGTAGCGATTGGCCGGTATGAAAATCAGTATAAAACTGATCAGAACAACTAGGTAAAAGTGGTTGAGGTAGCGCCCTTGTTCTAGTAAAAATGTATAGGTAAAACCTAGGAAGAAAAGTACAGTACTTATTCGGTACAAAAAACCAATGGCGATAAATACCGCCAATGTGCCTAATGCGTACCATAGCAGGTACATCCACTGTTCGGGCAATGGCTGAAAATTAAATGGTCCGTAAGAAAAATTGAAGGCTGGCTCTACCCAATAACGGTAAATCCAGTTGTACTTAAAGTAGCGGGTAACCTCCCATAGCATAATACCGCCAAAGGCAATTCGAAAAAGTATAATGGAAGAAATGTCTACAGGGGCAAAAAGATTTTCTCTCCAGTTTTTACTCCAAAGTTCACGGAAGTCTCCCTGTAACTCAATCTTGCTCATGTGGTTTTGGTTGGCTGGTTACGGGCTAAGATAACTCAGTTTGATAAATGTAGGAGCAGATTGCTGCGTTTATTAGGCTAAAAGGGCGTTTTCTACTAAATTTTTGGAATATGATAGTTGCGCCCGATATTTCCCCGGAATCAGATCTTATTCAATCGTAATTTTAACCCTAGGAAATATCGTGACGCACTTAAGCCAATGTTTTGTGTTGAGAACCTATTTTACTTCTGTTCCCTACTTATTTCCTATAGTCCAGAGGTGGGGTTCTGTCGCCTACAAGGGCTTCGTAAACAAAGTCATCGCCTCTTCTGCGCATAAGTTCTTCTAATGCTCGACCAGTTACCGCAGGGTCGTTAAAAATGTCGATAGCGGTTAGGGTAAGCGTTTTTGCTGCTACCAACATGCCTTTCTCTCCAATGCTCATTCCGCCTGCTGCCACGGCTTGCCAAGTGTGTGCCGAAGTGCCAGGAACCCAAGTCGCTGTTCCCAATCCCGCAGTTGGTACAAGCCAGCTTACATCGCCAACATCGGTAGAGCCACCAGTGCCTTTTTCGCGTACCACAAACTCCTGAACTTTAGCAGCACTCGCCAAGTCTACCTTAACATTGGGGTAGGTTTGGATGATCTTTTCAGCAAAGTCTCTTTCTTCAGGAGAGTAGTTTACACCACCCACTTTTTCCAAGTTCTTGTGCATTATGCGGGCAAGCGTTTCGTTTGGTAGCACATTGTAAAGCCCATGAATCACCTCATAATCCATTTCTGTATTTGTGCCCATGGCCGCACCTTCAGCTGCTTTTACCACTTTGGCGAAAATTGATTTCACATTGGCTACATCAGGGTTCCTTACGTAGTAAAACACCTCTGCAAAGGCAGGTACTACATTTGGTGCCTCGCCACCTCGTGTAATTACATAATGTATTCTGGTTTCTTGCGGAACATGCTCGCGCAATAAGTTCACCATGTAGTTCATCGCCTCTACGCCATCGAGTGCAGAACGACCGCGTTCTGGGGCAGCTGCAGCATGTGAAGCCTCCCCGTAAAAGCGAAATTTTGCAGATTTGTTTGCTAGGGTAGAAGTAGCGCCCGCACTATTTCCGCTGCTCGGATGCCAGTGTAATACAGCATCTACATCGTCTAGCAATCCGGCACGAGCCATATATACTTTACCAGCACCACCTTCTTCCGCTGGTGTGCCATAAACACGGATGGTACCAGCTGTTCCAGTGGCCTCAAGCCAGTTTTTTACCTCGATACCCGCAGCCATAGATGCCGTACCAAACAAGTGGTGACCACAGGCGTGGCCTGCACCGCCCTCAGTAACGGCTTCCTTGTGGGCAACGGCTTTTTGTGATACACCGGGTAGCGCGTCAAATTCAGCCAAAATACCTATTACCGGGCCGCCAGATCCCCATTCTGCTACAAAGGCCGTAGGGATGTCTGCCACGCCCGCACGCACTTTAAAACCTGCATCGGCTAGGGTGTGCTGAAGTAGTTCGGAGCTATTGTGTTCCAAATAACCTAACTCAGGGTTCGACCAGATTTGGTGGGCAATGTCATTATAAAATGAAGCTTTGTCGTCTAAAGCTTTTAAGATGTCTTTCTCCTTTTTTTGGGCAAAAAGTGATAGCCCGCAGCATAGCAGGGTGATGGTTAGTAGTCTTTTCATAATTCGGTTTTTCAAAACGCAATTAAACGCGCTCTGAATATAATATGAAAAGAGGAAATAGTCAGAACCGTCAGTAATTCAACTCACTGAGTTTTCTATTTCCAAAAATGAATGGATTGGTAATTACCTTCTACACCCCTCAACAGTCTTTTCCAAAATGCCCATCACCTTATCGGCATTCATGCCAGCCAAAGAGGCAGGGAAACCAACTTCTAAGTTAGAGATGGTTAAGCTTTGCGCAGCTGAATCATACTTGTAGTCCAGCGAAATGCCGTTTTTCGAAAGGTAGCCAGCATCGCCTTTCAATTCAATACCCTGAGATTTTAGCTTTTGCTTTAGGCAGTCGAATGCTGCAGCAGATACGTTATCAAACTGTTTCATCTTCCGATTCTTCTTGTTCTACTTCCGCCAAAGGCTTTAGGTTGTCAGGAATTTTTTCCTCACTGCTGTGGTGGAATACTTCCAAGATAGGAGATTCTTTGATCTCGGGCACTGTAAATGTTACCAACATATTGTGCAGCGACTCATGGATTCTGTCGTATGCTTCGCTAATGTTTTGCGCATGAATGATCATCATGTTGGTTACTTTCTTTTCCTTACCAGAGTCACCATCGGTAAGCATATAGGTGATTTTTACTTGGTAGAAAGTGTCACCGCCCGGGTATTCAAAAACATCGATTATTTTACTTTTTGTAATGCTTGCCACCTGGAATTCACCCATTACGCGCTGCCCCATTTCCTCGTAAATACGGGCTTCAGCCTCGGTAAATGAAAGGGCGTCTGTCAAGTAAGCCTCGTTTACGTTTTTTACGCGTCCGTGCTCGTCTTCTTTTTGGTATTTTACTTTACAGGTGAACCAAGTTTTCATAATCGATTGTCTTTTTCGGACTGCGAAGTTAAAATTGATTTGTGAGAATGAAAGGGCTTTCTTTAAAACTGTTTTACCTAGTGGGTTTGTGAGCTGGTGGATTGGGAATAGGGAATTAGGGAAATGGTGAATTAGGAGATTAGGGAAATGACCAAGCGATTAGCCTTGTTTAGCGATGGACACCCTCGGTCCCAGAAGGGATGCCACAGTTTTAGTTTCTCAGACTTCCGTCTTCCGTCTTCGGTCTTCTGTCTCCCGACTCTATTTATTTTACCCTCAGTCCCTAAAGGGATGCCCCTGTTTCAGGTTCTCCGACTTCTGTCACCCGACTTCGGTCTTCTGTCTCCCGACTCTATTTATTATCACCCTCAGTCCCTAAAGGGATGCCACTGTTTCAGGTTCTCTGACTTCTGACTTCCGTCTCCCGTCACCCGTCTCTTTACCTTCCATAACTTGTGTAGGCTGGCTGTCTTAACCCCAACTCTTCCATCTTCCGACTTCTTTTCCTAGATTCATGGGCTAAATCAAACAACACTATGAGAAAACTGGTCATACTACTTTTAATTTTTTCAGCTTTTGGGTTGAAAGCTCAAGAGAATCCACAGTGGATTCGCTATCAGGTGATTTCGCCCAATGGGCAGCAAATTGCCTTTACGTACAAGGGAGACTTGTATACTGTACCAACTTCGGGTGGCAGGGCCACTCAACTTACTTTTCATAAGGCGCATGATTATATGCCGGTTTGGAGTAAGGATGGCGAGCAAATCGCTTTCGCTTCTGACAGATATGGCAATTTTGATGTGTTTGTAATGTCGGCTAAAGGTGGTGCCGCCAAACGATTAACTTTTCATTCAAGCAACGAGTCACCGTTTAGCTTCTCTCACGATAATGCCGCTGTAATTTTCGGTACACACAGGCAAGACACCAAGGAGCACCGCCAATACCCTACGGGGTCGCAGCCTGAGCTGTACTCGGTGCCAGTGAGTGGTGGCAGAGTTGATCAAATTTTTACTATTCCTGCAGAGTATGTGCAAGTGAGCAACGATGGCAACACCATGATTTATCACGATAAAAAAGGTGGGGAGAATGAGTGGAGAAAGCACCACACATCATCAATTACTAGAGATATTTGGAAGTTCGACAAAACGACAGGTCAACATGAAATGATTGTCAAAAGAGAGGGTGAGGACCGCCAGCCAATTTTTACTGCAGACGAGCAAGGGTTTTACTACTTAAGCGAAGAGAGCGGCACTTTCAATGTGCACAAAACTACTTTTGCCAACCCTAGTCAAAATCAGCAGATCACATCTTTCGATTTACATCCTGTGCGCTTTTTGAGCGCTGCAAATGGCACATTAGCCTTTGGGTACGATGGTGAACTTTATACCATGAGAGAAGGTGGTGCCCCACAAAAGGTGAATGTGGAAATAGTAACCCAAGAAATTGACAATTCTGACAGTTTCATTACCATTAACGGTGGTGTGCGCGAAATGGCCATTTCACCAAACGGAAAAGAAATAGCATTTGTGGCACGAGGAGAAGTATTTGTAACCTCGGTTGATGGATCGATTACCAAGCGTATTACCAACACACCAGAGGCAGAGCGCTTTGTAACCTTTACTCCTGACGGAAAATCGGTGGTGTATGCTGCGGAAAGAGATGGTAAGTGGAGCATTTTTAAAGCTACACGTGAGCGCGAAAAGCAAGAGCCTTTCTTCTTTGCCGCCACCTTAATTAAAGAAGAGGTTTTACTAAGCAACGAGGTAGACAACTACATGCCGCAGTTTTCTCCTGACGGTAAAAAGATGGCCTATATTGCTGACCGCAGAAACTTGAAAGTGCGCGATGTTGACAGTGGCAATGAAGTAGCCCTTATGACAGAAGACGACTTGTTTCATATGCGTGATGGCGACAAGTATTTTACATGGAGTCCCGATAGTAAGTGGTTGTTGGTTGACTGGAGCAAACTATTGAACAATAGCGAAGTACTGTTGCTTTCTGCAGATGGAACGCAGCGCCATAACCTTACGCAAAGTGGTTTTTACGATTCGTCACCAAAGTGGGTGAACGAAGGGAAGCAAATGATATGGTTTAGCAACCGCAATGGTATGAAGAGCTATGCCACCAGCGGCCGTGCCCAAAGCGATGTTTACAGCATGTTCTTTACCCAAGATGCTTGGGATAAATACCAATTGAGCGAAGAAGATTATGAGCTGATGCAGGCCATAGAGGAGGCTACCGAAGCTGAAGAAAAACCAGAAGAGCCGGCTGACGATAAAAAATCGAAAAAGAAAAAGAAGGGTAAGGAAGAGGCTGAAGAGAAAAAAGAAGAGAGCAAAGATTTAACCTTCGACTGGGAGAATATGCGAGAGCGTAAGGCGCGTTTAACCATTCATTCATCAAACCTTGGCGATGCCGTACTTTCTAAAGACGGATCGAAGCTTTATTACCTAGCCAGCTTTGAAGGCGGACAGAACCTTTGGGTTACCGACTTAAGAACAAGAGAAACCAAAATGGCCATTAAACTTGGTGGCTATGGCAGCTTGCAGTGGGACCCTAAAATGGAAAACCTTTATTTACTAAGCGGAGGAAGAATTGCCAAAATAAAGCCTGATTCAGGAGGTAGAGAAGGGATTTCGATTAGCGGAGAAATGCAGTTTGATGAAGTGGCTGAAAGAGATTACATGTTCAATCATGTGTGGATCAGAACTAAGAATATCTTCTACGAGCCAACTTTCCATGGTGTAGATTGGGAATTGATGAGGACAGAATATGAGAAGTACCTACCACATATTGGTAATGGTTATGAGTTTGCTGAAATGCTTTCTGAAATGTTGGGCGAACTAAATGTTTCGCATGCTGGAGCCCGATACGGAACAAGTATTTCCAATGCAGATGCTACTGCTTCACTTGGAATTTTCATGGACTTCGACCACCAAGGTAATGGTATATTAATCGATGAAGTAATTCAAGGTGGTCCGCTAGATAAGGCTGACCTGAAGGTAGAAGCCGGTATGATCATTCAGAAGATTGATGGTGAGCAAATAACTCCACAAAGAGATGTGGCTAGCTACCTTAACCGCAAAGCGAATAAATTCACTTTGCTAGAAATTACCGATGCCAATGGGGGCAAGGTGCAGCAAGTAACCATTAAGCCAATTTCTATGGGTGCTGAAAATGGCTTGTTGTATGAACGCTTTGTACGCATAAATGCTGCTGAAGTAAAAGAGAAGTCGGGTGGTAAACTAGGCTACGTGCACATTCCGGGCATGAGCGATGGCCCCTACCGAAGCATTTATGAAGAGATGATGGGTAAATACTACGAAACAGACGCTGTAATTGTAGATACCCGCTTTAATGGTGGTGGCGACTTGGTAGCCGACTTGGCCATGTTCTTTACCGGAGAGCCATTTATTACTTATGCTACTGCAGCTAAAGTAGTAGGGGGAGAGCCAACCTCTCGCTGGACAAAGCCTACCTTGGCCATGTTCAACGAGTCGAACTACAGTGATGGCCACTGCTTTGCGCAGGGTTACACCGATTTGGATATTGGCACAACCTTGGGAATGCCTACGCCTGGAACTTGCTCTTTTGCGGGCTGGGAAGGTCTGCCAAGTGGAGGCTCATGGGGCGTGGTGCCAGTAAGTGCCAAAGACAAAAACGGCCGTTGGATGGAAAATCTACAGACCGAGCCAGACATTAAAGTAAAGAATATGCCAGGTACTATTGATGCAGGAAGAGATGAGCAACTGGAGCGTGCTATTCAGCAACTAATGAGCGAGACGGGGAATTAGGGAATTGTTTTGCATAGAACATAATAAAAAGGGCTATCGAATAGGTAGCCCTTTTGTTTAACTTTTCTATTTAAAATGAGGGCCTGTTATCCATGCAACCAATGACTTCCTAATTCCTGAAGTAATTGGGGTAACTCTGTGTTGAATGAATGAAGGGAAAATTACCACGGTACCCAGACTCTTTGGAGCGTTTATTTCATTTGTATTTACCTTGAATTGTAAATCTCCACCTTCATATGATGAAGGCTCAGACAATTGAACGCTCAAACTAAGTTTTCTTGTTGAAGCTTGGCCATTACTGAAGTCTGTGTGCCAATCAAAGAAGTCATCCGAATCGTATTGGGCTATTTGCAGTGGCTCATATATGCCTGATAAATCAAAGGCATATCGTTGCTGATTCACCTGAATGGCTAACTGAGCAAGCTTATGAATAAAAGGAGCATATTCAGCGTCATCGGGTTCTAAAAAAGTCACAGTGGATTTTCTTAAATCAGGCATGTCTAATCCCTCATCGGCCACTTGAGCAGCGGACTTTACTTTACTCTCATAGGCCTTAAGTATTAGTTCTACTTCATCTTTCGTGAAGTAGCTTTCTACCCAACAAGCATCCATAAACTGACTTAGCTGCGGTGGATTAAAAGGTAGTTTACCGCTCATGACTAAACGAGTTGCGGGTCTTCAAACCAAATTTTTGTATCAGTGTAATTTACTGTTACTTTCAGTTTTTTGCCCGAACTTCCAATTATAGGCTGATTAAAGAAGGATACTGCTTGCCCCCAATGGTTGTCTTTTCGCCCAGGAGCACTGCTTAGCGTAATGCTATCATCCATAAAAAGCGTAAACCAAAATGCGACACCATGAATTGGGTCTGAAGAGTTTATTTCAACTGAAATATCAAACCTACGGCATTGGTTAGGTGCCATGGCAGGCCAAAGATTTTCGAAGTCTACATCAAGAATTTTAAATTCATCTGAACAGAATTCATGGGTTACTTCCGAAAGATTTTGAGTGATATATTCTTCTGGCACTCTAAACTGGTCGAACCCTGAAAGATCGAACCCTGAGATTTTAGTGATAGGATTTACTGAGCTTGACTTTGGGGCATGTAAAAGTTTACCTTTTACCTCAGCAGCCTTAGGTATTACCTTTGTTCCTTCCTCACATAGGCTTTCCAATGCATGGCGGAATGATGGAACGGCATGTTCACCCAGCAGGCCAGAGTCAAATATTTCGGCTACAATAATATTTGGTTTTGAATCAAGCTCGTTGGCTGTGAGTTGTGTGGATTTTGCTTGAAATAGTTGAATTTTTTCAGTGTACCCATTTTTGCCTATATTTTCCTTTGCAGCTTCAGCAATATATTTTGACTGTTCACAGGCATATACTTTTTGCGCTCCATGCTTGGCAGCCATCATGGCCAATAATCCAGAACCTGTTCCAATGTCTAACGCTACTGATTCTGCTTTAATAGCTTTTTCAATGGCTTGCTCAAACGCATCGTTTCGTTCGTGATCAGCCAACATTTTTAAATGCCATGGTGGTACAAAACGAGACATGACGCGGCTAAGGTTTTGCCTAGTGCCTAAATCATTAGGGTTTATGCTTAGTGCTTTTTTATATGAATTAACAGTGTTATCGAAATCACCAATTTCTTGATACGTGTTTCCAAGGTGAACATGAATTCCCCAGTCGCCTGGTTGGATTTGAACGGCCTTTTTTAAATAAGTCAAGCCTTCCTCTGCTTGTCCATTTTGCCCCAAAAAACGTCCTAATTCTAGGTTGGCTTGAAAATGAAAAGGGGCTTTTTGGGCTGCTTGTGTTAAGTAGTTATGAGCGTCTTCTGCTTTGCCTTCTGTTTCTAGAATTGAAGCTAGGTTGATCATTGCTTCTACCAGATTGGGGTCTTTTTTTAAGAGTTGCTCTAAAGTTGATTTGGCCCCGGCTGAATTGTTCGTCAAAAGCTCTAACTGTGCCATCATAAGGTAGCTGTTCTGACTCAGAGGTTCACTATATAAAAAGGGCTTTAATATACCTTTAGCCTCATCGTATTGACCAAAATGTGTTTTGATCTGCGCAATTTGAAGACCTATGTCGTCTCTTTCAGGAGCTACTTTACTTGCTTTTTCTAAATAGATAAGGGCGTTCTGAAAGTCTTGAATTTGTGTGCATATAAAGCCAAGATTACTTAAGCTTTCAAGGTTTTCAGGATCTAAGCTAAGTGCTTTTTGCCAACTATCTATTGCTTGTTGGGCATTGCCCTTCATTAGGTAAAGCATGCCAAGGTTGGAAAGTGCTTCTACTGAATTTGGGTCATTACTTAATGCTTCGCTAAAAAATATTTCTGCATTGGCAAGGTCGCCTTTTTGTTGATAAGCTTTAGCTTTCTCAACAAGAGATTCTTTGTGTGTAGTGTCCATTTTTTTAACAGTCTTGTGGCAAACTATTTATTTTAGCTTTAAGCAGCAAGCCTTAATTGTAGCATAATCAATATTTATAATTCTTAAGCAATTATTGGTGCTAAGTTTTTCAAATCGATTAACAATGCTTAAACTCACAACAGAAATCTCAACGCACACATACAATGCAATTAAATTCTGGAAACTATCTGCAGATAGATGAGCTATTAAATGCTCAAGAATTGTCTGCCATATTAAATCTCATTAATCAAGCTGGTTTTTCAGATGGTAAGTCAACGGCTTCGGATGCCGCGGCAGGAGTTAAGCAAAACAAGCAGATAAGTGCAGAAAGCAATTTTCAGGCACAGCAAATTGCGCAAATTGTATCTCAGGCCATTTCTCGCAATAAAAGAATTCAGTCGGCCATACTCCCTAAAGTAATACTGCCACCCTTGGTCAGTCTTTATGAACCTGGAATGCACTACGGAACTCATGTGGATAGTCCATTGATGGGCACACAGTTTACGATTAGAACGGATGTGGGGATGACGCTTTTTCTTTCGCCTCCAGAGAGTTATGAAGGAGGCGAATTGGAAGTGATTACAGAGGCGGGTATAAAGCTATTTAAGCCTGCTGCTGGCTCGGCTGTTATCTATCCAACAACTAGGCTGCATCAGGTATTGCCGGTTACCAATGGTAAAAGGATGGCCGTTGTTACTTGGATGCAGTGCGCTATTCGCAATCCGGGTCAACGTGAAATCATAGACCAGATCAACCAAGTACTTGATCAAATGGGGCAAGCGGAGCATAAGGAAACTAGGCTGGTGCTTCAGCAGGTTTACAGCAACTTAATTCGTATGTGGGCCGAACTTTAGTAGAACCAGCAAATCACACCTAAAATGATTATGGAAGAAATTACAATTGGGATACTGATCCCTAACTCTGGTATTATGCCAATGGGCAAACAGTTTGATAGAGCGCTTAAAAAAGCACTTAAAGCAGAACTGGCCGAAACTGAATTTGAACCTGAAATATTAACCGAAACTGTTGGACAAGGAAGCCCAGTGTTGATAGAAAAAGCGCTGGACGATTTTTTTGGGTACCACGATGTTGACCTTGTTGCTGGATTAGTAACTCCAAAAGCTATTGAAGGCTTGGTAGATCGGTTCGAAAAGCGAAATATCCCTTTCATTATGAATAACCTTGGAGAGCACTTAATACCTACCAAAGGTTATGGTGATAACGTATTGGTTAACTCAACCCACCTATGGCAGCACTGCTTTGCCATGGGGCAATATGCAGCTCAAAACCTGGGTAAGAAAGGGCTTGTTTTAGGAGCCATGTTCGACTCAGGATATGCTTTTTTAAACTGCTTTCAACTAGGTTTAATGTCGGTCGATCAAAATTTTGATCACGACCTTAAGCTCCTTCAGCTGCCTCAGCCAGGCAAGTTGTCTGAAGTAAAAGAAGCTTTTGATAGTATAGATATAGGAGCTTATGATTTTGTGTTTCCGCTATTTTGTGGAGAAGAAGCTACTCTTTTTATTGATGAGTTTCATGCCAGAGGATTAAACAGTAAAACTAAAATTGTGGCACTTCCATTTCTGTTTGCACCAGAAAAGTATGACTTGGCAGGGCTTGAAATGATTTCAACTCAAAATGCACTAAGTAACGATGCCTTATGGAAGAATACGTTTGTCTCAATGGGGGATAAGTGCGGCAAAGCAATTGGGAGAGTTTTAGTAGAAAATAATGGTAAACTAAACGTTGAGGAGTTAAAGAAGAACCTTGAATGGCTAGATTCTTCTGTAAGTTATGATTCAACTCAGGTCCCTAAATTGAATAGTGCAATTACAATTCTTAGTCATAAAGTTGTGAGTGGAAACAATGTTGAGACAAAGGAGTTGGCGCAGATAGATGGGCCAATCAGCGAAAATGAACATATTGTACAGTCTAGAGATGCACTAGCTAGTGTATGGATGAACTCTTATTTGGCCGTTTAAGAATGAAGGTACTATTACTTACTAATTCAAATACACTTTCAATTCCAGCCATAAAAAAAATAAAGGATGATGGCCTTTTGGTTGGGGTAGGAGTGCTAAAAAAGCACGTAAACCTTTTAGCTTCTTCAATACATGCTGCAGGTGTAGCCCATGAGGAAATATTACAACTAGAAAGGAGTAGTTGGGTTGAAGAACTGTCCTTGTTTATAAAGGAGCATCATGTTGAAACTGTTTGGGTGCTTACATTTCCATGGGTAATACCGGAATCTCTTCTTAGCGTACTACCAAATAGGTTTGTCAATTTCCATTTCGGGCTTTTGCCCAAGTATAAAGGAGCGGATCCTATTTTTTGGCAGCTTAAGAATAGTGAAGAACTTGGTGGAGTAACCATACACTTAATGAGTGACCAAGTAGATGAAGGGCCAGTGTTGTTGAAAGAAGAACTCCGAGTAATCCCCGGGGAAAACTACGGTTTGCACAGTAGGCGCTTGGGAGAGATGGTTCCTTCTATGGTTGAAAAGATTTTGAGCTTGCTAAAAAGTCAACCTAATGAGTTTCTGACTTTAAAAAGTGTAGACAAAGCTTTTGATCAAAAGCCAACTGAAGATGATTTGACCATTAAATGGGGGGAACAATCTGCAACTGAAATAGAATATCTTATAAATGCTACTAATCCGAAATATGGTGGTGCGTTTACAGTTGTAGCAGGAGTAGAAATGCGAATTTTGGAAGTTACACCGGTTAGCCTAGAACAAAGAATCGAATCTGGGCCAGGGCAAATAATACATGCAGATGTAGTTTATGGTGTGGTTGTAGCCTGTATAAATAATGAGTACTTAAGAATTACGGTGGTTAACACTGCAGAGGGGTATATGTCTGGTGTCAAGTTGTTTAACCTTGGCTTTTTGCCTGGGCAGCGGTTTACTTCTTAAATCAGTACATAAGTTTACGGAAGTTGAAATCGTTTGAATATTTTTCTTAACTTAAAACGATTTCGATAAATCACACTACTCACACACAATAAAATGAAACACACAAATCTAATTTTACACAACAAATCATTCACAACATCATGGAAGGATATTTAGCCGAAATAAGAGGTTTCGGAGGAAACTTTGCGCCTAGAAACTGGGCGTTTTGCAATGGGCAATTGCTCTCTATTGCTCAAAATCAAGCATTATTTTCCCTATTGGGAACGACTTATGGCGGAGATGGGCGTACCACTTTTGCCTTACCCGATTTAAGAGGGCGTGCCCCAATTAGTGCTGGTACGGGGCCGGGACTAACACCTCGACCGCTTGGGCAAAGGTCTGGTCAGGAGTACGTGGTTTTGACGCAGACTCAGATACCTTCTCACAATCATGTGGCTCAAACGCAGGCCATAACAGCACAAGTAACTGTTATGGCTAAAGATGGAGATGCAACTTCTGAGACCCCAGCAGCAGGTTTGTCTCTTGCTAAGGGAAATACAGAAGTTAACTTTGCTCCTACTCCTACTAAAATGTATGGAGATGTAGGTAATAATGTAGTTCTAGGTTCTGGAATCAGTCAAATTCCTGCTGGTCAGGGTGTAACTGTTGGAAATACAGGAGGTAGTCAGTCTCATACAAACATGCAGCCTTACCTTACAATTTATTGGATTATCTGTATGGCCGGATTATTCCCATCTAGAAATTGATTTCTCAATATAACTTTAAATATTATGGAAGGAACTATTGGAGAAATAAGAGGGTTTGCTGGTAATTTTGCTCCGAGAGCTTGGGCTTTTTGTGAGGGTCAATTAATCGCTATTGCTCAGAACACAGCCCTGTTTTCAATTTTGGGAACAACCTATGGCGGAGATGGTAGGACAACTTTTGGGTTACCCGATTTAAGGGGTAGAATACCCATAAGTGCCGGTACCGGACCAGGGTTAAGTACACACAAACTGGGATCAAGAAGTGGTATTGAGGATGTGACTTTGAATATCTTGAATTTGCCGAATCATTTTCATTCAGCGGCTACAACTCATGAAATGCCGGTGTCTGTTTCTTTAACTGCAAAGGATGGAGAAGCAACTGAAGACACTCCTGATGATGGACTGTTTCTTGCAAAGGGAAATACAGAAGTAAATTTTGCTGCTACCCCTTCTAATATGTATGGAAGTGCAGGAAACGATGTGACCTTAAGTACAGGTGTTGCTACGATTCCTGCTGGTCAGGGTGTAACAGTTGGTAATACAGGAGGTAATCAGTCTCATAACAATATGCAACCTTATCTTACTATTCATTGGGTAATTTGTATGTTTGGAATCTACCCTTCGAGGAATTGATCTGATCTAGCTTGACATAGAACAAGAAAAGGCCATCTTTTACTGATGGCCTTTTTATAAAATATGTCTATGGTGGAAAGAAATGAAAGTTCAGTAGAGAACCTGCGTTTTACATCACGGGTACTGAAATTGCCAAAAGAAATATATTCTGAATAGCCTCTTAAACTAGGTTGATAATTGAGATTATTTAAAAGTTTTTCTTGTGCTATCCGAGAGTCCTGAGCTTTTTATAAATCACACTAATGTCATAGTTTTTTTACTTAAACTAAGCAGGTATAAATACTTGTTTTAGAGGGTGCTATTTTCTCGAACAAAAAACTACTATATATTTATTGCTAATTGAAATATAAAACTAAGCGTATCGTTGCGCTGCCTGTTCTTATGAATTACAGGTTTTAGTTTGTAAAAATAATGCTCATTCACCACCAAAACATATGATTGATTTTAATAGACTCCACAAGAGCTTCATGAAAACCATTGGGTCAGCCTTGATTCCAAAGGTCATGATGGCAAAATCATTTTCTTTAGCGGTAAATGGCTCAGGCCGTTGTTTGTCCAAATTGAGCAACCTTAGCATTGGCGCTATTGGTTTTGTGGATAGCTATTTAAAGATACTCTTTACAGGGCATAGAAGTGCCGTTAGGCTTATTGGTTTGCTTACTTTTGTCTTGGTTGTTCAAACGTTGCCATTTTTGCAAGTTAATGCTCAGACCATAGGCTCGACTATCACCTTTGAGGCAGGCTCTGCTCGGTTACTTACTGGGGCTTCCACAAATCCTAGTGCAACAAACATTGATGGCCATAGTCTAGGGGTTTCTGCTGTAACATCAGGTAATATTGTCAATATAACGGTGAATAATACGGTCTCAGGCATTTCAGGTGGTTCTGACCTTGCAGTAATTATGACAGCCACTGGAACTAACGTTACTTCCTTTTCATATAAGTCGGATAACGCTGCGAATAATTTTTCTCTTACAAGCTTTGCTTTTGCAGTGGCTACAGGAACAACCCAGAATATAACCGTTCAAGGGTATGATAATGGTAGTGCCGTTTCAGGTGCAATTACTAAGACCATATCTTCTGCGGGAACTACCAACTTTACGGTTACTTCAGGGGATATTTCGGCTTCATCAGGGTGGGGTAATATTGATGAGATTAGAATGACGATGAACACACCTGCACCTGCAAATTTTGCAATAGATGATGTTTTGCTTGCTGCAGCTGTAGCCTCCAACAATGCCCCAACCGCCTCTGCTTTCACTGCAAATCCATCAGAGAATCTTACTTACACCTTTTCGACTAATGATTTTGGCTATAACGACAGTGATTCAGATCCTTTAGATCATGTATTAATTGAATCTGTACCAGCAAATGGTACTTTATATTTGGATGCCGATAATGATGATGTCTTCGATGGTGGCGAGGCAGTTTCGGTTTCTCAACAAATCAGTAAGGCCGACTTAGACGCTGGTAACCTCCAGTACATTCAAAATGGTTCAACAGGATCATCTTTTCAATTCGAAGTAAATGATGGTACCGATAACAGTACTGGGAACTATATTGCAACGCTTACCATGTTACCCGTACCAACGGTAACCTTAAGTTTGGTCACTTCTTCTAAGTCAGAATCGTTAACTACGGCAAATGGTATTACAGCCACTTTGTCTAATTCTTACGGGGCAAATACCGTAGTGAACTTGGCCTTTTCAGGTTCTGCAACAGGTAGTGGGGTAGATTACTCTGTCTCATCTACATCAATTACAATAGGTGCCGGTAATACCACAAATACAATAGTATTAACCAACGTGCCTGATGCACTCTATGAAGGAAACGAAGAAGTAGATATAGATATTTCGACCGTTACGAATGGAACGGAAAATGGCACCCAACAACAAACATTTACTATAATTGATGACGATAGCCAACCAAACGCTACGTTGGAGGTCCTCTCAATTTATAATCCACTGACTGATGAGAGTGGCGGACAGGCTTATGTTCGAGGGAAAATTGATGCCGTTGCCGGGACTACTATTACCATTCCACTGTCATTTAGTGGGACAGCTTCAGGTGGTGGTACAGATTATTCAATTACGGGGAGTTCAATTGAGCTTTCCCCAGGGGAAACAATGGACAGCATTAGAATTACTTCTCAATATGATGGAATAGAAGAAGGGAGTGAAACAGTAATAGTAGATATGGGTTCACCTACCAATGCTATTGAAAGTGGTACTCAGCAGGTGACTATTACTATAATAGATGAAGATGCTACACCTCCTAGAATAAATTCTATAGTTAGACAATCACCTAGCAGTAGTCCTACAAATGCAGATTTATTAGTATGGGATGTTACATTTAATGAAGCTGTTAGTAATGTTGGTGCCGCAGATTTTACGGTTTCGGGTACAACGGGTACAATATCTTCAGTTACTAATCCTAGTGGTAATACGTACAGGGTGACAGTTTCCGGTGGAGACTTAGCTTCTCTTAATGGAACAGTTACACTGGGTTTTGCTGGTGGTCAAGATATTGTCGATTCTTTTGGTACGGCCCTTTCTAATACAACGCCAACAGGAACTAATGATAATACGTTTGTGGTAGACAATTCTGCCCCCGCAGCTCCTAGTACTCCAGATATGACTACTGCCACAGATTCGGGTAACGAAGAGCATACCGCAGGGTCTACTTCAGATAACCTGACCAAGAATACCACACCAACCTTTGAAGGTACAGCGGAATCTGGCGCTACTGTAAAAATAATATCGAATATCGATGGAGAAGTAGGTAGCGGTACTGCTACGGGTGGAAGTTATTCAATAACTACGAGTGCTTTGACTGCTGGTGCTCATACCATTACGGCAACAGCAACAGACGCATCCGCAAATACGAGTTCTGCTTCATCTGCCTTAAGCATTACTATCGATACTACTTCACCTACAGTGAGTATTTCTACCACATCCAGTAATCCAACCAATGATAATCCTATTCCCGTAACCATTACCTTTAATTCTGAGGCGGATAATATGAAGGAGAATGACATTACCGTGGTGAATGGCACAACTGGTGATTTCGCTTCTCCAGACAGTACTAGCTTTACCGTAAGTATTACGCCTTCAGGTAATGGAATCGTACAGGTATCCGTTGCCGCAGGTAGTGCATTTGATCGAGCTGGGAATGCCAATACTGTTTCGAATACATTAAGCCTAACTTATGATGGAACTGCCCCAGCGTTCAGTTCGGTAAGCCCAAGCTCAAGTAGTGCGGTCAATACTGCGAATGTTGGTTACACTTTATCTGAAGCTATTGCTTCAGGTACTGTTACCTTCACAAGAACCAGTGGCACAACCGATGGCAGTTCACCACATGTAGTAACGCTTACAGGGTCTGAACTAAATGCGGGGGCAAGAGCCTCAGCAGCTTTGACCAATGCGCCAACTCTGGTCTCCGGAACGATTTACACAATCAGTTTCGATGGACAAGATGCTGCTGGGAATTCAGCAACGACTGTGAATATCACCAATGTTACTTTCGATAATACGGCCCCAATCTTTGATGGGGTAAACTCGACTCCGGCAGATGGTGCAACAGACGTTGGAGCTGCCGATAATCTGGTACTCGACTTTAGTGAAAATATCGCAGCGGGTACGGGTAATATCACTATTCGCGATGTTACTGGTTCAACTAACTTTGAAGTCTTTGATATTGCAACAGCAACAGCTACAAGTAACCCAGTCAATGGTGCTCTTGGTATTTTAAATGACAAATTATACATCAATCCAACGAATAGTTTTACTGAAACAAATGCTTATTCTGTTAGAATAGATGCCAACGCTATAGATGACGCTAGCGGGAATAGTTTCGCTGGGGTTACAAATGATACTGATTACAATTTTAGCGTAGCTGATGTTACCGCTCCAACGATACAAAGCAGTAGTCCTGCAGATGGAGCTAGCAACGTTACACTCAGTCAGAATCTCACCATTACATTTGACGATAATATGGCTGTAGGCACTGGTAACATTACAATAGTTGAAACTGGTGTAGGTAATTTTGAGCAGTTAGATGTTACCAATGGTACATTGGTTAGTGTGTCTGGTGCTACGGTTACTTTAAACCCTGCAGGTACCCTAAAAAAAGGAACAAACTATCATATAGAAATAGATGCATTGGCATTAGATGATGATGCTGGAAACGATTTTGTTGGAATAGCAGATGCTACAACCTTGAATTTCAAAACAGTTGATGTTGTGATCAATGAAGTGGTCACTGACCCTCAGCAAGATTGGAGCACCAATGGTTTTGATGGGACATTCCCTGGGAGTCCAACCGTGACAGCTGGTACAGATGAGTGGGTTGAGCTGTATATCAGGAGTGCAGGAATAGACTTTACAGGGTGGACCATTGAGTTAACAGATGGAACGGATTTTTCAGGTGATTTAACAAATACAGGAGCCTTTGATGTTTCGAATTATGTTAGCAGTGGTTCTGGAACCTTTAATGGTTCAGAGTCAGGAGATTATTTAATTCTAGGTGATCCTGACGGTGGGTCAGCAATGAATAACGATGTGCTTATTGTGTTGAAGGATCCAGGAGGAGCAATAGTAGATCAACTGCAACTTGGAGGAGGTGCAGGAGAAGCCCCTAGTGGGGATGCGACTAGCAGATCTGATGAATCTGTTCAAAGAATTCCTAACGGTACAGATACTGATGCTGACGATGCAGACTTTGTACAAGCAGCCGCAAGTATTGGGGCAGTCAATGATGCGTCTGGGCCTCAAATAACAAGCTTAGGCTTGCACAATAGCAATTCCTTTATAGAGATTTTCGCCAACGAAGGGCTTTACAGCACAAATGGAGGCAGTGGAGCACTGGAGGTTTCAGATATAGATATCTCCATTTCTGGTGGAACTGCTCATACGCCTGTTGTTACGAGTCTAAAACAATTGAATGGAACTTCTGACCTAGTAGGTGGAGAGAGCATGATTAGAGTGAATTTCACGACTACTGGGGTAGCTGATGGAGGAGAAACGATAACTATCAACTTTGCCGATGGAAGTTCAGTATTTGATGCAGCAGGAAATGCCGCAGCAGCAACACAAAGCAATAATACAAGAATACTGAATGATTTGGTGGACCCATACATAACAGGTGTAAGCTTAGCCTCTGACAATTCGTACATAGATGTAACCTTCAATGAAGGAGTTTATGAAGACAACTGTGGAGGCGGTGGTCTTACTGCAGCGGATTTTGATCTACAAATTTCTAATGGTACCGCAACAGTACCTGTTATCTCAAGTGTAAAACAGAATGATAGTGCTACTGAAGGCTCTGCCTCAGCACTAGCAGGAGGTGAAACAACAATCAGAATTTTCTTCTCTGTTACAGGAACTCCTGATGGAGGCGAAACCCTTGAGGTAGACCTTCAAGCTAATGAGGTTTTTGATATTAACGGACGTACTGGGGTCGCAGATCAAACTACTAATAATACAGTCACTTTGAATGATGAGGCTGCACCAACAGTAACAAGCATTGCTCGTCAATCTCCAACTACGACCCCTACCAATGCAGATCAGCTAGTATGGGATGTAACTTTTGATGAAGTAGTTGCGAATGTAGGAACAGCAGACTTCTCCGTATCAGGAACTACAGGAACAGTTACTTCTGTGACCAATCCAAGTGGGAATGTGTACAGAGTAACTGCATCCGGTGGAGATCTAGCAAGTTTAAATGCTACGGTTACTTTAAGCTTTGCTGGTGCTCAAGATATTGCAGACGCTGCAGGCAATGCCTTAGTGAATACTACACCAACAGGTACGAACGATAATACTTTTGTGGTTGACAATACAGCCCCTCGAGTAATAAGCATTGCTCGTCAATCTCCAACTACGACCCCTACCAATGCAGATCAGCTAGTATGGGATGTGACTTTTGATGAAGTAGTTGCGAATGTAGGAACAGCAGACTTCTCCGTATCAGGAACTACAGGAACAGTTACCACGGTGACTAATCCAAGTGGGAATGTGTACAGAGTAACAGCATCCGGTGGAGATCTAGCAAGTTTAAATGCTACGGTTACCTTAAGCTTTGCTGGGGTTCAAGATATTGCAGACGCTGCAGGCAATGCCTTAGTTAATACCACACCAACAGGTACGAACAACAATACTTTTGTGGTTGACAATACAGCCCCACGAGTTACAAGCATTGCTCGTCAATCTCCAACTACGACCCCTACCAATGCAGATCAGCTAGTATGGGATGTAACTTTTGATGAAGCGGTTGCGAATTTAGGAACAGCAGACTTCTCCGTATCAGGAACTACAGGAACAGTTACCTCGGTGACCAATCCAAGTGGAAATGTGTACAGAGTCACTGCATCCGGTGGAGATCTAGCAAGTTTAAATGCTACGGTTACTTTAAGCTTTTCTGGGGTTCAAGATATTGCAGACGCTGCAGGCAATGCCTTAGTGAATACTACACCAACAGGTACGAAC